>NZ_AP046578.1:0-1867801 GCF_059704425.1 Haemophilus sp. THUN1691 | reverse complement strand
AAAAGGATCCTTGTTGTTTTTGTAATAGAGAAAAGTGCGGTAAAAATTGGCGGAGATTTTACAATAAATGCGTGGAAAGATCTTCTAAAAAATCGGCTTGAGATTTATACAAAAATCCGTATAATCCCCCCGATTTTGGAAGTCCGAGAGTTTTTCCCGAAAAATTTCCGTTTCTTATTTGACGAACGCGTATTTTATGATTAAAATTGCGCTCTATTTTTATTAACTCATAATCTGGATTTAGGTAGATTACAATGAAACGTACATTTCAACCTTCTGTATTAAAACGTAGTCGTACTCACGGTTTCCGTGCTCGTATGGCAACTAAAAATGGCCGTCAAGTTTTAGCGCGTCGTCGTGCTAAAGGTCGTAAAAGTTTATCTGCATAATCACCGTTCTTAGTGGTTAAGCTGAACTTTTCAAGGGAGTTACGTTTGTTAACTCCCGTTCAATTCAAAAATGTCTTCGAACAACCGTTCAGAGCTAGCACTCCAGAAATAACCATCCTCGCCAGAAAAAATAATCTTGAGCACCCTCGCTTGGGTTTGACTGTCGCTAAAAAACATTTAAAACGAGCTCATGATCGTAATCGTATTAAACGCTTAGTACGAGAAAGTTTTCGTTTATCGCAACATCGTTTACCCGCATGTGATTTTGTTTTTGTTGCAAAAGGGGGTATTGGTAAGCTTGATAATAGCTCTTTTGTACAAATCTTAGAAAAATTATGGCAACGACACATTCGTTTGGTGCAAAAATCTTAATTGGATTTATTCGTTTCTATCAAGTTGTTATTAGTCCTCTTATCGGACCGCGTTGTCGGTTTGTGCCTACTTGTTCTTGCTATGGCATTGAAGCGTTAAAAACACATGGATTGTTAAAAGGTAGTTGGCTTACTCTAAAACGTGTATTAAAATGTCACCCCTTGAACGCTGGTGGATTCGATCCTGTTCCACCTAAAATCAATAATAACGATGAGAAAAAATAATGGACTCAAGACGTAGCCTATTAGTGTTAGCGCTAATTTTTATTTCTTTCCTTGTTTATCAGCAATGGCAGTTGGATAAAAATCCACAGGTGTCAACTGAGCAAACAACTTCAATGACTGCCAATTCTGATGTTCCGGCAAGTTCTCCTTCTTCTAATTCGCAAGTTGTAGCAGATTCTCAAACTCATGGCCGTATTATTACTCTTGAAAACGATGTATTCCGTTTGAAAGTTGATACTTTAGGCGGTGATGTAATTAGTTCTGAATTACTAAAATATGATGCTGAATTGGATTCAAAAACACCGTTTGAGTTATTAAAAGACACCAAAGAACATGTGTATATTGCACAAAGTGGTTTAATTGGTAAAAACGGTATCGATACTCGTTCTGGTCGTGCGCAATATCAAATTGAAGGTGATAATTTTAAATTAGCAGATGGTCAAGCGTCTCTTTCAGTGCCTCTTCTTTTTGAAAAAGATGGTGTGACTTATCAAAAAATCTTTGTATTAAAACGTGGTAGCTATGATTTAGGTGTGGATTACAAGATTGATAACCAAAGTGGTCAAGCTATTGAAGTCGAGCCTTATGGTCAATTAAAACATTCTATTGTTGAAAGCTCTGGTAATGTCGCAATGCCAACTTACACTGGTGGCGCATATTCTTCTTCAGAAACTAACTATAAAAAATATAGTTTTGGCGATATGAAGGATAATAATCTTTCTATTGATACTAAAGCTGGTTGGGTTGCAGTATTACAGCATTATTTCGTATCTGCCTGGATCCCTAATCAAGATGTAAATAATCAGCTTTACACAATTACAGATACTAAAAATAATGTCGCTTCCATCGGTTATCGTGGCCCAGTTGTTACTATTCCTGCTGGTGGTCAAGAGACGATTACAAGTTCATTATGGACTGGCCCTAAACTTCAAAATCAAATGGCTACTGTGGCAAATCACTTAGATTTAACGGTTGATTATGGTTGGGCTTGGTTTATTGCTAAACCGTTATTCTGGTTATTAACCTTTATTCAAGGGATTGTGTCTAACTGGGGGTTAGCGATTATTTGTGTAACAATCGTAGTGAAAGCAATTTTGTATCCACTTACGAAAGCACAATATACTTCAATGGCTAAAATGCGTATGTTGCAACCGAAAATGCAAGAAATGCGTGAACGTTTCGGTGATGATCGCCAACGGATGAGCCAAGAAATGATGAAACTTTACAAAGAAGAAAAAGTAAATCCACTTGGCGGTTGTTTACCAATTCTTCTTCAAATGCCAATCTTCATCGCATTGTATTGGACATTTATGGAAGCAGTTGAATTACGTCATGCTCCGTTCTTTGGTTGGATTCAAGATTTATCAGCACAAGATCCTTATTATATTTTCCCTATTTTAATGGGTATCTCAATGTTCTTGTTGCAAAAAATGTCTCCAACACCAGTGGCTGATCCAATGCAGCAAAAAGTGATGAACTTTATGCCATTAGTCTTTATGTTCTTCTTTTTATGGTTCCCTGCTGGTTTAGTGTTGTACTGGTTAGTTTCTAACTTAATTACAATTGCACAACAGCAATTAATTTATCGAGGGTTAGAGAAAAAAGGGTTACATTCCCGTAAGAAATAGTCACTAACTGGCAAAAAGAAAGGCACGAATAGTGCCTTTCTTTATTATTTGATCTTAATATATTCCGCATTTTGTAGAGATAGAGTTTTTTTAGTAGAAACAGGGATAAGCGTTATCCCTCTAAATTAAAAGTGCGGCTAGATTTTAAAGAGTTTTTTATGAAAGAAACAATCGTTGCTCAAGCTACTGCGCCAGGTCGTGGTGGTATTGGGATTTTAAGAGTCTCTGGGCCTTTAGCAACAGAAGTTGCACAAGCGGTGTTGGGAAAATGTCCTAAGCCAAGAATGGCTGATTATCTCCCTTTTAAGGATGCTGATGGCACTGTTTTAGATCAAGGGATTGCCCTTTACTTCAAATCACCAAATTCATTTACCGGTGAGGATATATTAGAGTTGCAAGGCCATGGTGGGCAGGTTGTATTAGATTTATTACTCAAACGTATTTTACAAATTGATGGAATCCGTTTGGCGAGACCGGGTGAGTTTTCTGAACAGGCTTTTTTGAATGATAAATTGGATCTTGCTCAAGCGGAAGCCATTGCTGATTTAATTGATGCAACATCAGAACAGGCAGCACGTTCCGCATTAAAATCTTTGCAAGGTGAATTTTCAAAGAAAGTAAATGAATTAGTTGATTCTGTGATTTATTTGCGCACCTATGTAGAAGCTAGCATTGATTTTCCTGATGAAGAAATTGATTTCTTGGCGGATGGAAAAATTGAAGCAAACTTACGCGGTATTATTAATCAGTTGGAAGATGTTCGCTCTGAAGCCAAACAAGGTTCTATTTTACGTGAGGGTATGAAAGTGGTGATTGCCGGTCGTCCGAATGCAGGCAAATCCAGCTTGTTGAATGCCCTTGCCGGCCGTGAAGCAGCTATTGTGACGGATATTGCCGGCACGACACGCGATGTGTTACGTGAGCATATTCATATCGACGGTATGCCATTGCATATTATTGATACCGCGGGTCTTCGAGATGCAACCGATGAAGTCGAGCGCATTGGCATTTCTCGCGCATGGACGGAGATCGAACAAGCCGATCGTATCATTTTGATGTTAGATAGTAGCGATCCTGAAAGTGCAGATTTAAGCAAAGTGCGGTTAGAATTTTTAGCAAAATTACCCACAACATTGCCTGTCACTATTGTTCGAAACAAAATTGATTTAAATGACGAACAAGCAAGTGAAAGCGAACAGGGCGGTTATCAAATTATTAGTCTTTCTGCTCAAACGCATGATGGTATACAACTTTTACGTGAGCATTTGAAACAAGCAATGGGTTTCCAAACTGGCATGGAAGGGGGCTTTTTAGCTCGTCGTCGTCATTTAGATGCACTTGAGAAAGCGGCAGAGCATTTACAAATCGGTTTGGTTCAACTTACTGAATTTCACGCAGGAGAACTTTTAGCGGAAGAATTACGCTTAGTACAAACGTACTTGAGTGAAATTACAGGAGAATTCACATCTGATGACTTGCTAGGTAATATTTTTAGTTCTTTCTGTATTGGAAAATAATTTCTAAATTATGAGCTTTTATACACTTTGTATTATTGCACTGGGCTTATCAATGGATGCTTTTGCTGTATCCATTTCTAAAGGTGTTGCATTAAGATCTTTTCGTTGCAAACAAGCTCTTTATATTTCTCTCTGTTTTGGATTTTTCCAAGGTATCATGCCTGCAATAGTTTTTTTTGTAGGCTTGCAATTCAGTTCAATGATTCAAGATTGGGATCATTGGATTGGTTTTGTTTTACTTGCATTAATTGGCATTAATATGGTGCGTGAGGGATTAAATGCTGATTCCGAAGCAAGTGTAGAGTCATCTATAAATTTGAAACGTTTATTGACTTTGGGTTTAGCTACGAGTGTGGATGCCTTAGCAATTGGCATATCTTTTGCTTTTCTTTCTGTCGATATTTTTTCGGCTATGGTAATTATTGCACTGACTACTTTTATCGTTTCATTATTCGGTGTAAAGAGCGGTCATTTTCTTGGGCAAAAATTTAGATCAAAAGCGGAGATTTTTGGTGGAATAGTGCTGATTGGAATGGGTATTAGCTTGCTTTATGAGCACGGTGTTTTCACTTTTTAAGATGCTAATTTTCTACGTTTAGATTATAATCGGGGAAAATTTTATGTTTATAACAAGGGTTATAGAATGTTAATTGAAAAAATGCACAATTTATCAAATTCAAAGGCAGCTAAGTTTATTTTGGGTTTGATTACTTTATCGTTTTTAGTTGGCGGTATGTCTGGCTATCTTTTTAGTTCAAATGATACTTACGCTGCAAAAGTTAATGGTGAAGTGATTTCGCAACAAGATTTTTTAAATCGCTACAACCAAGAATTTGAGGCTCGTGCACAACGCGAAGGCGAAGCATTTATGGCTCAGTCTGATTCTCCAGAATTTGTTACCGCACTTCGTCAAAGCACCATCAATCGAATGATTGATCAAGAATTGCTTCGTCAATATGCGAAAGAATTAAAATTAGGCGTCAGTGATGAAATGATTAAACGAGCAATCGTGACAGATCCTAATTTTCAAGTTAATGGCAAATTTGATAACGCTGTTTATCAACAAGTATTACAACAAAATCGTTTAACGTCAGATGGTTATGCGGCTATTTTGCGTGGCGCATTAACCCTTGAACAAATGCAAAGTGGTGTTGCTAACAGTGAGTTTATCGTGCCTGTTCAAGCAAAAAATACCTCAGAAGTTTTCTTTCAAAAGCGTTCAGCTCGTTTAGCAACATTATCTCTTGCTGATGAAATGGCAAAGCAAGCGGTATCTGATGATGAAATTAAAGCTTATTACGAGTCTAATCAAAAATCTTTTGTTCAGCCAGAACAAGTGAAGGTTCAATATATTGATCTCTCAGGTAGCCAAATCGAAAAAGGTATTGAAGTTAAAGATGTAGAAATTGCGCAATATTATCAAGATAATAAAGCTCAATTTATGACTCAGCGTTTAGCTCATATTCAATTTGCAAATGAGCAAGATGCTAAGTCTGCTTACGATGAATTACAAAAAGGTGTAAATTTCGCTGATGTAGCTAAAGCTAAATCTTTAGATAAAGTTTCTGGTGAGAATGGTGGTGATTTGGGTTGGGTAAATGCGAATGAATTACCAAAACCCTTTGAAGATGCTGCAGCTGCGTTGCAGGTGGGGCAATATAGCCAGCCAATCAATGTGGATGGCAATTACCATATTGTTTTAGTGCAAGAGCGTAAAGCTCAAACTTTAGATGAGGTGAAAGCACAGGTTGCTGATTTAGTGCGTAAATCCTTATTAGAAAATCGTTATTACGCAATTGAAAAGCAAGTGCGTGATAAGGCTTTTGAAGATAGCAAATCTCTGAATACCGCGGCACAAGTTGCAGGTGTTAAAGTTCAAGAGAGCGGTTATTTTTCTCGTCAAAATGTACCTGCAGAATTAAATTTCCCTAATGTAGTTTCTGCCGTTTTTGAATCTGATATTGCCAATGGTGGCGCTAATTCAGAGCCTTTGAATGTCGGCGATTATCACGCTATTGTAGTGCGTGTGTTAGAACATAAACCTGAAGGTGTGAGAACATTGGAAGATGCAAAAGTGGATATTGAAATGTTCTTAAAACGCCAGAAAGCTGAAAATGTGCTTAATGAAAAAGCTCAACAAGCAGTAAAAGCATTAAACGAAAATGCTGAATCGAAAGTGGATGGAATTAATTTCTCAAGTGAGCAAATTTTTACTTTAAGTGAAAATAAAGATCCAATTTTAACAAATGGCGTATTCTCAATTGCTAAACCAGAATCAGGTAAAATGGTTTACCAAGTTGCTCGTAATGAGAAAGGCGATGTAGTTATTGTTGCTCTAAATAAAGTAGAAGACGGCGTGCTTAACGATAAAGAATTAAGTCAATTTAGCACTCAATTATTACGTACAAGTCAGGCAGAAGTTCAAGCGCAATTAATGCAAGGATTGCGTGAGAGAGCAAAAATTGAAGTAAATGATTCTTTCATCAATCAAGATGATGAAGCACAGCAATAATTGATTAAATTGCAATCTCAGATAAATTTTGATAAAAAGTGCGGTAAATTCACCGCACTTTTTTATAGGGAGCAAATAATGGCAGAAGAAACAATTTTCAGCAAAATTATCCGTAAAGAAATTCCTGCAAATATCGTCTATCAAGATGAATTAGTCACAGCGTTTCGTGATATTTCACCACAAGCTAAAACACATATTTTGATCATTCCAAATAAAGTAATCCCAACAGTGAATGATGTGACGGAGCAAGATGAAGTAGCGCTAGGTCGATTATTTAGCGTAGCGGCTAAACTCGCCAAAGAAGAGGGTGTTGCGGAAGATGGGTACCGCCTAATTGTGAATTGCAATAAACATGGTGGGCAAGAAGTATTCCATTTGCATATGCATTTAGTCGGTGGTGAACCTTTAGGTAGAATGTTAGCGAAATAATGAAAAAATATTTTTTAATTTTGGTGAGCCTTGTGCTCGCTGCTTGTTCAAGTTCAGTAGAAAACTTAACTTATTCAACGAAGCCGATTTTAAATATCACATCTAATCTTTCACCTTTAATTCAAGTTGAAACGAGCCAAAAATCAGCGATTATAAAAAATAAAAGTCAGCAACTTTTGAATATAAGTTACTACTTGTATTGGTACGATCATTTAGGGGTAACCCAAACTTGGGAAAATCAGCAAGAGAGCTATTCCGCTCAATTGTTGCTAAAACCACAAGAAGAGAAATCGATCGATTTAATTAAACCCACTGTAGAAAGTAAAAATTACCGCCTTTATTTAAAATAATTTATGAGCATGCTGTTAATTGATTTAAAAGGAAAAGAGTTGGAACAAGAGGAGGTTGAGTTACTTTCTCATCCTCTTATTGCGGGATTGATTTTATTTACTCGAAATTTTGAAGACAGAGAACAAATTCAAGAATTAATTCGTTCTGTTCGTCAACGAGTGAAAAAGCCTTTATTGATTACGGTGGATCAAGAAGGTGGGCGAGTTCAACGTTTCCGTGATGGATTCACAATGTTGCCTTCAATGCAGGCTTTTCAAGAAATATTGTCAGCAACTGAACAAGTGAACTTCGCTAAAGAAGCTGGTTGGCAAATGGCTGCAGAAATGATTGCCTTGGATATTGACTTGAGTTTTGCGCCGGTGCTGGATTTGGGGCATGAATGTCGAGCGATTGGTGATCGCAGTTTTTCATCTGATGTAAAAAGTGCGGTAAATTTAGCAACCGCTTTTATTGATGGTATGCATCAAGCAGGTATGGCATCTACAGGTAAACATTTCCCGGGTCATGGCCATGTATTAGCCGATTCTCATTTAGAAACACCTTATGATGATCGCGCAAAAGACGAAATTTTTAGTGGCGATTTCCAACCTTTCCAACAGTTGATTTCACAAAATAAACTCGATGCTATTATGCCTGCACATGTCATTTATAGACAATGTGATAGTCAACCCGCAAGTGGCTCAGAATATTGGTTGAAAGAAATCTTACGAAAACAATTAAATTTCCAAGGTGCAATTTTTTCCGATGATCTCGGTATGAAAGGCGCAGGTGTAATGGGCGATTTTGTGGAGCGTAGCAAAAAAGCACTGAATGCAGGTTGTGATCTTTTGTTACTGTGCAATGAACGTGAAGGTGTCATTCAAGTATTAGATAATCTAAAACTTACTGAAAATGAACCGCACTTTATGACTCGTCAAGCTCGCTTACAAAATTTATTTAAACGTAGAGTGATCAAGTGGAATGACTTGGTTTTAGATCAACGTTGGAAACTGAATCACCGAAATCTCGCAGATATTCAAAACCGTTGGCTAGATATTCAGGCTGCAAGAAAATGATTGATTGTCGATACTATCAACAAAATGAATGTCGTTCTTGTCAATGGCTTGAAATACCTTATAGTCAGCAGCTAACTGAAAAACAACATCATTTAAAGCAGCAACTGATTTCTATTAATTGCGATGGAGCGCAATGGTTGGCTCCTTTTGAATCTGGTGAACAAGGCTTTCGTAATAAAGCTAAAATGGTTGTTAGTGGCAGTGTTGAGCGCCCGATACTTGGCATTTTAAAAAATCCTAATGATCCACAAAGTGCGATTGATTTGTGTGATTGTCCCCTTTATCCAATTCATTTTTCATTGATTTTTCTGGTTTTGAAGGATTTTATTGGTCGTGCTGGTTTAGTACCTTATAACATTGCTAAACAAAAAGGCGAGCTTAAATATATTCTGCTGACAGAAAGTATTGCGACGGGAAAATTAATGTTGCGTTTTGTATTACGCACAGAAAATAAATTGCCATTAATTCGTCGAGAATTACCAAAATTATTGGAAAAATTACCGCACTTAGAAGTGGTTAGCATTAATTTACAGCCACAGCATGCAGCCATCTTAGAAGGTGAACAAGAGATTTTTCTGACAGAACAACAATTTTTACCTGAGAATTTCAACGGTATTCTGCTCTTTATTCGCCCACAAGGTTTCTTTCAAACTAATCCTAAAGTGGCGGCGGGATTATATGCTACAGCTCAGCAATGGGTGAGTGAATTACCAATCTATAAAGTCTGGGATTTATTTTGTGGTGTGGGAGGATTTGGCTTACATTGTGCTAAAGTTTTACAGGAAAAATGGGGAAAAAGTATAGAGTTAACTGGAATTGAAATTTCCTCCTCAGCTATTTTTGCAGCGAGTAATTCCGCCAAAATATTGGGGTTAGAACATGTAAATTTCCAATCTCTCGATGCGGCGAGTGTGATGAAAAATCAGAATGAGAATAAGCCAGATCTTGTGATTGTAAATCCACCACGTCGTGGAATTGGAAAGGTATTAAGTGAATTTCTTAACCAAATTCAACCGCACTTTATCTTGTATTCCAGCTGTAATGCCGTGACAATGGGGCAAGATTTACAGCATCTAACTTGTTATAAACCATTGAAAATTCAACTTTTTGATATGTTTCCGCAAACATCTCACTATGAAGTATTAGTTTTACTAGAAAGAAAAAAGATTAATTAAGGTGAGATAGAAAAAACTAGGGAATTTGAAAGAAGGGTGGTGGAACTAAGCAGAATTGGTCTTAACAGCAAGTGGCTTACTGCACGCATCCCTGCGGGATTTCTACCTAGCCCACCATAGATTAGAAAATGCACCTTGGTGTTCTAGCTTTTGCGGCATAAAACTATGCAATAAGGTTATAAACCTTTAAAGCCACTATATCAGGAGACCAATCCTGTCTTCCCACGATATTTGTAAGAAGTTGGGTAATGATAGAATCCTTTATATTAATTGTCAATTAATGTTTTGAATATTATTTCTAATTAAACAAAAACCATCCAAATTGGTTTTGAATGGTTTTATTTTGAATAATTTATGATGAAAAATTATCTTGCGCCATACACAACGATGGTTTTTCCATGAGCATGGATAAGATTCTGATCCTCTAACATCTTAATAATACGTCCTACAGTTTCTCGTGAACAACCAACCATTTGCCCTATTTCTTGACGTGTAATTTTGATTTGCATCCCATCAGGATGTGTCATTGCTTCAGGCTGTTTAGCTAAGTTCATTAGTGTTTGAGCAATACGACCTGCCACATCTAAGAATGCTAAATTACTGACTTGGCGTGAAGTATTTTGTAAACGTCTTGCCAATTGTGCGGTTAAAAACATTAAGATTTCTGGGTTTGCTTGAATTAATTGACGATATTTTTTATAAGATATCTCAGCAATTTCACATGTTGTTTTTGTTTTTACCCAAGCAGATCGTTTTGAACCTTCATCAAATAATCCGGCCTCACCAAAGAATTGTCCTGCACCCAAATAAGTGAGAATCATCTCTTTACCTTCATCATCTTTTGCTGACACCATTACAGAGCCTTTAATGACATAATAAAGTGTCGTTGCATCTTCACCTGCGTGAATTAAAGTCGATTTTGCGGGATATTTATGTAAATGGCAGTGAGTAAGAAACCAATCTAAAACTGGATCTCGTTGAGTTGTCTCTTCTTCTTGAGAGGAGGTTACAACTTCATCAATTTCGGTTAATTCATTTGACATTCGTGCTCCTTACATTCCTGTTTCAAAAATTCCGTTTTATTTTTGATGTCAATGGATTCATGCAATTCAGACCATACAATCACCGCAATTCCATTGCGAATTTGAGTCAGTAAAAGTTGTTTTTTTTGGTTGAGTGAAAGTTCTTCTATACCGTAATCGGTTCCTTCGCGTAAAATTACGCTTTCTACGATATTATCTAGTGTTTCTGCTTCTAGTTCTTGCCAAGGAATAATCATATATTTACTCGGTAAAGTCAATTAGGCAAAAAGTGGCTCGATAAAACGCCATTGTTGTTCGAAAGACTGGCTTGCATTCAGACGGAAATTAGTACGAACATAGCGCATAAATTGTCCTTCACATAGTGTCACTAAATGCGAAGCAATTATGCGTTCATCCACATTAAAGCCTCGCCCTTCACGCAATTTTCGCATCTGTAAGATATTGACAAACTGCATTTCAAGACGATTAAAAAATTGCGCGACTCGAACTTGTAATTGTGCATCTTCAAACATTAATGCATGGCCCGTTAGAATTCGAGTTAACCCTGGATTTTTACGGGCAAAATCTAAAATCGTTTGTAAAATATCATGAATGCGATTCATTGTTTGGGTTTCGTTACGCATAGAAGCGGTAATACGGCTTAATAAGGTATTTTCGATGTGCTCGATTAAGGCTTCAAACATTTTTGTTTTGCTTGGAAAGTAACGATATAACGCAGCTTCTGATACCCCAACTTCTTTTGCTAGACGAGCCGTTGTCATACGTTCCATGCCGCGTTCGGAATGAAGCATATGTATCAATACAGTAAGCACTTGTTGACGACGTTCTTTTACCGTTCTTTTTTCAATTTTTGGTGTTTCAATTTTAGGCGTAATGTCTTCTACGCCTGATAAAGATAATTGTTCTTCTACCATAAATTATTGTTTACCTGAATGACCGAAACCGCCTTCACCACGTTCGGTTTGTTGAAAATCTTCTACAATATTAAATTCAGCTTGTACTATTGGCACGAAAACAAGTTGAGCAATGCGATCACCGACTTCAATGTTGAATGGCTCATTTCCACGGTTCCACATTGATACCATTAATGGCCCTTGATAATCGGAGTCAATTAATCCCACAAGGTTTCCTAGCACAATGCCGTGTTTATGACCAAGGCCCGAGCGAGGCAAAATCACTGCAGCTAAATTTGGATCCGCAATATAAATTGATAGCCCCGTCGGAATTAATTTGGTTTCACCAGGTTGAATTTCAAAGCTTTCATCGACCAAAGCACGTAAATCAAGACCTGCCGAACCTTCAGTTGCGTAAGTTGGCAGAGGAAATTCATTTCCAATGCGAGAATCTAAAATTTTTACGTCAATTTTTTTCATGTAATACTCCGTTTGAAATTCATTTTTAGGTAAAAGTGCGGTTGGAATTATAAGGTTTTTTGATAGCGTTCAATGATTTCATTGACTAAATCAGCTGCAAGTTCCACTTTTGATTTTAGCGATAATTTTTTATGACCATTTTTCCAGAAAAGCTGCAAGGCATTTTCATCAGCGTTAAAAACTTGTCCGCCAGATACATCGTTGGCACAAATCATATCAAGATTTTTGCGTTCAAGTTTATCTTTTGCGTAATCATCAACATTTTGGGTTTCAGCCGCAAATCCAACAGTAAAAGGGCGATGTGTTTTTAAATGTCCTACATCTGAGATAATATCGGGATTTTTAATTAACTTGATAGATATTTCATCGCCAGATTTTTTAATTTTTTGGTCAGCAACTTTGGCTACTCTGTAATCAGCAACAGCCGCACAGCCAATAAAAATTTGATTTTTCGCCGCACTTTCAAGAGAGGCTTTCCACATATCTTGTGCTGAGATGACATTGATTTGATTTACATTTTTTGGTGTTGTTAAATTCACTGGCCCTGAAATTAGCGTGACGTTCGCCCCACGTTCGGCAAATGCTTCAGCAATCGCAAATCCCATTTTCCCTGAACTATGGTTAGAAATATAACGAACGGGATCGATTGCCTCACGCGTTGGGCCTGCTGTAATAGCGACATTTAATCCTTGTAGATCTTGTTTTTGAGAGAAAAAGTCAGAAAGTGCGGTAAAAATTTCCTCTGGTTCTGACATACGTCCTTTCCCCATATCGCCGCAAGCCTGAAAACCACTATTCGGGCCAATAAGCTCAATTCCACGCGTTTGAAGAGCCGTTAAATTTTGTTGAGTAATGGATTGGCGATACATCTGCTGATTCATTGCTGGGGCAAGAAAAATTGGCGCATCAGTCGCAAGACAAATTGTTGAAAGTAAATCATTCGCCATGCCTACAGTAAGACGGGCAATAAAGTCTGCACTAGCTGGCGCAATAATAATGGCATCGGCCCATTTGGCAAGTTCAATATGACCCATTGCCAGCTCTGCTTGTGGATCAAATAAAGATTGTGCGACAGCATTGCCAGAAATGGCTTGAAGCGTTAAAGGCGTAATAAATTCTGCCGCAGCGGGGGTTAATACTACACTTACTTCAGCGTCTGCTTTGCGTAATAAACGAATCAACTCTATTGTTTTATAGGCCGCAATTCCGCCAGTTATGCCGACTACAATATGCTTTCCGCTTAATTTCATGTTTCAACCTTTGTTAGTGCTTAGCCACAATTCCGTTATTTTACTTTAATTTTATTGAATGCCCAATGCTATTTTTGCGATACATATCGCAGACTTTGTATAAGTTACTCGTAAAACAAGAAAAGAGCGGTCAAAATTTTTTCTATTTTGTGTTTAATATCTTATGGAAAACAATGATGATTTAATGCCACGGGAAAAATTGCTTAAATTTGGCGTAGAAACTCTCGCTGATTATGAATTGCTGGCGATCTTTTTACGAACTGGCATAAAAGGCTGCCCAGTCATTCAGCTTTCGAAAAATGTCTTATCACATTTTGGTTCCTTGCATGCGTTACTTTCTGCAGATGAAAAAGCCTTCTGTTCTGTGAAAGGCTTAGGCATTACGCAATTTATTCAACTGCAAGCAATTACGGAAATGACCAAGCGTTATTTAAAGCAAGAGATGTTGAGTACGCCAATTATTAATGATCCTGAAACGGTAAAACTTTTTTTACTCACTGAATTGCAACATGAGGAAAGAGAAGTGTTTATGGTTTTATTTTTGGATAATCAACATCGTCTGATTAAAAAAGAGCGGTTATTTTTAGGTACAATTAATGTATCAGCGGTTTATCCTCGGGAAATAATTAAAGAAGCACTTTATTGTAATGCGGCAGCCTTAATTTTGGCGCATAATCATCCTTCGGGTATAACGGAGCCGAGTTATTCGGATCAGCTTATTACTAAAAAAATTCAGGAGTCTGCAGAACTAATGGAAATCAGAGTACTTGATCACTTAATTGTCGGAAAAACAGATTGCTATTCTTTTGCAGAGAACTTTTTATTATAAATTTTTATAATGTTGACCATTTTTTTACCGATTACATTCAGGAAAATCGCATTTGCACTTGAGAAATGAAAACAAAGCCAGTATAATTTGCGACCTTTAATATAGTAAGCGGGTCGGATTAGCGCGACCTGACGAGGTAGTAAGCTGGTTTTAACTGGCTTTAAACAATCCGAACCGTAAGCTCGAGCTTATATTTAATTATTGGAGATTATTATGTCTAGAGTTTGTCAAGTAACAGGCAAGCGTCCAGCTGTGGGTAATAACCGCTCACACGCGATGAATGCGACACGTCGTCGTTTTCTTCCAAACCTTCACACTCACCGTTTCTGGGTTGAAAGTGAAAACCGTTTCGTAACCTTACGTTTAACTGCGAAAGGTATGCGTATTATTGATAAAAAAGGCATTGATGCAGTATTAGCTGAAATCCGTGCTCGTGGCGAAAAAATCTAAGGAGCTAAAAAATGGCAGCTAAAGGCGCTCGTGAGAAAATCCGTTTAGTTTCTACTGCTGAGACCGGTCACTTCTACACAACTGATAAAAACAAACGTAATATGCCTGAAAAAATGGAAATCAAAAAATTTGATCCAGTAGTGCGTAAACACGTCATCTATAAAGAAGCAAAAATCAAATAATTTTGCTTATTTAGAAAAAGCCCGACATTGTTCGGGTTTTTTTCTATCCAAGATTTATTAAGGAACAAATCATGCCTGAACTTCCTGAAGTCGAAACTGCACTACGCGGTATTAGCCCTTATCTTAAGAATTTTACGATTGAGAAAGTTGTCGTGCGTCAGCCTAAATTGCGCTGGGCCGTATCAGAGGAATTGATAACGCTAAAAAATGTAAAAATTGTCGATCTCACTCGTCGAGCAAAATATTTGATTATTCACACGGAAAAAGGTTATATCATCGGGCATCTCGGCATGTCAGGTTCGGTGCGAATTGTGCCACAGGATAGCGCAATAGATAAACATGATCATATTGATATTGTGATGAATAATGGCAAATTATTACGTTATAACGATCCCCGTCGTTTCGGTGCATGGTTGTGGTCGGAGAATTTAGATGACTTTCATCTTTTCTTAAAGCTAGGGCCTGAACCGTTTTCTGATGAATTTAATGCCGAGTATTTATTCAAAAAATCTCGTCAAAAATCAACCGCACTTAAAACCTTCTTGATGGATAACGCTGTGGTGGTGGGCGTTGGTAATATTTATGCGAATGAAAGTTTGTTTATTTGTGGTATTCATCCACTTAAACTCGCTAAAAATCTGACCCGCAATCAATGTATTTCCTTAGTGAATACGATTAAAGATGTTTTGAGAAAAGCCATTATTCAAGGTGGAACCACACTTAAAGATTTCTTACAGCCAGATGGGCGCCCAGGTTATTTTGCACAAGAATTATTAGTATATGGTAATAAAGATAAACCTTGTCCGAAGTGCGGTGGAAAAATTGAAAGTTTAGTGATAGGCCAGCGTAATAGTTTCTTTTGCCCGAAATGTCAGAAAATGGGCTAGGATGAGAAGGTTTTCGATGGAAAAGAGAGAAGAAAATAGCGGTCAGAAATGACCGCTATTTTTAATTTACTGGAAATTCTTCAATGACAACAGGAAGTTGTAAAATTTTGCCTAATCGTAGAATAGTGACGAGAACTTTTGAATTAGGTTTTGTATTTGCGATAATTTGCATCATTTCTCGGGCTGAAATGCCTTCTTGATTATTTAATTTCAAAATGACATCACCTAATTGAATGCCTGCTTTTTCTGCGGGGCTATTTGGGCTTACGCCAGTGATGACAATGCCTTCTTCACTACTTGAACTGATGTCACTTTGCACGCCAAAATAACCTCGGATAACACGTCCATCTCGTATAATTTTTTGTAAAACATCATTTGCAATATCCATTGGAATCGCAAAATTTAGTCCTTCTGCGATTTCATTGGCAGTTTTGCCAATACTAAGGGTGCTGATTCCAACCAATTCCCCTGCAGAATTAATTAATGCGCCACCTGAGTTGCCACGGTTAATTGAGGCGTCTGTTTGAATGAAGTTTTGTCTGCCAACAGAATCACCTACAGCATTACGTCCCACTGCGCTAATAATACCTTGAGACACGCTTTGTCCTAAGTTGTAGGGATTACCGATTGCTAATACCACATCGCCGACGTGAGCTTGACGATTTGAATTTTGTGGTATGGTTGAAAGATTATTTGCACGAATTTTGAGAACAGCGAGATCGGTGAGATTATCTGAACCAACAAGACTGGCCTCAAAAATATTTCCATTTTGTAACGCTACTACTATTTGATCGGCATTTTGGATGACGTGTTTATTCGTCAGAATATAGCCATCTTTACTCATAATCACGCCAGAACCTAAGTTATTTACTTGTAGCTGATCATTATCATTAATGCTGGCGGAAGAAAAAGAGCGGTTATAAACATTCACTACTGCTGGAGAGGCAATACGCACCGCATTTTTGAACGATACAATATCGTCTGAAGTGAAGATATTGCTATTATTCAGTCTTGGAACCGCAAACAAAATCACGCCCGCAGCAGCCAAGCCCCAAAGTGCGGAATGGAAAAGTTTTTTAAGCATTTAGATTCCTTTCGGTGTGTAAGTTAATTTTATATCGTCACCGATTTGTTCTAATTCATTGAGTTGCCATAATGGTGCATCGGCAAGTTTAGTTAAATTCGGTAATTGGCATAGACCACGAGCATTGTCGCCAAGTAATTTTGGCGCAACGTAAATAATCAATTCATCCACTAATTTCGCATCAATTAAACTACCCGCTAAATTGGCTCCAGCTTCTACCCAAAGCATATTTATTTGGCGTTTTCCCAGTTCTCGCATTAATTCTTTTAGTAAATTTTCTTTTGGAAGAATAATTTGTTCGCAGAAATTAGGAAAGCCTGCTAAATCTCTCGGTTCATTAGAAACTAACCAAACGGGAGAATGCGTTAAAAAAAGTTTATGAGTCGGTTGAATGCGATGTTGTGAATCTAAAATGACTCGCACAGGCAGGCGAAGATCTTCTTTTTTATATTCTGTTTTAAGATTTTCAGGAAATTCGTCCCAGCGTACATTAAGGCTTGGATCATCTGCAATTACTGTCGCAGAAGTGGATAAAAGTGCGGATGATTTTGCACGCATTTTTTGTACGTCTGAACGAGCATCTGGTCCCGTAATCCATTTACTTTCTCCACTTGCCATTGCTGTTCGTCCATCTAAACTCATTGCAAGTTTAAGTTGAACAAAAGGCATACCTTGACGCATTCGTTTTAAAAAGCCTTTATTTATTTTTTCCGCTTGAGCGTTCAATAAATTCACCGCACTTTCGATGCCGGCATCAGACAACATTTTCAAACCTTTCCCTGCGACTTGAGGATTCGGATCTTGCATAGC
Organism: Haemophilus sp. THUN1691; assembly: GCF_059704425.1. Lineage (NCBI taxonomy): Bacteria > Pseudomonadati > Pseudomonadota > Gammaproteobacteria > Pasteurellales > Pasteurellaceae > Haemophilus > Haemophilus sp. THUN1691. The sequence continues at coordinate 1,850,241 of NZ_AP046578.1, read as the reverse complement.
TGCAATGACTTTCACTATACCAGCCTCGATTAATCCTAATGCACAAGGCGGTGTGCGACCATAATGAGAGCAGGGCTCTAAGGTGACGTAAGCAGTTGCACCTTTAGCATTTTCGCCAGCTTGAGCTAAGGCAACACGTTCAGCATGAGGTTGCCCCGCTTTAAAATGAAAGCCTTCCCCCACAATTTCACCATTTTTTACCAATACGCATCCCACTGATGGGTTCGGAGTAGTGGTATATTGACCTTTGGTGGCTAAATCCAAGGCGCGTTGCATAAATTTGCGATCTTGTGCGGAAAATTCGCTCATGGTTAATCCTTTAAGCTCTCAATTTCTTTGGTGAATTGATTAATATTATCGAAACTCAAATAGACCGATGCAAAACGAATATAAGCCACTTTATCGAGTTTTTTTAACTCATTCATCGCGAGTTTTCCAACCAGTTTACTTGGTACTTCACGTTCACCCGTCGCGCGTAATTGAAAAATTATATGGTTAATTGCTTGTTCAACATCATCCGCACTTACAGGGCGTTTTTCCAACGCATGCTGAATACCACTGCGTAATTTATCTTCATTGAACGGCTCTCGAGTGCCGTCAGTTTTAATAATTTTTGGTACGATTAATTCGGCTGTTTCAAAGGTAGTAAAACGCTCATGACAATGACCGCACTCACGACGGCGACGAACCTGATAGCCATCCGATACCAAACGGCTATCAATTACCTTGGTTTCTTCTGTAAAACAAAATGGACAGCGCATAGACAATTCTCCGTAAAAAGGCTGTTATCTTAGCAAAAAATCGGTTCTTTGACGATGAGCTTTATGCCTTTCTTGTCTTCTTTTGTACGAATAATAAGCCAAACCAATCTTTTGTTTGTTTTAATAATTTTTCGATATTTCCAGTTTGTTCAAATCTTGAGGTTTGCGCCAATACGCGTGACCAATATGGATCTGCTTGAGCGCCGGATTTGCTGTCTTCACGTAGTTCCTGAAGTTTTCTAGAAATATTGTCAAAATCAACCGTGATTTCATCGTTCACAATAAAATCATTAATATTTTTTATGGTTGGTACTAATTGGATTTCTATTTGGCTTTGTAAATAATCTTTTACGTAAATTTTTAATTGAGCGAGAGCGGTTTCACGCTCAATAGGCGGTAGTTCGATAACTTGATCTTGCGTAATTAATTTTGGTGGTACCGCATTTTCTTGTGTGACACATTGAATCAAATAATAAATCCAAGGACGGATGCAATAGCGATCTTTGTATTTCGCAAAATGCCAGTGAATCACCTGTGAATCATCGCCAAATAAAGGCTCCATATAACCAAATAGACGAATTTCTTGATTTTCATTTTGCCAATCTGCGGAGAGATTGAAATCGACGGAAGCGTGTTTGGCTTCACCAAGATCTGATATTTTCTTTTTAAATTCCAAAACATTGTCTCGAATATTTTCAGCATAAACTTTTCCAAATTCGGCTCGAGGTAACACGCCTTTAACTTCTGCTTGTCTAAAATAATCAGCAAAATTTTGTTCATCAAGGTAGATTAAGTCATTATTGAGAGAGTAATTATCTAATCCACTTAAGGTGAAGTTTTCACTGTCGGCAATACGAGCATCTTCATCACGGAAATAGACACCGAGTTGTTTTTCAAAGAAAAATTTCACAGGGTTTTCCACAAAGCTGACTAAACGATCCAGTTCAATTTCTTCGATTTTTTCTGGGTTTTCTGTCATGGTGACGGCAAATTCTGAATTGCTAGCAGTCGCGTCAAATTGTGCTATTGGCAACCATTTTGTCGCAAAAGAGCGGGTAAATTTCTCGTTATATTTGAAATTATCTGGGCTAAATGCCGTCATCGGATGCTCAATCACCGTAAGGGTATTTTCGCTTTGCCCTTGATTAATATAATCTAGGAGTTGGCTTACCAATACAGAAGGTTCTTTCGGTTGATTATCTGTAATGGAACGGCCAACATAGCTGATATAGCAATAATCACGCGCTGCCAATAAGGCTTCTAAGAACAAATAGCGATCATCATCACGGCGAACACGGTCGCCTTTTTGATGGTGATATTGCATTAAATCAAAACTGTTTGGTGTTTGTGTTCTAGGGTAATCCGCATCATTCATTCCAAGTAAACAAACTACTTTGAATGGCACAGAACGCATTGGTAATAAGGTGCAAAAATTTACTTTCCCTGCAAGGAATTTGAGGCTATTTGGCGCATCTTCCAATTTCATTGTGATGACATCGGCAATCACGTCAGCTTGTAATTCTTCAGTAAAATGGAGCGCTTTTAGATGCTCAGCTAATTCATTAATTTTCTCTTGAATATAGAAAATCGTGTCGCTTGTGTCTTCATTTTGCACGAAGAAATTTGATAAAAGTGCGGTTAAGATTTCCTGCCATTTTTCAATAGAATGCGCTTGTTGCAGCGTTTCATGTAGAGCGGAAAGTGCGGTGAAAAAGTGAGATAAATTTCCAGCAAGTTCACCCTTTAAGCCATAACTACTGTTTAACCCGAGACTATCTTGCCAAATGCCGTGTTCTTCACGCATTGCATAGCCTAAAATCATTCGTTCTAATCCAGCTTGCCAAGAATTGAAATTGATGCCATCTTGATTTTTTTGCAAACCGAAACGAATCCCTGAATCCGCCATCCATTCTCTCACTAATGGTAAATCAGCAAGAGAAATATTAAATCGTTCTCTCATCGCAGGAATATCCAACAATGCTAAGACATCTTCCGCACTAAAATTGCTTTCTTTTAAGCGTAATAAAGTTAAGTAACTTGAGACCAACACATCGCTTTCTGCAAGTTTATTATCCGAAAGTGAAAATGGAATTTGTTGCGCATCTCCATTTTTTTGCCCGAAAACCGACTGAATATAAGGCGTGTATTGGTTTATATCTGCCACCATAACAACCACATCTTTTGGCGTAAGGTTAGGATCTTGATTGAATAAATCTAATAAATAATCGTGCAATACTTCCACTTCTCGCATAGCACTGTGGCAAGAATGTAAGGTTAAAGTGCGGTCATTTTTTGCGATATTTAGCGGTTTATTTTCTAAATGTAGAATTTGAGACTGTAATTGTCCAAGCAAACTGTTCGATTCAATTTCTTGATAGGCATTGATGGGATAAGTTGGAATATGTTCTTCATCTCTCACCAATGTATAGAGAAAATCTCGCCCCATTTTTCCCCAAGCCGCCAGTAACGGATTACCTACTTGAAGGTTTTCTTTTTGATAAGTGACATCAAACTGAGCGTTTTCTAGTTGAGAAAGTTGATCCTCGTTAAAGAGCGGTTGATTTTCATCTTGTTTATTGAATTGATAACGCTGACGAGAACGCAAATAATCTAGGCGTAAATCACTAATATCTCCCCAATACTCTTGGCATGGATTATTAAAAAATAAATGAATATCCACTTCTGATGACATCGCTTGCAAAATATTGAGATAAGCAGTTGGGAGCGCAGGAATACCAAAAATAAATATGCGTGAAGGTAATTTTTTCGGTGCTTTTTTATCGGCAAGCAAGGCTAAGAACTGATTATGCAAAGCCGCTCGATGGGTGGCTTCACCCACATCTGATTTAACATCGACAACCAATGCACGCCATAACTCACCTTGCCATTTTGTATTGCCTTGAATTTGCTCAAACAACGTATTGTTGAGGTTAGGTTGTTGTTTTTGTATTTGAGCAGTGATTTGTTCATCTTCGCCTTTTTCCCAAGCAAAAATCCATTCAGGTCGATAAACCAAATATTGGTCAAATAAATCGGCAATTTTGCTGCTGAGTTGATAAAGTTTGTATTGTTCTGAATGTGGCGAGGACGCTAAATAATTGCGTAAAGGTGAAAAATTTTCTTTCTCGAGAAAAGTCGGGATTAATCGCATTAAGCGCCATGTCATTGAATCTTTATCAAAAGGGTTTTCCAATGCCGTTGCGGATAAATTTTGAGCATAAAGTTGCCAAATAAAACTTGCTGGCATAGGAAATTTGAGGTTTGCTGAAATGCCTGTTTCTTTCGCTAATTCAATTTGCAGCCATTGCGCCATTCCCGGGCTTTGCACCAGGATAATATCTTGCTGAAAAGGATCTTCTGGCGGTAACGATTTGAATAAGGAAGAAAGGATTTCTTTTTGTTTTTCGAGTTGATTGGAATAATAAACAATGAACACAATGGCGACCTTTTGTGATGATTTAATCTAGAAAAAGACAATGCCATTCTACTTAGTTTTTATCGAAATTTCACCCATAGGATAACGCACAATGACGCGTTCGTTTTGACATTGAACACGAAAAGTTAAGCCATTTTGTTGTATCAATTGTTCACAAGGTAACCCTAAAAATTGGCGTTGAGCTTGATTCTCCGCAACCTGTATCGCCTGAAAATCTTGATAAGTTTTCACCGCACTTTTTCGCTGGCTTGCCGTCCATTGATTGAAAGCAATAAATAAAACGCTAAATAAAGCTAAAGAAAATAATAGGGTCGTGAGCGACATGCCTTTATTCATCTGGAACATTAAAATCACTCCAACTTTTTTCTGCTAGCTGCCACTGACTATATTGTTGCACTAAGGTTGTTACGACAGATTTGCCATAGGCCAACGTCACCCCATCTAAAGTTAAATTTCCGTTGGTGATCACTGCTCCACTAATCCGTCCTTTGCCTGTTAGTTTTAAATCTCCCTCTGCAATTAATACGGTAGAGACGGTGCCATTAATTTCAACTTCCGCTTGTGAATCTGAAAACCAATAAAGTTTAGGTGTTTTATTCGCGTTTAAAATTTTGGGCGGAGAAGAAAAGTGCGGTCTAAACTCGGTGAGTTTTTCTGTGTGAATAAAATCTTTCAATGCACCTTGATTATCGCCTCGTGTAGGCGATTTTTTAAATAGACTCATTCTTTCACACCAAAGAAAATATTGAATTGCATCGGTGGCACCACCAAGTGTGATGCTGATTTGCTTTACACTTTCATTATTATTTAACGGTAAATCAATACAGGCAGTTTGTTTTTTCTCCTCTGTCATTTTTTGCAGTTGTAATGTTCTTTCCACATAGTGCCTTCGTTGATTTTGTTGCGCACGAAAAAAACTTAAATGGCTGTCATCCAACAATAAGATTGCGGTTAATAATCCCGATATAAAAATCAGAATAGTCAGCGTAATAATGCCTTTTTGTATTGTTATTATTTTTGATTCCGTTATTTTTGATTCCATAGTGCAACGACAAGGGATGTTTCATAACTGATGTTTGGGGTTTGTTTTAAATTTCCTTTTAGCTTGATTTCTAATCCTTTGCCTTCAATTAACCAATTAAATTGTAGGGTAGTGACTTCGTATTCATTGTTGTCTAATAAATCTGTCCAACCACCCCCTGCGTTGCAAGCGGTTTGTTGAAAAGCTCGTTTACAAGTTTCTGCTGTGCAATTAGTAGGAATAACACTTTGATAAGTCAGTTTGGTTTTTATCGTTTTGTTACTCACTTTATAACCGAATAATTCTTCAGTGCTGTTTTTCGATGTATTTTTCCCATTTTTCATACAGGTTTTTGGTGAATCTTTGCCAATACACCCATTTTTATTTAAATCATAAAAGAACAACACGCAGCTATTAAGTGGGGCGTTATCTTCTTGGCTAATGAAAATGGCAGTGCCTTGTTCATCTAATTCAAATAAAGATAAATTGCTTTCTGTTCCTTTTGTATTTAATGCTCTAAATCCTAATCGCCGAAGATCTTTACCAATGAGCTGTAATGTTCGTTGTAATTCTGCTTGTAGTTTTAAATGCAATAACATGTGTTGATTTTGAGTTTGTATTTGCACATAAAAATGTGAAATGCTTAGCAATAATAAAGATGATAACGCCAGCGAAATCATTAGTGCTAATAGGGTTTGCCCTTTTAATAATATTTTCATGATTGATTGCATGCACTAGCCGCTTGATTGGTTTTCAAACGAATACTGCCAACATTGAAAAATGAAAATAATGTACGTTCATTTTCCGCTTGCAGAATAAAGCAACGAGTCACACTGGTATTACGCGCACCATAAAACCTCGTGATTTCTTTGGGATAAATATAATGGCTTTGAATCATCGTTTTTTTAGGAAAATAAGGATAGTAAAAATGAGCATAGGCTTCTTTCGGGCAGTTTATTGGGTTTAAACAATCGCAAGTTTGATCATTTTTTACTTGTGCCGTTAAGCACCATTGTTGTGTCGCAAGGTTACGATTTATCAGCAGGAACCAGACTTCTGATGAATTTTCTGCCCGAGCTTGAATTTGTCGTAGAAATAAATACAGGCGATGTTGCTCTTTGGCTAAAATCGTTTTAGGTGAGTCTGTTTGCCATAATGGCACGGCAAAACTCAGCGCAATGCTGATAATTGCTAGCCCAATCAATAATTCCACTAATGTCACACCTTTCTGCATAAAACTCTCCAATTTTCTACCGCACTTTAATGGTAAATAATTAATGGAAAAATCACTTCATGCTATTTTTGCGATCCGTATCACAAAGTTTTCCTGAAAACCTATAAAAACCATTGTTTTATAATTTTCAACTGGTTATTTTGGCAAATCTCGCTATAATGGCGCGTAATTTTTCTGTTCTTTAAAATCTGGTGGAAATATGAATCCAATGTTAAATATCGCAATTCGTGCGGCACGAAAAGCGGGCAATGTGATTGCTAAAAATTATGAACGCCGTGATGCTATCGAAAGCACACAAAAAGGTATTAATGATTATGTGACAAACGTTGATAAAGCGGCAGAAGCAGAAATCATTGAAATTATTCGTAAATCTTATCCTGACCACACCATCATCAGTGAAGAAACGGGTGCGCTTGAAGGCAAAGATAGCGATGTACAATGGGTGATTGATCCACTAGATGGTACCCGTAATTTTATGACGGGCCTTCCTCATTTTGCCGTCTCTATCGCAATTCGTGTAAAAAATCGTACTGAAGTTGGGGTTGTTTACGATCCAATCCGCAATGAATTATTTACCGCTGTGCGTGGTGAAGGCGCAAAATTAAATGAAGTACGTTTACGTGTAGATAGTAAACGTGAAATTCAAGGTTCAATTTTAGCGACCGGTTTCCCATTCAAACAACCAAAATTAATGCCAACTCAATTTGCAATGATGAATGCCTTAATTGAAGATGCCGCGGATTTCCGTCGCACTGGTTCTGCAGCATTAGATTTATGCTATGTAGCGTCAAATCGTATTGATGGTTATTTTGAAATGGGCTTAAAAGCATGGGATTGTGCTGCTGGCGATTTAATCGTGCGTGAAGCTGGGGGCTTAGTCTGTGATTTTGATGCAGGTAACGGCTACTTACGCAGTGGCAATATCATTGCCGCACCATCACGCGTAATAAAAGAAATGTTAAATAAAATCCGCCCTTGTTTAGGTGCTGAATTTAATAATTAATTCTTTGATAACTAGAATAGCGCCAATAGGGCGCTATTTTTTTATGAAAAATCTACCGTACAAATCATATTTATCCTATTGAGGTGAATCACAAACTGCGTGCAAAATTTAGGATTTTCGGTAGAATTTAGGTGAGAAAAATGCACTTTAATGCAGATTTAAATTGGCGTGTGTTTTTTTAATTAGTAAATAACTCGTCAATGGACGAATCTGAACCTCAACGAAGAAAACGACGACATTATGCTTCCAGAACTTGGCTTTTTCCTTCTTTTGCTCGCAACAGCTAGCGCATTTTTTCTTGCGTTAGTGCCTCAATTTGGATTATTCAAAAAAAATCTTACTTTAATTAATGCCGCTTGGCCGCTTAGTTATATTTTTACCCTTGCGACGACATCCTCAATTGGTTTGCTTGCTTATTCTTTTGCGGTGGATGATTTCACCCTTGAATATGTAGCGGCACATTCTAATTCCCAATTACCTACATTTTTTAAAGTGGCTGCCACTTGGGGCGGACATGAAGGTTCAATGTTGTTTTGGTTATTTTCATTGAGTTTATGGCTTGCTGCTTTTGCTTTTTTAAATCGAAAAAATGACCGCACTTTTTCCGCTCAATCTTTATCTTTATTGGGATTAATTTGCTTTGGTTTTGCGGTGTTTATTTTATTTTATTCCAATCCATTTGGACGCATTTTCCCAGCACCGACAGAAGGGCGCGATCTCAATCCAATGTTGCAAGATGTGGGATTAATTTTCCATCCGCCGTTGTTATATGTTGGCTATGTGGGCTTTGCAGTGAATTTTGCCATGAGTTTGAGTGCGTTGATTTATAACCAATCTCCACGACAAATTGCACGCTCAATGCGTGGCTGGGTGTTGTTTTCTTGGTTATTTTTAACCATTGGCATTGTGCTCGGTGCGTGGTGGGCTTATTACGAACTCGGCTGGGGCGGTTGGTGGTTCTGGGATCCCGTAGAAAATGCGTCTTTAATGCCTTGGTTGCTTGGTTTGGCTTTATTACATAGTTTAATGGCGACGGAAAAACAAGGCGTATTTAGTTATTGGACTACACTTTTTTCTTTGCTTGCTTTTGCCTTTAGTGTATTAGGCACGTTTATTGTTCGTTCTGGCGCGCTCACTTCTGTGCACGCTTTTGCATTGGATAACACGCGCGGTTATGTGTTGTTATTAATTTTCTTTGTTTTGACAGTGTTAGCCTTTGGATTATTCGCCTTACGAGCGGGCAGTTCATCAGAAAGTGCGGTAAAATTTCAGTTCGTTTCTAAATCGGGTGGTATTTTATTACTGAATATTTTGCTGACCATTGCGACGGTTTCCACCTTTTTAGGCACCTTTTACCCCATGTTATTCCAAGCGATGAATTGGGGTTCAATTTCGGTGGGAAGTCCTTATTTTAATAGTATTTTCTTTCCAATTATTACGGTCATTTTAATCCTAATGGTGATTTCACTCACCATTCGTTGGATGCAATTTGATCGCACATTATTGATACGTTGCGTATGGTTGTTGATTCCGTCTTTAATCCTTGCTGGCTTGATGATTTGGCAACAGATACGAAATAATTCTGCGTTGAATTTCCATGCTTTCGCCTTTGTGTTATTAACTCTTGCGATTTGCCTTTTATTTATCACTTTATGGCAAAATTGGCGACAAATTCGCTTGTCTCAATTTGGTATGATTTTAGCGCATTGTGGCGTGGCGATTGTGACTATCGGTGCGGTGATGAGCGGTTATTTTGGCAGTGAAATTGGTGTGCGTTTAGCACCGCAACAAAGTCAAACGCTGGGGCAATATGAATTTCACTATCGCCAATTTTCTAATGAAATCGGGCCAAATTTTACGGCAGAAGTTGCCTTTTTTGACGTAACTGAAAATGGAAAACCTTACTCAGAAATTATCCCTGAGCGCCGTTATTACGATGTGCGAACAATGACAATGAGCGAAGTGGGGCTTGATGGCGGTTTTTGGGGTGATTTATATATTGTGATGGGCGATTCTCTCGGCAAAGGAGAATTTACTTTCCGCTTACATTATAAACCTCTGATTCGTTGGCTTTGGGCTGGCGGTATTTTAATGGCCTTTGGCGCACTTTGTAGCGTTTTCGGATTACGCAGAAAACAGGAAAAATAATGAACAAAAAACTTATCTTTTTTGCACCGCTCTTTGTGCTCTTAGGTGTGTGTGTATTATTAATTGCTGGGTTAAATCAAGATCCGAAAAAAATTGCGTCGGCTTTAATTGATAAACCAGTTCCAGAGTTTTATCAGGCTAATTTACATGAGCCGTCACAAATCGTAAGCCCGAAAGATTTTCCTAAACAGCCATTTTTATTAAATGTGTGGGGCAGTTGGTGTGGTTATTGCAAGGAAGAACATCCTCTGTTGATTGAGATTGCAAAAACGTTGCCTATTGTGGGCGTGGATTATCGCGACAATCCGCAAAATGGCATTGAAATGCTCAAGAGAATGGGCAATCCGTTTGTCTTAACCATTGATGATAGTCATGGGGAATTGGGATTAAAATTAGGCGTAGATGGTGCGCCAGAAACTTATCTTGTGGATGAAAATGGTGTGATTCGTTATCGCCATTCTGGTTTACTGGATAAAGAAACTTGGCAAACGGTATTTTTGCCAAAAATTGAAGCAATGAAGAACAAATGAAAAGCATATTAGATATTTTTACTCGCGGTTTTATTCAGGTTCAAAAAATAGTCTTTTTTGCGACCGCACTTTTATTCGCATTTTCCTTATTCGCCCAAGCGGAAATGGTGGATACCTATCAATTTCAAAATCAAGATGATCGTACTCGCGCCGTAGAGTTGGCAAAATCTTTACGCTGTCCACAATGTCAGAACCAAAATTTGGTGGAATCTAATTCTCCAATTGCTTATGACTTGCGTCTTGAAGTGTACAAAATGGTGGATGAGGGCAAAAGTAATCAGCAAATTATCGATCAAATGACCGCTAGATTTGGTGATTTTGTGAATTATAAACCACCGTTCAAATGGAATACGGCATTGTTGTGGCTATTGCCAATCGCTCTTTTAATTTTAGCTGCAGTATTGCTTTATTTCTCAAATAGGAAAAAATCGTCCCTATCTTCAGTCGAGCAGGGAACTGCGTTGGAAAAAGAACAGAGATATTTTTCTGTTAATGCTGAGTCTCATTCGGATCCTAAGCAAAAGGAACAAAAGACAGATTCCTTTGGGAAAAGTAATCACAAACTTTCTTTTGTGGTTTTCTTTTTATTAATTGCGATTCCAACCGCTTATTATTTTTCCCTTGATCGTTTTAGTCGTGTTCAACAAGGTGAGCAATCGATGATTGAGCAACATAATCAAAATGTTGAAATGAATGATGAACACAAAAATGAAAATGTGATTGAGAAGATCCAAAATAAACTGCGAACTGATCCAAATAATGCGGAAACTTGGCTTCAGCTTGGGGAAGTTTATGTGCAGAATAATGAATTTGATAGTGCGCTTGTGGCTTATTCTAACGCAGAAAAAATATCAGGAAGTAAACCTAATATTTTAGGCTTGGCAGCCACCGCACTTTATTATCAAGCAGGCCAGCAAGTGACAGCAAAAGTCGAGCAACTTTTGAATGAAGCGTTGACAAAAGATAAAAATGAAGTATCGAGCCTTTCTTTGTTAGCGACAATTGCCTTAGAAAATCGTCAATATCAACAAGCCGGTGCGTATTTACAGCAGTTATTAGATTCAGGTAATGCGGCAGTGGATCGTCGTTCAGTTATTCAACGAATGAAGATGTTGGATTTTTTACAACGTGGTGAAAAAGGGCAAAATCCGTGAGCCAATATTCTGAAAACATTATTATTGGTGCAGGTGCGGCAGGATTATTTTGTGCGGCACAGTTGGCTAAGCTAGGCAAGTCGGTGACAGTTTTCGACAACGGCAAAAAAATCGGGCGTAAGATTTTGATGTCGGGCGGTGGATTTTGTAATTTCACCAATTTAGAGGTTACGCCCGCTCATTATCTTTCGCAAAATCCTCATTTCGTCAAATCGGCACTGGCTCGTTATACCAATTGGGATTTTATTTCTTTAGTAGCGGAGCAGGGGATTGCTTATCACGAAAAGGAATTGGGGCAATTATTTTGCGATGAGGGCGCAGAACAAATCGTTGAAATGCTGAAATCTGAATGCGATAAATATGGTGCTAAGATTTTATTGCGTAGCGAAGTTTCTCAAGTTGAACGGATTCAAAATGATGAAAAAGCGCTGTTTGTTTTACAGATAAATTCAACCCAATGGCAATGTAAAAATTTGATTATCGCCACTGGTGGGCTCTCTATGCCTGGGCTTGGTGCAACGCCATTTGGCTATCAAATTGCAGAACAATTTGGCATTCCTGTTATTCCTCCTCGCGCGAGTTTAGTTCCTTTTACTTATCGAGAAACAGATAAATTTTTAACCGTACTTTCAGGCATTAGCTTGCCAGTTACGATCACAGCGCAGAGCGGAAAATCTTTTTATAACCAGCTTTTGTTTACTCATCGTGGTATTTCAGGCCCTGCGGTATTGCAAATTTCCAATTATTGGCAGCCAACTGAGTCTGTAGAAATTGATTTATTACCGAACCACAATGTGGAAGAGGAAATTAATCAAGCAAAACAATCTTCGCCAAAACAAATGTTGAAAACCATCTTGGTTCGATTACTTCCGAAAAAATTGGTCGAGCTTTGGATTGAACAAGGCATTGTGCAAGATGAAGTTATCGCTAACATCAGTAAAGTGCGGGTAAAAAATCTAGTGGATTTTATTCATCACTGGGAGTTTACTCCAAATGGCACGGAAGGCTATCGTACGGCAGAAGTCACAATGGGCGGGGTGGACACCAAAGTGATCTCTTCTAAAACAATGGAAAGCAACCAAGTCAGCGGTTTATATTTTATTGGTGAAGTATTGGATGTGACTGGCTGGTTAGGTGGCTATAATTTCCAATGGGCGTGGAGCTCGGCTTATGCTTGTTCACAAGGAATTAGTGAAAAATAGAAGGGGTGTAGAAAATACGTTAGAATTCTTTTAATTAAATCATAAAATAAGGAAGTAAAATATCAAAAAAACTCCCATTACATGCAGCCACAGTAGGCTTTTATTTACGCTCACAAGCATTAAAAGAGGCTCGTTTAAAATTTGCATAAGGTGAAATCTCTCGTGAATAATTAACTGAGATTGAAGATCAAGCAATTACAAAGTTAGTCCAAGCTCGGTTAGATGTAGGTATTCAAATCATCTATTTATTGAGCATTTTAAGAAATTGAATGCTATTGTTGGTGATCGTGGCATAGTTAAATACAGCATCCCTAGTCCCAATCAATTAATGTATCCTATCCAGTGGATGCGGGCATTTATGGTACACGCGAAGAAATCGCTAAAGAGGTTTGGGGCGAAGATTAATTTGATTTTATTGGTAGATAATAAATGGCTCCTTATGGAGCCATTTATTAACGCTGAATTAAATAACGCAATTTTGTTCCATCTTGCTCTACACTTAGCAGTGTATAGCCATGATTTTTAGTATCAATAGGAATATTGTTGATAGATTGTGCGCAATCGCTTAATAGTTCTAAAATTTCACCTTTTTGTAATTGTGGCATGGTTTCTAACATTACAATAGCGGGGTAAGGGCAGGGTTCGCCTAACGTATCTAATGTATAATCGGGTGAAATGTCTTTTGGATCTTTATCTAATTTTTGAACAATAGTAAATGCCATGATTATGCTCCTTTTGGTTAATTACATCCACAGCCAGTTTGTGCGGTTATTTGAGATTTTGCTTTGGCTAAGAAACGACGTTCCCACCAGACTACGGCAATTAAACATAAAATTAATAAACCGTAATTCACAAGTAAGCCACCTACGGGCCCGAAAGATTTTAGTAAATTAAGTTTTTCGTAATCAAGTGCTAAAACAGGAGCGATATCATCCCAAACATAGGCGAGATAAGTTGATCCGACTACGTTACCTAAGCCAACCCACATAAAGTGTACTTGACCTTCCATTGAGCGATACATCCAACCTGTTTCACAACCACCAGCGAGTACAATACCAAATCCGAATAATAAACCGCCAATAATAGCATTGGGGCCAGCCCACATAATTTTAGGCGAGACGCCAAGTTGAATGTAGCTAAATACACCAATTGTACCCACTAATATTCCAAAAATAATAGCTTTTGCCATATAAGCACGCCCAGTTACCCATAAGTCACGGAAAGCTGAGGTAAAACAAATTTGAGCTCGTTCAATTAATAACCCGAAAGCCAAACCACAAAGCATAGCAAAACCAAGCTTAATAGATTGAGTCATTACATAAAGTGAAGCAATAAGATAAGCAAAAAATACAATCATACCAATCCAGAAACGGCGTTGTGCTTGTTTAGGATCTGTTTCTTTTATTTTCGCTGCGCCTTTTTTCAGTTCTAATTTAACGCGAAATATTGGTAGTAATGTGACTTTTACACCAGCATAAGTACCTATTGCTGTTGCGATAGTGAAGAACCAAGCGTGTACCGAAAATTGTGGGATACCTGTAAAAAGTGAAGCTAAATTACATCCCATTGCTAAACGTGCACCAAATCCTGCTAATGCACCTCCAATTAAAGCCTGAACAATCCGACGTTTATGTGGTTGGTTGCGCCATTTTACATTATTTGCCCAAAGTGCCGCAGAAATACAACCTGCAAACATGCCTAAGATCATGACACCATCAACACGTGAGAAGATATTACCTTGCATTCCTATGATTTTGTAGTAACTCCATTCAGATACATCAACGCCTAACGCTTGTAATGCATGCCCTCCCCACCGAGTAAATTCCCCTGTAACAGCCCAATAAGTGCCTGTTACCCCAAAGTAATAAGCGGAAAGCAAACCCGCTGCAGTCACTGCAACAATCGGATTCCAGTATTTAATTAAATAATTTTGTTTAAATTGTAGCCAAATCTCTTTCATAAGATAACCTAAATTTATTGAAAAGAAAGATTTGCAAGAAAGGTATAAATAATGAATACAGTGAAAAAAAGAAGTGCCCATTTTCCTATACACAAAACTTGCGATATAAGACAAATGAAATTTGTCAGATAAAATAATAACATTATTTTAACAATAAAGGCAAAACCTTTATAGCTTTGCCTTTATAAATATCATATTTTTCGATTAAAGAATATCTAATAATTCTACTTCAAATACGAGTGTTGAGAATGGCGGAATTGATGCGCCAGCTCCACGTTCACCGTAAGCAAGTTCGTGTGGAATTGTGAGTTTCCATTTAGAACCGACCGGCATCATTTGTAATGCTTCAACCCAACCACGGATTACGCCATTTACTGGGAATTCAGCTGGTGTGCCACGAGCCACAGAGCTGTCGAATACGGTGCCATCTGGTAATGTACCAGTGTAGTGTACACGCACTTTATCTGTTGCAGATGGTTTTGCACCATTGCCTTCAGTCATGATTTCGTATTGCAAACCGCTGTCGGTTACGTTTACGCCCGCTTTTTTCGCATTCTCTTCTAAGAATTTTTTGCCTTCTTCTTCAATGGCTTTAAATTGCGCTTGTTGTGCTTCAGTTGCTTGTTGTTGAAGAGCTTGAACAGAATGCATTAAATCATTGATGTCTAATGCAGGTTGATTATGGTTTAACGCGTCAAAAATGCCTTTTGCCACAGCTTCAACGGTGATCTCCATTTGGCTATCGGCTAATTGTTGACCAATTTGTAAACCAATACCGTAGCTACCTTTTTCAGAAATGCTTTCTAATTTTACTTGTTCAAAATTCATTTGATGTTTTCCTTTCGTTAAAAATTATTTTTTATATGCCAAGATTTCGCCCATGCGAACAGGTTCGTTGACGCTTAAATGATCAGCTAAACGGACTTGATTTGCTTGGAATAAATTAATTACTGTCGAACCAAGTTGGAACCAACCCATTTCTTGACCTTTCAATAATTTGACCGCACTTTCTCCTTCATAAGTCCAAGTTTTCACTTCGTTGTGGCGTGGTGGATTAATTACGCCCGCCCAAGTTGTGCCAATGCTTGCAGTAATGGTTGCACCGACTAAAATTTGTACCATTGTGCCAAATTCAGTATCAAATACACAAATCACACGTTCATTACGCGCAAATAAATTGGGTACATGTTGGGCTAAAAATGGATTCACAGAGAATAAATCACCCGGCACATAAATCATTTTACGCAACGTACCATCGCACGGCATATGTACTCGGTGGTAATCACGAGGAGAAAGATAAGTGGTAGCAAATTCACCATTTTTAAAGGTTTCCACTAATTCTTTATCTTCTGCCAGTAAGCCTTCTAGGCTGAAAAAATGCCCTTTAGCTTGCAATAAAAGATTATCGTCAATATGACCGCACTCGCTAATGCGCCCGTCTGCTGGTAAACAAAGTGCGGTAGGATTTTGATTAATTGGACGCGCGTTTTCTTTTAACGGACGAATAAAAAATTCATTAAAACTTGCGTAATCAGAAAATTGTTCTTTTTGCGCAATGCTCATATCAATGTTGTATTTTTTCGCAAAAGCTTTAATTACAACATGGGTTAGCACACCCCATTTTTGTTTAGCAAACCAGCCAGCAATTTGAGTTAAATAAATTTGCGGCATAACATATTGAAATGCCACCTTTAAGCGTTGCCAATAAGAATTTGAAGTCATCATTATCTTTCCTTGTTAAAAAAGAGGCGTGATTATAGCAATTTTTGTTATAGTTCCAACCTTTTTAGTTAGCGGATAATTTCCTTTATTGAGTTATCCAATAAAAAATGTGATTTCCCTTTGACTATCTTCGCAACAACAGGTAATATTCACGCCCTATGCAAAAGGTAAAACTACCCCTAACCGTTGATCCGGTAAAAGATGCTCAAAGACGGCTTGATTATGTTGGCTATTATGCTGCTAATCAGCTTGAGCGTTTGGCCGAATCAGTGGTAAACGTGCTCAGCGATGCACAGGTAACATTATCGTTTTATATTGATCCACAAAAATTAGTGGTGATGAAAGGTAATGTACAAGTTGATGTTGAATTAGAATGTCAGCGTTGTAACGAGCCTTACAAACAAACATTGGAATGTGAGTTTACTTATAGTCCAGTGGCTAATTGGGATCAAGCTGATGTATTGCCGGAAATTTATGAGCCAATCGAGTTCAATGAGTTTGGCGAAATAGATTTAATTGGCACGGTGGAAGATGAGCTAATTTTAGCTTTGCCGCTTGTACCAATGCATTCATCTGAACACTGTGAAGTGTCCGCGCAGGAACAGGTTTTTGGCGAATTGCCTGACGAATTGGCAAAAAAACCGAACCCGTTCGCTGTATTAGCTAATTTAAAGCAAAAGTAAATTAAATTTAGGAGTATGGCCAATGGCTGTTCAACAAAATAAAAAATCTCGTTCACGTCGTGACATGCGTCGTTCACACGATGCGTTAACTACTGCTGCAGTATCAGTGGATAAAGCAAGCGGTGAAACTCACTTACGCCACCACGTAACTGCAGATGGTTACTATCGTGGTCGTAAAGTGATCAATAAGTAATTTTTACTTATAGGTATTCACTTGACTCGTCTAACCTTAGCGTTAGATGTGATGGGCGGGGACATTGGTCCCCGTATTCCTATCTCTGCCTCTCTTTTAGCGTTGGAAAATGATCCTGAGCTTTCTTTAATCCTCTTTGGCGATAGCCAACAAATTTCTCCTCTTCTCAATAACTGTTCTCAATCAGTTTTAGAACGAATACAAGTTCAACATTGCTCAAGTGTTATCGAAAATAATCAAGGCATATCTTATGCGTTGCGTCATAGTAAAGGTACATCAATGCGTTTAGCATTAGAAACGGTACAACGTGGCAAAGCGCAAGGTTGTGTCAGTGCGGGCAATACAGCGGCATTAATGGGATTGTCGAAGATTTTATTGCAGCCTTTACAAGGCATTGCACGTCCTGCATTGATTTCTTTTATTCCGACCATTGATGGTGAAAAATCAGTGATGTTGGATCTTGGTGCAAATATTGAGTGTAGTGCGGAAAATCTTTATCAATTTGCTATAATGGGTGCGATTTTTGCTGAAGCTCGACTTAATTTGGTGTATCCGAGAATTGGATTATTGAATATTGGTATTGAAGAAATCAAAGGCCATCAATCTATTCGTGATGCTGCTAATTTACTGCAAAAATCAACCGCACTTAATTATGTCGGATTTATCGAAGGTGATGTTTTATTGAATGGGAAAGCCGACGTAATTGTGAGTGATGGATTTGCAGGCAATGTCGCGTTGAAAACCTTAGAAGGGGCGGTGAGAAATTTGTTATCTTTGTTTAAAGATAAAGCGAATTCACGTTTTATAAAGCCCATTCTTGCTTGGCTTTTTCGCTTTGTATTTAAACAATGCTATAAACGCTTGAAACGAATTAACCCTGATGAATATAATGGCGCATCACTTATTGGCTTAAAAGCTGTGGTGGTAAAAAGTCACGGTAGTGCAAACGTGAATGCTTTTGCACATGCTATTGCTGATGCCGCTTTCCAAGCTCGCCAGCAACTTCCAGAAAAAATATTGGCTGGGCTTTCTCGTTATTAATGACTTAATTTTTATTTATTATGAATAGCAGAATTTTATCTACTGGTAGTTATTTACCAAGCTACATCCGCACAAATGCGGAATTGGAAAAAATGGTTGATACATCAGATGAATGGATTGTCACTCGTTCCGGTATTCGTGAACGTCGTATCGCAGCGGCAGATGAAACTGTTGCAACAATGGGATTTGAGGCAGCAAAAAATGCGATCGAGGCTGCTCAAATTAATCCTCAAGATATTGAACTGATTATTGTTGCAACTACAAGTAATTCACATGCTTATCCAAGTGCCGCGTGCCAAGTGCAAGGTTTATTAAATATTGATGATGCGATTTCTTTTGATTTAGCCGCAGCTTGTACAGGCTTTGTCTATGCATTGAGCGTGGCAGATCAATTTATTCGTGCAGGCAAGGTGAAAAAAGCCTTGGTGATTGGTTCAGATCTCAATTCTCGTAAATTAGATGAAACAGATCGCAGCACTGTTGTGCTATTTGGTGATGGTGCTGGAGCGGTCTTTCTTGAAGCGGGTGAACAAGAAGGGATTATTTCTACTCATTTACATGCTTCAGCAGATAAAAATAATGCCCTTGTTTTAGCTCAGCCAGAACGTGGTATAGAAAAATCTGGATATATTGAGATGCAAGGTAACGAAACCTTCAAATTGGCAGTTAGTGAACTTTCAAATGTGGTGGAAGAAACGCTTTTAGCAAATAATTTAGATAAAAAAGATTTAGACTGGCTTGTACCACACCAAGCAAATTTACGTATTATTACAGCGACAGCTAAAAAATTAGAAATGGATATGTCGCAAGTTGTGGTAACGTTAGATAAATACGCTAACAACAGTGCAGCAACTGTTCCAGTCGCTTTAGATGAAGCTGTTCGAGATGGCCGTATTCAACGTGGGCAGTTACTATTATTAGAAGCCTTTGGCGGTGGTTGGACTTGGGGTTCAGCGTTAGTACGCTTCTAATTAATTTGTTAGAATGGATAAGTAATTTAAAAAGTGCGGTAAAATTTGACCGCACTTTTTCTGTTAAAGAGTCAGGGATTCGCCTGACGGCAACTTACTTTTTCTTTGCTTTGCCAAAGAAAAAGTAAGCAAAAAGAAAAGTAACCCTGCTTTGCCTTGTTTCCTGAAAAAATAGAAATTTGCTTCACGGAAATTTGCTGAACTCGCTTCGCTCAAACAGACGCAAATTTCCTACAAATTTCTATTTTTCCAGGCGGCAAAGAAGGGAACCCGATTTATTCTTTCTTCGATGTAAAGTGCGGTGAAAATTCAAAATGTTTTTCACTCTAAAAATGAACTCAAAATCAATTGCACTTTTTAAATAATGCTCCGATTAAATTTGGGCCCCATATAAATCGCCTTTGTGACTTTCAATTTTTAGGCAATTTGCGTCTGTTTGAGCGAAGCGAGTTCAGCAAATTGCCGTAAAGAAAATTGAAACAAAGCAAAGATCAGCGATTTAATTGGGGAGTGTTTCTTTTGCCTACTTTGCTTTGCACAAGCAAAGAAAAGTAGGTCGCCGTCAGGCGAAATCCTGATGTCAATTATCGAAAAATATTTTTAATTAAAACAATAGGACAAAACATAATGAAAAAATTCGCAATGGTCTTCCCAGGCCAAGGCTCCCAAACTGTCGGTATGCTTGCTGATCTTGCAACTGAATATCCAATCGTTACTGAAACATTTAAACAAGCATCTGATGCTCTTGGATATGATTTATGGCATCTTGTTCAACAAGGCCCAGTTGAAGAACTCAATAAAACTTGGCAAACTCAGCCTGCACTTTTAGCTGCATCTGTAGCTATTTATCGCGTATGGCAAGAAATATTTCCTCAATTAAAACCAGAAGTGATGGCAGGCCATAGCTTAGGTGAATATTCTGCGTTAGTTTGTGCTGGCGTGTTGGATTTCCAAGATGCGATTAAATTAGTGGAATTGCGCGGAAAATTAATGCAACAAGCTGTGCCTGAAGGCACTGGTGCAATGTATGCAATTATTGGTTTAGATAATGAAGCGATTATTAATGCTTGTAAACAAGCGGAAGAAGGTGAAGTTGTATCAGCAGTGAACTTTAACTCACCAGGCCAAGTCGTTATCGCTGGTGCGAAAGCTGCAGTTGAGCGTGCGGCTGCATTATGTAAAGACGCGGGAGCGAAACGTGCATTGCCATTAGCGGTGAGCGTACCTTCTCACTGTGCCTTGATGAAACCAGCAGCAGAGCAATTAGCTGTAAAACTTGAGAATATTCAAATTAATACACCAACAACATCAGTATTAAATAACGTTGATGTGAAAGCTGAAACTGAAGGTGCAGAAATTCGTACCGCACTTGTTCGTCAGTTATATAGCCCAGTTCGTTGGACTGAAACAGTTGAAAAAATGGCGCAAGATGGTGTTCAAGCGCTTGTTGAAGTGGGGCCGGGTAAAGTATTAAATGGTTTAACTAAACGCATTGTGAGTGATTTACAAGCAATATCTGTAAATGATGTTGCATCATTCAATGCTGTAGAAGAATTTTTAGCGTAAAAGGAAGAAAAAATGCAAGGTAAAATTGCTTTAGTGACAGGGGCTACTCGTGGTATTGGCCGTGCGATTGCAGAGGAACTTAGTTCAAAAGGTGCATTTGTAATTGGTACTGCAACATCTGAAAAAGGTGCAGAGGCAATTTCTGCATATTTAGGAGATAAAGGTAAAGGTTTAGTTTTAAACGTAACGGATAAAGAATCTATCGAAACTTTACTTGAGCAAATTAAAAATGATTTTGGCGATATTGATATTCTCGTAAATAACGCAGGTATTACTCGCGATAATTTATTGATGCGTATGAAAGATGATGAGTGGTTTGATATTATGCAAACTAACTTAACTTCGGTGTATCATCTTTCTAAAGCCATGTTACGTTCAATGATGAAAAAACGTTTTGGTCGTATCATCAATATTGGTTCAGTGGTGGGTTCAATGGGGAATCCAGGACAAGCTAACTATTGTGCGGCAAAAGCGGGTGTGATCGGTTTTTCTAAATCTTTAGCGAAAGAAGTGGCTGCACGAGGTATTACTGTAAATGTGGTTGCACCAGGTTTTATTGCAACGGATATGACAGAAGTGCTTACTGATGAACAAAAAGCGGGTATTTTATCTAATGTTCCTGCTGGTCGTTTAGGTGAAGCCAAAGATATTGCTAAAGCCGTTGCTTTCTTAGCTTCTGATGATGCGGCTTACATTACGGGCACAACCTTGCATGTAAATGGTGGTTTATATATGAGCTAATGCTGAAAATCAGCATTTCTCTTTATTTAGACTTGAGCGGTGTTCTAAACACAAAATCATAGCCAAAGATTTTAGATAATGTTAGAATCCCATTCGCAGTGTAGCTTGGTTACGCCTTGAGCGTATGCAAAGGTACGTAACTATTTTTAATGTGTGTATTCAGATTGCCCATTTTGTGGTGCGACCAGCCTATAAAATAGTTGCAAGTTGATAAAAAATACATACACTAACCGCTCTTTTATGAGTTAAAACCAACAAAATAGGAAAAACAAATGAGTATTGAAGAACGCGTGAAAAAAATCATCGTTGAACAATTAGGTGTTAAAGAAGAAGATGTTAAATCTGAAGCTTCTTTCGTTGAAGATTTAGGTGCGGACTCTTTAGACACAGTTGAATTAGTAATGGCTTTAGAAGAAGAATTCGATATCGAAATTCCAGATGAAGAAGCTGAAAAAATCACAACTGTTCAATCTGCGATTGACTACGTGCAAAACAATCAATAATTTCAAGTTGGGCGACTTTTTAAGTCGCCTAATTTTTTTCAAAAATTTCTTTCTAACATCACCGCACTTTTCTCTTATTCCAGCATTGTAAAATTGATCTGAATTATCTTTTAATTCAATTCTTGCTCTAAAATTTAAAAAATATCTAGTTTTATTCCTCAAAAAGGGTATTATTTTTACAGTTTTTTTATTTTTGAGGTACTTATGCTTTATTTAGAATTTTTATTCTTATTATTAATGCTTTATATGGGCAGCCGTTATGGTGGTATCGGATTAGGCGTTGTTTCTGGTATCGGTCTTGCTATCGAAGTTTTCGTATTCCGTATGCCAGTGGGGAAAGCACCGATTGATGTAATGCTCATCATTCTTGCAGTGGTGACTTGTGCATCCGTACTTGAAGCTGCAGGCGGTTTGAAATTTATGTTACAAATTGCCGAACGCATTCTCCGTAAAAATCCAAAACGTGTAACTTTACTCGGCCCATTAGTCGTGTATTTATTAACGTTTATGCTTGGTACTGGTCACTCTGTTTACACAATTATGCCAATCATCGGCGATGTTGCATTGAAAAACAAAATCCGTCCAGAACGTCCAATGGCTGCCTCTTCGGTGGCATCTCAATTAGCCATCACATCTAGCCCACTCTCTGCAGCTGTTGTCTTCTATCTAGGTAAAATTACTGCAATGCCTGGTTTTGAGCATATTAGTTTGTTAGATATTATTTGTGTGACTGTTCCTGCAACCTTAGCGGGTACCATAGCGCTTTCTTTATATAGTATGCGTCGTGGTAAAGAGTTGGAACAAGATCCTGAATATCAACGTCGTTTACAAGATCCAGTATGGCGCGAACGTATTTTCAATACCACAAGCACAACATTGAATGAAGCCCTTCCACAAGGCGCTAAAAAATCAGTTTATTTGTTCTTATTAGCATTAGTTGTGATTGTTGCGATTGCGATGATTCCTGAAATTCGTACTATCGGTAGCGGAAAAGCGATTTCCATGTCACTAATCATCCAAATGATGATGCTTTGCTTTGGTGGTGTGATTTTACTTGCAACGAAAACGAATCCTCAAATCGTGCCAAATGGCGTGGTATTTAAGTCTGGTATGGTGGCAGCGATTGCGATTTATGGTATTGCTTGGATGAGCGATACATACTTCCAATATGCAATGCCAGAATTTAAAGCCGCGATTACTGACATGGTTCAAACTTATCCTTGGACATTCGCATTGGCATTATTTGCAGTTTCAGTCGTAATTAATAGCCAAGCTGCAACCGCAGTTATGTTATTACCTGTGGGTATTGGCTTAGGTATTCCAGCACCAATCTTGGTTGGTTTAATGCCAGCAACTTATGCCTATTTCTTTATTCCAAATTATCCATCAGACATTGCAACAGTAAACTTTGATGTAACGGGTACAACGAAAATTGGTAAATATTATTTTAACCACAGTTTTATGGTGCCAGGTTTAATTGGGGTTGTTGTCGCTTGCTTGGTAGGTGTTTCTGTGGCGGAATTAGTGATTCGCTAATTTACACACAAACTAAATCCTTTTAATATAAAAGCACCTTTGAATGGTGCTTTTATTTTTATGACAACCTACATCGCCTACGGCAATATAAATCAACCTTTTTCTTTGGAATCCTTACCCGATGAACTGATTCCAGAAAATCTGTATCAAATTGAAACGGATAGTTCGCGTGTTTTTCAGCGTCATCAGTGCCGTCGGCTTGCCCACTTATTACTTTTCCAACTTCTAAAAATAGCAGGAAAATCCACCGCACTTTTATCTCAAATTCATCGTACTGAAAGTGGCAGACCTTATTTTCTAGATGATCGAATAGATTTTAATATTAGCCATTCTGGTGATTGGGTGGCGGTAATATTAGATATTAGAAATGAAGAAAAAAGTGCGGTGGGAATTGATATTGAATTTCCTAAAATAAGAAATTTTACGGCGTTGATGGAACATATTGCACCAAAAGAAGAAATTGATTGGTTTCATCATCAGCAGGATTCTTTGAAGGCTTTTTATCATTGTTGGTGTTTGAGAGAGGCTGTATTGAAATCCCAAGGATTTGGAATCGTAAAATTATCCAATGTTCGTCATTTTCCTGAACAACAAAAAATTTTTTCAGATTATTGCCCGCAGGGGAAGTTGTGGTTTACTGATGAACTCCCTATTTATTTAGCCGCTTTTGTCAATCATCAAGAAAAATTACCGCACTTTTATGAGTGGAGTGGGGAACGATTGCAACTTAAAATACTACAAGAATTCAGCTTTTATCATGTGAACTAGAGGGGCTATTATTATATTTAAAACCTCACCGTAAGGAGCCGTCAAAATAGTGATTAAGCGCAAGAAATCAGTAAACAAATTAGCCTTATTAAAAAAGGGATTGATGATTACGGCATTGGTAGTGAAAAAGACCTGGTGATTCGTGCGGTGACAGCAGCATTACAAGCAGCGGCACAAAACGATACTTTGGCTGGATATAGTATGGGAGTAGAAGGTTGTTATTATCGGTGTATAGGTTACGGCGAAACAATTTCGTCTACGCCTAAGAAAATACTTTCAATTGGTGTTGAGCAGAGATTCTCAATTGAGACTGAATACACGGAGAAATTAAAATGAATAATGTATTGAAATTTTTATTTATATCTTGTTTCTTTTTTCTTCTCTTATCTTTGTTAAAAGAAGGTGCTGTTGATAAGGGAAAAAATAATAAAAAAAAGCAAGATATTTATATGCTTGTTTTGGAAAGATATAAAGATAAAATTGTTGATATATCTGATTCTAACAGGACCTATGCGTCTGTAAAATTCTACATAAAAGAAACTAATTATAATGAGTTAAATGATTTTATATTATCTCTAGGGTTTGTTAAGGTTAGTGATGGAGATTATTGTAAAGGTGAACAATATATGGGAGTAAACTTTTATGATGGACTATTTTTTTTAAATTATTTTTATCCTGATTTAGATATATGTCATTTGAAGTAGATAGATTTAATCAGGATATTGTGGGAACTCTTATCAAGGTAAAGATACATCAGCCAGTGATTTAGCTTGGAGCGGTACAACAGGATTTATTACTGGTGGAATAAATTTTAAAACGACATTGATAGTGAATACCGTGAGTTCAGGCTTGCAAGGATATTTTGAGTCTAATGAGGATTCAATTAAACATGCTGGTTATAAAGCGGCTTCATCTGCTATCGCAACTTCATTGGGTGGAGCTGTAGGTAAAAGTATGGAAAAAGCCGCTGATATGGCTATTCTAAAAGGTCTTAGTAAAAATCGGAGTTATTATAATCCTGAGTATAGAAATAGGAGCTTTTATTATACTGGTTATGAGGATTATAAGAAATATCCGGTTAGATTGGGGGTTGCAGCTGACTCGTTTACAGGTGAGTCATTAAATAAATTTTTAGAAAGCGATGAGCAAGATATTAGAAATTTTTCCAGAGAGAGTTTATATGCTAAGTAGATTAATGAGTTTTTTAGTTTATTTTACTGGTTATTCTTTGTTCGTGTTTATATTTTGTTTTGTTGGTATGTCTTTTCTTATTATATTATTTAAATTTATTGTGAGTTTTGGAAATATCTCTATGAAAGATATTCTTGACGTATTGTCATTTAACTTATATAGTTTTTCCAGATTATCACCATTAATAGTATTATCAATTCTTATATCTAAAAAACTAAGAGGTGGATAGTATAGAAAGTGTTTAATTTCTGATGTTAAGTTATTAGAAATTTGTAGTCTGTTTGATATTTAAATAGACTACAATTTAAAATACAGAAGTACAAAGTGCGGTCTCTTTTAAAGAGTTTTAAAACTTCTCAAAAATTGACCGCACTTTTTGTATTTTCAATTATGCTTGTGTTAAGTAAACCTTATAACTTTACATCCAATCTAGCGTAAGCACACCCAATTTTCTACGGAAATATCACGAGAGAGCAAGACCCCTAAGCTGCGATGAGAATTAACATTGCTTTTTCTGAAAATATGCGTATTGCTATTAAAGGTAATCTTAATTTAAAAATCTGTTAAGGCTGTAACTGCTACGATAGCAAACAGCAAAAGCTATCTAACGCTAATGGCAAAAAATCTCCGCGCCTAAGGGGCATAACTTAAAAGTGCGGCGAAATTAATGGTTATCCCCTCTTGCATTTTCATAGACGCGCCCCATTTATTTAGCTAAACTCTTAACAATTTTTTGACAAATGGAGAATGAAATGTCACAGAACGGTTCAGATCGCGATCCTTGGAGCAAACCAGGGCAAAGCAACGACCAACAGCCGGGAAATTCATCCAATAATAATGGATGGAATAACAATAAAAATCGTGGGAATCAAGAACAATCTCCGCCAGATATTGAGGAGATTTTTAATAACCTTCTCAGAAAATTAGGTGGTGGAAATAAAAAGAGCGGTCAAAACAATGGTAGTTCTCAAAACAGTACGCCATTTAATTTTGGAAAAGTGGTGCCGCTTGCTGTTGCCATTGGTGCGATTATTTGGGGCGTAAGTGGTTTCTACACTATTAAAGAGGCTGAGCGTGGTGTGGTGCTTCGTTTTGGTGAATTGCATTCTATTGTTCAACCTGGTTTAAACTGGAAACCAACATTTGTAGATAAAGTATTGCCAGTGAATGTCGAGCAAGTTAAAGAACTTCGCACACAAGGTTCGATGCTGACTAAAGATGAAAATATGGTTCGTGTGGAAATGACCGTGCAATATCGTGTGCAAGATCCTGCTAAATATCGTTTTAGCGTGACGAATGCTGATGACAGTCTAGGTCAAGCGACTGACAGTGCATTGCGTTATGTGATTGGCCATATGTCAATGAATGATATTTTAACAACAGGCCGTGCGGTTGTTCGTGAAGATACGTGGAAAGCGTTAAATGACATTATCAAATCCTATGATATGGGACTTGAGGTTATTGATGTGAACTTCCAATCTGCGCGTCCTCCAGAAGAAGTAAAAGATGCGTTTGATGATGCGATTAAAGCTCAGGAAGATGAACAACGTTTCATTCGTGAAGCGGAAGCCTATGCCCGAGAGAAAGAGCCGATTGCGCGTGGTGATGCACAACGTATTATTGAAGAGGCGACAGCTTATAAAGATCGTATCGTGTTAGATGCACGAGGCGAAGTGGAACGTTTGCAGCGTTTGTTGCCTGAATTTAAAGCTGCGCCAGATTTACTGCGTGAGCGTTTATATATTCAAACCATGGAAAAAGTCATGGCAAATACCCCAAAAGTGATGCTTGATGGCAATAATGGTAACAATTTAACTGTATTACCCTTAGAACAAATCATGGGTAAAAAAGTATCAGCTAAAGCGCCAGCCGTAACAGAAAGAGCGGTAGAATCTGCGCCTGTTTTATCACAGCCAGAGCGTATTAATCATTCTTCAAGCCAACTACCAAGCACTGTTGAGCCGATTCGCCAAGGGAGATTTAACTAATGCGTAAATTTTTATTACCAGCTATTTTTGTCATTGCGGCAGTAGTGTATTCTAGTGTCGTGGTCGTGACGGAAGGTACTCGCGGTATTATGTTGCGATTCAACAAAGTACAACGTGATGCAGATAATAAAGTGGTGGTATATGAACCAGGCTTGCATTTTAAAGTGCCTTTGATTGATAGCATTAAAGTTTTAGATGCACGTATTCGTACTTTAGATGGATCGGCAACACGTTTTGTTACTGTTGAGAAAAAAGACTTGCTAGTAGATTCTTATGTGAAATGGAAAATTAGTGATTTTGGTCGATTCTACACATCTACTGGTGGTGGCGATTATACCCAAGCGTCAAGTTTGTTAAGCCGTAAAGTAAATGACCGTTTGCGTTCTGAAATTGGTACAAGAACTATTAAAGACATCGTTTCTGGTACGCGTGGTGAATTAATGGAAGGTGCCAAAAAAGCTTTAAATTCAGGGCAAGATAGTACGGCAGAATTGGGTATTGAAGTGATTGATGTGCGTGTAAAACAAATTAATTTACCGGACGAAGTATCTTCTTCAATTTATCAACGTATGCGTGCAGAACGTGATGCAGTTGCGCGAGAACACCGTTCTCAAGGTAAAGAAAAAGCTGCATTTATCCAAGCCGATGTAGATCGTAAAGTGACGTTAATTCTTGCTAATGCAAATAAAACTGCACAAGAATTACGAGGCTCAGGCGATGCTGCAGCGGCAAAATTATATTCAGATGCTTTTGCTCAAGAACCACAATTCTTTACTTTTGTTCGTAGCTTAAAAGCCTATGAGGCGAGTTTTGCAAGCTCTGACAATATGATGATTTTAAAACCAGATAGTGATTTCTTCCGCTTTATGCAGGCACCGAAGAAATAGATTTAAAATTGATAAAAACACCTTCATCGTGAAGGTGTTTTTTTATAGCCAGCGTCTTACTTTTTGTTTGTAACGACGATATTCATCGCCAAATTTATTTTCCAAATAGGCTTCTTCTCGGGCTATTTGAAAGCGATTCATCACTAGTATAAAGACAATCACGCCTAACCAAACCAAACTATTACCTAACCAAATAGCCCACGCAATTAACATTAATAGCAAACTTAAATACATTGGATTACGGCTAAATCGAAATATGCCTGTAGAAACTAATTGTATTGTATGTTTAAAGTCATGAGGATTGATGGTCGTTTTGCGTATAAAAAATTGTAATACACTGCCTCCAGCAATCAAAAATGAAAGAGTAATGACAAAGGCAGTAACTGCAAAATGGACAGAATAACTAGCTACTTTTGGCAAAAAATACATTGCAGTGCCAATTAATAAACAGAGTAGTGGTGGTGGAATAAATAACATCGCTAAATCTCATTAATAAAAATGCCGCCTAGTGATAGACGGCATGTAAAGTGCGGTCAAAATTTATTTTAATTTTGCTTTAATCGCTTCTGCTACAAGTTCAGCTTCAGGTCCTAAAATGACTTGTAATCCATCATTACCTAATTTTACATTACCTTTTGAACCAAGCGCTTTAAGTTGATCCTCATTAATATTGTGATGGTCAACTAAAGTTAAGCGTAAACGAGTGATGCAAGCATCCACAGTTTTGAAGTTTTCTGAACCACCTAAAGCATCGATAAATTTTACCGCTCTTTCTTCGCGAGATTGGTTGCTTTGTGTTGGGGCTGCAGCTGTATCTGCTTTATCTTCACGTCCTAGTGTTTTGAGATTAAAGGCATTAATTGCAAAACGGAACACAAAATAATAGATAGCAAAAAATACGATACCTTGTACAAGTAACATATACCAGCTAACAGCAAGTGGGTTGCGGCTAGAAAGTACCATATCCACTAAACCAGCACTAAAGCCGAATCCTGCAATCCAGTGCATTGTGGCTGCAATGAATACAGAGATACCCGTTAATAATGCATGCAATACATAAAGTACTGGTGTAACGAACATGAATGAGAATTCAAGCGGTTCAGTGATCCCTGTAAAGAAAGAAGCTAACGCACCCGCAAGCATAATTGAGGCAACTTGTACTTTTTGATTTGGTTTTGCACAGTGATAAATCGCAAGAGCCGCACCAGGTAAACCAAACATCATCACTGGGAAGAAACCAGCTTGATACATACCAGTGACCCCCACAGTGGCAGTGCCTTCGGCAATGGATTTAGCGCCGCCCAAGAAGTTTGGAATATCGTTGATACCCGCTACATCAAACCAGAATACAGAGTTTAAGGCATGGTGTAAGCCAACAGGAATTAATAAGCGGTTGAAGAAACCGTAGATCCCCGCACCGACTGCACCTAAATCTTTGATGGATTCACCAAATGAAACGAGTGCGTTGAAAATATGCGGCCAAATATAGAGTAAGGCAAATGATACGGCGATCATCACGAAAGAAACCAAAATTGGGACGAGGCGTTTTCCGCTAAAGAACGAAAGTGCTTTTGGTAGTTCAACTTGATAGAAACGGTTGTAAAGTTCAGCTGAAATGACACCAATTAAAATCCCGATAAATTGGTTATTGATTTTTTTGAATGCTGCAGGCACTTCACTAATATCAATGTGTTGTAATTGTGCTACACCAGCAGGGGAAAGTAGGGTGGTTACTACGTAGAAACCAACAAGGCCTGAAAGTGCGGCGGAACCGTGTTTGTCTTTTGCAAGCCCAAATGCGACGCCCACAGCGAAGAGTAAGCCCATATTATCAATAATTGCTGCACCAGATTTAATTAATAATGCCGCTAATTGACTGTTTGCCCCCCAACCATCTGGGTCGATCCAATAGCCAATCCCCATTAATAATGCCGCGGCAGGTAAGGCTGCCACAGGCACCATTAAGGCTTGACCGATTTTTTGTGCGTAACTAAGTACACTCATATAATCTCCTTAATTTTTATATTTTGATGAAATCAAAAGGCTTGAGCCCATTCTTTGCATCAAGCCTTATACATTATTCTATGCCAAATTATTCAACGGTCAATTTTTTACCATCGTAGCTAATGGCTTTGACGCTGGTTAACGCTTTACCACCGTCAGTTTCACCACCGATGAGCAATACTTTATTGTTGTAAGACACAGAGAAGCCATAGCCAATATTCATTGGTAATTCACCAACGATACTCCATTTACCATTATTTAAAGTATAAACTTCGTTATGCCATGTTTTGGTTAAACCTTTATGCGCATGAAGTTTGCCTTCTTTGAATTGTTTAATTGAACCAGGGAAGTTCGCTCCACCCGTGACTAAATAATGGCCATGGCTATAGCCTGCGAGTGCACCAGCTAAACCATCTTGTGATTTACCTTTTGGTGCAGGTAAGTCAGGTAAGTTTTTCCATTGCACACCTTTAGCAGTGAATTTGCCTTGATGAGTTTCTGCGGTTCGAAGCCCTGGTTTCACTTCACCATTGACCACCACTAAGTCATTACCTTGGATAGTGAATGCTGCACCAGCACGGCCAGAGAATGGAATACGACCTTCATTGCGCCATTTATTGGTTGATGGTTCATAGCTCAATAATTCTGTTGTGAAGAAATAATCTTCTGGACGTTGTTCGAAATAAGCGGCTGCGATTTCATCTTTTTTCGCTTTATCTTCACCTGCTGCCACGGTGTCTTGGAAGAAACCATTAAATATAGAGAGGTTAGAACCACCTAAAATATAAACTTTATCGGCGTGAGATGCGCTGCTTGAACCGACTAAACCACGCGGAGAGCGAGTAGGAAGTTTCACCCAAGTATTATCAGCTGGATTATAGCTGTAAGCATCATTAACAAGTTGTAGTTCGCCTTTTTCATTTTTTTGCAAACCACCGAATACATAAAGTTTTCCATCTACAGCTGCTGCAACAGGTTGATTACGTTCACCACCAGGGAATGCTGCAATTTCTTTCCATTGTGCAGCAGGATCTTTTAAGTCTAAAGAATAGAATTTATTACCACCCGAACCTAAGCCTACATATACGGTATCGCCGATGAGTGCGCCAGTTCCGCTTTTGATACCTACTGGTAAATTTGGATAGGCTTGTGCGTTAGCTGAAAATGCAACAGTTGCAAAAAGTGCGGCGCATAATGCTGTTTTTGTCAATTTCATAATAAACCTCATTTATTAAGTTATGTTTATGGTTTGCTATTCATAAAACCGCATTGAATAGGATTGATTTTATAAAAAAAGTGCGGTTATAAAAGCTTTGCTTTTTTTAACCGCACTTTAGTGTTAAGACATCAATAGATTTGGTACAAAAGTAATGATTTGTGGGAAAATCGTAATTAATACTAATGTTAAGAATATCGGTATTAAGAACGGTAATACACCTTTAGTCACAGTGGATACTGACATATTACCCACTCGCGCCACCACAAAAAGAGCCATTCCCATTGGTGGGGTTAAGATACCGATCATCATATTCAAAGTAGTCATTACACCGAAGAATACTAAGTCGATATTAAATTGCATTGCGATTGGAATTAACATTGGTAACACTAAGAATTGCAATGCTAATGCATCAATGAACATACCCAAGAAGAGCAAGAGCGCATTGATCATGACTAATACCATAAGTGGAGAATCAGCTACGGCAACGAACACGTCTGCAATACGCATTGCAACTTGTTCACGTGCGATCATATCTCCGAAGAAGGTCACAGTCATAATCATTAATGCAACCACACCAGTAATTGCCATCGCTTCAACGCAGCTATTAAAGAGCATTTTCATGGTTAATTCTTTATAAACGAATTTACCGATGATGACGGAATAAGTCGCAGCAACAACGGCAGATTCTGTTGGGCTAAATAAGCCAGAGAAGATACCACCGATGATGAGTAATGGGGTTAAAATTGCCCAGAATGCTTTTTTGAATGATGTACAAAGTTCTTCACGAGTTGCTTTTGGTGTTCTTGGATAACCACGTTTTTTAGATACGTAGTAGTTCATGATCATCAAAGCAATTGTTACAAGTATGCCTGGTACAAAACCTGCAACGAATAGTTTCGCAATGGATTCGTTGGCGATTACACCGTAAATAATCATGGCAATACTTGGTGGAACTAATGGACCGATGATACAAGATGCTGCAGTGATACCACCACAAATATCATCATCATAACCTGCATCGCGCATAGCCTTGATTTCTAACTGACCTAAGCCACCCGCATCAGCAAGTGCAGAACCTGACATACCTGAGAACAATAAACTTGCACCAATATTTACATGACCCATACCACCAGTGTAGTGACCGAGTAAGGCTTTCGCAAAATTAAAGATACGTTCTGTGATACCGCCAGTATTCATTAAAATACCAGTTAGGATATAGAACGGCACAGCAAGTAATGAGAAACTATCTAAACTCATGGTCAGCTTTTCAGCCGCTGCGTTTACCACATTCCATCTGGTCATGGAGAAATAAAGCAATGTGGTGATGAATAATGACCAACCTACTGGCACACCAAGGAACATAATAACTAGCCAGAATATTAGGGCAACGTATACAGAGTTAGAACCAAATTTCACATATTCTGTAATGCGTAATACTTTGTACCATTCTGGGAACGTAAATAAAATGCCTAATAAAATGACCGCACTTACAATGAAGAACGTCGCAGGTAAATAGCTTTTATCTTCTTTAAAATTGTCTGCTTGTGCTTGGAAGAAGCGCACTAACATTAGGATAGAAATGATCGGCAGAGAAGCATAAATCCATTTCTCTGAAATTCCACCTAACGCATCAATTGGGAAACTTGCATCAAGGAACGTTTTAATACCAAAATGGATAAAGAAAATAATGCCAAGGAAAATCACCAACTGTACAAAGGAGTTTGTTACTTTTTTGACCGAAGCAGGCATTAAATTGGTTAAGAAGTCGATGTAAACGTGTTCTTGTTTGCGGATAGCAACACTAATGCCGAGCATACCTACGTATACAAACAATAATTTAGCGAGTTCTTCACTCCAAATTAATGGTGATTGGAAAGCTTGGCGGAATAGGATTTGAGCAACAAGAATACCGAAAATGACAAGGAATAGTGCGCCGCCAATCCATTCTTCAAGTTTGTTAAAAAATTTCATACTTCACTCCGAGAGATTGTGGAGAACGAAAATGAGTGCGCCAACTAAATTGCTGGCGCACGTGATAGAGATTATTTAATAGCTTGGATTTCTTTTAATGCTTTTTCACCTTTCTCACCAGTTTGTTTTACAAACTCAGCATAGAATGGTTTCATTGCATCTTTGAATGGAGTTAAATCTGGGTGAGTCACTTTAACACCTTGTTTTTCAAAGAATGTCACTAAATCTTTTTCGCCATCTACGAATAATTTAGTGTGGTATTTTGCGGCATTTTCAGCGGCGTCTTTGACTACTTTTTGAAGATCTTCAGGTAATTCTTTATAAGTTTCGTTACTCACTAAATAAAGTTGGTCATTCAAAATGTGGTTAGTCATCGCTAAGAATTTTTGCACTTCATAGAATTTTTGTGCTTGTACTGTTGCTAATGGGTTTTCTTGACCATCTACAGAGTTAGTTTGAAGTGCAAGATATACTTCAGAGAATGCCATAGGTGTTGGAGATGCTCCTACATATTTTGCGTACGCTAAGTTAGTTGCAGCATTTGGTACACGAAGTTTTAAGCCTTTCATATCAGCAATGCTATTGATCGCTCTGTTTGAAGTTGTTTGGCGAGTACCGTTATAAGCTTGTGATAATAAGGTTAAGCCTAATTCTTTATTCATTTTTTGAATTAAATCTTTACCAAATGCGGTGTCAAATAAGGCTTTTTGCGCAACGTTGTAATCGGTGATTACATAGGGTAACGCGAACACTGCTGCTTCAGGATAGAATAATTGGAAACGAGCTGATTCAGCAAAAGTGAAGTCAAGAGCACCGTCTTTTAATTGTTTTAACATTGCTCGGTCATCACCAAGTTGTGAACTTGGATAAAGTGAAACTTCAATTTTACCATGTGATTTTTCTTTTACTTCTTTTGCAAACATTTCTGCTGCTTTGTACTCATTAGATGAAGTACCCGCATTCATACCAAATTTTAAGTCATAATCTGCGGCAAAAACGGCTGAAGAAACGCCTAATGTGATAGCAGTTGCAAGGAAAAGTTTAGTAAATTTCATAATGTTCGCTCCTGTGTGAACCTATGTTGATATAAGCCATAATTAGCTTGGATTGAAAGTGAATGCTTAATGTTTTAGACATCAAAAAAACTACTCGGGCGCTATTCTAAAGTAAAAAAATACTTTTTGAACTGTTCTTTGAAGTTTTATTTCAAAATTGAGAGGTAGATCACATTTACAAAAAAATACTTCAAAAAAATATTTTAAAATGGAGTTATGTTTTTATATAATGCTGAGCACTGACGAAAATGCGGGCTCAGTTATATTTTTGAGGATGATTGAGTCTAAATAATGCTAACGCCTAGATGGCTTGTAATAAAGCATTTGAGCATTATCGGCCTCAATATATTTAGGAGTGATATTATGTCGAAATTATCTCATCAAGATGTGCTTTCTCAAATTCAATATGGTCTCATTGCTTCTTGCCAACCTGTTGATGATGGCCCAATGGATAAACCAGAAATTGTTTCTGCCATGGCCCAAGCTTCTGTTGCTGGTGGCGCATCAGGTTTACGTATTGAAGGTGTAGATAACCTTAAAGCGACACGTCCTTTTGTAAACATTCCAATTATCGGTATTGTAAAACGCGACTTACCTGATAGTCCGATTCGTATTACGCCATTTCTGCAAGATATTGAAGATCTTGCCAATGCTGGGGCAGATATTATTGCGGTAGATGGCACTAGCCGTCCTCGTCCAGTTGATATTGAAAGTGCGGTGAAAAAAATCCATGAAATGGGCTGCTTGGCTATGGCAGATTGCTCTAATTTAGAAGAAGGCTTGTATTGTCAAAAACTCGGTTTTGATATCGTGGGGAGCACAATGTCTGGTTATACAGGTGGTCCAGTTCCCGAAGAACCTGATTATCAATTAGTGAAAGATTTAAAATCTGCAGGTTGTTTTGTGATGGCAGAAGGTCGCTATAACACGCCTGAATTAGCAAAAGTTGCGATTGAAATTGGCGCAGATTGCGTAACCGTTGGTTCAGCCTTAACTCGCCTTGAGCATATCGTGAGTTGGTTCGCTAATTCTGTGAAATCTGCAAGATAGTCGTAAGACGTGTGAGAAAATACTTCATACTATAAGGATAAGTTATGCGTTGTTTAGCTCTAGACATTGGCGGTACAAAAATCGCAGCGGCTATCGTAAAAAATGGCGAAGTTGAACAACGCCAACAAATTCATACGCCGCGTGAAAATGTGGTAGAAGGAATGCATCAAGCATTGGAACAACTTCTTACTCATTATGCGGGGCAATTTGATTATGTGGCGGTGGCTTCAACCGGTATTATAAATGATGGTGTTTTAACCGCACTTAATCCTAAAAATTTAGGTGGTTTGAATCAATTTCCACTAAAAGAAAGTATTGCTAAACACACGGATAAACCAATTGGCTTATTAAATGATGCGCAAGCCGCGACTTATGCGGAATATCAACTTCAAGATCCAGAGAAAGTATCAAACTTTGTTTTTATTACGGTTTCTACTGGCGTCGGTGGCGGTGTCATATTAAACCAACAATTACAAACTGGTCCAAAGGGAATTGCAGGACATATCGGGCATACATTAGCGGATCCAAATGGCCCAATGTGTGGTTGTGGTCGTCGAGGTTGTGTAGAAGCCGTTGCTGCTGGTCGTGCTATTGAAGCGGTGTCTTCTCAATGGGATGATCCTTGTGAACCAAGAGAAGTTTTTGAACGCTTTAGAAAAAATGATGAAAAAGCTACCGCACTTATAGAACGTTCAGCCCAAGCCATTGCCAATTTAGTGGCGGATTTAGTGATTGGATTGGATGTGCAAAAAGTTGTTGTAGGTGGTAGTGTCGGGTTGGCTGAAGGTTATTTACCATTAGTCAAACGTTTCTTACAGGATATGCCTGCTGTATATAGCTGTGATATTGAATCTGCTAAATTTGGTCAAGATGCAGGATTAGTCGGCGCAGCTTATTGGGTAAAAGATGTTCTGCTTGATAAACCAAAAGGAACAATTTATGGCTAAATCCGGAAATGTGTTAAACACCATTAGTTCGCTTTACCATAGTCTAACCAAATCAGAGAAAAAAATTGCTGATACGATTTTGCGTTCTCCTGATTTAGTGTCTCAATGCCCCCTTTCAGAAATCGCTAAGCATTTGGAAGTTGGAGAAGCGACACTCGTCCGTTTTTGTCGAACCATTGGTTTTAAAGGTTTCAGCGATTTTAAATTAGAACTGTCTATTGAGCTTGCCACGAAAGATAACAATGATGAAACTGTGCTCGAAACAGAAATTATGCCGAGCGATGATTCTTTAACGATTGCACAAAAGTTGCAAGCGGCAGTTTCTAATGTAATGGAAGAAACGGTTAATTTATTAGATTTAAAACAGCTTGAACAAGTCGTTAAAGCCATTAAAAAAGCACGTCGTATCTTTTTATTCGGCGTGGGATCATCTGGTGTGACAGCTGAAGATGCGAAAAATAAATTGATGCGCATCGGTTTCCAAGTGGATGCAACAGGCAATAATCATTTTATGTATATGCAGGCGGCATTACTTACGTCTTCTGATGTGGCAATTGGTTTAAGTCATTCTGGCTATTCCGCAGAAACAGCGCACACACTCAAAATTGCTAAACAAAATGGTGCAACGACAGTGGCATTAACTCATAGTTTGCGTTCACCTGTTACAGAATATGCTGATTATGTTTTGGTAAATGGTAATAAACAAGGGAAGCTACAAGGTGACTCCATTGGTACCAAAATTGCACAGCTTTTTGTATTAGATTTAATTTATGCTTTGTTAGTGCAGGGCGAAGAAGAACTTGCAGTTCAAACCAAGCAAAAAACCCTCAATGTGATTCTTGAACAACGTATAAAATAGGAGAAAACTTATGCGTGATTTAAAAGGTATTTTCAGTGCATTATTAGTGTCATTTAATGAAGATGGCACAATTAATGAAAAAGGTTTACGTCAAATTATCCGCCATAATATCGACAAAATGAAAGTTGATGGTTTATATGTGGGTGGTTCAACAGGCGAAAACTTTATGCTTTCAACTGAAGAGAAAAAAGAAATCTTCCGTATTGCAAAAGATGAAGCAAAAGATCAAATCGCGCTAATTGCTCAAGTGGGCAGCGTAAACTTAAAAGAAGCGGTGGAATTAGGTAAATATGCAACAGAATTAGGCTACGATAGCTTATCTGCCGTCACTCCGTTCTACTACAAATTTAGTTTCCCTGAAATCAAACATTATTACGACACCATTATTGCAGAAACGGGCAATAATATGATCGTGTATTCTATTCCGTTTTTAACTGGTGTGAATATGGGAATTGAACAATTTGGTGAACTTTACAAAAACCCGAAAGTATTAGGGGTAAAATTTACAGCAGGTGACTTCTATTTATTAGAACGTTTGAAAAAAGCTTATCCAAACCACTTAATTTGGGCTGGTTTCGATGAAATGATGTTACCTGCGGCCGCACTTGGTGTGGATGGTGCAATCGGTTCAACTTTCAACGTAAACGGTGTTCGTGCTCGTCAAATTTTTGAATTAACCAAAGCGGGTAAATTAGCCGAAGCGTTAGAAATTCAACATGTAACCAACGATTTAATCGAAGGCATTTTAGCGAATGGTTTATATTTAACCATCAAAGAATTGCTTAAATTAGAAGGTGTGGATGCGGGTTATTGCCGTGAGCCAATGACAGCAAAAGCAACAGATGCTCAGCTTGCTAAAGCAAAAGAGTTGAAAGCGAAATTTTTATAATTAATGGAATATCGTGAGAACCTAGGGGATTGATTTCCCTAGGTTACTCATAATTTATCCCTCTTGGGGTAGCAATTCTCGTTTCCTGCTTCTCAGTTTTTCTATTTCGTAGTGGGGAACCATTATGTTTAACCGTTGGTTTGTTTATCCACGGTATTGAAAATAAAGGAAGTATAGTATGCGTCTTATCCCTCTACACAACGAACAACAGGTGAGTCGTTGGGCTGCACGCCATATTGTTGATCGTATCAATCATTTTAATCCTACGGCTGAACGTCCATTTGTTCTCGGTTTACCAACTGGTGGCACACCATTAAAAACTTACCAAGAATTAATCGCACTTTGTAAAGCGGGAGAGGTGAGTTTTAAGCATGTGGT
Source organism: Haemophilus sp. THUN1691 (assembly GCF_059704425.1). NCBI lineage: Bacteria > Pseudomonadati > Pseudomonadota > Gammaproteobacteria > Pasteurellales > Pasteurellaceae > Haemophilus > Haemophilus sp. THUN1691. Next base: position 1,811,630 of record NZ_AP046578.1, on the reverse strand, counting down.
AACATTCAATATGGACGAATATGTGGGTTTACCAGAGGAACATCCTGAAAGTTATCATAGTTTTATGTATAACAATTTCTTTAATCATATCGATATTCAGCCAGAAAATATCAATATTCTTAATGGCAACACGGATGATCATGATGCGGAATGTCGCCGTTATGAAGAAAAAATTAAATCTTACGGAAAAATTAATTTATTTATGGGCGGAGTAGGCAATGATGGCCATATTGCCTTTAATGAACCGGCGTCATCATTAAGTTCCCGTACTCGTATTAAAACGTTAACTCAAGACACACTGATCGCAAATTCACGTTTCTTTGATAATGATGTGAATAAAGTGCCGAAATATGCTTTGACTATTGGTGTAGGCACATTATTAGATGCAGAAGAAGTGATGATCCTTGCGACTGGCCATCATAAGGCACTTGCAGTTCAAGCAGCCGTAGAAGGTGGTGTGAACCATATGTGGACAGTGAGTGCTCTTCAGCTACATCGCCATTTTGTGTTAGTTTGTGATGAGCCTGCACAACAAGAATTGAAGGTAAAAACTGTTAAATATTTTACTGAATTAGAACAACGCGCTATTCATAGCGTGTTATAAGATCCTACCGCTCAAAAGAGCGGTAATTTTTCTGATTATTTTATTTAAGGACAAAAAATGAGATATGCATTAACGAATTGTGTGATTTACACAAAATATGATGTTTTACGTGATTTTGCTGTAATTATTAACGGTGAAATTATTGAAGCGGTAGTTCCACAAGCTGAATTAGAAACAGGTATCAAAACCATTGATTTACAAGGTAATAATTTAACCGCTGGTTTTATTGATCTTCAATTAAATGGCTGTGGCGGCGTGATGTTTAACGATCAAACTAGCGTTGAAACCTTGGAAATTATGCAGGAAACTAACTTGAAATCAGGTTGTACAAGTTTCCTTCCAACTTTTATCACAGCACCAGATGAAAACATAAAAAGTGCGGTGAAAATTATGCGTGAATATTTAAACAAGCATAAAAACCAAGCACTTGGTTTACATATTGAAGGACCGTTTATCAGCGTTGAGAAAAAAGGTGTACACCGTCCGGAATATATTCGTGAAATTACGCCTGAAATGAAGGATTTCCTCTGTGAAAATGGTGATGTCATTACAAAAATTACCATTGCCGCAGAAAACCCAACCATTAACTATACGCCTGATTTTGTGAAAGCGGGCATTATTGTCTCTGTAGGCCATTCTAATGCGACTTATGAAGTCGCTAAAGCCGCCTTCCACAAAGGCGCAACTTTTGCGACTCACTTGCATAATGCGATGTCGCCAATTAGTTCTGGACGTGCTATGGGCGTAGTGGGGGCTGTACTAGATTCTGATGTTTACACTGGTATTATCGTGGATGGTGTGCATATCAATTACGGTAATGTTCGCATTGATAAAAAAATCAAAGGTGACAAACTTTGTATTGTAACTGACTCTCTTGCTGCAGCAGGTGCACCACCTGAATTGGAAACCTTCACCTTTGTAGGTAAAACCATTTATATCCGAGATGGCCGTTGTTTTGATGCGAACGGTACGATCGCTGGCGCATCAATTACCATGATCGAATCTATTAAGAATGCAGTGGAGTTTGTTGAAATTCCACTTGCTGAAGCAATTCGAATGAGTAATCTTTATCCTGCACGAGCAATTGGTGTGGATGACTGTTTAGGTTCGGTAGAAAAAGGAAAAATCGCGAATTTATCTGTGTTTACGTCAGATTATAAAGTGACAGCAACCGTGCTCAATGGTGAATGGAAACCTAATTGATTTAAAGTGCGGTAAATTTTCCTGATCTTTTATAACCCAACCAATCGGTTGGGTTATTTTTTGCTTTACTACTTTAATAAGAATAATTTTCATCTATAATATAAAAACCAAGTTAATTACTAGGAGATAGATATGGCAAAAGATGAAGTAGGGCATAATTTTCTTGCACGTTTAGGTAAAACTCGTTTGCGTCCAGGCGGTAAAAAAGCAACAGATTGGTTAATTGCCAATGGCGATTTTAGCCAAGATAAAAAAGTATTAGAGGTTGCCTGTAATATGGGAACGACAGCCATTGGATTGGCGAAGCAATTTGGTTGCCATATTGAAGGTGTTGATTTAGATGAACATGCATTAGAAAAAGCACAAGCAAATATCGAAGCAAATGGCTTGCAAGAAAAAATTCATGTACAGCGTGCGAATGCGATGAAGTTGCCTTTCGAGGATGAAAGTTTTGATATTGTCATTAATGAAGCGATGCTGACGATGTTACCCGTGGAAGCTAAGAAAAAAGCCATTGCAGAATATTTTCGAGTATTAAAACCCAATGGTTTATTGCTTACTCACGATGTTATGCTGGTGGGAAATGATCATCAAACTATTCTTGAAAATATGCGCAAAGCGATTAACGTGACGGTCACGCCATTAACGAAAGATGGATGGAAAGGAATATTCCAAGAAAGTGGCTTTAGAAATGTCGATACTTTCTCTGGTGAGATGACATTACTTTCACCAAAAGGAATGCTTTATGATGAGGGCATTCTTGGGACGTTAAAAATCATCCGTAATGCTATGAAAGCGGAAAATCGTGAGCAATTTAAAAGAATGTTCAAAACCTTTAATGATCCTCAACATAAATTACATTTTATTGCTGTATGTAGTCAAAAATAATATAAAAAACGAACCGCTCTTTTATGTGTGGTTCGCTTTTTTTACGATAATTTTTTCACTAGGGTTGTTTAGATTTATTTTGAATAATCCCTTGCACCGAAAATTGCAGTACCAATACGTACCATAGTAGAACCGCATTTTATTGCGCTTGGCATATCATCTGTCATTCCCATAGAAAGTGTATCAATTTGTTGATTAGGTGAGGCTTGTTTAAGTTGTTCAAATAGATCTGACATTTTTCTGAACACGGTTTCTTGTTCTGTGATTTTATCGGTCGGTGCGGGTATTGCCATTAAGCCACGTAAGCGTAGGTGCGGTAAATTTTCGATGTGTTTTGCCAGTGTTAACATTTCCTCAGGTTGAATACCTGATTTACTTTCTTCATCGCTGATATTAATCTGAATCAAGACATTTAACGGTGCTTTATTAGTTGGTCGTTGTTCATTTAAACGATCTGCAATTTTTGCTCGATCAAGTGTTTGCATCCAATCAAAATGTTCTACAACGAGACGGGTTTTATTCGATTGTAATGGGCCGATAAAATGCCATTCAAGGTTAATACCTTGCGATTCAAAATATTGGATCTTTTCTATACCTTCTTGCACATAATTTTCACCAAAAGTCCTTTGTCCAGCCTGATAAGCCGAAAGTATAGCGGAAATAGGTTTGGTCTTAGATACGGCAAGTAATTTTACGGTATTTTGATTGCGTTTAGCTTCTTTGCAAGCTGTTTCAATTTTTTGATGAATTAGGTTGAGATTATGCTGGATATCCATAGGTTCTCCTTTATAAAAGTGCGGTTAGTTTACACGAAATTTATTAACTGAGAAAATTTCTGAAAAATTTGTTACTTTCTGTTTGACAAGCTCGGGAAATTTCGGTATTTCTTTACACATTCATTTTTCAAGATAAAACACAATGAAAAATAACCGCACTTTATCCGTAATCATTAGCACGATTACCACCATTATGATGACCATTACTATGATTAATGGCGCGGGTTAGTGCACCAAAAAACAGGATACAGAAAACCCGCGATTCAACTGAATAGCGGGTTTTTTTATAAATTTAAAAACACAATATCTCTAGGAGAACCAATCATGCGCGTACTTAAATTTGGCGGCACTTCGCTTGCAAATCCGGAACGTTTTTCCCAAGCAGCGAAATTGATCGAGCAAGCTCATTTAGAAGAGCAGGCAGCAGGTGTTTTATCAGCACCAGCAAAAATAACTAATCATCTCGTCGCCCTTTCTGAAAAAGCTGCATTAAATCAACCAACCGATACGCATTTCAACGAAGCAATCGAAATTTTCTATAACATCATCAATGGCTTACATGCCGAAAATAATCAATTCGACTTAAATGGCACCAAGGCGCTTATTGATGCTGAATTTGTTCAAATCAAAGGATTATTAGAAGAAATTCGTCAAGCAGGAAAAGTAGAAGATGCAGTTAAAGCGACGATTGATTGCCGTGGTGAAAAACTTTCTATCGCAATGATGAAGGCTTGGTTTGAAGCGCGTGGCTATAGCGTACATATTGTGGATCCGGTCAAACAATTATTAGCAAAAGGCGGTTATCTTGAATCTTCTGTTGAAATTGAAGAATCAACAAAACGTGTTGATGCAGCAAGTATTGCAAAAGATAAAGTGGTGCTTATGGCAGGCTTTACTGCGGGTAACGAAAAAGGTGAGTTGGTGCTGCTCGGTCGTAATGGCTCAGATTATTCTGCGGCCTGTTTAGCCGCTTGTTTAGGCGCAAGCGTATGCGAAATTTGGACCGATGTGGATGGCGTTTATACTTGCGATCCACGTTTAGTGCCTGATGCTCGTTTATTACCAACTCTTTCTTATCGTGAAGCAATGGAACTTTCTTATTTCGGTGCGAAAGTGATTCATCCTCGTACGATTGGCCCATTGTTGCCACAAAATATTCCTTGTGTCATTAAAAATACAGGAAATCCTTCTGCGCCGGGTTCGATTATTGATGGCAATGTGAAATCAGAAGGTTTACAAGTCAAAGGTATCACTAACTTAGATAACTTGGCGATGTTTAATGTATCAGGCCCTGGTATGCAAGGCATGGTTGGCATGGCATCTCGCGTATTTTCAGCTATGTCAGGCGCAGGCATTTCAGTCATTTTAATTACCCAGTCTTCGTCTGAATATAGTATTAGTTTCTGTGTGCCAGTGAAATCTGCAGAAGTAGCGAAAACCGTACTAGAAACTGAGTTTGCTAATGAATTAAATGAACATCAATTAGAACCAATTGAAGTGATTAAAGATTTATCCATTATTTCTGTTGTGGGCGATGGAATGAAGCAAGCGAAAGGCATTGCTGCTCGTTTCTTCTCTGCGTTAGCACAGGCAAATATTAGCATTGTGGCGATTGCACAAGGTTCTAGTGAACGTTCAATTTCTGCCGTTGTGCCGCAAAATAAAGCGATTGAAGCAGTGAAAGCTACCCATCAGGCTCTTTTCAATAATAAAAAAGTAGTGGATATGTTTTTAGTGGGCGTTGGTGGAGTAGGCGGAGAATTAATTGAGCAGGTAAAGCGTCAAAAGGAGTATCTAGCAAAGAAGAATGTTGAAATTCGAGTTTGCGCTATTGCGAATTCCAACCGCATGTTGCTCGATGAAAATGGATTATGTTTAGACGATTGGAAAACCGATTTAGAAAATGCGACTCAGCCATCAGATTTTGATGTATTGCTTTCTTTCATTAAATTACATCATGTGGTGAATCCTGTATTTGTAGATTGTACCTCAGCCGAATCTGTAGCGGGGCTTTATGCTCGTGCGTTAAAAGAAGGTTTCCATGTGGTCACGCCAAATAAAAAAGCGAATACACGAGAATTAGCTTATTACAATGAGTTACGCCAAAACGCTCAAGCAAGCCAACATAAATTTTTGTATGAAACGAATGTGGGCGCAGGTTTGCCAGTGATTGAAAATCTTCAAAACTTACTTGCTGCAGGTGATGAACTTGAATATTTTGAAGGCATTTTATCTGGCTCCCTTTCCTTTATTTTTGGTAAATTGGAGGAAGGACTTTCTCTTTCAGAAGTCACCGCACTTGCGCGTGAAAAAGGCTTTACTGAGCCTGATCCTCGAGATGACCTTTCTGGACAAGATGTAGCGCGCAAATTATTAATTCTTGCTCGTGAAGCAGGAATTGAGCTTGAACTTTCTGATGTTGAAGTTGAAGGTGTATTGCCGAAAGGCTTTTCTGAAGGAAAATCTGCAGATGAATTTATGGCAATGTTGCCACAGCTTGATGAAGAGTTTAAAGCTCGTGTTTCCACCGCTAAAGCTGAAGGCAAAGTATTGCGTTATGTTGGAAAAATTTGCGAAGGCAAATGTAAAGTATCCATTGTTGCAGTCGATCAGAATAACCCACTTTATAAAGTGAAAGATGGTGAAAATGCTTTGGCATTTTATACTCGTTATTACCAACCTATTCCACTTTTATTACGTGGTTATGGAGCAGGCAATGCAGTTACTGCGGCAGGTATCTTTGCCGATATTTTAAGAACATTACAACATTAATAAGGATTCCCAATGTTAAGAATTTACGCCCCTGCATCTAGCGCGAATATTAGCGTAGGTTTCGATACTTTAGGCGCCGCGATCTCTCCTATTGATGGTTCATTGTTAGGTGATGTGGTTCAAATAGAATCTATTTCAAGTGGTTTTGAGTTAGAAAGTGCGGGCTATTTTGTTCGTAAATTACCGAAAGAACCACAAAAAAATATTGTTTACCAAGCTTATGTGCTATTTCGCGAGCAATTAAAATTACGCGGAGGAAATGTGAAGCCTTTGCGTTTAACGCTTGAAAAAAATATGCCTATTGGCTCTGGTTTAGGCTCTAGTGCTTGTTCTATTGTTGCTGCATTAGTGGCATTAAATCAGTTTCATGATTGCCCTTTTTCGAAAATGGAGTTGCTTGAAATGATGGGAGAATTGGAAGGCCGTATTTCTGGTTCAATCCATTATGATAATGTTGCACCTTGCTATCTTGGCGGTGTGCAATTTATGGTGCAATCGCTCGGTAATATTTGTCAAAAATTGCCATTTTTTGATAATTGGTATTGGGTGTTGGCGTATCCAGGAATTGAAGTTTCTACTGCTGAAGCTCGTGCAATTTTACCGAAAAGCTATACTCGACAAGACGTGATTGCCCATGGTCGTCATTTAGGTGGCTTTGTGCATGCTTGCCATACCCATCAGGAAAACCTTGCAGCGATAATGATGAAAGATGTCATTGCCGAGCCTTATCGTGAATCTCTGCTACCTAATTTTGCTGAAGTAAAACAGGCTACGCGAGACTTAGGTGCACTTGCCACAGGTATTTCAGGCTCAGGACCAACTATTTTCTCTATTGCTCCAGACTTACAAACTGCAATTAAACTTTCAACTTATTTAGAGAATCATTATTTACAAAATAATGAAGGTTTTGTGCATGTATGCAAGGTCGATAACGAAGGCGCAAGAGAAATTAAATAAGTTAATTTAAATAGATAAAATCAGATTAAAAACGGATTAAATATGAATTTATACAATATCAAACATCCCGAAGAACAAGTTACTTTTTCTCAGGCTGTTCGTCAAGGTCTTGGACGGGATCAAGGTTTATTCTTTCCTGAAGTTATTCCTCAACTTAATAACATTGATGAATTACTTGAATTACCTCTTGTTGAGCGTAGCCAAAAAATTCTAAGTGCATTAATTGGTGAAGAATTACCGAAAGCAACGTTAGACGAGATGGTGAAAAATGCGTTTACTTTCACCGCACTGTTAGAAAAAGTTGAAGATAATATTTATGCACTTGAATTATTTCATGGTCCCACATTGGCATTTAAGGACTTTGGTGGGCGTTTTATGGCACAGGCACTTGCGGCGGTACGTGGTGATGGAAAAATCACTATTTTAACGGCAACGTCTGGCGATACTGGAGCAGCTGTAGCACACGCGTTTTATGGATTAGAAAATATTAATGTAGTTATCCTTTATCCAAAAGGCAAAATCAGTCCATTGCAAGAAAAGCTATTCTGTACTTTAGGTGGGAATATTCGTACTGTTGCGATTAACGCTGATTTCGATGCATGCCAGGCTTTAGTTAAGCAAGCCTTTGATGACGCTGAATTGCGCCAAACTATCGGACTTAACTCTGCAAATTCTATTAATATTAGCCGCTTATTAGCTCAAGTTTGTTATTACTTTGAGGCTGTCGCACAATTGCCAAAAGAAAAACGTGATAATGTTGTGGTTTCTGTGCCAAGTGGTAATTTTGGTAACTTAACTGCAGGGTTAATTGCAAAAACCTTAGGTTTGCCGATAAAACGCTTTGTCGCCTCAACAAACGCAAATGATACTGTGCCACGTTATTTGAAATCGGGCAATTGGGATCCTAAAACGACAGTTGTAACTCTTTCTAATGCAATGGATGTAAGCCGTCCAAATAACTGGCCAAGAGTGGAAGAACTGTTTAAACGAAATGGTTGGAATTTAACTGATTTAGGTTCGGGGATGCTGACTGATGCACAAACTGAAGAAACCTTAAAAGCAATGAATGCTGAAGGTTATGTTTGTGAACCGCACGGAGCGATTGCTTATCAGGTGTTGAAAGATCAACTTAAAGCTAGTGAAACAGGAATCTTCCTGTGTACAGCTCATCCAGCAAAATTTAAAGAATCCGTAGAACGTATTCTTGGTATTCAGCTTTCATTACCTGAAGCCCTGGATAAACATAATCAGCTACCATTGCTTTCTGATGAAATGGATAATGATTTTGCACAACTACGGGCTTACTTATTGAAATAATAAAGTGCGGTAAATTTTTATTGTATTTTGGATAGCGCTTGATTTTCAGGCGCTATTTTATTTTAGGAAATATAACGTAGCGTTAATATATTAATTATTTTAGATTGGATAGAGATAATAGCTATTTTTCAATCAGCCAGTAATTGAAAAGTAGTACCAGATATTAGGCAATAAAAAAACACCTTTCGGTGCTTACTTTATTTTTAAGTGGTGGGTCGTGAAGGATTCGAACCTTCGACCAACGGATTAAAAGTCCGCTGCTCTACCGACTGAGCTAACGACCCACTAATATCATTTTTGAAATGGTGCCCGAAGCCAGACTTGAACTGGCACGCCTCGAAAGGCGAGGGATTTTAAATCCCTTGTGTCTACCGATTCCACCACTCGGGCAAATTGGAGCGGGAAACGAGGCTCGAACTCGCGACCCCGACCTTGGCAAGGTCGTGCTCTACCAACTGAGCTATTCCCGCATTTATCACCAATCAGCATTGCTGCGTGACAACGGGGCGTATTTTACGGTTTTATAGTCTTGTGTCAAATGAAAAAATAAAAAAAAACTTTATTTGATTAAAAATAAGACAAAATAATAAAAGTACGGTAGAAAATACCGCACTTTATCCAGAATTAGAGTTTTAGGTCATCTAGTAGGCTACCTTTTGCTGCTTGTAAATATTGGATCATTGACCATACTGTTAAAATGGCTGCGATGTAAAGCAAGATTATAGCGGCAATTTCCATATAGTTATTGTAACGCCATAATAATCCGCCTAGGGCTAACATTTGGGCTGTTGTTTTCCATTTTCCCCACCAAGAGACAGCGACTTTACTACGCTCTCCGAGTTCTGCCATCCATTCACGTAATGCAGAAATTATAATTTCGCGAGAAATCATAATAATGGCAGGAATCGTAATCCAAAGAGAGTGTTGATATTCAACGATGAGAACCAAGGCTGCGACAACCATTACTTTATCCGCAACAGGATCCAAAAAAGCGCCAAATCTTGTAGTTTGTTTCCATTTACGAGCCAAATAACCATCAAGCCAATCAGTAACACCAGCAATAAAGAATATGAATGTAGTAATAAAAGGGGAGGATTCGATAGGTAAATAAAATGCAATCACGAAAAACGGAATCAGGATTACACGAAACATCGTTAGGAAAATAGGAATATTAAATTTCATAGAAATGAACCGCTCTTGGTGTTAGAGATACACCTATTCTAAAGTATCTAAGAATATAAAAAAAGCCACATTATGTGGCTTTCTTGTAAATAATTACGGATTAAAGTTTATCAGCGTTTTGTTTTAAGTATTTTGCAACGCCTTCAGGGTTATCTTTCATCCCTTCTTTACCTTTTTCCCATTGAGCAGGGCAAACTTCACCGTGATCTTCATGGAATTGTAATGCATCAACCATACGTAACATTTCATCGATGTTACGACCTAATGGAAGATCATTTACTACTTGGTGACGAACGACGCCATTTTTGTCGATTAAGAATGAAGCGCGTAATGCAACGCCTGCTTCTGGATGTTCAATACCGTATGCTTGAGCAATTTCGTGTTTTACGTCTGCTGCTAATGCATATTTAACTTGGCCAATACCACCATTTTCAGTTGGGGTGTTACGCCATGCATTGTGAGTGAATTGAGAGTCGATAGAAACACCAACTACTTCTACGCCACGTTTTTTGAATTCTTCATAACGGTGGTCAAATGCGATTAACTCAGAAGGGCAAACAAAGGTAAAGTCTAATGGGTAGAAAAAGATTACTGCAGCTTTTCCAGCAATGTGTTTTTTAAAGTTGAAGTTATCAACGATTTCGCCATTGCCTAATACAGCAGATGAAGTAAAATCTGGTGCTTGACGGGTTACTAATACCATAGTCATAATTCCTATATAAAGTTAAGTTAAAGTTTTGCCACACAAAATAGCGGCTCGGTTCTATTTGAAACGCCGACATTTTATACTCGATTTTATCTATTAAAGCAATTAATCTTATCTAAAATAAGGTGGAAATATGCAACAACACAATCTCTCAACAACATTTGTCCATGCAGGGCGTAAAAAACGCTTTTCACAAGGAGCTGTAAACCCCGTTTTACAGCGAGCTTCTTCATTAGTATTTGACAGTATTGAAGATAAAAAACACGCTACTCAACATAGAGTAAAAGGCGAATTATTTTATGGCAGAAGAGGGACTCTAACACATTTTGCATTACAAGATTTAATGTGCGAAATGGAGGGGGGCGCAGGCTGTTATCTTTATCCTTGTGGTGCAGCAGCAGTAACTAATTCGATTCTTTCTTTTGTAAAAACTGGCGACCATGTGTTAATGAGTGGCGCAGCTTACGAGCCAACCCAAGATTTCTGTAATATTGTGCTGAAAAAAATGCAGATCGATACAACTTATTACGATCCTCTTATTGGGGCTGATATTGCAACGCTTATTCAACCGAATACAAAAGTACTTTTTTTGGAAGCACCGAGTTCTATCACAATGGAAATTCCCGATATTCCGACTATTGTGAAGGCGGCAAGAAAGGTGAACCCTAATATTGTGATTATGATTGATAATACTTGGTCGGCAGGTGTTCTATTTAAAGCGTTAGAGCATGATATTGATATTTCTATTCAAGCGGGTACGAAATATTTAGTGGGGCATTCAGATATTATGATTGGTACTGCCGTTGCGAATGCGCGAACTTGGGATCAGCTTAGAGAGCATTCCTATTTAATGGGGCAGATGGTGGATGCAGATTCTGCTTATACGACTGCTCGTGGTATTCGCACATTGGGTGTACGATTAAAACAGCATCAGGAAAGCAGTATTAAAGTAGCAAAATGGTTGAGTGAGCAACCAGAAGTAAAAACTGTGTACCATCCAGCCTTACCTAGTTGTCTTGGTCATGAATTCTTTTTACGAGACTTTAGTGGTAGCAGTGGCTTATTTTCTTTTGAATTAACTAAGCGATTAACATCGGAAGAAGTCTCAAATTTCATGGATCATTTTCAACTTTTTACTATGGCTTATTCATGGGGAGGATTTGAGTCTCTAATTCTTTGTAATCAACCAGAAGAAATTGCACATATTCGTCCAAATATTAAACGTAACCTTACAGGTTCATTAATTCGTGTGCATATCGGCTTTGAAGATGTAGATGAATTGATTGCAGATTTAAAAGCTGGATTTGATAGAATTGCCTAAAAGTGCGGATAAAAAAATGCCTGTTTTATACAGGCATTTTTTATAGGATTATTTTTGATCTGACACTAAGCCAATTTTGGAACCGTCAGCAAAATGTACTGAAGTCCCGATAATATCTACTTGGATATTTTTCCCTTGTTGCAAGTGCGGACGAATTTGAGAAAGCACAGCTTCTTCAGTTGTTGATAATGTCACTGTTTCGCTAGCTTTTGGTGCAATTGTTTTTCCAAATTGTAATGCTGGAAGATTTGCTACATAGAATGGTTGGTTATTTTCTTTATAAACAGTTAACCATTGCGCTTCTAAAATAGCTTTATCACTTAAGTTTGTGATTTCATAAGTGATAGAAAACGATTTTAAATCATCTGTTACAGAAACATTTGTTACTTTTACATTCGCAACTTTTAGGAACTCTGCATTTGCTTGAGTGACTAAATCATCCGTTTTTACTTGAGGTTGTTGTACTGCTTGTTGAGCAGGTTGAGTAGTTTCTGTTGCTGCAGGTTTTTCTTCTACTTTTTCTTCTTTATCGTTACAAGCGGTTAATGCAATTGAACCTACGATGATACTTGCAAAGAGAAAAGATTTATTAAATTTCATTGTAAATTCCTTCATTATATTTTGTTAGCTGAGTTGTACTTATTTTTTAAGGGTTAAATTATAGTCCATGTAACCTCTTACGGCTGTCTTTTATTTTGAAAGTTTTAGAAGTTGTTTTATTATGCTTTTCATTTTCCTTGATAAGTAGAGAAGTATAATGAAACATATTCATATCTTAGGTATTTGTGGAACATTTATGGGCGGCGTGGCGATGATTGCTAAACAAATGGGCTATCACGTGACGGGTTCTGATACTAATGTTTACCCTCCAATGAGCACTTTTTTAGAAGAGCAAGGCATCGAGATTATTCCAAATTATGATGTTGCACAATTACAACCTGGGCCTGACATGGTAATTATTGGTAATGCGATGAAACGCGGTAATCCTTGCGTAGAATATGTGTTGGAAAATAATTTGAAATACACATCTGGTCCTCAATGGTTACATGATCATTTATTGCGCGATCGTTGGGTATTGGCAGTTTCTGGTACGCATGGAAAGACAACTACAACAGGCATGCTAACGTGGATCTTAGAACAAAGTGGCTTAAAACCAGGATTTTTAATCGGCGGAATTGCCGGTAATTTTGGCATTTCAGCTTGTTTAGGAGATAGCCCTTATTTTGTTATTGAAGCTGATGAATATGATACAGCTTTCTTTGATAAACGTTCGAAATTTGTCCATTACAATCCGCGTACACTTATCGTAAATAACATTAGTTTTGATCATGCAGATATTTTTGATGATCTGAAAGCGATCCAACGCCAATTTCATCATATGATTCGAACTATTCCGGCAAGTGGTTTGGTATTAAGTTCGGCGAGTGAACAAAGTGCAAAAGAAACTTTGGCATTGGGATGTTGGTCGCAACAACAATTTTTAGGCAAAGATAGTGAGTGGTTTGCTGAGCGTATTACAAATGATGCCTCACATTTTGCGGTCTTCCATCATGGTGAAAAAGTGGCAGAAGTAAAATGGAATGTAGTCGGACAACATAATATGCATAATGCTTTAATGGCTATAGCAGCTGCTCATCATGCGGGTGTGTCTATTGAAGATGCATGTAAAGCATTGGGATCTTTTGTAAATGCTAAACGTCGTTTAGAAGTAAAAGGTGAAGTTAATGGAATCACCGTTTATGATGATTTCGCTCATCATCCAGAAGCTATTCTTGCTACACTAACTGCTTTACGAGATAAAGTGGGGGGGGGGGTGCGAATTCTTGCAGTGCTTGAGCCTCGTTCTAACACAATGAAAATGGGTGTTCATAAAGATGAAATTGCGCCTGCGCTTGGACGAGCTGATGAAGTGTTTATGCTTCAACCAGAACAACTTCCTTGGGAAGTGGCAGATATTGCAAACCAATGTGTACAGCCTGCCTATTGGAATGCAAATTTAGAGCGATTAGTTGATATGATTGTCGCTGAGGCCCAACCTACAGATCACATTTTGGTGATGTCTAACGGCAGTTTTGGTGGCATTCATCAAAAAATTCTTGATAAGCTTAAACAGAAATAATAAAAGTTCGGTTAATTTAGAAAGCATTTTTAAGTTGACCGCACTTTTTATTGAGTTGACGTAACATATATTTTTAATTTGTAATTTATAAAAGGAATCTTTGTAGAATGGCTGATCCACATATTAAATCACCGATGGATTTTTTAGATAATCTGACTGTCATTATTTATCGCACTGGCTTTGTGATAGCGGCGTTGGCTATTCTTGCCATGAGTTGGTATCCAGATTTATCACTCACATTTATATTAATTGCGGCAACTTGCTGTGCCTCTTCGTTACATATTTATCTGAAATCTTTCCGATTGCTTTTTCAATTTGCTACTTGGATAGGATTACTTTTTTATATTAATCATTATCCCGCTTTGGCTCTTGGCGGTGCGTTACTTACTTTAGGTGGTTTGTGTTTTAAAGAATATTTTTGTTTCCGCGTACTTTTGCTAAATTTTCAGCCGATATTTGTGGCTTGCTTGTGGTTTTCGTGGGTGTTAAATAATCTTATTGCGCTACGAATTTTTTCTATTATTTCTGGCGTATTACTTTTAGTTTTAGCGATACAAAAATGGCGAATGCCTTTGTATTTTGATATTGGAGATAAAACAAAATATCAAATTTAGAAAAGAAAATGACCGCACTTTTATGTGCGGTCATTGTTTTTAGAATGGTTTATTTAGCTAAACATTCCATGTAACTATCTGCAGTAGATTGCAAGAATGTTGCATAAGAATTTTTGCCTAAAGTGACTTTATCGCCAATTGGATCGAGTTGTCCTACATTGACTTTAGTATTTTGAGCTAAAGATTCAATCACTTTCGGCGTAAATTGTGGTTCTGCGAATAAGCAATTTACTTTATGTTCTGCGATTTCTTCTTTAATGTGCGCTAAAGTTTTTGCACCCGGTGCTACTAATGGATTGATGGTGAAGTAACCAGTTTGTTTTAAACCATAAGCATCGTTGAAATAACCGTAAGCATCGTGGAAAACGTAGAAACCTTTATCTTTAACGTTCGCAAGTTGTGCTGTGATTTTTTCACCTTGTTCTGTCAAAGTGCGGTTAAAATCTGAAAGATTTTGAGCGATCAAATCTTTTTTATCTGGGAATTGTGCAGTTAATTTATCCGCCACTTTTTGTGCAACAATTTTGCTGATAGCGGGAGAATACCAAACATGCCAGTTTGTTGTTAAACCTTCGTCATGATCATGGTGATCGTGGTCATGGTCGTCATGTTCATGAGCGTGGTCATGATGTTCATGCTCGTGCTTATGATCATGGCTGTGTTCATGTTCGTGATCGTGTTTATGTTCGTGTTTGTGCTCATGCTCATGTTTATGATCGTGAGCGCCATCTTCATGGAAATGCTCGTGGTGAGCTTTACTTAATAAAGGTTCAACATCCTCAAGATCGGCAATGGTAACCACTTTTTTACGTTCAATTTGGCTAATTGGTTTGTCTAAGAATGAATCAACATCCTCACCAATCCACACAACTAAATCTGCAGATTTTACTTTTTGAATATCAGATAATTTCAAATTGTAATCATGCGGAGAGGCGCCTGCAGGAACAAGGACTTGTGTACCAGTTACGCCATCTGCAATAGATGAAACAATAAAACCTAAAGGTTTTACTGATGCCAATACATCGGCATTCGCCATCATTGGCGCACTTAAAAGTGCGGCAGAAACGGCGCTAATTTTTAAAAGTTTTTTCATATTTCTGTTTCCTTACTTGTTAGTAATAATTCTCAAAGGGAAAAAGACTACGCCTTTTTATATAAATTGCAACGATTTTATAGAGAACCTGAGGGAAAATTTTTCATTTTCAAAGTAAATAGGTTTCATTCGATAAAAAATGCACATTTATGGTCAATGTGCATTTTCAAGAGGAGATTAAGATTTTTTCTTTAGTAATTTATCTATTACACGAGAAACAGCAAAAAAACCAAAGGTTGCCGTAATCATCGTGGCTGCGCCAAATCCGTTTGCGCAATTCATTGTGGCAGAAATTGCACAACCTTCAGTCATTTGTGGGAATATTAGAGGTTGTGTTGAAAATACCGCATCGATACTAAATTTGCGTTTTGGATTTTGGCTAAAATTGTAATCTTTGCGTAAAACTGACCGCACTTTAGCGAGCAGCGGATCTTGAATAGTTTTACTAAGATCGGCAATTTGAATTTGGGTTGGATCAGTTTGACCGCCAGCCCCACCAATAGTAATCACATTAATTTTGTTGCGTTTACAATAAGCAATCAGCGACGCTTTAGTTTTCACATTGTCAATAGCATCAATGACATAGTCATAGCCTCGATTGAGGTAATCCGATTGATTTTCTGGCGAGATAAAATCATCAATAATATTGATGGTACATTCAGGATTAATCAGCTTTACTCGTTCTGACATCACTTCAGTTTTTAGTTTGCCGATTGTGCCGCTCATTGCAGGAAGTTGGCGATTGATATTCGTGACGCAAATATCATCCATATCAATTAATGTGAGTTCACCAACGCCTGAACGTGCTAAGGCCTCTACGACCCAAGAACCCACGCCACCAATGCCTATTACGCAAATATGGGCTTTGCGTAAGCGCGCGAGTCCATCAGGTGTATAAAGTCGACCAATACCGCCAAATCGCTGTTCATAATTGTCCACTGGCGCCATTATTGTAACACCCATACTCGGCCATAGTGTTTTGATAATCCCGCAATATGGCCTGCTTGATCACCAATGCCACGATATAAGTCAAAGTGGTGGCCTTTCACCGCACCGCCCACATCAAGTGCAACCATTAAATGCAATTTGTGTGTACCAAGCCAGTTTCCGTTATTATCAATGTCAGGCACTTCGACTAAAAGAACAGTACCAGATGGTACAACGCTACGATCTGATGCTACTGAAGCCATTGGTACAAGTGGTACGCCAGCAGAACCTTTTACTTTGCCACTCGGATCATTTTTAAAGAATACATAAGAAGAATTACGTTCTAACAAACTTTGTACGCGAGAGGGATTACGATTGCCCCATTCACGAATTGCTTGAATAGACATTTTCTCTTTTGGTACTTCACCATCTTCAACTAATAAACGGCCAACAGCGGTATAAGGAAAGCCATTTTGTCCTGCATAAGCGAAGTAATTAAGGTTGCCATCACCAAAATCTACATAGCCGCTGCCTTGTACCCCAAGTAAAAAGTTCTCTAACATGGAATCACTATATGCTAATTCTAATCCTTGACCCGCTAATGCACCGGCGTAGATTTGCGCACGGCTAAAACGTTTATTTGCTGGCATACGATAAATTGGATTTTGGAATTGACCTTGCGGTGAACGGCGTGCATGAAGGACAGGCGAGTAGTAGCCTGTCATCAAAACATTTTGATATCCATCGAACCCACGCATAATTTGCGGGTTAATACCAAATTTAGAAAGCTCACTGACATTGGCGCCAGAAAGTACCCAGTTCGTAATTTTTTCATAGTTGCCATAGAAACGATCAGATAGTTTGCTTGAATAACTTTGTACATTTGAAAGTTGCGTTAAAAAATCACCCTGATTAATGACCGCACTTTGGTTTTCAACTTGAGAAACTGGCATAAACACAGCTTGTTGATAATTACGACCCGAATATTTAGCACCAAATTGTCGAGGATCGCTGCCATTTGAGGTGGTTGGAATTTGAGTTTTTGTTGTATTAGAAGAACCACAGGCAACTAAAAGTGCGGTTGTCACTGCAATAGAAAATGTTTTTAATGAGAAAAATTTTCGAACTGACATTTTTAATCCTAAATAAGCTTAAATAAGGCTGCATACGCTATCAAAAATCCTTCAAAACGACCAGTGTTATTTAGTCAAGCTGATTAATAAAAACGCACATTGAACATTTTATTAACAAATGAAACATAAACTTTTGTTTAATTCTTGCAAAAAAATATTAATAGCGTATAGTGCACCACATCAGACGCGGGGTGGAGCAGCTTGGTAGCTCGTCGGGCTCATAACCCGAAGGCCGTCGGTTCAAATCCGGCCCCCGCAACCAACAAATTATAAAGCCCTGATTTAAGAAAATCAGGGCTTTTCTTTTTACAGTTTAACTCGCTATGATGATCTCAATTAGATCATCTTTTTCTATGCTATAATCCCTCAAAATTTTTAAAATCGGTACCTAAATGAAACAATTATTTGCAACGACTTCTCGTGGCTTTGAAGAATTATTAAAAGTTGAACTCACTGAACTTGGCGCGCAAGAGGCAAAAGTAGTTCAAGGGGGCGTTCATTATCAAGCAGATAACGAAACTTTATACCGCACTTTGCTTTGGTCACGCCTTGCTTCACGCATTTTATTTCCTTTGATTGAAACCAAAATTTACAGTGATTTGGATCTTTATGCGGCTGTTTCGGGCTTTAATTGGTTAGCGCAATTTGATGAACGAGTTACATTCTTTGTAGATTTTAATGGAACCAACCAAGAAATTCGTCATACTCAATTTGGTGCGATGCGCGTTAAAGATGGAATTGTCGATTACTTTGAACGTCAAGGTAAAACTCGTCCTTATGTAGATAAAATTCAGCCGGACGTACGTATTCATGCTTATTTGAATCGTGAAAATTTAGTGATTTCTTTAGATTTAAGTGGGGAAGCATTACATTTGCGAGGCTATCGTGAAGATGCAGGTCAAGCGCCTTTACGTGAAACTCTAGCTGCGGCAATTGTTATGCGTTCAGGTTGGCAAGCGGGTTCTCCATTAGTAGATCCAATGTGTGGGTCAGGCACGCTTTTAATTGAAGCGGCACAAATGGAAGCCAAAATTGCACCGCAACTTTATCGTTTACATTGGGGATTTGATTTTTGGAAAGCGCATAATCAATCGGCTTGGGAAAAAGTAAAAAATGAAGCGATTGAATTAGCAGAAGAAAAACAAAGTGAAATTCAACCGCACTTTTATGGATTTGACCTCGATCACCGCGTATTAAAAAAGGCGCAGAAGAATGCACAAAATGCAGGTGTTTCACATTTAATTAAATGGCAACAAGGTGATGTTGCAGCGTTGAAAAATCCTCGTTTAAATGAAGTCGGTACGGTTATCTGTAATCCACCTTATGGGGAACGTTTAGGCACAACCCCAGCTTTAATCGCGCTCTATTCTGTATTTGGGCAAAGACTTAAAAAAGAATTTTGCAGTTGGAATGTTTCTGTTTTTAGTAGCGAATCCACATTGCTTGATTGTTTGAGAATGCGTGCCAGCCGACAGTTTAAAGCAAAAAATGGCCCACTAGATTGTGTGCAGAAGAATTATCAAGTTTCAGAACGAAAATCTGACGCAATTACAGATGAAAAGGCACTAGAATTTAACCGCACTTCGGAGGTGGCAACCGATTTTGCTAATCGATTACAAAAAAATATTAAGAAAATTAGCAAATGGGCAAAGCAACAAGGATTAGACGCTTATCGTTTATATGATGCTGATTTGCCTGAATATAATTTAGCCGTCGATCGTTACGCAGATTACATTGTTGTGCAAGAATATGCCGCGCCGAAAAATATTGATGAAAATAAAGCGCGTCAACGTTTATTAGATGCTGTTACTGCAACTTTGCACGTTACAGGTGTAGAAACGAATAAGTTGATCCTCAAAGTTCGTCAGAAACAAAAAGGTACCAACCAATATGAGAAATTAGCCAATAAAGGTGAATACTTTTATGTGAATGAATATGGCGCGCAACTTTGGGTAAATTTGACAGATTATTTAGACACTGGATTATTCTTAGATCACCGTTTAACAAGAAAAATGATTGGTGAGTTGGCAAAGGGTAAAGATTTCTTGAACTTATTTGCTTATACAGGTTCTGCCACTGTTCATGCAGCACTTGGTGGCGCTAAATCGACAACTACCGTTGATATGTCCAATACTTATCTTAATTGGGCGGAGCAAAATCTTATTTTGAATGATATTGAAGGTAAACAACATAAATTAATTCAAGCAGATTGCCTTCAATGGTTAGAAAAATGTGATCGTCAATTTGATTTGATATTTGTGGATCCACCAACGTTTTCAAATTCTAAACGTATGGAAGAGAGTTGGGATGTTCAACGAGATCATGTGAAATTGATGAGCAATCTAAAACGAGTTTTGTCGAATAATGGCACAATTGTTTTTTCGAATAATAAACGTGGATTCAAAATGAATTTAGTTGAGTTGGAAGAATTAGGTTTAAGTGCGGCAGAAATTTCGCATAAAACGTTACCACTAGATTTTGAACGTAATAAACAAATTCATAATTGTTGGATGATTCAACATATATAATGATTTGCTAAGTTGTAAAAATAGTCGAAAAAATAGTGAATTTTAAACAAACTGAATAAAAAACTATCGCTCAAACATTTTTTTTCAAAAAGTGCTAGACAAGGTTTTATTAAATCATTAATATACGCCTCCGCAACGACGCAATAACGCGTTCGTAGCTCAGTTGGATAGAGCGTTGGCCTCCGGAGCCAAAGGTCGCAAGTTCGAATCTTGTCGAGCGCGCCAGGTCAGTGCAATAACAACTTTTAATGGTGGCTATAGCTCAGTTGGTAGAGCCCTGGATTGTGATTCCAGTTGTCGTGGGTTCGAATCCCATTAGCCACCCCATCTTATCTTTATAAGATCTGACGGCGAGTAGCGCAGCTTGGTAGCGCAACTGGTTTGGGACCAGTGGGTCGTAGGTTCAAATCCTATCTCGCCGACCACTTTATTTTGCTCTTTAACAATGTATCAGACAATCTGTGTGGGCACTTGTTGATTGACTTGTTTTAAAAATATTTTTTAATTTTGAAGTCTTAATAGGTGCTAACTAGAAATTCATTATACTTTTTAAGTAGTGACATTTTATGTCAGCAGTATTGAGCGATTGAACTTGAATTGAAGAGTTTGATCATGGCTCAGATTGAACGCTGGCGGCAGGCTTAACACATGCAAGTCGAACGGTAGCAGGAGAAAGCTTGCTTTCTTGCTGACGAGTGGCGGACGGGTGAGTAATGCTTGGGAATCTGGCTTATGGAGGGGGATAACTACGGGAAACTGTAGCTAATACCGCGTAATATCGAAAGATTAAAGTGTGGGACCTTCGGGCCACATGCCATAAGATGAGCCCAAGTGGGATTAGGTAGTTGGTGGGGTAAAGGCCTACCAAGCCGACGATCTCTAGCTGGTCTGAGAGGATGACCAGCCACACTGGAACTGAGACACGGTCCAGACTCCTACGGGAGGCAGCAGTGGGGAATATTGCGCAATGGGGGGAACCCTGACGCAGCCATGCCGCGTGAATGAAGAAGGCCTTCGGGTTGTAAAGTTCTTTCGGTATTGAGGAAGGGATGTGTGCTAATAGTAGACATCATTGACGTTAAATACAGAAGAAGCACCGGCTAACTCCGTGCCAGCAGCCGCGGTAATACGGAGGGTGCGAGCGTTAATCGGAATAACTGGGCGTAAAGGGCACGCAGGCGGTTATTTAAGTGAGGTGTGAAAGCCCCGGGCTTAACCTGGGAATTGCATTTCAGACTGGGTAACTAGAGTACTTTAGGGAGGGGTAGAATTCCACGTGTAGCGGTGAAATGCGTAGAGATGTGGAGGAATACCGAAGGCGAAGGCAGCCCCTTGGGAATGTACTGACGCTCATGTGCGAAAGCGTGGGGAGCAAACAGGATTAGATACCCTGGTAGTCCACGCTGTAAACGCTGTCGATTTGGGGATTGGGCTTAAAGCTTGGTGCCCGTAGCTAACGTGATAAATCGACCGCCTGGGGAGTACGGCCGCAAGGTTAAAACTCAAATGAATTGACGGGGGCCCGCACAAGCGGTGGAGCATGTGGTTTAATTCGATGCAACGCGAAGAACCTTACCTACTCTTGACATCCATGGAATCCTGTAGAGATACGGGAGTGCCTTCGGGAACCATGAGACAGGTGCTGCATGGCTGTCGTCAGCTCGTGTTGTGAAATGTTGGGTTAAGTCCCGCAACGAGCGCAACCCTTATCCTTTGTTGCCAGCGATTTGGTCGGGAACTCAAAGGAGACTGCCAGTGATAAACTGGAGGAAGGTGGGGATGACGTCAAGTCATCATGGCCCTTACGAGTAGGGCTACACACGTGCTACAATGGCGTATACAGAGGGTGGCGAAACTGCGAGGTGGAGCGAATCTCAGAAAGTACGTCTAAGTCCGGATTGGAGTCTGCAACTCGACTCCATGAAGTCGGAATCGCTAGTAATCGCGAATCAGAATGTCGCGGTGAATACGTTCCCGGGCCTTGTACACACCGCCCGTCACACCATGGGAGTGGGTTGTACCAGAAGTAGATAGCTTAACCTTTTGGAGGGCGTTTACCACGGTATGATTCATGACTGGGGTGAAGTCGTAACAAGGTAACCGTAGGGGAACCTGCGGTTGGATCACCTCCTTACTGAAAACGAGAGACAATAAGTGTCCACACAGATTGATTGATATATTGTAGACAATATCGAGCAGAAAGCCGTTATTCCCTTGGGTCTGTAGCTCAGGTGGTTAGAGCGCACCCCTGATAAGGGTGAGGTCGGTGGTTCAAGTCCACTCAGACCCACCACTCAAACTGAGTGAGTGATGAAGGTGAATAAGGTGATAAATAAACGATGACATGGGGATATAGCTCAGCTGGGAGAGCGCCTGCCTTGCACGCAGGAGGTCAGCGGTTCGATCCCGCTTATCTCCACCACTTATCATCGTTAAGTAAATTTATTTATTTAGTTTATTTAACGATGATAACTGAAAAGTTTTATCAACTGTTCTTTAAAAAATTGGAAACAAGCTGAAAACAAGAGATTTTCGAGAGAAAGTCTGAGTAGGCAAGACAGGAAAGTGAAAGAGGGAACTGAAAAGGGAAATCTAAAAATAAAACCTGTTTTGCATAAAATCTTGATTGAACAAAAGCAATCAAGTGTTTAGTTGAATGAAGATACGCATCAAATTGACCGCACTTTCAAGTGAAAACTTAAAGTGATTGAAAACATTTGAGGTTGTATAGTTAAGTGACTAAGCGTACAAGGTGGATGCCTTGGCAATCAGAGGCGAAGAAGGACGTGCTAATCTGCGAAAAGCTTGGATGAGTCGATAAGAGGCGTTTAATCCAAGATATCCGAATGGGGAAACCCAGTAGATGAAGAATCTACTATCACTTACTGAATACATAGGTAGGTGAGGCAAACCGGGAGAACTGAAACATCTAAGTACCCCGAGGAAAAGAAATCAACCGAGATTTCGTCAGTAGCGGCGAGCGAAAGCGAAAGAGCCTGTTAATGATAGCAGCAGAGATAGAGGAATAAGCTGGGAAGCTTAGCGACACAGGGTGATAGCCCCGTACTCGACATCCAGGCTGTGGTACTAAGTTAACGATAAGTAGGGCGGGACACGTGATATCCTGTTTGAAGATGGGGGGACCATCCTCCAAGGCTAAATACTCCTGATTGACCGATAGTGAACCAGTACTGTGAAGGAAAGGCGAAAAGAACCCCGGTGAGGGGAGTGAAATAGAACCTGAAACCTTGTACGTACAAGCAGTGGGAGCCTGAAAGGGTGACTGCGTACCTTTTGTATAATGGGTCAGCGACTTATATTTTGTAGCGAGGTTAACCGAATAGGGGAGCCGAAGGGAAACCGAGTCTTAACTGGGCGAATAGTTGCAAGGTATAGACCCGAAACCCGGTGATCTAGCCATGGGCAGGTTGAAGGTTGGGTAACACTAACTGGAGGACCGAACCGACTAATGTTGAAAAATTAGCGGATGACTTGTGGCTGG
The DNA here is from genome assembly GCF_059704425.1 of Haemophilus sp. THUN1691. Classification (NCBI taxonomy): domain Bacteria; kingdom Pseudomonadati; phylum Pseudomonadota; class Gammaproteobacteria; order Pasteurellales; family Pasteurellaceae; genus Haemophilus; species Haemophilus sp. THUN1691. Next base: position 1,787,988 of record NZ_AP046578.1, on the reverse strand, counting down.
GGGTGAAAGGCCAATCAAACCGGGAGATAGCTGGTTCTCCCCGAAATCTATTTAGGTAGAGCCTTGAGCGGACACCTTTGGGGGTAGAGCACTGTTTCGGCTAGGGGTCCATCCCGGATTACCAACCCGATGCAAACTACGAATACCAAAGAGTGATACTCAGGAGACACACGGCGGGTGCTAACGTCCGTCGTGGAGAGGGAAACAACCCAGACCGCCAGCTAAGGTCCCAAAGTCTATATTAAGTGGGAAACGAAGTGGGAAGGCTTAGACAGCTAGGATGTTGGCTTAGAAGCAGCCATCATTTAAAGAAAGCGTAATAGCTCACTAGTCGAGTCGGCCTGCGCGGAAGATGTAACGGGGCTCAAATATAGCACCGAAGCTGCGGCATCAGACGTAAGTCTGTTGGGTAGGGGAGCGTTCTGTAAGCGGATGAAGGTGGCTCGAGAGGGCTGCTGGACGTATCAGAAGTGCGAATGCTGACATAAGTAACGATAAAACGGGTGAAAAACCCGTTCGCCGGAAGACCAAGGGTTCCTGTCCAACGTTAATCGGGGCAGGGTGAGTCGGCCCCTAAGGCGAGGCTGAAAAGCGTAGTCGATGGGAAACAGGTTAATATTCCTGTACTTGGATAAACTGCGATGTGGGGACGGAGCAGGTTAGGTTATCGCACTGTTGGATATGTGCGTTTAAGTTGGTAGGTGGGAAGTTTAGGCAAATCCGGACTTCTATTAAACACTGAGAGATGATGACGAGGCTCTACGGAGCTGAAGTAACCGATACCACACTTCCAGGAAAAGCCACTAAGCTTCAGGTTTATCTAAACCGTACTGAAAACCGACACAGGTGGTCAGGTAGAGAATACTCAGGCGCTTGAGAGAACTCGGGTGAAGGAACTAGGCAAAATAGCACCGTAACTTCGGGAGAAGGTGCGCCGGCGTAGATTGTAGTCCCTCGCGGGCGAAGGTTGAACCGGTCGAAGATACCAGCTGGCTGCAACTGTTTATTAAAAACACAGCACTCTGCAAACACGAAAGTGGACGTATAGGGTGTGATGCCTGCCCGGTGCTGGAAGGTTAATTGATGGTGTAATCGAAAGAGAAGCTCCTGATCGAAGCCCCAGTAAACGGCGGCCGTAACTATAACGGTCCTAAGGTAGCGAAATTCCTTGTCGGGTAAGTTCCGACCTGCACGAATGGCATAATGATGGCCAGGCTGTCTCCACCCGAGACTCAGTGAAATTGAAATCGCCGTGAAGATGCGGTGTACCCGCGGCTAGACGGAAAGACCCCGTGAACCTTTACTATAGCTTGACACTGAACATTGAATTTTGATGTGTAGGATAGGTGGGAGACTTAGAAGTAGTCACGCCAGTGATTATGGAGTCGTCCTTGAAATACCACCCTTTAACGTTTGATGTTCTAACGAAGATTGCGGAACGCGGTCTCGGACAGTGTCTGGTGGGTAGTTTGACTGGGGCGGTCTCCTCCCAAAGAGTAACGGAGGAGCACGAAGGTTTGCTAATCACGGTCGGACATCGTGAGGTTAGTGCAATGGTATAAGCAAGCTTAACTGCGAGACAGACAAGTCGAGCAGGTACGAAAGTAGGTCATAGTGATCCGGTGGTTCTGAATGGAAGGGCCATCGCTCAACGGATAAAAGGTACTCCGGGGATAACAGGCTGATACCGCCCAAGAGTTCATATCGACGGCGGTGTTTGGCACCTCGATGTCGGCTCATCACATCCTGGGGCTGAAGTAGGTCCCAAGGGTATGGCTGTTCGCCATTTAAAGTGGTACGCGAGCTGGGTTTAGAACGTCGTGAGACAGTTCGGTCCCTATCTGCCGTGGGCGTTGGAGAATTGGTTGGGGCTGCTCCTAGTACGAGAGGACCGGAGTGGACGCACCACTGGTGTTCCGGTTGTGTCGCCAGACGCATTGCCGGGTAGCTAAGTGCGGAAGAGATAAGTGCTGAAAGCATCTAAGCACGAAACTTGCCAAGAGATGAGTTCTCCCAGATTATAAATCTGTAAGGGTTGTTTAAGACTAAGACGTAGATAGGTGCGGTGTGTAAGTGTAGTGATACATTGAGCTAACGCATACTAATTGCCCGAGAGGCTTAACTATACAACGCTCAAGTGTTTTTGGAAAACAGAGTGAAAGAAAAAGAAATTAACTAAACGTTCAGCTTGTGGCCAATGAAGAACATAGATAGAATTTAAAATAAACGTTATCAAAGAATTATCCTGGCGGCGATAGTGCGGTGGAACCACCTGACACCATACCGAACTCAGAAGTGAAACGCTGTAATGCCGATGGTAGTGTGGGGCTTCCCCATGTGAGAGTAGGGCACCGCCAGGTTACCAAATACTTATCTAAGTTAAATTAAATAAAAAAGAAGAACCCCGTGTCGAAAGATATGGGGTTTTTGTTTTTTACAATCTACTTATTATTTCATGAAAAGAATTAAAGCAGGAAATAGAGATTTTATTTCAGCACTAAGTTTTTAGTCTTGTATTGCCTACAATATAGTTTTAATAAATATACCTATTTATATCATTTAGAGTTTGGATTTTTCATATTTTTTAAATAGACTTTATACACTCATTTCTAATGACAGCCATTATGTTTAAAACTTTAGACGAAATAACTTCAAGTATTATCGCTGATCCTCAAAATAAAAATTTTACAGAACGTGGAATTTTCCCTTTATTTTCGGCTCCTAAAATAGCTCGAATTAATATCGTTGGTCAAGCTCCAGGGTTAAAAGCTGAGCAGACTCGTTTATATTGGAATGATAAAAGCGGTGATCGTCTGCGTGATTGGCTAGGTGTGGATTACGATTATTTTTATAATTCTGGGATGTTTGCGGTTCTTCCTATGGATTTTTATTATCCTGGAAAAGGTAAATCTGGTGACTTACCACCTCGTCAAGGTTTTGCAGAAAAATGGCATCCGATAATTTTAGAGCACCTGCCTAATATTCAGCTCACTATTCTTATTGGGCAATATGCACAGAAATATTATCTACCTGAAAACAAAGATAATGTAACTGGGACTGTAAAAAATTATCGTCAATGCTTACCGCACTTTATGCCTCTCGTGCATCCTTCCCCACGTAATCAGCTTTGGGTAAGAAAGAATCCTTGGTTTCTAGAGCAAGTTATTCCTGAATTACAAATGTTAGTAAGATATATCATTAATGATAAAGATTAAGTATTTTTATATGAATACATACATAGCTTATTTATTATTACAGTTATGAAATATGGAGGCCTATAGGATCAAATAGTTGCTAAAAATGTGCTTAACTCCCTATATTATGAATATATTTTTACTTATGAGAAATATATAGAATTAAATATTGAAAAAACTACAAATAGGATAAAAGGACGGTTTAAGGTGCTTGAGAATAAATTACGCTACTCACGTTAGTTTAACGAGAAAGCATAAGATCTTATTTATGCAGGATTTTTCAAATAAAAAAGCTGGTAAGGATTATAAAATTTAATTCTTACAAGCTATTCTTTCCCACATGCCAATATTGAAAGTAGTTTCAATAGTATATATGGCAGAATTAATACTTATAAAGTAAAGATCTCTAATTATGATCCAGGTAAAATAGTATGGTTTTTATTTTTAATCATAGTTAATCTAAAATTACTAATTTTTAACCTTTCGCCACAAATTTTTACTATAAATGGTTCCAACAGAATTCGCTTGTGCGCCCATTATACTTGGCGTAAGATAAACTGGCGTATTATATTGAAAAATGGGTAACACTAAATATTCTTGTTGAACTATCCCTTTTAATTTCGCGTAATTTTCTAACCGCACTTTTTCGGATGTTGTCGTCATTGCACTTTCAAATAAACGATCAAATTCTGCATTTTTATAGCCATTTTTGTTATCAGGGCTTTTGGAATAGAACAAATTTAAGAAAGCGACAGGATCATTAAAATCTGCGCACCAACCTGATCGAATTAATTGAAAATCGCCTTTTGTGCGAGCCGTTTGCAATTCTTGCCAACTCATCCCTTGATGTTCAACTCGTAATAAATCTGATTGCGATAACTGACGATTTAATCGCGTTGCAATGGTTTGATTCAGAGACGAATCATCATAACGAATGCGTAATTTCAACGGGTTAGTTTCACTAATTTGATTATGGGGAAGAAGCTGTTCTGCAACAACTGGCTCCCAAACAGATTCTTGCTCACCTAGCATAGATTTAGGTAAAAAAGTATTACTTGGATGAAGATGAGAAATATCTGCAACCAAATTTTTCGTAGAAATCATCGAAGCAATCGCTTTTCTTATCGCACTTTTTTGCAACATAGGATCGGCAAGATTAAACTCATAGAAGTAAGTACAAAGTTGCGGATAATCTTGGATATTTTGAACTGTTTTTTGCGGATTTATTACAACATCAAAATCAGACAAATCTCTATCTGCTGCAATTTTTTGATACTTCACTTGCTGAAATATCACTTTTTCCTTTGCCCAATAATAAGGATTGGCAGTTAAAATATGCTGATTTTCAGCCTGGCTTTGTAATTGATAGGCGCCATTGCTGATAAGCATTTCAGGCGATTTTGTATAGCGAGGCAAAAGGCTGACGTGCGCCAGCATAGAAGGTATATATGGCGATGCTTTATCTAATTCAATGCGTAAAGTGCGGTCATTTTCAGCGAACAATCCAAGCGATTCCACAGTTAGTGTTTTTTCCAATACTGCCTTCGCATTTTTCAGATTCATGAAAGCCAAATAATTTTTAAGTGGACTTTCAGATTGAGAAAGTGCTTGCCAAGATTGTACAAAATCAGAGGCAGTCACCGCTTCACCATTTGACCATTTGGCATTTTCACGCAAAATGAAAATCCACGTTTTATTATCTTTAGTTTGCCAGCTTTCTGCCACGGCAGGAACAAGATTACCTTGGGCATCATAAGCTGTTAAGCCCTCAAAAAGATCCCGTAATAATTGCGTTTGTTCTTCGTTTTGTGCTTGCCAAGGTTGCAAAGTAAAATCGCTATAAACACCACGTTTTAATTCAACTCGGTTAGATTCCAATTGAGTATTTTTAGGTGTCTCAACTTGTGGTGAAGCAGATTTTGGATTATCCAATTTATCACAAGCCACCACCGTAAAAATGATAGAAAGAATAACTGTACTTCGCTGGCACAAAGCGAGAAAATTATTCATTTTCAGTTTTAATCCAAAACAAGAAGAACCAATACTTAATACAAATCAACGCTGCAATAACGCTACGCCCTATTACGCTTGGCGTGAAATAAAAACCAATAAGCAACATTGTGGTCGAAAAACTCAAAATATAAATTTTGGTATTTTTCTTTAATGATCGATTTTCATTAAAAGACTTAAGATGTTTTTGATAAATACTTGTGCCTAAAAACCATTGTTCTAAGCGTTTTGAACCTTTTGTAAAGAAAAATAAGGTAAGCAATAAAAAAGGCGTGGTCGGTAAAATAGGAAGGAAAATTCCAATGATGCCAAGTGCAAGAGAAAGAAAACCTAAAACAATGTAAATAAACTTCATAATGTTCCTAATAAAAAGAAAATGCGAACCATTATTACTGATTTTTTAGATTTTTCAACCTTGATATTATAGAATTTGCCGTCACATAAAGAGTAATTTTCAAAAAAGGAACATTTATGTCTATGTCAAATCCATTACTTAACATTCAAGGCCTACCGCCATTTTCACAAATAAAACCAGAACATATTCAACCGGCTGTTGAAAAATTAATTCAAGATTGTCGCAATACGATAGAACAAGTGTTAAAACAACCGCACTTTACTTGGGAAAATTTCATTTTGCCTTTAACGGAAACCAATGATCGCTTAAACCGAGCTTGGTCACCCGTTTCTCATCTCAATTCAGTAAAAAACAGTGCTGAATTACGTGAAGCCTATCAAGTGTGCTTGCCGTTACTTTCTGAATACAGCACTTGGGTTGGTCAGCATAAAGGGCTTTATAATGCCTATTTGGCGTTAAAAAATAGTGCTGAATTTACTGACTATTCTATTGCGCAAAAGAAAGCCATTGAAAATTCACTGCGTGATTTTGAACTTTCAGGTATCGGGCTTTCAGAAGACAAACAACAACGTTATGGCGAAATTGTGACGCGCTTATCGGAATTAAATTCACAATTTAGCAATAACGTATTAGATGCCACCATGGGTTGGGAAAAACTCATTGAAAACGAAGCAGAACTTGCTGGGTTACCTGAATCTGCACTACAAGCTGCACAACAATCTGCCGAAAGTAAAGGATTAAAAGGCTATCGTTTTACGTTAGAAATTCCAAGTTATTTGCCTGTGATGACTTACTGTGAAAATCGTGCATTGCGTGAAGAAATGTACCATGCTTATGCAACACGCGCCTCAGAACAAGGCCCTAATGCTGGCAAATGGGACAACAGTAAAGTTATGGAAGAAATTCTTACATTACGCGTAGAGCTAGCAAAATTACTCGGTTTTAATACTTACACCGAACTTTCACTTGCCACCAAAATGGCAGAAAACCCACAACAAGTGCTCAATTTCTTAGATCATCTTGCCGAACGTGCCAAACCACAAGGCGAAAAAGAACTGCAAGAATTGAGAGATTACTGCGAAAAAGAATTTGGTGTCACTGAACTTGCGCCTTGGGATATTGGTTTTTACAGCGAAAAACAAAAACAACATTTATATGCCATTAATGATGAAGAACTTCGCCCATATTTTCCTGAAAATCGCGTAATTTCGGGATTGTTTGAATTGATTAAACGTATTTTCAATATTCGTGCAGTTGAACGCAAAGGCGTGGATACTTGGCATAAAGATGTGCGCTTCTTTGATTTAATTGATGAAAACGATCAACTCCGTGGCAGTTTCTATCTTGATTTATATGCGCGTGAACACAAACGTGGCGGGGCTTGGATGGATGATTGTATCGGACGTAAGCGTAAACTGGATGGCAGCATTCAAACTCCTGTGGCTTATTTAACTTGCAACTTCAATGCACCTATAGGGAATAAACCAGCCTTATTTACGCACGATGAAGTCACCACGCTATTCCATGAATTTGGTCACGGCATTCATCATATGCTCACGCAAATTGATGTCTCCGATGTAGCGGGTATTAACGGCGTGCCTTGGGATGCTGTGGAATTACCAAGTCAATTTATGGAAAACTGGTGCTGGGAAGAAGAGGCTTTAGCGTTTATTTCAGGACATTACGAAACAGGCGAGCCGTTGCCAAAAGAAAAACTTATGCAATTATTAAAAGCGAAAAATTTTCAAGCTGCGATGTTTATCTTGCGCCAACTTGAATTTGGGATTTTTGATTTCCGTTTGCATCACACCTTTGATGCGGAAAAAACCAATCAAATTTTAGAGACACTTAAAGCGGTGAAATCACAAGTTGCCGTCATAAAAGGTGTAGATTGGGCAAGAACTCCGCACAGCTTCAGCCATATTTTTGCAGGGGGCTACGCCGCAGGTTATTACAGCTATTTATGGGCTGAAGTCTTATCAGCAGATGCTTATTCTCGCTTTGAAGAAGAAGGTATTTTCAACCCAATCACTGGCAAATCATTCTTAGATGAAATTCTCACTCGTGGTGGCTCTGAAGAACCAATGGAACTCTTCAAACGCTTCCGTGGCCGTGAACCGCAATTAGATGCGTTGTTAAGACATAAAGGAATATTAAATAGATAATTAAAATAAAAACAGAATACCCGGCCAAAGCCGGGTTATTTTTATCTTATAAGATCAGACTATAAACCACCTTTGATATCTAAATAAATTCCTAAAAGGATTATTCCTCAACTTTACAAAATTTAGCTAAATCTTCTACATTTTCTAACCAATGATTCCCCATTTCATCAATCAATTCTCCACAATTAAAAATATCAGAATTTTTAGCCGCACTTTCTAAAGCATCCGCTAATTGACGTAAATGATTTAACCCTACTGATGCCGCAGCCCCTTTAATTTTATGGGCAGTATCTTCTGTGTCTTTCATATTATCTTTTGATAATTGAGTCAGATAATTTGGCATAGTTTGTTTGAATAAAGATAAATTTTCTAAAATTTGTTTTTTTCCAAGTGTTTCTATCAGCTCTAAATCAAACTGTTCTGAAAGCTCATTATCATCATTCATGTCTATAATAGATTCGCTTTCATCCGCAAAAAATTGCTGCAAACAATGGTGTAAATCCTTAATTGAAATGGGTTTGCGTAATACGCCATCCATGCCCATTTCTAAATATTCTTGCTCGCTTTGCATAACATTGGCAGTAAAAGCAATCATTGGCGGTAAAAAATCATAAATACCGTTCTCATAATTCTCTCGCAAATATTGGGCGATTTCAAAACCACTCATATCTGGTAATTTAATATCTAGCAATAAAATGTCGTAAACATTTTTCTCAAATAAAGTGATCGCCTGCTTGCCATTTGTCGCAACATCAACATGATGCCCAAGTTTTTCTAAAATAGTTTTCGCAACCATAATATTGAGGTCAACATCCTCCACTAAAAGAATGTTCAAGGATGGAATATTTTTCTTAACGGATTCTTTTTCAGAACTTTCCTGAGCATGGAGAGTAAGATGGAAAGTAGCGCCTTTTCCTCGCTCACTTTCAACTGTTAAATCTCCTTCCATTAACTGAGCGAGATTTTTAGAAATAGCCAACCCAATACCGCTACCCGCACTTTGCTGACGACTTTCTTTCACTTGATAATACATTTCAAAAATATGTTTTTGTTCTTCAGGTGAAATCCCCATTCCTGTATCTTTCACAATAAAATGGTAACAATCCTGATTTCTCATAATTTTAAGAATAATATTTCCCTGATCGGTAAACTTCACCGCATTACTAATTAAGTTCCACAAAATTTGGCTCAAGCGAACACGATCAAGATTCAACCAATTAGGCAAATTAGGTTCAAGCTCTAAAGAAAAAATAAGATTTTTTTGTTTAGCAAGGAAACTAGCAAAATTATAAATATCGTTTAATAAGGCGGGGAAATCTGTTGGCTGGCGATTTAATTCAATTCGACTGGCATCAATTTTTTCCAAATCAATAATATCGCTAAAAATATAGCCTAAACTGACCGCACTTATGTTGATAGTTTTTAAATAATTACGCTGGCGATCATCCAATTCATCATCAAGTAAAATCTGGCTAAGCCCCACAATCCCATTCAATGGCGTGCGCAATTCATGGCTTATTGTGGCAAGTAAGGTGCTTTTATCACGGCTATTTTTTTCTAACTTTTCCAATGCTTGGGATAATTTTTTCTGAGCGGCAATTCGCTCTGCGACCTCATTTTCCAACCGATTCACCGAGCTAGAAAGATCAAGACGAGAATGTTCAAGCTTTTCGACCAATAAAGTGAAAAAATAAATAACAAAAGGCGCAGTGAGTAAGCCAAAAGTTACCGAACGAAAAATATCTACCCAAGAAATCTGATGAACAATAAATAAACTAAATAAAATCTGAGTACAAAGTGCTAAAACCGCAAGAATCATCACGCCTAAAAGAGAAAAACGAAGGCGCCCAAGACGAATAACCCAATCCACATAACTCTGAGCAAAATATTTGAAACTTTTCATCGAATCTCCTAAAACATTATTACTGTTATCGAAAGTCCATGGCTAATCTGATTTCGAAGGATTATATTTCCCTCACTCAGAAAGTGAATTTTGTAATTTATAGGACTTGACTCTTTAGTTTACCTTGAATATAGCCATAATTGTAATAATGAATAGATTAGTTTTAAGTTTTTATGGTGGGGGGATTTATTAAAATATTAAAACATACTTGTTTTGCGTGGATTTTGCGCGAGAGGGTATTAAATGATAGAATCTCGCACTTTTATTGCGAAGCGAGAACAAAATGGCATTAGTTGAATTTTTGATGAAAACCTTAGATGGGTTAAAGGGAACAGATATTGTACATTTTGATGTACGTGGAAAATCATCGATTACCGATAATATGATTATTTGCACGGGGACGTCGAGCCGCCAAGTTTCTGCAATGGCAGATAATTTAATTACAGAATGTAAAAAAGCAGGTTTTGAAACTTTTGGTGAAGAAGGTAAAAATACTGCAGATTGGATTGTGGTGGATCTTGGTCAAGCAATCGTACATATCATGCAACGTGACGCGCGTGAAATGTATCAATTAGAGAAACTTTGGGCGTAAATTTTAGTAAAGTGCGGTGAAAAATAACCGCACTTTTTAGATAAGGATGACTTGTGAAAATCACGTTAATTGCTGTCGGAACAAAAATGCCTTCTTGGGTTACAACGGGTTTTGAGGAATATCAACGCCGTTTTCCTAAAGATATGCCTTTTGAACTGATTGAAATCCCAGCAGGCAAGCGTGGAAAAAATGCTGATATTAAACGTATTTTAGAACAAGAAGGTAAAGCGATGTTAGCTGCCTGTGGGAAAGGTAAAGTCGTGACGTTAGACATTCCAGGTAAACCTTGGACCACACCACAGTTAGCCGAGCAACTAGAAGCGTGGAAAAACGATGGCCGTGATGTATGTTTGTTGATCGGGGGACCTGAGGGACTTTCACCTGAATGTAAAGCAGCTGCAGAACAAAGTTGGTCGCTTTCACCTTTGACATTACCTCATCCGCTTGTTCGTGTTGTGGTGGCTGAAAGTTTATATCGAGCGTGGTCGCTCACGACTAATCATCCTTATCACCGAGAATAGTAAATCCTCATTTTTAGTCAGATGAATTTAAAACGATTCTTCAATACGTCAACTCATGAACCGTTCCGCGATAAAAAAGCGGAGCGTAACCTTTTTGCACGCCGAACTTTTGTGGCTTTTTCGGGGATTTTGTTGCTAACAGGCGTGTTATTTACCAATATTTATCAGCTACAGATTGTTAATTTCGATACTTACCAAACTCGTTCTAATGGTAACCGAATTAAATTATTACCTTTACCTCCAACACGTGGCTTAATCTATGATCGTTACGGTAAATTATTAGCCGAAAATCTTACTTTTTTTGGTTTATACATTGTGCCAGAAAAAACCGAAAATTTAGACCGCACTTTAGATGAATTACGCTACATTGTGGGATTGACGGATAACGATATTGAAAATTTTAAAAAGGAACGTCGCCGCGGAACACGTTACACGCCTATTTTATTGAAACCGAATTTAACAGAAGAACAAATCGCACGTTTTGCAGTGAGTGGCTATCAATACCCGAGTTTAGATGTACGTCCTTATTTCAAACGCTATTACTTATATGGCGAGATTATGACGCATATTTTAGGCTATGTGGGCAAAATCAATGATAAAGACGTTGAACGTTTGAAAAAAGATGAAAAATTTGCCAATTATTCTGGTAGCAATGATATGGGCAAATTGGGGATTGAACGCTATTACGAAGATGCGTTACATGGCACAACAGGTTTTGAAGAAGTAGAAATTAATAATCGTGGTAAAGTTATTCGCAAGTTACGTGAACAACCTTCAGTAGCAGGAAAAAGCATTTATCTTACTATCGATTTAGAGTTGCAGCGTTACATCACAGATCTTTTGGCAGGGCAAAAAGGCGCGATTGTTGTATTGGATCCTAAAGATAGTGGTGTGCTGGCTATGGTATCCACGCCAAGTTATGACAATAATTTGTTTGTTGATGGTATTTCCTCAGAAGATTATAAGCGCCTATTAAATGATCCAGCTCGTCCGCTTTATAGTCGAGCGACCCAAGGTGTGTACCCTCCTGCTTCTACGGTGAAACCTTTTATTGCAGTAGCTGCACAAACTGAAAATGTGATTAGTCAAAATACGACGATTTTTGACCCTGGCTATTGGGTATTGCCAAATACGACTAAGCGATTCCGAGATTGGAAAAAGAGCGGTCATGGTTATACAGATTTAAATAAAGCAATTACAGAATCATCCGATACTTATTTTTATCAAGTGGCTCATAGTATGGGAATTGATAGTCTTTCTGATTGGATGAAACGATTTGGCTTTGGTATGCCAACTGGGATTGAAATTCAAGAGGAAACGGCAGCCAATATGCCAACGCGCGAATGGAAACAAAAACGTTATAAACGTCCTTGGGTACTAGGTGATACTATTTCTGTGGGGATTGGTCAAGGGTATTGGACTGCGACACCATTACAAGTAGCAAAAGCAACAGCTGTATTGGTGAACAATGGAAAGGTGAATACCCCACATTTGATGAAAGCAATTGAAGTATCTACTCTAAAACCTTATGAAGATCCTTTGCTTTATCCTGATATTACAGAGGCTAAACAAAGCTATTGGGATGCTGCAAAACGTGGAATGTATAATGTTGTCAATTCAGCTTTAGGGACGGGGAGAAAGGCTTTTGCTGGAGCAAACTATCGTGTAGCAGGAAAATCAGGTACTGCTCAAGTGTTTAGTTTAAAAGAAAATGAAAAATACAATGCGGCGGGATTGAAAAAAGAACTACATGATCACGCATGGTTTACCGCATATGCGCCTTATGAAAACCCTAGATTGGTTGTGACAGTTATTTTAGAGAATGCGGGTGGTGGATCAAGTAATGCCGCACCCTTAGCGCGTAAAGTGATGGATTACTATTTAAATCAGCGTTTACCACAAGTTGAAAAATATAATGCAACCATTCAGCAAAAAGAAGATTTACCACAAGAGAGAGAGCAAATAAATGGAAGATAAAATCCCTTTCTGGTTGCGCGCATGGCAACGTTTGCATATTGATTTTTGGCTTTTTATTGGCTTAGTTGCAATAACAGCCTATGGCATGCTTGTGCTTTATAGTGCCACTGGTGCGAGTGAAACTATGTTTAACAACCGGATTATTCAGGTTTTTCTTGGATTTACTGTTATGCTCGTCATGGCACAATTTCCACCTAAATTTTATCAACGCATTGCGCCTTATCTTTATCTGATAGGCTTTATCATGTTGATTTTAGTCGATGCTATTGGAACAACCAGTAAAGGGGCACAGCGTTGGCTTGATCTTGGATTTATTCGTTTTCAACCCTCTGAAATTGTAAAGCTTGCGGTTCCATTAATGGTTGCTGTGTATTTAGGTAATCGACCACTTCCACCTAAATTAAGTGAAACATTTATTGCGATTGCAATGATTATGATTCCGACTTTACTTGTGGCTATACAACCAGATTTAGGCACATCAATTTTGGTAAGTGCGTCAGGTTTATTTGTAGTATTTTTAGCGGGAATGAGTTGGTGGCTAATTTTAGCAGCAGTGATTGGCTTAGCTGGATTTATTCCGATCATGTGGCTATATCTAATGCACGATTATCAACGCACTCGCGTTCTCACATTATTGGATCCAGAAAAAGATCCTCTCGGTGCCGGCTATCATATTTTACAATCAAAGATTGCGATTGGTTCTGGGGGGCTTTGGGGAAAAGGCTGGATGCAGGGTACGCAATCTCAGCTTGAATTCTTACCTGAACCTCATACAGATTTTATTTTTGCTGTAATGAGTGAAGAACATGGAATGATTGGTTTTCTTATTTTGATCTCCATTTATATGTTCATTATTGTACGTGGTTTGATTATTGCTGTGAACGCGCAAACTTCTTTTGGGCGAATTCTTGCTGGTGCAACGACGTTAATTTTCTTTGTCTATGTGTTTGTTAACATAGGCATGGTAAGTGGTATTTTGCCTGTAGTGGGTGTGCCATTACCTTTATTCAGCTATGGCGGTACATCTTACGTTGCTATTATGGCTGCTTTTGGCTTGGTGATGTCAGTTCATACACATCAAGTAAAATTTATGAAAGGGAACTAATTTCATTTTTACTTTTCTTAAAAGGGTAAATAAATGAAAATAGTCAACGCTTATGAAATTAAAAACATTATTAAATCTGACCGCATTTGCTTTGTTTGCTATAATTACTAGCTTTTCAGTACATGCAGACACTCACAAAATGTATGGTATCCAAGGGGATAAACTTTCGATTATAACCAAAGTACCTGCCCCTAGTACTTATTCCGTTAAAGGGCAAACTTATACGACAAAAACTGAAGATGATGCTAAATCCTATGCGAAAGAAGGGATGGCTAGTTACTATCATCTCAAATTTAATGGGCGTAGAACTGCAAGTGGTGATGTTTATAATTCAACACAATTTACTGCGGCACATAAAACATTGCCAATAAATTCTTATGCTTTGGTGACTAATTTACATAACAACCGTAAAGTTATAGTACGTATTAATGATCGTGGGCCTTTTAGTGATAAACGTTTAATTGATCTTTCTCATGCGGCGGCGAAAGAAATAGGATTAATTTCTCGCGGTATGGGGCATGTTAGAATTGAGGCGTTGCATGTTGCCAAAAATGGGAGTTTATCGGGCGCTGCGACAAGAACGTTGGCTAAGCATGCGAAAACTAAAGAAGCAGCTGATCGTTTAGTAAAATTTACTGCATCTTCTAATAAGTCGTTTAAGATGGTAAATGAAAAAAAAGGAAATGACGTTTATCGTTTGAAAATGCTTGAAGTTACCTCTCGTAGCCAAGCTGATAAGTTAATTACACAACTCGCATTAGATAATATTCAAGCCGAAGTAAATCGTTCAGGCAATAAATACGAAATTCACATTGGGCCTTTTGATAACGAAACACAAATGTCACAAGTGAGAACCAAATTACAAAAAATGGCAGTCAATAAGCCATTAATTGTTTACACATATAAAAATTAATTGTAGGAATACACTATGTTGAAAAGAACAACAAAAATCGCATTTTTATCAAGTTTTGTGGCACTTAGTGCTTTTTCGGTATCTGCAGAGGATATGCAGTTTGGCGTAACTCCGCCACAAATTACTGCTCAAACGTATGTATTGATGGATTACAATTCTGGCGCAATTTTGGCCGCACTTAATCCTGACGAGCGTCAATATCCCGCATCTTTAACTAAAATGATGACAAGTTATGTGGTAGGGAGTGCTTTAAAACAGGGTAAAATTCACAATACCGATATGGTAACCATTGGTGAGAGTGCATGGGGGCGTAATTTCCCAGACTCATCAAAAATGTTTTTAGATTTAAATACACAAGTATCTGTAGCAGATTTGAATCGTGGTGTGATTGTTGTATCCGGTAATGACGCAACAGTGGCATTGGCTGAACATATCTCTGGCAATGTACCGAACTTTGTAGAAACAATGAATAAATATGTTCAACAATTTGGTTTGAAAAATACAAATTTCACCACGCCGCATGGTTTAGACGATCCTAATCAATATTCTTCCGCGCGTGATATGGCGCTTATTGGTGCGCATATTATTCGTGATTTACCTGAAGAATATAAAATTTACTCAGAAAAAGATTTTACATTTAACAAAATCAAACAACCTAACCGTAATGGACTATTATGGGATAAAACGATTAATGTTGATGGAATGAAAACAGGTCATACTAGCCAAGCTGGATATAACTTAGTTGCTTCAGCGACTACACCAAATAATATGCGTTTAATTTCTGTAGTAATGGGTGTCCCAACTTACAAAGGTCGTGAAGTAGAAAGTAAAAAACTTTTACAATGGGGTTTTGCTAATTTCGAAACATTTAAAACTTTAGAGGCTGGCAAAGAAATTTCAGAGCAACCTGTTTATTACGGTAATAAAGATAGTGTGAAATTAGGCACATTACAAGATAGCTTTATCACAGTTCCGAAAGGCAAACAAAATGAGCTGAAAGCTCGCTATGAGTTAGAAAGTAAAAACTTACAAGCGCCTTTAGCAAAAGGCCAAGTCGTAGGTAAAGTCATTTATCAATTAGAAGGTAAAGATATTGCAGCGGTAAACTTACAAGTGATGGATGAAGTGGGCGAAGCTGGTATTTTCGGAAAAGCTTGGGATTGGCTCGTGCTCACTGTAAAAGGCTTATTTGCATAAAATATGCCAGCAACTTACCGCACTTTTTTCATTTTTAACTGAGGCATTCGTAATGTGTGGGTGGTGTACCATCCACACATCATTTT
The DNA here is from genome assembly GCF_059704425.1 of Haemophilus sp. THUN1691. Taxonomy (NCBI): domain Bacteria; kingdom Pseudomonadati; phylum Pseudomonadota; class Gammaproteobacteria; order Pasteurellales; family Pasteurellaceae; genus Haemophilus; species Haemophilus sp. THUN1691. The sequence goes on along the minus strand of NZ_AP046578.1, from coordinate 1,771,970 downwards.
TATTATTGGGAAATAATATGACAACAGAAAACGATTACGCAAAACTTAAAGAATTAATGGAATTTCCAGCAAAAATGACATTTAAAGTTGCTGGAATTAATCGCGAGGGGTTAGCGCAAGATCTAATTCAAGTCGTTCAAAAATATATTAAAGGTGATTATATTCCTAAGGAAAAACGGAGTAGTAAAGGTACCTACAATTCGGTTTCAATCGACATTATTGCTGAAAACTTTGAGCAGGTAGAAACACTTTATAAAGAACTTGCTAAAGTTGAAGGCGTAAAAATGGTTATCTAGTATGAATAATTCCCTTATCGTTCGCCAGTTAGGGTTGCAAGATTATCAAGAAATTTGGCATAAAATGCAGAATTTCACAGATAGTCGCACCGCGGAAACGCAAGACGAAATTTGGTTGGTGCAACATCCTCCTGTATTTACCCAAGGGCAAGCAGGTAAACCTGAGCATCTTTTACAGCGTAGTGAAATACCTGTGGTGCAGTCGGATCGTGGTGGGCAAATAACCTATCATGCACCCGGTCAGCAAGTGATGTATGTGCTCATTGATATTAAGCGTCATGAGAATTTAAATGTGCGTCAATTAGTTACCGCACTTGAGCAAACGGTGGTAAAAACCTTAGCTGAATATGGTATTGAAAGTTATCCAAAACCTGATGCACCAGGCGTGTATGTGGATGGAAAAAAGATTTGTTCTCTTGGACTGCGTATTCGTCGTGGGTGCTCTTTTCACGGGTTAGCATTGAATATCAATATGGATCTGAATCCATTTCATTATATTAACCCATGCGGCTATGCTGGTCTTGAAATGTGTCAAGTAGCGGATTTTGTTAATCAAGATGAAGCTAATTGCGATAAGGTTTCACCAAAATTAATTAAACACTTTGCCGAGCTTTTAGGCTATAATGTAACAAATTTGTAATATTTAATGATCAAAAATGCCCTATTTGGGCATTTTTATTTAGGAACGCTTATGTCAACGCCTTTCAAAATGGAACGTGGTGTAAAATATCGCGATGCGGCAAAAACGTCGATTATTCCAGTAAAAAATATTGATCCAAACCAAGAGCTATTGAAAAAGCCAGAATGGATGAAAATTAAACTTCCGGCAAATTCACTTAAAATTGAAAGCATCAAAAATGGAATGCGTCGTCATGGTTTACATTCCGTTTGTGAAGAAGCATCTTGTCCAAATTTACACGAATGTTTTAATCATGGAACAGCAACTTTTATGATTTTAGGCGCAATTTGCACGCGCCGTTGCCCGTTCTGTGATGTTGCACATGGGAAACCATTACCGCCCGATCCTGAAGAACCACAAAAATTAGCTGAAACTATCCAAGATATGAAACTTAAATATGTGGTGATTACATCGGTGGATCGTGATGATTTGCCTGATCGTGGCGCAGGTCATTTTGCAGAATGTGTAAAAGCTGTGCGTGAACTTAATCCTAACATTAAGATTGAGATTTTAGTGCCTGATTTCCGTGGTCGCATTACACAGGCATTGGAAAAATTAAAAGATAATCCGCCAGATGTCTTTAACCATAATTTAGAAAACGTGCCGCGCCTATACAAAGAGATTCGCCCAGGGGCAGATTACGAATGGTCACTTAAATTATTGCGTGAATTTAAAGAAATGTTCCCGAATATCCCAACTAAATCTGGTTTAATGGTGGGATTAGGTGAAACTAATGAAGAGATTTTACAAGTCATGCAAGATTTACGTGATAACGGTGTGACAATGCTCACGTTGGGGCAATATCTTCAACCTAGCCGCCATCATTTGCCAGTTGCGCGTTATGTTCCGCCAGCTGAATTTGATGAATTCCGTGAGAAAGCCAATGAAATGGGCTTTGAACATGCGGCTTGTGGACCATTTGTTCGCTCTTCTTATCACGCTGATTTACAAGCCAGTGGCGGATTAGTGAAATAATTAAAAATTGCGCTGAATTAAACCGCACTTTTAGCATGTCACAAAAGTGCGGTTTATTTTTGATGTTTTGTTTCACCGAATATTTACTAGCCAGAATTATTGCAAGCCTGTAAAATAGCCGACCGCTTTATTCGACTAATTATTTATAACACCTGACGATATTGTAGAAAATGACTCAAAAATTACATATTAAAACTTGGGGCTGCCAGATGAACGAATACGATTCATCTAAAATGGCAGATCTTTTATTAAGTACTCATGGATTAGAACTTACCGAAATTCCTGAAGAAGCAGACGTATTATTATTGAATACCTGTTCTATTCGTGAAAAAGCACAAGAAAAAGTGTTCCACCAACTTGGTCGTTGGAAAGAGTTAAAGAAAAATAAGCCAAATTTAGTGATTGGTGTGGGCGGCTGTGTGGCCTCTCAAGAAGGGGAACATATTCGCCATCGTGCACCTTATGTAGATATTATTTTTGGTCCACAAACTTTGCACCGCCTGCCTGAAATGATTAACCAAATTCGTGGTGGTAAGAGTTCTGTTGTAGATGTAAGTTTCCCTGAAATTGAGAAATTTGACCGCTTACCTGAACCTCGTGCAGAAGGTCCAACAGCATTTGTTTCGATTATGGAAGGCTGTAATAAATACTGTACTTTCTGTGTTGTACCTTATACACGTGGTGAAGAAGTTAGCCGTCCTGTGGATGACGTGCTATTTGAAATTGCGCAGCTTGCGGATCAAGGTGTGCGTGAGGTCAACCTACTTGGTCAAAATGTAAATGCTTATCGTGGTCCGACACATGATGGTCAAATTTGTAGCTTTGCTGAGTTGCTTCGTCTCGTGGCGTCTATCGATGGTATTGACCGTTTACGTTTTACAACCAGTCATCCAATAGAATTTACGGATGATATTATTGACGTATATCGTGATACGCCTGAATTGGTGAGTTTCTTGCATCTTCCAGTCCAAGCGGGTTCTGACCGTGTATTAACGATGATGAAACGAGGTCATACAGCATTAGAATATAAATCTATTATTCGTAAACTTCGTGCTGTGCGTCCTGATATTCAAATCAGCTCAGACTTTATTGTTGGTTTCCCGGGGGAAACTGCGGAAGATTTTGAGCAAACTATGAATTTGATTGCACAAGTGAACTTTGATATGAGCTTCAGTTTTGTGTACTCAGCCCGACCAGGTACGCCTGCTGCAGATATGCCAGATGATGTAACGGAAGATGAAAAGAAACAACGTCTTTATGTGTTACAAGAGCGTATTAATCAACAAGCTGCACAGTTTAGCCGTCGCATGCTTGGCACAGAACAACGCGTGCTAGTTGAAGGGCCGTCGAAGAAAGACATTATGGAATTGACGGGACGTACTGAAACGAATCGTATTGTCAATTTCCAAGGTTCTCCGGAGATGATTGGTAAATTTGTGGATGTGAAAATCACTGATGTTTATACCAATTCTCTACGCGGTGAAGTGGTGCGTACAGAAGATGAAATGGGATTACGTATTGCGCAATCTCCACAAGAAGTGATGAATCGCACACGTAAAGAAGATGAATTAGGTGTAGGGCGTTATCACGGCTAATTGAAATCTTGAAATATTTAACCGCACTTTGAGAAATTAAAGTGCGGTTATTTTTTTAGGGATATATGGTTTTAGATTTGCCAATCTATCGGTTTTATTCCGTGGCTTTCCAAATATGAATTTGTTTTGGAAAAATGATGACAGCCAAAGAAACCTCGATGAGCTGAAAGTGGGGAAGGATGTGGAGCCGTTAAAACAAGATGACGAGTGCGGTCAATAATTTGCCCTTTTTTTTGTGCGAGACTGCCCCAAAGTAAAAACACGAGTTTTTCACGATGTTCATTAAGCGCTGTAATAACACGATCCGTAAACGTTTCCCAGCCGAAATTAGCATGTGAATGTGCTATGCCACGTTCTACGGTAAGCACAGTGTTGAGCAGCAATACCCCTTGTTCTGCCCATTTGACTAAATAACCATGTGATGGCATTTGGAATCCCGAAATATCTTGTGTAAGCTCTTTATACATATTTACTAGGGAAGGGGGAATGGCGACTTTAGGTTTTACTGAAAAAGCCAATCCATGAGCTTGGTTTGGTCCATGATAAGGATCCTGTCCTAAAATCACCACCTTTACATCTTCAAAAGCGGTATATTTGAATGCATTAAATACATCTTCTTGTGGTGGATAAATCGTTTTCCCGCTTGCTCTTGCAAGATGAACCTGTTGTAGTGCGTGTTGAAAGTAAGGTTGTTCTTTTTCTTTTCCGATAACATCTGTCCAGGTTTTCATTATTTTGATCCTATTAATAAGTTTGCTCTTATTATAAACAAAAAGATTAAGGCAATAAAAAGTTTAAAGGTTAAATTAATGTTAAATTATTTGGGGGGATCGTGATTTAAATAAGTAAAGTTTAATTTAGATCAAGTTTGTAAAATTGTCTTAAAAAGATAACCTGTTCTTTATCAAAAAAAATCCAAAATAATTTGAAATCTTCAAATTATTTGATAAAATTTGTACAGTTTTTATGATTATTCCAATGCTAATTAGGAGGCTATTATGATTAAAGGTATTCAAATTACTCAAGCGGCAAATGACAATTTGCTTAATTCATTCTGGTTATTAGACAGCGAAAAAAATGAAGCGCGTTGCTTATGTGCAAAAGGCGAATTCGCTGAAGACCAAGTTGTTGCAGTTAGCGAATTAGGTCAAATCGAATACCGTGAATTACCGGTAAACGTAGCGCCAACTGTTAAAGTTGAAGGTGGTCAACACTTAAACGTAAACGTATTACGTCGTGAAACTTTAGAAGATGCGGTAAACAATCCAGATAAATATCCACAATTAACTATCCGTGTTTCTGGTTACGCAGTACGTTTCAACTCTTTAACACCAGAACAACAACGCGACGTTATTACTCGTACTTTCACTGAAAGCCTATAATTTCAGTTTGAGTGAAAAAAGAAACCCCGAAGTAATTCGGGGTTTTGTTTTATCTAAAAGGTTAAAAAATTTGACCGCACTTTTCCCTTTCATCCCTAGCGATTTCCGCACTTTTCAGGTACAATCCGCCAGTTAAATTTATTGATTTTTTGAGAAAAACTATCTTTTATGAAGAATATTCGCAACTTTTCTATTATTGCCCATATTGACCACGGTAAATCGACGCTTTCTGACCGTTTGATTCAAACTTGTGGTGGCCTTTCGGATCGTGAAATGGAAGCGCAAGTGCTAGATTCAATGGATCTTGAGCGTGAGCGCGGAATTACCATCAAAGCACAAAGTGTTACTTTAAATTATAAAGCCAAAGATGGCGAAACTTATCAATTAAATTTTATCGATACACCAGGACATGTGGACTTTTCCTATGAGGTGTCTCGCTCTCTTGCTGCTTGTGAAGGGGCTTTGTTGGTGGTTGATGCTGGTCAAGGGGTAGAAGCTCAAACCTTGGCAAACTGTTATACCGCAATTGAAATGGATTTAGAAGTAGTACCGATTTTAAACAAAATTGACTTACCAGCCGCGGATCCTGAACGTGTTGCAGAAGAAATTGAAGACATCGTGGGTATTGATGCGATGGAAGCGGTACGTTGTTCAGCTAAAACCGGTGTGGGTATCGAAGATGTATTAGAAGAAATTGTTGCGAAAATTCCCGCTCCAGAAGGTGATCCTGATGCACCGTTACAAGCATTGATTATTGATTCTTGGTTCGATAATTATTTGGGCGTGGTGTCTTTAGTGCGTATTAAAAATGGGGTATTACGTAAAGGCGATAAAATTAAAGTGATGTCTACCGGACAAGCTTACAATGTAGATCGTTTAGGGATTTTCACGCCAAAACAAGAAGATACTACCGTTTTAGAATGCGGTGAAGTTGGTTGGGTAGTTTGTGCGATTAAAGATATTTTAGGTGCGCCAGTTGGGGATACTTTAACGCTTCAACATAATCCAGCAAGTGAAGTTTTACCAGGCTTTAAAAAAGTAAAACCGCAAGTGTATGCAGGTCTTTTCCCAGTTAGTTCAGATGATTATGAAGCATTTCGTGATGCACTGGGTAAGTTGAGCTTAAATGATGCTTCACTTTTCTATGAGCCGGAAACTTCAACCGCACTTGGCTTTGGTTTCCGCTGTGGTTTCCTTGGTCTTTTACACATGGAAATCATTCAAGAGCGTCTAGAGCGTGAGTATGATTTAGATCTCATTACTACTGCGCCAACGGTTATTTACGAAGTGCAATTAACGAATGGTGATGTTGTTTACGTCGATAGCCCATCGAAATTGCCTCCGCTTAATAATATTGCTGAAATCCGTGAACCGATTGCTGAATGCAATATGTTAGTGCCGCAAGAATATTTAGGTAACGTCATTACACTTTGTGTGGAAAAACGTGGCGTACAAACCAATATGGTATATCACGGTAATCAAATTGCGCTGACTTATGAGATTCCAATGGGCGAAGTTGTTCTAGACTTCTTTGACCGTTTAAAATCGACATCGCGTGGTTATGCTTCGTTAGATTACGGTTTCAAACGTTTCCAAGCTGCAGATATGGTTCGCGTGGATATTATGATTAACAGCGAACGAGTAGATGCTTTGGCTTTAATCGTTCATAAAGATAATTCACAATATCGTGGTCGTGAATTGGTTGAAAAAATGCGTGAGTTAATTCCTCGTCAGCAATTTGATATTGCTATTCAAGCCGCGATTGGAAACCATATTATTGCTCGTTCTACGGTGAAACAATTACGTAAGAATGTATTGGCAAAATGTTATGGTGGTGACGTGAGCCGTAAGAAAAAACTCTTACAGAAACAGAAAGAAGGTAAAAAACGTATGAAGTCTTTAGGTAACGTAGAAGTACCACAAGAAGCGTTTTTAGCAATTTTACATGTAGGAAAAGATAAATAAGGGAAATTATGTCAAATTTATTTTTTGTGATTTTACTGGCTGTTGGTTTTGGTGTTTGGAAAGTTTTAGATTATTTTCAATTACCAAACACATTTAGTATTGTATTGCTAATTTTGACCGCACTTTCAGGCGTATTATGGTGCTACCATTATTTTGTGGTAACGCCAAAGCGTAATCGTAAAATTGCACGTGCTGAACAGCGTTCAGGTCAAGTATTAACTAACGAAGAAAAAGCAAAAATTGAACCGATTTCCGAAGCCTCTGAGTTTTTATCATCTCTTTTTCCGGTGCTTTCTGTCGTATTCTTAGTACGCTCTTTTTTATTTGAACCATTTCAAATTCCATCTGGTTCAATGGAATCGACCTTACGAGTTGGTGACTTTTTGGTCGTGAACAAATATGCTTATGGTGTGAAAGATCCGATTTTCCAAAACACCATTATTGAGGGCGAAAAACCACAACGTGGCGATGTGATTGTGTTTAAAGCACCACAACAAGCTTTAATTCGTACTGGTCTTGGGGCAACGCGAGCGGCTTTTGCAGAAAATCTAGCGTTAAGTTCAAAAGATAATATGTCTGGTGTCGATTATATTAAGCGTATTATTGGAAAGGGCGGAGATCGCATAATTTTTGATGCGGAACAAAAAACGCTAAAAGTGGTATATGGCAAAGAAGGTAAAGCTTGTGAGGTTGATTGCGAAACCAAGGCGTTTGAATATACACAAAATCCAACAAATCCTGCTTTTCCGAATGAATTAGAATTGACTGAAAAAGGCGATGTAACACATAACGTGCTAATTAGTGAATATCGTCGTTATTCAGGTCCTGAATTTTTCCCACAAGAAGGTATGCAAACTGCAGAATGGCTTGTGCCAGAAGGACAGTATTTTGTGATGGGAGATCACCGCGATCACAGTGATGATAGCCGTTTCTGGGGCTTTGTTCCTGAAAAAAATATTGTGGGTAAAGCCACTTATATTTGGATGAGCTTAGAAAAAGAAGCGAATGAGTGGCCGACAGGTTTCCGTTTTGATCGTTTCTTTACAGCAATAAAATAAGATGAATCATTTAGATCGACTTGAGTGTAAAATCGGCTATCGTTTTAATGATATTGCGCTCTTAAAGCAGGCACTTACGCATCGAAGTGCGGCGACTCAACATAATGAACGCCTAGAGTTTCTAGGAGATTCTATTCTTAATTTCACTATCGCTGAGGCGCTTTATCATCAGTTTCCACGTTGTAATGAAGGTGAATTGAGCCGTATGCGTGCTACTTTGGTGAGAGAACCCACTTTAGCGATTTTAGCGCGTCAATTTGAATTGGGCGATTATATGTCTCTTGGTTCTGGTGAGCTAAAGAGCGGTGGTTTTCGCCGCGAATCTATTCTTGCCGATTGTGTAGAAGCGATTATTGGCGCAATGTCTTTGGATCAAGGATTAGCCGTGACGACTCAAGTGATTCGAAATTGGTATCAACAATTATTGGCTGAAATCAAACCAGGTGATAACCAAAAAGATGCGAAAACTCGTTTGCAAGAATATTTACAAGGTAAACATCTGCCATTGCCAACTTATGAAGTGGTCAATATTCAAGGGGAAGCCCATTGCCAAATTTTCACTGTTGAATGCAAAGTGAAAAGTGCGGATAAAATTGACCGCACTTTTGTGGCAAAAGGATCTAGCCGTCGTAAAGCTGAACAAGCGGCAGCAGAACAAATTTTAAAAGAACTGGACATCAAATGACCGAACAATTCGACAAAACCTATTGCGGCTTTATTGCTATCGTAGGTCGCCCAAATGTGGGTAAATCAACACTCTTAAATAAAATTTTAGGACAAAAAATTTCAATTACATCGCGTAAAGCACAAACCACGCGTCACCGTATTGTTGGGATTAAAACTGAAGAGGCATATCAAGAAATCTATGTGGATACTCCGGGACTTCATATTGAAGAGAAGCGTGCGATTAACCGTTTAATGAATCGTGCAGCAAGTAGTGCTATCGGCGATGTTGATTTAATTATTTTTGTCGTAGATGGTACATACTGGAATGCAGATGATGAGATGGTGCTAAACAAATTACGCAATGTAAAAGCACCCGTTGTGTTAGCTATTAACAAAGTAGATAACATTAAAAATAAAGATGATTTATTGCCGTTTATTACAGAACTTAGCAGTAAATTTAATTTTGCTCACATTGTACCAATTTCTGCACAGCGTGGTAATAATGTTCATGAGTTAGAGAAAATTGTACGCCAATCTTTACGTGAAGGTGTGCATCATTTTCCAGAAGATTATGTCACAGACCGTTCGCAACGTTTCATGGCCTCGGAAATAATCCGTGAAAAATTAATGCGTTTTACGGGTGAAGAATTACCTTATTCTGTTACTGTTGAAATTGAACAGTTCAAAGTGAATGAACGTGGCACTTATGAAATAAATGGCTTAATTCTCGTTGAACGTGAAGGTCAGAAAAAAATGGTAATTGGTGCGGGCGGTCAAAAAATTAAAACTATTGGTATGGAAGCGCGTGCTGATATGGAACGTTTATTTGATAACAAAGTTCACCTCGAACTTTGGGTTAAGGTCAAATCTGGTTGGGCCGATGATGAACGTGCACTGCGTAGTTTAGGATATATGGATGAATAAAGTGCGGTGAAATCCATAAGCAATAAATAGAAAAATCCCCATTATTGTAGTGGGGATTTTTTGTTTCTAATTTTTCACTGAATACACTTTAAATTTTCCTGTTTGAGCAAGAATTTCGTAATCACCGAAATGTTGTCTAAGTAATTCGGGATAAGGCAAAAATGAATTGGCGACAATGCGTAATTCTCCACCTTGATTGAGGTGCCATTTTGCTTGAGTGATGAGTTCTGTCACAGCTCGATAGGCAGTATCAATACCATCATGGAATGGTGGATTCGAAATAATTAAATCAAATTTTCCTTCTATATCAGAAAAGACATCACTGGCGTAAACTTCGCCTTGTAATTTATTTTCAGAAAGTGTTTTACGCGCTGATTCTAACGCCATCGCATGAATATCAGTCATGGTAATTTGTGTGTTAGGAGAGCGTTTTTTGATCATAGATCCAATTACTCCCGCCCCACAGCCAAGATCGAGCACTTTTCCTTTTATTTTATTATCAATAGTTGAAAGTAACAGTTCTGTGCCCGTATCTAATTCCGCTGCACTAAATACACCAGGTAAACTATATATAGTTAAGTCTTGTATCGTAGGATGTTGGTAGGTTTTCCAGAAATTTTTAAGTTCAAAGTGCGGTTTGTTTTGTAGTGAAAAATGATATAACCCACAACGACGAGCAGAGTCAATTTTTGCTATTTCACCATAGGGTTCTAATGTTTTTTCGACTGAACGCACGCCACAACGGTTTTCTCCAATAATTAATATTTCTTGGCCAATAGGCGCCTGAGCTAATAGTTGAAGTAGTTGGAAATTGACTTCTTGTTTGTTTTTACTCCAATAATAAACGATTAAATCAGTTTGACCTTGAAATTCAACGGAAAAATTGACCGCATTTTGTGTTCTTGCATAGTCAAAATAGCAACTCCAAATTTGGATTGATTGGCATTTAGAGGCTAATGTTTGAGGAAAATTATCAGAAATACCGCCAGCAAATAATACTGATTTTCCATCAAAAAATGAAAGATGTCGTTCTAAAACTTGGCTTTCTAGAGAAATCACGCTTTGAATCCTGTGGGTTATTAGTTAAAATTACGCGCTATTTTAGCAAAATTATTAATAAAAATTGATTAAAACTATTTTAGGAAAATCCTTTATGAAAAAAATTCTCTCTGCAACCTTAATGGCAACGTTACTATCTGGATGTCAAGTTCTTGACCTTGTTCAAGGTACGCCTCAAAAGGTATCTAAAGTATCAAAGCCGGTATTAACGCCTGCTCAAACTGAAGTATTACAAAAATTAGATGCACAGTTTCAGCGTATTTCAGCTAAAGGTATCGAAATTGAATTCAATGGTGAGAAATATGTGAAACAAACACAAGCGGTAAAAGGTGATGATCCTCGTTTTGTGAGTTTGGCATTAAGTAAAAATAGTGAGGCACGTAAAGCTGTGTTAAGTGATACATTCTATTTAACTGATGTTTCTCATGAGAAAGCTATTACGGAACGTTATTTTGCAAAAAATAAAGAGACCTGTCAGTTACAAGCTGTGAAATCAGATATTCATGATTATTATGCTTGTGCCAGTGATAAATTTAAACGTTACGTTGCTTTAGTGCATAAAGATAAAAATATAATTGCTTATCGTAGTTATACCTCATATCAAGTGGAACCCACACAGGCTGAAGAACGTGCGATTATTAAGGCATTAGTCGATTATCCATTTGATAGTATTGCTCGTTAATATGAATAGACGCGATCTTCTTTTACAAGAAATGGGTATTTCTCAGTGGACGTTATATCGCCCAGAGGTGCTACAAGGTTCGGTAGGAATTAGTGTTGCTGAGAATATTCGCTTTATCACTGTTTCTGATGAAAATATAAGTGGCTCGCCTTTGTTAGCTGATGTGTTACTTAGCCTTGATCTTAAAAAAGAAGATTGCTTATGTTTGAATTACGATCAAATCCAGCATATCGAATGTAAGCAGCCTATTCGTTACTGGTTATTATCAGAAAATAGCGACAAAATTGACCGCACTTTATCATTTTGTATGCAGGCTGAGTGTGTTTATCGCTCGCCAAGTTGGCAACAATTTCAATTTAATCACCAAGCCAAACTCGAGTTGTGGCAACAAATTCAGCAGCCTTAATTATGTCTATTATTTCTCAAATTGAAGCCAGTGATTTCGACCGATTGTATGAAATCGAGCAGCAAGCACATCTTGTGCCTTGGTCATTTGGTACGTTAAAAAACAATCAAGGTGAGCGTTATCTCAATTTAAAATTAATAGAGAATAATCAGATTATTGGTTTTGCTATTTGCCAAACGGTATTGGATGAAGCGACTTTGTTTAATATTGCTATTGTACCGACTCATCAAGGTAATGGATTTGGGAAATTATTGTTGAATGAGTTAATCGCTAGGTTGAAAGAAAAAGGCGTACAGACCTTATGGCTAGAAGTTAGAGAGTCTAATCCTGCTCGTTTCTTGTATGAAAAAATTGGTTTTAATGAAGTCGATATTCGAAAAAATTATTATCCGAAACCCAGTGGTGGACGAGAAAATGCCGTAGTAATGGCCTGTTATTTATAGACATGAATGATATAGCCTAGGATGTTTATCCTAGGCTATATTTTTTTATGCTTCTTCTGCTGGAAAAACAAATGGATTTAATCCGCTGCGTGCGAAACCTTTTTCTTCCATTTCAATGTCTAAGAAAATAGAAGCCAAATCATCGGCTACTGGCTCTACATGAGGATCTTTTTCTTGGAACATGATTTTCAAGTAACTTTCACAGCTACCACAGGTTTCAGCACGAACAAGTGCAAGTTCTTCATCTAACGACCACATTTCAAGTTTGTCATGACTATTACAGTTGGTGCATTGTGCACGTACTAAATTCCATTCACTTTCACATAAATTACAATGTAAGTAGCGTAAACCTTGTGATGTACCAATTTGTACCATACTTGCCACAGGTAAAGAACCACAAACAGGGCAGTGATGTAAATTTTTGGCGTTTTCAACTCGGCTATTATGAGGAATTTGTTGAGCTGCTTGTAACCAATAAAGGGAAAGTGCGGCCCAAATAAAGACGGCTTTATCACTGCTGACTAAATTAAATTCTTGTGCTAATAGTTTATTTGCCATTTCTTCTAATTCAGCAGAGGATGCTTTTTCAAGAAATTCAATTGTTGAGGCGACTTGCTCATTAGCCTTTGGTTTAATCTCATAAAGAATTTCAGTTAAGTATTCACGCCAGATGCTGTTTCTTTTAAAGGTTTTCGCATTTAGTGGCTCGATATCATTTAGCTGTTCAAACTGTTGTGGCGGTAAAGGATTTTTTTCTAACGTGGAAAGTTGGCTTTCAACTATGTCTGCAGCAAATAATAAATAATCTGATAGTGGGTGATTTTGTGCTAAGTCTCTTAAACGTTTTGCTCTGCGTTGGTAAAGATTTTTAGGATTGGCAAATAATACAGCAGGTGTTTGGAAAGAATTCGCTGCTTGTTTGATTTCTGATTCTGATAAGATTTTGATACTCATGTTCTTTTCTCACTTTCATAATAAAAAGTGCGGTCAATTTTAACCGCACTTTTTTCTTTTTCAAGATTTCAGCTTATTTGCCAAATCCTTTAAATAATACTTTGGTTTTGCCTTTTTTACCTGATTGCTCGTTGAGTAAATCTTTTTCAAGCTCAGGTAAAATTTCTTCGCGATACCATTTCGGGTGGTGTTTTTTCGCCCAACGAACGGTTACCCAACCTTCTATGATTCCTCGAATTGAACCTTTAATCCAGAATGCCATATACATATGCACTAAGATACCAGTGAATAACATAAATGCACTCAAAGAATGGAGCAGAATCGAGAAACGCAATACTGGGATTGAGAAGTAGTGCGAAAAATATTGACGCCACATAATGATGCCAGTCACTAATAACGTTACCATCGCCAAATTTAATGTCCAGAAGAGCATTTTTTGACCAAGGTTATATTTGCCATTATCAGCAACCGCGTGTTCATTCCCTTTCAGAACTTCAACGACACCTTTTGCCCAGCGAATATCGTTTTTCTCTGGAATATTGTGATCCCAGTACAATAATGCCAAGTAGATGAAGGCAAAGAACATTAAAATCCCAGTGAATGGGTGAATTGCACGCGCAATTTGTGGTGTACCTAAAATTTCTGTTAACCATGCGAAATCAGGGAAGAAAAACGCAACACCAGTGAACATTGTCATAAAGAAACAAATTACCAACATCCAGTGACTGATACGCGCTGGTGTTCTATGGCGGACGATTCGAGTATCGTTGTTGATCTCAATTTTACTCATTGTTTTCCCCCTTAGATGATTTTTCTTCTTCAAATTCGTGGTGATGATCTTCCACATCTTCTTCAATATTAGGACCTACAGTTAAGTAGTGAGCGATTTCAGCTAATGCCAAGCCACCCATTGCAACTGCCGCTACTGGTTTCAATACATCTTTCCATAAGGTCACACTTAAATCAATTTGTGGATCTTTTGGAAGACCATTGTAAAGCTCTGGTTTATCAGCGTGATGTAACACATACATTACGTGTGTTCCGCCTACGCCTGGAGGATCGTAAAGTCCTGCATTTTCATAACCACGAGATTTTAAATCAGCTATGCGTTTTTCCGCGTAGAGTTTCATTTCTTCTTTAGAACCAAAACGAATCGCACCAGTTGGACAAGTTTTCACACATGCAGGCTCTTGACCTACAGAAACACGGTCCACACAAAGGGTACATTTGTACACACGGTTGTCATCTGGGTTCATACGTGGAATGTTGAATGGACAGCCAGCAATACAATAACCACATCCGATACACTTATCAGATTGGAAGTCGACGATACCGTTTTTGTATTGAATGATAGCACCTGGTGATGGACAGGCTTTTAAACAGCCTGGTTCAGCACAGTGCATACATCCATCTTTACGGATTAGCCATTCTAAACGATCGTTTTCCTCTACTTCGTTAAAACGCATCACAGTCCATGCTTTAGCATTTAGATCTACAGGGTTATCGTAAATACCATGACACTGCGCATTTACATCAGAGCGGATGTCATTCCACTCTGAGCAGCCTACTTGGCAAGCTTTACAACCGATACATGTACTGACATCGATTAATTTTGCCACTTCAACTTTATGATCACGCGCTTGTGGTGCAGGCGTTAAACCTGAAGTTGCGGAGATTTTAATAATATCTTGAGATTGTACATCCATTGCTCGCATATTATGCCTCCGCCTTTTCTACGTTCACCAAGAAAGTTTTATATTCTGGTGTTTGTGTAATTGATTCACCCCAAGATGGTGTTAAGGTATTTGCTGAGAAACCACGGTTACCTTTACCATTTAAGGATTTCATATTCCAGTGAATTGGAATACCAATATGGTGAACTGTGCGTCCATCGATTTCTAAATCTTTCAAACGTTTAGTCACAACGGCAACCGCTTTGATGTAACCACGTCTTGAAGTGACTTTTACCATATCACCTTTTTGGATGCCTTTTTCTGCAGCTAATTTCTCGCCAATTTCCACAAACTGTTGTGGTTGAGCGATGATGTTTAGAGCAGATTGAGCTGTCCAACTGTGGAAGTGTTCAGTTAAACGATAAGTTGTAGCCACAAATGGATACTCTTTATTTGAGCCAATAAACTCACGGTCTTCCTTATAGATACGGATAGTTGGATCCGTTACTACGTTTGGATGAAGTGGGTTCGTATCAATTGGGCTTTCAATCGGTTCAAAGTGTTCTGGTACCGGACCATTATTGATTTTATCAACCGCAAATAGACGACCAACACCTTCCGCAGACATAATAAATGGACCTGCATCTGAACCTGGTGGTTGCGCGCCGTAGTCAGCAATGTCATACCAGTTCCAGTTTTTACCATTCCATTTAATTAATTGGCGGTGTTTGTCCCATGGATTACCGTTGATATCTAATGATGCGCGATTGTAAAGAACACGACGGTTCGCAGGCCATGAGAAGCCCCAACCTACAGTACAACCTAATCCTGAAGGGTCAGAATTATCACGATTTGCCATTTGGTTACCTTTTTCTGTCCATTGACCAACATAGAGCCAGTTTCCAGATGTGGTAGTACCGTCATCTCTTAAGTGAGCAAATCCATTTAATAATTGACCTTTCTTATAGATGAGATTGTTATTCGCATCATAAAGATCCTCAAGTGCATAACCATTAAGCTCTTTGGCTAGTTCAACTGAGGTTGGTGAATGTGGTTGAGCATAATTCCAGGTCATCGCTTCAAAGGATTCAATACCTCGACCACCTTCTTTTTTATAAAGGTCGTGCATTTCTTCACGAATCATGGAAAGAATTTCAACATCAGGCATCGCTTCGCCAGGTTGATCACAACCTTTCCAGTGCCATTGTGCCCAACGACCTGAGTTGGCAATAGAACCATCTTCTTCTGCGAAACAGGTTGTTGGTAAACGGAATACCTCGGTTTGAATTTCTGCTGGATTTACATTGTTAGATTCACCAAAGTTTTTCCAGAACTCAGAACTTTCAGTTTGTAATGGATCAAGCACAACTAAGAATTTTAATTTACTCATACCCGCAACAGTTTTGTTTTTGTTCGGTAAAGAGTTTAATACGTTGAAACCTTGTAAAATCCAGCCGTTTAATTCACCATCATGCATCATTTTTACATGTGTGATAGGGTCATAAACACGGTCAACTTTAGGGATGAAGTCAAAGCCCCAGCCATTTTCTTTTGTAGCTTTATCTCCGTAGAAGGTTTTCATCATACTTACGAAGAATTTTGAGGTATTACGATAATAGTTGACTTGATTAGGCACGATATCTTTCGGCGTAATCGCATTCATATATTGTTCGTAAGAGGTTTCTTTTTCGTTTGGTAAACGCATATAGCCTGGCAACATTGTTGGTAGTAGACCCATATCAGTTGTACCTTGAACGTTCGAGTGTCCACGAAGTGCATTAATACCGCCACCAGGCATACCAATATTACCTAAAAGTAATTGGATCATCGCCATAGAACGAATATTTTGTGTACCGATTGTGTGCTCTGTAAAACCTAATGCATATAAGTGCGTCATTGTTTTATTTGGCGCAGAAGTTTTACCGATTTCTTCACAAATTTGTAAGAACACTTTTTGTTTTACGCCAGTAACGCGTTCAACCATTTCTGGAGTATAACGAGAAACGTGATCTTTTAAGATATTAATGACACAACGAGGGTGTTGTAATGTCATATCACGTTTTGCATTGCCGTTTTCATCAAATTGGTAATTCCAAGTTGATTTATCGTAATTGCGTTTTTCTTCGTTAAAGCCAGAGAATAAACCGTCTTCAAACTTATAGCCTTCATTAATTAAGAAGGAAGCATTGGTATAGTGTTTAACGTATTCGTGTTGAATCTGATTAGTTTCCAATAGGTAACGGATTACGCCCATTAAGAACGCAATATCAGAACCAGAACGAATTGGGGCGTGAAGATCAGCAACTGATGCAGTACGGTTAAAGCGAGGATCAACTACGATGATTTTCGCACCGTTTTTCTTCGCTTCAATTGCCCAACGGAAACCGACAGGGTGAGCCTCAGCAGGGTTACCACCTTGAACAAGAATAAGGTTTGCGTTTTTGATATCAACCCAGTTATTTGTCATGGCACCGCGACCAAATGATGGAGCAAGACTTGCTACCGTTGGTCCGTGTCAAGTATTAGCTTGGTTACATACTGGCAACATCCCTAACATTCGAATCCATTTATGGGTGAGTAACGCGGCTTCATTACTGATAGCGGATGCGGTCATAATCCCTGTGGTGGTCCAACGGTTTACAGTATTACCTGCAGCATTTTTTTCAACGAAGTTGGCATCACGGTCATCTTTCATTAAACGGGCAATACGCTTAATAGCATCATGCCAAGAAATGCGTTCCCATTTATTAGAGCCTGGTGCGCGATATTCAGGATATAAACAGCGGCTTTCGCTATTTACGTAATCAAGGGCGCCAGCACCTTTAGGACAGAGTGCACCACGGCTAACCGGATGATCAGGATCGCCCTCGAGATGGAATAATTTTGAACGAGTATTGGTGCCAGTGTGGCCGCTTAACGTATCGTAAGGTTTGCCTGTGCTATAAAGCAACATACCACAGCTTACGGAACAATATGTACAAGTGTTACGAGATTCAAATGCGCGTAATAATTTGTATTCACGCGGTGCAGCTAACGCACTTGCTGGAGCAAAACCCAACATCGCAGCCGATGTTCCCGCCATACCACCTGCACAGACCTTAAAGAATTTTCTTCTTGAGATCTGCATAATCACTCCTTTCAACAACAAGTTGTTGAGATGTTTAGATAGTAATAAATTCGTCTAGTGTAACTAGATAATTTGGTTGATTTCGTTAAAATAACGTTACTCAACATCGCAAATTGGTTCAAAAACAAGCCAATTTATGGGCGCCTAGAATAACGATTTTTTAACGATAAATCTATAATCAAATGGCATTATAACGTATAAATATTATGATCTAGATCATAAATTTATAAAAATATTAACATTTTTTTTACATTTTAGTAATGGGTAGGTAAAGAATGGATTGGCTGATTAAACAAACGATTAACTTTTTTAAAAGAAATAAAAGTATAGAAAATTCAACCGCACTTTTACAATCAAAAGAAGATTTTCTAGCTGTCGAAACGCCAGTTTCATTAGTTTATAACGGTATTTCTCATACGGTTATGATGTGTTCTCCGAAAGATTTAGAGGTGTTTGCTTTGGGGTTTTCTCTCACTGAAGGAATTATTGAAAAACCTTCGGATATTTACGGTATTGATGTTGTGGAAGTTTGCAATGGTATTGAAGTGCAAATTGAACTGTCTAGCCGAAAATTTGTGGCATTAAAAGAGCATCGTCGTACTCTAACTGGGCGTACTGGGTGTGGTATTTGTGGCACGGAGCAGCTTAATCAAGTATATAAAAATTTTCCAAAATTAGGCCGCGCTTTTAAGTTTGATTTGAATTTACTAGATGGTTGTTTGTCAGAACTTCATAAAAATCAACGATTAGGTCAGCAAACAGGTTCGACTCATGCTTGTGGTTTTTTTGATTTAGAAGGCAATATGCTTGCTATTTTTGAAGATGTGGGGCGTCATGTTTCACTTGATAAATTACTTGGCTGGCATGCAAAATCAGGCAGGCCTAATGGAATTATTGTTGCTTCGAGTCGTGCAAGTTATGAAATGGTTCAAAAAACTATTTCTTGTGGGGTGGAAATGTTAGTGACAATTTCTGGGGCAACTGATCTTGCTGTGAAAATGGCTGAAGCACATAATTTGACTTTGATTGGTTTTGCAAGAGAAGGTAAAGGGAATATCTATAGTGGATATGAACGAATTAATAGTTGATATCTGAAGTAACTTTATATACATACGAGATATTTTTCTATTTATTTGTAATCCAACTAGCTAGCGCGATAAAAATAGCAAAGATGCAAAACCAAATTATGTGAAGTTTTGTACTTTTCCGATTGATTTCAGCATTATGCTGTCGACGTGTTTCTAATTGTTGTTTATAAATTTCTAAATCTGCTTGTTTGAACGAAAAACCACAATTAGGGCAGTTTTCTGCATTTTCACTAATCTTTTTTCTGCATTCAGGGCATCGAGTTAAGGCCATCTTTATCTCTATAATTATAAAATTACTTATTTATTAGTATTCTAATAGAATTCTTCGGTTTTACAAATGTGATGCAAGTCACAAATCCATAAAATTTCTTAAATTCAATTTTTGATTTTAAATAATTTGAAATAGAATACCGCAGCTTGTTTAGGGCATCTACTAAATACTTTCTTTTATCTTTTGAGGAGCCTTTCTATGTTATGGTTTTTCTTTTGTGTAGCCATTTTGATTCTTGGTTACTTTGTTTATGGAAAAATTATCGAAAAAATATTTGTGATTAATCCACAACGTCAGACCCCTGCTTACCGGGTAAATGATGGCGTGGATTATATGCCAATGTCAAAAACCAAAATTTGGTTAATTCAATTATTAAACATTGCTGGAACTGGTCCTATTTTTGGTCCAATTCTTGGTGCGTTATACGGACCAGTGGCAATGCTTTGGATTGTAATCGGTTGTATTTTTGCCGGTGCAGTACATGACTATTTCTGTGGTATGTTGAGTATCCGTCATGGTGGTGCAACGATGCCTCATTTAGCTGGTAAATTCTTAGGTCGCCCTGTAAAAGTATTTATTAACACATTAGCACTTATACTTTTATTATTAGTAGGTGTTGTGTTTGTATCAAGCCCAGCTCAATTAATGGGTACGATTACTATGGACTTATTGGGCGCATCTCAAGGTGCATTACAATTAGGTGATGCTGAGGCTGTTCATCATGCAGTTGAAGCGGGTGGTATCAAAGTATGGGGAATGGATAAAGCAACTGTTGTTGCAATTTGGACGATTATTATTTTTGCTTACTATATTCTTGCGACTTTATTGCCAATCGATAAAATTATTGGTCGAATCTATCCGCTCTTTGGCGCATTGTTGCTATTTATGTCTGTGGGTATGGTGTATGGCTTAGTTTCTGCACACTTTAGTGCTGTGGACCCTATTGAGTTCTTCCGTACTATCAATGCAGATGGTCAAGGTTTAACTTTAGAGAAATTCACGCAAAACTTCCAAGTGAAGGGTGATGTTCCAATTTGGCCATTATTGTTCTTAACTATTTCTTGTGGTGCATTATCTGGTTTCCATGCAACTCAAACTCCTTTAATGGCGCGTTGTGCTGAAAATGAAAAAGAAGGTCGTTTTATCTTTTACGGTGCAATGATTGCTGAAGGTGTAATCGCGTTAATCTGGTGTATGGTTGGTCTTGCATTCTATGAAAACCCACAAGCATTACAAGATGCAATTGCAGCAGGTTCACCATCTAAAGTTGTATATGACAGTTCATTACACTTCTTAGGTTTTATCGGTGGTATTTTTGCAGTGTTAGGAGTTGTGGTTTTACCTATTACTTCTGGCGATACCGCATTCCGTGCAGCTCGTTTACAATTAGCGGAAATTTTCCATATCGACCAACGTTCATTACCTAAACGTTTATTAATTGCTGTACCACTATTCGTATTGGGCTATTTTGTGTCAACCATTGATTTTAGCGTGTTATGGCGTTATTTCACTTGGGCAAACCAAATGACAGCAATGGTAATGTTATGGACTGCAGCTGCGTACTTATATCGCTACCATAAATTCCACTGGGTTGCGTCTATTCCGGCTTGGTTTATTACAACAGTATGTGCAACGTACTTGTTCTACAATAAAATCGGTTTTGGTTTAGATTATCAACTTTCAGTTTATCTTGGTTTTGCAACAACAATTGTTTGTATCGTGTTATTCTTCGCTATGCTTAAGCCATTAGGTGAGCGTGATGAAGAAGCGTATGTGAATAATTAATCAAGATAATTTGGTTGAAAAAAGCCGTTTGAGATATTGTCTCAAACGGCTTTTTATTTTGATAAAAAATAGGGTTATTTCAGGGATAATCGCTTGCAACTTAAACAAACAAATTATAAACTTACGTAGATGTGGAGAAAAGTGGTGTTTTGTGGAGATTTTTAGAAAAATTTCTCAAAATAAGTTTAATTTGAAGGCGTAATATGTTTCGTGGTGCAACAGCGGTTAATTTAGATTCTAAGGGACGTGTAGCGATCCCAACCCGCTATCGCTCTGAAATTCTTGAAAAGAACCAAGGGCAAATGGTTTGTACTGTAGATATTCGCCAACCTTGCCTTTTACTTTATCCCCTTGATGAATGGGAAAAAATCGAACAAAAACTTCTCGCACTTTCTAACTTTGATCCTACCCAACGCCGTTTGCAACGAGTAATGCTTGGTCACGCCACTGAATGTGAGATGGATGCTCAGGGCCGTATTTTGCTTAGTGGACCATTACGTCAACATGCAAAATTAGAAAAAGGTTTAATGTTGGTGGGACAACTTAATAAATTTGAAATTTGGAGTGCTGTAGAATGGCATGCCCAAATTGAAGAAGATATGGAAATTGGTTCAAGTGCAGACTTTGCGTCTGAGGCTTTGAAAGATTTCTCATTATAGAAAATGATTCACCGTTTTTTACTTTTATATTGTATTTATGGATACCAAAAATTCCTTTTCTTCACCTGAACATATCACAGTTTTACTTCATGAAGCCGTGAATGGCTTGGCATTGAAGGAAAATGGAATTTATATTGACGGTACTTTTGGCCGTGGTGGTCATTCTCGCTTAATCCTTTCTAAATTATCCCCAAATGGTCGTCTCATTAGCGTTGACCGCGATCCTAGAGCCATTGCTGAAGCTCAAAAAATTCAAGATTCACGTTTTCAGATTGAACACAACAGCTTTTCCCATATTCCTGAAATTTGTGAAAAATTAAATTTGGTTGGCAAAATTGACGGCATTTTGCTTGATCTTGGTGTGTCTTCCCCTCAACTTGACGAAGCTGAACGTGGATTTAGTTTTATGAAAGATGGCCCGCTTGATATGCGTATGGACACGACTCAAGGTTTATCAGCAGAAGAATGGTTAAAACAAGTATCGGTTGAGGATTTAACTTGGGTTTTGAAAACTTTTGGCGAAGAGCGTTTTGCTAAACGTATTGCCACTGCCATTGTTGATTACAACAAAAGTGCGGCTAAAAATGGCACAGAATTTTTATCGCGAACTAGTCAATTAGCTGAGCTCATTTCACAAGCGGTACCTTTCAAAGATAAACATAAACATCCAGCTACTCGTAGTTTCCAAGCTATTCGTATTTTCATCAATGCAGAATTAGATGAATTGGAAAGTGTACTCAATTCTGCTTTAGACATGCTAGCGCCAGAAGGGCGTTTATCAATTATTAGTTTCCATTCTTTAGAAGATAGAATGGTGAAACATTTTATGAAAAAACAAAGTAAAGGCGAGGATATCCCTAAAGGTTTGCCATTGCGAGAAGACCAAATTCAACGTAATCAAAAATTAAAAACTATTGGTAAAGCAATTCAACCAAGTGATGCAGAAATTCAAGCAAATCCTCGTTCAAGAAGTGCGGTATTGCGTGTGGCGGAGAGAATTTAGTGATGTCTGAAAATAATAAACCTCGTTATCCGTTACAGCAGATTTTGGTTGAAGATCTATTTTCTTCAAATAAATTAATTGTGTTGTTATTGGTTGCAATTTTGATTTCATCAATGAGCGTGATTTGGGTAACTCATCAGGCACGTCGATTAATTTCTGAAAATGGTCAATTGATTTTACAGCGCCAAGCGCTTGAAAGTGAATATCGAAATTTGCAAGTGCAAGAAGCAACAGAAGGAGACAGTACTAGAGTGGAATCTATTGCTGTTGGAACCTTAAAAATGAAAACAATATCCCCAGAACAAGAAGTTGAAATTAGAGAATAATAGGTAGAAAAGATGGTTAAGTTCAATTCTTCTCGTAAATCAGGTAAAGCAAAAAAAACAATTAGAAAATTGGCCGCACCTGAAGCCGTAAAACATAACAAACCGAAAATTGTGTTTGAAAAATGTTTTATGCGTGTTCGTTATTGGGTTTCTGCTTTTTTTATTTTGGCCGGTTTATGTGCTTTAGTCGCTCGTGCGGCTTATGTGCAGTCTGTTGATTCGAGTACCTTATCTGGAGAGGCTGATAAACGTTCTTTGCGTAAGGATGAAGTGTTATCTGTTCGTGGTTCAATTTTAGATCGTAATGGTCAGCTTTTATCTGTAAGTGTACCGATGAATGCTGTGGTTGCAGATCCGAAAACCATGTTAAAAGAAAATGCACTTGCTGATAAAGAAAGGGTTACTGCGTTGGCACAAGAATTGGGTATGAGCGAAAATGATTTGGTGAAAAAAATCGAGAAGAATTCTAAATCTGGTTATTTGTATTTGGCCCGTCAAGTAGAATCTAACAAGGCAGATTATATTCGTAAACTTAAGATTAAAGGTATTAATTTAGAAACTGAGCATCGTCGTTTTTATCCTCGCGTAGAAGAAGCTGCGCATGTGGTGGGTTATACCGATATTGATGGAAACGGTATTGAGGGCATTGAGAAAAGCTTTAATTCCATGCTTGTGGGTAAAGATGGTTCACGTACTGTCCGTAAAGATAAACGCGGAAACATCGTTGAACATATTGCGGATGAGAAAAAATATGATGCGCAAGATGTCACCTTAAGTATCGATGAAAAATTACAATCCATGGTATATCGTGAGATTAAAAAGGCGGTGTCTGATAATAATGCCGAGTCTGGTACTGCGGTGTTAGTTGATGTTAGAACTGGTGAAGTGTTGGCTATGGCTACTGCACCATCTTACAATCCAAACAACCGTGTCGGTGTGAAATCTGAGTTAATGCGTAACCGTGCAATCACCGATACGTTTGAGCCAGGTTCTACTGTAAAACCTTTCGTAGTTTTAACAGCACTTCAACGTGGAGTAGTGCGCCGTGATGAAATCATCAACACGGGATCATTCACAGTGAGTGGTAAAGAAATTGTGGACGTTGCACCTCGTGCACAACAAACTTTAGATGAGATTTTAATTAATTCTAGTAACCGTGGTGTGAGTCGCCTTGCATTGCGTATGCCGCCTAGTGCATTGATGGAAACTTATCAAAATGCAGGTTTAAGTAAACCGACAGATTTAGGCTTGATTGGTGAACAAGTTGGGATTTTGAACGCAAACCGTAAACGCTGGGCAGATATTGAACGTGCAACAGTTGCTTATGGTTATGGTATTACTGCGACACCTTTACAAATCGCTAGAGCATATGCAACCCTTGGTAGTTTTGGCGTTTATCGCCCTCTGTCGATCACTAAAGTCGATCCGCCAGTCATTGGAAAACGCGTTTTCTCTGAAAAAATAACTAAAGATATAGTAGGGATTTTAGAGAAAGTAGCAATTAAAAATAAACGCGCAATGGTGGAAGGCTACCGTGTTGGCGTGAAAACAGGTACAGCACGTAAGATTGAAAATGGACATTATGTAAATAAATATGTTGCATTTACTGCGGGTATTGCACCGATTAGTGACCCTCGTTATGCATTGGTGATTTTGATTAATGATCCAAAAGCTGGTGAATATTATGGTGGTGCAGTTTCTGCGCCAGTATTCTCTAGCATTATGGGTTATGCTTTGCGTGCAAATGCTATTCCACAAGATGCTGAACCTGTTGAAAAAACAGCAACTAAAAGCGCAAAACGTATCGTATATGTTGGTGATCACAAGAATCAAAAAGTGAATTAAGGAAAAATTATGAAAAAACTCACCGCACTTTTTAATTTGCCTGAATTAAAGGATGATATAGAACTCCATGATATGGTGTTGGATAGCCGTAAAGTTAAAGCTGGCGATCTTCTTGTGGCGATAAAAGGGCATCAAGTCGATGGAAATCAATTTATTGATTCGGCTATTCATTCTGGTGCGAGTGCGGTGGTTTCTGAGACAGAATTATCTAGCGAGCATTTAACTGTAGCGTTTATCGGGAATGTGCCAGTAGTTAAGTTTTATCAACTTGCACGTCATCTTTCGTCTTTGGCGGATATTTTCTATGATTCGCCTTCAAAAAAATTAACGCTTGTTGGTGTCACGGGGACAAATGGCAAAACCACTATTTCTCAATTATTAGCACAATGGGCGGAATTATTAGGCCATCGTGCGGCTGTCATGGGAACCATTGGTAATGGCCTTTTAGGTCAAGTTGTAGAAGCTAAAAATACAACGGGCTCAGCAGTGGAAATTCAATCATCACTTTTCAGTTTTAAGCAAGCTGGCGCAGATTTTGCCTCTATTGAAGTTTCATCGCATGGTTTGGCACAACATCGTGTTGAGGCGCTGCGTTTTAAAGCAGGGATTTTTACGAACTTAACGCGTGATCATTTAGATTATCACCAGACCATGGAAAATTATGCTTCCGCTAAAAAACGCTTGTTCACAGAATTAGATACGCAAATTAAAGTGATTAACGCTGATGATGAGATTGGATGCCAATGGTTAAGTGAATTGCCCAATGCTATTGCGGTAAGTACGAGCGCTGATTTCCAATTAAACTTACATCAATGGATGAAGGCAACAGATATCCACTATCATGCTAAAGGCGCAGATATTACTTTTGAATCTAGCTGGGGTAATGGTGTATTGCATAGTCCATTAATCGGTGCTTTCAATGTAAGCAATTTGTTATTAGTGATGACCACGTTATTATCATTTGGTTATCCATTAGAAAATTTACTCGCTACGGCGAAATCTTTGAAAGGAGTATGTGGAAGAATGGAAATGATTCAATATCCAAATAAACCAACAGTTATTGTAGATTATGCGCATACACCTGACGCACTAGAAAAAGCCTTGATGGCAGCGCGTGAACATTGCCAAGGTGAGTTATGGTGTATTTTTGGCTGTGGTGGAGACCGTGATAGAGGTAAACGTCCATTAATGGCACAAGTTGCAGAGCAGTTTGCTGAAAAGGTTATCGTGACAAAAGATAATCCTAGAACAGAATCACAAAGCCAAATTGAATCAGATATTGTCGCTGGCTTTAAAAATATGGATAAAGTCGGCATTATTCCTGATCGAGAACAGGCCATTCAATTTGCGATTGAAAGTGCGGTTGAAAGTGATGTGATTTTAATTGCTGGCAAAGGTCATGAAAATTATCAGATTATTGGCACTGAAATTGTACATTTTTCCGACCAAGAAATTGCCCATGATTTTTTAAAATAATAACAATTAAATTATGATTAAACTCTCTACTGAACAATTAGCACAGATTCTTCAAGCTAAATTAATTGGCGATAAAAATGTGCAAGTTGAAGAAATTAATACAGATACTCGAAAAAGAGTATCAAATAGTTTATTTTTTGCGTTGAAAGGTGAAAAGTTTGATGCTCACCAATATCTTGAACAAGCGGTAGCACAAGGTGCGGTAGCCGTGGTTGTTCAGCAAGAAAATTCATCCATTTCTGTTCCACAACTTGTGGTTAAGGATACTCGAATTGCTTTAGGCGAACTTGCAAAATGGTTACGCGAGAAAATTAATCCGCGTACTGTCGCGATGACAGGGTCTTCTGGTAAAACCACGGTAAAAGAAATGACGGCGAGTATTTTGCAACATACAGCTTGTGATTCAGAAGCGGTACTTTTTACCAATGGCAATTTTAATAACGATATTGGTGTGCCCTTAACCCTTCTTCGCTTAACAGAAAAACATCGTTTCGCTGTGATCGAACTTGGTGCAAATCATCAAGGTGAAATTGATTACACCACAAAATTAGCTCAACCTGATGCTGCATTGATTAATAATATTGCGCCGGCGCATTTAGAGGGCTTTGGTTCTTTAGAGGGCGTAGCACAAGCTAAAGGTGAGATTTATCGCGGTTTAACATTGAATGGTGTAGCGATTATTAACGCAGAACATAATCATTTAAATGTTTGGCAAAAAGAAATCGGTGAACATGAAATTCAATATTTCAACGGTAAAGATTATTCCGCAAAAAATATTCATCATACTGCTCAAGGTTCCACTTTTACACTTATTTCCCCACAAGGTGAAATTGAGATTAACTTGCCTTATCTGGGGGAACATAATGTAAAAAATGCCTTGGCTGCTACCGCACTTGCAATGAATGTCGGTGCCACTCTTACAGATGTAAAAGCTGGATTAGAACAACGTTCACAAGTGAAAGGGCGTTTATTCCCCATTCAAGTCACGCCTAATTTATTGCTGTTAGATGATACTTATAATGCGAATAAAGATTCTCTATGTGCTGCGATTGATGTTTTAAAAGGTTATGATGCTTTCCGTATTTTGTGTGTCGGTGATATGAAAGAGTTGGGCGAAAACTCTCTCACTATTCATCGTGAAGTAGGACAACATGCCAACTCGGCAAATTTAGATTTAGTTTGTTCTTATGGCAATGAAAGTGCGGTTATTTCTGAGGCTGTTTCGGGTAAGCATTTTACTGATAAGGTGGAAATGGTTGATTTTCTTGTGCCATTGATTGAAACTCAATTACAACAAAATAACAAAGTCGTGGTGCTAGGAAAAGGCTCGCGCTCAATGAAAATGGAAGATGTAATCTATTCATTAAAGGATAAAATTAAATGTTAGTCTGGCTTGCTGAATATCTTGTTCGTTATGAAACCGCGTTTAATGCGATTTCTTATATTACGGTCCGTGCAATTCTTGCATTATTAACCGCACTTTTTATCTCACTTTGGATTGGCCCAAAAGTGATCAAACGTTTACAGATCTTAAAATTTGGCCAAGAAGTGCGAAATGATGGTCCTGAAAGTCACTTTGCCAAAAAAGGCACCCCCACTATGGGCGGTGTGATGATTTTATTCTCTATTGGCGTAAGTACGTTATTATGGGCAAATCTCGCGAATCCTTATATCTGGGTTTGCTTATTTGTATTATTTGGATACGGTGCAATTGGTTTTGTGGATGATTTCCGCAAAATTACTCGTAAAAATACAGATGGTTTAATTGCTCGTTGGAAATATTTTTGGATGTCTGTTGTGGCATTAGTGGCAATCCTTTGGCTTTATTGGCTTGGCCACAACACCGATGCCACCCGTTTAGTGATTCCATTCTTTAAAGACATTATGCCTCAATTAGGTTTGTTTTATATCGTATTGTCTTACTTTGTGATTGTTGGAACGGGTAATGCGGTGAATTTAACAGATGGTTTGGATGGATTAGCGATTATGCCAACAGCGCTTGTTGCAGGCGCGTTTGCGTTAATTGCATGGGCGACGGGTAACGTGAATTTCGCAGAATACTTGCACATCCCATACATTAAATATAGTTCTGAGGTGGTTGTATTTTGTACCGCCATCGTTGGTGCAGGGTTAGGATTCTTGTGGTTCAATACTTATCCCGCGCAAGTCTTTATGGGTGATGTAGGTTCTCTTGCATTAGGTGGCGCACTTGGTGTCGTGGCGATTCTAGTTCGTCAGGAATTTTTACTTGTGATAATGGGCGGGGTATTTGTTGTTGAAGCGCTCTCTGTTATTTTGCAAGTAGGGTCTTATAAGTTACGTAAACAACGCATTTTTAGAATGGCACCGATTCACCACCATTTTGAATTGAAGGGATGGCCAGAGCCAAGAGTGATTATTCGGTTTTGGATTATTTCCTTAATGTTGGTATTGATGGGATTGGTCACCTTGAAGTTGCGTTAATAAATATAGCTAGGTTCGCTCTTTCAGTTTTTGAAAGGGCGACCTTTTTTACGTTAGTAAAGGAAATTTATATTCCATCAATAATATAATTTTAAAATTTATAGCAATTAAGAAGAAAGAAAATGAACGCCTATCAAAACAAAAATATTACTATCATCGGGCTTGGCAAAACAGGTCTTTCTTGCGTGGATTATCTCTTATCCCAACAGGCTAATATTCGTGTGATTGATACCCGAAAAAATCCTACTGGTGTTGATAAACTTCCTAAAAATATCCCTCTTCATACTGGTAGTTTAAATCAAGAATGGTTACTTGAAAGCGATATGATTGTTATCAGTCCAGGGCTTGCAGTAAAAACACCTGAAATTCAAACCGCACTTAAAGCCGGCGTAGAAGTAATCGGTGATATTGAATTATTCTGCTGCGCGGCGACAAAGCCAATTGTGGGGATTACAGGTTCAAATGGAAAAAGTACTGTTACTACTTTAGTTTATGAAATGGCGAAAGCTGCTGGCGTGAAAGTTGGTATGGGTGGCAATATTGGAATTCCAGCTTTGTCATTGTTGAATGAAGATTGTGAACTTTATGTACTAGAGCTTTCTAGTTTTCAACTTGAAACGACTTATAGCTTAAAAGCTGCCGCTGCAACTGTCTTGAACGTGACAGAAGATCATATGGATCGCTATGTGGATTTAGAAGATTATCGCCAAGCAAAATTACGCATTTATCACAATACTGAGGTCGGAGTTTTGAATAATGAGGATAAGCTGACTTTTGGTGAAGGTGAAAATCAAGCGAAACAAACCGTTTCTTTTGCGGAAAATACAGCAGATTATTGGCTAAAAACGGAAAACGGCAAGCAATACTTAATGGCAAAAGATGAAGTAATTTTGCCTTGTGAAGAAGCCACATTAGTCGGTCGCCATAATTATATGAACATTTTGTCGGCAACGGCATTGGCACAAGCTGTCGGTATTAATTTAGATTCAATTCGTACCGCACTTCATCATTTCAAAGGGTTAGATCATCGTTTTCAATTAGCGCATCAAGCTAATGGCATTCGTTGGATTAATGACTCTAAAGCAACAAATGTGGGGAGTACAGTTGCCGCATTAGCAGGCCTTTATGTTGAAGGCAAATTACATTTGTTGTTAGGTGGTGATGGAAAAGGAGCTGATTTTTCAGAATTAGCTGAATTAATTAATCAACCACATATTATTTGTTATTGTTTTGGTCGAGATGGAGCGCAACTCGCTAAGCTTTCATCGCAAAGCTATTTGTTCGATACAATGGAACAAGCGATAGAATTTTTACGCCCAACATTGCAAAGCGGAGATATGGTATTATTGTCGCCAGCTTGTGCAAGCCTCGATCAGTTTGCCTCTTTTGAAAAGCGCGGTGAAGAATTTACTCGTTTAGCTCAATATTTAGCCTAATTTAGTCATTAATAAAAATAAGATGGAATTTTTACAGAACATCAAAAAAAATTACGATGAATGGACACGCATCACACCGCAAGGTTTGCTGTATGATCGTGCGCTATTTTGGTTATTTGTTATTTTGCTTTTAATTGGTTTAGTTTCAGTAACATCTGCATCTATTCCTTATAGCTCTCGTTTATTTAATGATTCTTTTTACTTTGCAAAACGCGATGCTTTTTATGTATTTCTTTCTTTAGCGACTTGTTATGCCATGTTGTATATTCCAACTGAAAAGTTGGAAAAATGGAATGTAAATATTTTCTGGGCAGCTGTGGCTTTATTGATAGCCGTATTATTTATCGGTACATCAGTGAATGGTGCTAAACGTTGGATTTCATTGGGAATTTTGAATTTTCAGCCAGCTGAATTTGCGAAGCTTGCACTGACTTGTTTTTTGGCAAGCTATTTTACTCGTCGTTATGATGAGGTAAGAGGTAGAAAATTTAGTGCGATAAAACCCTTTATTGTAATGGGCGTGATGGGGATGTTCCTCTTAGTTCAGCCTGATATGGGAAGTACAGTTGTACTGTTTGTTATTACTTTCGGTATGCTATTTATCGTCGGCGCGCACTTTTTCCAATTTATTTTGCTTGGTGCAACAGGTGTAATTCTTGGCGCTTGGTTAATCATCTCTGCTTCTTATCGTTTAAAACGTTTCACCGGTTTTTTAGATCCATTTAAAGACCCTTATGGTACAGGCTTCCAATTAACGAACTCTCTTATGGCATTTGGTCGTGGAGAAATAACGGGGGAAGGGTTAGGTAATTCAATTCAAAAACTAGATTATTTACCTGAAGCGCATACTGACTTTATCATGGCTATTATTGGTGAAGAGTTTGGCTTTATAGGCATTTTAATTGTTGTTATTTTGCTCGGCTTGCTTGTATTTCGTGCGTTGAAGATCGGAAAGGAATCTTTAATGTTAGAACAACGTTTTAGAGGATTTTTAGCTTTAGGCATTGGCTTTTGGATTTTCTTCCAAGGCTTTGTTAATTTAGGTATGGCACTTGGAATGTTGCCGACTAAAGGTTTAACCTTTCCACTCGTGAGTTATGGTGGTTCGAGTATTATTATTATGTCAGCGACTATTGGCATTTTATTACGTATTGATCACGAAAACCGTTTACTTCGCGCAGGTCAAGCTCGCCTACGCGATGATTAGAGATAAAGAAGATGAAAAATAAAAAATTATTAGTGATGGCTGGTGGAACAGGTGGCCATGTTTTTCCAGCGATAGCTGTTGCTCAAGTTTTACAAAAACAAGGATGGGATATTTGCTGGTTAGGTACGAAAGATCGAATGGAGGCTCACCTTGTACCAAAACATGGAATCCCGATTAGATTTATCCAAATTTCGGGTTTGCGTGGTAAAGGTATAAAAGCTTTATTAAGCGCTCCTTTTGCTATTTTCCGAGCTATATTGCAGGCAAAAAAAATTATTCAAGAAGAAAAGCCTGATGCTGTACTTGGAATGGGGGGGTATGTTTCAGGTCCTGGTGGTCTTGCTGCAAAACTTTGTGGTGTACCGATAATTTTGCATGAACAAAATGCGATAGCGGGTTTAACGAATAAATGGTTAGCAAAAATTGCAACTCGTGTATTGCAAGCATTTCCAAGTGCTTTTCCTCATGCTGAAGTTGTTGGTAATCCAGTTCGGGAAGATTTATTTAAGATGCCATATCCTGAAGTTCGTTTTGCGGAGCGTGAGGAGAAATTACGTGTCTTAGTGGTCGGTGGTAGCCAAGGCGCGAGAGTGCTTAACCATACTTTACCTAAAGTAGTCGCCCAGCTTGCAGATAAATTAGACGTTCGTCATCAAGTAGGTAAAGGTGCGGTAGAAGACGTTAGCAAACTTTATGGCGAGAATTCAGAACAAGTTAAAATAACAGAATTTATTGATGATATGGCTGAGGCTTATGCCTGGGCAGATGTGATAATTTGCCGTTCTGGCGCATTAACTGTATGTGAAATTGCGGCAGTTGGCACTGCAGCTATTTTTGTACCTTTCCAACATAAAGATCGTCAACAATATTTGAATGCGAAATATTTGGCGGACGTGGGTGCCGCAAAGATTGTAGAACAGGCAGATTTAACGCCTGAAATTCTGGTGAATTATTTAAAAAACTTTACTCGTGAAAATTTATTACAAATGGCTGAGAAAGCGAAAGCAATGTCGACACCTCTCTCTGCACACCGAGTTTCTGAGGTTATTATAGAAAATTCAAACTAACTGACATTCCAAAGAATAAGAAAAATATTGCGATTTTTAACCGCACTTTTAGAATAGGCACCAATATTTTGCCAAATGTGTCAAAAAGGAAAAATAAATGAAACATTCCCACGAAGAAATTAGAAAAATTATCCCTGAAATGCGTCGAGTGCAACAAATTCATTTTATTGGAATTGGTGGCGCAGGAATGAGTGGTATTGCTGAGATTTTATTGAATGAAGGCTATCAAATCTCTGGTTCAGATATTGCTGATAGCTTAGTAACTCAACGTTTAGCTCAGGCTGGAGCAAAAATTTACATTGGCCATGCAGAAGAACATATTGAAGGTGCCAGTGTTGTTGTCGTATCCAGTGCGATAAAAGATGATAACCCTGAATTAGTTGCAGCAAAACAAAAACGTATTCCAGTGATTCAACGAGCACAAATGTTGGCTGAAATCATGCGTTTCCGCCATGGTATTGCTGTTGCAGGAACCCATGGGAAGACGACAACAACCGCTATGATTTCCATGATTTACACTCAAGCAAAGCTCGATCCAACGTTCGTTAATGGTGGTTTAGTGAAATCAGCAGGTAAAAATGCACATCTAGGCGCAAGTCGTTATTTAATTGTAGAAGCGGATGAAAGTGACGCCTCGTTTTTGCATTTGCAGCCAATGGTATCTGTTGTGACTAATATGGAACCAGATCATATGGATACCTACGAAGGTGATTTCGAAAAAATGAAAGCGACCTATGTGAAGTTTCTACATAATTTACCCTTCTATGGTTTAGCCGTGATGTGTGCAGATGATCCAGTATTAATGGAACTTGTGCCAAAAGTTGGTCGCCAAGTGATTACATATGGTTTTAGTGAACATGCAGATTATCGCATTGAAGATTATGAACAAACAGGTTTTCAAGGTCATTACACAGTGATTTGCCCAAATAATGAACGTATTAATGTACTGTTAAATGTGCCAGGAAAACATAATGCGTTAAATGCAACGGCTGCACTTGCTGTAGCAAAAGAAGAAGGTATTGGCAATGAAGCTATTTTAGAAGCCCTTGCTGATTTCCAAGGTGCAGGTCGTCGCTTTGATCAGTTAGGTGAGTTTATTCGTCCAAATGGTAAGGTTCGTTTAGTTGATGATTATGGTCATCACCCAACAGAAGTGGACGTAACGATTAAAGCCGCACGAGAAGGATGGGGAGATAAACGTATTGTTATGATTTTCCAACCGCATCGTTATTCTCGTACTCGTGATTTATTTGATGATTTTGTACAAGTGCTTTCGCAAGTGGACGCATTAATTATGCTTGATGTGTACGCAGCGGGAGAAATGCCGATTGTTGGAGCTGATAGTAAATCTCTTTGTCGCTCCATTAGAAATTTAGGAAAAATCGATCCAATCTTGGTTTCTGACACATCACAATTAGGCGACGTTCTTGATCAAATTATTCAAGATGGCGATTTGATTTTGGCGCAAGGTGCGGGTAGCGTAAGTAAAATCTCTCGTGGCTTAGCTCAATCTTGGAAAAATTAAGACTTTTATAAATAGATTTTAGAAATTTGAGATGGTCTTATTTATTAATAAAGACCATCATAATAAGATATATAAGTAGGATAAAATGAATTTAAAACAAGAAAAAATTGCAGTGTTATTAGGCGGAACATCCGCTGAGCGTGAAGTTTCTCTCAATTCAGGTAAAGCGGTATTAGAGGCTTTATTAAACCAAGGTTATGATGCTCATCCTATTGATCCTAAAGAATATAATGTAGATAATCTTAAAAAGGATGGTTTTCATCGAGTGTTTAATATTTTGCATGGCCGAGGTGGTGAAGATGGCACAATACAAGGTTTATTAGAGCAAATTGGTTTACCTTACACTGGTTGCGGAGTGATGGCTTCAGCATTAACTATGGATAAAATGCGTACAAAAATGTTGTGGAAGGCATTTGGATTACCTGTAGCAGATATGGAAGTAGTAACCCGAGAAACCTTTGCTGAATTAGACGCTCAGGCTGTAGTGGAAAAACTAGGCTTACCATTAATGGTGAAACCTTCTTTGGAAGGCTCTAGTGTTGGATTAACTAAAGTTAAAGCCGTGGATGAGCTAAAAAGTGCGGTGGAATATGCACTTAAATTTGATAATACGATTCTGATTGAAGAATGGTTAGCTGGCGATGAATTAACAGTGCCCGTATTGGATAGCCAGGTACTTCCAGCTATTCGTATTGTTCCTGAAGGTGAGTTCTATGATTACAATGCGAAATATATTTCTGATAATACTCAATATTTCTGTCCTGCAGGTTTAACGCCTGAGCGCGAGCAAGAGTTAGCTATATTAGTGAAACGCGCTTATGATGCAGTAGGATGTCGTGGTTGGAGCCGTATTGATGTTATGTGCGATGCGAAAGGTAATTTCCGTTTAGTTGAAGTGAATACGAATCCAGGAATGACGAGCCATAGTTTATTCCCAAAATCTGCCGCAAGCGTGGGTATTTCTTTTGAACAGCTTGTTGTGAAAATCTTGGAGCTAAGTGTGTAATGAACATTCTGAAAAGGAAAACTCCACAGAATATTCGTTTTAGTGAACAAAAGCCTAAATATTATTTTCATATTCGGGCTTTCTTGGCTTTGCTTGGTATACTTTTTGCTCTTAGCATCTATTTTAATTGGCAAACTCTGCTAGAGAAAATGGATGATAAGCCTATTAGTGGTTTTGCATTGGCTGGACAAAAGATTTTTACCACGGATGCCGATATTAAGGAAAGCTTATTAAAAATGGGTTCTCTTAAAGGGTTTTGGGGGCAAGATGTCGAGCCAATTCAAGCGCAAATAGAAGCTTTACCTTGGGTTAAAAGCTCAATTGTGCGAAAAATATGGCCAAATCGTTTAAGTATTTGGATTACTGAATATCAACCAGTGGCATTTTGGAATCAGAACCAATTTGTTACTCAGGATGGTGTTGTATTCCAACTTCCAATTGAACGCTTAAAAGAGAATACTTTGCCTTATTTAGGTGGGCCAGATTATCAAAGTTTAAAAGTATTGGAAGCATGGAATCAGATTTATGCCGATTTTAAATCAAAAAATTTAATTGCAAAAGGCATGAATATTGATGAACGCGGTGCATGGCAAGTAACACTTGATAATGACATTGTGTTAAAGTTAGGTCGTGGAGAATGGAAATCTAAGCTTGAACGATTTGTCACGATTTATCCGCAAGTTGATGTTCCAGAAAATAAAAAAATAGATTATGTAGATTTACGATATGCGGCAGGTGCTGCTGTGGGTATGGCTGATAAATAAAAACTAGGTGCGAAAATGGTTAAAGGTGTGGAAGCTAAAACAATTGTAGGATTAGAAGTCGGTACGTCAAAAGTTGTTGCCGTAGTGGGCGAGGTATTTCCTGATGGTGTAGTGAATGTGTTAGGTGTTGGTAGTTGCCCATCTAAAGGGATTGATCGTGGCAGTATCACCGATCTTGAAGCTGTCGTAAATTCTATTCAAAGAGCCATTGAAGCCGCTGAATCTATGGCTGATTGTCAGATTATGAGTGTCACTTTGGCAATTACTGGTGAACATATTCAAAGTTTAAATGAAAGTGGTTTTGTGCCAATTTCAGATGGCGAAGTAACACAAGATGAAATTGATTCCGCACTGCATACAGCGAGCTCCATCAAGTTGCCTGAAGGCTTATCCTTATTGCATGTGATTCCTCAAGAATATGCGGTGGATCGCCAGTTGAATATTAAAAATCCATTGGGTTTGCAAGGTGTTCGTTTAAAAGCACAAGTACATTTAATCGCCTGTCATCAAGATTGGCAAAACAACCTGAAAAAAGCGGTTGAGCGCTGTGGTTTACAAGTGGATAAAGTCGTTTTTTCTGGTTTTGCAGCAACACATTCAGTATTAACCGAAGATGAAAAAGATCTTGGTGTTTGCTTGATAGATTTCGGTGCAGGCACAATGAATGTGATGGTTTATACAAACGGAGCATTACGTTTCAGTAAGGTTATTCCTTATGCGGGAAATATTGTGACTAACGATATTGCCCACGCTTGTACTATTTCGCGTGCAGAAGCTGAACGAATTAAAGTTAATTATGCAAGTGCATTTTACCCGGCTCGTTTGCACGGTGATAAAAAAATTGAAGTTGCAAGTATTGGTGGGCGAGCACCTCGTTCATTAACAAAGAGTGATTTATCCTTAATTACATCTGCTCGCTACACGGAACTTCTAGGTGTTGTGAAAGATGAATTAGATAAATTAAAGTCTGAGTTGGAAACAAAACATGTGAAGTTTGAGCTTATTGCTGGCGTAGTGATTACTGGCGGTGGGGCCCAAATAGAAGATTTGAAAGAATGTGCATCTGACGTATTTAATTGCCAAGTACGTATTGGTAGCCCGCTGAATATTACTGGATTGACAGATTACGTGAATCGTCCTCAATATTCAACGGTGGTGGGTTTGTTGCAGTATAACCATAGTAACAGTGATGATGATTTGATTTCAGGAAATGATGAATCTGATGACGGAGTACTAAAACCAATTTGGAATGGAATTAAAAAAATTGTGAATAAAGTGCGGTCAGAATTTTGATTATTTTGATTTTTCATCTACAATAGAGAGAATTTAGGTTTTATATTGAGCCAGCTTATCTGGCTTTAACGGAGAACATCAATGCTATACCCAGAGTACCCTGAGTACGATAATTTTAATGAATCCGGCGCACTGATCAAAGTCGTAGGCGTTGGCGGCGGTGGCGGTAATGCTGTAAACCATATGGTTATGAGTATGGTAAAGCAAGAAATGGGTGGTACTTATTTAGGTGAAAGCTCATTAACTTCAGAAGAGCATGGTCGTATTATTTTTTACGCTGTAAATACAGATGCTCAAGCATTACGTAAAAGCCAAGTTCAACAAACCGTACAAATTGGTGGAGAAACTACCAAAGGTTTAGGCGCTGGGGCAAATCCAAATGTTGGCCGTAAAGCTGCGGAAGATGATCAGGAAGAAATTCGCAAAATGCTTGAAGGTGCGGATATGGTCTTTATTGCAGCTGGTATGGGGGGGGGCACTGGTACTGGTGCAGCGCCTGTTGTCGCAAAAATTGCTAAAGAATTGGGCATTTTAACTGTTGCTGTTGTGACCAAGCCATTTGCTTTTGAAGGCAAAAAGCGTATGCAATTTGCAGAGCTTGGTATTAAAGATTTAGCTCAGTATGTTGATTCGATGATAATTATTCCTAATCAACAAATCCAAAAAGTTCTCCCTAAAAATGCTAAATTAATTGATGCTTTTGCTGCAGCAAACGATGTGTTACGTAATTCGGTTATGGGTATTTCGGATATGATTACATCGCCTGGCCTAATCAATGTGGACTTTGCCGATGTAAGAACAGTTATGTCTGAAATGGGACAAGCGATGATTGGTTTCGGTTCTGCTATTGGTGCTGCAGGTGAGGGTAGAGCAGAAGAAGCCGCTCGTATTGCAGTGCGTAATGATTTATTGGAAAAAATCGATCTTTCTAATGCTAAAGGTATTTTGGTAAACATCACAGCTGGTATGGATCTTTCTTTTGAAGAATTTAATATTGTTGGTGAAACTGTCGGTAGCTTTGCTTCAGAAGATGCAACAGTGGTTATTGGTACGAGTTTAGTGCCTGAGATGAGTGATGAAATTCGAGTGACTATTGTGGCAACAGGATTAGGCGAAATCGCTCCAACTGAGTCTGTTCAAGTATTGCGTCCTTCTCGTCCAGTTGAGCCAGAAGGTACAGGTCGCGTAAATATTGTGCCTGATATACATACTCGTGAGCCTGTAGAAACTCAAAAAACTCCAGCAGAAGAATATCATCGTCCGTTGGATAAACCTATCACAGATCGTTTAGAAGCATTTAAGAAAAATAGTTTCTTTAATCCTGCACAACGTGAAGAGAATTAATTTAATTGGTTTTAAGAAATACCTGGAATATTAAGGTAGTAGAATGATTAAACAAAGAACATTAAAACAAAGTATTAAAGTAACAGGCGTTGGTTTGCATAGCGGTAAGAAAGTGACTTTAACATTACGTCCTGCTATGCCAAATACTGGTGTTGTTTACTATCGTACAGATTTAAATCCAGCTGTGGCATTCCCAGCTGATCCTAATTCAGTACGTGATACAATGCTTTGTACTGCATTAATTAATGAGCAAGGTGTACGAATTTCTACCGTTGAACATTTGAATGCAGCATTATCTGGTCTTGGTATTGATAATATCATTATTGAGGTTGATGCGCCTGAGATTCCTATTATGGATGGTAGCGCGAGTCCATTTATCTATTTGTTATTAGATGCTGGAATTGAAGAACAAAATGCACCTAAGAAATTTATTCGTATTAAAGAATATGTTCGAGTTGAAGATGGTGATAAATGGGCTGAATTTAAACCTTACAATGGTTTCCGTTTAGATTTCACTATTGATTTTGATCATCCTGCTATTGGCAAAAATGTTCGTAATTATGTCATGGATTTCTCTGCTCAAGCATTTGTTCATCAAATTAGTCGAGCAAGAACATTTGGTTTCATGAAAGATATAGAATATCTTCAATCTCAAGGTTTAGCATTAGGTGGTAGCCTTGATAATGCTATTGTTCTTGATGATTATAGAATTTTAAATGAAGATGGCTTACGCTTTAAAGATGAACTTGTTCGTCATAAAATGTTAGATGCAATTGGCGATCTTTATATGGCTGGTTATAACATTATTGGTGATTTTAAAGCTTATAAGTCTGGTCATGGTTTAAATAACAAGTTACTACGTGCTGTATTAGCAAATCAAGAAGCGTGGGAGTTTGTAACTTTCGAAGATAAAGAACAAGTACCGCAAGGATATGTTGCTCCTGTTCAAGTATTTATCTAATCATTTTATTTTTGAAAAAGCTATATTTCTGCTAAGAAGTATAGCTTTTTTATTTTCATCGCACTTTAAATGGCTAATGCTTAAAAGTGCTGTTTGTTTTTCTCGTTTTTTATAAGAGGATGCTATGAAGCTAGAATTATCTGAAATTCGTCAACAAATTACGCAAATAGACCGTAGTTTATTAAAATTGCTTTCTGAGCGTCATCGTTTAGCTTTCGATGTAGTGAGAAGTAAAGAGATCTCGCAAAAAGCTTTACGTGATGTAGAGCGAGAACAGCAACTTTTACAAGAATTAGTTCAATTTTCAGAAAATGAGAATTATCAACTTGAACCACAATATATCACTTCAATTTTCCAAAAAATTATTGAAGATTCAGTATTGACCCAGCAAGTCTATTTGCAGAATAAACTTAATGAACAACGTAATCAAAATTTACATATTGCTTTTTTAGGTAAGAGAGGGTCTTATTCAAATTTAGCTGCACGTAATTATGCTGCTCGTTATCAAAAACAATTTGTAGAGCTAGGATGTCAGTCTTTTGAGCAAGTATTTGAAAAAGTGCAAAATGGTGAAGCAGATTTTGGTGTATTGCCTTTAGAAAATACAACATCAGGCGCTATTAATGAGGTCTATGATTTGCTCCAGCATACTGACTTATCATTAGTAGGCGAGCTAGCTTACCCAATTCAGCATTGTGTTTTGGTAAATGGCACGACTGAATTAAGTCAAATCGATACTTTATATAGTCATCCTCAAGTGATTCAACAATGTAGTCAATTTATACATAGTCTTGATCGAGTACATATTGAGTATTGTGAAAGTAGCTCCCATGCAATGCAACTTATTGCAAGTTTAAATAAGCCGAATATTGCGGCATTAGGGAATGAAGATGGTGGTAAATTATATGGACTTAGCGTATTAAAAACTAATATTGCTAATCAAGAGAACAACATTACGCGTTTTATTGTCGTTGCTAAAGAACAGCGTGAGGTTTCACCACAGATCCCGGCAAAAACATTATTGTTAATGACAACTTCACAGCAAATTGGCTCATTAGTTGATGCACTTTTAGTTTTCAAAAAACATCAAATTAATATGACGAAATTAGAGTCTCGTCCAATTTATGGGAAACCTTGGGAAGAAATGTTTTATCTCGAAATAGAAGCGAATATCCATCATCCTGATATTCAGCAAGCTTTGGAAGAGTTAAAGAATTGTAGTAACTATCTAAAGATTTTAGGTTGTTATCCTAGCGAGATTGTAAAACCAGTTAATTTATAAGAAAGTGCGGTCAATAAAATTATTTTTGACCGCACTTTTTTATGCTTTTTTATTTCGTTCTAAAGATTTGTGCTGAATTTGGACTATTTTCCCTTTAGCTTGAAAATATTCGCCTAACTGCTGTGCTATATAAACGGAGCGGTGTTTTCCCCCAGTACATCCAATAGCAATGGTTAAATAGCTACGATTGTTTTTTTCTAACATTGGCAACCAAGTATCAATATAGTTACGAGTGAGGTAGATAAATTCATTCACTTGCGTGTGACTATTTAGAAATTCTGCTACTGGTGCATCTAATCCTGTCATTGGGCGTAATGTTGGATCCCAATGTGGGTTAGGTAAGAAACGTACATCGAAAACATAATCAGCATCTAAAGGAATTCCATATTTAAAGCCAAAAGATTCAACAACGATTTTTAGTTCTTTATCACTATTTCCTCGTAAAAATTCGCGTAGGCGTTCCGCAAGGGTATGAGTAGAAAGATGAGTGGTATCAATAATAAAGTTTGCGTGTTGAATTAATGGCTCAAGGTAGCGATATTCTTCATCTATTGCTGCTTCAAGAGATAAATCTTTCAAGGAAAGTGGGTGCAGACGGCGTGAATCGCTATAACGACGAATCAATGTGCCACGATCTGCTTCAAGGAAAATAATCTTTAATTGATGATATTTTTGTAAGGTATTTAGAGTTTGTTCAAGAGTATTGGCTGAATTAGGAATATTACGAATATCAAGGCTGATTGCGACCGAAGATTGGGATTGGGATAGAATATCCGTCAATTGAGGAAGTAAATCTAGAGGAATATTATCAACACAATAATATCCGGCATCTTCTAATGCTCGTAAGGCTACAGATTTTCCTGCGCCAGAACGTCCACTAATAATGATAATTTCCATAATTCCCCCTTTAAATTATTCTTGCGTTTCTTCCGGCGAACTTTCTGCTCTATCTGAAATCTCAAAAACTTGCCAAATTTCATCCGCACTTTTGGCGGAGCGTAATTGTTTTAACATATTTTTATCGGTAAGTTTTTCGATTAATGATGCCAAGATAGGGATGTATGTTTCGCACTGATTCTCCGGAATGAGTATAGCAAAAATTAAATCTACAGGTTTACCATCAAGCGAATCATAATTAATTGGGGTATCCAATTGCATAAACATGGCAATTGCTTTGTCACATACCTCAAGAGGCATTTTCGCCTTAGGCATTGCTATGCCATTGCCTAGCCCTGAGTTACCCAGCTTTTCTCGCTCAAAAAGGGATTCAAAGCACGCTTGTTCACCTTTATCACAGTGAAGTTTTTCTTCTACAAAATGTGCGATAGATTCAAATAATCGTTTTTTGCTAGAAAAACTAACGCCTTGACGAATATTCTCAGGGCTTAATAGTTCAGTTATTTTCATTTTTATAATTTGAATTGTTCGCCTAAATAAACTCGTTTAACGTGTTCATCGTTCATAACTTGTTCTGGTGTACCCGTTGCGATAATTTTACCTTCGCCAACAATATAAGCGCGTTCACATACATCAAGTGTTTCACGTACATTATGATCGGTAATCAAAACACCTAATCCTCGGTTACGTAAGTCGGTGATAATTTTCTTAATATCGCTCACAGAAATTGGATCTACACCAGCAAATGGCTCATCTAATAGAATAAACTTAGGATTTGCAGCTAATGCTCGTGCAATTTCCACTCGACGACGTTCACCGCCAGATAATGACTGACCTAAACTATCCCGAATATGGCCAATATTAAATTCCTCAATCAACTCATCAGCTTTTTCTCGACGTTGTTGAGAGGTTAAATCTTTGCGTATTTCTAATACAGCCATTAGATTTTCGTATACAGTCAAACGGCGAAAAATAGAGGCTTCTTGTGGCAAATAACCGATTCCACGTTGAGCACGATTATGCATTGGGAGCAAACTAATGTCTTCTCCGTCAATAATAATTTTACCTTGATCTTGGCGAACTAATCCGACAACCATGTAGAAGGTTGTTGTTTTCCCAGCACCGTTTGGTCCGAGCAAACCAACAATTTCATTAGAGTTTACAGTTAAACTTACATCCGAAACAACTTTACGGCTTTTATAGCTCTTAGCTAAACTTTCAGCAGTCAGAATTGACATAAATTACTTCCCTTTAGCTTGTTGTAATTGCGATGGAATAAGGACTGTGGTTACACGTGATTTTCCATTGCCATTAGCTTTAAGTTGCTGTTTTTTCACATCGTAGGTAATTAGTTGTCCATTAATCTTACTATCAAGTTGCTTTAATTCAGCATTGTCGGTTAATGTCAAAAATTCAGTACCAAGATCATAGTGAACTTTATTTGCTTTTCCATCCACTGGCTTACCATTATCTAGCTTTTGATGGAATGTTACTGGAGTACCAAATGCTTCTACGGTTTCTTTTTTGCCTGAATTTTCAGGTGGTCGCGTAATGACAACTTTATTTGCCTTGATTAAAATTGAACCCTGAGTAATTGAAACGTTATCAGTAAAAGTGACAACGCTTTTTTCCATATCTAATGATTGATTATCAGAAACAATGTTTATTGGTTGATTCGTATCATCTTTCAACGCGAAAGCAGAGAAAGAGGTCATGATTAATGCAGCGAGTAAAATAATTTTATTGTTTGTTAATTTCATAATATGTTTTTACCTGTTCTTTTAATGTTGCAAGTTGTTGGCGTAGATTGCCAACCATTTTTAAGCCAGTTGAGTTAAAATTTTGTCCGTTTATTTTTACCATTGTATCTGATGAAATATCTTGATTTTTTAAGTTAACCACAGCAACTTGTGTTTCGATTCGCTGTAACCGAGAAGTTGATTCTAAACTTTCAGCAATGACATCACCCTCTAAATAAAGCATTTCATCTTTCGTTAATTTGGCTTTTTTTGCGCTAAGTTTCCAACTTTGTGATTCTAATAATTTTGCTGGATTATTTGATTTTTCAGCATTATTAGATCTAGAGACATCGAATAAGTACACCAAAGGCATTTCAAACTCAGTATGGCCATCAACTGTATAATGTTTCACTTTGTCTGCGGTCGAGAGATATTGTTTCTTACCTTCAGGAGAAAACACCGTAGTTTCCATTTTATTTCCAATATAATCTGGACTATCTGGTTTTTTTACTAAGTTTGACAAATCAGGTTTATCGCTATTTAAAGAATAAAACCATCCCAGCGAACCGAGAGCGATAAGACCCAAAATTACATTCCAACGAATATTCATATTTTTAAATTTGTTACTCGAAAAGTGCGGATAAAAATTTAATATTTTTTAATCTTCTAACATCAATACTTTGAGCATTTGATAAATTTCTCGATAGGCTTTCGATGGTTTATTTTGCTCACGTTCTTTTTGTGCAGAACGAATAAGATTACGTAGTTGTTGACGATCTACATCAGGATAATCATTGAATAAATCGGTTAGGGCCTCATCACCTTTTTCTACTAATTCATCCCGCACTTTTTCGATTTTGTGCAGCATGGCCTGCTGTTGGTTATGTTTATTTTCGATTTTATCTAATGCTTCACGAATAGGCTCAACATCAATTCCTCGAAATAATTTGCCGATATACTGTAATTGACGGCGACGAGCTTCTTTTTGTAAACGCTGTGCAAGTTCAATGGCATCAAGTAAGGATTCATCAAGTGGGATTTTGGCAAGATTAGCTTTGGTTAAATTGACAATCTTTTCACCAAGTTGTTTTAAATCTTCAGCATCGCGTTTGATTTCGCTTTTACTTACCCAAATAATTTCTTCTTGCTCTTCATCTTCCCAATCGAAAGCTTCTTTTTTCTTACGTTTTGCCATAATTTCTCTCAACTAAAATTTGGCGCGTATTTTAGCACAAAGTTTCAAAATAATATAAAATGTGACAAATTTTTAACGGGAAAAAATAATGAAAATAGCCGAAAATCAAACCGCACTTTTGAAAGCTCAAGAACAAGAATTACGTCAAGCAGTTAGCTTTGCTGTTGAATTAGCAACAAAATCAGGCGCGACTGCAGAAGTCGCCGTCACTAAAGTGAGCGGATTATCAGTATCCACACGCTTGCAAGAAATTGAAAATGTTGAATTTACTAATGATGGTGCATTGGGGATCTCCGTTTATATAGGACAACAAAAAGGCAATGCATCAACATCAGATTTAAGTGAAGGCGCTATTCGAAACGCAGTGGAAGCCGCACTTGCTATTGCAAAATACACTTCACCCGATGATTGCACAGGCCTTGCAGATAAGGATTTAATGGCTTTTGATGCGCCTGATTTAGAACTTTATCA
The DNA here is from genome assembly GCF_059704425.1 of Haemophilus sp. THUN1691. Taxonomy (NCBI): domain Bacteria; kingdom Pseudomonadati; phylum Pseudomonadota; class Gammaproteobacteria; order Pasteurellales; family Pasteurellaceae; genus Haemophilus; species Haemophilus sp. THUN1691. The sequence goes on along the minus strand of NZ_AP046578.1, from coordinate 1,726,983 downwards.
TGCTGCTGATGTGGATGTTGATAAAGCAACAGAGCTTGCACTTCAGGCTGAAAAGGCGGCTTTAGAGGCGGATGAGCGTATTATAAATAGTAATGGTGCAAGTTTTAATTCACATACAGGCGTGAAAGTGTATGGAAATAGTCATGGCATGTTGCAAAGTTATTTATCAAGCCGTTATTCCTTATCTTGTTCGGTTATTGGTGGCATAGAAGATGCCTTAGAAAATGATTACGAATATACAATTTCTCGTGAATTTGACAAACTCCAATCGCCAATTTGGGTTGGAGAAAATTGTGCAAAGAAAGTCGTTTCTCGTTTAAATCCTCAAAAATTGAGTACACGAGAAGTGCCTGTCATTTTCTTAAATGATGTTGCAACGGGTCTTATTTCTCACTTTGCCGCTGCAATAAGTGGTGGCAGTTTATATAGAAAATCAAGTTTCTTGCTCGAACATTTGGGTAAACAGGTCTTACCAGATTGGTTCAATATCAGTGAGAGACCACATTTATTACGCCGTTTGGCTTCAACGCCTTTTGATAGTGAAGGTGTTCGTACGCAAGATCGTGAAATTGTTGAAGGTGGGATATTACAAACTTATTTAGTGACAAGTTACAGTGGTAAAAAACTCGGTATGCCAAGTACTGGCCATGCTGGTGGAATTCACAACTGGCTTGTTAAGCCAAACTTAACTGGAGGATTGACCGCACTTTTACGTCAAATGGGAACAGGATTATTAGTAACGGATGTCATGGGACAAGGTGTCAATATCGTTACAGGCGATTATTCGCGTGGTGCATCGGGTTTTTGGGTGGAAAATGGAGAAATTCAATATCCAGTAGCCGAAATTACTATTGCGGGGCAATTGCAAGATATGTTGAAGAATATGGTTGCCGTAGTGGATGATATAGAGCATCGTTCTAACATTCAAACTGGTTCTATTTTGTTAGATAAGATGAAAATTTCAGGAAATTAAAAAAATATTTTTAAAATTGAGAATTATTCTTATTGACAATAACTAAATGTCTGTTACTATACACACATCTGTTAAGCGATTGCAGGTTGCTCCAACAGGTAGAGTAGAAAGTAAATTCGTTAGGGTTCAAAAAGGCTGAAGGTTTAAACTTCAGCCTTTTTTTTGTAAAATAGCAAACGATTTTATCCCCTGTCATTTCATAAGGAAACACAATGAAAAAACACCACGTTGACGTTTTAATCTCAGAGAACGATGTTCATGCTCGTATTGCTGAATTAGGTGCTCAAATCACAAAATTTTATCAAGAAAAACAGATTGATAGCCTTGTTGTTGTGGGGCTTTTACGTGGTTCCTTTATGTTTATGGCAGATATCGTTCGTCAGATAAATTTACCTGTGGAAATTGAATTTATGACCACTTCAAGTTATGGCACAGGCATGACCACGAATCACGATGTTCGTATTACCAAAGATTTAGATGGTGATATAAAAGGTAAACACGTTTTAATTGTGGAAGATATTATTGATACGGGCTATACGTTGGAAAAAGTTCGTGATATTTTGAATTTGCGTGATCCTGCGAGCCTTGCAATTTGTACGTTACTTGATAAACCTTCTCGTCGGGAAGTGGAAGTGCCTGTTGAATGGGTTGGTTTTGAAATTCCTGATGAATTTGTGGTAGGGTATGGTATCGATTACGCGCAACGCCATCGTAATTTAGGCTACATCGGTAAAGTTGTTTTAGAAGAATAATTTGATTTTATTGAAAAGTGCGGTTGAAATTTTAAATGAATTTTTAGCCGCACTTTTTATAACTTAAATCGATGAATAATTTGGTTTGCTGATCCTCGCCAAACTAAACTTGGGTCAGCCTGTTCTTGAATAAATTTCCCATCAATTAACACATCAATATAAGGCAACATAGCACGTTGTTGTTTATCTAATTCATCTAGTTTATAACCCGTCCAAACCCAGATGTCTTTATCAGGGCATTCTCGTTTTACGCGTTGCACAAATGGCAATAATGTTTCTACGTTGCGCGGATGAAGTGGATCGCCACCTGAAAGCGTCAACCCTTGGCGTTTAATGCGTGTGTCTTTTAAATCATTGATGATTTGTTGTTCCATCTCTTCATCAAATAATACACCCGCTGAAAATGACCAACTTTTTTGGTTATAGCAACCTTTGCAAGCATGCGTACATCCACTGACGAAAAGTGTACATCTTGTACCTTCGCCATTGATCACATCGGTCGGGTAGTATTGGAGGTAGTTCATTTCATTAAAATCCTGAAAATGTGGCTTAAATTCTCGCCAAATTCACCGCACTTTTGAATTAGTCTTTGCAATACGGCGGTAATTTCTGCATAATAGCGCGCAATCGCATTGCGATATCAATGGAAACCTTCTCGGTCTCTCGCAACGGTGTCTGGTTTACTCGGTCAGGTCCGGAAGGAAGCAGCCAAAGTCGGAATTACTGTGTGCCGAGAAGAAGCTGGGAAGGTTTCCGCCCAACTTCCTTTCTTATACCCGCTCAATCAATCTTTTAAAGAACCCATTTTCTTTTGTGATTAAGCTATTGTAATCGCCTTCTTCGATTAATCTTCCGTTATCAATTACACAAATTTTATTGAATTGTTCAATTGAACTGAGACGGTGAGTGACCATAATTAGGGTTTTATTTTCGGCATGTTGTAGAATCAAACGTAAAATTTGACGTTCAGTTTCGCGATCTAAGCCTTCTGTTGGTTCATCCAATAATAAAATTGGCGCATTATTGAGTAAAATACGCGCTAAACCTAAACGGCGTTGTTCCCCACCGGAGAGTGGACGACCGCCATCACCAAGCCAAAGATTTAAACCTTTTCCTTCTTGCTCAAGTAATTTGCTTAAGCCAACTTGATGTAGCACTTCAATCATTTTCTCATCAGAAATTTCATCCGTACTTGCAAATTGTAAATTTTGACGAAGTGTATCGCTGAATACGTGAACACGTTGAGTTAAAAAACAAATTTTGCGGCGTAATGTCTCTTCTGAATATGCTGAAATGGGTTTTTCTGCTAATAAAAGTTCACCTTGATTCGCATCATAATTGCGCACTAAAAGTTGAAGGAGTGAAGATTTCCCACTTCCAGTTTTGCCTAAAATAGCAATTTTTTGGCGTTGTTCTAAATCTAATGTAAGATTTTTTAATACAAGCGTTTCTTGCCCTGGATAGGAAAAACTTAAATCCTTCGCAGAAATCAACCGCACTTTTGTTTCAAATTCCTCGTTGCCATTAAACTCAACAAGCGGTTTTTGCTCAATGATTTCGGTTACTCGATCTGCAGCAGCAATAACTTGACCTATATGCAAAAATGCTGCACCCAATGGCATGATGATCTCAAAGGCTGCAAGTGCAGCAAAAGTGAAAAGTGCAATATAAGCCGTGCGATATTCATCTGTGCCAAAATCGGCGTTACTTGCAAACCATAGCATTCCAGAAATTAATAAACCATTAAGAAAGAGAACAAGTGCGGTAGAAAATCCGCTTAATTTTGCTTCTTTGGCTTGATCTTCCTGCCATGTTTTTTCTGTAGCTGACATTTTCTCTTTTAATTTATCTTCCGCATTAAATAATAAAAGCTCGGCTTGTGCTTGGATAAATTCTAAAAACTGGGTTCGATAGGTCGCGCGTGCTTGGATTAAGCGTTCACCAAATTGCTGTCCTAGTCGATAGAAAACAGTTGGGATAATTATTAATAAAATTAACAAAAATAAGCCTAAACCAAGAGCGAGTGGAATATTGATAAAGCTAAGTCCAATCGTCATGGCAATGATTACAAATGCAGCAGTGAAAAATGGCGCAAGTAAACGTAAATAGAGACTATCAAGTGTATCCACATCGGACACTAAACGATTTAACAAATCGCTGTTGCGATAACGATTTAATACTGCTGGGCTTAAAGGAATGATTTTTTCAAATACTTGTACGCGTAATTTGGACAAAATACGGAATGTTGCATCATGCGTCACTATTTTTTCAAAATAGCGCATGACGGTTCGTCCGATAGCTAAACCTCGCACGCTGGCTGATGGGTAGAAAAAGTTAAATAGCGTGCCTAGTCCTGCAATGGCTGTAGCAGCTAAAAACCAGCCTGAAACGGTAAGCAAGCCCATGCTAGAGCCTAAGCCTAAAATCATCAGCACCAAGCCTAAAATAAGAGGAAATTTGGCGAATTTAAATAAACGTATAAACGGAAGTAATGTGCGCATTATTGGATATCCTGTTGTCGTTGAGCGAGTAGTTCAGCAAAGAAACCTTCATGTTGTAATTCGGCAAATTTACCTTGCTGTACTATTTCTCCTCGTTGCATCACAAAAATTTGATCACATTGTTTCAAATCTTCAATTCGGTGGGTAATCATCAGTGTAGTTTGATGCTGGCTTGCTTCATTCAATGCTTGTAAAACAAGATTTTCTGATTGCGCATCTAAGCTTGCGGTTGGCTCATCGAGCAGAAGCAAATCGCCTTTGCGTAACAGAGCACGAGCAATGGCAAGACGTTGCGCTTGACCCACAGAAACGCCTAATCCACCATCTTTTATTTCGTGATGAAGTCCAAGTTTATCGGTAAATTCTTTCGCTTGAGAACGCATTAATGCTTGATTAATTTCTTCATCGTTGGCTTGAATATCGCCAAGTAGTAAGTTTTCTTTAATTGTGCCTTGTAATAACAATGGATTTTGTCCTACCCAGGCAATATGTATGCGCCAGTCAGCTAGATTGCTTTCTCGAAGTTCTTGACCATTAATTTTGAGAGAGCCCTCATAAGGTAAAAAGCCCAAAATTACATTCATTAACGAGGTTTTCCCTGCGCCACTTTGTCCTACAAGTGCAACATTGTGATTTGCTGGGATTTGGAAATTTAACGGCTTGGTTAACGCTGAACCCTGTGTCGAAAGCACCACTAAATTTTCGGCAGAAATTTCAACCGCACTTTCTAAAGATATTGTTTTTTCATTTTGATGAACGGTTAAATAATCGGATTCTAAGAAATCAACAATGGCATCTGCTGCCCCAATACCCGCTGCTCGGTCGTGGTAATAAGCGCCAAGATCGCGTAAGGGTTGATAAAATTCAGGTGCAAGAATTAAACAAAAGAAACCTGTGAAAAGTGTAAGCGGTGCATTATAGGTGCCAAATTCAATTTGACCTAAGTAGCTAAAACCAAAATAGACCGCCATCAGTGCAATGGAAATAGAGGTAAAAAATTCCAATACGGCAGAAGAGAGAAAAGCGAGTTTTAGCACATCCATTGTGGTTTCACGGAAATCTTCAGTGGCATTTTCAATATGCGCTGTTTGTTCAGAAGTGCGGTTAAAAAGACGCAAGGTTTCTAAGCCGCGTAAGCGATCTAAAAATTGGGCACTGAGGCGAGAAAGGGTGTCCATATTTTTTTGGCTGTTGTCAGCCGCAGCAATACCGACAATGATCATAAACAGAGGAACAAGCGGTGCGGTAATCATTAAGATTAAGCCTGCAGCCCAGTTCAACGGAAATACAGCAATTAAAATAACGACTGGAACAATAGCGGAAAGGCTTTGTTGAGGCAGAAAACGGGCATAGAAATTATGTAAGTTTTCTACTTGTTCCAACATAATGCTTGCCCAACTTCCAGCTGGTTTTTGATTGATTGTCGCAGGGCCCACAAGATGTATTTTATCCAGAATTTTTTGACGAATATGATTGCGTAATAATTGTCCGCTTTGGAAACCAATTTTTTCTCGTGCCCATAAAATAATAGCACGCATCCCGAAGCCGATAATTAGCCCGAGAAAATAAGGAATAAGTTCATCACGAGGCACATTTTGCATAATCAGTTTATCAAGCAAAGTCGCAAGAAAATAAGTTTGCGCGACTAAAATGAGTGCAGAAAGCGTAGCTAGGACAATGTTTGCGCGCATTAATTTTTTGATAGGTTCCTGTTGTGCGCGAAGCCATTTTTGTAAATATTTTTGGCGAAGTTTGTTCATAGTTTTATCGTGATATAGAAAAAGTTCCCCTCTTTTAAAAAGAGGGGAATTAGTTAGAGAATTTATGCTTCTTGAGCATCTAAATAGCGTTCTGCATCCAATGCTGCCATACAACCTGTTCCGGCAGAGGTAATGGCTTGGCGATAATTGTGATCCATTACATCGCCAGCTGCGAACACGCCTTCCACAGAAGTGGCAGTTGCATTTCCTTCAAGACCAGATTTTACAACGATATAGCCATTATTCAATTCTAGTTGCCCTTGGAAAATTTCCGTATTTGGCGAGTGACCAATCGCTACGAATAAGCCATCTAATTTGAGTTCTTCTTTCTCCCCAGTTTTAGTGTTGGCTAAACGTAATCCGGTTACGCCCATGTTGTCACCCAACACTTCATCTAAAGTGCGGTCAGTATGCAGAACGATTTTTCCTTCTTCCACTTTTTTGTACAAACGGTCGATAAGGATTTTTTCCGCACGGAAGCTATCGCGACGGTGGATTAAATGCACTGTACTTGCGATATTGGCTAAGTAAAGCGCTTCTTCTACCGCAGTATTTCCACCACCAATCACACCAACTGGCTTATTACGATAAAAGAAACCATCACAGGTTGCACAAGCAGAAACGCCACGACCTTTGTAGTTTTCTTCTGAAGGTAAGCCAATATAGCGTGCAGAGGCGCCTGTTGCGATAATTAACGCATCACAAGTGAAATTTTGTACATCGCCAAAAAGTTTGAATGGGCGAGACGATAAATCTACGCGATTGATATGATCGAAGACGATTTCTGTTTCAAATTTTTCTGCATGTTGCAACATGCGTTGCATTAAACCTGAACCGGTAGTCATCTCAAAATCACCTGGCCAGTTTTCGATTTCATCTGTGGTGGTAAGTTGGCCACCTTGTTGCAAACCAGTCACTAATACAGGTTTTAAGTTTGCACGTGCCGCATAAATGGCTGCTGTATAACCAGCAGGGCCTGAGCCTAAAATTAAAAGTTTTGCGTGTTTGATATCTGACATAAAGAATCCTTGTTTTTCGTAAAAGGAGAATTAATTAAATTCAAGCTTATTCTAATGATTGCTATGCATGAAATTGTTCCATACAGCTTATCAATTATAAACCTTTCGATTAATAGAGCAGTGAATAAAGCAATCGGCGAAACTTATTTGTTAATGGATCAGCATTGCCCATTGCACTTAAAATGGATAAAAATTGTTGTTTCACTTCACCATTCTGTGCCCCTAAATCTGTTTTTAAAATACCGAAAAGTAGTGTCAGCGCTTCTTCATTTCGTCCAGCTTGATGAAGTTGTATAGCAAGTTTTATTGCAATTTCAGCTGTTGGGTTTTTAGCATAATCGGCTTGTAATTGCTGGATTTCAGGTGTATCGGCTGCTTGAATTTGTAGCTCAATTTGTGCCTGTAATCCGTGCCAACGGCTATCGCGATCTTGTAATGGAATTTGATTTAAAATTTCCTGTGCTGGCTCCGTTTTCTTCATTGCAATATAGGTTTCAGCGTAGAGTAGGGCAACATCACTATTTTTCTTATCGGAAAGCTCCCATGCGTCTTTCAACAATGGCAATGCAGCCTCATAGTTTTCTACTTGCAAGAAATCTAATGCTTGTTGGAATTTTAAATCTTCCTCTTTAGGTAAAATAATGCTTAATCGTTGGATTAACGACGCTTTATCAAGAGCACCTGGGAATGCATCTAATGCCTGTGCTTCTTTAAACAAATAGGTGGTTGGCAATGCTTGGATGCGGAATTGTGCGGCAATCATTTGCTCTTTTTCACAATTTACTTTCCCAAGAATAAATTGTCCTTGATATTGTTCTGCAACTTGCTCAAGTAGTGCCAAAAAATCCGCCGATTCTTTATGTGTTGGCGCGTAAAAATTGATGACAAGTGGTTTTTCTAAGGATTGTTGCAGTATTTCAGTAAGATTTTGTTCGTTGATGTCAACGATTAAAGGAAAATCAGCCATGTTTTATCCTTGTGAAAAAATAATGGCTGATTTTAGCAAAGTGCGGAAGATTTTAGAAACGTTTTACCATTTCTATTATTAAGCAAGTTTTTCTAGGATCAATTTTCCCATCATTTCAATATGTGCATGCTCTACATTAAGTGCGGGAATATATTGATAAGAGTGTCCGCCATTGTTTAGGAAATTTTCTCGATTTTCTTTGTCAATTTCTTCAATGGTTTCTAAACAATCTACGGAGAAACCTGGGCAAATAACGGCAATTTTTTGAATGTTCTGTGTTGCAGCTGATTCTAAAAATTTATCGGTGTAAGGCTGTAGCCATTCTTCACGCCCAAAGCGCGATTGAAACGTCATTCCCCATTGGTTTTCTGTTAAGCCCAGCTTATTAACAACTGCAATAGTCGTTTGTTTACAATGTTCACGATAATAATCGCCCATTTTTTCATAACGCAGAGGAATACCGTGATAAGAAAATAGTAAAAACTCATCGGGTTTTAACCGCACTTTTATGGAATCGGCTAAGGCGTTAATGTAATTTTCATCAACATGATAAGAATGGATGAAATCAAAAGGCACTAATCCTCGTTCTTCTTTAAGAGCATTAGAGAATGCATCAAATACTGCGCCCGTGGTTGAGCTAGAGTATTGTGGGTAAAGAGGCAAAACAATAATTCGCTCAACTTGATTTTTAAGCAAGTTTTTCACCGCACTTTGCATTGAGGGATTGCCGTACGTCATGGCAATTTCTACTTGAGTATCGATATTTTGCTTATCTAAATAGGCTTGTAATGCGTCTTTTTGTTGTTGTGAAATGGCAAGTAAAGGCGAGCCTTGTTCTGTCCAAATCGATTGATAATTTTTAGCGATACGTTTTGAACGCAATGGCAAAATAATGGCTTTTAGCAGTGGATACCATTTGCAACGCGGTAAATCTACCACGCGAGGATCCGTTAAAAATTGCCATAAATAACGGCTAATTGACTTCGGTGTCGGGCTATCTGGCGTACCTAGATTGGCAAGTAATACGCCGATTTTCACTGGTTTTGTCATAAATTAATTACGGAAAGGGTTAATCTGGAAACACAGCAAAGTTTATTCTCTTCTGTGCGGATGTCAATTTGCCAAACTTGGATATTTCTACCCAAATTAATTGGTGTGGCTCTCGCGGTCACTTTACCTGAACGAACAGGGCGAAGATGATTGGCGTTAATATCCAATCCAACCGCAGTTTTGCCTTCTTCTAAACAAAGTGAACCCGCAAGAGAACCAATTGTTTCAGCTAACGCAACCGAAACCCCGCCATGCAATAAGCCGAACGGCTGCATAGTACGATGATCCACTGGCATTGTCGCTTCAATCCAGTCCTCGCCAAAAGCAGAAATTTCAATGCCAAGATGACTAACTGCACTGTTGGAGCAAAGTTGATTTAAGTTTTCGAGCGTGAAGTTTTTTTGCCAAATCATGATGTTCCTTTCATTATGCTAAAATTTCTAATAATGCCTGCACAGGGTGTTTTAGCATCACATGTTCATAACGTTTTACCTGATTGCGACAAGAATAGCCGGTTGCTAAACAAAAGTGCGGATCTTTTCCATGCAGTTTTTTACGCCACGATACATCGTAGATTTCTCGGCTCATTTTTTGATTTTGCACTTCATGTCCAAATACACCTGCCATACCGCAACATCCTACTTTTTCCACATTAAGTTGTTGTCCAAATCTTCCAAAAATTTCTTGCCATTCTTTTGGACTGTTCGGCGTAAAGGTAGATTCCGTACAATGCGGGAATAAATACCAATCGGAAGTGCGGTCAGTTTTGGCGATGTTTTTCAGTTTATCTTGTAATGCCGTATTTTGTAATCTTTGTTTTAACCATTCATGTGCGGTGAGAACGTGAAAATCACCACGTTTTTCTTGTAGTACTTCCTTGTATTCATCTCGATAAGACAGTACGATGGCTGGATCAACGCCTACAAGCGGAATGCCTAATTTTGCCATTCTATTTAAAAACTCGGCTTGGTTTTGTGCTGTTTTGCTAAAGCGTTTTAAGAAACCTTTAATGTGCATTGCTTTGCCGTTTGGTTTAAATGGCAACAAAATTGGGGTGAAGCCTAATTTCTGCGTAAGCATAACAAAATCGCGTACCACTTTCGCATCATAGTAAGATGTGTAAGGATCTTGCACAATAAATAAAATATCGTTTTTTTCTACCGCACTTAGGCTCTCCAATTCTTCCAAGGATTTGCCTTGATAATGAATTTCTACTAGCTGTTGTTGCAAATTGGGTTCAGAAAGCAAGGGCAAATCGGTCATGCCTAGCGTTTTTTCCACTAAGGCTTGCGTGACTTTTAGCTTGGTAAAATAATTAAAGAATTTTGCTTGTTTTGCCATATAAGGCGCAGCGATTTCTAAATTTGCCACAATGTGATCTTTTGCGGGCCGTAAGTAGCGGCTGTGATAAAAATGAAAGAATTTCGCGCGGAAACTTGGTACATCGATTTTAATCGGGCATTGACTCGCGCAGGCTTTACAAGCAAGGCAAGTGTCCATTGCAGCTTTCACTTCGTGAGAAAAATCATAATCGCCTCGCCATTTTTGAACCGTATTGCTTAGTCTTTTCACAAGTGCGGTTACTTTTATTTCTGTTTTACGGAAGTCTAATTGTGCGGGAGAAACATTTTCATTTGCCATCAATCGAAGCCATTCTCTAACCATGGCTGCGCGACCTTTCGGTGAAAATACACGGTTTTTACTGACTTTCATCGATGGGCACATAATGCTGTGTTCATCAAAATTGAAACATAAGCCGTTTCCATTACAGTTCATCGCACCCTTAAATTCATCGCGTATTTGGATAGGAATTTGACGATCGTTATCAGCTCGCATCGGCGAAAGAATAGAATAAAGTTCATCTTTGGAATCCAAAGGCGTACAGATTTTTCCTGGATTTAAGCGATTGTTCGGATCGAATAAGGTTTTGATATAACGAAGTTCGTGCCAGAGTTCTGGCGTAAAGAATTTTTCGCCGTAATGGGAACGCACGCCTTTTCCATGTTCTCCCCAAAGTAATCCACCATATTTAATCGTAAGTTCTGCCACTTCATCTGAAATTTGTTTAAATAATTTCACTTGTTCTTTATCGCATAAATCAAGCGCAGGGCGAACGTGCAATACGCCCGCATCGACGTGCCCAAACATGCCATATTGTAAATTGTGCTTGTCTAATAAAGCGCGAAATTCACTGATGTAATCCGCAAGATTTTCTGGTGGTACGCAAGTATCTTCTACAAAAGGAATTGGTTTGGCTACACCTTTTGCATTACCAAGTAAGCCCACGGCTTTTTTGCGCATTGCATAAATACGTTCAATAGAAGGTAAATCAGAACAGACTTGATAGCCAATAATGTGATCTTGGTTGTGTTCGATTTTTTCATCAAGTGATCGACAAAGTGCGGTGACTTGGCGGTCTATTTTTTCTTTATTATTACCAGCAAATTCCACAATATTTAAACCAAGAATTGGATCTTTTTCATCTTCTGTAAGAAGTTCATTCACAGAGTGCCAAATAATATCTTGTTTAGCGAGGTTTAAGACTTTGGAATCAACGGTTTCCACAGAAAGCGCATTGGCTTTCACCATAAAAGGTGCATTGCGTAATGCCGCATCAAAAGAACGATATTTAATATTGATGAGCGTGCGGTACTGCGGAATTGGCAGAAGATTGAGTTTGGCGTCACAAATAAATGCGAGAGAACCTTCAGAGCCAGTGAGAATTCTCGTAAGATTAAATTCACTTTCATCTTCATTGAATACATTTTTGAGATCGTATCCCGTTAAAAAACGGTTAAGTTGTGGCAAATCTTTAATGATTGCCCCTCTTTTTTCTTTGCAGTGTTGTGCGATTGTTTGATGGAGTCTTTTGCTACAATCACTTAATTCAAGCCCATCGATGTTTTCTAAAACATCAACAGAATTGACCGCACTTGTATCTAAAATCTCACCGTTCATTAATACTGCGCGTAATGCCAAAACGTGATTAGAGGTTTTACCATATTGCAATGAGCCTTGCCCCGAGGCATCTGTGTTAATCATTCCACCTAAAGTCGCTCGATTGCTGGTGGATAGCTCTGGCGCAAAGAATAAACCATGTGGTTTTAAAAATTGATTAAGTTGATCTTTTACTACGCCTGCTTGTACTCGAACCCAATGTTCTTTTATATTGAGTTCTAAAATGGCAGTCATATGACGAGAAAGATCCACTATTATATTGTTATTGATAGATTGTCCATTTGTGCCTGTGCCTCCACCACGAGGAGTAAAGGTGATTAATTGATATTCAGGTAAATTTGCTAATTTTGTTATACGTACTATATCAGCAACAGTTTTTGGAAAAAGAATCGCTTGAGGAAGTTGTTGGTAAACGCTGTTATCCGTAGCAAGACTTAATCTATCTGCATAGTTTGTAGCGATATCACCTTCAAAGTGTTGCTTTTGAAGTGTGTGGAGATAGTTAAGTACATCTTGTTCAATTTGTGGAGTGCGATTCAGACTTGGCAACATAGCATTTAACTCATCTAAAGGTATAAATAGCTGGATGCTCTCGATAATATCTTAAGGTGCGAACAATGTCGAATTAGATTTTAAGTGTTTTTAAGAAGTGTTTTATGGAGTAAATTAGGAAAAGTATGTTATTTGGATAAAAAACAAACAAAAAGTTCAAAAGAATTTGATCTTTTCAATTTTTATAGGATAATAAGCGGACTTTTGAACATTCCTTTGGCGTAAACAAAGGAATTGAATTTGTCAAAAGGTAAAACGTAGGGCAAATTCAAAACCCTAGTTAAGCGACTGTTTAGAATGTAACTTTAATTAAAAGTTCAGTATAAACAAGGACATTTTTTTATTACTATTCGATGACTAAATAGAGGACATCAAAATGAAAAAAACTGCAATCGCATTAGTAGTTGCTGGTTTAGCAGCAGCTTCAGTAGCTCAAGCAGCTCCACAAGAAAACACTTTCTATGCAGGTGTTAAAGCTGGTCAGGCATCTTTCCATAATGGTATCAGAGATCAAGCTCCAGGTTATCACCGTAATTCTTTCACTTATGGAGTATTCGGTGGTTATCAAATTTTAAATCAAGATAACTTAGGTTTAGCGGTTGAATTAGGTTATGACGATTTTGGTCGTGTTAGATACCGTTCAGATGCTCAACCTTTAGGTAAGCATACCGCTCATGGTGCTCATCTAACTTTAAAAGGTAGTTATGATGTGGGTAGCCTAGTAGGTTTAAATGGGTTAGATTTTTACGGACGTGCAGGTGTCGCTTTAGTTCGATCTGATATTAAAATTACTAAAGCAGCATATGCAGCAGATCCTCAAGAAAATGCAACTTTTGATGGAAAACGTAAACAACATAATTTACATGTTTCCCCTGTGTTTGCAGCTGGTTTAGAATATGCTATTTTGCCTGAATTAGCAGCTCGTTTAGAATATCAATGGGTGAATAAGGTGGGTCGTTTTAATGATGAAGACGGTCATCGTGTAAACTATTCTCCATGGATTGGTTCTATCAACGCTGGTGTTTCTTACCGTTTCGGTCAAGGCGCAGCTCCAGTTGTAGCAGCACCTGAAGTTGTAAGCAAAACTTTCAACTTAAACTCTGATGTAACTTTCGCGTTCGGTAAAGCAAACTTAAAACCACAAGCTCAAGCAGCTTTAGATGGTATCTACGGTGAAATCGCACAAGTTAACAACGCTAAAGTAGCTGTTGCTGGTTACACTGACCGTATCGGTTCTGACGCTGGTAACTTAAAACTTTCTCAACGTCGTGCTGACACTGTAGCTAACTACTTCGTAGCTAAAGGTGTTTCTGCAGATGCAATCTCTGCAACTGGTTATGGTAAAGCAAACCCAGTGACTGGTGCAACTTGTGACCAAGTTAAAGGTCGTAAAGCGCTTATCGCATGTCTTGCTCCAGACCGTCGTGTAGAAATCGCAGTTAACGGTACTAAATAATTTTAGTATTCGTTTAACGAAAGATTAAATACAGCAAAAGGCTTAAACTTCGGTTTAGGCCTTTTGTTTTATATGAATCTAAAACCAAGCATTTCAATCAAGTTTTAACTTATGATAGAATGCGGTTCTCATTTATTTATAGGGAACATTATGGAAACCTTAGACAAAATCAAAAAGCAAATTAGTGAAAATCCAATTCTTATTTATATGAAAGGTTCACCAAAATTACCATCTTGTGGATTTTCTGCTCGTGCATCTGAAGCATTGATGAATTGTAAAGTACCTTTTGGTTATGTAGATATTTTGCAACATCCAGATATTCGTGCTGAATTACCAGCATATGCAAACTGGCCAACTTTTCCGCAATTATGGGTGGAGGGAGAATTAATTGGTGGTTGTGATATCATTTTAGAGATGTATCAATCTGGTGAATTACAAACTTTATTAGCTGAAGTTGCAGCAAAACACGCTTAAGATATGAGAAAAATGAAACCCGCTTATAGCGGGTTTTTTTATACAAATAAATTTGTTTTTTATTGAATAAATAGTCTAGGCAAGCTTTAATACCTTAGAAAGTGCGGTAAAAAATCGATCATTTTCTTCAGGTAAACCAATACTTACGCGCAAATGATTCGGCATGCCATACCCAGCGATTGGGCGAACAATTACGCCTTCATGTAATAATGCATCATAAATTGGTGCGGCAGGTTGTTTGAAATCAATCGTTATAAAATTTCCTTTGGAAGGAATATATTCTAATTGATGATGTTGGCAGAACTCTTCGTAACGTCTCATTTCTACTCGATTATTTTTAGTTACTTTCTCAACAAATTCATCGTCATTCATTACGGCAACAGCAGCGGTTAACGCCAAAGAATTACAGTTAAATGGTTGTCGAACTCGATTTAATAAATCTGCGATTTCTGGATTAGATACCGCATAACCAATGCGTAAACCTGCTAAGCCATAGGCTTTAGAAAGAGAGCGTGAAATAATTAAATTTGAATATTTTTTTAATAAACGGAAGGAGTCCACTCGTTCTTCAGATCTGGTAAATTCAGTGTAGGCTTCATCTAATACCACGATTACATTTTTGGGAACTTCTGCTAAAAAATCTTCAATTTCTTGCGACGTTAAAAAATTACCCGTTGGATTATTGGGATTAGCAATGTAAATTAGCTTTGTTTTATCAGAAAGTGCGGTCAAAAATTCTTGTAAATCGTGCCCCCAATTTTTAGCTGGAATTTCTTTTGCAACTGCATTAATCGCTTTAGTTACTAAAGGATAAACAATAAAGGCATATTGTGAATAAATGATTTCATCGCCTTCGGTTGCAAAGGTGTGAGCAAAAAGTTCTAATAAATCATTTGAGCCATTTCCGAGCGTAATTTGATTTGGTTGAACGCCAAATTTTTTTGCGATAGTTTGTTTTAGTTCAAAGCCATTCGCATCTGGATAACGAGTCAGCTTATCTAATTGTTCGAAAATGGCTTTTTTTGCACTTTCTGGAAAACCAAATGGGTTTTCGTTTGAGGCCAGTTTAACGATATTGGAAATGCCAAGTTCTCGTTCTAATTCTTCAATGGGTTTGCCTGCTTGGTAAGGTGATAAGGATTTTACGCCACGATTGGCAATATTTATGTACTGCATAGTGTTATTTGAAAATATTGGTGTGGATTAGGATTAATTTTCAAGTAAATTTGGGCGTAGTGAATACGCCCATTGAAAATATTCTTTAACTATTGAGGACGATTTTCAGCTTCAAATTTCTTCATAAATGAAATGAGTGCCTCAACGCCTTCTTGTGGTATAGCATTGTAGATAGATGCTCGCATTCCACCTAAAACCTTGTGACCTTTCAAGGCTTGTAAGCCCGCAGCAGTAGATTCTGCGACAAATTTTGCATCTAATTCAGGATTGCCAGTGATGAAAGTGACATTCATTGTTGAGCGGTTTTCTTTTGCTACCACATTGCGGTAAAGTTTGCTCGAATCAATATAATCATAAAGGGTTTGTGCTTTTAGCGCATTACGTTTTGCGATCACCGCTAAGCCCCCCATTTCTTTAAGATGTTTAAATACGAGGGAACATAAATACCAAGCAAATGTTGGTGGTGTATTGATCATTGAGTCTGCATCACGTTGAGTTGCATAATTCCAAATAGATGGGGTTTCTTTACATGCATTACCGATTAAATCATCACGAATAATGACTAATGTAATGCCCGCAGGACCAAGATTTTTTTGCGCACCGGCATAAATTACACCAAATTTACTGATATCGATTTGGCGTGAAAGAATATTTGAAGACATATCAGCGACCAATACGGCATCGCCTACATTTGGTACATCAAAAATCTCTACACCACTGATGGTTTCGTTCGGGCAATAATGAACGTAGTCATATTGATCAGCGATATGGCTAAAATCAAGATTGGTAATTCGAGTCTGCTCGCCATTTTCTACAATAGTGATTTCATCAATTTCTGTAAAATTTCTTGCTTCTTTTGCCGCTGTAGCTGACCAATGCCCACTATTTAAATAAAGGGCTTTGCCTTTTTTACCGATTAAGTTCATCGGAATCGCTGCAAATTGACCGCGAGCACCGCCTTGTAAGAAAAGTACGCGATAGTTATCAGGAATATTGTAAACCTCACGTAGATCTTTTTCTGCTTGTGCAATAAGTTCCATGAAATATTTACCGCGATGGCTCACCTCCATTACGGACACTCCTTGATTGAGCCAGTTTGTCAATTCACCTTGTGCTTTTTGTAGCACTTCTGGAAAAATCATCGCTGGGCCAGCGCTAAAATTAAAGACTTGTGACATTGTGTTTCCTTATTTTTGTAGATAGTTAAATCTGTTTTATCACTAGAAAAGCAGAGAATCAACGGTTTTTCGGTAAATAAAAAATTTTTTTGAGCTGACTCACAAAATTTACTTTCAGCTTTTGACGAATTATCAAAAAGAGGCTACATTACCGCTATCAATTTTCTTACTAAAAGAGAGTCATTATGGAAACTGTAAACAAGCAATCTTTCCAAGAAGTGTTGGAATACGTGCGTATGTATCGTTCGAAAAACAAAATTAAGCGCGACATGGAAGACAATAATCGTAAAATCCGTGACAATCAAAAACGCGTATTATTGTTAGATAACTTAAATCAATACATTCGTGATGATATGACCATCGAAGAGGTGCGTGGAATTATTGAAAGTATGCGTGATGACTATGAAGGTCGTGTTGATGATTATACGATTCGCAATGCAGAGCTTTCTACGCAACGTCGAGAGATCAGTGCGAAAATGAAAAGTCAGAAAAAAGCGCATGCGGAATTGTTGAAAAACTCTGAAAAATAATTGTAATAAAATAGCCGGCTGAATCAGTTGGCTTATTTTTTATAAGCTATTCATTGCATTAATGATTTTAATTTCATCAAAATTGACAATATCTTCTTGGAATATTGTGCGTTCTTGAATTTTCCCCTCTTGTAATAATTTTTCTCGTTGTGTGCCTAAAAGCAATGGCGTGTCTGGCGTGTACCATTTTTTTCCTTGGCGAAAAATTAAATTACCAATGGAACAATCTGTCACTTTTCCATTTTTGATAATAATAATTTCATCACAAGAATCACGTTGAGCAAACAATGTATTAATTAAACTGCGATCGGAATATTTCAAGCTATATTCGATATCGTCACAAATTACAGGTTGAAAAGTGCGGTAAATTTTTCGATGGTATTCAAAATATTGAATTTGTGTGGTTTCGGCATTGTAATCAATGCGACAGCGAACTAATTGATTTTGTAAGGGCTCTGGCAGTTGAATGAGTGAAAAAAGATTAAAAATTTTCACCGCACTTTTGCCATAATATTCACGCAAACTACGTTCATATCGTGCTTGGTGTAAATCGATATTTTGAATTTTCCCGTTTTCAATACAAAGGGTTTCAAATAGAGGATACATTAATCAGCACCTTCAATCGGTAAATAGACTTTTTCTAACAATTCTTTATATTCATCTTGCACATTGCTATGAATGGTAATACCGCCTCCGCTATGAAAATAAAATTTTTCATCTACTTGAGAAATAAAGCGAATTGCTACCGCACTTTGTAGTGTTTTGCCATCAAATATGCCAAAGATTCCTGTGTAATAACCGCGTTTTTGTTTTTCTGCTTGCTGAATAATTTGTATGGTTTTTTCTTTTGGTGCGCCACTAATAGACCCAGCAGGCAAGAGGGTCGCTAAAATATCCCCAATTTGATTTTGCCAGTTTTCTTTCAATTTTCCGTAAATTTCAGAACTGGTTTGCAGTATTTCGCCTTTTTGTGTTTTGATGCGATCGATATAACGAAATTTTTTAACACGAATGTTTTCTGCGACCATGGATAAATCATTACGCATCAAATCAACAATCGTGTAATGTTCGCGTTGTTCTTTTTCATTTGTGAGTAACTGATTTTCTGCATCGGGCATAGATGCATTAATTGTCCCTTTCATGGGATAAGTAAAAATGCTGTTGTCATGAATATTGACAAAACATTCTGGTGAGAAGCAAACAAATTGATCTTGTAACCACAATTTATAAGGTGCATTTGTTTGATGAAAAATTTGTTCAAGTGAAATATTTCCTGAAATTTCAGTCGGATAGGTGAGATTCAATAAATAAGAATTGCCTTTTTGCAATTCACTTTGAACAAGTTCAAAACCTTGTTGATAATGCGAGAAGGGTATTGGATGTTTGGTAAAATTAAGAGGGAGAGGTTGTGGAGAAATTGTGCAATTTCTTTTCCCTAAAATATCAAAATAAATGCCTTGTTGTGCAGAATTTTCGAGAGGACAAATCAATGGTTTTTCTTTTTCAAAATCAATGAGAAAGAAAAATGGCGTGCGTTGTTTGCCATAATGATTAGCCTGTTCAATAAAATGTTGCATTGTGCTTTGTGTCATTTTGCGTAAAATTGCTCGATTATAACGAATGCCGAGCGGTTATGAAATTACTCATCATTAATAATCACGATTCTTTTACTTTTAACTTGGTGGATTTAATTCGAAAATTAAATGTGCCTTATGATGTTTTAAACGTGGAAGATTTAAAGGAAAGTACAGCGGAAAAATATAGTCATATATTGATTTCGCCAGGGCCTGATGTACCACGAGTTTATCCACAACTTTTTTCTATGTTGGAAAAATATTATCAGCAAAAATCTATTTTAGGTGTGTGTTTAGGGCATCAAACCTTATGTGAATTTTTTGGTGGTACATTGTATAACTTACAGAAAGTCCGTCATGGCCAGAAACGAATTTTAAAAGTACGGTCAAATTCTCCATTATTTTTTAGCCTTCCAAGCGAATTTAATATCGGGCTATATCATTCTTGGGGCGTACAGAAAAAAGATTTTCCTAGTTGCCTAGAAATTACCGCACTTTGTGATGAAGGCGTGGTCATGGCTATGGAGCATAAATCTTTACCAATTTATGGTGTTCAGTTTCATCCAGAGTCTTATATGTCAGACTTCGGTGAGCAAATTTTGCGTAATTGGTTGACTATTCCTGCTGCGATTAATCAATAATAGCGCTTGCTTATTAAGCAAAAATACGTATTATAGACGTCTATACGTCAATACATCTAAATTTAAAGAAAAAGAGAGAAAATATGTCTAGCTATTTATTTACATCCGAATCAGTCTCTGAAGGGCATCCAGATAAAATTGCCGATCAAATTTCTGATGCGGTACTTGATGAAATCCTAAAACAAGATCCAAAAGCACGAGTAGCTTGTGAGACCTACGTAAAAACTGGTATGGCATTGGTTGGTGGTGAAATTACCACATCAGCATGGGTCGATATTGAGAATTTAACGCGTAAAGTGATTTGTGATATTGGTTATGAACATTCTGAAATGGGTTTTGATGGTCATTCTTGTGCGGTGCTTAATGCGATTGGTAAACAATCTGCAGATATTAATCAAGGCGTTGATCGTGAAAATCCATTAGATCAAGGCGCAGGCGACCAAGGTATTATGTTTGGTTATGCTACTAATGAAACGGATGTATTAATGCCAGCAGCCATTACTTATGCTCATCGTTTAATGGAAAAACAAGCTGAAGTGCGTAAAAGAGGTAAATTAGCTTGGTTGCGCCCTGATGCGAAAAGCCAAGTCACGTTAAAATATGAAGATAATAAAATTGTTGGTGTGGATGCAGTTGTGCTTTCTACTCAACATTCTGAAGAAGTTAGCCAAAAAGACTTACATGAAGGTGTGATGGAAGAAATTATCAAACCTGTATTACCAAGTGAATGGCTTTCTAAAGAAACAAAATTCTTCATTAACCCGACTGGTCGTTTTGTTATTGGTGGGCCAATGGGCGATTGTGGTTTAACAGGTCGTAAAATTATCGTAGATACTTACGGTGGTGCTGCTCGTCACGGTGGTGGTGCATTTTCAGGAAAAGATCCCTCTAAAGTAGACCGTTCAGCAGCTTATGCTGCACGTTATGTCGCAAAAAATATTGTGGCAGCTGGTTTAGCAGATCGTTGTGAAATCCAACTTTCTTATGCGATTGGTGTGGCTGATCCAACATCTATCATGGTCGAAACCTTTGGAACTGGAAAAATTGCGAATGAATTATTAGTGTCATTAGTTCGTGAATTCTTTGATTTACGTCCTTATGGCTTAATTAAAATGTTAGATTTAATTCAACCAATCTATCGTGAAACGGCAGCTTATGGTCATTTCGGTCGTGAGCAATTCCCTTGGGAAAAAGTGGATCGTGCAGCAGAATTACGTGTTGCAGCAGGATTAAAATAATCTTATTTTTGAATTTAGTAAATTATATAAAAGCCGCTTATCTAGCGGTTTTTTCTTTTCAATCATGGCATCAATAGAGCAAATTCCATTTCGTCATTTAAAAATGCAAGTGCAACGCAAATTGAATCAGTCTTTGCAGCTTGCAGAGACTTATTTTAAGCGAAAATTTACAATACCCGAGGTAAATTATGAGTTACGTGGAATAAAGGCAGGAGTGGCCTACCTACAAAAAAATGAAATAAAATTTAACCGCACTTTGTTATTAGAAAATGCAGATGAATTTATTCTACAAGTGGTGCCGCATGAGCTTGCGCATTTGATTGTGTATCAAATGTTTGGTCGCGTAAAACCTCATGGGAAAGAGTGGCAGCTTGTAATGAATGAAATTTTTAATCTTCCTGCGGATACTTGTCATCAATTTGATGTAAAAAGTGTGCAAGGGAAAACCTTTGAATATCATTGTGCATGTCAAACACATTTTCTAAGTATTCGCCGCCATAATAGAATAGTGAGAGAAAAGATTGAATATTTATGTAGAAAATGTAAGGGAAAATTAGTTTTTGTCGATGAAACAGAATAATTTTTGTGATATATTTTTCCAGTTCATTCAATAAATAAAGGAGTTATCCAATGAAAAAATCTTTATTAGCAGTTATTGTTGGTGCATTTGCCTTTGCTTCTATTGCAAATGCGAATATCTATGCTGAAGGCGATATCGGTTTATCTCAAACTAAAGCAAACGGTAGTAATAATACTCGAATTGAACCTCGTGTAGCGGTTGGTTATAAATTAGGAAATACGCGTGTTGCGGGTGATTATACTCATCATGGAAAAGTTGATGGCGCGAAAATTCACGGTTTAGGTGCATCAGTATTATATGATTTTGATACAAATTCTAAAGTTGAACCTTATGTAGGTGCTCGTGTTGCAGCTAACCAATTCAAATATGATAATAGAGCGAACCAAGTATATAAAAGTTCTTCTGAAACTAAAATTGGCTATGGTGTTGTAGCGGGTGCTAAATATAAATTAGATGGTAACTGGTACGCTAATGGCGGTGTTGAGTATAACCGTCTAGGTAGTTTTGATAATACCAAAGTTAATAACTATGGTGCGAAAGTTGGTGTAGGTTACGGATTCTAATTTTTAGAATATGTAAAATTTTTTATTAAACACTTTAATTTAACGGTGATCGTCTAAGGCGAACACCGTTATTCGTTTTAGGGCGGAGTAGAAAATAGTTGATCAAAAGTGCGGTTAAAAATTCTCGGAAATCTTATTTCTCAATAGTTTTTTGAGAGAACTATCACATTAAAATATAAAAAATCCCAACCTAGGTTGGGATTTAAAAATGACTAAAGATTTTACCGCACTTTATGCTTTGCTTACTTCAAAACGTTCAAATGCCAATACTTTTTTCTCTAATTTGCGTAGCAATAAAGTCGCAATGCCCGTAATAATTAAATAGATACCGCCCGCAATGCCGTAAATTGTCAGTGCATCATATTCTGTACCATAAAGTTGGCGAGCATAGCCCATAATATCCATAATTGTAATAGTGGATGCTAATGCCGTGCCTTTAAATACCAAAATAATTTCGTTACTGTAAGACGGCAACGCACGTTTTAAGGCATAAGGAATTAAAATTTTTAAAGTTTGTATGCAGTTTAATCCTAATGCGGCACAACTTTCCCATTGTCCTTTAGGAATGGCTTTCACTGCACCATGAAATAATTGTGTGGAGTAGGCTGCACTGTTTAGCGCTAAAGCTAATGCAGCACAGAACCAGGCATTGGATAAGAGATACCATAATGGGCTGTCAATAATCCACTGGAATTGGCCCGGCCCCGCATAAATTAAAAAGAACTGTACTAACAGTGGCGTGCCAGTGAATAAAGTAAGGTATAAATTAACCGCTCTTTTTACCCATTTGTTTTCCATTGAAAGTAAAAAAGTGAGAAATAATGCCAAACAGAAGGCAATCAGCAACGATACGACTGTAAGCAATAAACTCGTTGGAATCCCTTGTGCGATCACGCTTAAATATTCTTGAAACATTATTTCACGCCCCTTTCAAAACGAGTAAAACGCAGCTCTAATTTTCGAATACCAACTTGGCTAATTAATGTCACCGCTAAATAAATTAACGCAGCAATACCGTACCAAGTAAAGGGTTGATGTGTATTGGTATTAATCAGATCCGCTTGGCGCATCAAATCGTCCACGCCAATTAATGAAACCAGTGCTGTATCTTTTAGTAATACAAGCCATTGATTGCTTAAACCTGGTAAGGCATGACGCCATACCTGTGGCATGACAATGTGAATGAACGTATAGCTTTTGCTTAAGCCTAGCGCTGCACCAGACTCCCATTGACCTTTTGGAATAGCTTGAATTGCACCTCGTAATGTTTGTGAAGCATAAGCTGCAAAAATGAGAGAAAGTGCAAACACACCACAGCCAAATGCCCCAAATTCAATGTATTCTCCTGTTAGCATTTCTACTAATTCAGTAGAACCAAAATACACGAGTAATACAACGAGAATTTCAGGTAAGCCACGCAATAAGGCAATGAATACTGCAGTTGGTTTGCCAACAAAACGATTTGCCTCAAGTACGGAAAAAATTAGGCTTAAAAATAACCCTAGGATTAATGAACAGACCGCAAGCCCTAAAGTCATTAGGGCTGCGGTAAGCATTAAAGAAAGAAAATCATAACTCATAGATTATTTTGTCATCCATTTATCATAGATTTTTTGGTATTCACCATTTGCTTTAATTGCAGCTAAACCTTTGTTTAATTGCTCAGCTAATTCTTTATTTGATTTATGCATCGCAATGCCTAAACCATTACCAAAATATTTTTTATTTGCTACTTTTTCGCCAACAAATTGCATTTCTGGTTCTTTGCTAATCATATCTGCAAGTACTGCGGTATCACCAAAAATCATATCAATTCTACCGCTCTTTAAGTCTAAAATTGCGCTTTGTAAGCTCGCATAAGCCTTAGTTGTATATTGCTTAGTTTCAGCTACTGTGTATTGTTGGAATGTGGTTCCATTTTGAACACCAACATTTTTTGCACTTTCTAACGTTGCTTTTCCTTTAAGGGTTACATAGCTTGCTGTGCTATCGTAATATGCATCAGAGAATAAAACCTGTTTTGCTCTCGCATCGGTAATATCAATAGCGGAAATAGATGCATCAAAGCGTTTTGCTTTTAAATTTGGAATTAGTGCATCAAAAGCTTCGCCTTTGAATTTACACGTTGCTTGGATTTCTTTACAAATTGCATTCGCCACATCGACATCAAAACCAATAATTTCGCCTTTTTCATTTGTAGTTTCAAATGGTGGATAGCTAGGTTCCATTGCAAAAGTAAGCTCTTGTGCGTTTGCTGCTACAGATGCGCCTAATAAAATTGCAGTTAATAATGTTTTTTTCATAATAAAATCCTTATTCTCTAGTGAGAAAGATATTGTTTAAATTGTTCGGTTTTCGGGTTTTCAAAACAATCTGCCGAGCCTATTTCGACAATTTTTCCCTGTTCCATATACACCACTTTTGTTGCCACTTTTTGTGCAACATTGACTTCGTGGGTCACAATCACCTGAGTAATGCCGGTTTCTTGTAATTCTTTAATTATATCTACAACTTGCGCAGTAATTTCTGGATCTAGCGCTGCCGTTGGTTCATCAAATAGTAGAACTTGTGGCTTCATCATCAGTGCCCGGGCTATTGCAACACGTTGTTGCTGACCACCTGATAAATGTAATGGAAAGCGATCTGCTAGTTGTTCTAAACGTAAACGTTTTAACAACTCCATTGCATCTGCTTTAGCTTCATTTTCGCTTACGCCACGCACTTTCATTGGCGCTTCAATTAAGTTTTCAATAACAGTTAAGTGCGGCCAAAGGTGATATTGTTGAAATACCATTCCTACATCTTGACGTAATTGTCGGATGGCTTTGGGATTTGCCATTGCATTGGATAAATTAAAATCATTGTTTGCAATGCTTAATTCGCCAGATTTTGGCACTTCTAACAAATTTAATGTGCGAATTAATGTACTTTTGCCTGCGCCACTTGGGCCAAGCAATACAACGGTATCACCCTCATTAGCTTCAAGATTAATATCAAATAATGCTTGAGATGAACCGTAAAAGAAATTTAGATTTTTAACACGAATAGTCATTTCAATTTTCTCGTTGTTTAAGATGAAAAAATATTACATTTTTATGCATAATTATGCAAGTGGCGTAAATAAAAAATCCCAAAAAAATTTGGGATTTTAAAAATTTGATTGAAATCAACCGCACTTTACGCTTCTCTAGCCATCTCGAATTCAATTAACATCATTAAAATATGAATGACTTTGATATGGATTTCTTGAATACGATCTGCATAACGGAAATGTGGTACACGGATTTCAACATCCGCTAATCCAGCCATTTTTCCGCCGTCTTTACCTGTCATCGCAATAACTTTCATGCCTTTTGCTTTTGCAGCTTCAATGGCGTTTAAAATGTTTTTTGAATTGCCAGAGGTCGATAAACCGAATAACACATCGCCTTTTTGACCCACAGCTTCAACATAGCGTGAAAAGACATATTCATAACCAAAATCATTACTTACACAGCTTAAATGACTTACATCTGAAATCGCAATAGCGGGGTAGCCAGGACGATTTTCACGGTAACGACCAGTTAATTCTTCTGCAAAATGCATCGCATCACAGTGCGAACCGCCATTGCCACAAGAAAGCACCTTGCCGCCTTGCTTGAAACTGTTGGAAATTAATAATGCTGCTTCTTGAATTAATTTAATATTATTTTCGTCAGAAATAAATTTGTTTAACACATCTTGTGCTTCTACAAGTTCTGCTTTGATTTGATCTAAATACATTGATTGCTCCTTGTTGGGAATAAAATCGCGATGGCATTGTATAGCAGATAAACATTCTCCGCTAGCCTAAATAAAAATTCATCTTTTTCCGATGAAGTAATGATTTTTTGCGATTTAGATCGTAATAGTGAATTTGCGTGTTTTTAGATTATTCCAGATAAACGTATTCTGAGAAAAATGACCAGTTCTCAGATTTACAAAAATATCATGAAATTTTACCGCTCTTTGTTACTTTTCTTCGTGAGTCCTTTCTCTTTGGCTAGCCCAGATTTAATGCTTCTTCATACCTACGATAATCAACCAATAGAAAGTTGGGTCATGTCAGAAAAGTTGGATGGTGTACGCGGTTATTGGGATGGAAAGCAATTATTAACCCGACAAGGGCAACGTTTATCTCCGCCCGCCTATTTCATTAAGGATTTTCCGCCTTTTGCGATTGACGGTGAATTATTTAGTGAGCGGAATCATTTTGAGGAAATTTCATCAACCACAAAGTCTTTTAAAGGCGATGGTTGGGAAAAACTTAAATTGTATGTTTTTGATGTGCCTGATGCAGGGGGCAATTTATTTGATCGTTTGGCTAAATTGAAAGCGTATTTACTTGAAAATACAACAGCTTACATTGAAATTATTGAACAAATCCCAGTGAGAGATAAAGCGCATTTATATGAGTTTCTTAGTCAAATCGAGTCTTTGAAGGGGGAAGGCGTCGTTGTACGAGATCCTAATGCACTTTACGAACGAAAACGTAGCCATCGGATTTTAAAATTAAAAACGACTCAAGATGAAGAATGTACGGTTATTGCACACCATAAAGGTAAAGGACAATTTGAAAATGTGATGGGCGCTTTAACTTGTAAAAATCATCGGGGAGAATTTAAAATCGGTTCGGGTTTTAATTTAAAGGAACGAGAAAATCCGCCTCAGATAGGATCCGTGATTACTTATAAATATCGAGGCCTTACGAATAATGGAAAACCTCGATTTGCAACTTATTGGAGAGAGAAAAAATGAGCCTATTTATCAGTCTGACAAAATGAATTTAATCAATATGGAAACAAGCGATTAATTTTCCATCAGTATGTTGCTCCAAGTGCGGTTGATTTTCACGGCATTTTTCTGTTGCTTTCCAACAACGAGGATTAAATGCACAGCCTTTTGGCGGATTAATCGGGCTTGGCAATTCACCCGCCAACTTTATACGTTCACGGCGCAAGTTTGGTGACAAACGAGGCGTCGCTGAAAGTAACGCTTTGGTGTAAGGATGTTGAGGATTAGAGAAAATTTGTTCTGTTGTTCCTTTTTCAACACAACGACCTAGATACATCACCATCACTTCATCGGCGATATGCTCTACTACCGAAAGATCGTGCGAAATGAAGACGTAAGACAAGCCTAATTCATCTTGTAAATCCATCATTAAATTCAGTACTTGCGCACGCACGGAAACATCTAATGCAGAAACAGGTTCATCGGCAACGACAACATCAGGATCTAACATTAAACCTCGAGCGATGGCAATACGCTGGCGTTGTCCGCCTGAGAACATGTGAGGATAACGGTCATAAAATTCAGCGCGTAATCCCACTTTTTTCATCATTGATAAAACTTTTTCTCGACGTTCTTTGGCAGAAAGTTTTGTGTTGATGATTAATGGTTCTTCCAAAATTGAACCAATTTTTTTGCGTGGATTTAATGACGCATATGGATTTTGGAAAACAATTTGAATTTTTTTACGACGTAGCGCCTTTGTTTCAGGATCATTTTCTAAAAAATTATGCCCTTTGTAATACAGTTCGCCTTCGGTTGGTTGTTCAATCATGGTTAGCAAACGCCCTAGCGTTGATTTACCACAACCTGATTCACCCACGACAGCTAAAGTTTTACCTCGTTCAAGCTGAAAAGAGACTCCATCTAACGCTTTTACTTGCTGTGGTTTTGCAAACAATCCTTTTTTTACAGGGTAATATTTTTTTAAGCCAATCGCATTTAATAATGGCGTATTTTCTTTTACTTCATTCGTCATTATTAAGCTCCTTGATATTCAACGGGATTGCCTTGCTCGTTCAGCGGAGTATGGCATTTTACTTTACGAGAACCGATATGGTGCAATTTAGGTTCGACTTGGCGACAATATTCGGTTGCATAAGGACAGCGAGGATTTAATAAACAGCCTGTTGGGCGGTCGTATTTTCCAGGTACTACACCTTGCAATGACTCCAAGCGAGATTTTCCTTCTGCAAATTCAGGCAATGAACGTAATAAGGCTTGCGTGTAAGGATGTTTTGGTTCGCGGAAAATATCTTTTGCGGTGCCTTCTTCAACGATTTGTCCAGCATACATTACGATAATTCGATCTGCAGCTTCGGCAACAAGCGCAAGATCATGGGTAATCAAAATCAGCGACATGCATTCTTTTTTTTGCAATTCGAGTAAGAGTTCCATAATTTGAGCTTGAATGGTAACGTCTAACGCAGTAGTTGGCTCGTCAGCAATCAATAATTTAGGTCTACAAGCAATTGCCATCGCAATCATCACTCGCTGACTCATTCCGCCAGACAGCTGATGGGGATAAACATCAATCCGAGATTCAGGATCCGGGATACCGACCAATCTTAAAAGCTCTAAAGTGCGGTCTTTTCTCGCCTTTTTTGTACCGCCTTCATGAGTTTTTAACGCCTCCATAATTTGGAAACCTACAGTATAAGCTGGATTCAAGCTTGTCATCGGATCTTGGAAAATCATTGCGACATCAGCACCAATAAGCTGACGTTTAGCTTTGCTCTCTAAAGTGAGTAAATCAGTGCTTTCAAATTGCAAGGATTCTGCCGATACACGTCCAGGATGATCAATTAGTCCCATAATTGCGAGAGAACTCACAGATTTTCCTGACCCCGATTCTCCCACAATGCCAAGCACTTCACCTTGTGCGACTTGATAGCTGATGCGATCCACTGCTTTAAATGGCGTATTTTTATCGCCAAAGTGAACAGAAAGTTCTTTTACGTCTAATAATGCCATTCTGTTTTCCTATTGTTTAAGTTTTGGATCAAGTGCATCACGCAAGCCATCACCCATTAAGTTAAAGGCGAGCACTAAAGATAAAATAACTAAGCCAGGAATTGTGACTAACCAGTTTGCTGCTTGCATAAAACCACGTGCTTCTGAAAGCATTGTGCCAAGTTCAGGTGTTGGTGGTTTTGCACCAATGCCTAAGAAACCAAGTGTTGCGAGTTCTAAGATTGCATTGGAAATTCCCATTGTCATTTGCACAATCAAGGGCGCTAAACAGTTTGGTAAAATCACAATAAACATGAGGCGAAGAACACCTGCACCAGCGACTTTAGAGGAGGTGACATAATCACGATTTTTTTCATTCATTACTGCTGCTCGAGTTAAACGAACATAGCTAGGAATCGATACAACGGCGATCGCTAAAGTGGCATTGGCGAGTGATGGCTCTAAAATAGAGACAACCACAATCGTTAAAAGCAAGTTTGGAATCGCGAGCATAATATCAATTAGGCGAATAATAATTGTATCTAGCACGCCACCATAATAACCAGAAATCAAGCCAAGACTAGTACCAAAGGCGCAGGATAGCAATACGATAACAAATCCCGCAAAGACGGAAATTCGCGTTCCGTAAATGATGCGAGAAAGGATATCTCGCCCAATATCATCTGTTCCGAGTAGATAGGCAGAATTGCCTCCTTCATACCAAGCGGGAGGCAGTAAAAGTGCGGTACGATTTTGTTCTGTTGGATCAAAAGGCGCAATATAAGGCGCGAAAATGCTGATTAAGGCAACAATCACAATAAAGGTTAAACCGATTAGCGCACCTCGGTTTTGTTTGAAGTAAAACCAAAATTCTTGTAAGGGCGTTTTCGGCGCGAAAGTTGAAGGCGTGTCAGACATAATTTCTCCTACAATTAATGACGGATACGCGGATTGACCACGCCGTAAAGTAAATCGACGGTTAAATTCACCACAATAATAATCGTCGCAATAATCAGTACAGAACCCTGTAATACTGGATAATCGCGCGCTTGAATCGCATCAATAATCCATTTTCCAATTCCCGGCCATGAAAAAATGGTTTCTGTGAGTACGGCACCGGAAAGCAATTGACCAACGATTAATCCTACCACAGTGACAACAGGAATTAACGCATTACGCAATGCATGAACAATGACGATTCGAGTATAACTTAGGCCTTTTGCCTTTGCCGTGCGAATGTAATCTTCGCCTAATACTTCCAACATCGCAGAGCGTGTCATACGAGTAATAATAGCGAGAGGAACTGTGCCTAGGACTATTGCAGGAAGAATTAAGGATTTAACCGCATTTTCGAAGGCTCCGGGCATACCAGAAAGCCAGCTGTCAATGAGCATAAATCCTGTTGGTGTATCGATCCAAAATTCATTATCTAAACGTCCGCCTTGCGGTAAACCGAGTTGTGGTGAAACATATAAAATTAAAATCAATCCCCACCAGAAAATTGGCATAGAATAACCTGTGAGCGATGCAGCAGTAACTGTGTGAGAAATCCAACTATCTTTTTTTACTGCTGCAATCGTCCCTAAAATCACCCCGCCTAATAACGACCAAAATAACGCAAAAAATGCCAATTCAGCTGTAGCAGGGAAAAGTGTAAAAAATTCAGTAAGAACAGGTTGTTGAGTGCGGAATGACGCCCCAAAATCACCTTGTAGCACTTTAGCAATATAATGAAAATATTGTTCATGCAAAGGAAGATCTAATCCTAATTGATGCATCATTTGTTGATGTATTTCAGGTGTTAAGCCACGTTCCCCCATCATTATTTCAACTGGATCGCCAGGAATAAAATGCACAAGGGCAAACGTGATAAAAGTAATGGCAATAAAAGTTGGAATTACCATTAAGATACGTTTGAAGAAAAATTTAAACATTCAATCACTCAAATACAAAAAAAGTGCAGTTAAAATTCACCGCACTTTTCAAAGAAATTAATCGGTAGAAGTAAAACTCTCTTGGATTCTACCGCACTTTTTCCAGTTTTGCCAAATGTGCAATGAGCCATTTAATGCCTTGCGCTTGGAAGGCAATTTGTAGGCGAGTATTGTTATCTGATCCTTCGACATTAATGACGGTGCCAAAACCGAATTTTTCATGTTTGACTTTTTGACCCATTTTCCATTCATTTTCGACCGCACAGGTATTCGACAATGAACCGACTTTTGCTAGATTCATCGCGCGCGTGACAGTTCCTCGTAAACGAATTTCTTGGATACATTCTCTCGGTAATTCGGCTATAAAACGTGATGGTAAATGGCGTTCTTCTTTGGCATATAATCGACGGCTTTCCGCATAAGAGATGGTCAGTTTTTTCTTCGCGCGAGTAATACCGACGTAAGCTAAACGACGTTCTTCTTCTAAACGCCCAGGTTCTTCAAAAGAACGGTAACTTGGGAATAAACCTTCTTCTACGCCAACCATAAATACACGAGGAAATTCTAGGCCTTTAGCGGAGTGTAATGTCATCATTTCTACACAAGATTGATGTGGAGAAGCTTGTTCTTCACCCGCTTCTAAAGAGGCGTGAGTTAAAAAGGCGGTGAGTTCCGTCATATCTTCTGCATCATCAGGTTTGATGAATTCACGGGTCGCGGTAACTAATTCTTCCAAGTTTTCAATACGCACTTCGCCTTTTTCACCTTTTTCTTGTTTATACATTTCATATAAACCCGAATGTTTAATCACAAAATCAGTTTGTGCGAAAAGCGGCATTTCTGCGGTATCAAGTTGTAGTGAATTAATTAATTCCTGGAAACGCAATAATGCTGTTGAGGCTCGTCCAGCCAACATATTTTCTTGTGTCGCGACTTGTACTGCTTGCCACAAGGTAATTTGGCGTTCGCGTGTTAAGTTACGCAATATATCTAAAGTGCGGTCGCCAATGCCACGGGTTGGCGTATTAATTACACGCTCAAAAGCCGCATCATCTTGACGATTATTAATCAAACGAAGATAGGCTAACGCATCTTTAATTTCTTGGCGTTCGAAGAAACGCATACCGCCATAAATACGATATGGAATTTGACAACGAATTAAGGCTTCTTCAATAACCCGTGATTGGCTATTACTACGATAAAGTACAGCGCAATCATCAAGTTTTCCGCCATGTTCTACCCAATCCTGAATTTGTGAAGCGACAAATTTTGCTTCGTCTAATTCATTAAACGCAGCATAGATGCCCACGGGATCGCCTTTTTCACCCTCTGTCCATAAATTTTTACCAAGACGATCACTATTGTTTGCAATTAATTCATTTGCGCTGTTTAGGATATTGGCGGTAGAACGATAGTTTTGTTCAAGGCGAATTGTTTCGGCTTTAAAATCTTTCAAGAATTTTTGAATATTTTCGATTTGTGCGCCACGCCAACCATAAATAGATTGATCGTCATCGCCCACGATCATGACTTTGCCTGTTTCTCCCGCGAGAATTTTGATCCATTTATATTGAATTTTATTGGTATCTTGAAACTCATCCACCAAAATATGCTGAAAACGTTGTTGATAACGTTGCAAAATTAATGGTTTTTTCTCAAATAATTCATAGGCCCGAATTAATAATTCTGCAAAATCGACCAATCCTGCGCGATCGCAGGTGTCTTGATAGATCTTATAAATTTTAATCCATTCACGCTCTTGACGATCATTAAAATCTTCAATGTCATTTGGTCGCAAGCCTTCATCTTTTTTGTTATTGATGTACCAACAAGCCTGTTTAGGCGGAAAAGCTTTTTCATCAAAATTATGTAATTTTAATAACCGTTTAATTAAACGAAGTTGATCTTCTGAATCCAAAATTTGGAAATCTTGTGGCAATCCCACATCTAAATGATGAGCTCGCAATAAACGATGGGCAATGCTGTGGAAGGTGCCAATCCACATACCAAATAATTGATGTTGTGCGTGTTTGGCAAGGGTAGATTGAATACGATGACGCATTTCTGCTGCTGCTTTATTAGTAAATGTCACCGCCATAATGCTGCCTTCAGAAATATTTTCTACCGCAATTAACCAAGCGATACGGTGCGTCAATACACGCGTTTTGCCAGAGCCTGCACCCGCTAGCACTAAGTGATTACCAAGAGGGGCTGCTACGGCTTCGCGTTGTTTATCGTTAAGTCCGTCAAGTAATTCAGAAATATCCATGATGAAATTTTTATCTGTTCAAATTTACAGGAATTATAAGTCTAATTTTTTTATATCACAATCAAGAAAATCATAAACTTATCCGACTTTACAAAAATAGTATTACAACTTATATTGATTCGAGGTTAGTCGGGGTGCGGACATCGCTGAGAAAATACCCGTGAACCTGAAACAGTTAGCACTGGCGTAGGAAACTAATCTCTCCTTCTTACTTAAAGGGCTGACTTACTTTTTTCTGTATTCATATAAGTAAGGATGCATCATGACACTCTCTTTTTCTTTAAAAAATTCTTTTAAATTGACCGCACTTTCCAGCGTGCTTGGTTGCGGCTTATTAGGATTAAGTTTATCAACGCCTGCTCAAGCAGAAGGCAAATTAGTGCTTTATTGCAGCGTCCAAAACACGACTTGTGAAAAAGTCGCTCACGCTTTTAGCAAAAAATATAATGTGGACACTCAGTTTGTGCGTAATAGCACAGGGACTGTATTAGGCAAAATCAAAGCTGAAAAAGAAAACCCACAAGCAGACGTTTGGTATGGCGGTACATTGGAACCGCACTTTCAAGCACGAGATGCAGGTTTGTTAGAAATTTATCGTTCGCCTCTGCAAAAAGAAATTATGCCTCAATTCAAAAAGCTCACGGAACAACGTGGCGATACTACGTCGATTATTTATCTTATGGAGCTTGGCATTGGGATGAATGAAAAACTGCTAGCTGAAAAAAATATCGCGAAACCTCAATGTTATGCTGATTTATTAAAACCAGAATTTAAAGGGTTAATTCAATATCCAGATCCTCGAGTATCGGGTACTGGCTACACTATTCTTACAACTTTAATTGAAATTATGGGCGAAGATAAAGCCTTTGCTTATTTGAAAGAACTTGACAAAAACATTGCTCAATACACGAAAACTGGATTAGCAACGGCTAATATTTCTACGGGCGCAGCCGCTGTTGATATTGGTTTTATGCATACTTATGTGCGTGAAAAGGATAAAGGTGCGCCAGTTATTGGTGCTTTACCTTGCGAAGGCACAGGCTATACGTTAGGGGCAGTCAGTATCATTAAAAATGGACGAAATTTAGATAATGCTAAACACTTTGTCGATTTTGTGCTTTCTGCTGAAGCCCAAGAAATTCATTGGCGTGAGGCGGATTCTTACCAACTGCCAACAAATATTCATGCCAAAGTGCATCCACATCTTTCAGAGCCGGCAAAACTTAAATTACTTGATATTGATTTCATCAAATTTGGTTCGGAGCAAGAAGCGAAACGATTAATAGAACGCTGGGTTGAAAATGTGAAGGAAAGAAAAGAGTAATTGATATTAGCCTGATAAAAGTGCGGTGAAAATTCACCGCACTTTGCTTTTCCCCTTGAAATCTTTCTTTTTATTCTTATATCTGTGACGTTCAATTTTTATCTTTATGAAGGAAAAAATTATGTCACAAAATCAAGAAACTCGCGGCTTCCAATCTGAAGTCAAACAACTTCTCCAATTAATGATTCATTCTTTGTATTCCAACAAAGAAATTTTCTTACGTGAATTAATTTCTAATGCTTCTGATGCAGCAGATAAATTACGCTTTAAAGCACTTTCCAACCCTGCTTTATATGAAGGTGATGGTGACTTGCGTGTGCGTGTTAGCTTTGATGCGGATAAAGGAACGATCACGATTAGTGATAACGGCATTGGTATGACTCGCGAGAAAGTCATCGATCATTTGGGAACGATTGCAAAATCAGGAACAAAAGAATTTTTAACCGCACTTGGTCAAGATCAAGCAAAAAACAGCCAGCTTATTGGGCAGTTTGGTGTGGGTTTTTATTCTGCTTTTATTGTGGCAGATAAAGTGACTGTAAAAACTAGAGCGGCTGGCGAAGAGGCGGATAAAGCGGTACTTTGGGAATCTGCGGGCGAAGGCGAATATTCTGTGGCGGATATTGAGAAAAAATCCCGTGGCACAGATGTGATTTTACATTTACGCGAAGATGAAAAAGAATTTTTAAACGAATGGCGTTTGCGTGAAATTATCGGTAAATATTCTGACCATATTGGTTTGCCAGTGGAAATGCTGACGAAAGAATACGATGATGAAGGCAAAGAGTGCGGTGAAAAATGGGAGAAAATTAATAAATCCGATGCACTTTGGACGCGTTCTAAAAATGATGTTTCTGATGAAGAATACAAAGAGTTTTACAAACATTTAAGCCACGATTTTGCTGATCCTGTGACTTGGGCGCATAACAAAGTGGAAGGAAATCAAGCATATACTAGTTTGCTTTATGTGCCAGCTAAAGCACCTTGGGATTTATTTAATCGTGAACATAAACACGGCTTAAAACTTTATGTTCAACGCGTATTTATTATGGATGATGCTGAGCAATTTATGCCGAATTATCTACGTTTTATGCGTGGTTTAATCGATAGCAATGATTTGCCATTAAATGTATCTCGTGAAATTTTACAGGATAACAAAATTACTGCGGCATTACGCAAAGCATTAACTAAGCGTTCATTACAAATGCTAGAAAAATTAGCAAAAGATGATACAGAAAAATATCTGCAATTCTGGAAAGAGTTTGGTTTAGTCTTGAAAGAAGGACCTGCAGAAGATTTTGCTAACAAAGAAACTGTTGCGAGGTTATTACGTTTTGCTTCAACACATAATGATAGCAGTGAGCAAACTGTGTCTTTAGAAGATTACATCTCACGTATGAAAGAGGGACAAAAAGCTATCTATTACATTACAGCGGATAGTTATGTTGCAGCGAAAAATAGCCCACACTTGGAATTATTCAATAAAAAAGGCATTGAGGTTTTATTGCTTTCCGATCGCATTGATGAATGGATGTTAAGCTATTTAACTGAATTCGATGGTAAACAATTACAAAGTATTACAAAAGCCGATTTGGATTTAGGTGATTTAGCAGATAAAGAATCTGAAACACAAAAACAACAAGATGAAGCCTTTGGTAGTTTTATTGAGCGTGTGAAAAACTTGCTTGGTGAACGTGTGAAAACGGTGCGTTTAACTCACAATTTAACGGATACACCAGCGGTGGTTTCTACGGATAATGATCAAATGACGACCCAAATGGCGAAATTGTTTGCAGCCGCAGGACAACCTGTACCAGAAGTAAAATACACCTTTGAACTTAATCCAGAACATCATTTAGTGAAAAAAGTGGCTGATATTGCAGATGAAATTGAATTTGCTGATTGGGTGGAATTGTTGCTCGAACAAGCCATGTTGGCAGAGCGCGGATCTTTGGAAAATCCAGCTGCGTTTATTAAACGTATCAATAAGTTGTTAGGTTAATTCATTTGAGATGAAGTAGTATAAGGGTTAAAATCCTCAATCTGATTAGATTGAGGATTTTTCTTTTTTAGGTGAAATATGATTACAGTTTACGGCATTAAAAATTGCGATACAGTGAAGAAAGCGTTGAAATGGCTGGCGGATCACAATATTGAATACAAACTTCACGACTACCGTGTTGATGGGTTAGATTTGAATTTCTTAACCCAAGCGGAAGCTCAATTTGGCTGGGATATGTTGGTGAATAAACGTAGTACAACTTGGCGTAATTTGGATGAGCAAGTTAAAAATTCCCTTGATAAAACCACCGCACTTTCCGTGTTGGAGGAAAATCCAACCTTGATTAAACGCCCAATTATTTTACAAGATGGGAAAGCATTAATTGGTTTTAATGAAAAGGAATATCAGGCTGTTTTTGCTTAAAGTACGGTTATTTTCTTAGGAGTTTTTATGAAAGAAAAAGTGGTTTCGTTGGCGCGAGATTTAATTCGTCGACCGTCTATTAGCCCTAATGACGAAGGCTGTCAGCAAATTATCGCCGAACGTTTAGAAAAGTTAGGTTTTCAAATTGAATGGATGCCTTTTAATGATACGCTGAATTTGTGGGCAAAGCACGGAGCGGGTGAGCCTGTGATTGCTTTTGCGGGACATACGGATGTTGTGCCTACAGGCGATGAAAATCAATGGTCATATTCGCCGTTTTCTGCTGAAATTATTGATGGCATGCTTTATGGTCGCGGTGCGGCGGATATGAAAGGCTCCCTTGCTGCAATGATTGTTGCGGCAGAAGAATATGTAAAAGCAAATCCTAATCATAAGGGCACCATTGCATTATTGATTACATCTGATGAAGAGGCTGCTGCAAAAGATGGTACAGTGCGTGTGGTTGAAGCTTTAATGGCACGTGGTGAAAAAATTACTTATTGTATGGTTGGCGAGCCATCGAGTGCTAAAAACTTAGGCGATGTTGTCAAAAATGGTCGCCGCGGTTCAATTACAGGAAATCTTTATATTCAGGGGATTCAAGGGCATGTGGCATATCCGCATTTAGCCGAAAACCCAATCCATAAAGCAGCCCCATTTTTGCAAGAATTAACAACTTACCAATGGGATGAAGGCAATGAGTTTTTCCCTCCCACAAGCCTACAAATTGCTAATATTCATGCGGGTACAGGAAGTAATAATGTGATTCCAGGCGAGTTATATATTCAGTTCAATTTGCGTTATTGCACAGAAGTAACAGATGAAATCATCAAGCAAAAAGTGGTTGAAATGCTAGAAAAACATAATTTGAAATATCGTATTGAATGGAATTTATCAGGTAAACCGTTTTTAACAAAACCGGGTAAATTATTAGATTCGATAACCTCCGCTATTGAGGAAATCACAGGCATAACGCCAAAGGCCGAAACAGGTGGTGGCACGTCAGACGGTCGTTTTATTGCATTGATGGGCGCAGAAGTAGTGGAATTTGGTCCACTTAACGCAACAATTCATAAAGTAAATGAATGCGTCTGTGTAGAAGATCTTGGCAAGTGCGGTGAAATTTATCAAAAAATGTTAGTGAATTTATTGGATAACTAAAATGAAATTAACCCCAGAAATGCTTACAGGAAAGTCCCGTGAGCATTTAGTCAATTTACCCGCAACTCATTCATCAAATCATTTTTTGCAAACGCAAGCTGTGAACGCATTTCAAGGGCTGCAAAAAAGTGCGGCAAAAAATGGCTTTAATTTACAGCCAGCGAGCAGTTTTCGTGATTTTGAACGGCAACAGCTTATTTGGAACAGCAAATTTAAGGGCGAGAGAAAAGTCCATGATGACACAGGAAAGGCATTAGATTTGAACCAATTAGATGACTGGCAAAAATGTCAGGCGATTTTACGTTGGTCTGCATTACCGGGGGCGAGCCGTCATCATTGGGGAACGGAAGTGGATATTTTCGATCCTGATCTTTTGCCACAAGGTCAATCTTTACAACTGGAGCCTTGGGAATATGAAAAAGGCGGCTATTTCTTTGAATTGAGTGAATTTCTTACCGAAAATTTACCGCACTTTGATTTTGCTTTACCTTTTATAAATATGCAGTCCAATAAGAAAGTGGGGAGGGAGCCTTGGCATATCAGTTATTTGCCGTTAGCTGAATTGGCAAGCCAGCAATTTTCTCCAGACATTTTGCAACAGGCATGGAAAGGGGAAAATATTTTAGGCGCAGACTGTTTAATATCAAATCTTGAACAAATTTTTTCTGAATATATTGTTTAAAAATAAAGCCTTATCGTGAAGATAAGGCTTTATTCTTAGGCGTAAAAAAGCCCTTTTCCATGCAAATAAATTGGTAGCTCATCGCCAATAGATAAATCAGGGGAAATGATGTTCTCAATCCATATTGCGTAGCCATTAATTTCAATTTGAATAGTGGTAATTTTCCCTTTAAATTCGATTTGTTTTACTTGCCCTTTGAAAAGTGCGATTGGATTTTCCGATGTTTTAAACAGGCTGAATTGTTCTGGACGAAGCAAAATCTTACCTTTTTTCAGCGAGATTGATTTATTTTTTACAGGAATATTACCTAATTGGCATTGAACTGTGTTTTCATCAATCAGATTCGCCGATAACACGATGTTGTCACCAATAAAACTTGCGGTTTCAATATGATTAGGCGACCAATAAAGTGTACGAGGCGTGTCGATTTGTAAAATTTTTCCTTGTTGGATAACCGCGATTTTATCTGCATAACGTAATGCTTCATCACGATCATGGGTGACGAAAATCGCTGATGCACCGCTTTGACGTAGTGCTTTCAGCATATCATGACGAATTTGCTGGCGAAGATGTTCATCTAAGGCACTAAAAGGTTCGTCTAATAAAATCAGTTCGGGATTCGGCGCTAGTGCTCGTGCAAGGGCAACACGCTGTTGTTGTCCGCCTGACAGTTGGTGAGGAAAACGTTCTGCCAGTTCACTAATTCCAGTGAGTTGCATTGCCTGCTCAATCCGCATTTTCTCCTCATCCGTTTTCTCTTTTCCATTCCCTAATCCGTAAGCAATGTTGCGATAGACATTTAAGTGAGGGAAAAGCACACCTTCTTGCACCACATAACCTAGATGACGCTGTTGCGTTGACACATTCGTATTCTCACCAAAAATTAACCGCTCTTTTAGCCAAATTTCGCCCGTATTGGGTTGTTCAAATCCTGCGATCGCTCGCAATAACGTTGTTTTTCCACAACCAGAAGCACCAAGCAAAAAGAGGATTTCACCTCGTTGCAAGGTAAAGGAAATATCGTGTAGAACTTGTTGTTCATTAAAAAATTTATTGAGATTTTTAACGGATAATAACGGATTATTTATCATTTTATTTAAATGCATATTTTTTCAATAAAAACACAGGAATCCCTGAAAAGAGAACGAGCATTAAGGCATAAGGCGTTGCCGCGGCGTATTGCGCATCACTGGTATATTCCCAAACGGCAATCGAAAGGGTTTTGATGTCGTTTGGCGTGAGCAAAAGTGTTGCAGTAAGCTCTTTCATTAAATTCAAAAAT
Organism: Haemophilus sp. THUN1691; assembly: GCF_059704425.1. NCBI lineage: Bacteria > Pseudomonadati > Pseudomonadota > Gammaproteobacteria > Pasteurellales > Pasteurellaceae > Haemophilus > Haemophilus sp. THUN1691. The sequence continues at coordinate 1,687,202 of NZ_AP046578.1, read as the reverse complement.
ACTAGAGAGAATGCCGCCGCAATGCCTGGTAGCATTGCGGGTAATGTTAAAGTCCGGAAAATATAGAATGGACTTCGTCCTAGGCTTTGTCCGACTTTCTCAATATTATCAGATAGTTGCTCAAGTGAGGCTCTAAGTGCGGTTTGTGCCATTGGTAAATAGAGCATAAAGTAAGCTACGATAATAACTAAAAAGGTTTGATATAAGCTGTTGGCATAGTTGATCGTAAAGTAGATCAGCGATAATGCGATAACTAAGCCAGGTACGGCGTGTAATAGGTAAGGTAATCGATCGATCCAAATTGTTAATTTGCTACGATAGCGTACAGCTGCCCAAACCAATGGCAAAGCACAAATTACGGTAAGCAATGCGCCTAGGCTTGAAATAATAAATGAACTGCTGAATGCCGATAAAAATTCTGAAAAATCACCCGCACTTTCGAGTGAATGACCTACGATAAGCCAGTAAATTAACATAATCACAGGCACGCCAATGCTTAAGATGAATATGCTAGAGAAAAAGCCGAAGGTTAAACATTGTTTGCCAAAAGAAAGCGTTTTTACTGGATAAGGACGAGTGACACCTTTGCCGCTGTTGTAAAGCGTTTGTTTACCACGGAAGAATGTTTCTCCCAGCACAATAATGCTACAAATTGCCATTAATACAGCGGAAAGTAGTGCTGCGGTGCTATTATTAAAAGACATTTCATATTCTTGGAAAATAGCTGTGGTGAATGTTTGGTAATTTAAAATTGAAACTGCACCAAAATCTACCAGCATATGTAATGCTATCAGTAACAAACTGCTACCGATTGCTGGTTTTAATTGCGGGAAAATAGCGTGCCAAAAGGTGTAAGTTTGGCTTTTTCCTAATGAAAGACTTACTTCTTCAAGAGAGCGGTCAAGTCGTTTAAGTGTGGCTGAAATAGGCAAGTAAGCGAGTGGGAAAGAGCTTAATGTCATGATACCAATTGTTCCCCAAAAACCTTCTACTCGAAAGGTGAGACTGATCCAAGTAAAACAGCTCACAAAGGCTGGAATACAAAGTGGCAAACTCATCGCCACTTCAAAAAATGATTTGCCGAAAAAATGATAGCGTTCAATTAAAAATGCACAAAGCGTACCGAGAAAAATGGAACCAATAGTCACACAGACCATAAGAAGCATTGTATTGCTCAGTAATTCCGCCATTCTCGGACGAATAAGAAGCTCAAGGCTACGATCTAATCCGACTTCAATCGCACGGAAAAGAATATACAGAAATGGTAATAAGAGCGGTAAACCAATAAGTAAAATAATGATGGTGAGCCAAAGTGGGGGCGTTCGGGTCAAAAGATAGTCCTTTATATGTGGCAACTGTATCTCCACTTTTAGTGAAAATACAGTTGCGACGTTAGCGGGCTTATTTTAAACCAGCTTCTTCAATTAATTTATTTGCTTGTTCTTTATCTTGAGCAGTAGTTGCTGAAACTACCGGCGCTTGCAATTTAGCATAAGGTTCCATATTGAATGGAGAAGTCACATCTGTACGTAATGGATATTCTGCACGTACAGCAACTAAGGCTTCTTGACCTTTTTTGCTTGCTAAGAAGTCCACGAATTTTTTCGCTTCTTCTTTATTTTTAGATGATTTTAAGATTGCAGCACCAGAGTAAGTGACTAATGCACCAGGGTCTTTATGACGAATAAAGTACAAGCGAGTTTTTAAGTTTTCTGCGCCTTTTTCTTTTGCTAATGCATACCAGTAGTAGTTATTAATTAAGGCTGCAGGTACTTCGCCATTTTCAACAGCTTGCAATGCAACACTGTTTTTCGCGTAAAGTTTACCATTTTCTTTTAAGCCTTTTAACCAATTAAGCGCAACTTTCTCGCCTTTTAGTTTAACAATAGCTACAACTTGTTCTAAGAATGCACCAGAGGTTGGTACATAACCGATTTTATCTTTCCATTTTGGTGTAGCGTAATCAAGCACTGATTTTTCCATATCTTTTTCAGATAATTTAGTGTGATCATAAACCACAACACGAGAACGACCACTTAATGCAATCCAATCTTTTTTAGGCGCCACTGGTACACCTTGGTGAGAGGTTTGTTTGATCGTATTGGCTGAAAGTGGTTCTAATAAACCTGCTTCAGAAAGTGCGGCAAATGGAGATGTTTGTTCTGAATAGAATATATCGGCTGGGCTTTTATCGCCTTCTTCTTTAAGTTGACCAGCTAACTGTTCGCTTTTAGCACTATTTAAAGTGACTTTGATGCCGGTTTCTTGCGTAAATGCATCAGCTACGGCTTTTGCAGCTTCTTTATGTTGGCCATTGTAAACGGTAATGTCGGCAAAGCTACTTGCTGAGAATGTAAGTGCAGCAGCGAGTGTCGCAATTTTGAAAGATTTGAATGTCATTGAAAACTCCTTGTTTTATGAGAATGAATGTTTTAGTTAAGTTTGAATAGCCTTTATTCTATTTATAAACTTATTCAAATGCAAATAATTCTCAATTTTTCTTTTGGCAAAGAAACAGGAGAGCGGTTAGCTCTCCTTCAATAGATTGATTGCTTTGAATTTTGTTTATAGTGTGGCTGGTTGGATGTAATCTAAGTTCGTCGTAAGGGTTATGTTAGGTCATAATAATATATCCAACTTGTCATATAATTAAGCATGCATATTATAGAGAGGATATGGGGGAGAAAACAAAGTGATGATTATTTCCCATGAAGTGGTAATTACGCTAGAATAACCGCAATTTTCACCAGCTTAGTATCCTCATGCTTTCATTTACTCTCGAACCTCAAGATAACGCACGTTTGCAATCTTTATGTGGTGCATTTGATGATCATCTAAAACTTATCGAAAAAGAATTTAATCTTGTCATTGCTCGTCATAATTTCACTTTTAATATTGATACAGTGGAAGAGGAGCCAAAACCTCATCGTGCAAAATTGATAAAAAGTGCGGTGAAATTAATCCAAGATTTATATGTAGAAACTGCGCCTGTAAAAGGTAAAGTGAAAGAGTTAGATTTGGAAGATGTGCATATGGCTTTACAAGAAAGCCGAATGTTATCTCAAGCTGAACCGAACCGTGCTGAAAATAATGTTTTTAGTACAACGATTAAAACTAAACGAGGTGTGATTAAACCTCGAGGCGAAAATCAAGTTCAATATTTGCATAATATTTTAACTCACGATATTAGTTTTGGTATTGGCCCAGCAGGAACGGGGAAAACATTCTTAGCTGTTGCTGCTGCAGTTGAAGCCTTAGAACGTCAAGAAATTCGTCGTGTCTTACTGACGAGACCTGCGGTGGAAGCTGGCGAAAAGCTAGGTTTTTTACCAGGGGATTTAGGTCAGAAAATCGAACCTTATTTACGCCCGCTTTATGATGCTTTGTTTGAAATGTTAGGTTTTGAGCGTGTGCAAAAATTAATGGAACGTAATGTTATTGAAATTGCGCCTTTGGCTTATATGCGTGGGCGTACACTTAATGATAGTTTTATTATTTTAGATGAAAGCCAAAATACGACAGTTGAGCAAATGAAAATGTTTTTAACCCGTATTGGTTTTAATTCTAAAGCTGTGATTACGGGCGATATTACGCAAATTGACTTACCTCGTAGCACAAAATCTGGTTTACGCCATGCTATTGAAGTGTTGGAAAAAGTACCAGAATTAAGTTTTAACTATTTTGATAGCAAAGATATTGTGCGTCATCCGGTGGTGGCTAAAGTCGTGCAAGCATACGAAGAATGGGAAGTGCAAGATGAAATTCGTCGCAAAGAATTAGCGGAGCTTCGTAAAGCCGAACGTGAAAAAGAGCGGTCAGAAATTGAAAAGAATTTAGGAGAGTAAAATGGGAAGTATATTCGTTGATCTGCAAATTGCCACAGAAAATATAGAGGGTTTGCCAACAGAAGAACAGATTGTGCAGTGGGCAACAGCTGCTGTTCAACCAGAAGGGGATGAAGTTGAAATGACGGTTCGTATTGTGGATGAATCCGAAAGCCATGACTTAAATTTAACTTATCGTGGCAAGGATCGCCCGACTAACGTACTTTCATTTCCATTTGAATGCCCCGATGAGGTGGAGTTGCCATTGTTAGGGGATCTCGTTATTTGCCATCAAGTCGTGGAGCGAGAAGCTGCAGAACAAGAGAAACCATTAATGGCGCATTGGGCGCATATGGTCGTGCATGGTTGCTTACATTTACTCGGTTATGATCATATTGAAGACGATGAAGCTGAAGAAATGGAAAGTTTAGAAACCCAAATTATGCAAGGATTAGGTTTTGATGATCCTTATCTAGCAGAGAAATAATCTTTATTCGGAGTAATGATGTATAAAGCGGTATTTAGTGATTTTGATGGCACCTTATTAACCTCTCAACATACCATTTCCCCTCGAACTGTTGCAGCAATTAAGCGTTTAACGGCGAATGGCATTCCTTTTGTGCCAATTTCGGCGCGTTCTCCTTTAGGTATTTTGCCTTATTGGAAACAGCTTGAAACGAATAATGTACTTGTTGCATTTAGTGGCGCGCTTATTTTGAATCAACATCTTGAACCAATTTATAGCGTACAAATTGAACCAAAAGATATTTTAGATATTAATGCCGTTTTGGCGGATCATCCGTTGCTTGGCGTGAATTATTATACAAATAATGATTGCCATGCTCGCGACGTAGAAAATAAATGGGTGATTTATGAACGCAGCGTCACCAAAATTGAGATTCATCCTTTTGATGAAGTAGCAACACGTTCGCCACATAAAATTCAGATTATTGGGGAAGCACAAGAAATCATTGAGATTGAAATTATTTTAAAGGAAAAATTTCCACATCTGAGTATTTGTCGTTCTCATGCTAACTTTTTAGAGGTGATGCACAAGGGGGCAACCAAAGGAAGTGCGGTGCGTTTTTTGGAAGATTGTTTTGGCGTAAAAACCAATGAGGTGATTGCGTTTGGTGATAACTTTAATGATCTGGATATGCTAGAACATGTTGGGCTTGGGGTGGCAATGGGAAATGCACCTGATGAAATTAAACAAGCTGCAAATGTAGTCACTGCGACCAATAATGAAGATGGGTTAGCATTAATTTTGGAAGAAAAATTTCCTGAATAATTAGCAAGAAAAAGGCTCTCAAACGAGAGCCTTTTAGTTATAAATTTTTTGATTCTTTTGAATTATACATATCTTCAATTTGCTTACGATAACGTTCTAAAATAACTTTTCTACGTAATTTTAATGTTGGTGTAATTTCACCCAATTTAATGCTAAATGCTTGAGAAAGTAGTGTGAATTTTTTTACTTGCTCGAAATGAGCCAATTCTTTTTGCACCGCATTAATACGTTGCTCAAACATTTTTAGAATTTCAGAATTTTTTAATAATTCTAAACGGTCATGATATTTAATATTGATCTGTTTAGCGTATTCTTCCAAACTATCAAAGCAAGGTACAATAAGTGCAGATACATATTTTTTTGCATCGGCGATAATCGCAATTTGTTCGATAAATTTATCTTTACCAATTTTGCTTTCGATATATTGTGGCGCGATATATTTGCCGTTTGAGGTTTTCATTAATTCTTTAATGCGATCGGTAATAAATAAATTACCTTTTTCGTCAAATTCTCCCGCATCGCCAGTTTTTAAGAAACCATCTTCTGTGAAGGCTTGAGCCGTTTCTTCTGGCTTCTTGTAATAGCCTTTCATCACCATTCCGCCACGCACGAGGATTTCATTGTTTTCCCCAATTTTCACTTCCGCTTTTGGCATCAGTGTGCCGATTGAATTTGGGTTAAATTGGCAATCATGCCAGCAAGAAACGGTCGCAGTTGTTTCTGTCATGCCATAGCCTAATTTTATGTTGATACCAATAGCATGGAAAAATAGCCCAATAGCAGGTTCTAATTTAGCTCCTCCGCAAGGCATCATTTTTATACGACCACCCAATAATTGGCGAAGTTTTGAGAGCACTAATTTATCCGCTAAAGCAAATTGTTTTTTCAATAAGAATGGAATAGTTTTGTTATTCGCACGTAAATCAAAATGTTTTTGTCCTACGGAAATTGCCCAATGGAACATAATTTGGCGAAGTTTTGGTGCTTTTTGAACTTTATCCAATACGGCGGCATAAATTTTTTCGTAAAAACGTGGGACGGCACACATTAAAGTTGGGCGAATTTCTGTTAAAGCTGACCGCACTTGGTTGGTGTCTTCTAAATAGCAAAGTATTGCACCTCTATGAAGAATATAAGCCGCCCATGCCCGTTCAAAAATATGAGAGAACGGTAAGAAAGAAAGTGAAATATCCTGATCTGTCACATTAAGTGAAAGATCATGAGCTTCTAATTGGTGAGCGAGATTAGCGTAATCTAACATGACACCTTTAGGTTCTCCCGTTGTGCCTGATGTATAAATAATCGTAAATAAATCCGATAATTGTTTTTGGTTTAAGCGTTGGGTTAGTTCATCTTGTTGGGCGTTTGAACCTGTTTCAATAAAACTTTCCCAAGTGCAAGAAAGAGGATCTTGTTGTAATTGAATGGTGGATTTCATTGCCACGATTTTTTGTAATTGTGGACAATGATGAACAATTTCCAATGCTTGATCGTATTGCTCTTGATCGCCGACAAATAGAATTTTTACATCGGCGTGATTTAGGATAAATTCTGCTTGCTGGGCTGTATTGGTTGCGTAAATAGGTACTGTGATTGCTCGAATTTGTAAGGTCGCAATGTCAGCGATTGTCCAACGTTCCATATTATGGGCAAAAATGGCGATTTTATCTTGTACGTCAATATTGTGAGCAAGCAATGCTCGAGAAAGTTGATTGAGTTGCTCTTGAAAGTTTTTCCAAGAGATATCTCTCCACAAGCTGTGTTCTTTATAGCGAAGTGCGGTCATATTTGCACGAGTTTTGGCTTGTTGTTGAATACGATGGACAAAATGGAGATCGAGATTCATATTAACCCTATTTTTTATTTCATTGAGCGAACGGTTGTGCGCTAATATAATCTTAAATAGGAATGAAAGCCAGAAGAATATTGATTGTTTTAAATCATTCTTAGTGATCCTTTGTTCATTTTTAGATCGTAAACTAAATTCTAGATAATAAAAAACCGCTCCGAAGAGCGGTTAATTTTTTCAAAGTTTTAATTAGCCTTTGTAGTTGTAAATGTGAGCTACTAAGTCTAATACTTTGTTTGAGTAACCAGTTTCGTTATCGTACCAAGATACTAATTTAACGAAAGAATCAGTTAATGCGATACCAGCATCTGCATCAAATACAGAAGTTAAAGTACAGCCGTTGAAGTCAGTAGAAACAACCGCATCTTCAGTGTAACCTAATACGCCTTTTAATTCGCCATTGAAAGTTTTACCTTCAGCTGCGTCTTTGATTGCTTGTTTGATTGCATCGTAAGAAGCTGGTTTTTCAAGGTTAACAGTTAAGTCAACAACAGATACGTTTGGAGTTGGAACACGGAAAGCCATACCAGTTAATTTACCGTTTAATGCAGGTAATACTTTACCTACTGCTTTCGCTGCACCTGTTGAAGATGGAATGATGTTTTGTGATGCACCGCGGCCGCCGCGCCAGTCTTTAGCTGATGGGCCATCCACAGTTTTTTGAGTTGCAGTCGTTGCGTGAACAGTGGTCATTAAACCATCTTTGATACCGAAAGTTTCATGAACAACACGTGCTAAAGGAGCTAAACAGTTTGTTGTACAAGATGCGTTAGAAACGATATCTTGACCTGCGTATGCGTTGAAGTTTACACCACGAACGAACATAGGGGTTGCATCTTTAGATGGACCAGTTAATACAACTTTTTTCGCGCCTGCAGTGATGTGTTTACGAGCAGTTTCATCAGTTAAGAATAAACCTGTCGCTTCAACAGCGATATCAACACCGATTGCACCCCAGTTTAAGTTTGCTGGATCACGTTCTGCAGTTACACGGATAGTTTTACCATTAACCACTAAGTTACCATCTTTCACTTCAACAGTACCGTCGAAACGACCGTGAGTTGAATCATATTTCAACATATAAGCCATGTATTCAACGTCGATTAAGTCGTTAATACCTACAACTTCGATGTCATCACGGTGTTGTGCCGCACGGAATACGATACGGCCGATACGACCAAAACCATTGATACCAATTTTAATTGCCATAAGATTTTCACCTTTTATTTAAGTTAAACAAATCTGTTTGCTTTGAGTAATACTGCTCACTCAGTAAGACAGCACACAGAGTATAGCACGAGCATTTTTATAAAACTATAAACCCTACCACTTTTTTGTGATCTATATCAAATCATCATTAGAATGAAAAAGTACCGTAAAAAATTACCGCACTTTTGATGATTTTTTATAGAGAAATCTGCATAATAGACTGAAATTGTTAGAAAAGGTTAAATGATCTATGTCCCAAGGTAATCTTTATATTTTATCTGCACCAAGTGGTGCAGGAAAATCTTCATTAATTTCAGCGTTATTGGCATTAGATAGCTCAACTCAAAAAATGGTGTCTGTATCACATACGACACGTGCCCCACGTCCAGGTGAAGTTGAAGGTGTACACTATTATTTTGTATCAAAAGAAGAGTTTGAATCACTCATTGAGCAAGATTTATTTCTAGAATATGCCAAAGTTTTTGGTGGCAATTATTATGGAACCTCTTTACCTGCGATTGAAGAAAATTTAGCAAAAGGCATTGATGTATTTTTAGATATTGATTGGCAGGGCACCCAACAAATCCGTAAAAAAGTGCCTTCAGTAAAAAGCATTTTTATTTTACCGCCTTCATTGCCTGAATTAGAGCGTCGTTTAATTGGTCGTGGGCAAGATAGTGAAGAGGTTATCGCTGAACGAATGTCAAAAGCGATAAGTGAAATTTCGCATTATGACGAATATGATTATGTCATTGTGAATGATGATTTTGAGAAAGCATTAAAAGATTTGCAAAGTATTTTGCAATCGGAACGCTTAACTAAAGATTATCAACAAAAACAAAATGCAATGTTAATTCAACAGCTACTAGCAAAATAGGGCGAAATTGAGTATTATAGCGCCCTTTCAATAGAGTAATTTTTGACAAATCGGAGTAAATTATGGCTCGTGTTACAGTGCAAGATGCGGTAGAAAAAATTGGTAACCGTTTTGATTTAATTTTAACGGCTGCTCGTCGTGCAAGACAATTACAACTTAATCAAAGTGCACCGTTAGTGCCAGAAGATAATGACAAACCAACAGTAATCGCATTGCGTGAAATCGAAAAAGGTTTGATTAATCAAGATATTATGGATGCACAAGAATTCCAAGAAATGGCGAAAGTGCAAGAAACGGAAGAAGCAGCTATTGCATTAATTACAGAATAATCTTTTAAAAGTGCGGTAAAAAATCACGATATTTTAACCGCACTTTCTCTTTCAACGATAAGTAGGTCTCCTTTGGAACTGTTTGCGGATTTAGATCGAATTATTCAAGGGTATTTGCCCGCAGATAAAATTGAACTCATCAAGCGTGCGTTTGTGATTGCAAGAGATGCGCACGAAGGACAATTTCGCTCCAGCGGCGAACCTTACATTACCCATCCTGTGGCGGTAGCCTCCATTATTGCTCAACTTCACTTAGATCACGAAGCGGTAATGGCTGCGCTATTGCACGATGTTATTGAAGATACACCTTATACGGAAGAACAACTGAAAGAAGAGTTCGGTGCCAGTGTGGCTGAAATCGTGGACGGTGTATCAAAACTCGATAAGTTGAAATTTCGTACTCGCCAAGAAGCACAAGTCGAGAATTTTCGCAAAATGATTTTGGCGATGACGCGTGATATTCGTGTTGTGTTAATCAAGCTTGCTGACCGCACGCATAATATGCGCACGCTTGGTTCGTTACGACCAGATAAACGCCGCCGTATTGCGAAAGAAACGCTTGAAATTTATTGTCCGCTTGCTCATCGTTTAGGTATTGAGCATATCAAAAATGAATTAGAAGACTTATCTTTTCAAGCAATGCATCCACATCGTTATGAGGTGTTGAAAAAACTCATTGATGTGGCGCGGAGTAATCGACAAGATTTAATCGAACGTATTTCACAAGAGATTAAAGTGCGGTTAGAAAACGCAGGAATTTTTGCCCGAGTGTGGGGGCGTGAAAAACACCTTTACAAGATCTATCAAAAAATGCGCATAAAGGATCAAGAATTCCACTCTATTATGGATATTTATGCGTTCCGTGTGATTGTGAAAAATGTTGATGATTGTTATCGCGTTTTGGGACAAATGCATAATCTTTATAAGCCACGCCCTGGCCGAGTAAAGGATTATATCGCGGTACCTAAAGCAAATGGCTATCAATCTTTGCAAACTTCAATGATTGGGCCGAAAGGTGTTCCCGTAGAAGTTCATATCCATACAGAGGATATGGAACAAGTCGCCGAAATGGGCATTACTGCTCATTGGGTTTATAAAGAAAATGGTAAAAACGACAGTACAACCGCACAAATTCGCGCGCAACGTTGGCTGCAAAGTTTGGTCGAAATTCAACAAAGTGTAGGTAATTCGTTTGAGTTTATTGAGAATGTAAAATCAGAATTTTTTCCTAAAGAGATTTATGTTTTTACGCCAAAAGGTCGAATTGTTGAATTGCCAATGGGCGCAACGGCCGTGGATTTCGCTTATGCTGTGCATTCAGATGTGGGGAATACTTGTGTTGGCGTGAGTGTTGAGCGTAAACCTTATCCGCTTTCACAAGCCCTTGAGTCTGGTCAAACGGTCAATATCATCACCGATCCAAATGCCCATCCTGAAGCCGCATGGTTAAATTTCGTGGTAACTGCTCGTGCGAAAACACGGATTCGCCATTATCTCAAACAGCGTTGTGAAGAGGATGCAGTGAAATTAGGTGAAGTTGAGCTTAATGCAGCATTACAGCCTCATAATTTAGGTGATTTTTCTATTCAACAAATTAGAACTGTATTAGATGCTTTATCGCTTTCTTCTTTAGATGAATTATTACGAGAAATTGGTTTAGGCAATCAATCTGCCTTCATCATTGCGCATCAATTTGTGGGCGTGCCGTTAGAATCTGCTAATACTCAGAATTTTGAATTTGAATCAAAAATACTCACTATTGCACCAATGCAAGTGGGTAAAACACAATTTGCTCAATGTTGCCATCCAATCCCAGGTGATCCCATTGTGGGATGTTGTACACAAGAAAACACCGTTGTAGTGCATCATCAACATTGTGCAAGTTTGAAAAATGCTGGTCGCCAATCGTTGGCTAAATGGGATAATGTTCAAAGTGCGGTGAATTTTGAGGCTGAATTACAAATAGAAATATTGAATGAGCAGAATGCCTTGCTTAGTTTAATGACCGCAATTTCTGCGAGCGAAAGCAGTCTTCAAAATATTTGGACGGAAGAATTAGAGAACAATTTATTGCTTGTGATTTTGCAGGTTTGTGTAAAAGATATCAAACACCTTGCCAATATTGTTCATCGTATTAAAGGCATCACTGGCGTCGTTAATGTCAAACGCAATATTAATGAGCTATGAGCCTTGAACTTCTCGATGCCGTACCTTTGACCAGCCTCTCTGGTGTTGGTGCGGCCATTTCTAATAAACTGGCTAAAATCGGCATTCATAACCTGCAAGATTTACTCTTTCATTTACCTATTCGCTATGAAGATCGGACGCGAATTACGCCAATCGCTAATCTCCGCCCCGAACAATATTTTACCATTGAAGGAATTGTACAAACTTGTGAGGTCGCTTTTGGCCGTCGCCCGATTCTGTCTGTGAGTTTGTCAGATGGTACATCGAAAATTATGTTACGTTTTTTCAATTTTAATGCGGGAATGCGTAATAGTTTTCAAGCAGGTGTGCGAGTAAAGGCCTTTGGAGAGGTAAAACGTGGGCGTCACATGCCAGAAATTCATCATCCAGAATATCAAATTGTGCGAGATAATGCGCGTATTGTATTGGAAGAAACGCTAACGCCGATTTATTCAACGACGGAAGGGCTCAAACAAAATTCATTACGAAAATTAACGGATCAGGCTTTGGCATTGCTCGACAAAGTTCAGATTGCAGAAATTTTGCCTAATGAATTTAATCCACATCAATATAGCTTAAAAGAGGCATTGAGATTATTGCATCGTCCATCGCCAGATATTTCATTAGAAATGTTAGAGCAAGGTAAGCATCCTGCGCAACAGCGATTAATCTTTGAAGAGCTGTTGGCACATAATTTAGCTATGCAAAAAGTGCGGTTAGGAACGCAGCAATTTTCTGCCTTACCGCTACATTATCAAACAGATTTGAAACAGCGATTTTTAGCCACCTTGCCATTTCAACCCACTAATGCGCAAAAGCGAGTAGTGTCGGATATAGAACAAGATCTTATCAAAGATTATCCGATGATGCGCTTAGTGCAAGGGGATGTGGGCTCGGGAAAAACATTGGTTGCCGCACTGGCTGCTTTAAATGCAATTGATAATGGCAAACAAGTCGCCTTAATGGCACCAACAGAAATTCTTGCAGAACAGCACGCAAATAATTTTCGGCGTTGGTTTGAGCCTTTAGGTATTGAAGTTGGTTGGTTAGCCGGTAAAGTAAAAGGAAAATCAAGACAAGCAGAGCTTGAAAAAATTAAAACTGGAGCAGTGCAAATGGTGGTGGGGACGCACGCTTTATTCCAAGAAGAAGTGGAGTTTTCCGACTTAGCATTAGTGATTATTGATGAACAACACCGTTTTGGGGTGCATCAACGATTAATGTTGCGAGAGAAGGGCGAAAAAGCAGGATTTTATCCCCATCAGTTAATTATGACGGCCACTCCGATACCAAGAACGTTGGCAATGACCGTCTATGCCGATTTGGATACATCAATTATTGATGAATTGCCTCCAGGACGTACGCCGATAACAACCGTAGTGGTTTCTGAAGAACGTCGGGCTGAAATTGTGATACGTGTAAAAAACGCTTGTGTTAATGAAAAACGCCAAGCTTATTGGGTGTGTACGTTAATTGATGAATCAGAGGTTTTAGAAGCTCAAGCTGCTGAAGCGATTTGGGAAGATTTAACGAAAGCATTACCTATGTTAAATATTGGGTTAGTGCACGGGCGGATGAAACCACAAGAAAAACAAGATGTCATGATGTGTTTTAAAAATGCAGAATTGGATTTATTGGTGGCAACGACAGTGATCGAAGTAGGTGTTGATGTTCCGAATGCTAGCTTGATGATTATCGAAAATGCAGAGCGTTTAGGTTTATCGCAACTTCATCAGTTACGAGGGCGTGTCGGTCGAGGCAGCACGGCTTCTTTTTGTGTACTAATGTATAAACCTCCGCTCGGTAAAGTTTCGCAAAAACGTTTACAAGTGCTACGAGATAGCCAAGATGGATTTGTTATTTCTGAAAAAGATTTAGAAATTCGCGGGCCTGGTGAAGTACTTGGAACTAAACAAACGGGCATTGCTGAATTGCGAATAGCAAATTTAATGCGAGATAGAAAAATGATACCAACGGTGCAATTTTATGCGAAATCGCTTATCCAAAAATACCCGGATCTAGCAGAAAGTCTGATTCGTCGTTGGTTAAATAATAAAGAGATTTACTCGAACGCTTAAAAGTGCGGTCAATTTTCAAAGAGTTTTAAATGGATAAAAAAGAAAAACGCCCAACTGTTCTCTTTTTTGATTCTGGAGTGGGGGGGTTTAGCGTATATCGTGAAGCTAAAAAATTATTACCCAATTGGCATTATCTCTATTGTTTTGATAATGCCTATTTCCCTTATTCAGAACGCAAAGAAGAAAGTATTATTCACCGCACTTTAGCGGTTTGCCAACTTATTAATCAACGTTATCCATTAGATGCAATCGTGATAGCTTGCAATACAGCGAGTACAGTTGTGCTTCCTCCTTTGCGAGCTGCTTTTGATATTCCTATCATTGGGACTGTACCCGCTATTAAACCTGCATCAGAAATGACAAAGACAAAACATATTGGTTTATTAGCTACAAAGGGTACGGTAAAACGTCATTATGTAGATGATTTAATTGATAAATTTGCGCAAGATTGTGTTGTTGAGAGATTGGGAACCACAAAATTAGTAGAAATTGCGGAGCAAAAAATTCGTGGTCATTCCGTTGATCTAATTAGTTTAAAAGATGAGTTATCTCCGTGGGCAGATATGGCAGATTTAGATACATTAGTTTTAGGTTGTACTCATTTTCCACTCATCAAAGAGGAAATTCAGTTGTGCTTGCCACAAATTAAATATTTTATGGAGCCTGGCGCGGCGATCGCTAAGCGGATAAAATATTTATTAGATGGTAAATGTGTACGAGATCAAGGTGAAAAACATAATCAAATGTTTTGTACAGAGCATTTTCCAGAAGAATCTCAATTTAAAAAAGCTTTACATCTATGGGGATTTGAATCTTTAGATGTAATAAAAACAGACTAAAATTGATGTTAAATAGCCCTTTTTGTATTAACTTTATTTAAAAGAGCATTTTTTTAAATATTTTTACAAAAAAGTACTTGCAAGGGTTTTGAAAATCTCTATAATGCACCGCACACAACGACGCACTGTTGTGAAGTATTTAAGTTTACACGTGCGTCGTTGTTTTTTGCTCTTTAACAATATATCAGACAATCTGTGTGGGCACTTGTTGATTGACTTGTTTTAAAAATATTTTTTAATTTTGAAGTCTTAATAGGTGCTAACTAGAAATTCATTATACTTTTTAAGTAGTGACATTTTATGTCAGCAGTATTGAGCGATTGAACTTGAATTGAAGAGTTTGATCATGGCTCAGATTGAACGCTGGCGGCAGGCTTAACACATGCAAGTCGAACGGTAGCAGGAGAAAGCTTGCTTTCTTGCTGACGAGTGGCGGACGGGTGAGTAATGCTTGGGAATCTGGCTTATGGAGGGGGATAACTACGGGAAACTGTAGCTAATACCGCGTAATATCGAAAGATTAAAGTGTGGGACCTTCGGGCCACATGCCATAAGATGAGCCCAAGTGGGATTAGGTAGTTGGTGGGGTAAAGGCCTACCAAGCCGACGATCTCTAGCTGGTCTGAGAGGATGACCAGCCACACTGGAACTGAGACACGGTCCAGACTCCTACGGGAGGCAGCAGTGGGGAATATTGCGCAATGGGGGGAACCCTGACGCAGCCATGCCGCGTGAATGAAGAAGGCCTTCGGGTTGTAAAGTTCTTTCGGTATTGAGGAAGGGATGTGTGCTAATAGTAGACATCATTGACGTTAAATACAGAAGAAGCACCGGCTAACTCCGTGCCAGCAGCCGCGGTAATACGGAGGGTGCGAGCGTTAATCGGAATAACTGGGCGTAAAGGGCACGCAGGCGGTTATTTAAGTGAGGTGTGAAAGCCCCGGGCTTAACCTGGGAATTGCATTTCAGACTGGGTAACTAGAGTACTTTAGGGAGGGGTAGAATTCCACGTGTAGCGGTGAAATGCGTAGAGATGTGGAGGAATACCGAAGGCGAAGGCAGCCCCTTGGGAATGTACTGACGCTCATGTGCGAAAGCGTGGGGAGCAAACAGGATTAGATACCCTGGTAGTCCACGCTGTAAACGCTGTCGATTTGGGGATTGGGCTTAAAGCTTGGTGCCCGTAGCTAACGTGATAAATCGACCGCCTGGGGAGTACGGCCGCAAGGTTAAAACTCAAATGAATTGACGGGGGCCCGCACAAGCGGTGGAGCATGTGGTTTAATTCGATGCAACGCGAAGAACCTTACCTACTCTTGACATCCATGGAATCCTGTAGAGATACGGGAGTGCCTTCGGGAACCATGAGACAGGTGCTGCATGGCTGTCGTCAGCTCGTGTTGTGAAATGTTGGGTTAAGTCCCGCAACGAGCGCAACCCTTATCCTTTGTTGCCAGCGATTTGGTCGGGAACTCAAAGGAGACTGCCAGTGATAAACTGGAGGAAGGTGGGGATGACGTCAAGTCATCATGGCCCTTACGAGTAGGGCTACACACGTGCTACAATGGCGTATACAGAGGGTGGCGAAACTGCGAGGTGGAGCGAATCTCAGAAAGTACGTCTAAGTCCGGATTGGAGTCTGCAACTCGACTCCATGAAGTCGGAATCGCTAGTAATCGCGAATCAGAATGTCGCGGTGAATACGTTCCCGGGCCTTGTACACACCGCCCGTCACACCATGGGAGTGGGTTGTACCAGAAGTAGATAGCTTAACCTTTTGGAGGGCGTTTACCACGGTATGATTCATGACTGGGGTGAAGTCGTAACAAGGTAACCGTAGGGGAACCTGCGGTTGGATCACCTCCTTACCAAAGACGAGAGACAGCGAGTGCTCACACAGATTGGCTGATTGTTGTAGACAAGATTTGAAACGAAGCGAAAGCAACGTTGAAAGATAAGAATAAGATAGAGTATCTTTAATTGATGTCCCCATCGTCTAGAGGCCTAGGACATCGCCCTTTCACGGCGGTAACCGGGGTTCGAATCCCCGTGGGGACGCCAATTAAAGATAACTTTGTTAGATTATCTTACTGTTCTTTAAAAAATTGGAAACAAGCTGAAAACAAGAGATTTTCGAGAGAAAGTCTGAGTAGGCAAGGCAGGAAAGTGAAAGAGGGAACTGAAAAGGGAAATCTAAAAATAAAACCTGTTTTGCATAAAATCTTGATTGAACAAAAGCAATCAAGTGTTTAGTTGAATGAAGATACGCATCAAATTGACCGCACTTTCAAGTGAAAACTTAAAGTGATTGAAAACATTTGAGGTTGTATAGTTAAGTGACTAAGCGTACAAGGTGGATGCCTTGGCAATCAGAGGCGAAGAAGGACGTGCTAATCTGCGAAAAGCTTGGATGAGTCGATAAGAGGCGTTTAATCCAAGATATCCGAATGGGGAAACCCAGTAGATGAAGAATCTACTATCACTTACTGAATACATAGGTAGGTGAGGCAAACCGGGAGAACTGAAACATCTAAGTACCCCGAGGAAAAGAAATCAACCGAGATTTCGTCAGTAGCGGCGAGCGAAAGCGAAAGAGCCTGTTAATGATAGCAGCAGAGATAGAGGAATAAGCTGGGAAGCTTAGCGACACAGGGTGATAGCCCCGTACTCGACATCCAGGCTGTGGTACTAAGTTAACGATAAGTAGGGCGGGACACGTGATATCCTGTTTGAAGATGGGGGGACCATCCTCCAAGGCTAAATACTCCTGATTGACCGATAGTGAACCAGTACTGTGAAGGAAAGGCGAAAAGAACCCCGGTGAGGGGAGTGAAATAGAACCTGAAACCTTGTACGTACAAGCAGTGGGAGCCTGAAAGGGTGACTGCGTACCTTTTGTATAATGGGTCAGCGACTTATATTTTGTAGCGAGGTTAACCGAATAGGGGAGCCGAAGGGAAACCGAGTCTTAACTGGGCGAATAGTTGCAAGGTATAGACCCGAAACCCGGTGATCTAGCCATGGGCAGGTTGAAGGTTGGGTAACACTAACTGGAGGACCGAACCGACTAATGTTGAAAAATTAGCGGATGACTTGTGGCTGGGGGTGAAAGGCCAATCAAACCGGGAGATAGCTGGTTCTCCCCGAAATCTATTTAGGTAGAGCCTTGAGCGGACACCTTTGGGGGTAGAGCACTGTTTCGGCTAGGGGTCCATCCCGGATTACCAACCCGATGCAAACTACGAATACCAAAGAGTGATACTCAGGAGACACACGGCGGGTGCTAACGTCCGTCGTGGAGAGGGAAACAACCCAGACCGCCAGCTAAGGTCCCAAAGTCTATATTAAGTGGGAAACGAAGTGGGAAGGCTTAGACAGCTAGGATGTTGGCTTAGAAGCAGCCATCATTTAAAGAAAGCGTAATAGCTCACTAGTCGAGTCGGCCTGCGCGGAAGATGTAACGGGGCTCAAATATAGCACCGAAGCTGCGGCATCAGACGTAAGTCTGTTGGGTAGGGGAGCGTTCTGTAAGCGGATGAAGGTGGCTCGAGAGGGCTGCTGGACGTATCAGAAGTGCGAATGCTGACATAAGTAACGATAAAACGGGTGAAAAACCCGTTCGCCGGAAGACCAAGGGTTCCTGTCCAACGTTAATCGGGGCAGGGTGAGTCGGCCCCTAAGGCGAGGCTGAAAAGCGTAGTCGATGGGAAACAGGTTAATATTCCTGTACTTGGATAAACTGCGATGTGGGGACGGAGCAGGTTAGGTTATCGCACTGTTGGATATGTGCGTTTAAGTTGGTAGGTGGGAAGTTTAGGCAAATCCGGACTTCTATTAAACACTGAGAGATGATGACGAGGCTCTACGGAGCTGAAGTAACCGATACCACACTTCCAGGAAAAGCCACTAAGCTTCAGGTTTATCTAAACCGTACTGAAAACCGACACAGGTGGTCAGGTAGAGAATACTCAGGCGCTTGAGAGAACTCGGGTGAAGGAACTAGGCAAAATAGCACCGTAACTTCGGGAGAAGGTGCGCCGGCGTAGATTGTAGTCCCTCGCGGGCGAAGGTTGAACCGGTCGAAGATACCAGCTGGCTGCAACTGTTTATTAAAAACACAGCACTCTGCAAACACGAAAGTGGACGTATAGGGTGTGATGCCTGCCCGGTGCTGGAAGGTTAATTGATGGTGTAATCGAAAGAGAAGCTCCTGATCGAAGCCCCAGTAAACGGCGGCCGTAACTATAACGGTCCTAAGGTAGCGAAATTCCTTGTCGGGTAAGTTCCGACCTGCACGAATGGCATAATGATGGCCAGGCTGTCTCCACCCGAGACTCAGTGAAATTGAAATCGCCGTGAAGATGCGGTGTACCCGCGGCTAGACGGAAAGACCCCGTGAACCTTTACTATAGCTTGACACTGAACATTGAATTTTGATGTGTAGGATAGGTGGGAGACTTAGAAGTAGTCACGCCAGTGATTATGGAGTCGTCCTTGAAATACCACCCTTTAACGTTTGATGTTCTAACGAAGATTGCGGAACGCGGTCTCGGACAGTGTCTGGTGGGTAGTTTGACTGGGGCGGTCTCCTCCCAAAGAGTAACGGAGGAGCACGAAGGTTTGCTAATCACGGTCGGACATCGTGAGGTTAGTGCAATGGTATAAGCAAGCTTAACTGCGAGACAGACAAGTCGAGCAGGTACGAAAGTAGGTCATAGTGATCCGGTGGTTCTGAATGGAAGGGCCATCGCTCAACGGATAAAAGGTACTCCGGGGATAACAGGCTGATACCGCCCAAGAGTTCATATCGACGGCGGTGTTTGGCACCTCGATGTCGGCTCATCACATCCTGGGGCTGAAGTAGGTCCCAAGGGTATGGCTGTTCGCCATTTAAAGTGGTACGCGAGCTGGGTTTAGAACGTCGTGAGACAGTTCGGTCCCTATCTGCCGTGGGCGTTGGAGAATTGGTTGGGGCTGCTCCTAGTACGAGAGGACCGGAGTGGACGCACCACTGGTGTTCCGGTTGTGTCGCCAGACGCATTGCCGGGTAGCTAAGTGCGGAAGAGATAAGTGCTGAAAGCATCTAAGCACGAAACTTGCCAAGAGATGAGTTCTCCCAGATTATAAATCTGTAAGGGTTGTTTAAGACTAAGACGTAGATAGGTGCGGTGTGTAAGTGTAGTGATACATTGAGCTAACGCATACTAATTGCCCGAGAGGCTTAACTATACAACGCTCAAGTGTTTTTGGAAAACAGAGTGAAAGAAAAAGAAATTAACTAAACGTTCAGCTTGTGGCCAATGAAGAACATAGATAGAATTTAAAATAAACGTTATCAAAGAATTATCCTGGCGGCGATAGTGCGGTGGAACCACCTGACACCATACCGAACTCAGAAGTGAAACGCTGTAATGCCGATGGTAGTGTGGGGCTTCCCCATGTGAGAGTAGGGCACCGCCAGGTTACCAAATATATATCTAAATTAAGTAAAAACAGAAGTACCCCGTGTCGAAAGATATGGGGTTTTTGTTTTCTCTATAGAATATTAATTCGAATATTCCGTATTTTAAGGTATTATATCTATCATCTAATTTTCTATTGTGTATGAATATTATTAATGAAACCAACCTTTCTAGAATTTAGACATCTTAAAACTTTACTGGCTTTAAAAGAGACGGGTAGCGTTTCTTTAGCAGCAAAACGAGTATATCTAACCCAATCAGCCCTTTCTCACCAAATTAAATTAATAGAAGAACAGTTTGGTTTGCCTTTGTTTGAGCGTAAAAGTAATCCACTTCGTTTTACTTCGGCGGGAGAGCGTTTAATTCGTCTTGCTAATGAAGTGATGCCAAAAGTCGTAGATGCTGAGCGTGATCTTGCTCGGGTTAAACATGGGGATGCGGGACAACTTCGTATAGCTGTTGAATGTCATACTTGTTTTGATTGGTTAATGCCAGCTATGGACGAATTTCGTCGTCATTGGGGGCTAGTTGAGTTGGATATTGTATCTGGTTTTCATACGGATCCTGTTGGTTTATTGCTTTCTCACCGAGCAGATTGGGCGATAGTATCAGAAGTAGAGCATAATGATGATGTAATTTTTAAACCGCTCTTTTCTTATGAGATGGTTGGAATTTGCTCAAAAGATCACCCTTTAGCAGAAAAAGACATTTGGGATGCGGAAGATTTTGCAGATGAAACCTGGGTAACTTACCCTGTTCCTGATGATATGTTAGATCTA
The DNA here is from genome assembly GCF_059704425.1 of Haemophilus sp. THUN1691. Lineage (NCBI taxonomy): Bacteria > Pseudomonadati > Pseudomonadota > Gammaproteobacteria > Pasteurellales > Pasteurellaceae > Haemophilus > Haemophilus sp. THUN1691. Next base: position 1,666,478 of record NZ_AP046578.1, on the reverse strand, counting down.
TTGCGTAAAGTGCTTAAACCAAAAGGAATCAATCCTACTCGCCGCACAACTGAATTGACTATTGCTATGATTCAATTAGTAGCGAGTCGTCGTGGCATTGCGACTATCCCTTATTGGGCTGCGTTACCTTATTTGGAAAAGGGTTATGTCGTGGCAAGAAAAGTCACAAAAGAAGGTTTATATAGCAATCTATATGCGGCTATTCGCAAAGAAGATGAATCCCTTTCTTATTTAGAAGATTTTTATCAAACCGTAAAAGCTCAAAGTTTTTCAACTTTACCAGGGCTATCCGTTTTAGATTTATAGAAGTAATAAATGAATTTTTTTCAACAAAATCAGCAGTCTCACCCGATTAGTGCGGCGGCTAAAGCTGCTTTTCCTTATAGTGCGCCAATGATTGCCGGATTTTTATTTCTTGGTGTGGCATACGGTATTTATATGAAGGCACTAGGTTTCGGATTTTTATATCCTACTTTGATGGCTTTACTTATTTATGCTGGTTCTGTTGAGTTTATTGCTGCTGGAGCACTTATCGCGCCTTTTTCTCCAATCAGTGTGTTATTAATTACCTTGATGATCAGTACTCGTCAGATTTTCTATGGCATATCAATGTTAGAAAAATATGGCGTACACATTGGTCATAAACGTTGGTATTTAATTACTACCCTTGTCGATGAATCTTTTTCTTTAAATTATATGGCAAAAATTCCACCGCACTTAGATAAAGGTTGGTATATGTTTTTTGTAAGCTTATATTTGCATATTTATTGGGTGGTTGGTGCTGCAATGGGTAACTTATTTGGCTCTGTTTTACCTTTTGATTTAAAAGGTGTGGAATTCTCGATGACAGCTCTTTTCTTAGTCATTTTTGCAGAAAATTGGATAAAGGAAAAATCCCATGAAAGTTCTCTCTTAGGTTTAGGGATTGCATTCGCTTTTTTACTAATTGTAGGCAAAGAATATTTCTTAATTCCAACATTAATTGGTATCTGGTTAATTCTAACTATGCGTGGACCTAAATTAGACACAAAATTGGAGTCGCTAAAATGACACTTACAGAACAGATTATGACGATTGGAATTTGTGTGCTTACTGTACAATTTACGCGCTTATTACCATTTTTTGTCTTTCCAGCTAATCGTCCGATTCCACAATATATTCGCTATCTTGGGAAAGTTTTACCTCCAGCTATGTTTGGTATGCTTGTAGTTTATTGCTATAAGAATGTTGATGTTTTAACTGGTTATCATGGTATCCCTGATTTTCTTGCAGGCATAGTGGTGCTAGGGTTGCATTTTTGGAAGAAAAATATGTTTCTATCTATTGCTGTTGGTACGCTTTTCTATATGCTTTTAGTACAACTTGTCTTTATTTAGAATAAAATCATAACTTTCATTTCTCTATAATCCTCTTGAATCTAAAGTTACTTCATAGTTTATAATCAATCCAATTTCTAGAATAATAGAAATTGGAATTCTAGTTATTATAAAAGATAGAACCTCGTTTTATTAAATTTCTTTCTTGTTCATAGCATTACCATCAGGATTCTTAAAAGAATTTAGCCGGTAACAAAGTGCGTGTTGAGCGAGCTAATGTTATCTAATTCCCCCAAATTGGATAAGCTCCCAAAATTTAGATGTGCGTACTCGTCTCCGGCTTTTTATGCACTAATGATGGTGAAAATACCTTTATTTTTGATAAGAAAAAATAATTTCAGCTTGCAATCGGTTGCTTTTTTTTCTGATCTTTTCCTTGTTTTAAAAATCTTTTATCATGGCGCCCGTTTTTATTTTTAATTGAAGAGAACAGAATTATGGAATTGAATTTAGTTGAATTATTGGGTTATATCGCAACCTTTTTTGTTGCAGTATCGTTTTTGTTTAAATCTATCGTACATTTACGCATAGTGAACAGCATTGGAGCAATTTTATTTGTTATCTATAGCGTAATTATCGCCGCCTATCCTGTTGCATTATTAAATGCATTTTTAGCCGTTGTGAATGTTTATCAACTTTGGCGATTAAGACAAGAAAAAGTCTCTAAATAAAAGAAAAGCGTTGAATTAAATTTCAACGCTTTTTTCTGGAAAAGTGCGGTGAAATTTCACCGCACTTTGTCGTTTTAATGTCGTTTTAATGTTCACGAGTTTTGTAAAAAACGACATCAGGATAACGTTCTTGAGCTAAATTCAGATTTACCATTGTTGGCGCAATATAGGTTAAGTTATCTCCACCATCTAAAGCTAAATTTTGCTCATTTTTGCGTTTAAATTCTTCGAATTTTTTCGCATCGGCACATTCCACCCAGCGTGCGGTTGCAACGTTCACATTTTCATAAATCGCTTCTACGTTATATTCAGTTTTTAGACGAGAAACCACCACATCAAACTGCAAGACACCCACCGCACCTACAATTAAATCGTTATTCATTAATGGGCGAAATACCTGAACAGCCCCTTCTTCTGAAAGTTGTACTAAACCTTTAAGTAATTGTTTTTGTTTGAGAGGATCTCTCAAGCGAATACGGCGGAATAGCTCAGGCGCAAAGTTTGGAATACCGGTAAATTTCAAGGTTTCACCTTGCGTAAAGGTGTCGCCAATTTGGATCGTACCATGATTATGTAAACCAATAATATCACCTGCGTAAGCTTCTTCGGCGTGAGCACGGTCGCCTGCCATAAAGGTTAAGGCATCAGAAATCACCACATCTTTGCCAATTCGAACATGTTTTAGTTTCATGCCTTTTTCATATTTGCCTGAAACGACGCGCATAAAGGCAACTCTGTCGCGGTGTTTTGGATCCATATTAGCTTGAATTTTAAATACGAAACCAGAGAATTTTTCTTCTGAACTTTCGACTGTTCTTGTATCAGCTTGACGAGATTGTGGTTTTGGCGCCCATTGTGTTAAACCATCAAGGAAATGATCCACCCCGAAGTTACCTAATGCTGTTCCGAAAAATACAGGCGTAAGTTCTCCTTTAATGAAGGCATCATGTTCAAATTCGTTACTTGCGCCTTGCACTAATTCCAATTCATCGCGAAGTTGTTGTGCTAAATCATCGCCAACAGCGGCATCTAATTCAGGGCTATTTAAACCTTTCACAATGCGAACTTCTTGAATGGTTGAGCCTTGACCGGATTGATAAAGATAGGTTTCATCTTTAGCGATATGATAAACGCCTTTAAATAATTTTCCGCAACCAATCGGCCATGTAATTGGCGCACAACGAATTTTCAGAATATTTTCCACTTCATCTAACAATTCCATTGGATCGCGAATATCGCGGTCGAGTTTGTTCATGAAGGTGATGATTGGCGTATCACGTAAGCGAGTTACTTCCATTAGTTTAATTGTACGTTCCTCAACCCCTTTTGCGGAGTCGATAACCATTAAACAGCTGTCCACAGCAGTTAAAGTGCGGTAAGTATCTTCAGAGAAATCTTCGTGCCCCGGAGTATCAAGTAAGTTCACCAAGCAATCATTATAAGGAAACTGCATTACGGAAGTGGTAATCGAAATCCCACGTTGTTTTTCCATTTCCATCCAGTCGGATTTGGCATGCGCAGTCGAGCCTTTGCCTTTTACAGAACCTGCAGTTTGAATCGCATTTCCGTATAAAAGTACTTTTTCGGTGATGGTTGTTTTACCTGCATCGGGGTGGGAAATAATTGCAAAAGTGCGACGTTTATTAACTTCTTCTAATGGATAACTCATTGTTTCTTCTTCATTCAATTAAAAATGTGGGCTATTTTCGCTGATTTTAGGTTTTTGCTCAAACGAATTTGTAAATAAAGTGCGGTTGGTTTTATTAGAAAAATTGGTCTGCTTGTACAAAGACAAATTTTCGCTTATACTACGCAAGTTTTTTACGCTAACAATATAGGAAAAATTATGGGTTTCTTAACAGGTAAACGCATTTTAGTCACCGGTCTTGCAAGCAATCGTTCTATCGCTTATGGGATCGCAAAATCAATGAAAGAACAAGGTGCAGAACTTGCTTTCACTTATTTAAACGATAAATTACAACCGCGCGTAGAAGAATTTGCTAAAGAATTTGGTTCTGATATCGTGCTTCCTTTAGATGTGGCAACCGATGAAAGCATCCAAAACTGCTTTGCAGAATTAAGCAAACGTTGGGAAAAATTTGATGGTTTCGTACACGCTATCGCATTCGCACCTGGCGATCAATTAGATGGCGATTACGTAAACGCAGCAACTCGTGAAGGCTACCGTATTGCTCACGACATCAGTGCTTTCAGCTTCGTTGCAATGGCACAAGCGGCACGTCCTTACTTAAATCCAAATGCGGCGTTATTAACCCTTTCTTACTTAGGTGCAGAACGCGCAATTCCTAACTACAACGTCATGTGTTTAGCGAAAGCGTCTCTTGAAGCGGCAACTCGCGTAATGGCAGCGGATTTAGGTAAAGAAGGTATTCGTGTGAATGCGATCTCTGCTGGTCCTATCCGTACTTTAGCAGCATCAGGTATTAAAAACTTAAAGAAAATGCTTTCTGCATTTGAGAAAACTGCAGCGTTACACCGCACTGTTACTATCGAAGATGTGGGTAACTCAGCAGCATTCTTATGCTCTGATTTAGCATCGGGTATCACTGGTGAAATCGTTCACGTAGATGCAGGTTTCAGCATCACTGCAATGGGCGAATTAGGCGAAGAATAATTTTTCGTACAATCTATTTTTTAGGCAGGCTTTTCAGTCTGCCTTTTCTCTTTTTTTAAATATAACTATGTTCCAAGATAATCCATTACTCGCACAACTTAAGCAACAAATCCACGATAGCAAAGAACACGTTGAAGGCGTGGTAAAACGTACTGATAAAGCTTATGGTTTTTTAGAGTGCGATAAAAAAAGCTACTTTATTGCCCCACCTGCAATGAAAAAAGTGATGCACGGTGACAAAATTAAAGCCACCATCGAAAAACAAGGCGATAAAGAGCAAGCTGAACCTGAAGAATTAATTGAGCCAATGCTCACGCGCTTTATTGCCAAAGTGCGGTTCAATAAAGACAAAAAATTGCAAGTTTTGGTTGATCACCCAAGTATCAACCAACCCATTGGCGCGCAACAAGCTAAATCCGTCAAAGAAGAATTACAAGAAGGCGACTGGGTTGTAGCAAATTTAAAAACACACCCACTACGTGATGATCGCTTTTTCTATGCCACCATTAATCAATTTATCTGCCGTGCTGATGATGAATTAGCCCCTTGGTGGGTCACATTGGCACGTCATGAGCAATCTCGTCATCCTGTGCAAGGTGCAGAAAGTTATGAGATGTTAGATCAACAAACTCGCGAAGATCTGACCGCACTTCATTTTGTCACGATTGACTCTGAAAGCACAATGGATATGGACGATGCCTTATATATCGAGCCTATCGAACAAAATGGTGAACAAACAGGTTGGAAATTAGTTGTCGCGATTGCGGATCCAACCGCTTATATTGCATTAGATTCTCAAATTGAAAAAGATGCGAAACAGCGTTGTTTCACCAATTATTTACCAGGCTTTAACATCCCAATGTTGCCACGCGAATTATCTGATGAATTATGTTCGTTAATCGCAAATGAAACGCGTCCAGCCCTTGTTTGTTATATCGAAACGGATCTTGAAGGCAATATCACGGCTAAACCGCATTTTGTTTCGGCTTATATTCAATCTAAAGCGAAATTGGCTTACAACAAAGTGTCGGATTATTTAGAACAGGCAGATAACGCATGGCAGCCCGAAACATCAGAAATTACACAACAAATTAATTGGTTACATCAATTTACTAGAGCACGCATTCAATGGCGTAAGACTCATTCTTTGTTATTTAAAGAAAAACCGGATTATTCTTTTGTGCTCGCTGAAAATGGCAAAGTGGCAGAAATCAAAGCAGAATATCGTCGTATTGCAAATCAAATTGTGGAAGAATCCATGATTATTGCCAATATCTGTGCTGCACAATTCTTAGACGAACAAGCACAAACTGGTATTTTCAATACGCATAGCGGTTTTGATAAGAAATTCTTAGAGAATGCGCACAATTTCTTAATGGCAAATTTAGCCAATGAACAAAACCAAGCTGAACTTGCGGAGCGTTATTCGGTAGAAAATTTGGCAACATTAAACGGTTATTGCCAAATGCGCCACGATATTGAACCGATTGAAGGCGATTATTTAGAATTCCGTTTACGTCGTTATTTAACTTTCGCTGAATTTAAATCGGAATTAGCACCGCACTTTGGTCTTGGTTTAGAAGGGTATGCGACATGGACATCTCCAATTCGTAAATATTCTGATATGGTGAACCATCGTTTAATTAAAGCAGTATTGACACAACAAACTTGTAATAAGCCACAAGATGAGGTGCTGGCCCGTTTACAAGAAGCACGCCGCCAAAATCGCTTGGTTGAACGTGATATCGCAGACTGGTTATATTGTCGCTATCTTGCTGATAAAGTCGCAGAAAATGCTGAATTTGATGCAGAGGTGCAAGATGCGATGCGTGGTGGATTACGTGTGCAATTATTAGAAAATGGCGCCTCAATGTTTATACCTGCTTCAACTTTACATAATAATAAAGACGAAATGCAGGTAAATTCTGATGAGATTGCCCTTTATATTAAAGGTGAGTGTATTTACAAAATAGGTGATATTGTGAAAGTGAAACTTACGGAAGTGAAAGAATTAACGCGCAGTATTGTCGGCGAAATCGTTCAATAAAATTGTTCTTCTTTAAACCGGTTTTCAGTGATTGAAAATCGGTTTTTTCTTTTTAAAAACTTTCTTAGTTTACACCGCACTTTTTATCCAAAAGTTATGAAGTGTAATTAAGCATAAAGCATACCAAATTATCCTGTTTACAATACCTTTTTGTGTTCTAAATAATTGATGTATGTCAATTTTAATGGTACAAGCACTTATAATTATCTTGAGTTAGGCAACTGTTTACTCTATGCTTTTGACGATTTATTTCAACCTTAGGAGTATCCAATGATTCAAGTAATCGTTGCAGCTCACGGCAAGCTTGCTGCTGAGTTGGTCAATTCTTCTGAAATGGTGTTCGGTGAGGTGGAAGGACTCCACGGTGTAACATTCGTTCCAGGAGAAGGGCAAGACACTTTGGTGGAAAAGTATGAGGCTATTATTGCTGAATGCTCGCCATCAGATAGCGTGTTATTTTTGGTAGATTTATTTGGTGGTAGCCCGTATAACGCGGCAGCCCGAGTAGCGGCAAAACGCCCTCAAGACGATATTGTCACTGGCGTAAGTTTACCAATGTTATTAGAAGTATTAGATGCCAAGGATGATGCAAAATCAGCGGAAGCACTTGCTGATGTCGCCAAGGAAGTTGGCGTAATGGCAGTGAAAAGTTATCGGAAACCAGATGACATTGCCTCTTTCGCTCAACCTGAAACTCTAAAAGAGGAAGCAAAAGAAGAACAAGAAAGCGAAGAAGATAATACTCAATACGATCCTAATGGACGTATGAGTGTCAACTTACTGCGTATTGATGATCGTTTAATTCATGGTCAAGTCGCTACTTCTTGGGCAAAAGCAGTGAAATGCGAAGCCATTTTTGCTATTAGTGATGAAGTGGCAAATGATGAATTGCGTAAGGAATTGCTTCTTCAAATTGCTCCGCCACATTTGAAAGCCTATGTAATTCCTGTGGATAAAGCGATTAAGGTTTACAACAATCCAAAATATGCGAGCCGTAATATTTTAATGCTTGTAACCAAGCCTGAAGATGCAGTGCGTTTAATCGAAGGTGGTTTGCGTATTGATACCATTAACGTGGGTGGAATGACGCATAAAGAAGGCAATAAACAGCTTTCTGATGCAGTCACAGTGAATCCATCTAATGTCGCTGCATTCAAAAAATTACTTGATATGGGCGTGAAGCTTTCCCTTCAAAAAGTGGCTGTGAATAAGCCTGTTGAACTTACTCGCGAAAAATTTGATTCAATTAAATTCTAGGAGCGCATTTTATGTCAACAATGGAACTCATTTTAGTCGTGCTTGTCGCGGCAATTTGCGGTATGGGGAGCGTATTAGATGAGCGCCAAACCCACCGTCCACTTTTTGCTTGTACGATGATTGGCTTGGTATTAGGCGATCTTGAAACCGGTATTATCCTTGGCGGTACATTAGAAATGATCGCGCTAGGTTGGATGAACGTTGGAGCTGCTATGGCGCCAGATGCAGCACTTGCTAGTGTGATCTCCGCGATTCTTGTTATTAAAGGCGGTCAATCTGTGGGTACGGCGATTGCTATCGCGGTACCAGTTGCTGCTGCAGGTCAAGTGCTTACTATTTTCGTACGTACACTAACGATCTTCTTACAACATAAAGCGGATAAATTTGCTGAGCAAGCTAATTTCCGTGGGATTGAACTTTGCCATTTTGCAGGGCTTTCCTTACAAGCATTGCGTGTTGCAATTCCAGCATTAGCAGTTGGTTTGGTCGCAGGTACAGATGCTGTAACTAGCGCATTAGATGCAATTCCTGAAGTGATTACTCGTGGCTTACAAATTGCGGGTGGATTTATCGTCGTAGTGGGTTATGCAATGGTGATTAATATGATGCGCGCAGGTGCATTAATGCCATTCTTCTTCCTTGGTTTTGTTATTGCTTCCTTTACTAATTACAACTTAGTTGGATTGGGTATTCTTGGTACTTGTTTAGCAATGCTTTATATCCAATTAAATCCGCGTTTTAACCAGGTCGCAATGCCAGTGGCAAGCAAAAGAAAACTTGCTGATAACGAATTAGAAGGTCTATAAGGAGCGCATTATGTCAGAACAAAAAGTAACTCTTACCAAGGGTGATATTTTAAGTACTTATTTCCGTTCAACGTTCCTTTTAGGTTCATTTAACTTTGAACGTATGCAATCAATGGGATTTTGTGTTTCGATGATCCCAACAATCAAACGCCTATATAGCAAAAAAGAAGATCAAGCTGCAGCACTTAAACGCCATCTTGAATTTTTTAATACTCAACCTTGGGTAGGGTCTGCAATTATGGGCGTGACTGCCGCAATGGAACAAGAGCGCGCGAATGGTGCAAAAGATGTGGATGATGCAGCAATTAGCGGTGTAAAAGTCGGACTTATGGGGCCACTAGCTGGTGTGGGCGATCCTATTTTCTGGGGAACTTTACGTCCAGTTTTAGCCGCACTTGGTGCTGGAATTGCCTTAACCAGTAGCATTTTAGGTCCATTATTGTTTTTTATCTTAATCAATGTGATCCGTGCTGTTACGCGCTGGTATGGTTTCAAATATGGTTATGAAAAAGGCACAGAAATCGTCTCTGATATGGGTGGTGGACGTTTGCAAAAAATCACTCAAGGGGCTTCTATTCTTGGTCTCTTTGTCATGGGCTCGCTTGTTTCTAAATGGACAAGTATTAATGTCCCATTAGAACTTACACGCTATAAAAACCAATTAGGTGAAGAAGTTGTGGTCACCTTGCAAGGCGTATTAAATGATCTACTTCCAGGTTTATTAGCCTTATTACTGACTTTCTTATGTATGTATTTATTACGTAAAAAAGTGAATGCAATGGTGATTATCTTTGGTTTATTTGGTGTAGGGATTTTAGGTTACTGGGCTGGTATTCTTGCATAATCCTTGCGAAAGTTAATAATAAGGGCGATGATAACGCCCTTATTTTTTATGGTGAATTTGAATGAAATTATCTGAACTTATCCAAGCTCCACCCAGTGAAACTTATATTAAAAACAGCTCTCGACTTGTTTCAGGATTATTTGTTATAGGTGGGTTGCTTTATTATCCAACAAATGGCTATGGCACTGTCATTGCATTGGCATTAGCACTAATTGTTTTAGTTGGGCAAAAGATGTTACTTACCCAAGCAAATAAGGATTTTGCTGATATGTATCAAGCAAAGGCTTTATTTGAAAAGACGCAAAACTATGATTATTTACGTTTTATTATGGCCCGTTCAGAGCAGATGCTAAAGGATAATAAAGTGCTTTCTGACAAAGCGAAAAATGAAATCCATAAGCTGCAAGCATTTTCTCAAGGTGAATTAGAAAAGATGGGTGAATAAAAAATGGCTACATGAAGTAGCCATTTTTATAAGCGGAAAAGTGCGGTCAGTTTTTACCTCACTTTTATCTTATTTCTTGCCTAATTGTGGCAAGACTGAATCTTTAATTGCGCTTAATAAACCTGTTTGTGCATAGATGCCAAGTTTACCTCGGGTGTCCGATACATCTAAATTACGCATAGTTAATTGACCGATACGATCAATTGGATCAAATGGTGCATCTTCCACTTTTTCCATACTTAAACGCTCTGCTTCGTAGGTTAAGTTTGGTGATTCGGTATTTAAGATAGTGAAGTCGTTACCACGACGAAGTTCAAGGGTTACTGTACCCGTAATTGCTTTTGCCACCCAACGTTGTGCTGTTTCACGCAGCATTAATGCTTGTGGATCAAACCAACGACCTTGATATAACAAACGGCCTAAACGGATACCATTAATACGATATTGTTCGATGGTATCTTCATTGTGAATACCAGTTACTAAACGTTCGTAAGCGATATGCAATAATGCCATTCCTGGTGCTTCATAAATACCACGAGATTTGGCTTCAATAATACGGTTTTCGATTTGGTCTGACATTCCTAAACCATGACGCCCACCGATACGATTGGCTTCTAGAATAATATCAACAGCATTATCAAAACGTTTACCATTTAATGCGACAGGGACGCCTTCTTCAAACGTGACAGTTACTGTTTCTGGTTTAATTTCTACCTTGTCATCCCAAAATGCGACACCCATAATTGGTTTAACAATTTTCATGCCTGTGCTTAATTGCTCTAAGTCTTTTGCTTCATGGGTTGCACCCAGCATATTGGAATCGGTCGAATAGGCTTTTTCAACGGACATCTTATAGTCAAAACCATTTTCGATAAGAAATTGAGACATTTCGAAACGACCGCCGAGTTCTTCAATAAACTGTGGATCTAACCAAGGTTTATAGATTTTTAAATTCGGGTTTGTTAATAAACCATAACGATAGAAACGTTCGATGTCATTCCCTTTGAATGTAGAGCCATCGCCCCAAATATTCACATCGTCTTCTTTCATTGCCGCAACGAGCATTGTGCCGGTTACTGCGCGACCAAGTGGAGTCGTATTGAAGTAAGGAATTCCGCCTGTTGAAATATGGAATGCACCGCATTGAATTGCCGCAATGCCTTCATGAGCAAGTTGAGAACGACAATCAATTAAGCGAGCATTTTCTGCACCATATGCCATTGCTTTTTTAGGGATTGCGCTGTAATCATCTTCATCAGGTTGACCTAAATTGGCGGTGTATGCATAAGGTACTGCACCTTTTTGACGCATCCAAAGTAATGCAGCGCTGGTGTCTAATCCGCCAGAGAACGCGATACCGACTTTTTGCCCTTCAGGTAAATGTTGTAGAATTGTATTTGACATATCTTTTCCTTGTTTATAAATTAGATTGCATAATTAATCATTTTATTTGAATAAAAAGTCACTTAAATATAACCGCACTTTTTATGTTTGTCTAGCCTTTTATATATTAAGGCTGAAAATCTTTAGTTGTCATCATGCATAAAAATCCCCGCTGTAAATAGCAGGGATTTTGATCTCTATTTTGTTAATAAATCCAGTGCTTCCTGATATTTATCAACCGTTTTCTGAATAATATTTTCTGGTACTTTCGGTGCGGGAGCTTGTTTGTTCCAGCCGCTATTTTCTAACCAATCGCGTACAAATTGTTTATCGAATGATGGCGGATTAATCCCTTCTTGGTAAGTATCGATAGACCAAAAACGGCTAGAATCAGGGGTTAATACTTCATCCATTAAGGTGAGCGTGCCATTTTCATCTAAACCAAATTCAAATTTTGTGTCGCAAATAATTATGCCTTTAGTCAGTGCATATTCTGCAGCAGCAGTATAAAGTGCGATTGCTTTTTCTTTTACTTGTGCGGCTAAATCAGCCCCGATGAGTTTTTCACATTCTGCATAGCTGATATTTATATCATGATTGCCAACGGCTTCTTTACTTGATGGGGTGAAAATAGGTTCTGGTAATTTACTGGCTTCAACTAAGCCTTCAGGTAATTTTAATCCGCAGATGGTTCCAGTTTGTTTGTAATCTTTTAAACCACTGCCAGTCAAATAGCCACGTACGATAGATTCAATTTTAATGGGATTCAAACGTTTACAAACTACAGCGCGATCTTTGATTAAATCAGCTTCTTCTTTTGGCAATACATCATAAACACTCTCACCAGTGAAATGATTCGGCATAATGTGAGCAAGTTTGTTAAACCAAAAATTGGAAATTTGAGTCAGGATTTCGCCTTTTCGTGGAATGGGATCATCTAGAATAACATCAAACGCAGATAAGCGGTCAGAAGCAACCATTAGCATGCGTTTATCATCGATTTCATAGAGATCGCGTACTTTACCTGAATAGATTTTTTTTAGACTTAGAGTGGGGAGTTGTTGTGTCATCGTTTTGCACCTGTATGAAAGTAAAAACTGGCGCGTATTGTACCGCACTTTTAAAGCAAACGTTTGCTATTTTTTTAAAGAAATAAAAAAATCCCCTGAAATTTCAGGGGATGTGTAGTTTTTTCGCTTCAAAATATTTGCTTACTATTAGAAATATACCGCGATTAATTATTGTGCGGGTGGATTTGGGTTATCCAATACATCCCAGACGCTTTCTTGTCGAGGAGCAATTTCGGTTTCAGCTGGTGGAGTGGCTGGCGATGGAGAAGCATTTGATGTGCCTCCGCAGAAATTTTGTCCATTATTCACCCAAACTGGGATTGCTCGATTGCTGTCACAATCCCAGCTGCCATGTTGGGTAATACCAACCCATTTCATATTCGCAGGTTTATTTAGCTTCAATTTCTCAATATAAGTATGGCTTAAATAATCTTTATAAATCTGTAATGCGCCTGATGCGCCAGTAAGTTTTGTTTCGCCATTATCATCGCGACCAAGCCAAACTGTGCTGATATTTTTTCCATCGATCCCCACAAACCAAGTATCACGCGCATCATTTGTTGTCCCTGTTTTACCAGCTAAACGTAAATCCGCATAATCATTTTGCAAGCTACGAGCTGTACCCCGTTCAACAGTTTGTTGCATCGCAAATAACGTTTGGAATGCGGCTTCTTGTGGGACCACTTGTTTTGCGGTTTTATCATGTTGATAAATGATATTTCCTTGACGATCCGCAATGGTATCAACAGTTGTGATCTCAATCCGTCCACCTTGATTCGCAATAGTTTGATAAAGTTTAGTTACATCATAAGGTGAGATAGTATAAGCGCCGAGTAACATAGCGGGCACTTTTGGAATTTCTACATTGTCCCATCCCATCGCTTTTTGTGTATCAATGACTTTGCTCAAGCCCACTTTCATCCCAATATTCACCGTCGGAATATTTAAAGAACGAGCTAAGGCATCCATTAACATCACAGAACCACTATATTTTTTGTCATAATTGCGCGGCTGCCACGGCGGGCTACCTTTAACATTAATCGTAATTGGCTGGTTATTAATTGGGGTATTTAAACGGAACTGTTCTGGATTAGAAAGTGCGGTCAAATAAATTGATGGTTTGACTAAAGAACCAATCTGACGTTTTGCCATTAATGCACGATTAAAGCCAGCATATTGCGTTTGTAAACCACCCACTACCGCACGAATTTCACCCACACGGTAATCCGCAACAATCATGGCGCCTTCTAAATATGGATTTTTAGTTTTCAGTTGTAGTTGTGAAACTGTATTCACCACTGCATTTTCTGCTTGGGCTTGTTGTTTTAAATCCATTGTGGTGAAAATCCGTGCGCCAAGTAAACTGGATATTTTATGTTCGCCTAGTTCACGACGTAAATCCGCCTGTAAAGTTTGAATAAATGACGGATATTTACGGGATATTTGTCCTTTTTGTTGAACACCTAAAGGTCGTTGGCTTAATAATTGGTAAAGTTCATCACCGATCATTTTATGTTCAAGCATGAGCTTTAAAACAACATTACGACGTTCTAAGGCATTTTGAGGATTACGCCAAGGATTATAAAGTGAAGGGCCTTTGACCATTCCGACTAAAAGTGCAATTTGATCTAAGCTAATTTCACGAATCGAACGACCAAAATAGAATTGGCTGGCTAATTCAAAACCGTGAATTTGCGTATCGCCATTTTGTCCAAGATAAATTTCATTAAGATAGGTTTCGAGAATACGGTTTTTATCATAACGCCAATCTAACAGCAATGACATCAAGGCTTCGTTCGCTTTACGGGTAATCGTACGTTCGCTTGATAAAAATAAATTTTTCACGAGTTGTTGAGTGAGCGTACTACCACCTTGTACCGTTTGTCCTGCACGAATATTGGTAATTAATGCTCGCATGATCCCCACAGGGTTTATACCATGATGATCATAAAAACGGCGATCTTCTGTTAAAATTAGGGCATCAATCAATAAGCGCGGGTAATTTTGTAAAGGAATTGCAAGGCGATCTTCATTATCAGATTCCAACATCGCAATCAATTTTGGCGCAAGGCGAAATTCATCGATTGCTTTTACGGCAACGAGATCTTCAATTCGATTAAGTTTGTTATCGACAAAACGTAAACGTAAAACTCGTTGTGGTTCTGGTTTATCAGGGAAAGGGAAAGCTCGACGAAGAACCACAATGGTATCATCTTCCAATTTGAAATCGCCTGGTGCGGCTACCATGGTAGTTTGGCGATATTCGTTATCTAATAAAATTTGAATCACTTCATCGAAAGCGAGATTATCTGAAATTTTCACACTTTCAATGCGGCTATACACTTCAGCGGGCAAACGCCAAATTTGCCCGTCCATTTTGGAACGGATTTGCCAATCTAAATATCCGCCATAAAATACGGTTAATACCGCACCACTAAACGCTACTTTTAATAGAAAGCTTTTGAAAGAACGGCGTTTTTTAGGTGTTTTTTCTTCGGGATTTTTTTGAACGTTTTCGATGGTCATAGTCGGTTAAGAGATAAAATCAACATAAGCTTCGAGGAAATGGATAAAATCTTGCGTGCCACAAAAAGCAATGCTTTCTTCATCATAATAATGAAAATCGTCTTCCAAAATTTCATCTGTTTCAATGGCGAGATTATTCGCTCGTATCATTACTTCATCAGCATCTAAAAACAATGTATATTCTGCGCCGATTAAGATCTCTTCTTGATTTTCAGAGAGTGATTGCACAGTAGAAAGTGCGGTCAAAATCGCCTTTGGATTTGACCGCACTTCTGTATTGAACCAGTTAGCAAGAGCAATGTGTTCCATCGAACATTTTACGGATACATTGCCTTGATAATGTGTAAATTGAAAATCCATCTTAGATACTAAAGGATGAACCACAGCCACAAGTGCTGGTAGCATTTGGATTATTTACAGTAAAGCGTGAGCCTTCTAAACCTTCAGTGTAATCGACGGTACCACCGATTAAATACTGTAAACTCATTGGGTCAATCACAAGTTGAACCCCTGATTTTTCAATCGTTAAATCACCTTCATTCACTTTTTCATCAAAAGTAAAACCATATTGGAAACCGCTACAGCCACCACCCGTGATATACACGCGTAATTTCAAATTGGTATTTTCTTCTTCGCTGATTAAACTTTTTACTTTATTCGCTGCTGCATCAGTAAATATCAATGGTACTGCAATGTTATCTGTCATAATTATTTCCCGCTTCCCGAAAATTTGAATTCCGTTATTATCTAATAACCATTTACTCCATTCAAGTGTAATCCAGTTTTTTCCTAGAAATCGTGCTATAATCTGGCAAAATTTTTTTCAAAAAAGGTGAAATAAAATGGCTATTCCAATTAGAACAGAAAAAGAAATTGTAAAACTACGTGAGGCCTGCAAATTGGCTTCTGATGTGCTAGTGATGATTGAACCTTACGTAAAAGCAGGCGTAACTACAGGTGAACTTGATCGAATTTGCCATGAATATATGGTGAATGAACAAAAGGTTATCCCTGCGTGTTTGAATTATCACGGTTTCCCAAAGGCTACCTGTATTTCCATTAACGAAGTCGTCTGTCACGGTATTCCAAGTGAAGATAAAGTGCTTAAAAATGGCGATATTGTGAACATTGATGTCACGGTGATTAAAGACGGTTATTTTGGTGATAACTCAAAAATGTATATCGTGGGCGGAGAAACGAATATTCGTAGTAAAAAATTAGTGGAAGCGGCACAAGAAGCTCTATATGTGGGATTGCGTACAGTAAAACCAGGTATTCGTTTAAATGAAATAGGTAAAGCCGTGCAAAAATATACTGAAAGTCAAACTTTCAGCGTTGTGCGTGAATATTGCGGACATGGTGTTGGTACAGAATTTCACTGCGAACCTCAAGTATTGCATTATTACGCAGATGATGGCGGTGTGATTTTAAAACCAGGTATGGTGTTTACGATTGAGCCAATGATTAACGCGGGCAAAAAAGAAGTGCGCGTGATGGGAGATGGTTGGACAGTAAAAACCAAAGATCGTAGTCATTCAGCACAATACGAACATCAAATTGTTGTCACCGAAACAGGTTGTGAAGTAATGACTATTCGTGATGAAGAAATTGCGGAAGGCCGAATTTCACGGATTATGGTGAATGTGTAATTGATATTAAATTATAAGATAAGGGCGTAGATATACGCCCTTTTTATTTTTCTTTATAATAACGCCACCTCGAACCACTAAAAGGCAATCAACATGCTGTTTCCTTTGTCATTATCTTCTCCTTTAACGCCAAGTACGGTCAAAATTGAACGAGAAAATCTCAAGCAATTTGAGCTCGAGAATTTTTCTCGTTATTCCATTTTTGAGCTTATTGAAAATCGCTGTGATTTTTATGATTCCTTATTGATTCAACTTTGGCAGGAAATAGGATTAAGTGAACAGCAAGGCATTTCTTTAATTGCGGTGGGCGGTTATGGACGGCGTGAGATGTTTCCTTTGTCGGATTTAGATTTTTTAATTTTGGTCGAGCAAATACCTAGCCCAGAAATTGAAGAAAAAATTACTCAATTTATCCAATTTTTATGGGATTGTGGCTTTGAGGTGGGAAATAGTGTTCGAACCTTAGAACAATGCGAATCGGAAGGAAAACAAGATATTACGATTGCCACCAATTTATTAGAAGCAAGATTTCTCACTGGAAATCGACCGCACTTTGATGCGCTAAATGAATTGGTAAAACGTGCTGATTTTTGGTCGAAAGAGGATTTTTTTAACGCCAAAGTGCAAGAGCAAATAGAACGTTATCAGCGTTATCACAATACGGCTTATAACCTTGAGCCAGATATTAAGTATAGCCCTGGTGGTTTGCGTGATTTGCATTTGTTGTATTGGGTGGCTTTGCGCCATTCGGGGGCGCTGACCCTTGAGGCCATTTTACAAAGTGGTTTTATTTATCCTCAAGAATATCAGCAACTACAAGAAAGTCGTGCATTTTTATTTAAAGTGCGGTTCGCTTTGCATTTGATTTTGAAACGTTACGATAATCGTCTGTTGTTTGATCGTCAAATTAAAGTCAGTGAATTGTTGGGTTTCCGAGGGGAAGGCAATCAAGCTGTGGAAAAAATGATGAAATGTTTTTTCCAAGCATTGCACCGAATTTCGCTGATTAGTAATTTGCTGATTCAGCATTATCGAGAAAATGTGCTCTCATCAAATCAGGATACTGTGATTGACCAATTAGACGATGATTTTCAACTGATTAACCAATCCTTATGTTTGCGTAATAGCCTTGTTTTTCAAGAAAAACCAGCGCGAATTTTAGATATATTCTTTTATTTAACGCAGTATGAACAGGCTGATATTCATTCAGATACCTTGCGTCAATTACAAATTTCCTTAGAGCAATTACCACAAAAATTATGTGAAATCCCTGAGGCTCGAGAAAAATTTTTACGTTTGTTTAATCAACCTAATGCGATTAAGCGTGCGTTTATGCCGATGCACCAATATGGCGTATTAACTGCGTATCTTCCGCAATGGCAAGCCATTGAGGGCTTAATGCAATTTGATTTATTTCATATTTATACGGTGGATGAGCATACATTGCGCGTGATGTTGAAATTGGAAAGTTTTCTGTCACAGGAAAGTGCGGAAGAACATCCCATTGCTCATCGAATTTTTAGTCAACTTTCTGACCGCTCTTTACTTTATATTGCGGCGTTGTTCCACGATATTGCAAAAGGGCGGGGCGGTGATCACGCAGAGCTTGGCGTAGAAGATGTGGCAGACTTTGCGCAATTACATGGTTTAGATCGTCGAGAAATTGATACCCTTGCTTGGCTCGTAAAATCCCATTTGCTGATGTCAATTACGGCGCAACGCCGTGATATTCATGATCCTGAAGTCGTCATGAATTTTGCGGAAGCTGTGCAAAATCAAGTTCGATTAGATTATCTCACCTGTTTAACGGTGGCGGATATTTGTGCTACCAACAGCAATTTATGGAATAGCTGGAAACGTTCGCTTTTTGCCTCTTTATATGAATTTACCGAACAGCAATTTGCACAAGGCATGAAAGAATTGCTTGATTATTCAGAAAAATCGGAAGAAAACCGAAAACTTGCACAACAAATTTTAACGCAGGATTATTCAGATATTGCACCAATCTTTATTGAGCAATTATGGGCTTGTTGTCCTGAAGATTATTTTGTGCGTAATACGCCAAAACAAATTGCGTGGCATACAAGTTTGTTGGTGGATTTCGCTGAATCATTATTAGTGAAAATTAGTAATCGCTTTTCACTTGGCGGCACGGAAGTGTTTATTTATTGCCAAGATCAACCGCACTTATTTAATAAAGTGGTGAGTACCATTGGCGCAAAAAAATTCAGTATCCATGATGCGCAGATTATTACGACACAAGATGGTTATGTTTTTGATAGCTTTATCATCACAGAACTTAACGGTGAATTAGTGGAATTTGATCGTCGCCGAGAACTAGAGCAAGCCCTAACATTAGCCCTTCAAAGTGAAAAATTACCCGCACTTTCTATTGCGCCGAATCGTCAGCTTCAACATTTTACTGTACAAACAGACGTGCGTTTTTTACATGAAAACAAAAAAGAGCATACTGAAATGGAACTGGTTGCGTTGGATAAACCGGGTTTATTAGCCCAAGTGAGCCAGATTTTCAGTGAGTTAAATCTCAATTTATTGAATGCGAAAATTACCACTGTGGGCGAGAAAGCTGAGGACTTTTTTATTTTGACGAACCAATTTGGACAAGCTCTGGATTCTCAACAAAGAGAAATATTACGTAACGTGCTGTATCGAAATATTGGATAGTCCTTTTTATAAAAATATATTTCTAGGTAAATTTGCCTTATGTTATCCTTTACAAAAACATTTTAGGGTCACACTATGCTGAGTATTTTTGTTACTTTCCTTGGCGCATTTTTAACATTGATTGTGATGCGACCAGTTGCCAATTGGATTGGATTAGTTGATAAGCCAAACTATCGTAAACGTCATCAAGGCGCAATTCCGCTAATCGGTGGCGTATCGCTTTTTGTTGGAAATCTTTGCTATTACCTGATGGAATGGGATCAACTTCGATTACCGTATCTCTATTTGTTCAGTATTTTTGTTTTATTGGCGATTGGGATTTTAGATGATCGATTTGATATCAGTCCTTTCTTAAGAGCTGGGATTCAAGCAATACTGGCTATTTTAATGATCGATCTTGGGAATGTTTATCTTGATCATCTAGGTCAAATTTTAGGGCCTTTCCAGTTAACGCTGGGTTCAATTGGTTTGATTATTACCGTCTTTGCCACTATCGCGATTATTAATGCCTTTAATATGATTGATGGTATTGATGGATTGCTCGGTGGGCTTTCTTGCGTTTCTTTTGCCGCGATTGGTTTCTTGATGTATCGAGATGGGCAAATGGATATGGCGCATTGGAGTTTTGCTTTAATCGTGTCGATTTTACCTTATTTGATGCTCAATCTAGGGATTCCATTTGGCCCAAAATATAAGGTGTTTATGGGGGATGCGGGGAGTACATTAATTGGATTTACCATTATTTGGATTTTGTTATTGAGTACGCAAGGAAAAGGGCATCCTATGAATCCAGTAACCGCACTTTGGATTATTGCGATTCCTTTGATTGATATGGTTGCGATTATTTATCGCCGTGTACGTAAAGGTAAAAGCCCATTCCGCCCAGATCGTTTACACGTTCATCATTTAATGGTGAGAGCAGGTTTAACATCAAGACAAGCCTTTTTATTGATTACGTTTGTTTCTGCAATTTGTGCAACTATCGGTATTTTAGGGGAAGTTTATTATGTGAATGAGTGGGCGATGTTTGTCGGCTTTTTCATTTTATTTTTCCTTTATGTCTATTCAATTACGCGTGCATGGCGAATAACTCGTTGGGTCAGAAGAATGAAACGTCGCGCAAAACGATTGAAGAAAGCATAAAAAATAAAGGCTTGTGTTATTAAATCACAAGCCTTTATTTTTGAGAAAATTCGCCGCGCTTTTTAACATTTTGACGATCTATTCTTATAGATAGAAAAAATCCCCAGCCTTTTGGCTAGGGATTGAAATTTGGAGCGGGAAACGAGGCTCGAACTCGCGACCCCGACCTTGGCAAGGTCGTGCTCTACCAACTGAGCTATTCCCGCAATAATGCTTCTATAATGTGAAATTGGAGCGGGAAACGAGGCTCGAACTCGCGACCCCAACCTTGGCAAGGTTGTGCTCTACCAACTGAGCTATTCCCGCAGTTCACATCAGTGAATGAGGTCGCATTATACAAATATTTTTAGGGCTTGCAAGGGCAATTTCATAAAAAGAAATTTTTTGTTGAAGTTTTCGTCAATCTAATTTCATGAAATGTTCGCGATAATAAGCCAGCTCTTTAATCGATTCTCGAATATCATCTAGCGCCAAATGCGTATTCTCTTTTTTAAAGCCTTCTAAAATTTCAGGTTTCCAACGTGCAGCAAGTTCTTTTAATGTGCTCACGTCTAAATGGCGATAATGAAAATAATCGGCTAAATCAGGCATATATTTCACTAAGAATCGTTTATCTTGGGCAATACTGTTACCGCAAATTGGCGACGCACCTTTGGGAACCCATTTTTTTAAAAAGTCTAAGGTTTGTAATTCTGCTGCACGTTCGGTGAGTTTGCTGGTTTTTACGCGTTCAATTAAGCCATTTTCACTATGTGTTTTTTGGCACCAATCATTCATTTTATTGAGTAATTCATTAGACTGATGAACAGCCAATACTGGGCCCTCTGCCAAAATATTTAAATTTTTATCTGTCACAATAGTCGCAATTTCAATAATACGTTCTTTTTCCGGATCTAAACCGGTCATTTCTAAATCAATCCAAATAAGATTTTGTTTATCGAATGACATAATATCAGGTATCCTATGCAAAAATTTTTTTCATTTTACCAAAAACAAGGGAAAAAACGACCTCACTTTTATGGCTAAACGTAAATTAACTCAGAACCAAACTAGAAGAATTCAATCGAATAATGCGAAAACATTACATCGCCATAAGAAAAAAGAGATTGAATGGTCAGATGAAATGCTTGGTGAATCACAAGAAGGTGTTGTGGTCACGCGTTATTCGATTCATGCAGATGTCGAAAATGAACAAGGCGAAATTTATCGTTGTAATTTGCGTCGTACCTTGTCGAGTTTGGTGGTGGGAGATAAAGTTGTTTGGCGTAAAGGCAATGAACAATTACAAGGTGTGAGCGGCGTGATTGAGGCAATTCACCCCCGAGAAAATGAAATTTCCCGCCCTGACTATTATGATGGTTTGAAACCCATTGCGGCGAATATTGATCGTATTATTATTGTATCAGCAGTATTGCCAACGCTTTCCTTAAATATTATCGATCGTTATCTTGTTGTGTGTGAAATCGCGGGGATTACGCCTCTCATTGTTTTGAATAAAGTGGATTTATTGTCACAAGAACAGCGTCAAGAAGTTGAAAAAGATCTTAAAATTTACCAAGATATTGGCTATGAGATTTTAATGATTTCAGCAAAGAGCGGTGAAAATATGGAAAAATTAACCGCACTTTTGGCACAAGGCACGGCGATTTTTGTTGGGCAATCTGGTGTTGGTAAATCGAGTTTAATTAATCATATTTTGCCTAGAGTAAACGCTCAAGTAGGGGATGTGAGCGAAACATCAGGCTTAGGGCAGCATACGACGACATCATCACGTCTTTACCATTTGCCGCAAGGTGGTAATTTAATTGATTCGCCAGGGATTAGAGAATTTGGGCTTTGGCATTTAGATGCCGAGCAAATCACAAAAGGGTATCGAGAATTTCAATATGTTTTGGGAACCTGTAAATTCCGTGATTGTAAACATTTGAGCGATCCTGGGTGTGCGTTGCGTGAAGCAGTGGAGCAAGGAAAAATTTCGCCTGTTCGTTATGATAATTATCACCGATTAATTGAAAGTTTAAGTGAAACAAAATCACAACGTCATTTTTCAGCAGTTTAACGATTGCGCAAGCTGGATGATAAATAAACAAATCCTGAGTTTTTTTATGATCTAATTCAATTTTTTTAGTGTTTATTCTTGATTATTCGCTTTTGAACAAGGATACTAAGGCAGATTTTATCTTTGTATTTTTTAACTATTATTTAGTAGAGAGGTAGCATTATGTACTCAAAAGATGTTGAAATCACTGCGCCAAACGGTTTACACACTCGTCCAGCAGCACAATTTGTGAAAGAAGCGAAAGCATTTTCTTCCGATATCACAGTAACATCTGCCGGTAAGAGCGCAAGTGCAAAAAGCTTGTTTAAGTTACAAACACTAGGTTTAACACAGGGAACAGTGATTACCATTTCTGCTGAAGGCGAAGATGAGCAGCAGGCAGTTGAGCATTTAGTCGCTTTGATTCCAACTTTAGAATAATTCTTACTTAGCCATAAAATTGTGAAATTTTATGGCTATTGTTTATCTATTCCTTTTTAATTATTTCGGAAGGTATCTATGATTTCTGGTATTCTCGCATCACCTGGTATTGCCTTTGGTAAGGCACTTGTTCTTAAAGAAGAAAAGATTGTTCTTGATACGCAAAAAATTACTGATGATCAAATTGACGCAGAAGTCGCTCGATTTTATGAAGGTCGTGCATTGGCGGTGGAACAACTTAATTCAATCAGAGAGCGCGCATTAATTTCTTTAGGTGAAGAAAAAGCCGCGATCTTTGAAGGCCACTTGATGATTCTTGAGGATGAAGAATTAGAAGAAGAAATTCTTGATTATCTTCGTTCAAATAAAGTCAATGCCGCAGTTGCAGCGAGCAAAATTATTGATCAACAAGTCACAATGTTGTCGGAGATCGATGATGAATATTTAAAAGAGCGTGCTGGCGATATTCGTGATATTGGTAACCGTTTAATTAAAAATATTTTGGGCATGTACATAGTAGATCTTGGCGATATTCAAGAAGAATCAATTCTTGTTGCTTATGATCTGACCCCATCAGAAACCGCCCAACTTAATCTTGAAAAAGTATTAGGGGTTGTCACTGATATTGGTGGTAGAACATCTCATACTTCTATTATGGCGCGTTCTTTAGAATTACCAGCGATTGTAGGCACAAATAATGTGACCGAATTAGTCAATACAGGTGATTACTTAATTTTAGATGCGATAAATAATCAAGTTTATATTAATCCAACACAATCTCAGATTGATGAATTAAAAACACTTGAAGCTAAAATTTCTCAGGAAAAAGCAGAGTTAGCTAAATTAAAAGATCTTCCAGCGATCACCTTGGATGGACATAAAGTTGATGTGGTTGCCAATATCGGGACAATCCGTGATTGTGAAGGGGCAGATCGTAATGGTGCAGAAGGTATTGGTTTATACCGAACTGAATTCTTATTTATGGATCGTGAACAACTTCCGACGGAAGAAGAACAATTCATCGCCTACAAAGAAGTCGTAGAAGCAATGAACGGGCGTTTAACCGTGCTTCGTACTATGGATATTGGTGGTGATAAAGAGCTTCCATATTTAGATTTACCAAAAGAAATGAATCCATTCTTGGGATGGCGTGCGATTCGCATTGCGTTAGATCGCCGTGAAATTTTAAATGCACAATTACGCGCGGTGTTGCGTGCTTCGGCATTTGGCAAATTGGCAGTGATGTTCCCGATGATTATTTCCGTAGAAGAAATTAGAGAATTAAAATCGGTTATTGAAACATTAAAAGCGGAATTGCGTGCAGAAGGTAAAGCGTTTGATGAATATATCCAAGTGGGGGTAATGGTTGAAACGCCATCCGCTGCCGTAAATGCAAAATTCTTAGCAAAAGAAGTAGATTTCTTCAGTATTGGAACTAACGATTTAACCCAATATACTTTAGCAGTGGATCGAGGCAATGAGTTAATTTCACATCTTTATAATCCAATGCAGCCATCTGTGCTTGGTTTAATTAAACAAGTAATTGATGCTTCTCACGCAGAGGGCAAATGGACGGGAATGTGCGGTGAATTAGCTGGTGATGAACGTGCAACCTTATTGTTACTTGGTATGGGATTAGATGAATTTAGTATGAGTGCTATTTCTGTACCTCGAATTAAAAAATTAATCCGTAATGTGAATTTCCAAGATGCAAAAGCCCTTGCTAATGCCGCATTACAAAAACCGACCGCTTCGGAAATTGAGCAGTTAATCGAAGAATTTTTGGCGGAAAATGCATTAAATTAAACAAAATTGTTTGATTTTACGTTAAAATAACAGCCATCTATGAATTGATAGGAGATTAAAATGGGCTTATTTGACAAGTTATTCGGTTCAAAAGAAAACAAATCTGTGGAAGTTGAAATTTATGCACCTATCTCTGGTGATATTGTAAATATTGAAGATGTTCCCGATGTGGTTTTTTCTGAAAAAATCGTGGGTGATGGTGTTGCTATTCGCCCTACTGGTAACAAAATCGTTGCGCCAGTTGATGGTGTGATTGGTAAAATTTTTGAAACCAACCATGCTTTCTCAATGGAATCAAAAGAAGGTGTAGAATTATTTGTACACTTTGGTATTGATACCGTTGAGCTGAAAGGTGAAGGCTTTACTCGTATTGCGCAAGAAGGTCAATCAGTTAAACGTGGAGATACTGTGATTGAATTTGATCTTCCTTTATTAGAATCAAAAGCAAAATCTGTATTAACACCCGTTGTTATTTCCAATATGGATGAAGTTTCTTGCATCGTGAAAAAATCAGGTGAAGTGGTCGCTGGAGAGTCAGTGGTATTAAGCTTAACTAAATAATTTCTTTACGATAAAAAAGTCCGCCTTTGTGCGGATTTTTTATTTATGTAAATAAAACTGTGGTGTAGATAGGATTCAACGGAAAAATTAAAAATGATCTATAAACTTACTGGCTCACTCCAAAATTATGTATGGGGAGGGCATCAATATATTCCTCAATTACTGAATATTCCTGCAGAAGAAAATCAATATTATGCTGAATGGTGGTTAGGTGCACATCATTCTGCGCCTTCAACCATTGGAGTCGATGGTAAAAATGTATTACTTACTGAATTTTTACAGAAAAATCCTACCGCACTTGGCACACAAAGCCGAGCCAGTTTTGGTAATGAATTACCCTATTTATTAAAAATTCTTGATGTCGCCCAACCTCTTTCCATTCAACTTCATCCAACAAAAACGCAAGCTGAAATAGGTTTTGCGGAAGAAAATGCGAAAGGCATTGAGTTAAAAGCATCAACACGAACTTATAAAGATAACAATCATAAACCTGAAATGATGATTGCTTTATCTGATTTCTGGTTGTTGCATGGTTTTAAAAATAAATCAGATATTATCGAAACTTTAGAGGCACGATCATCTTTAGTCCCGCTTGCAAAAAAATTGCATGAACAAGATTTACATGCTTTCTATGCCGATATTATGCAAGCAAAACAGGCCCAATTACACCAATGGCTTTCCCCAATTCTGTTGGCGAATCAAGTAGATTATGAGGCTAATAATCTGGATTTAACTAATCCAGATTATTGGGTGCTTTACACCATTGATGCAATGAATATTTCTTTAGATAAATTAGATGCAGGTTTAATTTGCTTCTATTTGTTTAATATTGTGCACCTCAAAAAAGGCGAGGGAATTTACCAAGATGCTGGCATTCCGCACGCTTATTTGCGAGGGCAAAATATTGAACTGATGGCTTGTTCAGATAATGTAATTCGCGGTGGTTTAACGCCTAAATATGTCGATCTTCCAGAATTGCTTAAAATTGTCGATTGTCGTGAAGTGGAGCCTAAAATTATCCCGTCGGCACCTCAAGACGCGCGTATATTTACTTATGCTACGCCGGCGCAAGATTTCGCTTTGCAAAATATTCAATATGAATGTGGTGAAACTCATCATTTAAAAGCACAAAGTGCGAGTATTTTATTGGTGATGAATGGCCAGTTAAATTTACGCTCAGAAACGACCGCACTTTCTTTGAAGCAAGGTGAGGCAGCTTTCATTACCGCAGGTGCTTCTTATGAAGTGGAAGGCTTAATTGAAGGCTATGCAGTGGTGGCAAAATTGCCTTAATTTTATACAAAATAGGCTATAAAAGTGCGGGTGGATTTGATAGACTTTTTTCATTAAATCTACCCTAATAAAGGAGAAAAAATATGCTTGATGGATTCGCTATTTCCACATTAATTTTTGTGATATTAGTCGCATTAATTTTGTTTTCTACAGTGAAAACTGTACCACAAGGTTATAACTGGACAATCGAACGTTTCGGTCGTTACACAAGAACATTAATGCCAGGGTTAAATTTAGTGGTGCCTTTTGTTGATCGTATTGGTCGTAAAATTAATATGATGGAACAAGTTTTAGACATTCCTTCACAAGAAGTGATTTCTAAAGATAACGCCAATGTTTCTATTGATGCGGTTTGTTTTGTGCAGGTGATTGATGCTCGAAGTGCGGCTTATGAAGTAAACCATTTGGAACAAGCTATCATCAATTTAACCATGACAAATATTCGAACAGTGCTCGGCTCGATGGAGCTTGATGAAATGCTTTCCCAACGTGATTCTATTAATAGTCGATTATTGGCTATTGTGGATGAAGCGACAAATCCATGGGGGATTAAAGTAACGCGTATTGAAATTCGTGATGTTCGTCCGCCTCGTGAACTGATTGATTCAATGAATGCTCAAATGAAAGCAGAACGAAATAAACGTGCTGAAGTATTAGAGGCTGAAGGGATTCGCCAAGCTCAGATTCTCCGTGCTGAAGGTGAAAAACAAGCTAGAATTCTAAAAGCAGAAGGGGAGCGACAAGAAGCCTTTTTACAAGCTGAAGCTCGAGAACGTGCAGCGGAAGCTGAAGCAAAAGCAACGCAGATGGTATCAGAAGCCATTACCAGTGGTGATACCAAAGCGATTAACTACTTTATTGCACAAAAATACACAGAAGCATTGAAAGAAATTGGTAGTTCAGGAAACAGTAAAGTCGTGCTTATGCCATTAGAAGCTGGCAATTTAATTGGTTCTGTTGCTGGTATTGCGGAGTTATTAAAGGGCGATAAAAAATCTTAATTTAGATAAAGTGCGGTGATTTTTTTCGGTATTATGTAGCAGTTGCACAAAGACCAAAATTTAAACAAAACTATACAAAAATGCCCTTATTTCGATAAGGGCATTATTTTTTATAAATGTATTTTACAGAATTCTACTTATTTTTACGTTACTCACTTTTCCGTTTTCTTCTAAACAGTCTTTCTCGTTGCTCCTCTAGCAGCATTTGTTCCATCATTGCAGGGTAAGCCTGTTCGCAGAGAGCAACGTATTCAGGTTGGGTTAAGTGTTCTCTAATTTTAGTCGGGCAACGTAGATAGATTTTATCTTCTGCAAAACTACTAATAATAGAAAGCATCTGATAAGGTTTCCCATCTTCGGTTTCAAACACTTCATCGGTAAATTGCATTTCAAATATTGCTACAACTACCTGATTATTAGCGATTTCATAGGCTCCATAAAATATCAGCGGATTACGGGGTAAAGTACCGACTTCTTTCGCAAGATCTCGCAAATTGTGATAGAACAACAGATAGGCATCATCTTTTACGTTTGAATACATCTGAGCCAGTTCTCGCATAAAAGTTTTGAATGTTTCATAGTCCATCTTTTTTAAATCCACGTTAAGTGGAGTGTGTGTCATGGTTTCCATTATTGCTCCTTGTGTTGCTTTAAATTATTTAGGCTACGGCTAAATATTGGTTATCGTTTGAGGCTTCTAAACATAAACTTTCCAATCCGAATTTTGCCGCAGGTTTCTTATTTCCCTGCCAGTAGCCAGTTAAATCTCGTGAAGGTCTGGCTTTCAAACAGCGTTTTAGTACGTTGTCAAATTTGTCTTTATCTGACTGGTAACGAAAATCCTCACGCCATGCGGTTTCATTCGCATAGTGCATCATGTAATTATTTCCCATCTTATGATACACACCCATAATCATTCTTCTAAATCTTGCAAAGAAGGATTCAGCTAGGTTATTGGTGGTGCCGTCAATCGAGCAATATTCTTGCGAATGGTTTACTCGGCATAAATCATAGTGAAATGCCAAGCCATCATAAGCAGGATTTTCATCAGCACAAATTGTAGATTTTGGTGCGACTAAGCGATGTGTTAAAGCAAGCATATCATCAGCATTTTCCTCTTTAACTAATGCAACGAGAGTGCGGTCGGCTCCTTTTATTATCTCCTGATTTGCAGCTTGTTGACGAAAAACCATAACGCAGGATTTATCTTTACGTTGGTGACATCTCTTACGTCTATCAATTCGCTTATGTTTAAAATTTTTGGGGCGAAGGTAGTTATTCACATAACAACCATCAATATGAATAATGCCCGTGAGTGGTGTGTAATCTTGCGTTTTTTCAACTGCTTCACGAAATTTATGTAGTAATGCCCATGACGTTTTATATTGCACGCCAATATGACGAGATAAGTTAAGCGCAGAAATCCCTTTACTATTGATAGTGAAATAATAAACCGATAACAGTAGCTTTCTTAGGGAAAGTTTGGTGTGCTGAAAAATCGTGCCGCTTTTTACGGAAAAACGATGTTGGCAATGCTTGCACTGCCATTGCTTACGAGAGGAAATAAAATAGGCTTTATGCGTAATCTGACAACGAGGACACTCAACCGTATGAAAACAGTGAGAATTTCCCCAACGAGCATTTTTCAGAAAGATAAGGGCTTCACTATCAGATAAATCATAAATCGCAGAGATAGATAAATTGCGATAGGCAGAAAGTAATTGTGGTGGCGTTTGCATCTTTTTCATTTATTTGTTCAACATTCATAATTAGCTCCTGACTTATTGCTTTATGCCCAATAAGTCGCGTTTCTCTTGTTAAATTGGTTGAACAAATTAAATATAAAAAAAGCAAACGAGAAGATTTGCTTAAAAACGGGAGGATTTTAGATCAAAGTTTGATCGATTTGCAAGAAGAAAAAAGCAACCTCTTTCGAGATTGCTTATATGTATAGAAAGTTATTCTTTATAAGATAGATAAAATATCATTATTCATTTTATATTTTATTTGTTTGGCTGTGTTTTAACGATGTGTTGATTATATTTTAAAAAGCCATTATGGGTGGCTTTCTACTTTTTATTTGTTCCAAATGAGTTTATGGCAGTATGTTGAACTACTTATTAGATTTGGTTTGATTGCATGGCTTACACAGCATTTGTCCGTTCTCTAATATGGTTTTACCACCTTGCGACCACGGCACAATATGGTCTGCGTCCATTTGCGACAATTCAAATTTTTGTTGGCAATGCGGACATACACCATTTTGTTTTTGGTACATTTTCTGTTTATCTTTGTCACTAAATGCGCGTAAATTCAAATGCTTTTCTTGACCTGACAATAGATAATGATAAATACCACTCTTTTTCTGCACTTCATCATTGTCAATCAAATCAATAATTTTTCGTTCCAATTCTTCAGCATTAAATGGTTTATCCTTGTATTTGTTATACCAAATGCCCCATTCTTGCCCTTTCATTAGTTTCACACGTTCTTTGCTGTGATTACTGAAAATTCGTTTTACCCACGCAAAAACTTCTTGAAAGTATTGATACAATTCGCTTGCACTTTCATCTTTTTGATGGTCGCTCATGTATTGCTCAATCGTTTTATCTTCACGCGCTGCAATCCACGAAATCGCCGTTTCCAAAAACTCTTGGCGTTCTGCCGTGCCTTTCAAATAATCACCAAATTGCTGTTGAACCACACAATTTCGCTTGCTGAAATATTTTTTTGCAGCCGAAACCCACGAACCAGAATAAATCGCATTTCTCAATTCTTGTTCGGTTAATTTTTCGCCAGCAATATTGATGGTTTTGAACCAATCTAATTTTTCACTATCTGTGCCAGTGCATTGATAAACCTGCAATTTATAATCCAAAAACTTATTTTGTTGGTCATCGGTTAAATTACCAAAATTAAGTGGTTTGTCTTTTTCAAACTCTACCGAAAACAGACTTTGGCTAAATTGGCAAATAGATATTGTGCGTTGTTGTCCATCAATCAATTCAAATTCGCCATTTTCGCCCACCGCCCAATACATCACATTTAAGGGAAAACCTTTCATAATCGTGCGAATCACTTCATCACGCTGTTTGTCTTTATAAACAAATTCGCGCTGATACGGCGGACGGATATTCAGGCAGCCTGAAAAACCGAATACACCCTGTTCATCATTATCTTGATAATCTTGTGTTAATTCGCGGATGGAGATTTCTTTTAATTGGATTTTCATGATTTAGCCTTTTTTGGGATGTTTGTGTTTAATAAGAATGCGAGCATAGGTTTCTTTTCCATTTAAAGTAAACCGTTTTCCATAATTGGGATTATCTTCAACATAACGGTCAAGTCCAACAATCTCAAATTGTTCAGGATTGTATTTATCCAAAAATGTAACCGGCACACCCATTGCACCGTCAAAATCAATCGGAATATCTATAACTTTATTAACGTTAATCGCATCATAATTATCGTAATGCGGATATTCTTCGGACGTATAGGTTTTCCATAAAATCAATGGTTCATGGCGTTTAGAATGGTCTAAATTGGTAAACCAACAAGCATTGCCCAAACTGCGCCAATTTTTACCGTTTTCATCACGCCAACTGCGTGTTTCGCGCATTTCATAATAATCAGGCACTTGAAATGCCATATCGCCGCTTTTGTAACCGAGCCAAATTTTATTTTCTTTGATTAACGAAAAAATTTCTTTGTAAGTAATCGCGTTTTGATTGCCGATAATGATGAATTTCTTATCATATTCAACCAATTGCGCCACATATTCCCGAAACAGCGAAAACGGCGGATTGGTAACCACAATATCCGCTTGTTTCAGCAGATTGATACATTCCGCGCTGCGGAAATCGCCGTCGCCCTGTAAGGGTTTCACTTCAACTTCATCGGGCGATGGAACACGGTTGCCATCTTTGTCGCCCTCGTAAATCAAATAAACGGCTTGCTCGCTGTCGTTTCGGCTGAATACATCGGAATGCTGGTTTTTGTAGCATGTGGCAATCAGTTTTTTCAGCCCCAAGCGTTCAAAATTGTAGGAAAAATAATGAAAGAAATTGCTTACTCGTGGGTCATCGCAGTTGCAATAAACCACTTTGTCTTTGAAATGACCGGTGTAGTGTTGCAGTTCGCGCTCAATATCAGAAAGTTGCGTGTAAAACTCGTCATTTTTGCCGCGTTTTGCCGCATGAAGATTGTTGTTTTTGGCAGAAGTATTTTTTAACATTTCAAACTCCCAAAAAAAATGTTGGAAGTTTGAAAAGACAAGATTAAACTAGGCTTGTAGGCTTGTAGGCTTGTAGGCTTGTAGGCTTGTAGGCTTGTAGGCTTGTAGGCTTGTAGGCTTGTATAGACATTTTTGTTCCTTATTGAGTTAGTGTCAAATTAGTATTTATTGTTTTTCTGATATTTCTTTAAAAGAAATAGCAAAGGCATCCTTTAAATTTTCAGGCATAGTACGATAGTCTGCAATCAGTTTTTCTTCTTGCTCTGAGATAGTATTTTTTGGCGTTACAGCTTGAAACATCTCACCTTCACCACTCACGAGCCAATTCAAATTCACTCCTGCTTTAGCAATGCCTGACATTCCTTCTGCATTGGGTTCACGTTCACCACCGATATAACCTTGCATCGTACGATAGGCTATTCCTGTTTGTTCTGCGAAGTCCGTAATTTTCCAATTTTTAGCCTCACAAACTTGTCTTAATCTTTCTGATATGCACATTTGAGCGTTCCATTTTCAATTTACAATTGACAAATTACGCAAATGAGCGTATATTTGTTTTTAGTTTAAACGCATTTTATCACGTTTGAGCATATTTAAAATCTCTATTAACATAAATTTTAAACAAGACGATGACTCAGCATTTCTTACTTTCTAGCAAAGCTCGCACGCTTTCTTCCTACGAGATTGCACAACTCTCGGAAGAAGAAGCGTATGATTTGCTTTGTGAATTAAGATGGGGTGGAAAAGAGTTCATCACTTGCCCTAAATGTGGGGTACAACACAAGCCTTATTATATTTCTACACGTAAACAATGGCGCTGCAAACATTGTAATCACACTTTTAGTGTCACTTCAGGCACCATTTTTGCCAATCGCAAGAAACCGATTAAGGTTTATCTCTATGCTTTAATGGAATGGGTAAATGCAGTCAAAGGCTTATCTTCCCTTCAATTAGCTCGTAATGCAAAACTTAATCCTCGCACGGCATTTGTTTTATCGCATAAATTCCGTAAAGCATTATTAGAAAGTCGTGATATGAAACCCCTTTCAGGCGTAGTGGATATGGACGGCACTTATGTTCATCCTGCACCACGTAAAGCAAATAAGAAATCTGACCGCATTGACTATCGTTTAAAGGAAAATCAGAATCCTGATAAACGTTGTGTAATGGTTGCACGTGAGCATTATTCACCAGAAGAAAAAGCCAGTAATGTGCTGCATTGTGGGGCAAAACGCTCTCACGTTTTTGTGGCGCATACGGAATCGCAATCGGTAGTGAAAAGTTTTGCCGATAAATTTATTAAACCGAATACGCAAATCAATACCGATGAAAGCACTGCTTATGATGTCTTGTTGCCTTACTATAACTTGAGAACTGTAAACCATAAGGAAGAATATCGCAGTGATTTGGGCGTAACGAACAATCAGGCAGAAAGTTTATTCAGTCGCTTCAAACGTATGTACTACGGACAAGTTCACCGTATCGGCAATGAATACTTACTTAACTATGCTAATGAAATTGCCTACCGTGAGGACAATCGCCGTACCTCAAATAAAGCGCAGTTTATTGATGTATTAAGCCGATGTTTGAAAACCACCAACGATAACAATGAATGGTGCGGTTATTGGCAACGAAAAATTATTCATCAAGAAGTGATTTGGCAATAGATATATGGCATACAACCTAGATAAGAAGCTCAAAGAGTTTGAATTTGAGCGTAAACAAGTATTACATCATCTTGCGTTACTTGATGCGAACATTGCCACATTAAAACGTGCTATTGAGCTTACTCAACAGGAAACTGATGTAGCCCTTTATAATACGGACAACTTTGTGTATCGTTCCAAATATAAGCTCTTTAAAGGGAAAATTCGTAAATACATCGTACAAATGATGCGAGAAGCACCAGATAAAACCTTTACAATTGCCGAGTTTACGCAGCGCATTTTTGATATTGAACAAAATCCTGATACACCGTCTGAAAAGCATCTTGATTTCGTGCGTAAACAACTGAATGAGTTTTATAAAAGGGAATGGATTAATAGAGTTCAAATCAACCGAAATGAGGTTCACTGGCAATGGAAACAAAAATAGCGGTATTTCTACCGCTATTTACTATCCTTGCTCAAGTGTTCTCAATCGCCAATGTTGTGAGTTATCTATTAAGCATTTTTCCACTAACGATTTATACTTTAAATAGTTTAATGTACAAGCAATCGTTTGTGATTGTTTATACGGTATGACTTCTTCAATCTCTTGCCCATCTAACTTCATCGCCAGATATGTAATCTCCTTCACACTTAACCATTTTGAAGGCTCTTGTTTTAGTACCTGAGCAATCAACTGTTGAGGAGAAGTTTGGAAACGAAGATTTCTAAATTTGGGGTTTGACGGTAAAGGCGGTTCTTCCCGACCTTTTGCGTGATTTAATGCTACACGATAGTCTGAAATCTTCCGATCAAGATCTTTTAATTCTTTATGGAGTTGCTTGATTTGCGCTACAATTTCTTTCTTTTCGGTTTCAATTTCTTCAATCGCTTCTTCAAGCGCATTTTCCAAAGTTGATTTTTGTTTTGTCATTGACTATTCTTACCTTTCGTACATAAAAGATAAGAAAATGTAGCAGAAACAACAAATTAAATCTTTGTGCAACTGCTACATAATACCGATTTTTTTAATCGCTTATCACCGCACTTTTGTAATAAAAAGCCTTTACAACAAATAGGAGAATCTATGGCGGATTGGCTAATAAATTGGACACTTTGGCACTGGCTGATTTTAGGCTTTATTTTGCTTATTGGTGAAGTGCTTACACCAGGGATATTTTTGCTATGGTGGGGATTAGCGGCTTTAGTGACGGCATTTGTGCAATTTCTTTTTCCAAGCCTTTCTCTTGTCTCACTTGCTATTTTTTACGCGCTATTAGCTTGTATACTTTCTGTGATTTGGTGGAAATATCAACATGGCAAAGATCGCCATGATCAATCTCATTCAACATTAAATCAACGCGATCATGCCTTACTTGGTAAACAAGGCATTGTTCAAGAACTTGGCGCGAATGGAATTGGTAGAGGCGCTTTTGGTGACACAACTTGGCGTATTCAAGGCGATAATCTCACTGTTGGCGCATTGATTGAAGTTGAACGTGTGGATGGGATTACGCTGATTGTAAAAAATCTTTCTAATTAGTTTTGGGTTTTATTCGATAAGAAAAAACAGGCATCAAGCCTGTTTTTTTATGAGATTAAAATGTTCTTCCAACATTTACCGCACTTTGGAATTAGCCCAGCGTTGCTAAAATAATTTGCTCTTGATCAATGTGAATCCAAACTTGTTGTCCGATTTGCCATTGATTCGGCTGGTGGACTGTGGCACAAAATTCAATATCGCTTTCAGCAAATTGAAGGATCGCTTCCTCTTCATTTAGTGATTTGATATTTACAGGGAACTGATTAGATTGATTCTCCAGTGGTTTTTCACTAATTTTCACCCACGGCGCTTTGAACATCAGCATCACTTCTTTTTCTGTAATCAGTTTCAAACGAGCAGAGCTTTTTGTGGTAATAGAAACTTGCAACGGCGTTGGTAATCCTTGTACATTCACATCCACAACACAACGAGAGTCAATGATTCGTTGTTGTGCCACTCGCCCAAAAAATTGATTGCGTGCGCTACTTTGTAAAGAAAAACGTGCGGTTGCCGTGAGCAAACTATCTAACGGCACAGATTCATCTTGTAGGATATGAAAAGCGTGTTCTTGCGTACGTTCTAATAAATCGTAGAGTTGGAGCAAACGCTCGGCATAAGTGGTAAGCGCCGTGCCTCCGCCATTTTTTCCACCTGTATTTCGTTCAAGCAATGGGCGAGGGCTGATTTTATTCATCGCTTCTAAATGATCCCACGCACTTTTATAGCTCACTTTTGCATTTTTCGCTGCTTGATTAATCGAACCGCATTGTTGAATTTCTTTGAGTAAACGCACTCGTTTTGGATCGATAAAAAGTGCTTGTTGAAGTTTAATGGTGAGTAAAATTTCGGTGTTTTTCATTTCGGTTCTCCCCAGTGATGATTCGAGTATTCTACTGGAAAAATAGAATGAGATAAAATTTCTTCTGGAACTAATATTAAGATTCGCTATGACGATCTTTTAAAAGCAAAATCATCTCATTGTTTAATAGGTTTTTACTAAAAATGGGTAGTTCTTTTTTATGTTTCACACTTTCTTTATATACTTTTATTGATATATAATAAAGTAAATAACGTTCTACCATAGGAGATGATTCATGAAAAAATTAACTAAAATTTCAACCGCACTTCTAATCGCAGGATTGGGCTTTTCTTTTGCAGCATCCGCTAAAGTGACTGTATTTGCAGCGGCTTCAATGACAGATGCTTTACAACAAGTTGCAAAAGATTACACAAAACAAAATCCGAAAAATGAAGTAGTATTTTCTTTCGCTTCTTCTTCAACTTTAGCAAAACAAGTTGAAGAAGGTGCACCAGCAGATATTTTTGTTTCTGCAAGCAATAAATGGATGAAATATCTTTCTGAAAAAGATTTAACCGTAAAAGAAACCGAAAAAGTTTTAGTGGGTAATGATTTAGTATTAATCGCACCAGCAAAAAGTGCGGTAAATTCTGTGGATATTGCTAAAGGTGAATGGATCAATGCATTAAAAGATAGCTATTTATCTGTAGGCGATCCTGCGCACGTACCTGCTGGTCAATACGCAGAAGAAGCATTAACCAAATTAAATTTATGGGATAAAGTGCAAGATCATTTAGCGCGTGCTAAAGATGTTCGTGGCGCATTAGCTTTAGTTGAACGTGCAGAAGCACCTTACGGTATAGTGTACAGTACTGATGCAAAAATTAGCCAACAAGTTAAAACGGTTGCAGTGTTCCCGGCAGATAGTCATAAACCGGTTGTTTATCCCGTTTCTATTGTAAAAGGTCATGATAATGCGGATTCTCGTGATTTCTTGAAATATTTAGAATCAGATGCTGCGAAGAAAGTGCTTGTAGGGTATGGTTTTTCTGCAAAATAAGATAGAATCTTAATAGTCATGAAGGGCGGATATTTCTGCCCTTTTGTTATTATAGAGCATCTTACTTCTCATCAATGTGGGATATTCCCATAAACAAGGGATTTAAAGAGAGGCTATTTGTATAAGGATTCATTTTGCTTACCCAAATTTTTTCATTTTTCAATCTGACTCCAATGGAAATCTCAGCGATTAATTTAAGCCTGAGTGTTGCAGTCAGTTCTATGCTTTGGAGTTTGCCGTTAGCCATTTTTGTGGCGTGGCTCTTAGCGCGTAAAAACTTCTATGGCAAATCCCTTATTACTGGCGTAATTCATTTGCCTTTAGTGTTGCCACCTGTGGTTATTGGTTATCTATTGCTTGTGGCAATGGGGCGCAATGGTTTCATTGGTAAGTATTTATATCAGTGGTTTGGCTTATCTTTTGGTTTTAGTTGGAAGGGGGCGGTGCTTTCCTCTGCAGTGGTTGCCTTTCCATTGGTTGTTCGCGCGATTCGACTTTCTTTAGAAAATATTGATATTAAATTGGAGCAAGCGGCGCAAACATTGGGCGCTTCCGCTTGGCGTGTATTTTTTACAATAACCTTGCCACTTTCTTTACCAGGGGTTTTAGCTGGACTCGTTCTTGGTTTTGCACGATCGTTGGGAGAATTTGGCGCGACTATTACCTTTGTATCAAACATTGCAGGCGAAACTCAAACGATTCCACTTGCGATGTATTCTTTTATTCAAACACCCGGTGCAGAAGAACAAACCGCTCGCTTATGTTTATTTGCTATCATTCTTTCATTGATTTCTTTATTACTGTCTGAATGGTTGAGTAAGCGAATGCAGAAAAAATTAGGACAAGGAAATGTTGCAGATTAATGTAAAAAAACAGCTAGGGCAACTCGCCTTGCAAGCGAATATACAAGTGCCAGATCAAGGTGTGACAGCCATTTTCGGTTTGTCTGGTTCAGGCAAAACATCGCTGATTAATCTCGTCAGTGGCTTGATACAACCAGACGAAGGATTCATCCGTTTAAATGACCGCACTTTAGTGAATATGGAAACGCAAGAATCATTGCCGACCCACTTGCGTAAAATTGGCTATGTATTCCAAGATGCGCGTTTATTTCCTCACTATACCGTGAAAGGTAATTTGCGATATGGCATGAAAAATGTCTCGCAAGATGATTTTAATTATATTGTCGATCTTCTCGGTATTACTCATTTATTAAAGCGTTATCCGCTCACGCTTTCTGGTGGTGAGAAGCAGCGTGTCGCAATCGGTCGAGCATTGTTGGCTGAGCCCGACATTTTACTGATGGACGAACCACTTTCTGCCCTTGATGTTCCCCGC
This sequence comes from Haemophilus sp. THUN1691, assembly GCF_059704425.1. Lineage (NCBI taxonomy): Bacteria > Pseudomonadati > Pseudomonadota > Gammaproteobacteria > Pasteurellales > Pasteurellaceae > Haemophilus > Haemophilus sp. THUN1691. Next base: position 1,628,181 of record NZ_AP046578.1, on the reverse strand, counting down.
AAACGCGAGCTAATGCAATATTTGGAACGTCTTTCTAAAGAAATTAATATCCCGATTTTATATGTTACACATAGCTTGGACGAACTGTTACGTTTAGCTGATCGGGTCGTACTGATGGAAAACGGCATCGTGAAAGCCTATGACAGCGTAGAAAAAATTTGGAATAGTCCTATTTTTGCCCCTTGGAAAGGGGAAAGCGAACAGAGTAGTGTACTTGCCTTGCCCGTTTATTTGCATAATCCTCCTTATAAAATGACCGCACTTTCCCTAGGCAAACAAGCACTTTGGATTCATCAAGTGCCTGCAAATGTAGGCGAGCGAGTGCGAGTTTGTATTTATAGTTCAGATGTTTCTATCACACTGCAAAAGCCAGAACAAACAAGTATTCGTAATATTTTACGTGGCCAAGTTGCACAAATTGAGATACAAGATTCTCGAGTGGATATTGCGGTGCTGGTGGATGGACATAAGATTTGGGCAAGTATCAGTAAATGGGCGCAAAATGAACTGCGTTTTTCTATTGGGCAAGATGTCTATGTTCAAATTAAAGCGGTGTCGGTGATGTAGTAAAAATGACCGCACTTTGTTTTTCTCCAAGTGCGGTTTTTATTAAATAAATATTCTATTTTAATAAAGTTCATCCCACCTTCTCTTTATCAAGATTTATTTTAGAAAATTATATAAAGAAAAATATTTGATTTTTCACCGCACTTTTAAACAAATCTTCACTAATTTGAAATAATAACTGCATTTTGCTATTATATATTGGCTTTTAGGAAACAAACCTTCAATTCCTACTGAACGTTTCCTTCAAAATCGCACTTCTATGTGCTGTCATTTGTAGTGGTTCCATTACACATTTTTGCCTCTAGGCAATGTTTATTAAATCTATTTTTTAATCTATTCACTTAATCGTTAAGGGGAAAAGTTTGTCTTTATTTCAATTTATGACAAAGCGAACGTCATTTAATCCTTTGGTAATTGGCGTTACATTATTTTTTGTGTTGTTACTTATGGTGATGATTTTAATTGTCCCAGCACAAACTCAAGCATTATTGAATCAAGCTAAAACTAGCATTTTTGCCAATTTTAGTTGGTTTTATGTTCTCACTTTTTCAGTGTTTTTAGGATTTTTATTAATTTTATCAGTAAGTAGTCTTGGCAATATAAAACTAGGGCAGGATGAAGAAGAACCTGAATTTAGTTTCTTATCTTGGCTTGCGATGTTATTTGCCGCTGGAATGGGGGTTGGGCTGATGTTTTTTGGCGTAGCAGAACCATTAACCCATTATCTTTCTGATATTACAACGGGTCCAGCCGAACATAAACAACAAGAAGCTTTACTTCACACCCTGTTCCACTGGGGTATTCACGCTTGGGCAGTATATGGCACCATTGCTTTAGCATTAGCTTATTTTGGGTTTCGTTATAAATTACCTTTATCGTTACGTTCTTGCTTTTATCCGTTATTAAAAGATCGTATTAATGGAAAAATCGGCGATATGATTGATATTATGGCGTTACTTGCAACATTATTTGGGATCATTACTACGCTAGGTTTTGGGTCATCACAGCTTGGCGCTGGTTTGGAGCAAATGGGATGGGTAAGCAAAAATAACTTTACTTTACAAGTTGGAATAATAATTGTAGTGATGAGTTTAGCTGTTTTTTCTGCTATTTCTGGTGTTGGAAAAGGCGTGAAAATATTAAGTGAAATTAACTTAACTTTAGCATTTTGTTTACTTCTTTTTGTTTTAATTGCAGGGCCTACGTTATATCTTTTATCTGCATTTAGCGACAACATTGGTAATTATTTTAGTAATTTAGTGCAACTCAGCTTTAAAACTTATGCTTATGAGCAAGAACACACAAGTTGGTTTAGTGGATGGACGATTCTTTATTGGGCATGGTGGTGCTCTTGGGCTCCGTTTGTGGGTTTATTTATTGCGCGTATTTCTAAAGGGCGAACTATTCGTGAATTTATCTTTGGGGTGTTAGTTATTCCAAGTTTATTTGGTATTTTATGGTTTACTGTTTTTGGTAATACAGCAGTATGGCTAAATGATGGCATTGCTGCGGGCGGGCTTAGCGAATTTATTTCTTCCCCAGAAATTTTATTATTTAAATTTTTAAATTATCTGCCTTTACCAACAATAACAGGCTTTGTGAGCTTATTAGTGATTTCATTGTTTTTTATCACTTCGGCGGATTCAGGTATTTATGTGTTAAATAACATTGCATCTCGAGATAAAAGTTTAGCCTCGCCTGCATGGCAAGCGATAATGTGGGGAACTTTGATGTCAGTTGTCGCGATTGTTCTTATGCAATCTGGTGGACTTGCTAATTTGCAAACAATGACATTAATTGTTGCCTTGCCTTTTGCTTTATTGATGTTGGTAATGTGTTTTAGTTTATGGAAAGGCTTAATTGCGGATAAAAAATATTTTTCTACTAAAGTCAATCCAACTAGTATTTTCTGGAGCGGCGATAAATGGAAATCACATTTAGAGCAAATGATGAACCAAACTCAAGAGAAAGATATTTTACGTTTCCTTAAAAATACGGCGTTACCCGCTATGCGAGAATTACGTCAAGAATTAACAGGAAAATATAATTTAAGTGTAGAAATCAACACATTATTTGAACAAGAAGAGCCAGCTTTGGAATTGGTAATTCATAAAGAATCAATGCGAGATTTTATGTATGGTATTAAATCTGTTGGGCGAGAAGTGTCAGAGCAATTAATTAACGATGAAAATCTACCGCACATTCAGCATAGTGTTACTTACGAGCCTTACACTTATTTCTTTGATGGACGAGTCGGTTACGATGTTCAATATATGGATCAAGATGAATTGATTGCCGATATGTTGAAACAATATGAACGTTATCTAAGTTTGCTTGATGATGTGGGTCAGGAACTGATGGCACACGAGCAAACCGAACTAGCAGAGTAATCGATTTAAAGGTGCAACGTGTGCCAGTTTTGTGGTTATTTAACCTGATTAATCAAAAATTGTGTTAATAAAGAAACAGGGCGGCCAGTTGCGCCTTTATTTGCGCCTTGTAACCAAGCTGTACCAGCAATGTCTAAATGTGCCCAGCGATATTTTTTCGTGAAGTTAGACAAAAATGCGCCAGCAGTAATTGCGCCACCCCAGCGACCGCCAATGTTGGCAAGATCGGCGAAAGGTGATTTCAGTTGCTCTTGATATTCTTCGCTTAATGGTAAACGCCACGCTTTATCAGTGGTTTCTGTTGCGGCTTGAAGTAGTGCATTGGCAAGCTCGTTATCTGTAGAAACTAAGCCGCTATTGTGTTGGCCAAGGGCAACCACACAAGCACCAGTCAAGGTTGCAACATCAATAACAAGCTCAGGTTCAAAACGTTCAACATAAGTAAGTGCATCACAAAGGACTAAGCGACCTTCCGCATCGGTGTTGAGCACTTCTACGGTTAAACCGTTCATGGTAGTGAGAATATCACCTGGGCGATAAGCATTGCCATCAGGCAGATTTTCACAACCAGCTAAAACACCAATAACGTTTAATGGCAAGTTCAACTCTGCAATGGCTTTCATTGTGCCGAAGACAGAGGCAGCACCACACATGTCATATTTCATTTCATCCATGTCAGCAGCAGGTTTAAGTGAAATACCGCCTGCATCAAAGGTTAATCCTTTGCCTACAAGTACAATGGGTTTGGCGTTTTTATCTGGCGCATTGTTGAATGTCAAAATAGACATATAAGCACGGTTTTCAGAGCCTTTTGAGACGGCAAGATAAGCATTCATTCCAAGTTTTGACATTTCTTCTTCATCCACAACTTTCAAAGAAAGTGCGGTAGAATTTTCTGCTAAATTTTTTGCTTGTTCAGCAAGATAAGCGGGGTTGCAGATATTGGGTGGCATATTTGCGATGTCGCGTGCTGCTTTTATACCTGAGCTAATCGCATTGGCATGAGCAATGGCTTGTTGTGCTTGATCACAATCCGTATTAAAGATGAAGGATTCTAAAACGGAGGCTTCTGCTTTTTGAGATTTGAAATGATCAAATTGATAATTGGTGTGTTCAATCGTTTCAATGGCAAAGCGGATATTCCAATAAAGATCGCGATCTTTTAATTCAATTTCAGTTAAATAAGAAACAACTTCACGCGTGTTGGTTTCTTTTAGTGTTTTTAATACAGCTTGGATGATTTGTTTATATTGACGCTCCGTGAGTTCTCCTTTTTTCCCACAGCCAACGATTAATACGCGTTTAGCAGATAAACCTTGAAGATCACGAAGTAAAACGGTTTGGGCTAATTTGCCAGTTAGCTCACCTGATTTCACTAAATCGTTTAAATAGCCTTGGGTTAATTGATCGATTTCATGGAAACTTTTTGAAAATTCATTGTTCTCATATACGCCTAAAACAATGGAATCAGCTGCTTGAGAAAGTGCGGTGTTTTTTGCTTGATATTTCATTTGATATCCTTAAATTTCTGTTTAATTCAGCGAAAATAAGGTATCATACGCGACCGATTTTATCCAGTTTTCCCCCGTTTTAGATTTAGAAAAACAAACGAAATAAGATGATTTTAATTCGATATTTAACGAAAGAAGTATTTAAGAGCCAAGTCGCTATTTTGTTCATTTTATTGCTGATATTTTTCTCTCAGCAGTTAGTGCGCGTACTGGGATCTGCGGCTAATGGTAAAGTGCCAGCTGATTTGGTATTTTCCTTGCTTGGGCTAGGCATGCCTGCTATGGCGCAATTAATGTTGCCATTATGTTTGTTTATTGCGATTTTACTCACTTTTGGTCGTCTTTATGCGGAAAGTGAAATAACGGTGATGCGTGCTTGTGGTGTCGGACAGCGTGTTTTAGTGCGTGTGGCGTTAATGCTTTCATTGATTACTGCGGGACTTGCTGCTTATAACGTCTTGTGGCTTTCGCCTTGGTCAATTCAAAAACAAGCGGCAATTGTGGAAGATGCCAAAGCGAATCCAACAATGGGGGCGCTTGCTTCTGGTCAGTTTATAGCAACGAATAACAACAATTTTGTTTTATTTATTGATAGTATTAAGGGAAATCAAATTAATGACGTGTATTTGTTCCAAACGGCACCAAAAGGACAAACGAAACCATCAGTTGTGACTGCTGAAAAAGGCGAATTAAAAGCGCTGCCAAATGGCGATCAAATTCTGAATTTACAAAATACTCAACGAGTTGAAGGCACGTCTGTTTTGCCAGATTTCCGCATTACGCATTTTGATGAATATCAAGCCTATTTGGGGCATCAGGAAACAGAAAATACGAATGATGAAGTCGCAGAATTAACATTGCCTCAACTTATCGGTTTAGATTCATCTTCTGCGAAGTCTGAATTGCATTGGCGTATTACATTAATTCTGGCAGTTCCATTAATGGCGTTAATTGCTGTGCCATTAAGTCGTGTAAATCCTCGACAAGGTCGATTTGCCAAAATTTTACCCGCACTTTTACTCTATTTAATTTATTTTTTATTACAAAGTTCCTTTAAATCTGCAGGGGCTGCAGGAAAATTAGATGCGGCTATTTTTATGCCTCTTGTTAATATTGGCTTTTTGTTGCTTGGTATCGTGTTAAACGGTTGGGATAGCGCTGCGATGTATAAATTCCGCCATTTATTCAGTAGAAAAGGATAAGCAAAATGATGAATACCCTCGATCGTTATATTGGAAAAAGTATTCTTGGCTCAATTTTTGCTACTTTGCTTACATTGGTTGGGCTTTCTGCCATTATCAAATTTGTGGAACAATTTCGTAGTGTGGGTAAAGGTACTTATGATATTTGGCAAGCGGTGGCTTTTACTGGGTTAACCATTCCAAAAGATATTGAAACTTTCTTTCCTATGGCGGCATTACTTGGTGCCCTAATGGCTTTAGGTAATCTTGCAAGTCGAAGCGAACTCGTTGTGATGCAAGCTGCTGGATTTTCTCGTTTTAAAATTGGTATGGCAGTGATGAAAACCGCATTACCATTAGTGTTGTTAACCATGGTGATTGGTGAGTGGGGGATTCCGCAAACAGAACAGTTCGCACGTGATATGCGTGCTCGAGCACTTTCTGGTGGTTCAATGCTTTCCATGAAAAATGGGGTTTGGGCAAAAGATGGTAATAATTTTGTGTTTGTTCGACGTGTGACGGATGACGCAAAATTAAACGATATTTATATTTATACTTTTGATCAGCATCGTAATTTGACGGAGTTGAAACATGCTAACCAAGCAAGTTATTCGGAAGATGAAAGTAAATGGACTTTACGTCAAGTGAACCATTCTATGATTAGCAAAGATGAAATCACGACAAGTAATCGCTTATCGGAAAAATGGGAAACAAATTTAACTCCAGATAAATTAGGCGCGGTTTCTTTACGTCCTACATCACTGTCTATTTCAGGTTTGTATAGTTACATTTCATTTTTACGTGAAACAGGTCAGGATGTGAGTCGCTTTGAACTTACATTCTGGCGGAAAATTTTCCAACCGGTGTCTGTTGGTGTGATGATGTTATTGGCATTATCTTTTATTTTTGGATCGCTACGCAGTGTGACAGCGGGCGCTAGAATTGTAACGGGCATCTGTTTTGGCTTTTTATTTTATGTAGTAAATGAAATTTTCGGGCAAATGAGCGTTGTTTATAACATGCCTGCTGTTTTCGGTGCGCTAATGCCAAGTTTGCTATTTATTGTGATGATTTGGTGGTTGCTGAGTCGGAAACGGGATTAATCCAGATTGTTCAAATAATTGCGTGTTCAGAAATGGCACGCAATATTTTTATGTGTTGTTTTCAAATGGAAGAAGTTAAAAAATCAATGAAAATTGGCTTAGTATTAGAAGGTGGGGCGATGCGAGGCATGTACACCGCAGGTGTGCTAGATACCTTCTTAGATAAAGATTTTTGGGTTGATGGTATCATTTCTGTTTCTGCAGGTGCATTGTTTGGTGTTAATTATCCTTCTCGGCAAAAAGGGCGGACAATTCGTTATAATAAGAAATTTATATCAGATAAGCGTTATATCAGTTTTAAAAGTTTGGTGAGTACGGGCAATATCGTGAATAAAGATTTTGCTTTTTATGAAGTACCTTTCAAATATGATGTGTTTGATAATAAAACATTTAAAGAATCAGATATTGATTTTTATGTGGCTGTGACTAATTTACAAACCGCTCAAGCGGAATATGTCAAATTAATAGATCCTTTGGCGCAAATGGAGGTGTTGCGTGCTACTTCTGCGATGCCTTATGTTTCTCGTCCTGTCGATATACACGGAATTCCTTATTTGGATGGCGCTATTGCTGACTCTATTCCTGTCGAACAAATGCAGAAGTTAGGATACGATAAAATCATTGTCATTCTTACCCGCACTTTATATTATAGAAAATCTAAGCCAATGACTTGGGTTGCCAAATGGTTTTATCGACGTTATCCACATTTTTCCGATGCAGTAAATCAGCGTTATGCCATGTACAATCGACAAGTTGAAAATGTGATTAAGCTAGCAGAAAAAGGCGATATTTTTGTTATTCGACCTTCTGTTGATTTGAAGATTAAGCGTATTGAAAAAGATCCCAATAAATTGCAAGCAATGTATGAGTTGGGTATAAAAGATATGCTATTACAGTGGAAAAACTTATTGGACTATTTAAATCGATAATAAAAAATGGATTAAACCTTTTACCGTTTAATCCATTTTTTATTTATTGTGGTAATGCGCCGCTTCCCCAAGTTTGCACTTCTTCAGGACGCTTTATCTGAAGTAAGAAACGTTTGTTTGACTGCGCCTGTGGTTGAATTTCTTTTTCTGCTGGTGTGGAGAAAGAAATACCACCTTTTAGCAACTGTTGAACACTTCCTGTATTAAATGCTGCACCTTTCCAGCCTAAGGTAAAGTCATAGCCTGATGCAATCCAAAATTCTGTATTTTGTCGAACAAGATGACTATATTTCGGCATAATTGCAATATGCACTAAGACGCGATCACCAAGACTGTTAAGCTCAAATTTTTTCACGGTACCCACTTCTACGCCTCGATAAAGAATTGGTGAACCTTCACTTAAATTCATGGCATCACGTGTTTCTAAAATAAATGGTGTACCATTACTAAATTTATTACGTTGTGGCGCTGTTTGAGCTAAATTGAATTGTGTTTTTGGTTTACCATTCCCAATTTCAATATCGATATAAGGCTGTAATAAGCTATCAAGATTATCTATTCCACCGGCTGAAATTTGTGGTGAGATAATCGTAAAGTTAGAACCTTCTTTTGCAATTATATTCATATAGTTCGGGTTTATTAACGCTTTTGCAGTGATGCGTTTAGATTTTGCATCAAGCTGAATACTGTCAATTTGCCCTATGTCTAAACCCAAATAGCGCAGACTCATTCCTTTGCTCAGATTGCTTGCATCATCTGCCATTAAGGTGATTGCAAGCCCGATGGATTTTGCATAACTTTCATTTGCGTAAAGTGTTCGATTATTGCCCGAACCACTATTATCAAAGCTAATCGCACCTTTTAAGGAACGCGCAAGAGGTGTCGCTTGAATGCTAATTCCTTTAGGTGTGATATCAATTTTTGCCGCACTTTCCACCCAAAATCGGCTTTTATCGGTCAGCAAATGTTGATAGGCGGGATAAATATAAACCTCTATATCAAAGCTATTAGTTTTAGGTTTAATATTTAAAATTTTCCCCACTTCAAATTGACGATATAGTACGAGAGAACCTTTATCAATGCTTGGTAACGTTTGGGTATGTAAGGTTATCGTTGGCGTAAGAATATTTCCTATGATGCCATGTTCAGCATTGCTGATATTTTGATAAAGCGGATAGCTATCTTTAGCTTTTCCCTGACCTTGTTTCGTTAATACCCTTACGCCACCTTGTAACCATTTTTCTGGTGTCGCGGATTCAAAACGCAATCCGTCTAATCCAACGCTGATATCAAAATTTGTTGCTGCGACAAATTGTGTGTTTTCGTGAATTAAATTGCGATATTCGGATGCAATTGCTGCTTTAAATTGCACGCCATTTACATCCACTTTTTGTGAAACAATTTGTCCGATTGGCATGTTGTTATAAAACACATTTTGACCTTCACTTACACCGTAATTTTCTGGTGCGGTGAGTGTTAAAACTAATGTATTAGGTGCATTGAGTAATAACTCATTTTCTTTAATGACATCAAACTGATGCTTAGTTTCACCATCTCCAGCAATGACATCAAAATATTCGCCACGAAAGAATTTTTTGGGATCTGCTAAATTACCAAGATCCGTTTTTTTATTGCGAAGTACGATTTTGCTATTCGCTTTAAATAAAGAGGTTTGGTTTGGATCTATCAATAAACTGCCTTCTAAAATTTCATCGTTATTTTCAACCGCACTTATTTTAGAAAGAATCCCAATAGGATTATCTTGAGAATAAACTTCGGTCTGTCCTGCAACGAGACCAGCGGATGCGGGAATATTTACGTTGACTTCAATCCCACGTTTTGCGGCTTTTAAATTGGTATACAGGGTGAAGTGACTATTTTCATCTGCTTTTGGGCTGTCAGCTGGAGAGTCAAAAGAAACAGCACCTTGTACAACCGCATTTAAACTTTCTACATTTAGATTTAAGCCTGACGGGCTAATGTTGGCGTTAATGCCGCTTATGTTCCAAAAACGTGAATCTTTTTTCACAAACTGTGCATAGGCTTTATCAATCACCACGTCTATTTGTACTTTATTGTCTTTATTAATGCGGTAATCGTAAATTTTTCCTACAGGTAGTTTTTTAAAATATACGGATGCACCAATAGAAATTGAGCCTAAATCATCAGAAATTAAGTGAATCAATAAATCTCCAGGAGAAACTTGGGCAATGGGGCCTTGTTCTTCTGCAATAAATTCATCTTCGCGATCGCCATCACCCGGTTGAAGAGTGATGTAATTGCCTGATACGAGAGAATCTAAACCTGAAATGCCTGCAAGTGAAACATTTGGTTGAACAAGCCAGAATTTTGTATTTTCACGCAAAATACTTGATGCTTCAGGATTGATATTGGCTACAACTTCCACTTTTTGCAGGTTATCTGTGAAATTTACTTTCTTTACTACACCAATTTGCAAACCTTGGTAGCGAACTTGTGTTTTATCCGCAACAATACCTGAACCATTGGTAAAGGTAATCGTGATGCTTGTGCCACGTTCCTTAACAATTTGGAAGAATAAAATTGCCCCAATACATAATGCAATAAAGGGAAGTAACCAAAATGGAGAAATACGACGAGTTTTTCGTACTGCCGCAGTCATTTCTGTATGTTGATCTTTCATTGAAGAACTATTTTTCTCTGTCATAAATTTTCCAAATTAATCGACTATCAAATTGTGAGGTTGAAATCATGCTGCAAAATACGGCAGCGCCGAAGTAAAATGCGCCAGGGCCAACGGTAAAATTAATAATTTCACCGCGTGTTACTAGTGACATCATTAAGGCTAATACAAATAAATCGAGCATCGACCAGCGCCCAACGAAATGCACAATATGCAATAAACGTATTTGCCATTTTATAGAGTGTCGCCATTTAAAATGAACACAACTTAGTAAATAAAGTAGAATTACAGCTTTACTGATTGGGACAAAAATACTCGCAAAGAATACCACGAAAGCAACAAAATAACTGCCCATATTAACAAAAGAAATTACACCAGATATCAATGTATCTTCAGAGAGCGCGCCTGTTAAATAAATGCCTGATATGGGTAATAAATTTGCTGGGAAAAGCATAATAATCCCAGCAATTAAACTTGCCCAAGTGCGTTGTAACTTAATATTATCTGAAATATGAACAGGCGATAAACAGCGAGGACATCGTGGGGTGTTCTTTTTATCGTGATGAATACCATTTTTTGAAAATGTATAGTTACAAGCATCACATAATTCAATGTTTTTTGCATCATAAGCTGGTTCATTTTCTGGATAAAACTCTTTCCACAATGCTTTAAGGTTTAATTTTATAAAAAGTAAGGTTGTCAAAAGTGCGGTGAAAATGAAAGGAATTAAATAAACATTAATTTCCAGTGTTGCATATTCACGTACTTTGAACATCGTCACACCTAGCGCGACTAAATATACATCAAACATAACCCAAGGTTTTATATAACCTAAAAAAAGCAAAACACTACGAGGTTTAATATGCAAAATTTTTGCAATCCAGAGCATGATGACTAAAATTGCAAAGGTAATTGGCATGACAACGGCACAGATAAACACCATAAAAGCAGTGTATTCATAGCCTGCCACTGACATTTTCCAAATACCTTCCCAAATAGAAGCATCAATTTTTACACCTAATAAATGAAGACTTAATAGGGGATACCCCAAGGCAAATGGCATCAAAATAAGAATCGATAAAGCAACCATAGCGCAACGATGCACTGACCAACGCCCACCTGTCGCTAAATGGTGATGACAACGTGGACATTCAGCTTGTTCATCTTTATTTAATATCAAAGGTGTTTCTACGCTAGCATCACATTCTTCGCATTTTATAATTTGAAATGATTTTTGTGTGAGGTTTGATTCTTGCACGAAAGATTATCTTTTATTCGGTTGTTAAAAACGGCGCATTTTAGCCTTGTTTAAGTATATATGGGAAGTGATCTTGACTATTTTTGTGCGAAATTTATTCACAATGTTTTGATTCATTGTAAATTTTGTAAAAAGTGCGATAAACTAAGTCGGTTTATATTTACCCTAGGATAACTAATATGACTGATTCTCAATCTGGCGTTCAGGCTACTGATGCGCAAGTAAATTCACAAAAACTAACCAATACAAAAGATATTATTGCGTATTTGGCTGAAAAATTCCCTCTTTGCTTTATTTTAGAAGGCGAAGCAAAACCATTAAAAATTGGTCTGTTCCAAGATTTAGCGGAAGCATTACAAGATGATGAGCATGTAAGCAAAACTCAGTTGCGTCAGGCTCTTCGTCAATACACATCAAATTGGCGTTATTTACATGGCTGTCGCGAAGGCGCAGTGCGCGTAGATTTACACGGTAATCCAGCCGGAGTATTAGAAGCGGAGCATGTAGCCCATGCAGCTCAACAGCTTGCTGAAGCTAAAGCACGCGTTGCTGAAAAACGTAAAGCCGAAGCTGCAGCGAAAAAAGCTCAACAAAAACAACGTCCACGTAAACCTGCAAATAAAAATGCTAAACATTTCAATAAGCCGTCATTAAGTGCGGTTGATTTTTCACAAATTTCTGTTGGTTCTGTGGTGAAAGTGAAAGCTGGTGATCATGCGAAAAAAGCAACAGTAGTGGAAGTTCTAAAAGATTCAGCTCGTGTTGAGCTTGAAAACGGTTTGGTTATGAGCGTAGCTGCAGATCGTTTATTTGCATAATGATTTAATTCTACTCGGGAAAGGTTATGAGATCTAATATTTCAAAAAATGTGATTACTAGCGCATTGTTATCGGCATTGTTAATCGGCTCTGTGCCTGCTTTGGCTGTGCAGCCTAAATTAAAACTGAGCGATATTACTATTCCAACAGCAAGCGAAGAGAATCAGTTGGCGACTAAGCGTGCAACGACTCGATTAACCCAATCGCATTATCGAAAGATCTCATTGGATGATGCTTTTTCTGAAAAGATTTTTGATCGTTATATTAAAAATATTGATTTTAGCCATAACACCTTTTTGCAATCTGATGTAGATGAACTTCGTCAAAAATATGGTGCTAAGTTGGATGACCAGTTAAATCAAGGTGATCTTTCTGCTGCTTTTGATATTTATGATGTAATGATGAAGCGTCGTTATGAACGTTATGCCTATGCCTTGTCTTTATTAGATAAAGAGCCTAATTTGAATGGCCAGGATCAAATTGAAATTGATCGTGAAAAAGCGGCATTTCCGAAAAATGAAGAGGAAGCCAACAAACTTTGGGAAGAACGAGTAAAAAATGACATTATCAATCTTAAATTAAAAGATAAAAAATGGTCAGAAATTAAAACAAAACTCACTAAACGTTATAATTTGGCAATTCGCCGTTTAACTCAAACAAAGGCAGATGACATTCTGCAAACCTATTTGAATGCATTTGCTCGTGAAATTGATCCACATACAAGCTATCTTGCACCAAGAACTGCGAAAAGTTTTAATGAAAGCATGAATCTTTCTCTTGAGGGGATTGGGGCAACGTTACAATCAGAAGATGATGAAACAAGTATTAAGTCACTTGTTCCTGGCGCACCTGCGGAGAAAAGTAAAAAATTACATCCCGGAGATAAAATTATCGGTGTGGGACAAGCAACAGGCGAGATTGAAGATATCGTAGGCTGGCGTTTAGAAGATATCGTTGAGAAAATCAAAGGTAAAAAAGGCACAAAAGTGCGGTTAGAAATTGAGCCGTCTAAAGGTGGAAAATCCCGTATTATTACTTTAGTTCGCGATAAAGTGCGTATTGAAGATCAAGCTGCAAAATTAACCATGGATAAAGCCAATGGTAAAAATATTGCGGTAATCAAAGTGCCAAGTTTTTATATTGGTTTAACTGATGATGTTAAAAAATTATTGGTTAAAGCAGAGAAACAAAAAGCCGATGCGTTAATTATTGATTTGCGTGAGAATGGTGGTGGCGCATTAACAGAAGCGGTTGCTTTAAGTGGTTTGTTTATTACGAATGGTCCTGTTGTGCAAGTACGTGATGCCTATCAACGAATTCGTGTACATGAAGACGATGATGCCGAGCAACAATATAAAGGTCCTTTGTTTGTGATGATTAACCGTTACAGCGCTTCGGCATCAGAAATTTTTGCAGCGGCAATGCAGGATTACAATCGCGGTATTGTTATTGGACAAAATACTTACGGTAAAGGTACCGTTCAGCAAAGTCGTCCTTTAAATTTTGTGTATGATTTGGATCAGACGCCGTTAGGTTTATTGCAATATACTATCCAAAAATTCTATCGAATTAATGGCGGTTCAACACAATTAAAAGGTGTCGCAGCAGATATTAATTTCCCTGAAATTATCGATGCGAAAGAATACGGTGAAGATAAAGAAGATAATGCATTGCCGTGGGATAAAATTCCATCTGCAACTTATAAAGAAGTTGGTAATGCGCGCAAAGACGTTGATGTATTAAATAAAAAACATCTTGAGCGTATAGCTAAAGATCCTGAGTTTATTGCATTGAATGAAGATTTAAAAATCCGTAATGAGCGCCGCGATCGCAAATTCTTATCGTTGAATTATCAAACGCGTAAAGCTGAAAACGATAAAGATGATGCAAGACGTTTAAAAGATATTAATGATCGTTTTAAACGAGAAGGTAAAAAAGCATTAAATGATATTGATGATTTACCGAAAGATTATGAAGCGCCAGATTTCTTCTTAAAAGAGGCGGAAAAGATGGCTGCGGATTTTGTCATGTTGAATTCAAGTGCGCAAGATGTTGGTAAAGAAGCTCAGAAACCAACAGAAAAAGTAGAAGAGAAAAAATAAAATTATGTTAACCGCACTTTGTTTTAGAATTTAGATAAAGTGCGGTTGTTTTTAGGAAATGTTTAAGGAATGGCTATGTTTAAAAGCACTGCAAAGCTCTCAGTATTTGTGTTGTCATTGTCAATGATGACATCAGGATGCGCTTTAGCAGATTTTGCAAACAATGGGAAATCTGCGCAAACTCATGGAATTGATGTTTCGCATTTATCTCCAGAAGAAAAACAAAAGCTAGAAGAAGAAATTAAATTAGATCAAGCGCGCTTATTACAGGAAAAGCAATCGATTTTAGAGATGTCGCTAACCCATGAAATAGGCGAGCATGCTTTACAGTTTAAGCCTTTGTTAGCTCGTTTATATGCAGAACGTAAATATACACCATTATGGAAAGATAATGCTGCGGCTCGCCAATTATTACAGGATTATGCAGCTATGGTGGCTAGCGGTATTTCTAAACGTTCAGCAAAATCCTTAGAATCCTTTGAATTGATCGAGCAAGAAGGCGGATTAGCTTATGATGTTTTATTGAGCGATATATTGCTAGATTATTTGTATTATACTCAAAATGTTGGAGTTCAAGCTCAACGTTGGCTGTATTCGCCTAGTGCTTATAAAGTCCAACAACCTGCAGATGAACATATTCAACGTTGGTTAAGTGCGGTAGAAAATGGTCAACTTTTAGGTTTTGTACAAAGTTTATCGGGTGATAATCACTTATATCATCAAACTGTTAAAGCGTTATCATCAATGGTATCAGCATCAGGCTTATCAGAGGTTGGGCAGAAACTTGCAATTAATGCACAGCGTTTACGAGTAATTCCTGATTTTCATAATGGCATCTTTGTAAATATTCCAAGTTATAAATTGCAGTATTATCGTGATGGTAATTTAATTTTGGAGTCTCGTGTTATTGTTGGTAAGGATCAACGGCGTACGCCAGTGATGTATAGCAAATTGAGTAATGTTGTTGTTAATCCACCTTGGAATGCCCCTACTCGCTTAATTAATGAAGATTTATTGCCAAAAATGAAAGCGGATCCAAATTATATTGCAGAACATAATTATTCAATTTTAGATAGTCAGGGAAATGTTGTTGATCCAGCTTCTATTGATTGGGCATCTATTGGTAATAAATTCCCTTATCGAGTTCGACAAGCCGCGGGCGATAGCGCATTGGGTAATTATAAATTTAATATGCCAAGCTCAGATGCGATTTATTTACATGATACGCCAAATCATGGATTATTTAGTCGTAAAGATCGTGCATTAAGCTCTGGTTGCGTGCGTGTGGAAAAGTCCGATCAACTTGCTAGTATTTTATTAAAAGAAGCGGGGTGGTCTGATGAACGTAAAAAGAATGTTTTAGAGAGTAAAAAAACTGTTTCTGCCCCAATTCGTTCAGAAAACCCAGTGTTTATATACTATGTAACATCCTGGGTTGATGATGGAAAAATTCAAGTATTGCCAGATATTTATAAATACGATGGATTGATGAATTTCAGTGACATTAATTGGAATGTCGTCAAAAAATATCTCTAATAATCCATCAAAATATAGAAAGGAGAGATGATGAACAAGGTTGATAAACAGAAACGTAAATGGCTGTCGCTCGGTGGAATTGTTTTAGGTGCATCAGTTTTACCAAATTCTGTATTAGCAGTGGTTTCAACACCTAAGCCTCGTATCTTGACGTTCCGTAACATTAATACGGGAGAGCGATTAAGTGGTGAATTTTTTGCACAAAAAGGTTTCTCAAGTGCAATATTAAAAAAATTAGATCATTTTATGCGCGATAAACGAACAAATCAAGTTCGTAGAATGGATCCAAATTTATTCCACAAGTTTTATAACATTCAAAGTAATTTGGGGATACGCAATGCTGAAATTGAAATTATTTGTGGGTATCGTTCCGCTGCAACAAATGCGATGCGCCATCGTCAAAGTAAAGGCGTAGCAAGTAATAGTTATCACATTAAAGGAAAAGCAATTGATTTCCGTATTGCGGGTGTACCTTTGATTAAAGTGAAATCTTCCGCAGAAAGTCTTCGAAATGGTGGTGTAGGTTATTATCCAACAAGTAATTTTATTCATGTGGATACAGGCCCTGTTAGAACCTGGAAAGGGGTATAAAATAAATTTAAAATTGACCGCACTTTTGTGCGGTTTTTCATTGGAAAATACTATGTTATTTGACAGTCATCTTCATTTAGATCAACTCTCTGATGAGAATATCCAGAAAACACTTGGGGATTCAAAGATTACAGGTATGCTTGCGGTAAGTACGAATCTAAAAAGTGCTAAAAAGCTATTGAATTTAAAAAAGGCTTATCCCGAGAAACTTTATATTGCAGCTGGTTTTCATCCTGAACAGCCTTTGCTCAATTTAGAAGAGCAAGAAGAATTATTTCAATGGATTGATGACCATTATTCTTTAATTTCTGCGATTGGCGAGGTGGGATTGCCACATTATTCTAAACGTGAAAATTCAAATTTGGATGACGCACCTTACATTGAATTACTGGAACGATTTATTCTGATAGCGAAAAAATGGGATTTGCCGTTAAATTTACATATTGTGCATAATGATGTGGATATTGCCCTTGAATTATTACAGAAACATAATATCCAACGAGCTCATTTTCATTGGTTTAAGACAGATGAAAAATCTTTTCATAAATTTTTATCTACACCATATTTTGCGAGCCTAACGCCTGATATTTTATGGAATCCTAAAACGCAATATGTTGCTCAACATTTGTCATTAAACCGTTTGATGATTGAAACGGATAGTCCTTGGCCACATGTAGGATTTGAAAGTGCGGTCATTTCTGAGCAATTATTTGCAGTATCGAAGAAAGTAGCGGAATTAAAATCTTTGCCATTACATTATGTTCAAGAGAAAATGCTTTTGAATACTCAACAATTTTATCGATTATAAGGAGCAAACATGAATATCGAAATTATCCCAGTCACCTCATTTCAACAAAATTGTTCTTTAATTTGGGATGACGACAACAATGCAGCAATCATTGATCCGGGCGGCGAAGCCGAACGCCTAATTCAGCGTATAGAAGAACTAGATCTAAATCTTAAAGTGATTTTGCTTACCCACGGTCATTTAGATCATGTTGGCGCAGCCATGCAATTAAAACAACATTTTGGTGTTGAAATTTGGGGCTCTCATGAAGAAGATAAATTTTTATTTGAGAGTTTGCTAGAACAAGCTCAACGTTTTGGTTTACCAAATATAGAAGCCTTTTTACCTGATCGTTGGTTTAATCAAGAAGGTGAAATTTTAAAATTAGATGGCTTTAATTTCGAGATTTTACATTTACCGGGGCACACACCAGGGCATATTGGTTTTATTGAACATGAGAAAAAAGTGGCATTTACGGGCGATGTATTATTTCAAGGTGGAATTGGTCGTACCGATTTCCCTCGCGGGGATTATGAAACATTGATTTCTTCAATTCGAACAAAACTATTACCCTTGAATGATGATCTGATTATTATTGCTGGGCATGGACCTTATACAACCATTGGCCGAGAAAAGCAGACAAACCCATTTTTAAATCGTTAAAGTTAAAAGTGTGGTAAATTTTATTCTTATTTTCTAAAAGAGCTGATTTTTTATTGGCTTTTTTTATCTGAAAAAGGAAAGAGTTTGAGTCAGATCACAAATCTGTAACAATTTCTGATAAGAGGCTTATTTCCTTTTCAATCCTATGTATAATGCATAAAAAACGGAGCGAAAAATATCGTTCCAAATAATCATAATAAAGAGGTAATTATGCAGCAAAACAAGGCATTTGATGATTGGTTAGCTAGCACAGCATTAGGCGGTGCAAATCAATCTTATATAGAAGAGCTTTATGAAAGCTATTTGAGTGATCCTCAGTCGGTGGAGGAAAGCTGGCGAGCCACTTTTGATTCTTTACCAAAAATGACCGCACTTGAACAGCCTCATACACCAGTACGAGATTATTTTCGTCGTTTGGCGCGAGAAAATCATAATGAAGCAGTGACAGTAATAGATCCTGCTGCTGGTGCAAAATTGGTGAAAATTCTACAATTTATCAATGCCTATCGTTTTCGTGGCCATTTAGAGGCTAATCTCGATCCCCTCAATTATTATCGTTGGAAAGTATCTTCCGTCCCTGAATTAGATTATCGTCATCATGGTTTTATTGAACAAGATCTCAATGAAACCTTCAATATTAATCATTACGTTTACAAACGCGATACCATTAAACTTGGTGAGTTAGCTCAAATGTTGAAAGAGACATATTGTGGCTCAATTGGCTTAGAGTTTATGCATGTGCAGGATATGGCACAGAAAACTTGGCTCCAGAGTAAAATGGAAAGCGTGTTAGATAAACCGCTTTTTACATCTGAAGAACGTGTTAATTTTCTTCGTGAACTTACCGCTGCGGACGGTTTAGAGCGCTATCTAGGGGCAAAATTCCCAGGGGCGAAACGCTTTTCTTTAGAAGGAAGTGATGCATTTATTCCATTAATGAAAGAAATTATACGTCATGCCAGCCGCCAAGGGGTAAATGATGTGGTAATGGGAATGGCACACCGTGGGCGTTTGAATATGCTCGTGAATGTATTAGGTAAAAAGCCTGAGGATTTATTTGATGAATTTGCGGGTAAACATTCTAGTGAACGTACGGGAGATGTGAAATACCATCAAGGTTTTTCTTCTGATTTTGCAGTGGATGATAAGCGAGTTCACTTAACTTTGGCATTTAATCCATCTCATTTGGAAATTGTAAGCCCAGTAGTGGTGGGATCTGTACGTTCAAGACAGACTCGTATTAATGATACAACGCGTAGTCAAGTTTTAGCGATTACAGTACATGGTGATTCCGCTGTAGCAGGGCAGGGTGTTGTTCAAGAAACATTGAATATGTCAAATGCTCGAGGTTACAGTGTGGGCGGCACGATTCGTATTGTGATTAATAACCAAATTGGTTTTACGACATCTAATCCGAATGACACACGTTCCACAGAGTATTGCACTGATATCGCGAAAATGATTCAAGCGCCGATTATTCACGTTAATGGTGATGATCCTGAAGCTGTTGCTTTTGCTGCGCGTATGGCTGTGGAATATCGTAATTTATTTAAACGAGATATTTTTATTGATTTGATTTCTTATCGTCGTCATGGTCATAACGAAGCTGATGAGCCATTAGCTACTCAGCCAATGATGTATAGCATCATCAAAAAACATCCTACACCTCGTAAAGTTTATGCAGATCGCTTAGTTTCAGAAGGCGTGATGACTGAAGAACAAGTTACCGAGATGGCGAATGATTATCGCGATGCGCTAGATAACGGTGATCGAGTCGTATCAGAATGGCGAGAAATGGATACGGCAAAAATGGATTGGTTGCAATATCTCAACTATGATTGGACTGCGCCGTATGAAAGTAAATTTTCACAGGAGCGTTTTTTAACCCTTGCTAAACGTGTATGTGAATATCCAGAAAGTTTACGTGCGCATCCTCGTGTAGAAAAAATTTATAATGATCGTAAAGCAATGTATCAAGGCGAGAAATTGCTCGACTGGGGTATGGCTGAAACCATGGCTTATGCAACCTTACTTGATGAAGGTGTTAATGTTCGTTTATCAGGTGAAGATGCGGGGCGTGGAACCTTTTTCCATCGTCATGCCGTTGTGCATAATCAAAATGATGGTACGGGGTATGTACCATTAACACATTTGCACGCCAATCAAGGTCGTTTTGAAGTATGGGATTCTGTACTTTCAGAAGAGTCAGTACTCGCTTTTGAATATGGCTACGCAACAACAGATCCAAAAACGTTAACCATTTGGGAAGCGCAATTTGGCGATTTTGCTAATGGTGCACAAATTGTTATCGACCAATTTATTAGCTCTGGCGAACAAAAATGGGGCAGAATGTGTGGTTTAGTTATGTTATTGCCTCATGGCTATGAGGGACAGGGGCCAGAACATTCTTCTGCTCGTCTTGAACGTTATTTGCAACTTTGTGCTGAACAAAATATGCAAGTCTGCGTGCCATCAACGCCAGCACAGGTGTATCACATGTTGCGCCGTCAGTCGTTACGTAAAATGCGTCGTCCATTGATTGCCATTTCTCCAAAATCTTTGCTACGTCACCCATTGGCTGTATCCAGTTTAGATGAGTTGATTAATGGAGCTTTCCAAACGGTAATTGGAGAAATTGACGAGCTTGATCCTAAAGGTGTAAAACGTGTGGTAATGTGTTCAGGTAAAGTTTATTACGATTTACTTGAACAACGTCGTGCGAATAATCAGAAAGATGTCGCGATTATCCGCATTGAGCAGCTTTATCCATTCCCGCATGAGGATGTGAAGAAAGTGCTTGAGCCTTATGCGCATGTCACGGATTATGTATGGTGCCAAGAAGAACCACTTAACCAAGGGGCTTGGTATTGCAGCAAACATAATTTTGAATCAGCAATTCCAGAATCCGTTAAACTCAAATATGCAGGGCGTCCAGCTTCAGCTTCGCCTGCTGTGGGTTATATGTCGCTTCACACTAAACAGCAAAAACAGTTAGTGGAAGATGCCTTAACCCTATAAAGTGCGGTTAGAAATTAAGATATTTTTATAAATTTACAGGTGTACTTGTTGCATCCTGGATAAAAAGTAAAAGAGTAATTTAGTGCAATAAGTTGCACTTTAAGTTAAGAGATAAGGAAAAATAAAATGACCATTGAAATTCTTGTTCCAGACCTACCTGAATCAGTTGCAGATGCAACCGTTGCTACTTGGCATAAAAAAGTAGGTGATACCGTTAAACGTGATGAAGTTATTGTAGAAATTGAAACGGATAAAGTCGTGCTAGAAGTACCCGCACTTTCTGATGGTGTACTGGCAGAAGTTGTTCAAGCTGAGGGCGAAACTGTGGTGAGTAAACAGTTGCTAGGCAAAATTTCTACGGCTCAAGAAGGGGATGTTAGTTCAGAGACGTTAAAAGCAACGAATGAACCTACACCATCTGATCGTCAACATGCAGAAATTGAAAATAGTCATAATCATAATGCGGATCAGGGACCTGCTATTCGTCGTTTATTAGCAGAACATGATTTACAAGCAGATCAAATTCAAGGTTCGGGTGTTGGCGGCCGTTTAACGCGTGAAGACATTGAACGTGAAATCGCAAAAAGACAAGCACTGCAAGCGAAACAAGAAGTTGCCACTGAGCAAAATACAATTAGTACGGTAGCTTATAGTGCACGTTCAGAAAAACGTGTGCCAATGACCCGTTTGCGTAAACGTATTGCTGAACGTTTACTGGAAGCCAAAAATAGTACAGCAATGCTTACTACTTTCAATGAAGTGGATATGCAACCGATAATGACTTTGCGTAAAACCTACGGCGAAAAATTTGAAAAACAGCATGGTGTTCGTTTAGGATTTATGTCTTTTTATATCAAAGCGGTTGTGGAAGCATTAAAACGTTATCCTGAAGTGAATGCTTCCATTGATGGCGATGATGTTGTTTACCATAACTATTTTGATATTAGTATTGCGGTTTCGACTCCTCGTGGATTAGTCACTCCAGTGCTTCGCGATTGCGATAAGCTCAGTATGGCAGAGATCGAAAAACAAATTAAAGCATTAGCTGAAAAAGGTCGTGATGGCAAATTGACTGTAGAAGATCTCACTGGCGGCAATTTTACCATTACAAATGGCGGCGTGTTTGGTTCTCTTATGTCCACCCCAATTATCAATCCACCACAAAGTGCAATTTTAGGAATGCATGCTATTAAAGAACGCCCGATTGCGCTTAATGGTCAAGTGGTGATTCGCCCGATGATGTATCTTGCTTTATCTTACGATCATCGTTTAATTGACGGTCGTGAATCTGTTGGTTTCTTGGTAACGATTAAAGAATTATTGGAAGATCCAACAAGATTATTATTGGAAATCTAAGAAATAAAAGGCTTTCTGTGTTAGAAAGCCTTTTAAAATGAACAAAAAATTAACCGCACTTTAAATATTTAAAAAGAATATTCCAAAGTGCGGTTATTTTCTTGTGTGTTTTTAATTAGAGATCGAAATCCCCAAAATCATTCGTATCAACTTTTGAGTCAATTTGACCAACAAGGTAAGAACTCACTTCCACTTCTTGTGGTGCCACTTGTACGTTGTCAGAAACAAGCCATGCGTTAATCCATGGAATCGGGTTAGAACGAGCACCAAATGGCAATGGAAGACCGACCGCTTGCATACGGATATTGGTGATATATTCCACGTATTGCACCAAAATGTCTTTGTTCAAACCAATCATAGAACCGTCTTTGAACAAATAATCAGCCCAGTCTTTTTCTTGTTCTGCAGCCGCTAAGAATAAATCATAGGCTTCTTGTTTACATTCTTCTGCAATCTCTGCCATTTCAGGATCATCTTGACCTGCAGCCATAATATTTAAAATATGCTGCGTACCCGTTAAGTGTAACGCTTCATCACGTGCGATAAATTTAATGATTTTCGCATTACCTTCCATTAATTGACGCTCCGCAAAGGCAAAGGAGCAAGCAAAGGATACATAAAAACGAATCGCTTCAAGTGCGTTCACACTCATCAAGCAAAGATAAAGTTGTTTTTTCAAGTTGCGTAATGTCACCACACATTCTTTACCATCTACAGTGTAAGTGCCTTCACCATATAGGCTGTAAAGTTGGCTGTCACGGATTAAATCATCGTAGTAAGAAGAAATATCGCGCGCACGTTTGATGATTTCTTCGTTGGTCACGATGTCATCAAATACAATAGATGGATCGTTCACGATATTACGAATAATGTGGGTGTAAGAGCGAGAGTGGATGGTTTCAGAGAAGGTCCAAGTCTCAATCCAAGTTTCTAATTCAGGAATAGACACTAACGGCAATAATGCAACGTTCGGGCTACGGCCTTGAATAGAATCTAATAGGGTTTGATATTTTAAGTTACTGATGAAAATGTGTTTTTCATGCTCAGGTAACGCGGCATAGTCGATACGGTCTTGCGACACATCTACTTCTTCCGGACGCCAGAAGAAAGAAAGTTGTTTTTCAATGAGCTTTTCAAACGTCTCATATTTTTGTTGATCGTAACGCGCAACGTTAACGTTTTGACCAAAGAACATTGGTTCTTTTAATTGGTCGTTTTTGGTTTGTGAGAAAGTGGTGTATGCCATATATTGTTCCCCGTTTTGGCAACCTTAATTTTGCCAATAGTAATTAATAGGTTACAAGTAGCGGACTAAAGCCCGCTAATAATTTGAAAGTAAATAGTTAGATTTTACAAGCCCCACCAGCACAGCCGTCATCAAGATCTTCTTGAGCATCTTCAGCGCCATCGCGAGTGTTTTGATAGTAAAGGGTTTTTAAGCCATATTTATAAGCGGTTAAAAGATCTTTTAACAACACTTTCATTGGCACTTTACCATCTTCAAAACGTTTTGGATCGTAGTTGGTGTTGGCGGAGATCGCTTGGTCTACGAATTTTTGCATAATACCGACTAGGTGTAAGTAGCCATCATTGCTTGGGATATCCCAAAGTAATTCGTAGTTGTCGCTTAAGTTTTCGTACTCAGGTACAACTTGTTTTAGGATGCCATCTTTTGACGCTTTAATACTTACATGACCACGCGGCGGCTCGATACCATTAGTCGCATTTGAAATTTGCGATGATGTTTCTGATGGCATTAAGGCGGTTAATGTTGAGTTACGTAAACCAAATTCTTGAATATCTTTACGCAAGCTTTCCCAATCATAATGTAGAGGCTCTTGTGTTAAGGCATCTAAATCTTTCTTATAGGTATCAATAGGTAAAATGCCTTTTGCATAAGTGGTTTCATTGAAGTATTCGCAAGCACCTTGCTCTTTTGCTAAGTTCATAGAGGCTTTCAATAAATAATATTGAATGGCTTCAAAAGTGCGGTGAGTTAAATCGTTAGCTGAACCATCAGAATAACGAACACCATTTTTCGCAAGGTAATAAGCATAGTTAATGACACCGATACCTAATGCGCGACGAGCAAGTGAACTACGTTTTGCCGCCACAACAGGATAATCTTGATAATCTAATAATGCATCAAGTGAACGCACTGCAAGATCGGCAAGTTCTTCTAATTCATCTAAGTTTTCAATCTTACCTAAGTTAAATGCGGAAAGCGTACAAAGTGCGATTTCTCCATTTTCATCATTAATGTGTTCAAGCGGCTTCGTCGGTAACGCGATTTCTAAACATAAGTTAGATTGGCGAACTGGTGCTACTTGTGGATCAAACGGAGAGTGGGTATTACAGTGGTCTACGTTTTGAATGTAGATACGGCCTGTTGATGCACGTTCTTGCATTAATAAAGAGAAAATCTCAACGGCTTTAACGGTGCGTTTACGGATAGTTGGATCTTGTTCGTATTTTACGTAAAGTTCTTCAAATTTATCTTGATCGGCAAAGAATGCTTCATACAGTCCAGGTACATCAGATGGACTAAATAAAGTAATCTCACCACCTTTAATTAAACGTTGATACATCAATTTATTTAATTGGACGCCATAATCCATATGACGAACGCGGTTGTCTTCTACACCTCGGTTATTTTTTAACACAAGTAAGCTTTCTGCTTCTAAGTGCCAAATAGGGTAATAAAGTGTCGCAGCACCGCCACGAACACCACCCTGTGAGCAAGATTTCACCGCGGTTTGGAAATATTTATAGAATGGAATACATCCTGTATGGAATGCTTCACCGCCACGAATTTCACTACCTAATGCACGAATTGCACCTGCATTAATACCAATTCCCGCGCGTTGTGAAACATATTTCACAATAGCGGATGCCGTTGCATTGATTGAATCTAAGCTATCATCACATTCAATTAATACGCAAGAGCTGAACTGACGAGTAGGTGTGCGCACTCCCGCCATAATTGGTGTTGGTAAGGATATTTTGAAGGTAGATGTTGCATCGTAGAAACGTTTTACATAATCTAAACGCGTTTCTTTTGGATATTTAGAGAATAAACTTGCGGCAACCAGTAAATAGAGGAATTGTGCAGACTCGTAGATTTCTCCAGTCACACGGTTTTGAACTAAATACTTACCTTCTAATTGTTTCACTGCAGCATAAGAGAACGTCATATCACGCCAATGGTCGATGAATCCGTCCATTGTGTCCCATTCTTCACGGGTGTAATCATCCAATAAGGCATGATCATATTTTCCCATGCGTACTAATTTTTTGACGTGATCGTATAAACGAGGGGGATCGAAATGACCGTAGGCTTTTTTGCGTAAATGGAAAACCGCTAAGCGAGCAGCTAAAAATTGATAATCAGGCGTATCTTTACTGATTAAATCTGCGGCTGCTTTAATAATGGTTTCGTGAATGTCAGAAGTACGAATGCCTTCATAAAATTGAATGTGTGAGCGAAGCTCAACTTGGGAAACAGATACATTGTCTAGACCTTCTGCTGCCCATGTAATAACACGGTGGATTTTATCAAGATTGATTTGTTCCTGCGTGCCATCACGCTTGGTTACCATTAAGCTTTTATTCATTGTACGACCCTTGTTATTATGGCGATGTTAAACACAAGATATAGTGTTTGTAATAAAATTACGCACAAGGTAATGTGTTTTTTGCTTGAGATCAAGCAATAAATTTTTTGCTTGAATTATTGACAATAGGTAACTTATTTAAAAATAAATGGTTTTTTCGAAAGAGCAAAAAATCAAATTTTTTACTTGTAAAAATGAGAAAAGTGCGGTTGAAATTCGTTGAATTTTTACCGCACTTTAAAGATTAGTTGAGATATTTAAAAACTTTAATTACTTTTTTCACGCCACTGATTTTGCTCGCAATATCTGCGGCTGCATCAGCTTGGGCATGAGTCAATGTACCGAGTAGGAAAACTTCTCCATTTTCGCTAATAACTTTAACATCGGTTGCTTTAACTCGACCATCGACTAACATTTTTGATTTGACCTGAGTGGTAATCCAACTATCTTTGCTGATTTGTGCAAAAGAAATTTTCGGGCCAACAGTCAGTTCGTTATAAATGTCATTGACACCTTCAACGCCTTTTGCAAGATCTGCGGCAGTGTCTTTTACACCACTATTAGGCACTTGACCGATTAAAAGTACTCGACCATTGTAAGACACGGCATTTACACGACCTTCAGTTTTGATTTGGGCATCTTTTTCAACGGCATTTTCTACTTTGAATTCGAGTGTTTCGTCGTCTACTTGTGTGCCAGCAGTTCGAGGATCGGTGCCTACTTTAGCTGCTGCGGCGCCACCACCAAGAGCAGCAACGATGCAGCCTTGTAAAAAGAATGTTGTGCTAAGCACGATAGCCAGTTTTTTTAACGGGGATAATGTCATAATTAACTCCTTTTGAGATTAAATTACCGCTAGTTTGAGATTGATTGATTTTGCTGTCAAGCACTTGGGAACAATGTATGGTCAACTAATTCACAAAGGGCATTGATAACAAAAAGATGGTTTTCTAGGACTCGGCTTTCTTTTGTCGCTGGAATTGATATTTCTAAATCACTATCTGCTAAAATTCCTTGAATTGCATCGTTATTAGAGCCAGTGAGTGCAATGACATTAACTTCTTTATTTACTGCATGAGAAATAGTGTTTAGCACGATTTTCTCTGTTCCTAAAGGCGCAAAAGCGATAAGTAAGTCACCAGGTTTGGCAACGGTATTAAATTGGTGACAATACAATTCCTCAGGCGAGTGTTCAAAAACAAGAGAAGAACCCACCGCACTTTCTAAACTTAATAGAACAGAGGGAAAACTCGGTCTTGCTAAATCATATCGATTAAGTAAGTTAGATACGAGAAACTGTGCATTGGCATAAGAACGCGAGACGCCACAAGCGATCACCTTATTGCCGCCTAGCAAACATTGCATCACCATTTGAGTGGCGTTAGCAATATTTTCCGAAAGCATGCTAGACGCAGCAATTTGAATTTGAATACTTTCGCTATAAATATCTTTTACTTTTTGTAACATCATAAAAAGCCATTAATCGAGAAAATTAGGAATCCATTGAATATCTTGGGGCGTTTTGCCAAAGGCGATTAAATCAAAACGACAATCAGCGTCTTCTAAACTCATGTTTTGTTTCATTAGCCATAAATTTGCAGCATCTAACCATTTTTGTTGTTTTTGCCAATCTACGCTTTCTATTGCCGAGCCAAAGGTATTATGAGAACGTTGGCGAACTTCAACAAAAACGATGGTTCCTTTGTCACTCATAATAAGATCAAGTTCACCACATTTGAAATTTTGATTGGCCGCAATAAATTTTAAGCCTTTTGATTCTAAAAAAAGGCGAGCTTGATGCTCAAAGCTCGCCCCTTGTTGACGTTTTAAAGAAAACATTAGTTTGCGACCGGTACAACCGCACCATCTTGATATTGATACCAAGTCATATCGCGTTCAACATTACAATTTGTACCCGCACTTAAAATACCAGTTAAGCCACTTAAGCGATATCCCGGTACTTGGCGTAATTCATTAAATTGGTTGATGAGTAACCAAGCATCCGCACCCATTGCGTATAAACGCATTAATTGATATTCACCGCCAGTTGTTTTGGCTAATTTTTGATATTGTGGTGAATTGGTTTCTTTAAAAAATGGAATATCACTAAATTGAACACCATTCATTTGAGCGACAAACTCAGGATTGCTGCTTGCTGTATTGGAGCTTGAGCGTGAGCTTGCATAAATACGTAAATTTGGTGCGCTATTCGTTAAATAGCCTTTCATTTCAACCAATTCATCTGGATTAGCGACCACATAAAGTGCGGTTGAATTTGAACCATTTTCTTGAAGGAAATAAGTAACATCCGCAGGTAAATTATAGTAACGAATATTCGCATCGGTGCCCGCTAATTGTTGCCAACGTACATTAAAGGCATTACCAACTCGTTGTCCTAAATCATTTTGCGGCATTGCAACCAGTGGACTACGAATTCCATCATTCCACATTTTATTTGCAGCGGATTCTGCTTCATCTTCTGGTGAAAGTCCATAATAGCAAAGTTGCCCAATTGCACGAGAATTTGGTGTCGCATTTAACGCAAGCACATCCATACCTTGAATTTGTGCTGGATCCGCTAAAATCACATCAAGATTTTGTTTTAGT
The DNA here is from genome assembly GCF_059704425.1 of Haemophilus sp. THUN1691. Classification (NCBI taxonomy): domain Bacteria; kingdom Pseudomonadati; phylum Pseudomonadota; class Gammaproteobacteria; order Pasteurellales; family Pasteurellaceae; genus Haemophilus; species Haemophilus sp. THUN1691. The sequence goes on along the minus strand of NZ_AP046578.1, from coordinate 1,599,488 downwards.
AATGGACCCACTAACGTTTTAATCCCCGCTTGTTTTGCTTGCGCAATGATATCTTGTACAGAGTTCATTGAGGTATCAAATACTTGCACTGGAATGGTTGAGTTACCTTTAGCGTCGTTGAAACCGGATTGAATGGTTGTACCAAGAATTTGTCCATCTCCACTTAATGGTAATAGTAAACCAATTTGTGACACATTCGTTTGTTGGAAATTAAGCAATGTAAGCAATTCTTTTGGGAACAACGTTGCGGCAGCATGATTTGGGTAAGAATTTTTCCAACTTTGCAATGCTTGGCTTAATTGAACTGGTTGACGAATATAATCATTGTAGGTTTTGATTAAGTTTAACCAACCACCTAAAGCCGCGTTGCCTTCATCTGAAGAATTATTGATTACACCAGTATTTGCTGAACGTAACAATGCCCAAGTTTTATCAACATTATCTTGGCGACGTTGTACATCCGTTAAATTCTCATCAATTTTTACCCGCGCTTTTACGGATTCAATGATGTCTTTACGGTTTTCAGCAACAATAGCTAAGGTTTCGTAATAACGAGATTTTTGTGAAGGGCTCAATTTATTTAAATCCAATGCACGTAATTGATTTTGCGCGACGTCATTAGCATTTTTTGCAGCAGAAATTCTCGCTTCAATTAATGCACGATCTAATTTTTGCGCATCATTTAATTCACCTAATTCACTTAATAAAGCTTCTGATTGTTCAACTTTATTTTCACTGATTAACACGCGAGCCGCGAGCAATTTATAGGTTTGTTGATCTTCAAGTTCTTGTGCTTGTCCTAATTTATTCATATAAAATTCAGAACTTGCATTCGCATCTTGTTGTAAAGTTTGCGTAAAACTGCTGCCAAGTAGATTTGAACAGCCAGCTAAGGCCATTGACAATAAAATTGGCATTAAACGTTTTTTAAAACGTCCGCCTTGTAATAGAATAGACATTCTTGCTCCATCATGAACAGACAATAGTTGTGGCAGATCTTACTTATCTCATAACTTAAAAGCAAACAAAAATGACTGATTTAACCGGAATTTTATACATTGTTGCCACGCCGATTGGCAATTTACAGGATATTACCCAGCGTGCTTTAGATACTTTTGCTCAAGTGGATTTAATTGCAGCAGAAGATACTCGCCATAGTGGCCTTTTATTGAGCCATTACGGCATTAAGAAGCCCTTTTTTGCTTTGCATGATCACAATGAACAAGAAAAAGCCCATATTTTGGTGGAAAAACTCAAGCAAGGTAGCAATATTGCTTTGATTTCTGATGCGGGGACGCCATTAATTAGTGATCCTGGTTTTCATTTAGTGCGCCAATGTCGTGAGGCTAGAATCCGCGTTGTTCCTTTGCCCGGGGCGTGTGCGGCAATTACCGCACTTTGCGCATCGGGGATTGCTTCTGATAGATTTTGTTTTGAGGGTTTTTTACCTGCGAAAAGTAAAGCCCGCAGAGATAAATTAGAAAATATCGCAGAAGAAGACCGCACTTTGATTTTTTATGAATCCACTCACCGTATTTTAGATACGCTAGAAGATATGCAATTGGTGCTAGGGGAAGAACGATATATTGTGTTATCCCGCGAAATTACTAAAACTTGGGAAACGATTACGGGTAATAGGATTAAAAATTTACGAGAATGGCTTTTAGAAGATCTCAATCGTACAAAAGGCGAGATGGTTTTGATTGTTGAAGGCAAACCAAAGTCTGACAATAACGATGAAATCTCCCCACAAGCGGTGAAGGCGCTTGAATTAATTGCAGAGGAATTACCGCTAAAAAAAGCGGCGGCTATTGTTGCTGAGTTGTATGGTTATAAGAAGAATGCTTTGTATCAATTTGGATTAGCGCATTTGGAAAAATAACCTCAAAATCAACCGCACTTTATTAATGCGATTTTAATCTGTGCGGTTGACCCAAACGGACACAAGCTCTTACAAGATATTTACTTTTAGACTGGAAAAAATATGTTAAACCAAGTTTCAAATACATTACTGACACCAAGTAATCTTTCAACTAAAGCATTGCTCAATATTTTCGACATGATGTCGCATCGTAATATTGATTATGCCGATCTGTATTTTCAACTTAGCCAAGATGAAAGTTGGGTATTAGAAGACGGCATTATAAAAGAAGGCGGTTTTCATATTGATCGTGGCGTTGGTGTGCGGGCAGTTTCTGGCGAAAAAACGGGGTTTGCTTATGCCGATCAAATTAATCTTGCTTCTTTGCAGCAATGTGCGGAGGCGGTAAAGGGAATCGCGCAAGTCAAACAGGGGAATTTGATTTCGCCATCCGCTTTTAATGTTGTAAATCCTATTGCTCGTTATGCGGCGATTAATCCTTTGGAAAGTTTGACTAAAGAGAAAAAAATTGAGCTATTACATTTAGTTGATCGTACAGCACGCGCAGAAGATCATCGCGTAACCCGCGTATCAGCAAGTCTTAGTTCCGTTTATGAAGAAGTATTAGTCATGGCGACGGATGGTACGCTAGCAGCAGATATTCGCCCTTTAGTTCGCTTATCTATTTCTGTGTTAGTAGAGGAAAATGGCAAACGTGAACGAGGCAGTTGTGGTTCTGGTGGGCGTTTCGGTTTAGATTGGTTCTTTGAAGTGATTGATGGCGATACTAGAGCAGTACGATTTGCTAAAGAAGCGGTTCGTCAAGCTTTAGTAAACCTTAGTGCAGTTGCAGCACCTGCAGGATTAATGCCAGTTGTATTAGGTGCTGGTTGGCCTGGTGTGTTGTTACACGAGGCTGTAGGGCACGGTTTAGAAGGGGATTTTAATCGTAAAGAAAGTTCACTTTTCACAGGTAAGATTGGTGAGCAAGTGACTTCACCGTTATGTACGATTGTGGATGATGGTACGATTGAAAATCGTCGAGGTTCATTAACTATTGATGATGAAGGTGTGCCAAGCCAGTGCAATGTACTCATCAAAGACGGGATTTTGCAAGGTTACATGCAAGATAAAATGAATGCCCGTTTGATGGGCGTGGCTCCAACGGGAAATGGACGACGTGAGTCTTATGCTCATTTACCAATGCCTAGAATGACCAACACCTATATGCTTGCTGGCCAAAGTCAGTTTGATGATTTGATTGCTTCTGTAGAACAGGGGATTTATGCACCGCACTTTGGTGGCGGGCAAGTGGATATTACGTCTGGTAAATTTGTATTTTCCACTTCAGAAGCTTATTTAATTGAAAAAGGAAAAATTACGAAACCTGTGAAGGGCGCAACTTTAATTGGCAGTGGCATTGGAGTGATGCAAAAGATTTCTATGGTTGCGGATAAATCCGAACTTGATTTAGGTATAGGAGTTTGTGGTAAAGAGGGGCAAAGTGTACCAGTCGGTGTTGGACAGCCCGCACTAAAAATTGATGAAATTACTGTTGGTGGTACAAATTAAACATAAAATTGCACAAAAGATCACAAAAATCCCATTAAAATTGGATTTTTACTGGCAATTTCATTCAAATTTTGATAGTCTCAGGCAGAATTATATTTTTATATCTTTTAATTATTTTAAATTATGTTGAAAAGAATTTTAGTTATTATCGGTTTAGCGACGCTTGCAACCGCTTGTTCTAATGGTCCTCGAACGGCAAATCAGCAAGTTATTTCAGAAAGTGATGATGCTCAATTAACTGGTTTGATTGGTCATTTAGAAAAAGGTAATCGCGCAGGTATTTTCCACAAAGTGAGAACAAACCGTTCATCTGCATTGATGGGCGATAAGGCTTTAGCAGGTGTTTATAATGAATGGGTAGGCACTAGTTATCGTATGGGCGGTACAACTAAACGTGGTATTGATTGTTCTGCATTTATGCAAACAACTTTTTCTGAAGCATTTGGTATTGAATTGCCTCGTTCTACGGCTGAACAGCGTTATTTAGGTAAACAAATTAGTAAATCAGAGTTGAAAAAAGGCGATTTAGTATTCTTCCGTAAAAATAACCATGTCGGTGTTTATATTGGTAACAACCAATTTATGCACGCAAGTACAGGGCAAGGTGTGACGATAAGTTCCCTTGATGAAGAATACTGGGCTAGAACTTACACTCAATCGCGTCGTATCATGTAATGAAAAAGAAAACCGAACATTAAGTTCGGTTTTTTTGATCAGTTTATTGATAAAAAATCCCCTCTTTTAGTCGAGGGGATTTTTATTATTCTTTAAATTCTTCCATCATTTCTTGCGCTTTTTTCACCATATCTTCAGAACCAACAAATAGTGGAACGCGCTCATGAAGTGCGGTTGGTTCGATATCTAAAATTCGACGATAACCATCTGTTGCGACACCACCAGCTTGCTCCGCTAAAAATGCAATTGGATTGCCTTCATATAATAAACGGAGTTTTCCATTTGGATAGTTGGTTGCACTTGGATAAATATAAATGCCGCCTTTTAATAAGTTGCGGTGGAAGTCTGCTACAAGTGAACCAATATAGCGAGAGGCGTAAGGACGATTAGTAGCTTTATCTTCTTCCTGGCAATATTTAATATATTTTTTCACACCTTGTGGGAATTTGAGGTATTGCCCTTCATTGATGGAATAAATACGGCCAGTTTTTGGCATTTGCATATTTTCGTGTGACAGACAGAATGTTCCGATTGATGGATCATAAGTAAAACCGTTAACCCCATGACCAGTGGTATATACCAACATAGTTGATGAACCGTAAACAATATAACCCGCGGCAACTTGTTTATTCCCTGGTTGTAAGAAATCTTCTAAGGTGACCGGTGTGCCAATTGGAGATACGCGACGGTAAATAGAGAAAATTGTACCGACGGATACGTTTACATCAATATTTGAAGAGCCATCAAGGGGATCCGTTAAAATAATGTATTTTGCATTGCGTCCACGTTCCGTATCAAATGCGATAAAACTTTCTTCTTCTTCAGATGCAAACCCAGCCACTTCTTCACGTGCCATTAATGCGGCTTTCATCGTGTTATGGGCGAATAAATCAAGTTTCATTTGACTTTCACCTTGTACGTTTTCAACACCTGATTGGCCGAGAATATTTGTTAAGCCTGCTTTATTAATATCTCGGTGAATAATTTTCGCTAAAAGACGAATTGACGACAAAATACCACTCAATTCCCCTTTTGCATTTGGGTATTCTGCTTGGCGTTCAACGATAAATTCACTCAATGTTTTCATAATTTTCCTTTTAGTTTCTCATAATTCGTTGATTAATTATAGGGAATTTGGAGTGTAAACTCTAATGATAGATTATCAGAATGAGATCTTTATCACAAAAATTTCACATTTATTGCTGTGATTTTTAGAAGCTATCACTTATTTGTTAATTAATTCTGGAGCGATTTTGTGAATTTGCGCTCCAAATAAACTTGAGCTACCATAACCGCACTTTATTAAGCCAAAAGGTAAAAAATGAAAATCGCATTAGGTATTGAGTATAACGGGCAAAATTATTATGGTTGGCAGAGACAAGAAAAAGTCCGTAGTGTACAAGAAGAATTAGAAAAGGCGCTTTCTTGTATTGCGAATGAAAAAATTGAAATATTTTGTGCAGGCAGAACGGATTCTGGTGTGAGTGGAACGGGGCAGGTTGTTCATTTTGAAACCAATGCGATTCGTCCAGAGAAGGCTTGGGCTTTTGGTACGAATGCTCATTTACCTGATGACATTGCAGTGACTTGGGCAAAACAAGTCGATGATGAATTCCATGCGAGATTTTCTGCAACAGCACGCCGTTACCGCTATATTCTTTATTGTAATAAATTACGCTCTGCTATTTTAGCGGGAGGAATGACTCATTGTCATTTAGATTTAGATGCCGAAACAATGCATCAGGCAGGGCAATGTTTATTAGGGGAACATGATTTTTCCTCTTTCCGCGCTGCACAATGCCAGTCTCATACGCCTTGGCGTAATGTGCATCATTTGAATGTGTCTCGTATCAGAAAATATATTATTGTGGATATTCAGGCGAATGCTTTTGTGCATCATATGGTGCGCAATATTGTGGGAAGTTTGATGGAGGTCGGTGCTGGAAATCAGCCGATTGAATGGATGCAATGGCTACTTGAGCAGAAAAATCGTCAGCTTGCCGCACCAACAGCAAAACCCGATGGATTGTATTTGGTGGATGTGATTTATCCACAAAAGTTTGATATTCCTAAACGCCCAATTGGTCCTTTATTTTTAGAGGATGGTTTATTAAATCGCACTTTAAAATAAAGCGTAATTTCATATTTTAAATCACCATATCTGAAAATATTCTTCATAAAAAAAGACCGCACTTTAAAAGTGCGGTCAATCTTAAGTGAATTTTATATTAATTTTGATATTCCATAGTTCACTAAAAATCCCCCAACCACTAGCCATAAATAAATCAGTATCCCTAAAATCAGAGGTTTTAGTCCTGCTTTCTTGATTGCGCTTGCTTGCGTAGTTAAGCCAAGCGCAGACATCGCTGAAATTAATAAGAAAGAATCGATTTCAACTAATAATTTCACGAGTTCTTTTGGTAATAAATCAAAAGAATTAAAAATAGCAACGCCAATAAAAAGTACAGCAAACCAAGGAATTGTAATTTTGTGTGGCGTATTTTCTGATACTGTATTACTACGCGTTAATAACCAAGAAAGCATTAATAAAAATGGTGCGAGCATCATCACTCTGATCATTTTGGTAATGACGGCGGTATTCGCCACGATAGGATCAATATTTCCCCCAATCGCATAAACTTGAGCCACTTCATGCACGCTAGAGCCAACATAAATGCCGAATTGATGAGCGTTAATTAAATCTTGTGACCAGGTGTAGAAAAATGGATAAGTAAAAATAGAAAGCGTCCCGAAAATGACCACTACGGCAATCGCCACTGAAACTTTATGAGATTCTGCTTTGGTAACAGGCTCTGTCGCCATAACCGCTGCCGCACCACAAATACTACATCCAGCCCCAGTCAGATAAACCAATTGTTTATCCATTTTTAGATAACGAATGCCCAAAAGTGCGGTAAAAAAGAACGTTGAAATTAGCATGATTGCATCAGTGACGACAGAATTTAATCCAACATCGGCGATATCGCTAAAGGTGAGTCGAAAACCATACAGCACAATGCCGGTGCGAAGAAGGGCGCCTTTCGCAAATAATACACCTTTTTCCACTTGTGCAGAAAATTGAGGATAAATGGTATTGCCGATTGCCATTCCCAGAAAAATGGCAATAATTAAGGAACTGATATGATAGTGATGAGAAAAGTCGGTACTCCCTAAGTAGCTGGCAAGTACAGCGATAATCGCGATAAATATAAGTCCGAAATAAAAGGGACGAGTGTTCATTTTTTCTTTCCTTAATTAGTATGAGTTTCCTTCACCCAGGCACTTTCATCCAAAATTTTTCCAAAATAACTTTCCACTAAACGGCCAGTTACACCTGTTTGTGGATCGGTAAATAGCGTTTTAGGCGTACCGCTCTTGATCATTTTCCCTTTATCCATCACGATGACGGTGTCTGCAATATGTTTAATCACGCCGAGGTCTTGCCCTACATAAATGTAAGAGATGCCTAAACGTTGTTGCAGATCAAGGGTTAAATTTAGCAATTGAATGCGCACCGAGGCATCTAAATTACCAAGTGCATCATCTATAATAATTATTTCAGGTTCTAAAATCAGGGCACGTGCCAAAGCAACACGCTGTTTTTGGCTGATAGAAAGATTTTTGATTTTTAGATTAGTGTAATCAGGGTAAAGCCCCACAAGTAACAGTGTTTCAAAGATTTTTTGATTGCGACGTTCTTCATCCCAATCTGTTGCTAAACGTAGCGGCGCATCTAATGCCTCACCGATATTTAAGCGAGGATTAAACGCTGAATTAGCATCTTGGAACACCATTCGAATATGTTGCGCGCGGTATTGAAAATCCTCGAATTGCAATTCATGATCATCAAATAAAATTCTGCCAGAAGTGGGCTGTGTAATGCCCGCGATCATTTTTACTAACGTTGATTTCCCAGAACCATTTTTGCCGATAATCGCCAAAGTTTGTTGGCGCTCAAGAGAAAAACTTACGTTTTCTACCGCATTAAAGTCACCCGTACCAAATAAACGCTTGCGACCTTTAAAGGTTTTAGTCAAATCTTCTACTTGTAATAACGGCATTATTCATTTCCTTTGCTTGCAAGTGTTAATGGTGCGCTCATTGCTTTTTCTTTGAAGGTTTTCTCGCGTAAATTAATTGGATAATGGCAAGAAAATTCATGTTGTTTTATTTTGAATCGAGTTGGTTTTTCAATACATTTTTTCTGTGCAAAAGGACAACGAGGACCAAGACGGCAACCAATAGGCATTTGTTCTAAAATTGGCACTGTACCTTCTAAGGTGCTTAGTTTGCTTTTAAATCCCAAAGGCTGCGTAAAATCAGGCACGGCATTAATCAATGCTTGCGTGTAAGGATGATGAGGACTTTCAAGCAACATTTGCGTTGGGCCTGATTCCGTATTTTGCCCGCAATAGAGTACAGAAATCTGATCGCACCATTCACTAATACTTCTGATGTCATTGCTAGCCAATAAAACGGTTGTGCCTTGGTTTTGGTTCATACTAGAAAGTAATCGAAATACCTGTAATGCTGTTGTTGCTTCTAATGCATTAGTCGGTTCATCGGCAATGAGCAAGCGGGGCTGATTTGCCACTGCGATAGCAATCATGACTTTTTGTCCTTCACCTTCCGTTAATTCATTAGGATAGCTTGCCATGATGTCTTTGTGTTCTTTTATCCCTACACGATGCAATAATTCAATGGCACGGCGTTTTTTCCAACCAAACCATTGCCACCATTTGCCTTTAAATGTCCAATTCGGGATATTTTGGATTAATTGTTTACCAATTTTCCGACTTGGATCAAGACAAGAAAGGGGATCTTGGAAAATCATGGATATTTCTTTTCCCACCAATTTCCGGCGTTTATTGGGACTGAGTTTTAGTAACTCTACATCATGAAAGCGAAAGCGATCTGCGGTAATAATCCAGTTTTCTTTGATGGCATTACAAATTACTTTGGCGATTAAACTTTTACCAGAACCTGATTCACCAACAAGCCCACAAATTTCGCCTTCATTAATCGATAAGTTTACGCCGTCCACAATCTTAACGAGACCGTTTGAGGTTTGTATTTCGATATTTAGGTTACGGATGTCTAGTAGTGCCATAAATTATTCGTAATATTGGTTGATAGCTTTAGTTAAGCCATTGCTAAAAATAATGCTTAATAAAATAGTAAAAATAATTGCAAAGCCAGGGAGTAATACTGTCCAAGGTGCAAGATAGAGGAGTTCTAAAGAATCTCGAATCATTGCGCCCCATTCTGGGGTTGGTCGTTGTGCGCCAAGGGAAATAAAACTCAAGGCGCTAATATCCAATATGGCGACAACAAATGCTCGTGCAATTTCTTGAACATAGATTACGGTGATATTTGGCAAAATCGTACTTTTTAATAATTCCCAGTTAGAAATGCCTTCAAGTTTTAACATGAGCACATAATCTTTTTTCAATTCTTGTTGAATAGCTCGATAAATTGCATGGATGAAATACGGCAATATCGCTAAAAGTGTTGCGAACATTGCATTCAATAAACTCGGTTCCATCAGAGTGGAAATCACGATGGCAATGAGCAAAATAGGGAGCGATAAAAAGGCATCGAAAATATGGCCGACAAAACGCGCTTTTAAGCCCTTCAACATCCCCGCAACAATGCCAAGCGTTCCACCAATTAAGGCAACTGCAAGTACGACTAGCAATGATGATCCAATCGTATAACTTGTGCCCATAATTAATCTACTCAGCACATCACGACCTAAATCATCAGTACCAAAGAAAAAGGCGATTTGCCCTTTTTCGACCCAAGATGGTGGCATTAATTCTTGCCCGACAAACTGCATATTATGAGCATAAGGTGCGATCCAACCGCTGAAAAGTGCGGTTAGAATTAACAACGTTAATAAATAAAAGCTGAACAACGCAACGGTATTTTTGCGAAACAGTAGCCATATTTGGAATATTGAGGTATTTTCTCGAAATTCTTCAGGTTCTTTATCTTGCATACCAACCTTTCTTTTTAAATGGATCGAGCACGAAAGTAAGCGCTTTAATAAATGTGTCGATCAAAATAATGCAAACGCCAATGACAACCACACCCGCAGAAATACTATTGTAATCTTGTTGTGTTACGGCATCGATCAGCCAGCGACCAATTCCAGGCCAACCCAAAGCGGTTTCTACCAACATACATTGAGTTAATACTAGGGTAAATACGCGCGGTACTTGTGGAATAAGCAAAGGAAATGTATTACGGAATACATATTGATGGAGAATTTTCCATTTTGACCAACCCCGTGTTGTGGTAACTTTGGCAAAATTTTGGTTCAAAACATATTCTGCTCGTTGTTGAATAATTCGGATAATTTCCATTGTTGGCAAAATGCAAAGCACTAATGTCGGTAAGGCTAAATGTTGCAAAACATTTTGTACAATTTTGGTGCGATAAGGCACATCTATAAACCAAACATCAATGACTGGAAAACCAGTAATAGGTTTTATTTCATAGAGTAAATTGTATTGCCCAATAGAAGCGATTTCCCAATGATTTACCGCCGCCACATAAAGTAAAATAGGTGCAAGCCAAAATATTGGGATTGATAAGCCTAGATAAGATAAGCTTTTTAAGCTCTTTGCAAAAATATGCTGAGAATTTACCGCACTTATAATGCCAAGCGGCACGCCGAGAATGAACGCCAATAAAAGTGCGGTAAAACAGAGCTCTAATGTAGGTGGAAGTACCGTTAGAATCAAATCTATCAGAGATTTTCCACCGTTATAAGTAATCCCAAAATCGCCATGTAATAAGGTGCTTAAATAATTAAAATAACTGGTGTAAATATTGTGAGTGACGAGATCTGCATTAAGCGGATCTCGCAATAAAATCACGAAACTTAGCAAAGATAACACAAGCAAAAGCAAGGTTATCCAAAGGGTATGGCGAATAACAGACCACAACATTAGGGTTTCTCCTTGTGTAAGCGTAAGTCAGAAAAGTTAAGACTACCAAAAGGTGTCATTTCCACGCCTTTTACTATGCTATTTGCCACCAAAATGCGTTTTACATTCGCGATAGGGATAATCGGCAATTCATGTAGAATAAGTTCTTGAGCGTCATTATAAGCGCGAGCCCGTTCAGATAAATTAGAGGTGGCAATCGCGCGATCCATTAAATTATTAAATTCTTCGTTACACCAGTTAGATAAATTTGTGATTTCATTTTGCGTATTACAGCTCAAAATAGGGCGCATAAATCCGTCAGGATCAAGATTTCCTGCTAACCATCCTGCTAAAATTAAATCGTAGTTTTCTGATTTATTGCGAAGTTGCTCACTCAAAAATGTGCGTGTCACTGTCCGCACTTTCACTTTCACGCCGACTTGATCCAAATCAGATTTAATCATTTCCGCCATTTTAAAAGGTGCGGGGTTATACATTTGTTCTTCATTAATCACCCATAAATTGAGCGAAAGATGTTTATTTTCTAATTTTTTCTTCGCGACTTTTGGACTGTAATCAAAGTCAAATTCTGGCGTGTTTACGCTAGAAGCCCAAGATATTTCAGGAATAATATTATTCGCTACTGTTGCAGTATTGTGATAGATGTTGTGAATAATACGTGCGCGGTTCAAACTTTGTGAGATAGCTTCTCGAATGGTGCGATCCTGCATCAATGGTTTTTCAAAATTGAAGGCAAGATATGCCAAATTCATTCCGTCAGTAGATTGCATATAGTAGTGCTTATCGTTGCTCTTTAATAAGCCAATTTGGCTCACTTCAGGATAAGAGGCTATTTGACATTCATTATTGAAAAATTTGACGAGTCGCCCGTTTCTATCAGTAGATAAATCCACGATAATATTTTCAATTTTTGCTTCTTTTTTCCAATAGTTTTCGTTACGCATTAAGCGAACATATTGGTTATACACATAATCCTTTACTTGATAAGGCCCAGTGCCCACGGGGTGAGTATCTAATTGAGTGAGATTATCGTCAGCGCTTAATTGATAGGCATATTCTTGTGAAAAAATAATGGCATATTGGCTGGCAAGATGCGACAAGATCGATGAATCAGGCTCAAACAATTCAATTTTCACTTGATAAGGTGAAAGTGCGGTCACTGATTTAATTTTTTCATTAAGCTTAATGCTATCAAAATAAGGAAAGCGAACTTTTCTTGCTTGCTCGTGAAACACTTTATATTGTGGATTTTTATAGGTAATTGCTGTTTCTGCTAAGGTTGGCAAGTAAGTATCATGACCCAATACACGATTAATTGAAAACACCACATCTTCCGCATTAAAATCACGAGTTGGGGTAAACCAAGGCGTATGATGAAATTTCACCCCACGGCGTAAATTAATTAAAATTTCTTTGTTATCTGGTGAAATTGAATAGGATTGCGCAAGCACAGGCGTAACATTTGCGCTATGGTTTTTGATTTCAAAAAGTTTGTTATAAATTTGTTCTGTGACGACATTCATACTGGTGCCTGCATCTGCAGTTTGTGGATTAAAAGAAAAACCAGAGGCATTAGTACAATAAGTTAGTCCGTTTTCTGTTAGGTGTTCTGGTACGCGCGGAGCTGCTTGAAGTTGAGAATTCAAGCCAATACCAAATAGAAAACAGAAAAACGTAATATTTTTGCGTAACATAACAAATGCATTGTGATAAATTATGTGCCAAATTGTAAGGCATATTAGTAAAAATGGCTAGGATATTGAATGTTTAATAGGGTTCAAAACGAAATCAATCAAATTATTAATCGTGGTTTTGACCGCACTTTGCGTTTAGCGGTAACAGGGTTAAGTCGGAGTGGAAAAACGGCGTTTATTACAAGTTTAATCAATCAACTTCTCTCCATTAATCAAAATTCATCACAGCATTTGCCCTTGTTTGAAGCGGCTAGAAATGGTGCGCTCTTGGCGGTGAAACGCGTATCCCAACAAGATCTCAGTGTGCCACGTTTTGATTATGAAAGTAATTTAAATGATTTGTCACAAAATCCGCCTCAATGGTTTCAGTCTACTCGTGGCGTGAGTGAAACACGTTTAGCAATTCGTTTTCAACGTCAATCTGGCTTGCTGCGTCATTTGAAAGAACGCGGTACGCTTTATCTGGATATTTTTGATTATCCGGGTGAATGGCTGCTCGATTTGCCGTTGTTAAATCTAGATTTTCAACAATGGTCACAAGAGCAAATCAAGGTTACAACTGGCATTCGAGAAGAATTGGCGCAGAATTGGTTTTCCATGTTGCAGGATTTGGATTTAAGTGCGGTCGCAAATGAAGATGTTTTAGCCAAGGTTGCGAAAAGCTATACGGATTATTTACACCAATGTAAGTCGCAAGGTATGCAATTTATTCAGCCAGGGCGATTTGTATTGCCGAGTGATTTAGAGGGCGCGCCAGCATTGCAATTTTTCCCATTGATTCATCTTTCAGAAGAACAATGGCAAACCTTGAAAAAAACAGCCAAATCGAATAGCTATTTTGCCGTGCTGACAAAACGGTATGATTATTATCGCAATAAAATTGTGAAAGGTTTTTACGAAAATTATTTTTCTACCTTTGATCGCCAAGTTATTTTGGCGGATTGTTTAACGCCTTTAAATCACAGTCAGCAAGCCTTTTTAGATATGCAAATGGGCTTAAATCAGTTATTTAATAATTTCCATTATGGCAGCAGAAATTTTCTTCATCGTTTGTTTTCTCCGCGAATTGATCGATTAATGTTTATTGCAACGAAGGCGGATCATATTACTCGTGATCAAATTCCTAATTTAGTGAGTTTAATGCGTCAAATTGTGCAAGAGGGCGGTCGCCATGTAGAATTTGAAGGAATCGATACGGAATATACCGCCATTGCGGCAGTTCGTACCACAAAGCAAGTGATTGTGAATCAGCAAGGAAAAGAAATTAAAGCAATTCAAGGGATTCGTTCTATTGATAAACAACTGATTACGCTTTATCCAGGAACGGTGCCGAGCAAATTACCAAGAACAGAATTTTGGCAAAAACAACCGCACTTTGATTTCGATAGTTTTGAACCTCAGCCTTTAGAACAAGGGGAGAGTATTCCTCATTTGAGAATGGATGCGGTTTTACAATTTTTATTAAGTGATCGATTTGAATAAAAAAGTGCGGAAGATTTTCCGCACTTTTTTCATCTTTCTAGCCCGTATTGCGCATCCCAGCTGCGATACCTGTGATGGTAATCATCAATGCTTGTTCCACATCGGGATTGACTTGCTCTGGATTTTCACGGAAACGGTGAAGCAATTCTACTTGCAGTAGATTGAGTGGATCCGTGTAGATATTACGCAATGCAATTGAATCTGCAATCCAAGGTAAATCAGACATCAATTCACTTTGGTGAGAAAGTGAAAGCACAGTTTGAATATCATCTTCAAGTTGCTTACGTAAATTTTTGCCTAAATACCAAAGTTCTTTTTTCACTAATCGTTGATCATATTGTTGGGAAAGCCAAGTATCTGATTTACTAAATACCATTTCCAACATACCGATTCGCGTTGAAAAGAACGGCCAGTTTTCGCACATTTCATGAATGATATCGCCTTTGCCTTGTTCAATAATTTGACGGATAGATGCTCCAGCGCCTAACCAAGCGGGTAGCATTAAGCGATTTTGCATCCAGGCAAAAATCCAAGGAATGGCGCGTAAACTTTCCACGCCGCCATTTGGATTGCGTTTTGCTGGGCGAGAGCCAAGTGGCAGTTTGGATAGCTCTTGTTCTGGTGTCGCACTACGGAAATAAGGAACAAAATCTTTATCACCACGAACTACGCCACGATAAATATCGCAAGAAATAGTGGAAAGCTCATCCATTATAGTGCGCCATTCTGGTTTCGGTTCTGGTGGCGGTAAAAGATTTGCTTCTAAAATGGCGCTGGCGTAGAGATCAAAGGTTTCTACTGCAACTGCAGGTAAACCTAGTTTAAAGCGAATCATTTCGCCTTGTTCTGTTACACGTAAACCATTTTTTAGTGAACGAGGTGGTTGAGAAAGTAATGCCGCATGTGCTGGCGCACCGCCACGACCAATCGTGCCACCACGTCCATGGAATAAAGTGAGTTCAATGCCAAGCTTTTCTGTTAAATTCACTAAGGCTTCTTGTGCACGATATTGCGCCCAAGAGGCAGCCATCATTCCCGCATCTTTTGCCGAATCCGAATAGCCAATCATCACCATTTGACGATTATTGATCACGCCACGATACCAACCCACATTGAAAAGTTGAGTCATCACTTTTTCGGCTGCATCTAAATCGTCTAAGGTTTCAAATAATGGCACGACAGGAATATGATATGGCACGCCCGCTTCTTTTAAGAGTAAATGAACGGCTAAAACATCAGATGCACTGCGTGCCATTGAAATGACATAACAAGCTATTACGCCTTGTTTTTGTTGTGCAATGACTTTGCAAGTATCTAAAATTTCTTTGGTTTCTGGCGATGGTGTCCAGTTTTGCGGAATTAATGGACGGCGAGAGCTTAATTCGCGAATTAAGAAAGCCTGTTTATCGTCTTCCGTCCATTGAGAATAATCTCCTAAACCAATATAGCGCGTGATTTCTGCAATGGCATTGGTATGACGTGTGCTTTCTTGGCGAATATCCATTTGAGAAAGTGTCACGCCAAAACAGCTAATACGGTGCAAAATATTCAACAATGAACCATTTGCAATAATGCGCATGCCGCATTGAATTAAAGATTGATAACAATCGTAAAGCGGTTCCCAAAGTTGATTATCTTCTAAAATAATCTCGCTTTCGGATACTCGCGGTGTGCGATCTGATAGGTGATCATCAAAATAAGCTAATGTTGCCGTAAGCTGATTGCGTAAATTTTTCACCACAAAGCGATAGGGTTCTAAATGCTCGCCGTATTTAGCACGAAATTCATCGCTACATTTCACCATTGAAAGTTCATCAGCTAATTTGCTGATGTCTTGTAAGAATAAATCAGCAGCTTTCCAACGGGCAAAATAAAGCACTTTTTTGGTAATTTGTGCGGTAACAAATGGATTTCCATCACGATCGCCGCCCATCCAAGAGGAAATGCGTACGGGTTTTAATCCTACTGGCAAATCGTAACCTAAAAATTCACGGGCAGTTTCGTTTAGTTGACGTAAAAATTCTGGCACAGCTTGCCACAAACTGTTTTCCAACATAGCAAAGCCCCATTTTGCTTCATCAAATGGCGTTGGGCGAACAGTACGAATTTCGTTGGTATGCCATGCTTCAGCGATTAAGCGAAGTAATAGACGTTCAATAATATTGCGTTCTTTTTCAGTTAAATCATGATGTTCTAGCTTGCTTAAACATTTATTGATTTCAATGTGTTTATGAATGAGTGAACGACGTGTTGTTTCTGTTGGATGTGCGGTAAGAACAAGCTCAATTAATAATTTTTCGACTGTTTTATGCACGTCTTCCACTGAGGCATTTTGTTCTTTTAAGCGTTTGAAAAGTTCGCTTAAGGATTGAGAAGAACTTTGTGCTAGAGAATGTTCACGCGAAATTGTTTGATATTGTTCTGCAATGTTCGTGAGGTTTAAAAATTGGCTGAAAGCACGTGCGACAGGAATAATATTTTCATTAGAAATACTACCGAGCGTGTCGAGCAATTCTTGTCTTGCTTTATCATCACCCGCACGAGAATTACGAGAAAGTTTACGAATATTTTCGATTAATTCGAGAATATCGGCACCTTGGGCATCGTTGATAGTTTCTCCGAGAAAACGCCCTAACATACTAATGTTATTGCGCAGAGTGCGGTACTCTTGTGTCATAGGAACTCCTAAAAGTAAAAAATAAAATTCGTAAGTTGGCGATAGATATAGCTAAAAACGGAAGATAGGGCAAATGCTATTCAAGGAAACCTTGAAGATAATCAAGAAAAGCTAAAAAATAGATAAAAAAGAACCGCACTTTTTATAGATTATTTAAAAAGTGCGGTTTATTTTTAATAAGTTTTATAAAATTGATTTAACGGATTTTCGAATAATAAGCTCAGGGCCAATGTCAATACGGCTATATTGCTGAACGCCTTGATCTTTTTGACTGATTCTTTCTAACAAAATATTCACCGCCTGTCTGCCTAATCGTAGCTTCGATTGGTGAATGGTGGTTAATGGAGGCGCATAGAAACGTGAAGCATGAATATCATCATAGCCGATAACAGACATATCATCGGGCACGCGCAATCCTTTTTCTGTCAGTGCAGAAATTGCACCAAGTGCCATCACATCGTTACAACAGAATAGGGCAGTTGGTAATTCCTCTTGAGCCAGTAAACGATTCATACATTCATAACCGTCTTCAGGCTCAAATGCCCCTTCGAAAATCCAAGGTTTATGCACTTCAAGATTCGCATCAGCCATTGCTTTTAAAAAGCCTTCATAACGAGTTTTTGCCGTAGTTTTATTGAGTTCACCGCAGATAATCCCGATTTTTTTATGGCCGCACTCAATGAGGTGTTGGGTTGCTAAATAACCTCCATCAAAACTATGATCATCAATTACATCGGTATTCGCATTTGGGCCCCAATCCATTACAACCATTGGAATACTAGAAAATGACGAAAGCAAATCCAATGAATCTTGCGTATATTCAGAACACATTACAAGCAAACCATCTACCCGTTTTTTCGCCAACATTTCCAAATGGTTTTTGACTTTTTCAGGTTTATTTTGTGTATTACACAAGAACAAAGAATAACCTTGTCGATAGCAATGTTCTTCAACAGAATGAATGATTTCGGCAAAATACGGCGCTTCACTGGTCGTCACAATCATCCCAATGGATTTCGTGGTATTGACTTTCAAACTGCGCGCTACAGCGCTGGGTGAATAGTTAAGCTGCTTAATTGCTAATAACACCGCTTCTTCCGTATCTTTTGCAACGAAGCGAGTTTTATTAATAACATGAGATACGGTTGTGGTGGACACGCCAGCCATTTTTGCGACATCTTTAATTGTTGCCATATTTCGATCCCCAAAAATTTTTGCCTATTATAAAGGTTTGTAAAAAATTTCGTTACTTTTATTGAAATTTTTTTGTAAAAGAGGTGATTTTCTTAAAACAATCTTGTTACAATATGGCACCATTTTTAGTGAGGAGAAAAACATGAGTGATTTTGGTTATGCAATGATTGCAGTTGTATTGAGTATGTCAGTCGTTTGTGGTTTAGCGCTTTCAATTTTTTAATCAATTATGTTTTAGGATCACCGCAGTTTGTTTTAATACAAAGTGCGGTGATTTTTTTAGGTGTTTTTGCGCAGCAAGCGAAAATATGGTAAAACAGATTCCATCTTATTCACACAAAACATAGGAAATACAATGTCAAACTTACAAGCAATTATTGAAGCTGCATTTGAGAAACGTGCAGAAATTACACCGAAAATCGTTGATGCAGAAACGCGTGCAGCGATTGAAGAAGTGATCGAAGGATTAGATTCTGGTAAATACCGTGTTGCAGAAAAAATTGATGGCGAATGGGTAACACATCAATGGTTAAAAAAAGCGGTTTTACTTTCATTCCGTATTAATGACAACCAAATCATTGATGGTGCAGAAACAAAATATTACGACAAAGTGGCATTAAAATTTGCGGATTACACTGAAGAACGTTTTGCTCAAGAAGGTTTCCGTGTTGTGCCTTCTGCAACGGTGCGTAAAGGTGCATACATTTCTAAAAACTGCGTATTAATGCCATCTTATGTAAATATTGGTGCTTACGTTGGTGAAGGTACCATGGTCGATACATGGGCAACGGTAGGTTCATGCGCACAAATCGGTAAAAACGTTCACTTATCTGGTGGTGTAGGCATCGGCGGCGTATTAGAACCATTACAAGCTAACCCAACCATTATCGGTGATAACTGCTTTATCGGTGCTCGTTCAGAAGTGGTAGAAGGCGTTATTGTGGAAGATGGCTGTGTTATTTCAATGGGCGTATTCATCGGTCAATCAACCAAAATTTATGATCGTGAGACTGGTGAAATTCACTACGGCCGTGTACCAGCAGGTTCTGTGGTGGTATCTGGTAGCCTTCCATCCAAATGTGGAAAATACAGCTTATACTGCGCCGTAATCGTGAAAAAAGTGGATGCAAAAACTTTAGGTAAAGTAGGCATTAACGAATTATTACGTTCTATCGAAGAATAATTAAAAAACTTGATAAAAAAGACCGCACTTTAATCATCTGCCCTGAAAAGTTAGTTTAAATTCTAGCTGATTAAGGGCAGATTTTTTATTGTGCTAAATATTTTATTTATACCAATTCATGTTTCATTTGATTTGTAATGTGTAGAATCTTTAATCTTAAAAACTTCCTCTAAATTACCCGCTTTTTTACTTAAATTTTATATTAGCATCGATACAATTGAGCTAATTTTTACTCTAACTTCCTTTTATTTTCCGCATATAGTTACTGGAGTAAAAGTGCAAGTAGGAGATCTTTCTTTTTCTCTTGATACAAGTTCAAGTGTTAATAAGGTTAATAGTATTGTTATTAGGAGTGGTGCTACTGCAACGAGATATAATTCGGTAGCTATTGTAGTTCTTTTACAGACGTTATTAATGGATCACAGTTATATGGTGTGATAAAGAATCTAATTTTGGAGATAATTTTTCTATATGGGGGAGACAATTCTGTTGCGGCCACAGTTATAAGTGATAATTTTGCTAAGAAAAGATTGATGCAGTATTAAAAAATTGAGTCAAGATGTATGGAAGAGAGTCGTTTAAACCTTCTAGAGGGGGCCGCAATAGAATTGTCAGATAATAATATTGTTGTTAATTATAAAAATGAGGGAACATTATGATTTAAATTAGCTAACAATTTAGCTGGGGGTTAGCTAGCGCTACGTTTAGCAATGCGATAGGAGATATGACTGTCATTAATGGCTCAGGCTTGACAATCACCCCGATAGGCAAATCTTCAGTGCCTTTAACGATAAATGTATTAGATATATGATGGTTATGCGATCACGAATGCAGTAGGTCATTTAAAGGATGCAACTATTCCGAAAGCTTATACACGAGGTAAGAGCTTAGTTGGTATTGCAGCTGGTAACTATCAGGGGCAAAATGGTCTTGCAGCTCGCGTAGGTTACCAATGGTAATCAGCTGGTAGCGAAAACATAATGAAAAAACACCGCAAAGTGCGGTGTTTTTTATGTCTTTTTTATTTATTCTCATTTAGAAAAGAGGATTTTTATGATGAAAATCCACTTAAAAATAGTCTCCAAAACTTGCGAGAAATCTACCGCACTTTTGTGCTAAATGAGAAAATGCCAACAGGATTTTAACATTGCATTAGCAATTGTTTTTCAATAATTAGTTTAATAGTTTCAATTACTTACAATCTTAACAAATTGAATTGAGAGTCAATCTCAATACCAAATTTTCCCTTCGATAAAAACAAAAAAATTTATGATCTCAGTCAATAAAACAATCGTTTTACTCTAGTCTGGGTAACTCTGAAGGAGTATCCTTATTTCCAGAGTGGTTATTGTGATGTATTGGTGTAATGCCTTCCACCTACTTTCTGTTTCTATCTATACATACTTTGGGGGAAAATATGAACCGTTTTGTTATAGGTGATCCGAAAGATTGCATTGGATGCAATACCTGTATGGCTGCTTGCAGCGAAGTACACAAAGCTTTTGGATTACAATCCTTTCCGCGGTTACAAGTAATGCGTAACGACGATATTACTGTGCCGATCTTATGTCGTCATTGTGATGATTCACCTTGTGCTACGGTATGCCCTGTGCATGCAATTAAGCACGAAAATGACACTATTCAATTAAACGAAGGTTTGTGTATTGGCTGTAAGCTTTGCGCCATTGCTTGTCCATTCGGGGCGATTACTCAACACGGTAGCGCGCCATTAGACGCACCAAACCACTACGACAGTTTCTCTTTCACTGATGCGGTAAAACGTGATATTCGCACCGCACCGAATAATACTGATGTTCATAATATGCTTGCATGGGAACCAGGTGTAAAAGCTATCGCAGTGAAATGCGACCTTTGCTATTTCCGTGAAGATGGCCCTGCTTGTATTCAAACTTGCCCAACAAAAACTTTATTCTTAATTAGTGATGAGAGTATCGAACAAGCAAATCGCAAAAAACGCGAAATGGCAATGGTGGGTTCTCCTGTCGTGCCAAGATAAAAGTTTATTGTTTGTTTACTCGTTAATCAATGGAGTGAAATTATGAGTTCTTCAATCAGTTTGCTCATCACGTCCTTGTTGATTTATGTCGTTGGTGCGTTTATTTCTCTCGCTGTGCGAAAAAATGAACAACTTTCAATCAATATATCCGGCGTGACCGGTGTACTTGGTGGCTTGTTAGGCATTGTTGCCTGCATTCCCGTGCTTATCAGCAACGATACGGTCGTTGATGTGTTTTCAACCCCTTTCGACTTCGCCCAATTTTCAATCCGCATTGACGGATTAGCTGCGTTTATGGTGTGTGTCATTTCTTTAATGGTTATTATCACCGCACTTTATTCCTTTTCCTATGTGAAAGAATACATTGGTAAAGGCGCTGGCACGATGGGCTTCTTTATGAATTTGTTTATCGCCTCAATGGTTGCCTTAGTCACCAGCGATAACGCTTTCTACTTTTTAGTGTTCTTTGAAATGATGTCTTTGGCATCTTACTTCTTAGTACTAACCGAACAAGATGACAACGCAACCAATGCGGGCTTGTTGTATTTCTTCATTGCTCACGCTGGTTCTGTGTTGATTATGATCGCTTTCTTTATTTTCTATTGCTACGCAGGTAGCTTTGAATTTGAAGCCTTCCGCCACACCGAGCTTTCAATGCCTTTAGCCTTTACGGTATTTATTTTGGCATTTCTTGGTTTCGGTGCAAAAGCAGGGATGATTCCATTGCATAGCTGGTTACCAAAAGCTCACCCAGCTGCGCCTTCTCATGCTTCTGCAATGATGTCTGGTGTGATGGTTAAAATCGGTATCTTCGGGATTATCAAAGTTGGTATTGATCTACTTGGCGCACACAATATGTGGTTTGGTGTGATTGTGCTTGCTTTTGGCGCAGTTTCTTCTGTGCTTGGCGTACTTTATGCCTTAGCAGAACATGACATCAAAAAACTTTTGGCGTATCACACCGTAGAAAACATAGGCATTATTATGATGGGTGTAGGTGTCGGTATGATTGGTATGGCAATCCATAATCCTGTACTTGCTATTGTCGGTTTACTTGGCGGTTTATATCACTTACTTAACCATGCGGTATTCAAAGGCTTATTGTTCTTGGGTGCTGGTTCTGTGATGTACCGTTTACATTCAAAAGATATGGATTTAATGGGCGGACTTGGCAAATTAATGCCATTTACTGCTTTCTGTTTCTTGATTGGTACCATGGCAATTTCTGCATTACCTCCGTTTAATGGTTTTGTGAGTGAATGGTTTACTTATCAATCTTTATTCAGCCTAAGCCAACACAATGATGTGGTATTACGTATCGCTGGTCCTGTTGCAATCATTATGCTTGCCTTAACAGGTGCGCTTGCCGCACTTTGTTTCGTGAAAGTGTATGGTATTAGCTTTGGTGGTGCACCACGCAGCGAAAAAGCAGCACATGCACGTGAAGTGCCAAAACCAATGGTGATTGCAATGGCAATCTTGGCATTATTCTGTGTACTTTTGGGCGTTGGCGCTTCTGTGGTAACTCCAATTATTGCCAATATTGCAACCGCACTTTCTCATAATGAAATGCTTAATTTAGCAGAAAATGGCGTAGTGGTAGCAAGCAATACACCGAATACGGTGCTTTCTACACCAATGGTGAGCATTATGTTGATTGCATTTTTTGTGTTGCCGTTTATGTATTACGCTTATACCAAAGGCAATCGTATGGCAGATCGTGCAAAAGGCAACCCTTGGGCTTGTGGTTATGCTTACGAAATGGATATGGCAGCATCTGCGGGTAGTTTTACTCGTCCGCTTCGTATTATCTTCAAACCACTTTATACCTTGCGTCAAGTGCTTGATCCTGCGCCTGCTGGTGCAAAAGGTATCAATGCATTAATTTCAGGTGCGACCAAAACAGAACCATTCTGGGAAGAAAAAGTAACAATGCCGATTGCGCATTTTATCCCATGGTTAGGTCGTAAAATTCAATGGCTACAACAAGGCGACTTCCGCGTTTATTGCGTGTACTTCGTGATTGCCTTGGTTGTGTTATTACTTTCCATTGCGTTGATGTAGGAGGAAATTATGATTTCATTACCTTCACAAATTTCCACTTCCGCTGGAATGTTCCTTTTAGCCATTGTGCAAGCGTTAATTCTTCTCGCTTTGGCACCACTCTTTTCAGGCATTTCACGGATGATTCGGGCTCGTATTCAATCTCGTCGTGGTCCGGGCTTGTTACAAGATTATCGCGACATTGCTAAATTAATGACGCGTCAAAATATTTGGCCAGATAATGCGGGTTGGGTATCTCGTGTTATGCCTTATGTGTTAATTAGCACAGTCATGGTGGTTGCGATGAGTTTACCCATGTTTACTCATCACTCACCGTTTGGGGCAGGCAGTGATTTAATCACCGTTATTTATTTGTTCGCGTTGTTCCGCTTTTTCTTCTCAATTGCGGGTTTGGATTCTAACAGTACTTTCTCAAGTTTAGGTGCAAGCCGTGAAGTGACATTAGGCGTACTTGTTGAACCAATCTTAATGTTGGCATTCATTGTGATTGCTTTAATTGCAGGTTCTACAAATTTTGCAGTGATTAGCACCGCACTTTCTAGCCAACCTTGGCAATATCCCGTTGCAACAGTAATTGCCTTAGTTGCCGCTGCTTTTGCGATCTTTATTGAAATGGGCAAAATCCCATTTGACTTAGCTGAAGCAGAACAAGAACTTCAAGAAGGCCCACTTACTGAATATTCAGGCCCTTCTTTCGCCTTATTGAAAGTCGGTTTGAGTTTAAAATCAATGGTGGTTGCCTCTATCTTTGTGAGTGTGCTTTTCCCATTCGGTGCAGCACAAGAGTTCACGGTAAGTGCGGTCATTTTAGGCATCGTTTCTTTCTTTGTGAAATTACTCGTGGTATTTATCGCCGCATGTGTATTTGAAAACACATTGGCACGTACCCGTTTTATGCTAACAGGACGTTTAACTGTGGTCGGTTTCGGCATTTCAGTGTTGGCGTTTGTGTTTTACTTCACAGGATTGTAAGGAGGAAATATGGAACGTTTAGCACTAATTACAATCATTTTGCCGTTTGTCGGTGCGTTTATTGTGGGGTTGAACAAACAATCTTTCCCAAAAATTGCCACAATTTTTGCCGCACTTGCTACCCTTGGCACACTGGCTGTGGCAGGGCAGTGGTATGCAAATGGCGTACAATCTGTCACCTATGATTTAGTTAAATTTGGTGATACCGCAATCTTCGGCGTGACCTTAGATGCAGTGAGCACTTTAATTGCCTTTGCCGTTGTGGGGTTAGGTTTCTTAATTTGCTTATATTCTTGTGGTTATTTAACCGATAAAAACCGTGAACATCCGCATAACGGATTACCTCGTTTTTATGCTTTCTTATTGATCTTCATCGGTGCAATGGCGGGCTTGGTGTATTCATCAACTTTAGCGGGTCAGTTGCTTTTCTTTGAAATCACAGGGGGATGTTCTTGGGCATTAATCAGCTATTATCAAAGCCAAAAAGCAATGGCGGCTGCGATGAAAGCGTTGATTATCACTCACGTAGGTTCATTAGGTTTATATCTTGCCGCGGCTTATTTATTTAGCCAATCTGGCACATTCTCTATCACGGCGTTAGAACATCTTGCGCCAGAAGCGAAAACTATCGTGTTATTTGGCGTGATGTTTGCTGCATGGGGTAAATCAGCGCAACTTCCAATGCAAATTTGGTTACCAAATGCGATGGAAGCGCCAACACCTGTCAGTGCGTATTTGCACGCCGCATCAATGGTAAAAGTGGGCGTCTATATTTTCGCTCGTTCCGTGATGTCTGCTGGTGAAATTCCGCACATTGTGGGTGAGGTGGGAACTGTGATGGCAATGATTACATTGATTTATGGTTTCTTAATGTACTTGCCACAAGCGGATTTAAAACGCTTACTTGCGTATTCAACTATTACTCAACTTTCTTACATTTTCATCGGGCTTTCTCTTGCAGCATTAGGTTCTAAATTAGCTTTTGTTGCAGCGATTGCTTATATCTTTAACCACGCCTTTGCGAAAAGTTTATTCTTCTTAGTTGCAGGTTCATTGAGTTATGCCACAGGCACACGTTCAATGCCTCGTTTACAAGGGATTATGCGCACCATGCCTGTGGTTGGTACTGGATTTGGTATTGCTGCATTGGCTATTGCTGGTGTGCCGCCGTTTAACGGTTTCTTCAGTAAATTCCCATTATTTGCCGCAGGTTTCGATCTTGGACAAGAATATTCATGGGTAACTTGGTTAATGGTGATTGCGTTGATTGAATCTACTGCAACGTTTGTTTGGTTGCTTTATAAATTTGGTCAATGTGTTATCGGTAAACCATCTGAAAACGTGCAAAATGCACAACCATTGCCATTCTCTATGACATTTGTTTTAGTGATTTTAATGGTGATGTCTGTGTGTTCTAGCTTTATCGCTGCCTATTGGTTAGGCCTTGCGGGTTAAGGAGAGAATTATGTTAATGATCAATGTATTAGCGAGTTTGCTCATCATTACATCGCTTTGTGTCATTATGGCAAAAACCGCAAAAAAATCCGCGTTATGCTATGGCTTACAGTCTCTTGTATTGGTGGTGTTATTCGTTTATTTGGCATTTGAAATGCAAGCTCACGAACTTTATATGTGGTCCATTAGTGCATTCATCACGAAAGTATTATTAGTGCCAGGAATTTTAATCTTTTCTTTACGAAAAATTGATGAAAGTCAAACTCCTGCAGGAATGAATGTCGCTTGGTTGATCCCGATCACATCTATCATCGTTTGCTTATGTTACTTTGTTGTCATTCCAGTGAACTTACCGTTAGTTGAACATTTAAAACCAGCGTTGTCAGTCTCACTTAGCCACTTCCTTTTAGGTTTAGTGTGTATTGTGAGCCAACGCAATATTGTGAAACAAGTTTTCGGTTATTGTTTAATGGAAAACGGTGCGCATTTAACGTTGGCTTTACTTGCCAACAATGCGCCAGAATTAGTTGAAATCGGCATTGCCACCGATGCGATTTTTGCGGTCATCATTATGGTGGTGTTGGTGAATAAAATTTACCGCACTTTCAACACTGTTGATGCTAAACAACTTATGAGTTTGAAGGGGTAACGCTATGTATGAACAATGGATAATTGCGTTATTAGTCGCACCTTTAGTCATCGCTTTTGAAAGCTTTGCACTACGCGGAACAAAAAATCGGACAGTTTGTACCGCATTCCATATTACTGGGTTAATTTTGATGTTGTTCTTTTCTGTACAGGTCATTTCTGGCGTGTTGGAAAAAGGCAATATCAGTGCATTTAACAACTGGGTGTATGTTGATAGTCTTTCTGCCATTTTCTTAGGTTTAATTGCTGTCGTGGGTTCACTTGCTGGAGTGTATTCCATCGGTTATATGAACACAGAATTGGAAGAATGGCATATTGATTTTAAAACCTATGCACATTACCACGGCTTCTTACACTTATTCTTCTTTACGATGATTGTGTCAGTTATCACCAATAACTTAATTTTAATGTGGGTTGCCATTGAAGCGACAACATTAAGCTCTGCGTTTTTGGTCGGTACTTACAAACAAAAAACATCCCTTGAAGCTGCGTGGAAATACATCATCATCTGTTCTGTTGGCGTCGCTTTCGGTTTATACGGAACACTTTTAACCTTTGCTAATGCAAATGGCGTGCTTGCTGATCCAAGCCAAGCGATTTTCTGGTCAGCAGTGAATCAACAAGCCACAGGTTTAAACCCAATGTTGATGTATATCGCATTCGCTTTCGTATTGATTGGTTTCGGCACGAAGTGCGGTCTATTTCCAATGCATACTTGGTTATCAGACGCACACAGTGAAGCACCAAGCCCAGTGAGTGCAATTTTATCAGCGGTGTTATTAAACTGTGCAATGCTTGTGGTGTTGCGTTACTACACATTAGTTTCAAAAGCGGTTGGCGCAGAGTTTCCACAAACTTTAATGTTGATCTTTGGTTTACTTTCAGTGCTTGTGGCGGCGTTATTTATCATCGTGCAATTTGATATTAAACGTTTGCTTGCTTACTCAAGTATCGAAAATATGGGCTTAATCAGTTTCGCTTTCGGTCTTGGTGGCCCAATTGGGGTATTTGCAGGTTTACTTCACACCATCAACCACAGTCTTGCGAAAACCTTATTATTCTGTGCATCGGGTAATATTCTATTGAAATATAAAACTCGTGATATGAATCAAGTGCGTGGATTATGGCGTGTTGCACCAGTGAGTGCGGTGCTTTTCGCAGGTGGTGCGTTGGCATTGGGTAGTATCCCTCCATTTAACGTATTTGTGAGTGAATTTAGTGTTGTGGTTGCAGGGATTACAGCGGGTAAAACTTGGTTAGTTATTTTATGCTTAATTTTACTCACTATCGTGCTTGCAGGACTTGCCTTAATGCTATTAAAAACAGTGCTTGGCAAACAACCTGATAATGTGGAAGCAGGCGAAGTCAGTAAAGTCTCTTTGGCGGCAATGGCCATACTATTGTTGTTAATGTTTGTAATGGGTATCCATATTGCAGAGCCAATCTTGCAGTTACTAAAAAGTGCGGTAGGAATTGTGCTTGGATCTGAACATGTGTCCTTTGGCGATATGCTAGTTTTACCTTGGCAAAGTTTAGCGAAATGATCGACAACTGGGGGAAAAAATGGAATTAACTAAAAATACATCGGTCGATCCGGTAAAAATGCTCGGCAAAAATTATATTGAAGCCGTTAATGCAAAATTTCCGAATACCATTTTAGATGAGGAGTGGTCTACACCGAATCAAGTGACTTTAACAGTGAAAACTAATATGTTACCTGATGTGGTGGAATATCTTTACTATCAACATGAAGGCTGGTTGCCATTAGTTTTTGGTAACGATGAACGCTCAATTCATGGTCATTATGCAGTGTATTATGTGCTTTCTATGGAAGGTGTCGTCAAAACTTTTGTGACGATTAAAGCACTCGTAGATCCAGTCACACTCGAATTTCCTTCCGTGACACCGAAAGTCAAAGCGGCGGTGTGGGGCGAACGTGAATTATTCGATATGTACGGTTTAAAAGCCGTCGGTCTTCCCGATCAACGTCGTTTAGTGTTACCAGATGACTGGCCAGATGATCTTTACCCATTACGTAAAGATTCAATGGACTACCGTTTGCGTCCAGATCCAACTACGGCAACGGAAACCTATGAGTTTATTAACGAAAAAGGCGAAGCACGTATTGTTCCACTTGGCCCGTTACATATCACTTCGGATGAACCAGGACATTTCCGTTTATTCGTGGATGGGGAAGATATCATTGATGCGGACTATCGTTTATTCTATGTACACCGTGGTATGGAAAAATTGGCAGAAACCCGAATGGATTACGATCAAGTCAATTTCTTGGCTGACCGTGTGTGCGGTATCTGTGGTTTTACTCATAGCGTTGCTTATGCTAACTCAGTCGAAAATGCGTTAGGTATTCAAATTCCTGAACGTGCACAATGGATTCGTGCAATTTTGTTGGAAGTTGAACGCTTGCACAGTCATTTATTGAACTTAGGTTTATCTAGCCACTTTACCGGTTTTGATACAGGCTTTATGCAATTCTTCCGTGTGCGTGAAAAATCCATGACCTTGGCTGAAGTACTAACTGGTGCACGTAAAACCTATGGTATTAACCTTATCGGTGGTGTGCGTCGTGATATGTTGAAACATCAACGTGAACAATGCATTAAGCTTATTGCAGAAATGCGTGAAGAAATCAAAACATTGGTGGACATTTTACTCAATACGCCAAATATGGAACAACGTACTGTGGGCGTAGGTAAATTAGAACGCCAAGTAGCACGTGATTTCAGTCC
Source organism: Haemophilus sp. THUN1691 (assembly GCF_059704425.1). Classification (NCBI taxonomy): domain Bacteria; kingdom Pseudomonadati; phylum Pseudomonadota; class Gammaproteobacteria; order Pasteurellales; family Pasteurellaceae; genus Haemophilus; species Haemophilus sp. THUN1691. The sequence goes on along the minus strand of NZ_AP046578.1, from coordinate 1,570,288 downwards.
TGTTGGGCCATTAATTCGTGCCTCTGGTTTTGCCCGTGATGTGCGTAAAGTTCATCCATTCTCAGGTTATGGCGATGTGCCATTCAATGTTTTCACTGAAGATGGTTGTGATGTCATTTCTCGTGTGAAAGTGCGGGTAAATGAAGTGTTTGAATCCATGAATATCATTGATTATATGGTAGATAACTTGCCAACTGGTGCGATTATCACTGAAGGTTTCAATTACACCCCTGGACGTTTTGCTTTAGGTATCACGGAAGCGCCGCGTGGTGAAGATATTCACTGGTCAATGCTTGGCGATAACCAAAAATTATATCGCTGGCGTTGTCGTGCAGCGACTTATGCAAACTGGCCAACTTTACGTTATATGTTGCGTGGCAATACGGTATCAGATGCGCCACTTATCATTGGTAGCCTTGACCCTTGCTATTCTTGTACTGACCGTGTGACGGTGGTGGATGTACGTAAACGCAAAGCTCAAACGGTTTCTTATAAAGAAATCGAACGCTACGGCATTGAACGTAAAAATTCACCATTAAAATAGGGGGCGCACAATGTTTAAATTACTTAAAACCGTATTAAATGCGGGGGATGTTACCACTAAATATCCGTTTAAACCCTATGAAGTTGATCCTGATTTCCGTGGTAAACCAGAACTGAACTCTGATCAATGTATTGTTTGTGCAGCCTGTACAATGGCATGTCCAGCTAATGCGCTTACCATGCGTACTGATCCTGAAACAGGCGAACGTACTTGGTCATTATTTTTAGGCCGCTGCATTTTCTGTGGCCGTTGTGAAGAAGTTTGTCCGACAAAAGCCATTCGTTTAAGCCAAGATTTTGAATTATCAGTCAGCAATAAACAGGATCTTTATCAAGAAACAACCTTTACTACAACGATTTGTCATCAATGTGGTCAACCTTTTGTTTCTCATAAAGAACTCAATTATGCCGTGGATTTATTCAAACAAACGTTGGATAACGATGAACTGGTAAAACATAAATTAGCGGTGCTCAATACTTGCCCAACCTGTAAACGCCAAAACAGTTTGGAAAAAACCGCCGATATGGAATCCAATATGCGCGTGAAATTGGCGTTATTTGATCACGTTAGGGAGATTGCAAGATGAACACACAAATCCCAATGCCCGTGAATGGTATTTCAACGCCATTTAGTGTGGATGAAAACATTGCGAAAATGAAACAAACTTTGTTGAAAAATATTCAACGTTCCGCTTATGTTTACCGTGTTGACTGTGGCGGTTGTAATGGTTGTGAAATTGAAATTTTTAGTACCATTACACCAACCTTTGACGCAGAACGTTTTGGGATTAAGGTTGTTGCCTCTCCTCGCCATGCGGATATTTTATTATTTACTGGTGCGGTAACTCGTGCAATGCGTACACCTGCAATGCGTGCTTATCAAGCTGCACCCGATCCAAAAATCTGTATTTCTTATGGAGCGTGCGGTTGTGGTGGCGGTATTTTCCATGACTTGTACTGCGTGTGGGGCGGTAGCGATCAAATTGTACCAATTGATGTGTATATTCCTGGTTGCCCTCCAACTCCAGCCGCGACTATTTATGGTTTTGCAATGGCACTTGGTTTACTTGATCAAAAACTCAAAGGTAAACAAGAAATTGCCGATCCTAATGCAGAGGCTAAATTACGTTTCCCAAATATTCCATTAGATTTACGCGTGGAATTAGAACGTGAAGCGCGTCGTTTGGCTGGTTATCGACAAGGTGGAGACATTGCTAATCAATTTATGAGTATGATGTCTGAAAAAGATCAGGTTCCATTTGGTGTTCGTCTTGGCGAATTTTTGGAACGTGAAGCGGATCCTCGTTTGAGTGAAATCGTAAACCGATTACATGCAATTAGTATGCCGTTTTCGGGATAGTCTAACGATTGCTAAATAAACTAATAGCTCCGTTTTGATTTCTGCCAAATCTCCCCTTACCCCTCTTTGCTAAAGAGGGGAATAAGAGCGGTCAATTTCAATTTGGTTTTCTGCATTAACAACAGAAAACTAAAATGAGAGAGAAGATACTTTATTGCTAAAGAAGAATTCTCTATTTGGAAAAGAGAGTAATAAGAGCTGTCAATTTCAATCTGGTTTTCTGCATTAACAACAGAAAATTAAAATGAGAGAGAAGATACTTTATTGCTAAAGAAGAATTCTCTATTTGGAAAAGAGAGTAATAAGAGCTGTCAATTTCAATCTGGTTTTCTGCATTAACAACAGAAAATTAAAATGAGAGAGAAGATACTTTATTGCTAAAGAAGAATCCTCTCTTTGGAAAAATAGAGGAATAAGAGCGGTCTATTTCAATCTAGTTTTCTGCATTAACAACAGAAAACTAAAATGAGAGAGAAGACATTTTATTGCTAAAGAAGAATCCCCCTCTTTAGCAAAGAGGGGGAAGGGGAGATTTGGCAGTATTGATTAGCGAAGAAATTACTTTACAAGTTTTATAGGACGTACCATGACAACCCAAGTTTTTTTCTATTTACTCAATGAGCGTTTTGTTGAAAACGATGAGCAAGTTCCAGAGCAAGCCAAGCAAGTAATGTATTATTCCCTTGCGATTGGCCACCACGTTGGAGTAATTGACTGTTTTAAAAAATTGCTAATTTGTGATTATGCCGATTACCAACGTTTTGTAGATACTTTCCCTGAAGGGGATGCAAAACGTAAATTTGCGGGCTTAATGAAATTTGGTGAAATTGTGATTGATTCAAGTCATGTGAATTTATTGGCTAAGGCACTAGATGAAAATAGATCCAATTTTTCGCCTGAACATCAAAAATGGGTCGATATTTTAATGGATACGCTTGCTTCCATTCAGCGTGAACCTGTGATGTATATTATGGTGAAACGCCGTGATGAATGAAAATGTAATCCTAACTGTTGGTAACACAATGATGGGCGATGACGGCGCTGGCCCTTATCTTGCTCAGCTTTGTAGTGAAAATCCGTTGCCAAATTGGACCGCACTTGATGGTGGTTCTGCACCGGAAAATCTTGTGCATCAGATCCGTGCCATGAAACCAAAGCGTTTAATTATCTTTGATGCAACAGAAATGGAATTGCCCGTTGGCAAAATTCGTATTATCGATAAAGAACTCATTGCAGAAATGTTCTTCGTCAGCACGCATAATTTGCCACTTAATTTTTTAATCGAGCAATTAGAGGAAGATATTCCTGAGGTTATTTTTATTGGTATCCAGCCCGATCTTGTTTCCTTTGGTTTTCCGATGAGTGAAGCTGTAAAAAGTGCGGTGGAATTTTTCTATGGATTTTTGAAGGATGGGGGCGATTTAGGAGAAATTACTCGATTGTAATTGCCTTCATTCATAAAAACGATCGCTTAACTTGCGATCGTTTTTTTATATGTTAATAAGCAACATTTGTTAAAATGAATTTGGCATTAGCAGACAATCTTGATGCGATCATCGCTTGCCCTAGACTTAATCCGCCATCTCCCATTGGATATTGATGTGCGCTTAACACATTAAACTCCACAAGCTCTTGTTTCAATAAACGACGTAATAATTGGTTATGCATTACACCGCCTGAAAGTACAATGGTTTTGCAATTGTGGCGTTTGGCTTGCTGACAAGCTAATTCAGCAAAACCTTTTGCTAGCGCATAATGGAAAATAAATGCTTTGTTTTCTTTGGAATCATCGTAATCCAGCCAATTTTGCCAAAATGTGGCTAAATCCAATTGATTATTTTTGATTGGCATTTTAACCTGAATATTGACCGCACTTTTTTCATCTTTGATAAAATCAGATTTTGTGGCTAGCGCTTCTAAATAACAAGCTGCTTCCCCCTCCCAAGAGAGTTTGTCACCCACAATACCTAACCCATAAGCTACGGCATCAAATAATCTACCAGCCGATGAAATAAGAGGGGAATTAAGATTACGTTCAATGGCATTGGAAAGAGGCTCCCAAGGCAATTTGGAACAAGTTTTAGCCGCAATTTCACGCCAATTGGGTACAAATTTTTGAAGATGAGCAAGCCAATTACGCCAAGGTTGGGTGGCTGCAAGATCGCCTCCTGGCAAAGCAACGGCAGGTAATCCACCTAAATGTTGAGATTGTTCGCCATCTACTAATAAACATTCACCGCCCCAAAGTTGCCCGTTAGCCCCCATTCCAATTCCATCTAAAGCAAGACCAATCACTTTTTCATCACAATGATGTTCAGCTAATACAGCCGCAATATGTGAGTGATGATGTAAAACTTCCACATAAGGTACCGATAATTTTTGTGCGAGGTTTTTTCCCGTTTTTGATGAAAAATAACCTGAGTGAGCATTCACCGTGATTAAATCCGGTTTGAATTGATAAATTTGGCAAAATAAGTCGATATTATTTTCTAATTGTTGTTGCACAAGCTCATTGGCGGTATCACCAATATGTTGGCTAACAACGGCTTTATTTTGTTTTAGTAGGCAAAATGTATTTTTAAGATCAGAACCCAACGCTAAGATATTTTTTGTATTTTCCGTTTTCAATAGCATTTCATCTGGAACGTAGCCACGTGCTCTGCGTAGCATTTCTACACCATCAAAAGAGGCTCTCACTAGGCTATCATCAGCGCGCTGCAAAATATCGCGATTATGGCAAAGATAGAAATCTGCTAAATTACTTAATTTTTTCACCGCACTTTCGTTATCTAAAACAGGTGGTTCGCCACTAGGATTGGCAGATGTCATGACGAGCGGTTGATTGATTTCACGTAAAAGCAAATGCTGTAATGGATTACTCGGTAACATCACCCCAATTTCATTTAGATTCGGGGCGATATTTTCTGCGAGATTGGACACTTTATTTTTTTGTAACAAAACGATTGGTGCAGCTGTGCTAGTGAGTAGTTTGATTTCGGTTTCTGTTAAATTTTGTAAAAAATCTAAACCTGGCACCATTACGGCAAGAGGTTTGCTTGGTCGATGTTTACGATCTCGCAGTAATTGAACCGCATCGAAATTCTGTGCATCGCAAGCTAAATGAAAACCGCCGAGCCCTTTGATTGCTAAAATTTTTCCTTCTTTTAGCAAAAGTGCGGTTTGTTTTAAGGCTGTTTGATGTGTTGCAAGTTGATGTTCGCTGTCTTGTAACCAAATATGCGGGCCGCAAACTGGGCAGGCATTAGGTTGGGCATGAAATCGACGATCTGCTGGATTTTTATATTCATGTTCACAATCTGGGCAGAAAGGAAAATCCGACATCGATGTATTTTTACGATCATAAGGAATTTTTTTGATGATCGTAAAACGAGGCCCGCAATGGGTGCAATTAGTGAAAGGATAGTGATAACGACGATTTTCAGGATTGAATAAATCCTCTACGCAAGCGGGACAAGTGGCGGCATCAGGCACAATTTGTGTGTCCATCGCATTGTTTTCGCTTTCTCGAATGACAAATTCAGCAAAGTGCGGTAGATTTTCCCAGTGTTTTTCACATTGTTGAATATCTGTGATCAGTGCTAAAGGCGGTAATTTTTCTTGTAAATCTTTTAAAAAATGTGTAAGCGCATCTTTTTCTGGATTTACAAATCGAATTAATACGCCTTGCCCATCATTATTTACATCGCCCTTTAGGCCATATTCATTTGCTAATAACCACACAAAAGGGCGAAATCCCACACCTTGCACTTTGCCTTTAATGCGTAATTCGATTCCGTTCATAACTTGTTCTCTACATCAAATTGAGTGGTTTTTATGGTAACCGAAAATATATGTGCAAGCTGTGATTTTCATCAAAGAAGATTCGTTTTTATAAGCAAATTATTGTGCGTAATGGGCTTTCCAATAACCAATCCACTCTTTTAATAAAACCATATTGCTATTTAACGCACCTAAGTCAGGAACAAAAGATTTTGCAGATAGATTTCCTTTGCTGCCATAGTTTGCCGCTGCTGCTGGAAGAACATCAAATCCTTGTTTTTCAAAAAGATATTTGGCTCGTTTCATATGCCACTGATTTGTTACTAAAATGATTTTTTGAATATTATCTTTCACTAAAATATTTTTAGTGAAACTGGCATTTTCTTCCGTATTACGGGCTTTATTTTCGATCCATTGCGTTGGCACATTAAAGAATTGGTTAAGTTCTTTTGCCATTAAGTCACCTTCAGAAATGCCTATCAAAGAATAGCCCGTGGTTAAAATAGGCAAGCCCGTTTCTTTTTGTAAAAATGCCGCATAACGTAAACGTTCTAGTTGCGGTGCGCCAGAAGTCGTTTCTGCATACAGTTCTTTGGTTGGGTAAGATCCACCGCCTAATATAACGATGGCTTGAGCTTGTTTATAGTCATCTAGGGTAAGGGCTGGAGTGTCATCATTATCTGTTAGAAATGAACTAGTAAAAGGCGCACTCATGACATAAAGCCACGTGAAACTGATAAGCGCAATAAATTTGGCTAATTTTTTGAAATGAATACGATAAAAAATTACTGCAATAATCAGTAATACAAAGGTATTGAGAGGTGGTGCGATAAGTGCGGTAAGAAGTTTTCCTAGTTCTAACATAGATAAGATCCTTGATATAGAGCGGTTTCATTATAATGATTAGTCATAGCTTGTCTATGTTGATTTTGTTAAAATAAGCCCCCTTATTTTTTGATAAACAAACGCTCGAATTCACAAAAGTGCGGTTATATTTATGAAAGTTTTTAAAGACAGTGTCATTTACCTTGTTGGGGAATTATCGTCAAAGTTAGTTCCTTTTTTACTTTTGCCTTATTTATCGCGTAAATTGGGCGTAGAAGGGTATGGCTCACTTTCTTATTATCAAACTTTTTTAAGTTTATTTTTGATTGTGGTTTCTTTAACTCAAGAAGGCGCAATTTCCCGTTATTTTTATTTTTACGGAAAACGTTCATTAAATTTAGTGGTGAATACAGGCTATGCTTATACCACAATAATTGGCTGCATTATTTTAATTAGTTGTTGGATTGCCCAGTCTGAAATATTATTTTACGCAGCACTTTCCTCAATTTTTCAATCTTTCTTAAATGTTCAGCTAAGTGTAAGACAATGCCAGAAAAAGGCTTGGTCTTATGCTTTTATTCAATTTTCACTCACTGTTACTGGGGCGGTGTTTACCGTCGCATTGCTCGAGAATTATCAAAATGATCTTGTTGAAAAAAGAATTTTGGCCATTTTATTGAGTAATTTAGTCGTCTGGTTTTTTTCTTATTTTCTTTATAGAAAGAGTGCAACATCTAAAAAATATCAATTTAAACATTATCAATCTGCATTATTTTATATTTTAGGATTTGGATTGCCGCTCATTTTGCATCATGCGAGTTTTTTCTTAAAAGGGCAGTTAGACCGTATTTTTATTTATCATAAATTCAGTGAAACAGATTTAGGGCTTTATGCCATGGGTGCTCAACTTGCTTTGGTCGTTTCTATTGCTATTCAAGCACTTAATAAAGCGATCATTCCCTATTTTTATGAAGCCTTAAAACAAAAAAAATTAGTGATTCAACAGTTACATAAATGGGCGCTATTTTCCTTTTTGCTGATACCTATTCCTGCTTTAGTCATGTGGATTATTCCTGAAGATGTGCTCGTTTGGATTTTAGGAAGCCAATTTGTGGGAACGAAATATTATTTTATTTTATTTTTAATTTCGACCACATTAAGTATTCCTTATTTGATTTTAGTTAATTATCTTTTCTATTATGGAAAAAATAAACTTATTTCCCAATGTTCGGTTTTATCTACAATCATTTATGTAGTAAGCCTTGTAGCTTTAACTTTTACAGAAATTAAATATATCCCTTATGCTGGAATCATTGGTTCGCTTTCCATTATTCCTATTCTTTATTTTATGACATCTAAAGTGAGTAAAACCCTATGAATCTCATTCTTTGTTGCACACCATTGCAAGTATTAATTGCGAGAAAAATCATTGAATTACATCCTAACGAGCAATTCTTTGGCGTCATGTTTGGTGGTGTATGGGATAAAAAAAGAACCTTGTACGCGAGTAAATTAGCGGAGGTTTGTAGTGATTCGATGAACATTGATACGGGAAAAGATCTAAAGGGTTTCGATTCCCTAAAATTAATGCGCCAGCTTAAGAATAAAATTACACACAAAGGTTTTGATAAGGTTTTTCTCGCCAATCTTAATTCATTATGGCTACAAACTTATCTTAGTCATGTTTCATTTAAAGAGCTTTATACCTTTGATGATGGTTCAGATAATATTTTCCCACATCCTAATTTATTGAGAGAGCCTGATACATTTAAATATAAACTGATTAAAGCCTTTATTGGCGATAGATATAGTGTGCATAAATTATTTAAAAAAATAAAAAAACATTATACGGTTTATCCTAATTATAAAAATATTGTTCCCAATATTGAACCTATTTCCTTATGGGATAATAAAGTAGATGGTGAGATAGATGGCGAGGTCTCATTTTTTATTGGGCAACCATTGTTAAATACAAAAGAGGAAAACGTCTCATTAATAAAAAAATTAAAAGATCAGATTCCTTTTGACTATTATTTTCCTCATCCAGCAGAAGATTACCGAGTGGATGGGGTAAATTATGTTGAATCAGAACTCATTTTTGAAGATTATGTCTTTAAGAATTTATCGGATAAAAAGGTGATTATTTACACGTTCTTCAGTTCTGTTGCATTTAATTTATTAAGTCATCCTAATGTAGAAATTCGTTTTATTAGAACGAGTATTCCAAGATGGCAATTCTGTTATGATTCATTTCCAGACCTTGGATTAACGATTTATAAGGAAATTTAAGATGAAAAGAATTGGTTTCTTTATTATGAATATCGAAAGTGCGGGGGGAACAGAGCGCGTTTCCATTAATGTTGCTAATGCTCTTGCTAAACAGGGATATGATGTTTCTTTTATTAGCATTGGCGGTAACAAGCCTTTTTTCCAAGTCGATGAAAAAATTAATATTTACGCAATGAATAAATTGCCCTATTCATTGAAAAAAGATTATTTTTCTATCACAAAAAAATTAAGAGAATTGGTTAAAGAATTACAGCTGGATACCTTAATTGTGGTTGATGGTGCGATTATGCTTTTTTCTGCTTTGGCGTTGGTCAATTTACATGTAAAGCATATTTTATGGGAGCATTATTCTTTTAACTTTACCGGCAATCGTCTAGTTCGCACACTCGGTAAATATTTAGCTTCAACAAGATGTGATAAAGTCGTTACATTAACCGAATCAGAAAAAACGCTGTGGCAAGAAAAATTTAAAACGAACAATATAATCAGTATTGCTAATCCAAATACGCTTTTGCCAAAGAATAAATTAGCAAAATGGGAAAATAAAACTATTTTATCTGTAGGGCATTTATTTTCTTATAAAGGTTTTGATTATTTATTAAAAGCCTGGCAAGTTTTAGCAAAAAATCATCCCGATTGGAATTTAAAAATAGTGGGATCGGGTGAGGAAGAAGAGAATTTAAAAAATCTTGCTAAAGCATTGGATATTGAAGATTCCGTTAATTTTATTCCTCGTACCAATGATGTGGCTTTTTATTATGAAAGTAGTTCAATTTATTGTTTACCTTCACAAACAGAAGGCTTACCTTTAGTCGTTATTGAAGCGATGGCATTTGGCTTACCTATTGTTGCCTTTAATTGTTCTCCGGGCGTAAAGCAATTAGTTGAACATAAAGAAAATGGTTTTCTTTGTGAACAAAATAATATTGAGGAAATGGTTAATGGTTTAGATTTATTAATGAATAATCCTGAACTTTATCAACAAATGTCAGACAAATCTTGTTTAATGAGTGAATATTATGGCATTGAGAAAATTATTGAAGAATGGAAAGCGATTTTATAAGGAATAATTGTATGTTAAAAAAATATTTGATCTCTTTAGATAAAGATATTCAACGTCGGGAATTATTCTTTTCTCAAAAAAACACTGAGGATTTCCACGTTTTTTCTGCCATTAATACCATGAAAAAAGATTGGGATGAATTAGCCTCTATTTTTAATATTGAAAAATTTAAAGCACATTATGGCCGTAATGTCACTAAGGGCGAGATTGGCTGTACCTTAAGCCATCTTTCTGTATACCAAAAAATTGTTGAAGACAATGATATCGCTGAAGATAGCTATGCGTTAGTCTGTGAAGACGATGCTTTATTCCACCCAGATTTTCAGCAAAATTTAACCGCACTTTTAGCAGAAAAACTTGAGTCTGAAATTGTATTGGTTGGGCAGTCAAAAATTAATGATTTCAATGATTTTGATTTAGAAATTAATTATCCGATAACCTTTTCTTTTTTATGCAAAAAAACAGGCAATGTAAATTACGCTTTCCCTTATAAAAGTTATTTTGCAGGAACGGTGGGCTATCTTATTAAAAAATCAGCTGCAAGAAGATTTATTCAGCAAATTTCTCAAAACAAACCGTTTTGGTTAGCGGATGATTTTTTACTATTTGAACAGGATTTTAATATAAGAAATAAAGTGGTTCGCCCTCTTATGGTCATTGAAAATCCTGTATTGATAAGCAATTTAGAAAGTATTCGTGGATCTTTATCCAATAATTTGTTTAAAAAATTAATGAAATATCCATTGAAAAAAATCTTTGCGATTAAGAAAAATTTGGCTAATTAAAGGAAGGAATTATGTTAAGCATTATTGTGCCTTCTTATAATCGAAAAGCAGAAGTGCCAGCTTTATTAGAAAGTTTAACTCAACAAACATCGACTCATTTTGAAGTGATTATTGTGGATGATTGCTCAAAAGAAAAAGTCGTCGTTGAGCAACGCTATTCTTTTCCAGTTACAGTTATTCGTAATGAAACGAATCAAGGTGCAGCAGAAAGTCGTAATATTGGTGTGCGTGCATCAAAGGGAGATTGGGTGCTTTTTCTCGATGATGATGATCGTTTTATGCCGGAAAAATGTGAAAAAGTATTACAAGTGATTGAGCAAAATCCAGGCATTAATTTTATTTATCATCCAGCTAAGTGTGAAATGGTCAATGAAGGGTTTACTTATGTGACTCAACCGATTGAACCTCAAGAAATCTCGACAGAACGTATTTTGTTAGCCAATAAGATTGGTGGCATGCCAATGGTTGCGATTAAAAAAGAGATGTTTTTAAAAATAGGCGGATTATCGATCGCACTTCGTTCTTTGGAAGACTATGATTTCTTGTTAAAACTGCTACAAGAGCCAAGTTTTACCCCTTATAAAATTAATGAACCTCTAACTTATTGTACTTTCCATACCAAACGTTCAAGTGTGTCTACGGATACCACTAATACGCAGAAAGCCATTGATTATATTCGTGAGCACTATGTGCAAACGGTAGAGCAAGCTCGTAATTTTGATATTAACGCGAGCTATATTTTGGCTTATCCCCATATCATGAATTTATCGCGTAAAGCGGCAAAATATTATTTTGATATTTTTAAGAAAACAAAAAGCATTAAGCAATTTATTATTACGTTGGTTATTTTAATTTCGCCAAAATTAGCCATTAATTTAAAACGGTTTATGTAGGAAAATAAAATGAAATTTTCAGTCCTTATGTCCTTATATATTAAGGAAAATCCTCAATTCTTGCGGGAGTGTTTTGAAAGTCTTGTGGCACAAACTCGTCAAGCAGATGAAATTGTCTTGGTATTTGATGGCGCAGTAACGCCAGAATTAGAATCTGTTGTGACGGAGTTTGAAACAAAACTGCCATTAAAATTAGTTAAATTGCCGCAAAATCGAGGCTTAGGCAAAGCCTTGAACGAAGGTTTATTGCATTGTGCTTATGACTGGGTTTTCCGTATGGATACCGATGATATTTGCGTGCCTGAGCGTTTTGAAAAGCAAGTGGCGTTTATTGAACAGCATCCTGAAACCATCATTTTTGGCGGACAAATTGCTGAATTTGGTGAAAATGTAAATGATATTGTGGCATATCGTAATGTGCCAACGTCGGCTCAAGAAATTATCAAATTCACGCAAAAACGTTGTCCGTTTAATCACATGACGGTGGCATATCAAAAAAGTGCGGTCATTAATTGTGGTGGATATGAAGATCTTCAAGAAGATTATTATTTGTGGATCAAACTTGTTGCACAAGGTTTATATGTGGCGAATTTGCCTGATATTTTAGTTTATGCACGAGTAGGAAATGGCATGGTGAGTCGCCGCCGTGGGGTCAATCAAGCCAAAGCAGAATGGCGTTTGTTCAAATTAAAATATCGTTTGGGAATTCAAGGATTGTTATCTGGATTATTTACTTTTGCATTGCGTTTTGGTTCTCGTTTATTGCCAACCTCGTTATTGAAAAACCTTTATCAAACTTTTTTACGTAAATAGGAAATCCGATGAAATTGAATATGTTATTTAAAATTTCTGCATTATCCACCGTACTTTTTTTAGTTGGTTGTTCTAGTTCGTCTGATATTAAGCCTGTGGTGAATAGTGCCAGTTATACTAAGCAAAGAACGCCAGAAAATTTTAATGATTATGTTCAATTTTTAAAAGGTAAAGCAGCCGCTGAAGGCGTATCATTATCGGTATTAAATGCTCAAAATAATATTCTCTATATGCAAAAGGCCGTAGATTTAGATCGTGAACAAGCTGGTAAAATTCGTAAAAGAGATCCTAACTCACCTCCAGTGGCTAATCCTAATGGCACGAGCAATTATCTCAATAGGGTGCTAATTCAAAATAAAGTCAATGTCGCGGCTGAGCGTTATTGGGAAGTGCAAGCCCCATTGCAAAAAGCAAGCCAAAAATATGGTGTTCAGCAGGAGTATTTGCTTGCGTTATGGGGAATGGAAAGTAGCTTCGGGCATTATCAAGGCAAATATGATGTACTTTCTGCAGTGGCAACCTTGGCTTTTGAAGGTCGTAGAGAAAAATTATTTACGAAAGAATTTATCTCAGCCATGAAAATGCTTGAAAAAGATCATATTCAACGTGAACGTATGTTAGGTTCGTGGGCGGGCGCGATGGGACAAACTCAGTTTATGCCAAGCACTTTCTTACGTTATGCGGCTGATGGAAATAATGATGGTGTAAAAGATATTTGGAAAAACCAGTTTGATACTTTTGCTTCTATTGCAAATTATTTGCATACAGTAGGTTGGGATAATAGTTTGCCTTGGGGCGTAGAGGTGATGCTTACGCAACCTATTGATTTGAGTTATTCTGGTACAGAAAGCAATAAAGCTCGTTCTTTAAAAGATTGGCAAGCGATGGGGCTAATTTTAAAAAGCGCCAATCCACAGGAGCAAGCAAAATTAAGTACACTTGAAAATGCTCAGCTTTGGTTAGTTCGCCCTGATCGCGAAGCGGGCAGAGCATTTTTAGTTTCAAATAATTTCCGTACTATTTTGGATTGGAATAAATCTAATTATTTTGCGTTGAGCATCGGTATGTTTGCTGAACGGATTAAAGATAATGTAGGGTTGTGATAAAAATGCGGTCAATATTGACCGCATTTTTGTTTACTTATTTTTTAATGTCGGCACAAATTCAGACAGCATTTTTATCTCTTCTTCACTCAATCTGCTTTTTACCATGTTACCTGCACCTTGTATTTTTCCACTTTTACGATCGGAAAGTGCGGTGTAAATTTCCTCTGAATTAAGCGTATTGATAATTATGGATTGTCCCAATGCTGACTTATCAGCGGATTTTCCATGGCAAGTCGCACAGGTTCGTTTATAAAAATTTTCAGCTTGTTCCGTATTAACATCAGCCAATACAAATTGGCTGGCAGTGAGTAAACTTAAAGAGAGTAGAGTAGTGTAAATTCTTTTCATAGATTATCCTTTAAATAATTTAGTTAAATCGTCTTCGGGAATTTTGCCTTCATATTTAGCTTGAATGTTTCCTTCAGGGCTAATGACAAATGAAGTTGGTGTGCCGATAAGTTGATAACGTTCAGCTGTAATTTTCATTTGATCTTTAATTACAGGCAAATTGAGTTCACGTTTAGCCACTACGGCTTTGGTGTCCATTTTATCGCTATCCACATTAATCGCAATCAGTGAAACTTTGCCAGGATTCTCTTCTGCGAGTTTTTCAAATTCTTTTAACTCTGCGATGCAACGTCCGCAAGTTTCTGACCAAAAAATAAGTAAGCGTGTGCCTTTCCAATTCTCAAGGTTTGCAGGATTGCCTTGAAGATCATAGGCGGCAATATCAGGTGCTTTTTGCCCTACTGAGGCAATTTCATCTTTACAAGAAACGGCGCCAAAAATAACCGCACTTATGGCAACTAATTTCAATAGTTTATTTGTTCGCATGGTTTTCTTCCTTTACAAATTTTCCGTGATGTAAATAAATAACACGATCGGTGAGTTCACCTAACTCTGGATTATGCGTCACCATTACAATAGTGCGCCCTTGTTGATTAAGTTTTGTGAGCAAATCTAGCACTAAAGATTCGTTTTGCTCATCTAAATTTCCCGTTGGTTCATCGGCAAAGATAACGGGCGGTTGATTCACTAACGCACGCGCAATACAAACACGTTGTTGTTCACCGCCTGAAAGTTGGCTAGGGCGGTGGTCAATGCGATGGCCTAAGCCTACTTGTCCCAATACTGCTTTGGCAGATGCTTCATCAATCACGCTGTGATAATGTTGTGCCAGCATCACGTTTTCAAGTGCGGTCAAATAAGGGATTAAATGGAATTGTTGAAATACTAAGCCGATTTTTTCAGCGCGAAAACGTTGGCGACCGACTTCATCTAATTGGGCAGCATCAACGCCATCTAAAATGACTTTCCCTTCGCTAGCGGTATCTAAGCCCGTTAAAATATTCATTAGCGTGGTTTTACCGGAGCCTGATGCCCCCATAATCGCAACAAATTCCCCTTGTTTGATTTGAATATTAATGTCTTCAAGAGCGGTAACTTGCCCGAAGCGTTTATATAAATGTTGGGTTTCTATTACAAAGTTGGTCATGGTTTTTCTCTTTTATTATTTATTTATAAGCATTTCACTTTTACTCACCCTTCAACACATTCGCAACATTAATACTCAATGCTCGACGTGTTGGAATAATAACAGCTACAAATGCCACTAATAACGAAAGTACAATCGTAATTGGCAATACAGGCAGTCGCATATCAATATAAGATTTGAATACAGTTATTCCCAATACTTGAGCTAATAAATAACCCAAGCCAAGTCCGATAATAATCGCACAAAACGCGATAATTAAAATTTCAGTGCTGATTTGGCGAATGATGTCTAATTTTCTTGCGCCTAGTGCTTTCTGTAAGGCAAATTCTTTGGATCGTTCACCAACAATTGCAATTAAGGTTGTATTCACACATAAGGTTGCAAGCACTAAAATCACAAGGGAAATTAAGCCCATTAAGCCTTTAATTTTTTCTAAAATTTGACCTTCTGAGGCGGAAACTTTACGGATCGGGCGTGCGGTTAAATCGGGATATTGTTGCATGATTTTTTCGGCAAATTGATCAACTGTATTGGTACCTTGCTCATTTTGCACATTGAGTAATGCGTTGTTTGCTACGCCTTCTTTATCCAACCAATTTTGTGCAAATTCAACATTTACAATGAGCATATTGTCAGTTGCATCACCGGCTTCTACAATTCCTTTAATATTGAAACTGTGTTTTTCCACGGCATTTTTAGAAAGTTGTAGGCTGTCTCCCACTTTAACATGTAATCGTTCAGCAAGGGTTTTCCCGATCATCGCATTGCGATCGTCAAAATTTACGTTGATTGCTGATCCCGTAATTTGCCAGTAAGGGGCGAGGATTCGCATGGCATCAAAATTTACGCCCATCAGTACAATTTTTTCTAAATCACTGCGTGCGACGCCATAAAGATAAGGACTGGCTGCCGTGATAAAACTATCGGGTGCTTTTTGCAAAATTGCGTTTAATTCTGCTTGATTCATCATTCCACCATCGGCTGAACCAATGTAGAAATTTGCTCCGAAAGTACGTAATTCTTGGCTCATTTTGGTGTTGATGTCGAAGTAAACCGCTGCCATTGCAGTGACGATACTTGCGCCTACAGTAAGAGCGGTGAAAATAATGAATACTCGTTGGAGGCGTAATCGCAACGCGCGGAAAATTAATCGCCAGAACATGCTTTGAGTTTTTGTGCTTTTATGCTCTGCCATAAAGCACCTCGACAGGGTAAAGTTTAGCGATTTTATGTGCAGGGAACCAAGTGCCAATCACAGCAATAAGAATGGAGAGCACAAGAACACAAGGCACGACGATCCAAGCGAAATCAAGAGGCGCACCGAATAATGCGGCACCGATAAATTTGGCTAATCCCCATCCAGCTAAACAGCCAAATATTCCGCCTACTAATGCACTCAACACCGCTTCACAGTAGAACAGTAAGGTGATTTGCCATTGGTAGGCACCTAGGGCTTTCATTAAGCCAATTTCTTTTGAGCGTTCGATAATTCCTGCGCTCATTAAGGAAGCAATCCCCATTGCTGCAGCGATTAATGCCGCGAAGGTAACGACCGCAAGTAAGAGTTGGATTTTGCCAATGACGACACCTTCAGACGCGGCGACTTGCCAAATTGGGCGAACCATTGCACCAGAGATTGCTTCTTCTAATTGATGGGAAATTGATGAAACATAAGCGGTGCAATACCAACGGTCATAGGCTTCCGCATCTAAGGCATCCGTATTGGCACGCGCTTTACGGGAAAGATCGTTTTCTGGCACGGTGAGGGCAGATACGCGGACAGATTGCACTTTGCCTTCTAAACCAAGCAAATTTTGTACCGCACTTAGGGGTATCACAAGCTGATTATCTTCTGTTCCACCAGTACTTAAAATACCTTTAATTTCTACCACACTTTGTTGGCTTTCGCCGCTGTCGTTTGTGTAGCTTAAGCTAAGTTTATCGCCAATTTTCCAATCATTACTTTTGGCTAGTTGTTCGCCAGCAAGTGCAGGGACGATTTCGCCAAAGTCATTGTTTAAATCATCAACCCATTCCCCTTTTACTTTCCAATAAGGGCTAATGATTCGTTGTCCTGTGTGGTAATCTTCTTCATCAGGCACGGCAATATTATGATCAAAGAAGGTACCAAGAATATTAATCGTTTTAGGCGCTGAAAGTACGGTGGAATGTTGTGAAGATTTTGTCACTTGCACATTTGCTGAAAGCAGCGGGGAAAACCCCACGATATTATTTCGCCAGAAAATATCTTTGATGTTGGGTAGTTCTTTTTCATCTAAAAAATCTTGGCTAGATAATGATGCGCTATGGCTGAGTTCATCAGGCAATGCCGCATTGCTGGCTGGCTCCACCAAAATATTGGCACCGTAAGATTTCAGCTCTTTCGCCATTTTGTCACCAATATCAATGGAAACGGCAAGCAGCGCAGAGACTAAGCCTGCCGCTAAGAATATAGTTATAATGGCGAGTAATTTACGTTTGATACCAAATCGCCAAGATTGAAATAACATTCGAGCAAGCATTGTTATTCCCCTTTTGGATTTTCGTTTTTGTTAATGCCGAGATAGTTATCGGGATTATCGCGGAATAAATCGAGATTTTTTTCGTTCTCAAAGAAATAAGTATGCCCTTCGTGGCTATATTTATATTCAGTTTTAGTGTTTTTGAGTTTGGCGCCACTAATCGGATCTTGCACTTCAATTTCCACAATCGTACTGAATAGATTTAAGCCATCTTCAAGGCTTTTACGAGAAATCACGATTTCATTTTCAGTTTGTTGCCAATTTTCAATAGGTACAGGGTTGCAACCGCCTGGTTTACCAATGGATGGAATAAAGAGATGCACGCCACAACCAACACAGACTACTTGATTGCCTTGCATGACATAGCCTTGATCGCCACAGAGTAGGCAAGCATCGAATACTGCCGCCATACTGACTTTATTCGGTTGGCGATTGATAATGAAAAAGCGTACGGCTTTGCCATCATCAGCAATCCAAACGAAACGGTGAAGTTTACCGTCTTTAAGTGGCTCTAGTGCTAAATGCACTTCATTTTTGTCATTCAGTTGTACTGGAATTGCTTCGGAAAGTTGTGGCGGTTGAGAGGCAACTTTTTCCCAATAAAGTTGGCTTGCGGCAACAAATAAAATACCCAGTATTCCCCAGTAAATAGTGCGTTTTGATGTTTGTACGAAGGCTAATTTTTTGCGTTTTTCAATAAGATCTTTTTCGGCTTTTGCTTCTCTTAAACGTATTGAATGTGTTTGAATGGTAAAAATACACAACACAACGAGCATTAATACAACACAAATGATATTGAGCCAAGCGGAGATTTCCCCTGATTTTGCCACAAAACTTAACCGCACTTTGGTTAGTTCAATGAGTTGTAATTTCATTAAGGTAAGCAGTAGTTCTGCTACAAGCGGAAGAATTAAAGCGACAAAAAGTAAAAAGCTGAGTGCAAAAAGTGCGGTGGATTTCCCTTGTGTTTTTTGTTGCTGTTTAAGTAAGAAATAGAGCCATGCACTTGAAGCTAAACTAAAAATTACGCCAAAAATAACCGCACTTATATTTAAAATAAAGTCAGTGTTAATAACATCTGTGTTGGTGAGTGCGGTGATGTTTGGATCTTTTGCCCAAGTTGCTCCTGCTATAAGCATTAATGCAAATTGCCAGAATGCGGCAAGGTTTGATGATTTGCTCCATTGGCTGATTGCAAAAAGTAAGAAGATAATTAAAAAACCGATGGTTAGAATAAGATTGCTGGTTTGTCTATTAGGAATATTGAGTCGCAGGACAACACCCAAAGCCAAGCCAATAAGACTTAGCCAAATAAGCGTTTTAGGCGAAATGTTGCCTTTTTTGATTGCCCAAGATGCACCGAGTAAAAGCGAAATTGGCAAAAGAGATTGCAGAACAAAAATGAAAAAATAAGTCATAGAAAGAGAATTTTAAATGGTAGGGTGGGCTTTAGCCCACCGTTTTTTCATGTCTGATTGTTAATTGGTGGGCTAAAGCCCACCCTACAGCACTATTATTTTAAACCAGTAAATTTAAATTCATAATTTACATCAAATGGTTTCCACCAACGACCTACGCCAGTTTCTTCATCGGTGTGGCGGTGCATACCAGCTTTTGGTGGCGGATCGATATGATAAGTTAATTTGTAGTTACCCACGCCCATCATTTTGATGTTTGCGCCATAGTGTGGGCCATCGCCAGCAACCATTGGCATGAAGGTACCTTCTTGTTTAGCACCAGTATCGGTATTGACTAAAGTATAGTTGATGGTTAAATAAGGCATCCATTCACCTTCACCAAAACCGTTTTTGTTACCTTTCACCGCGTGAATGTCTGCTTCTAAGTGAATGTCAGATTTTGCTGCAGGCAAGCCCATGCCGCGAGGTTCCATATCCACTGGTTTTAAGTAAACCGCTGCAATTTCCATGTCATTCATGGTAACCGCTTCACCGATTGGATATTCTTGGAATGCGTAAGCAGAAGTTGCTGCAAACATTCCTGCTAATAAACTTGCGCTAAGAAGTGCTTTTTTCATAGTTTCTCTCCTGAGATGAGTTTTGAGTTAATTGGAAACCGCTTTTTTGCTTTGATATTTCATAACAAACAAAGCAAAAATAGCAGCAAGAATTAAGATCGCTTGTGGCACAAGGGTTTCCACATAAGGATAAACACCTAACCACGAGATTTCTGGTACACCGTTAATTAATGTTGGTTCAAACAGTTTACCTTCAATAAGTTCAAGTACAGATTTGCCAGCAAACACAAATGCCATTAAATACATAAATGAACCAGTAAACATAAAGAATGGTTTTAATGGCAATTTAACCACGGTGTAACGCATTATAAAGTAGCAAATTGCGAGTAAAATCACCCCACAAATAAAGCCGGCAAAAAGATAGGCTAAACTGACCGCACTTTTCGCATCGCCAACTAGGGCATAATAGAACAATACGGTTTCTGCGCCCTCACGATATACAGCAAGGAAACTGGTAAGCCATAAGCCGAATAGAGAGCCTGCCGTTAATGCCGTTGAGAGTTTGCCCTCGAGGTAGCGTTTCCAGTTTTGTGCTTCGACTTTAGAAAGCAACCAGTAACTCATACTAAACAGCATAAAGACCGCGATAATCATCGTGAAACCTTCAAGCAATTCACGGTTTTGGCCTGAGTTTTCAAAAATAAGTTGGAAGATGAATGCAGTAACTATGCTTGCCCCTAACGCCACATAAACGGATTGGCGAATAACTGGCAATTTATCATGATGATTGTTTTTCACCATATAAGCCACAATAGCGGCAACAATTAATAACGCTTCTAAGCCTTCACGTAAAATAATAAGCAAGCTATATAAGAACATAGACCAATCACTTTGTTCGCCACCTTGCAATATTTGAACCGCTTTGGCTAAGTTTTGGCTTAAACCTGCAGCTTGTTCCTGTAATTTGTCGCCATTTCCCGCTTTCATTAGACTGACTAAACGGGTGAAATAACCTTCTAATTCTGCTTTAAAGTTGCTATCGCGCGAGCCTACTTTGTTTTCCATGCCAGAACTTTCAAATACGTCAAAGTAAGTGTCTTGCACTGCAAGCATGGCTTTTTTCGCATCACCTTGTTCATAAAGGGCGATAGCTTGTTGAATACGTTGGTTGATTTCGGTCGTAATTTTTGCCCAATCTTGCTCTGCAACGTTATTTGAAGTTTGCGCTTGTGATTGTGTCGCTTGAGCGTTTTGTTCATCGCGAGTGGTAGGCAAATTAGGAAGCTGTTCTTCAATATCTTGCAAGAGTTGAGTGCTTTGGTAAGCAATTTCCGTCATTTGATCAGGTTGTTCGCTCAAACGAATCAAATTATAGAATTGTTGATTGATTGCGGCTGAAATTTCAGAAGAGCGGTTGGTTCTGACCGACATTTCCATTTCAGAATTTTTGTAGCCGTCATATTGAGCTTGTTGGAATGCTTTTTTAGCATTGGCAAAATCACCGCTTTCATAAGCGGTAATGGCTTGAGCGATAAAATCATCAATGGTTTTGAAACTTTGTTGCCAATAAGGTTTGATGGCTTGATTATCATAAACGCCGTGCTGACTATCAGCATTGAGTTGATGCCCTTCAACAAGAGAAGGTAAAACTTGCTGTAATTCATTTTTTAAACCGTTGATTTTGGCTTGAACCTCATTCATTGATTTACCTTCGCCAATCATTTTGCGGATTTCACCAAAAGTGGCTTCCATTTGATAGCTTTTTTGCGCAGAAAAATTAATGCGAATGGGACCTTCTAAATTTTCAAATACCTCAAAATAGGCCATTTGAACTTCGGTTTTGGCATCATCAATTTTGTTTTCTTTAAGAAGTTGTTCGGTGTGATTCAAGCGTTGAGTGATGTCATCTACCCATTTTTGATAATTATCGGCAAAGACTGCTTGAGAAAATAAAAAGAGTAAAGATATGCTGATATAACGTAAAAGGTAGGGCATATAACTAATAACCTTATAAATGAAATCCATTCTTATTTGAAAGATATATCTAATGAGAAAAAATCTCAACAATAAATTTGAATTTTTGTTACTCAGATCAAGTTTTATTTGAATATTTAAGATTTTTTAATGGCTGTTGTTATAATGCAAGAGTTTTCCAATTGCCTTTTTAGGAGATTTTTATGACAGCACAAACTGGTATTTTGCTTGATGGTTGCAAAGCAGGCGTATTTTTAGAAGCAAATATCTCAGATTATTCTCAGATTCCAGCGGCGGCTCGCCAATTCCTTACTAGCTTAGAACAGCTTCAACAAACTTATCCCGATGCACGTTTGGGGGCGGTAGTTGCTTTCGGCGATAAAGCTTGGAAAACCCTTGGTGGGCAGGACGCACCAGAGCTTAAACCTTTTGTTACTTTAGGAAAAGGTGATTTAACTGCGCCAAGTACACAAACCGATCTTTTAGTTCATATTCAATCGTTACGCCCTGACGTTAATTTTTCTGTGGCACAAGCTGCAGTTAATGCTTTTGCTCAAGCTATTGACGTTCAGCAAGAAATTCATGGTTTCCGTTGGGTGGAGGAACGAGATCTCACGGGGTTTATTGACGGAACTGAAAATCCAAAGGATGCACAACGAGCAGAAGTGGCATTAATTTCAAATGGCAATGATAAAGATGGGAGTTATGTGTTTACTCAACGTTATGAACATAATCTCGCTAAATGGGAAAAATTAAATACAGCAAAACAAGAAAATGTGTTCGGACGCACCAAAACGGATAGCGTAGAAATGGAAGATAAGGCGGATACTTCTCATGTTGGTCGTACAGATTTAAAAGAGAATGGCAAGGGATTAAAAATCTTACGTCAAAGCTTACCTTATGGTACAGCCAGCGGTACACACGGATTATTCTTTATTGCTTACTGTGCAACGCTTTATAACATTGAACAACAGTTACTTAATATGTTTGGTGAAAAAGATGGAAAAACTGACCGCATTTTAGGTTTCACTAAGGCTGTAACGGGCGCTTATTATTACGCACCGTCTATTGAGCAGTTGAATAAACTTTAATTTATGAGAAACCTAAATTAAAAAAAATTTAGGTTTTTTATATTTCTTAATCTTTTCTTAAGATTTATTTGTTTTAATACGCACATCCAAGCAATGGTGCTTGAAATTAACTGACTTAAAAAGGAAACATTATGAAAAAATTTGCATTAGCAACAATCTTCGCATTAGCAACCACTTCTGCATTCGCAGGTTTTAATGGCGGAAATGCTCAAGGCGGTTTTCAACAAGCAACCCCTTCAGCAATTAGCGTAAAACAAGCTTTATCTGCTGCAGATAATTCAATGATCACTTTAGTGGGGAATATCACTCAGCAAATTGATGACGATGAGTTTTGGTTTACTGATGGGACTGGGCAAATCAAGATTGAAATCAAAAAACGCATTTGGAATGGTTTAAACGTAGATTCAAAGGATAAAGTTAAAATTTATGGAAAATTGGATAACGAGGTATTTGAGAAAGCAGAACTTGATGTATTGCGTATCGAAAAAGCAGAATAATTATCTTTGAAGATAGCGAGCATTAGCTCGCTGTTTTTGTTTATAAAGTGCGGTCAATTTTTATGAGAATTTTATTGATAGAGGACGATAATCTAATCGGCAATGGTTTACAGATTGGTTTAACGAAACTAGGTTTCGCGGTGGATTGGTTTGCAGATGGTAAAACAGGAATGGATGCCTTAGCGTCTGCGCCTTATGATGCGGTGGTATTGGATTTGACATTGCCTAAACTTGATGGATTAGAGGTATTACAACAATGGCGTTCCAAGCATCAAGATATACCCGTATTGATTTTGACTGCCCGAGATACATTAGATGAACGTGTTAAAGGTTTACAAAGTGGTGCAGATGATTACCTTTGCAAGCCTTTTGCTTTGGCTGAAGTTGCGGCGCGTTTGCAAGCACTGATTCGTCGTCGTTATGGCCATCATCATTCGGTGATTGAGCACGAAGGCGTTAAACTAGATCCAAATCAGCGTTCTGTTTGGCTAAATAATCAACCTATTTCTTTAACAAGCCGTGAATATAAATTGCTTGAATTATTTATGCTGAATAAAGATCGCGTATTGTCTCGCTCATCGATTGAAGAAAAATTATCAAGTTGGGATGAGGAAATTAGCAGCGGCGCATTAGACGTGCATATTTATAATTTACGCCAAAAATTGGGGAAACAATTTATTCGCACGGTGCATGGTGTTGGGTATGCTTTAGGACAAATTGAAAAATGAAAAATAGAAGCCTTACGTTGCGTCTTATTTCTGTGCTTTGTTTAACCGCACTTTTTGTTTGGCTTGGTTCTACGCTTGTCGCTTGGTGGCAAGTGCGCCACGATGTGAATAAAGTTTTTGATGCACAACAAGTTCTCTTTGCTGAACGGCTCGCAAATTCAGATTTAAGTACTATTTTGGTGGAATCTAGCACAACGCTAAATAAAAATTCACTGTCGGCATTAAAAAA
Organism: Haemophilus sp. THUN1691; assembly: GCF_059704425.1. NCBI lineage: Bacteria > Pseudomonadati > Pseudomonadota > Gammaproteobacteria > Pasteurellales > Pasteurellaceae > Haemophilus > Haemophilus sp. THUN1691. Next base: position 1,546,320 of record NZ_AP046578.1, on the reverse strand, counting down.
AAGTTATGACGATGATGCCTTAGCCTTTGCTATTTTTTCTAAAACTGGGAAACTTTTATTCAGTGATGGACGAAATGGAAAAGATTTTATTTTTAATAATAAAATGGGTTTTCATAATTCTCATACTTATGATGATGACGATAACTGGCGAATTTTCTGGCGTACGGCAGCGAATGGGAAATTGATTATCGCAGTAGGGCAAGAGTTAGATTATCGTGAAGATTTAATTGAAGAAATGATCTTTGGGCAAATGTGGATTTGGTTTGCTAGCTTGCCTATTTTGATTATTGTTTTAGGATGGTTGATTCATAAAGAACTTCGACCGATTAAACGTTTGAGCCAAGAAGTACAAACGAGAAAATCTGGTGATGTGTCATTACTGAATACTGAGGGGCTACCCGTTGAAATTTTACCCTTAGTAAAAAATTTAAATCAATTTTTTGACCGCACTTCGGCTATGTTACAACGCGAACGTCGTTTTACCTCTGATGCAGCCCATGAATTGCGTAGTCCATTGGCGGCATTGCGTATTCAAACTGAAGTTGCTCAACTGGCTGGTGATGATAGTGAATTACGAGAACAAGCACTTTTGCATTTAACACAAGGCATTGATCGTGCATCGCAGTTAATTGAGCAACTTTTAACGCTTTCAAAACTGGATAATTTACAAGAATTGGAAGAATTACAGCCTATTGATTGGGAAGGAATCATTCAATCGCTGATCGCTGAGCGTTATTTTGTGGCAGAAAAACGTAAAATTACGTTGGCTTTTGAGAAAGAATCTGAACTAACGCCAAAACAAGGGCAACCAATTTTAGTTTCATTGATGCTTAGAAATTTACTCGATAATGCCATTAAATATTGCCCAGAAGATACAACCGTTTCAGTAAAAATCACATCTTCTCAGATTATTGTTGAAGATAATGGCGGTGGTGTTGAACCCGAAGATTTGAAAAAACTTGGTCAGCGTTTTTATCGCCCAGCTGGACAAAATGAAAAGGGCAGTGGCTTGGGACTTTCTATTGTTATGCGAATTGCGGAATTACATGGATTTAAAGTGCGGTTAGAAAATGTTATAAAAGAAGGGACGCGAATTGGCTTAAAGGCACAAATATTTTTATAGATATTTCCTTTAAAAAAGAAAACCGAGTAAAGACTCGGTTTTTCTTTTTTAGAATAGGTTACTGATAAAGATGACTAAAATAATCACTGGCACAACGAATTTCACATAGTTAAACCAGATTTTAGTGAATGTTGAGTGAGGTGTTGGAGAAAGTTCTTTTTTCGCCTCATCTTTTAACACGAAACCAACGAAAATAGCACAACCAAGTGCGGTCAGCATAAAGAGAATATTTCCACTAACATAATCATAGAAATCAAAAATGCTTTTGTCGAAAATGGTGAAATCTTTCCATACATTATCACCTAAAATTGCAGGAATATTGCCTAAGACAAAAATTCCAGTAAGGGTTAAGACAATCGCTTTGCCACGGCGCATTCTGAGCTTTTCTTGTAATGCGGTAATGATCACTTCATAAATTGTGATTGAAGTAGTTAGCGCAGCAATTAATAATAAGCCGAAGAAAATAATTGCAAAGAATTTACCCGCCCATAAGTGAGAGAATACGATAGGTAAACTTTGGAATACTAAAGTTGGGCCTGCATTTGGTTCAATTCCAAAGGTGAAAAGTGATGGAAAGATCATAAAGCCCGCAAGTACGGCAATAATTGTGTTGGTAAAACCAGTAATAACTGCAGTTTGTATTAAGTCTTCTTCTTTATTTAAGTAACTGGAAAGGGTAATTAATACGCCAAAACCAAGGCTTAATGCGAAGAATACCTGACCTAAAACGAAGATAAATAATTGTGGCGTAATTTTGCTGAAATCAGGTTTTAAATAGAATGTAATTCCTTCCATTGCGCCAGGTAATGTTACGTTGCGAATAACCATTCCAATGAGGAAGATGAATAGCAATGGCATTAAATATTTTACAGAGCGCTCAATTCCACCAATGATCCCTTTAGCTAAAATAATGTAATTCACTATAACAAATAAGAAGGTGTATAGCATAATTTCATAAGGACTATTGCCAATATGCAGCTCATAGAAATCTTTGGCAATGTCTTTTGTAATTGGTGTTGAAATATCCAATGTACCGCTAATTAGGTTGATGATATAAGAAATAACCCAGCCACCAAGCACCATATAATACGCCATGATACCGAATGAACCGAGTAAGCCCATATAACCAAGGATTTTCCAATATTTGGAAATGCCTTTTCCTTTATCTAGAATTTTATCGCCAAAGGCATCAATGGAGTTTACACGTAAGCGACGGCCAATAACGTTTTCAACGAGAATCATCGGAATACCGATTACGATCATTGCTATACAGAAAAGTAGCACGTAGGCTCCGCCACCATTTTCGCCCACAAGGTAAGGGAAACGCCAAGTAGCGCCGAAACCGACAGTTGCGCCTGCGACAGTCATGACATAAGTGAGTCGGCTCGACCAAGTTTGTCGTTGTTTGTTGTTTGTTGTCATTTGTTTTCCTATTTTTAATAAAAAGTGCGGTAAATAATTAAGGTGTTTTATCGCAAAAATTAAAACTCAATTTTTTCTTTATATTCACACAGATCTTCAATAATGCACGAGCCACAACGAGGTTTACGTGCGATACAAGTGTATCGACCGTGTAAAATTAACCAATGGTGAACATCCACTTTAAATTCATCAGGTACGACTTTAAGCAGTTTTTCTTCTACTTTTACAACATCTTTACCTGGTGCAAAATTAGTTCGATTGCATACACGGAAAATATGGGTATCCACTGCAATGGTTGGATGACCAAATGCCGTATTTAGTACAACATTGGCTGTTTTTCTACCCACACCCGCTAATGCCTCTAAGGCTTCGCGATTTTCGGGTACTTCACCGTTGTGCTTTTCAATTAAATCACGGCAGGTTTTGATAATATTTTCTGCTTTGCTATTAAAAAGCCCGATAGTTTTAATATAGCTTTTTAAACCATCTAATCCTAAATCTAAAATCGCTTGTGGCGTGTTTGCAACAGGAAATAGTTTTTCTGTTGCTTTATTCACGCCTTTATCGGTTGCTTGTGCCGATAGAATTACCGCAATTAATAATTCGAAGGGCGAATTATACTGTAATTCTGTGGTCGGGTGGGGATTTTGATCTCTTAATCGGGTTAATATTTCGATTCTTTTTAATTTATTCATCTTATTTATCAATTCGATTTTTTATTGCAAGGAGCAAGCCTAATCCTATAAATGCGCCTGGAGGCAAAATGAAAAGTAAAAAGCTACTTTCTGTATGGTAAATATGGAGTGTTAAAAATTTTGCTTGTTCGCCAAATAGATTTTCGATGCCGTCAAAAATCGTACCTTGTCCAATGATTTCACGCAATGCGCCAAGTACTGTCAAGCTAAGCGCCATTCCTAATCCCATTGAGAAACCATCCCAAACTGAATGGAGTAAACTGTTTTTTGAGGCGAATGCTTCTGCTCGACCAATCACAATACAGTTGGTAACGATAAGTGGAATAAAAATCCCAAGTGATTGATAAAGCGTATAGGTATAAGCATTCATTAAAAGTTGAACGACAGTTACTGTGGTCGCAATGATCATCACGTAGATTGGAATGCGGATTTCATTCGGAATATATTTACGGAAAAGCGAAATGACCGTATTTGTGCAAGTGAGCACAAGCATTGTTGCTAATCCCAAGCCAAGTGCGTTGGTGGCTGTGCTAGACACCGCTAAAAGCGGACAAAGCCCGAGAAGTTGAACAACCGCTGGATTATTTTTCCAAATTCCTTGAGCAAAGATTTCTTTCCACATGGATTTTTGTTGATTTTCAACCGCACTTTCTATCTGTTCTTCTTCAAGTGCGGTATTTTTTTCAGTTAAATCTGTCATATTATTTCACTTGTGTTGAAAGCTGTTGTAACAAGGCTTGGTTATTTAGCATGATTAATGCTGAGCGTTTAGTTTGATTCACCACTGCGCGAGGTGTAATGGTTGCACCAGAAAATTGATCAAATTTTCCGCTATCTTTTTTTACTGCCCATTCGCTTAAATTATGCTCATTAATCGATTGATGAGTGAAATTTAGAATCCAGTTGGAAATACGGAGTTCAATTTTATCGCCTAAGCCAGGAGTCTCATGGTGTTCGATTACTCGTACGCCTAAAATTTCACCTTTCGGATCTAATCCCACAAGCAAACGAATATCGCCAGAATAGCCATCAGGCGCGGTGGTTTCATAGGCATAAGCAGAAATATTTCCATCTTTTTTTGCAAAATAAATTTTCTGAATGCCCACCAAATTTTTATCTTGAGGGATAACCGCACTTTCTAGCAAATTATTATTGAAATAATCTTGTGGAATGACCTGTAAAAGTAATTCTCGTTGTTGTGCCGCCATCACTGCATCAATTTTATCTTTTGTTAGGAAAAAAATACCCGCAGAAATTGCTGTGCAGAGTAGGGCGACAAAGCCTAACAATATCCCGTAACGCGATGTGATTTTTACTGTGCCCATTATTTTTTTCCTTTTGTTGGATAACCAGATACTCGAGGACGTGTGTAATGATCGATAAGTGGAACGCAAATATTACTTAATAAAATTGCGAATGCTACACCATCTGGAAAGTTTCCGTGATAGCGAATGAGATAGACAAATAACCCCACTAATGCGCCAAAAATAATTTTTCCTCGTGGTGTAATGGAGGCCGTGACAGGATCTGTCGCAATAAAAAATGCGCCAAACATCATGGCACCACTCACGAGTTGGCTAATCGCACTTAAATGCGTGAAGCCAGTAAAAGCGGTCGCGGTGGCTAAACAGAAAAAGGTGACAAGCATCGCCACTGGAATTTGCCAGTGAATGACACGTTTTAAAATAAGGAAAATTCCGCCCGTTAAGAAAGCCATGTTGACTTGCCACCATCCTTGAGCAAAGTCTGTTCCATTACCCATAAAGATAGGCAGTTTAATTAATTCATAAAAATCATTTAATTGAGTGTGACTTTTATAGAAAATTTTTGCGCTATCCAAAGGCGTTGCTTGGGTGATGCCATCAATGTTATGTGTAAGTTGTGAAAGGGTAAATCCATTAGTGGTTAAACCTGAAAATATTAATGAAAATGCATCTAAAAAAGTCGGTGGTTCCTGTAATAAATTAATTGGTGGCATCCAAGTTGTCATTTGTAACGGGAATGAAATCAAGAGAATTACATAGCCAATCATCGCAGGATTGAATGGATTTTGTCCTAAACCACCATAAATCTGTTTACCTAATAAAACTGCACAGAGTGTTCCAATGATGATGACCCAATAAGGCGCATAAGGTGGAATAGCCATTGCCAAAATTAAAGCAGTCAGGGATACGCTGAAATCTGAAAGATAATTTAACGGCTTTTTGCCGCGTAATTTTATTGCAATAAATTCCGCAATGATTGCTGTACCAATGGCTAATGCGGATTGAAACACCACGCCAAATCCAAAATAATAAATTTGCGTGAAAAAAGCTGGCATCATTGCCAACATTACCCAAAGCATAATACGCGCTGTGAGTTTCCCCGAATGAGTATGAGGAGAGCTAACCATTTTAAACATTATTTTATTCCTGATAATTTTCTAATGTTGCTTGTGTTTTTGCCAGTTTTTTCGCTTTTGCACGAGCAATAGCCGCAGCTATCGCCGCTTTTTTCGGGTCAAGTGCGGTTGAATTTTCTTCTGTTTTTTCTACCGCACTTTCTACGGTTTGAGTATTTGAGACTGATTCAGTGGTTTCATTTACTTGCGCAAGTTTTTTTGCTTTTGCACGAGCAATCGCAGCGGCTACGGCTGCTTTTTTCGGATCGAGTGCGCTTGAATTTTCTTCTGTCTTTTCTACCACACTTTCTATGGCTTGAGTGCTTGGAACTGATTCTGTTGTTCCATTTACTTGCGCAAGTTTTTTTGCTTTTGCACGAGCAATAGCAGCGGCTACGGCTGCTTTTTTCGGATCAAGTGCGGTTGAATTTTCTTCTGTTTTTTCTACCACACTTTCTATCGCTTGAGTGCTTGGAACTGATTCTGTAGTTCCATTCACTTGAGCAAGTTTTTTTGCTTTTGCACGAGCAATAGCAGCGGCTACGGCTGATTTTTTCGGATCGAGTGCGGTTGAATTTTCTTCTGTTTTTTCTACCGCACTTTCTACGGTTTGAGTATTTGAGACTGATTCAGCGGTTTCATTTGCTTGCGCAAGTTTTTTCGCTTTTGCTCGAGCAAGTGCGGCTGCAACTGCTGCTTTTTTTGCATCGGTTGGTTGAGTTTGTTGTTCTTGGTTTTCGACTTGAGATTCCGCTTGCTGACGAGCCAGACGACGAGCTTTACGTTGTGCCATTAAATCAGCGTTATCAGGTAAAACTTCCCCTTTTTCTGAGGTAATCGTTTTAACTTGTATTGATTCTGTTTCATTGGCTTTTTTCGCTTTCAAGCGTTCTAACGCTGCTTTAACAGGATCTTCACCTTTGGTTTGCGCTAATTCTTCTCGACGTGCTTCTGCTGCACGTTGTGAACGTGCTTTACGCTCTTGTTCTTCACGTTCCATTCGCGCTTGTTTCGCTTCAAAACGAATTTTGGCTTCATCTGATTTTTTCTGTTTTTCTTTTATTTGCCAAATTTTTGCTTTTTCTTGGCGGAAATACTGAATCAGCGGAATATGGCTTGGGCATACATAGGCGCAAATCCCGCACTCGATGCAATCTTTGAGGGCGTATTCTTCTGATTTTTTGTGATCTTCACTACGAGCAAACCAGTAGAGTTGCTGTGGCATCAAGTTGACTGGGCAGGCATCAGAACAGCTAGAACAGCGAATACAAGCTTGTTCAGGCTCTGGTTCTGCATATTCAAAATAGTCTGGTGCAAGCAAGCAGTTGACAATTTTGGTCACCGGTGCATTTAGGTTGGAAAGTTCCAATCCCATCATGGGGCCACCGGCAAACACTGGATAACGTTCATCAAATTGATAACCAGCGTGCGTCAATACTTGATAAATTGGTGTACCAAGTCGAACCCAATAATTACCTTTTTTAGGAATTTTATCACCAGTAAGGGTGACGACACGTTCAATTAAAGGTTCGTCATTTATAACCGCTCTTTTAATTGCAAAGGCTGTACCAACATTATGCATCAGTACGCCAATACTAGAAGAACGCACGCCACTTGGTACTTCCATTCCTGTAAGTAAATAAATAAGCTGTTTTGCGGCACCCGAAGGATATTTTGTTGGAATCACGCGAATGCTAATGTCATTTGCTCCTTGTAGCGCTTTACGAATTACCTCTATTGCTTCAGGTTTGTTGTCTTCAATGGCGATGACTACGTTTTCAGGTCGTAGGATATAACGCAAAATACGAATGCCTTCTATGATTTCATCGGCGCGTTCACGCATAAGACGATCATCACAAGTAATATAAGGCTCACATTCTGCACCATTGATAATTAAGAGTTTAACTTTTTTCTCTGCTGATTGAATTTTAGCGGCAGTCGGAAATACTGCACCACCCAAGCCAGCTACACCAGCTTGATAGATTTTGTTAATGAGTTGTTCTGGCGAGAGTGTTAAAAAATCATCAATAGGATTACGCTCTAGCCATTGATCTAAGCCATCTGCTTGCAAATGAATTGCAGCTTCATCAAGACCAGACGGATGTGCAGCGACATAAGGTTTAATCGATTTAATTGTACCTGAAGTTGGCGCATGAACGGGTAGCATACGTAAGCCATCACCTTGTGTTAAAGGTTGACCTTTTAATACGTAATCGCCTTCCTTTACTAAAAGGTTACCCATTGTTCCTGCGTGCTGTTTAAGAGGAATATAAAAATCCGTAACTAAAGGGTGATGACGTAATGGTTGTGAATTAGATTGTGATTTCATTTCAGGCGGATGAATGCCACCTTTGAAATCCCATAATTTACCAGAATTGAAACGAGATAATACGTCCGCCATTTATTTCCCCACAACCAATTTTTTCTCAGTGCCATTTACATTCATTACTGGAATGACTAATTTTGCATCAAACTTCCAATCCCAATTATCGATATTTTTTTTCACGGGAATCATTGATATACAATCTGTTGGGCAGGGTGCTACGCAAAGTTCACAACCTGTACAGAGATCTGGAATGATCGTATGCATGAATTTATTTGTACCAATAATGGCATCAACAGGACAGGCTTGAATACATTTTGTGCAGCCAATGCACATGTTTTCATCAATAAAAGCGACTTTCTCGATAGGTTCTTCTACACCGTCCATTGCTGGCACATCAACACCTAAAATTTCTGCAATTTTTACAATGGTAGGTTGACCGCCAGGAATACATTTTGTGATTTCATCTCCATTGCAAATAGCCTCAGCGTATGGTTTGCATCCCGGATAACCACATTGTCCGCATTGGCTTTGTGGTAAAATAGAGTCGATTTTTTCCACAATGGGATCGGCCTCAACTTTGAGTTTAAGTGAAGCAAAGCCTAAAATCGCACCGAAAATTAAAGCGAGTAAAGTGATTATGATGAATAAAAGGGTCATTATTTCTTTCTTTTTCCTGAAAAATACTGAGAGAACCCAATAAATAAAATCAAAATGGTAATAGCCATTAAAAGATAGATCATTTTATTACTTCACTAGTCCTGTGAATCCCATAAAAGCAAGAGACATCAAACCAGCGGTGATAAGGGCGATAGATGAACCTTTGAAAGTTAAAGGTACATCGGCTGCTACAAGACGTTCACGAAGCGCAGCAAAAAGCACTAATACAAGTGCAAAGCCAAGAGATGCACCAAAACCATAAATGACAGATTCTGTTAAATTATGAGCAAGATTTACATTTAATAATGCGACACCGAGAACTGCGCAGTTTGTGGTTATCAAAGGCAAGAAAATTCCAAGTAAACGATATAGTGTTGGGCTAGTTTTATTTATCACCATTTCGGTAAATTGTACAACTACGGCAATAACCAAAATAAATACTAATGTGCGTAAAAAAGTAGCATTTAAGGGAACAAGAATATAATGATCAACTAAATACGAGCAAAGGGAGGCGACAGTTAATACAAACATTGTTGCTAATCCCATTCCCACTGCGGTTTCAATTTTTTTGGATACGCCCATAAAAGGACAAAGTCCTAAGAATTTCACCAATACAAAGTTGTTAATCAGTGCAGTACCGATAATTAATAAAATATATTGTGTCATTGCTTTCTGCCTTGTGTATAGGTCGGCTATTATCCTCATTTATAGGCGCGATAACAATAGAAAATTTGGGGTAGGGTAAAGAGAAAATTGAGATTTTCTCGTTTTGTGAGAGATGAATAAAAAGCGCATCTAATCATTTAAACCATTAGATGCGCAAGTCTTGAAATTAATAATACTCTACTTGATTTATGTTAGTGGAGTATTTTTGAAGCTCAATATCAATTATTTTTGATATAGTTTTGCTGGACCTTGAGTACCACCGTTAGATTGACCACCTTCTTGTAATTTTAATACAGAACCAGAAGCAGTTATCTCAACACGACGGTTAGGGCGTAAGCAATCTTTTAGTGCTTGTCCATTAACACCATCACAAGCTTTTATTTGAGGGTTTTTACCATAGCCTACAGCGGTGATTTCAGCTGTAATTCCATCTTCAATCAAACGAGCTTTAACTCTGTCTGCACGATGTTGGGAAAGCTCTAAGTTGTAAGTTTCAGAACCTAAACGATCTGTATAACCTGCAACTTTAACTTTTTTAGCACCAGCAGATTTTAATTGAGATGCAACATTATCAACTACCTTTTTACCCTGAGCTGTTAAAGTATCCTTGTTAAAATCAAATAAAAAGTCACCACTCAAATTAAATGCTGAATTTCCATTACAACTGTTTGGATACCAGAAGAAACTTTGCGCATTATGATTTTTGTCAAATAATACTTTATATTGACAAATCTTATGAATGCCATTTTCACGATAATTGAATACATAATCCCATTCAGACACGCCATACAATCCTTCAGTAAAATGTGGATTACCAATTAATTGGCGAATTTGATCTTTATTCATTCCAGCTTCAATTATGCGAACATTGTCCCAATTTGGCCAGGTACCAAATTGGCTACCATCGTGGTTAAATGTCGCAGAATCAATTTTAGGCCACACTAATTGAGGTACTTGTTCACCATTTACGTCTTTATATTCTGGTTTACCAGCGTCAGTCACCTTACTCAAGTTACCACAAGCTGCAGCAGTTGCGATGGCAACAGTTGATAATAAAATGCGGGATAATTTCATTTTTTTTACCTTTTATTTGTCAATAGCTCTTCGGAAAGAGAATGATGAAACTTCATGAATTAAATATTATAAAACTGTAAAAGCTTCCGCTGTACATAGTAAAGGCAAAAAATTGTCTTGTAAATAATAAAATCAGTGAATTATCCCTCTTTTTTGTAAAGGAGTGTAAAGATATCTATTTTTAATGTATAAAATCATTTGCTCGCTTTGTAGTATAACGATGGATAATATTTACTGCACTTTCTTCAGCTTGACGACCTAATTTTTTTATCAAGGATTTTTTCAATCGATACTTCACACTTACTACATGTTTTTCTTTCATTTTTTCCAAAATTAAATCATCACTGGTTGAAATTTCATCGACTAATTTCAAGTTGATTGCTTGTTGGCCAAACCAATGTTCCCCAGTAGCAATTTTATCAATATCTACACAAGGGCGATTTTGTGAGACGAATTGTTTAAATAATTGATGGGTTTCTTCCAACTCTTGTTGAAATTTTTGTTTGCCTTTTTCGGTATTCTCACCTAATACGGTTACTGTGCGTTTAAACTCACCAGCAGTCATAACATCTACATCAACATCATATTTTTTCAATAAACGATGAACGTTTGGAATTTGTGCTACGACGCCGATAGAACCAATAACAGCAAAAGGCGCAGATACAATTTTATCTGCTACACAAGCCATCATATAACCGCCACTTGCTGCAACCTTATCTACAGCGATGGTTAATTTTATGCCTTTTTGTTTCAAACGAGACAACTGAGAGGCTGCAAACCCATAATCATGAACAATACCGCCCGGGCTTTCTAAACGTAATAATACTTCGTCTTCAGGTGTTGCTACATTTAAGATTGCTGAAATTTCTTCTCGAAGTGTGGTCGTTTCTGATGCTGAAATATCACCATGAAAATCCAAGACATACACATAGCTTTTCTTTTTGTCATCTAAGGTTTCACCTTTTTTTAATTTTTCTTTACGTTTTTTAGCCTTTTGTTTTTCAGCTTTTTTCTCTGCTTTAGCTTGCTGTTTTAGCTCTTCTTCTGAAAGATTAAAATCACGTAAAACACGAACTTGATGATCAAATTCTTCAGATAAGTCTTTAATTTCTAATTCTCCTATTTTAGATTTGTTATGTTGACGATAAGAAATCACCAAACCAACAATAGCAAGAATGAGTAATAAAATTGTTAGAATTTCCAGAATGAAAATTCCATAGCCAGTTAAAATATCGTTTAACATTGTTACTCCTATTGATATTTTATAGATTACATTGTGCTTGGTACTAGTCGTGACTAGTCTAGACATCAACATGATAAAATATTGTGATTATTTGTGCTATTACAACAAAGATTTTTTAAACTAATTCTCACTTTTTTTATTTTCATTTTTGCTGATTTAGCATAGCATAAGGAACGATTTCATTTTCATTTATAAAAAGGAGTAATTATGAAATTACGTGCTGTTGTATTAGGTCTTGCAACATTATGTGCTAGCACAGCGACTTTTGCTGGCATGGTTTCTACTTCATCTAACCTTGAGCTTTTAGCCATTGATGGTCAAAAGGCATCTAAATCTCTTGCAAAGGATGCTAAAACCTTTGCTGTGAATGACACCCAAAACCATCAGGTTGTTGTTCGTTTAAGTGAAATTATTGGTTCTGGATCTAGCCAAACCCTTTTTGAATCTAACCCAGTAATCGTGACATTTCAAGGCAATGCAGAGGATCTTGTTATTTCGGCACCAGCTATTCGTGGTCGTTCAGAAGGTGATAAATTCAATGAAATGCCAAGCATTAGCGTAAAAACAAAATCTGGTAATACGCTTTCAGCAAAAGTGGATGTGTTAAAACAAGAAGGTTTATTTCCAAGTGCTAATGTGGTGAATGATCTTGCTGAATATAATGCGTCTGGCGCAACCGCATCTGTTGCTGCATTTGCTGCATTTGCTGCAACTACAGCAGCTAGCCCAATGGTCGCTACTCCAGCAAGTAATGCAAAAGCGAATAAAGGTAAAGTGGTTGTTCAAGGTGAAAACGTTGCAGAGCAACAGCTCCAATATTGGTTCCAACAAGCTGATAAAGAAACTCAAACACGTTTCTTAAATTGGGCAAAATCCCATAAATAATTACCGCACTTCATACAATAAAAAGTGAGCCTTGTTGCTCACTTTTCTATTTTGATAAGGATTTGAAATGAATATTCGGTTAAATGCCAAAGTAATCGCTGCGATTCCTGTTTTTATTGCTGTAAATATTGCGGCAGTGGGAATATGGGCTTTTGATATTTCTTCGCAATCAATGCCTTTGATTCTAGGGATTATTGCAGGTGGTTTAGTGGATTTGGATAACCGTTTAACTGGACGATTGAAAAACGTATTTTTCACGCTCATTGCCTTTTCTATTTCATCCTTTATTGTGCAGTTACATATAGGTAAGCCTATCCAATATATTGTGTTAATGACGGTGCTGACATTTATTTTCACCATGATTGGCGCCGTAGGGCAGCGTTATAGCACGATTGCTTTTGGTTCATTAGTGGTTGCTCTTTATACCACGCTGACTTATGTGCCTGAAGGAAATGTATGGTTTATTAATCCCATAATGATTTTATGCGGTACCTTGCTATATAGTGTGGTGACTCTGATTGTTTACCTGTTTTTCCCAAATCGTCCCGTGCAAGAAAGTGTCGCTAAAGCGTTTTGTGCGTTGGGCGAATATTTAGATACTAAATCCTGTTTTTTTGATCCTGACGAAGTAGCTGAGATTGAAAAAAAACACCTCAATTTTGCAATGAAAAATGCGAATGTTGTCACGGCGTTTAATATTGTGCGTACCGCACTTTTTTACCGTATTAGAGGGCAACATCGCCATCCTCGTACCCAGAGAATGTTACGTTACTATTTTGCCGCACAAGACATTCATGAGCGCGCCAATTCTACACATTTTGATTATCAACAAATAACGGAAAAACTAAAAAATACAGATTTGATTTTCCGTGTTCAACGTTTGTTAGAGCTACAAGCACAATCCTGTAAAGAAATCACGGTGAGTTTACGTGAAAATAAACCTTATCATTTTAATGAACGTGTCGAACGTGCACTTTTGGGCACCTTGCATTCCTTTGAACTATATAAAGCACAACATCTCAATGATCAAGATGAACTGATTGAGATTCAAACCTTGTTAGATAATCTACAAAGTATCAACTGGCAACTTCGCCAATTGGCACAAGAAACGACGGATACAGAACAATTAGCTCAAATTCATACGGAACAAATCACAGGGTTAAAAAATATAAGTGCGGTGATTTTTAGTCATTTTACTTTTGAGTCGCCGTTGTTCCGTCATGCGGTACGCTTATCCATTGTGGTATTTTTATGTTGTGCAATTGTTGAGTTTTTCCAATTTAATCTTGGTTATTGGATTTTATTGACCACTGTATTTGTGTGTCAGCCAAACTATTCAGCAACTAAAGTCCGTTTACGTCAGCGTATTATTGGCACGATATTAGGCGTAGTGGTGGGGTCACTATTACCTTATTTAAATTCAACCTTAGAATTAAAACTGGGGCTTGTGGTGCTCACAAGTACTTTGTTCTTTTTCTTCCGTAGTAATAATTACAGCTTTTCAACCTTTTTCATCACACTACAAGTATTGCTCAGTTTTGATGTCATGGGATTCGATACGGCTGCTGCGTTGATGCCTCGTTTACTCGATACTTTGCTTGGTGCCGCGATTTCATGGTTTGCAGTATCTTACTTATGGCCGGATTGGAAATATTTGCAGCTTGATAAAGTGAGTCATCAAGCATTGCGTAGTGATGCGGTATATTTATTGCATATTATTAGCCAATTGCAATTTGGTAAAAGCGACGATCTTAAATATCGCATAGCACGTCGCAATGCGCATCAATATGCAGCCGCACTGAGTACAACACTTTCTAATATGAATAATGAGCCAGTGAAATATAAGGCATATTTACAGAAAGGTTTTGATTTGCTCAAGCTTAATTATTCTCTATTAAGCTATATTTCTGCCCTTGGCGCTTATCGCGACAGAATGAAAAATTTGCAACAGACCGCACAGTTTTTATCCGGTTTTTATCCTGTGGCAAAGAAAATTATCTATACCTTAGAACACATTGAAGAAATATCCGAAGCTATTTTTAACCAACAGCAAGAACGTATTGAAACACATTTAAAAGAATTAGAAAAACAAGAGATGACGGCAGAAGAGCGCGCTGTCTTTAGTTTACCGTATCAGCAATTGAATTTGATTACGCAACTCTTACCGCAGTTCTATGAGTATTTTAGGAAAGAGTCTTGTTAAAGAGTATGGGAGCGTTATAAATATAAAAGTGCGGTTGATTTTTGAGAGATTTTAAAACTCGTTAAAAATTAACCGCACTTTATTTTTTATTGAGCAATAATATTGACGAATGAGTTATTACTGCCCCATGTTTTTCACTGATTTTAGGAACCCTTGGGCGCTATCAAACACAGAAGATTTTCCCTGTGCCTGTAAAATCATATCGGACATTTCTCGGAAGGCACCTTTTCCGCCATTGGTAGAAAGTACATGATCAACAGCATTTTTCACATAAATAGGGGCATCAGCCACAGTAAAAGAAGTTCCACACGCTGCAAAGGCGGGAAGATCTACGCTATCATCGCCAATATAAGCGGTCTGCTCGGCAGTGACGCCTGCTTGTTTCATAAGATCAAAACAAGCGGTTTCTTTTTCAAGTTTTCCAAGAAAGAATAATTTAATACCAAGATCGGCAATGCGACGGCGTAAAATAGGGGAGTCGCGACCAGAAAGCACTGCCACTTGAATACCCGCATCCATCAGCATTTTTATGCCTAAACCATCGCGAACATGAAAGCTTTTGATGGCTTCACCATTGGCATCATAATGAAGTTGTCCATCGGTGAGTACGCCGTCTACATCAGTAATAACAAATTTAATGTTTTCTAATTTTTGTTGCATTGGGATTCCTTAGCTTGAAAATTCTACTAAACCCACCACGTGATTTTCATCATTAACAACGACTAGCGAGTGAATTTTTTTCGCTTTCATAAAGTCTTCTGCTTTGGATAAAAATTCGTCTTGATGAATAGTTTTTGGTGAACTTGTCATAAAATCTTTAGCTGTTTTATTCAGCGTTTCTGCACCATTGGCTGTAAGCGCGCGGCGAATATCGCCATCCGTGATAATGCCTTTAAGTTGCTCGTTTTCCATTACTAAGGCAACGCCCATTCGCCCTTCATTCATGACTGTGAGGCAGTCAGTAAAATTAGTGGTCGGTAAAATTGTTGGTAGGCGAGTTTGCATTTGATCTTTCACTTTACATAATAAACGACGACCAAGACTGCCACCTGGATGGAATTTAGCAAAGTCAGCTGGTTGAAAATTGCGTGCCGTAATGAGCGACACGGCGAGTGCATCACCAAGTGCAAGCGTTACAAGTGCGGATGTTGTTGGCGCGAGATTATTTGGACACACTTCACGCTCAACAGCTATATCTAGAACATAATCTGCATGGCGTGCGAGCGTGGAATTTTTGTTACTCGTCACAGCAATAATTTTATTACCAAAATTTTTTAAACTTGGAATCAGTTTATTGACATCATCGGTTTCACCGCTATAGGAAACCAACATCACGATATCAATTGGTTTCAACATACCTAAATCGCCGTGGAAGGCTTCAGTCGGATGTAAAAAGAAACTTGGTGTGCCCGTAGAGGCAAAGGTAGCCACCATTTTTTTACCGATTAAACCAGATTTCCCTATCCCGCCGATGACTAATCGTCCTTCGCAAGCAAGGATTAAATCCACGACTTGATTAAAATCCTCGCCTAAACGTTGGCTGAGTTGCAAAAGTGCGTTGCTTTCCACTGAAAGGGAATCCTGTGCAATTTTTAGATAGTTCATTCTTCTTCCTAAAAGACCGGTTGAAATTGGCGCTATTTTAGCGGAATCATAAAAAAATACGAATGAAAAATTCGATGTGAGCGAGGCATTATTGTTTATAAGATTGACGAGCAATATCTAAAAATTGGGGATTTTATTGACCGCACTAATGATTGCCCCTATACTACGCTCCGAGTTGGTTAGACAATCGCTGGTTTATTGAAGCCCTTAACCGTATTTATACGACCTAGTGGGACAAGTAAACGAGAGGAAAGTCCGAGCTACACAGGGCAGAGTGCCGGATAACGTCCGGGCGGCGTGAGCCGACGACCAGTGCAACAGAGAGCAGACCGCCGTGTAAACGGTAAGGGTGAAAGGGTGCGGTAAGAGCGCACCGTGCCTCCGGTAACGGTTGGCAGCAGGGTAAACTCCACTCGTAGCAAGACCAAATAGGAATCCAATGAGTGGCCCGCTCAGGATTCGGGTAGGTTGCTTGAGCGGCAGAGTAATTTGTCGCCTAGAGGAATGATTGTTCACGACAGAACTCGGCTTATCGACCAACTCAAAATTTTTTGGAAATGACCGCACTTTAGTTTATTTTTCGGAATAGATTAAAGTGCGGTTGTTTTTTGACGAATATTAAATTATTTTTCGTTTAATACACGTGGAAATAAAATATTATTTTCCAAATGAATATGGTGCATTAAATCATCAATAAATTCATTAATACCACTATATAAGGCTTTCCAACTGAAACAAGCATCTGCAGGTGGCGTGCAGTTATTAGTAAGCGATTTGATCACTTCCACATCTTGTCCTGCTTCATCGTGTTCCATTTCCATTACACGAATTGGCATTGAGGCCATAGCATAATTTCCCATTTTGATCATAGGGAACAAAATTTGTTCTTCTTTCATTAAATGCTGGCTAAGTTCAGCATAAATTTTTTCTAACTGTGCGGCTACGCCGACAGGGCAGTCATCACGATCACCATGTACATTTTCTACTTTCTCCGCCAATGTAATTAATTCAGGGAGTTGTTCACGGTGGCGATCATGAAAACGAGTAATAATGTGATCGATCATTTCTGCATAAGATGCCGAAGTCCAATCTTTATCATTATTTTCTGATTTACTTTGTTGCAAATCAGTTAAATGTTTTTCAATTTCAGCAAGGTTAAGATTCTTTTTTTGTGCTGCGACTTCTAATAATACAGAACCTCCGCAGCAAAAATCTAAATCATATTCACGAAAAATTTTAGTTGCACCTGGAATTGAAACAGCGAGTTCGCTAAGTTTTTGTTGGGCAAAAGACATAAATCACTCCTATATTGATTAAGTAAAAATAAATCCGATAAAAATGGTAGGATATTTTTCTGATTATGAAAAGTAGAGAGATTTATTTATTGATTAAATTATGATTTAAATCAATAAAAATACCTCATAATAATCAGGTCAAAATTTATGGTTATTTACATAAATAAGATTAATTATCACTAATGAGGCAGCTTTAAATTCATTATGTATTTTTTTATATAATTGATTTTTAATAATTTAGGAAAATACTGATTTTCATCAATATTATTGATTGTTTTTATGAAGTGAAATCTTTTAGAATGACGACAAATTAAATTTAACGCATAACTCCGAGCTTGTTTAGCCTAAGTTTCACAAGAAATACGGCGACAAGCCAATAACGCCGTGTGTTATTCAGGGATACGCTGGAAACGGTTTATCCTCTCCGTATTTAGAAAGGTGTAAAATGCAATCCATTCCTATCAAGAACGTAGGAGAGTCTCGCTTAGTCGATCCTTTCCAACGCCAATATTATTATCTACGACTGTCGATTACCGATCAGTGTAACTTTCGTTGTACCTATTGTTTACCTGATGGTTATCAACCCGAAGCCAACAAACCAAGTTTCTTAACTTTAAAAGAAATTACCCACCTTGCTCAAGCGTTTGCTGAAATGGGCACAGAGAAAATCCGTTTAACGGGTGGCGAACCGACTTTACGCAAAGATTTTATTTCTATTGCTGAAAGCATTGCTAATATTGATGGAATCCGTCAATTAGCTGTCACGACAAATGGCTATCGCATGGCAAAAGATGTGGCTGATTGGAAGAAAGCAGGAATTACGTCTATTAACGTCAGTGTTGATAGCTTAGATCCAAAAATGTTCCACCAAATTACGGGTATCAATAAATTTGATGACGTGATGCGTGGTATCGATCGTGCGTTTGAAGTGGGCTACAACAAAGTCAAAGTTAATTCAGTTTTGATGAAAAATTTGAATGACAAAGAGTTTGAACAATTCCTTGTTTGGGTCAAAGATCGCCCAATTCAAATGCGCTTTATCGAACTGATGCAAACGGGTGAAATGGATAGTTTCTTTGATAAACACCATCTTTCTGGACAAGTCTTAGCTGATAAATTGTTGAAAAATGGTTGGACATTACAGCATAAATCCCATACAGATGGCCCTGCAAAAGTCTTCACGCATCCTGATTATGCTGGCGAAATTGGCTTAATTATGCCTTATGAGAAGAATTTCTGCGCAAGCTGTAATCGTCTCAGAGTGTCAGCGAAGGGCAAACTTCATCTCTGTTTATTCGGCGAAGAAGGCATTGAATTACGTGATTTATTGCAATCCCATGAACAGCAAGATATTTTGCAAGCACGTATTTTTTCTGCATTGCAAGGTAAACGTGAACATCATTATTTGCATATCGGTGATAGTGGCGTAAGAAATCATTTAGCTTCTATCGGTGGCTAAAAGAAAATAGGTGACTTTTACTGTTCACTTATTTTGCTTTCATCACACATGTAAAACATTCAATATTTTAACCGCACTTTTATTTTATTATGACTACATTTACGCATATCAATTCTCAAGGCGAAGCCAATATGGTGGATGTTTCTGCAAAAGCAGAGACCGTTCGTGAAGCTCGTGCTGAAGCCATCGTTACTATGTCAAAAGAAACCCTTGCTATGATCGTGGAAGGCAAACATCACAAAGGCGATGTATTTGCTACAGCACGTATTGCAGGTATTCAAGCGGCAAAACGTACTTGGGAACTTATCCCGCTTTGCCATCCATTGTTACTTTCTAAAGTAGAAGTGAATTTAGAACCGTTACTTGAAACCAATCAAGTTCGTATTCAATCTCTTTGCAAATTAACCGGTAAAACCGGCGTAGAAATGGAAGCATTAACCGCTGCAAGTGTGGCTGCCTTAACCATTTACGATATGTGTAAAGCCGTACAAAAAGACATGGTGATTGAGCACGTTCGCCTGTTAGAAAAAAGTGGTGGAAAATCCGGTCATTTTATTGCGGAGGAAAAATAAGATGTTAAATGTTTTATTTTTTGCTCAAACTCGAGAATTAATCGGGGAAGATTCTATTCAGCTTGAAGGCGATTTTGCGACAGCAGAAGCGGTGCGTGAACATCTTGCTCAAAAAGGTGATAGATGGGCGTTAGCGTTAGAAAAAGGAAAGCTTTTAGTCGCCATTAATCAAACCTTGATGCCATTAGAAAGTGCGGTCAAAAATGGTGATGAAATTGCGTTTTTCCCACCTGTAACAGGAGGCTAAATGACGGATATTCAAATTTCAGTACAAGAACAACCTTTTGATCAAAATGTCGTTTACCAATGGCTTTCTGAGCAACATTCGGTTGGCGCAACGGTTATTTTCGTGGGTAAAGTACGCGATCTTAATTTAGGCGATGAGGTATCCAGCTTATATTTGGAACATTATCCCGCAATGACAGAAAAAGCCTTACGTGAAATTGTAGAACAGGCGAAAGTCCGTTGGGATATCCAGCGAGTATCTGTAATTCATCGTGTGGGACTTTTACATACTGGTGATGAAATTGTTTTAGTTGGTATCAGTTCAGCTCACCGAGGTGATGCTTATCACTCCAATGAATTCATTATGGACTTCTTAAAATCCAAAGCCCCATTCTGGAAGAAAGAACAAACCCATCAAGGTGAACGTTGGATTGAAGCAAGAGAAAGCGATAAAGAAGCGTTAGAGAAGTGGTAATAAATAAGTAAAATTAAATTTTATCTCACTTAAATCTTAGACGGTTATTGGTTAGAGAAACTGTTATTTAAATGCGATTGTGTAGTGTTTATCCATAATAAAATCAGCACCTTAATTACGGGTTTGTTTACTCCTGCTTTTGAGGTGCAGATCATTTTAGGGCACTTTTTTATTCGCCTTTAACTACGCTGCCCATTTCATTTTATCGCGACGTTTCATTTGATGAATCGTATTGGTTACTGTGCCGACAATAGGTAAATTTGACCAATCTTTTGTATTTATATTTGGTGTAGTGGAATCCAATGCCATGAAAAGGTAATTGCCGCTATGCGCCATAAATTCATAGACATGAAATTCGTTATTTTCTTCTAGCACAACAAGATCACCTGAATAAAGATCGTCATTTTTTTCGACGACTAGCATATCTCCAGTTTCAATTCCCCAAGCTAACATATTTGGATTAGTTACATGAATAAAACAGGTCTGCTTTGGACGCTTAATGCAATAAAGATTCAAGTCTAGTTTTTTATTGAATTTAAGGCTGTCATCCATATCACTGAAAAAAGGGAGTGGATTATAAGAAAAATCCATTTCATATTGTGAAGTCAAAGTTTGGTTGCTCATTCTCTTATCTCCTGTTAAATAATATGGATAAATAACCTTTTACCTTGTTTTTTTGTACAGTTAAAGTTTACTGGTATTTCATACAGGGTGTCAATAGGTTAAATAAAAATTTTTTTTATAAGTATGTTTTTAGAAAATATCTAACAAATTTAGAAAAAAGTTCACTTATTGGATAAAAAATAACAAAAAATATTTTCTTTCGATAAGAATTTACGCTATCTTTAATTCCCTTGTAGGTGGATTGGTAACAATCTGAAGTTAAATTTATTGAAAAGAAAGATAAAAGTATGAACACATCTCGTTTATTTCGTCTGTTATTCCAGGGCAATTTAGTAAAAAGAATTGCAACTGGTTTAGTTCTAGGGATCATTATTGCGCTTGTTGGACCTGCACTTGAAGGTGCTTTGGGTTTTAATATTGCGGAAAAAGTAGGCGTTTTAGGTAGCATCTTTGTTAAAGCATTGCGTGCTGTTGCGCCAATTTTGATTTTCTTCCTTGTTATGGCTGCGCTTGCAAACCGTAAGATTGGTACGAAAAGCAATATGAAAGAAATCATCGTGCTTTACCTTTTAGGCACCTTCTTAGCGGCGATTGTCGCAGTTATTGTAGGGTTCGTATTCCCAACGGAAGTTGTACTTGCAACCAAAGAAGATGCAAGCTCAGCGCCACAAGCTGTTGGTCAAGTTTTATTTACCCTTATCTTAAACGTGGTGGACAATCCATTAAATGCAATTTTCAAAGCAAACTTTATTGGTGTATTAGCATGGTCTATCGGTTTAGGTTTAGCGTTACGTCATGCATCTGATGCAACTAAGAACGTATTATCTGATTTCGCTGAAGGCGTATCAAAAATTGTTCACGTCATTATTTCTTTTGCGCCATTTGGTGTATTCGGTTTAGTGGCTGAAACCTTATCTGATAAAGGATTAGTCGCATTAGGGGGTTATGTGCAATTACTTGCAGTATTAATCGGTACAATGTTATTTACTGCTTTTGTTATTAACCCAGCATTAGTTTATTGGAAAATTCGTCGTAATCCGTACCCATTAGTATGGACTTGTGTACGCGAAAGTGGTGTAACTGCATTCTTCACACGTAGTTCTGCGGCAAATATCCCAGTAAATATTGAATTAGCAAAACGTTTAAACCTTGATGAAGAAACTTATTCTGTTTCTATTCCATTGGGTGCGAACATCAATATGGCAGGTGCTGCAATCACGATCACAATTTTAACGTTAGCTGCAGTACACACATTAGGTGTGGAAGTATCTTTTGTTAGTGCGATTTTATTAAGTATCGTGGCTTCTCTTTGTGCTTGCGGTGCATCTGGTGTGGCAGGTGGTTCATTATTATTAATCCCATTAGCATGTAGCTTATTTGGTATTTCTGATGATGTAGCAGCACAAATGATCGGTGTAGGTTTCATTATCGGTATTTTACAAGACTCAACTGAAACCGCATTAAACTCATCAACTGACGTATTATTTACTGCGGCAGTATGTATGGAAGAAGAACGTAAAAACGCAGCATAATGATGATGCAAATAAAAGAGCGGGCTATGCCCGCTTTTTTTATGTGATTCTATATGCAAAGTGCGGTCTATTTTGATAGACTTTTGCCACGTTTTATTTCCCTACAAATAGGTAAGAAAAATGAACCACTTAATTATTTTTGCTCATCCTAATTCTAAGCGTAGTTTTGGGCGAGCGATTGCTAATCGTATTGAGCAAATTAGTCAAGAAAATGGTGTAAATGTATTTTTTCGTGATCTTTATGAAATGAATTTCAATCCAATTTTATCTCATGAAGAATTGCAGAATGCTAACAAAGGTATTATTCCAGAAGATATTCAGCAAGAGCATGATTTTATTCTTCAAGCGGATTTAATTACGTTGGTTTATCCCCTTTGGTGGATGGGCTTTCCAGCAATATTGAAAGGTTATTTAGATCGCGTATTAAGTCATGGCTTTGCCTATAAAACGGAAAACGGCGAATCAGTGGGATTGCTCAAAAATAAGCAAATGCAGCAATTTATTACGATTGGCAGTAATGTTGATAAATATAAAGAATTTGGTGTAGATAAGTCCCTCAATCATTGTTTGATTAATGGACTGTTTAATTACTGTGGCATTGAAAATGTTGAGTTTGAATTATTCGGTGATATTCATTTAATTGATGATGAGGCGCGTAAAGCAATGATTGAACTTGCCGCTCAAAAAACACAAGAAAAATTGACCGCATTTTTAAAGGAAAAAGCGTAATGTCTGAAAAACAAATTAATAATTTTTCATTAATTAGTCGATTATTCGGTAATCTTTTTTATCGTTCTCCTACCGATGAAGTACTTGCAGGCGCGTTCACTTGGTTGCAACAAAAAGGTTTGAGTCAAGTTTGGGCGTTAGATACTGATAAAGAGAGTGAATTAGCGCTGAATAGCTTACAAGTTAAAATTGATCTCAATTTATTGAATCAAGAGTATCAAAAATTATTTGGTACCAGTGGTAAAGTTATGACTGCTATTTCAGCTTATGACATTGATGTTGAAGAATTTATGAATTTTCGCCTTGTACGCAATATGCCAGAGGTGGAAAGTGCGGATCATTTTGCCTTATTATTGCTTACAGCTTCTTGGCTTGAAGATAATTCGGATTCTTTAGTGGCTCAACAAGAATTCTTTGAAACTTTTTTATTACCTTGTGCAGCGAAGTTTTTAACTCAAGTAGAAAATCAAGCAACTTTGCCTTTTTATCGTGCATTGGCCCTTCTTACACGAGAAATATTGGCGGCAATGGCGGATGAATTGGAAGAAGAGTAGGCAATATTTTGCTTTCCTCTAAGTCTTGAGGAAAGCAAGAAATATTTTATAGATAGGTTACAAAATCTTTTGTATCGATAACACGACATTCACGTTCGGCTTTTTCCATGCCTATGCCAATCATGACTAACGCAATCACACGATCTTGTTCACGACATCCGAAAGCTTCTCGTAATGCAGTGCCATTAACCCATTTCCCTGAAATCCACACATTATCAAACCCTTGTGATTGTGCAGCCAGTTGTAATCCATAAGTTGCACAGCCTGCACTCAACATTTGTTCCCATCCAGGTACTTTAGCAATAGTTGGATCTATCTTTGCTACGACACCAATGACCATAGGCGCTCGATGTGCTAAATTTTCAGCTTTATTTAATTTTTCTTCACCCAAATCAAATTCCACAACGGCTGCTTTAAGTAGCGTTTCCAATTTATTTAATCCATCATTTTCCATTACAACAAAATGATAAGGATGTAATTTCCCATGATCTGGTACGTGCATTGCTGCTTGGAGAATAAGTTCAAGTTGTTCTGTATTAGGCGCAGGTGCGGTCAATTTTTTGTTTGATTTTCTTGTTGTTAAAAGAGTTAACGCATCCATTTTATTATCCCTTATAAGTAAAAGTGCGGGTCATTATAGCATAGTTTTTGACAAAGCTTTGTGATACGCTAGCGCAAATTTTTTAAAGGTAATTTGTATGTTTCGAGTATTAAAATTATGTTGGAAAGCGCTATGTTTCATTCGTGATCTTGTGATGAATGTTGTGTTTTTAGGCTTTGTACTATTGCTAGTGGTGATTATTAGCTTTTCAAGCGGAGGAAAAAAATCTACAACATTAACAGGGGAAGGCGCGTTATTACTGAATTTAGATGGCTATCTAGCGGACAACCGAAATGAAACACTTCGTTGGCAAGATGCGTTAAGCGAATTGAATGGCGAGCACGTCCCTCGAAAAATTTCGACGTTTGATGTGGTATTTGCCATTAAACAAGCGGAAGATGATCCTAAAATTAAAGGATTAGTACTCTATCTTAATTATTTTGAAGGGGCAGATTTACCCGCATTAGATTTTATTGGTGGCGCTATCAGCCAGTTTAAAAATGCAGGAAAACCAGTGATCGCCTATGCGGATAATTATTCTCAAGGACAATATTATTTAGCGAGCTTTGCTGATGAAATTTATTTAAATTCAATTGGAAGTGTGGATATTCACGGTTTATCGCAAGAGAATTTGTATTTCAAAGAAATGCTCGACAAATTAGCCGTTACACCACATATTTTCCGCGTGGGAACGTATAAATCAGCAGTTGAACCATTTTTACGCAACGACATGTCTCTTGAGGCAAAAGCAAATATGCAGCGTTGGTTAGGTGAAATGTGGAATAATTATGTTTTATCCGTCAGCGAAAATCGTAAGATTAAGAAAGATAACGTTTTGCCGAATGCGAAACAATATTTATCGGATCTTAAAGCATTAAAAGGCAATAGTACCGCTTATGCCCAACAACGTGGATTAGTAACCGATGTTGTAACTCGTTTGGATTTAGATAAAAAACTTACCGCACTTTTTGGGAAAGGGAGTGACGGGAAAGCGAATCTCATTGAACTTGATGATTATTTGACTCAACTGCCTGATCGTTTAGAACATTACAATGTACCGAATAAAATTGCAGTCGTGAATGTTGAGGGAACGATTGTAGATGGTGAAAGCGATGAAGAAAATGCTGGTGGTGATACTATTGCACGAATTCTCCGTAAAGCTTACGATGACAACTCAGTAAAAGCCGTTGTTTTACGAGTCAACTCACCGGGCGGTAGTGCTTTTGCTTCAGAAATTATCCGACAAGAGACTGAAAATTTACAGAAAATCGGTAAGCCAGTGATTGTTTCTATGGGGGCTATGGCCGCATCTGGTGGTTATTGGATTTCATCCATTGCGGATTATATTATTGCCGATGCAAACACCATTACGGGCTCTATCGGTATTTTCGCGATGTTCCCGACTTTTGAAAATAGCATTAAGAAAATAGGCGTGAATGCAGACGGTGTTTCAACCACTGAATTAGCTAATACATCCGCATTTTCTCCGTTAGTAAAACCAGTGCAAGATATTTATCAAACAGAAATTGAGCATGGTTATGACAGATTTTTAGAGATTGTCAGCAAAGGCCGCCAGCTTTCTAAAACACAAGTAGATAAACTGGCTCAAGGTCAGGTTTGGTTAGGCAGTGATGCATTCCAAAATGGTTTAGTGGATGAAATTGGTTCTTTTAATGAAGCGGTCAATAAAGCAGAACAATTAGTGAATCAACGCCAAGATACTGCCGTGCAAGATTTTAGTGTGGAATGGTTTACAGATGATAACGTTAGTTTAATTAGCACTTTATTGCGCGACACGAAAAAAGGGGCGCAAGAGCAGTTAGTTAAATGGCTTGGTCTGCCGGATCCAATTCAAAAATTACAAAAAGAATTGAATGTATTAACTAAATTTAATGATCCTAAAGGTCAATATTTGTATTGTTTGAATTGCGGGAAGGTTAAGTAATAATTGAAAAAGGGCAGAATTAAATCTGCCCTTTCGCTTATAAAATATACGCTTCTTGAATATGATGTGGTTTTTGCTCTTCTTCTGGTGGAAGTTTCATATATTCTCCATAATATTGCGTTAAGTGTTCGTGATATCCATTCATTACTTGAAATTGTCGTCCTTCAAATTCTTTATAAATAACGTGATTAAAATATTCCTTTGGCATATAAGATTTTTGCCATCCTCCGCAATCGTCATAATCAGATAATACAAGACCAATATAATCGCATTGTTTTATCGGATATGTTATTTGAAATTGCTCTAGATTTTTTTGCATTTTGAAAAATATTAAATGGCTCAATTTATTAAGTATTGCTTTCCATAAGGTATTTTCTTTTTCTCTTAACCATCTTTTCTTGCAAGAATAGAAACGGCGATGAGTTCTTCTATATTTTTTCATAAAAGAGCAGATGATCTTTGGATCATTTGGCACCCCATCATAGATGAATATATCTATAAACATTGCGCTTTTTTTTCCATCAATTTCGGTTATTTGAGTACGACAATCAAAGATTTTTGCCATTTCTCCAGTCTTTTGAGCAAGTATGTCTTCTGCCGTTTCAATATTGTAGTATTCGTGAGTTTCTTGAAACCAAACATCAACGAACCTTTGATATTCATCGCGGTGCATATAAACATCAATGTCATCATCCCAAGGGATAAAACCTTTGTGGCGTATTGCACCGATTAATGTTCCACCACCAAGAGAATAGCTAATTTTATATCGTTCACACAGAGCGTGGAAATAATCTAAGATGTCTAGACAAACGAGTTGTTGTTCTCTAAGTGTCAATTTTTTCATTATTTTTCCTTGTTTGGTGTAAGTTTTTGTAAAATATGACGATAATCATCAAGGTTATCCATTTCAAATATATCATCACTGTTAAGTTGTTCCGTATAGATATTCAATTTCTCTATATATTCCATTGGAATTGTGTCCCAATAAAGTTTTGGATTTTTTAACCGCACTTCATTTAAGTAATCTTTGATTAAATTTAGAATGGTATTGCAATCCTGTGTAGTCCAGAATGATATTCCTGACAAACTGGGTTGATTCAGTGAACCAATATCAATACGTATTACTTGCCCATTGCTATTTAAAATCGGTAGCCACTCATTATGCGTTTTAGAACGGATAACCGTGAAATATTTGCTGTGTGATGGCTTAGTTAGAAAAATATTTCGATTAAGTACAACATCCGCATCAATCACATAACAATCATTAAAGAAGTCTCGAGCTAGAGAGAAGGAATAAATACTATTGTATTCTCTATATTTTTCATTATGAATTAGAGTGCAACTATATTTTTCTTGTAGATAATTGAATTGTTCATGTAAATACCCTGTAACAATGACAATATTGTCGATATTTGCTTTACGTAGAAAAGTGAGTGTCCGTTCTAAGTTAGGTGTTCCATGAATATCTAATAGAGCTTTATGAGTGGTTTGTGTGATTTCTTTAAAGCGGCTGCCTAGGCCTGCGGCTAAAATGATTGCATTCATTTTTGTTCCCCTTTGTAATAAAGTGTAACGATCACTCCTGCACTTAATAATAAGGTGAGTAGTAAGGTAATGGGCTTAATTGGCTGTTTATAGAGCAGATAACCAAGTCCAATTGCCCATACAGAATATGTGATATTTAATGCCATTGCTTTGATTGGTTTTAACATATAAATCGCTTGGTAATAGCAGTAGTAAGATAATGCACCAAAGATTATTACACCAGCAATTTGTACATAATTAAAACTAAGTATATCTAGTGAGAAATCTTTCAAGGAAAGAATAAATAGAATCAATAAATAACCAATAGTTGAACCACATAGTCTTAAAAAATACACTTGAAGTCCAGAGAGATAACGCATTGTATAGGAGGATATTACTATTTCGGATGACCACCCTAATATACAAATTATTAAAAAAATAAAACCGATGGTATTAAAGGTTATTTCTTGTCCTACTTCAATAGCAAGCAACGAAGAAGAAATAATAGCCAAAGCAAACCCGAATTGGGCTGTTTTGGTAATTTTTTCTTTTAGAATCCAATAAGACATCAGTGCGGCTAAAACTGGGAATAGAGAAGAAAGCGGTGCTGCATAATATATTGTTAAATAGTGGATGCTTAATAAATATGCCGACATCCCCAATGGCCCGCCGAATACTCCCGATAATACGGGGGACCAAAAAATCTTTTGAAAATTAACCGCTCCTCTTCGCCACAATGTTATGCCTATTGCAAGCAATGAAAAAAAATCAATTAAAAAGAGTAATGAAATTACTTTTCCCAGCGCAGAGAATCCACTTAATGGTAATTCGTTATACAGAAGTCCAGATAATGCCCAAAATATAGCGGATAGTATTCCAAATAGATAACCGTGCATCACAGTAATTCCTCTAAAAGTTTAAATGCAGCATCCAAGCGTTTTATTGCATAATCGCCAAAATCTTCACCATGTTCTTCTTTTACTTTTGTCCATAAAAACCATAGTACATTTTGGCAAAAACGATGAATTTTTAATCGGTTATGGGCTGTTTGAAGTTCTGTCGAATTGTATTTATTTGTATGATTGCAATAGACTTCTAATAGAAAATCAGCAGCTTCTATTGATAAATTACCTTCCTCAATGATCGTCGCTATATCAAATAACGGATCATTTAAGCCTGAATATTCCCAGTCGATAAAAAATAACTGGTTGTCTTGCAATAGCATATTTTCAGGGACTAAATCATTATGACATGGACGTAAAATTAAGCCTTTATTGATATTTTCAAACTGCCAGAATACAGTTGAAAGTTTATTCATTCTAGGATTTGCTTGAAAAAAAGCGGATTTGTTTTCTAACAATGAAAAATACTGGCGAAACTCATCAAATACACTAAACACATTGCGGAAAATAAATTCACTGTTGTGTAAACGATATAAATTATTCGCAACTAGAGACAAACAACTTTGTTCGTTTAATTGCGTTTGACTTAAAGGCTTGCTATTGTCTAAATAACGAGTCAGTTTTACCCCACTTTTTGCATCCAATACGGGAGTTTCTACATTTAAACCAGCACGATATGCCTGTGCATTATTGAATGCCTCATATTCTCGATTAATAAGTGATAAATTAACAGCGTTAGGGATCCGCAATACAAACTTCATCCCTGAAATATCAAGTAGAACATTTTGATTGGTCATTCCCCCAATATAAGAAAAAGGAATGGAATGTTGATTAAGAAAATCAAACAGTTTTTCTGGTTTATAGCAAGTTTTAACAAATTCTATAATTTGATTGATTGATTGATTGATTGATTGCATGGCATTTTTGTATTCATTCTTATATTTACGCTTTATTTAATTTTAATACTTCAAAGTTATTTTTGTAAGATATTGAATCTTATCAATTTATTCAACTTTTGAACCTTTCAACCACTTTCTCACCCAAGCTCGATTAGCTGAAAGGTTATGTAATATGGCCTCGCTTATTGGTAATGGCTCGTCATAAATGATTGAAGCTAAGGTATCGCCTAAGAGTGGGGCGGAGGTCAGCCCGCGAGAACCTAAGGCTGCCGTTAAAAAAAGATTCTGAAAATTTGCCGCACTTTGAATAGGTTGTTTGCGGCGGCGGAGGTTGAATAAATTGTAATAATTCGCTTGTTGCTGTTCAAAATTAGGTACGTTTCCAACCATTGGGGCAAGATCTCTTACAGAGCAGCGGATGCCTATACGAGCAAGATTGCCTGATGTATCCACATCTTGAGTCCAAGGTTGGGCGATATTTTGTTGGATTTTTTGTTGATTTTCTTGTTGTTCCTGTTCGCTAAAATGGCGATCAACGTTATCACGAACATGGCTTGCGCCGATGCAATGTGAGGTTTTTAATTGATCGGCTGGGGTGAGATAACCATCATAACAAAGTACAGATTTCAGTTTGAGTAAGTTTTCTGATGTTGGAATTTGGCTGACTTGCCCGCGGATAGGGTAGAGCGGTAGCTTTTTTGTTTGAACAAAATCAGTAATTTTATATCCGTTCGCAAGAATGACGACTTCATGGCGGTATTTTTGACCTTGCGTATTTTCTAGTTCCCAACCTTTTTCTTGTTGAGAAAGTGCGGTAATTTTTTGTGAGGTTTTAATGACGACCCCCTGCTTTTCAAGAAATGAAAAGGCATTTTGAACAAATTGTCTTGGTGCAAGCCAAGCCCCTTGTTCAATCCAACCGCCTTCGCAATTAAGCGGTAATCCCACTTTTTCACTGAGTTGTTCAGCATTCAGCATTTGGAAGATTTCGTTCGGTAAACCAAGTTGAGAAATCTTTGTTAATTTAACCGCACTTTTTTCGTTGTAAGCACATAGTGCCACGCCACAAAATTCGTGCTCAAACGCTATGTTTTGTGCGATTGCCCAATCAAGTAATTGACGACCGTAACTGAAAGCGTGTAGATAAAAATCAACGGTGAGCGCATTATCATCACTAAGTTGCGGATAAAATGCCCCTTGTTTATTGCCTGAGGCATTGAGTGCGAGCGCTTCATCCTCACAATAAATGGTGACTTTTGCCCCACGTTTTACTAAGGAAATGGTAGCACAAAGAGATGCAATACCACCGCCGATAATAGCGACATCTTGTTTTTCCATTTTCGCAGGCTGAGCAAGATACCAAGGTGTCGAAAGTGCGGTAGATTTTGATTGTATTTTTAGCCCACTTAAACATTCTCGTTTTTTGCCGAAGCCTTTACGTTTTGTCACATTAAAGCCTGCGGATTCAAGTCCTTTTCTGACCGCGCTTGCTGCGGTAAAGGTGGCAAAAGAACCATTGGGTTTTGTGAAACGAAACATCAAGTTATATAGATCATCATTCCACATTTCGGGATTTTTGTTTGGCGCAAAGCCATCTAAAAACCAAGCATCAATACGTTCATTCATATAATCGCCAAGTTGTGGCAAGTTTTCTGATACATCACCCAGCCATAAATCTAACGTGGTCTCTTCAAAATGAATACGATGACAACCTAGAATCAATGAAGGCCAATAACGTTGCAAATGAGCGCTTAAATTTTCAAACTGCGGATAGGCAAGATGCGATTGCGAAAGTGCGGTGATTTTTAGCGGATATTTTTCAAAGGAAATAAAATTAAGGCGTTTTAAAGGATGATTCTCGTGTTGCTGGCGAAATTCACGGAACAATTTGGTTACCGCAAAGAAATTTAATCCTGTACCAAATCCTGTTTCAGCGATGACAAAATTAGCCTCGTTGTGGCTTATCCAACGTTCCCAAAGTTGATTACCTTGTAGAAAAATATAATCTGTTTCTGCCAATCCATTTTCGTTAGAAAAATAGACATCATCGAATTGATCGGAGACGGGAATATGGTTTTGATTGAAGTGAATCTCAGCATGTTGCACGCTAAAGGTCATTTTTTATTCCTTCCTTGCCTAATGAAATTTGCGTATAATAACGCGATTTTCTAAACTGGTCGAACAAATGAATTATTGCTTGAAATATTTTTATTTCGTAGTAATTTTGAGCCGTTATTTTTACATATAAAACAATAAGGAAGAAGCAATGAGAAGAGCTGTAATTACAGGCTTTGGGATTATTTCAAGTATCGGTAACAACAAAGAAGAAGTATTGGCTTCATTAAAAGCAGGGAAATCAGGTATTGAAGTTGTGCCTGAGTTTGTAGAGATGAATATGCGTAGCCATGTTGCCGGAACAATCAAATTAAACCCAAGCGAGCACATTGATCGTAAAGTGTTCCGTTTTATGGGTGATGCAGCGGCTTATGCTTATCTTTCTATGCGTGAAGCGATTGAGGATGCAGGTTTAACAGAAGATCAGGTTTCTAATGATCGTACTGGTTTAGTGATTGGTGCTGGCACGGGGTCTGCACATAATCAATTAGTGGCGTGTGATGCGGCTCGTGGTCCTCGCGGTGTAAAAGCAATTGGACCTTATGCAGTAACGAAAACTATGGCTTCAAGTGTTTCCGCTTGTTTAGCCACCCCTTATAAAATCCGTGGTGTGAACTACTCAATCAGCTCTGCTTGTGCAACCTCTGCACACTGTATCGGTCACGCAGTTGAATTAATCCAATTAGGTAAACAAGATGTCGTTTTTGCGGGTGGTGCAGAAGAATTATCTTGGGAATGTGCAACTGAATTCGATGCAATGGGTGCGGTTTCAACTAAATACAATGATACCCCAGAAAAAGCTTCTCGTGCTTACGATGCAAACCGTGATGGTTTTGTTATCGCAGGTGGTGGTGCTGTTGTAGTGGTTGAAGAATTAGAACACGCATTAGCACGTGGTGCAAAAATCTACGCAGAAATCGTGGGCTACGGTGCAACCTCTGATGGTTACGACATGGTAGCACCAAGCGGTGAAGGTGCTGAGCGTTGTATGAAACAAGCAATGGCAACGGTAGATACTCCAATTGATTACATCAACGTACACGGTACATCAACACCAGTTGGTGATGTGAAAGAATTAGGTGCAATCAAAAATGTATTTGGTGACAAAATCCCTGCGATTTCTTCAACCAAATCAATGACCGGTCACTCTTTAGGTGCAGCAGGTGCACACGAAGCAATCTATACCTTATTAATGTTACACAATGACTTCATTGCACCAAGCATTAATATCGAAACATTAGACGAAGCAGCTGAAGGTTGCAATATCGTGACTGAAACAAAAGAAAATGCTGGCTTACAAACTGTGATGTCCAATAGCTTCGGTTTTGGTGGTACAAATGCGACATTAATTTTTAAACGTTATAACGGTTAAAACTCTTCTATAAAAAAAGCCACTTTCAATTGAAAGTGGCTTTTTTGTATAAATTAAAAAGAAAAATTAAGCAACGATACCAAATTGTTCTTTCATTAATGCTTCAAAATCAGTGCAACCACCAATTGGTTTTTCATCAATAAAGATTTGTGGTACGGTTTCTACTGGTTTGCCGACAGATTTTGATAAATCTTCTTTGGTAATGCCTTCTGCGTGAATATCCACATAACGATAGTCAAAATCAGCAACTTCGCCTTTTAATTTTTCAGCAAGATTTTTTGCACGCACACAGTAAGGGCAGCCAGGACGACCAAAAATAACAACGAACATAAGATTTCCTTTTTTGAGTTAAAAATTCTAGGCAATTCTACCTGATTTTTATCGTCTACATAAAGTGTTTTTATTCGTGTAATATACGGAACATCGTAGACAGTGAGTTAAATATTATGAAATTACTAATGCTTTGCCGCGAACCTCGTCTTTACAGTTGCCAACGCTTAAAAGAAGCTGCTGAACATCAAGGGCATGAGATGGATATTTTAGATCCGAATCGTTGCCTCTTAAAACTCTCGCAAAATACACCGCACTTTCAGATTTTTTATCAAGAAACTTCAGAATCGGATCCTTATTTATTGCCTGATTATGATGCTGTTTTGCCTCGATTTGGTACAACAAGTACACAAATTGGATGCTCAGTCTTACAGCATTTTGAAGGCAAAGGGACTTTTTGTTTAAATTCATCCCAGGCATTTTTAAATGCACGTGATAAGTGGAAAAGTTTGCAACTTTTGCTGAAGGCTGGTGTTCCTGTTCCCAATTCACTTTTAAGTGGCGGTGAAGTACAAGCTCAGACGACGATACCTCATATCAGTTCGCCGACAATTTTAAAAACACTAAATGGTTCACAAGGAATTGGGGTGATTTTGGCTGAAAAACCACAAAGTGCGGTGAGCATTATGGAAGCTTTTAAGCAAACCAATATATCTATGCTACAGCAAGATTTTATTGAAGAAGCGGGCAATGCGGATATTCGTTGTTTTGTAATTGCTGATCAAGTTGTAGCAACGATGCAGAGAATTGGTCAAGATGGTGAGTTTCGGGCGAATTGCCATCGTGGTGGAAAAACCGAAAAAATTACCCTAAGCGATGAAGAAAAGCAGCTAGCCATTCAAGCAACAAAAGCTATCGGTTTAGATGTGGCTGGCGTGGATTTAATTCGTTCGAAAAATGGATTATTGGTTTTAGAGGTAAATGCAAGTCCAGGTTTAGAAATGATTGAAAAAACAAGCGGGATTGATATTGCGTTACAGATGATAAATTATGTTGAAAAGCAGATTCATTTGAATAAGAAAAATAAATAAAATTTGATATTTTTATAGCCTTATTATTCATACCAATTTTTATACACATCTTCTAATAACCTCACTATCAAAAGTTCGGTCATTTTTCTTTGAGTTTTCTCAGAATATTAAAAAATTATCTAAAACCTGTTTTATATCAAAAAATCCACAGAATTTATAAGCCTATGTTCTTTATTTAGGCGTATTATATTACTCGGAATGAGTAATTCATTCTGGTTATCTAAAATAAGGACATTACTATGGCAATTAAAAAAGTGATTACTGTCTGTCCGTATTGTGCTTCAGGTTGTAAGATCAATCTATTGGTTGAGAACAACAAAATTGTGGGTGCTGAAGGTGCAAACGGTAAAACAAACGAACGGGAGCTTTGCCTGAAAGGATATTATGGCTGGGATTTCGTGCATGACACAAAAATCCTCACTCCTCGCCTAACTCAACCGATGATTCGCTACAAACGTGGCGAGCCGTTCACGCCTGTGAGCTGGGAAGAAGCAATTTCCTATTCTGCAAAACGTTTACAAGAAATTAGAGAAAAATATGGCAACGAGTCAATTATGGTAACGGGTTCTTCTCGTGGACCAGGTAACGAAGTGAATTTCGTTATGCAAAAATTTGCTCGTGCGGTATTAGGCAATAACAACATTGACTGTTGTGCACGTGTCTGACATGGCCCATCTGTAGCAGGTCTGCTCAAATCAGTGGGTAATGGCGCGATGTCTAACTCAATCGTTGAGATTGAAGACACTAAATGCGTATTTATCTTTGGCTATAATGCCTCAACGTCTCATCCTATTGTGGCGCGTCGTATTAACCACGCGAAAGCAAAAGGGGCGAAGATTATTGTTTGTGACCCTCGTAAAATTGAAACCGCTCGTATTGCTGATATTTATGCGCCACTTGCCAATGGTAGTAACGTCGCATTTTTGAATGCAATGATGAACGTGATTCTTGAAGAAGGATTACAAGATCAAAAATTTATTGATGAACATACCGAAAATTTCGATGCGTTCTATGAAACTGTAAAAGCTTATACACCTGAATCAACTCAACATATCACTGGCATTGAGCCTGAAATGTTGAGAGAAATTGCCCGCACTTATGCGAAAGCGGAAACTGCTACTATCTTATGGGGTATGGGCGTTTGCCAATTCCGTCAAGGTGTAGAAACTGTACGTGCGTTGGCAAGTTTAGCAATGCTTACTGGTAACTTAGGTAAACCAAATGTTGGTGTAAATCCTGTGCGTGGTCAAAACAACGTACAAGGCGCATGTGACATGGGGGCTTTATATAATACTTTACCTGGTTATCAAAGCTATGCGGATCTAGAAATCAACGCTAAATTTGCGAAAGCATGGGGCGTACCATCTATTCCAACCAAACCAGGTGTACCATTGAGTGAAGTGCCACATGCTGTGGCAGAAGGTAAACTCAAAGCATTCTATATTATGGGTGAAGATACTTTACAAACTGAACCTGATTTGAATGCCATGAAACAAACATTTAAAGATCTTGAGTTTATTATTGTTCAAGATATCTTTATGACTCAAACGGCAGCGGAAGCGGATGTGATTTTACCAGCAACATCTTGTGCAGAACACGAAGGTGTTTATAGTGCGGCTGACCGTGGTTTCCAACGTTTCTATAAAGCGGTGGATCCTGTTGGTGATGTGAAAGACGACTGGGAAATCATTAGTCTTATGGCACAAGCTTTGGGTTATCCAATGCATTACAACAACACCAAAGAAATTTGGGATGAGTTGCGTGAGCTTTGCCCAATTTATAAAGGTGCAACTTATGAAAAAATGGAAGGCTTGGGTTATATTCAATGGCCATGTACAGATGAAGGCCCTGAAGATCAAGGCACTACATACTTGTATAAAGGTCAAATTTTTGACCGTCCAAATGGTAAAGCAGAGTTCTTTGCTTGCGACTGGGAACCACCTATGGAAGAAGTCTCTGAAGAATATCCATTAGTGCTTTCTACCGTGCGTGAAGTTGGTCATTATTCTTGCCGTTCAATGACGGGTAACTGCCGTGCACTTGCTGCGTTGGCAGACGAACCAGGATTTGTTCAAATGAACGACCAAGATGCGAAAGCGTTAGGCATTAAGAATAATGAGCTTGTTTGGATTTCTTCATCTCGTGGTAAAGTTATATCTCGTGCGGATGTAAGTTCTCGTACTAATAAAGGTGCGTGTTATATGACTTACCAATGGTGGATCGGAAAATGTAACGAACTCACGGCTGAACATTTAAATCCGGGATCTCGTACTCCGGAATATAAATACAGCGCGGTGCGTATCGAAAAAATTGAAGATCAACGTTGGGCTGAGCACTATGTTGTAACTGAATATACTAAGCTTAAATCACGCTTAAAAGAAACCGCACTTGTGGCTTAATTATAATATTTATCATGATTAGGACAGGCTTTATGCCTGTCCTTTTTTGTGTCTAATGAAATATGATATTGGTAAGAATATTTGAAATGTTAAAAAGAGCGGTTTATTCAAAGGCAATTTCTTTAATACGCAATTCATCACCGCTTTGTCGTTGCAAGTGTATGCTGCCACAGTTTGGGCAAGAATCATGGGGAGCTTGTATCTCAACTAATTTTTGGCACTGCCAACACCAGGCTTGCGCTGCAATAGGAATGAGATGAAGTTTACAGCCTTCAGCAGCGGTACCTTGAAAGGTTATATCAAAACAAAATTCCAATGCGTCAGGTTCTACACAAGAGAGCGCGCCAATTTCCAGCCAAAGATCCGTGACTTTTTTTATATCGTGACTTTTACATTGTTGTTCTACTATTTCCAGCATATTTTGACAAAGAGACAATTCGTGCATAGTTTTTCCTTTTGTTTTTCTTCCTTAAAATAAATGCCTTTATCAATTCAAGATAAAGGCATTTCTCTAAAACATTGTCAATTTCAACCGCACTTTACGCGAGCATATTTACTACAGCAAATGAGACTTTTAATAGCGCAGCGTTGATTAAGTCGATAAAGAATGCACCGACCATAGGAACGATTAAAAATGCTTTGTGTGATGGCCCAAAACGGCTGGTAATGGCTTGCATATTTGCAACGGCTGTTGGCGTTGCACCTAAACCGAAACCACAGTGACCAGAGCTTAATACAACCGCATCATAATCTTTACCCATTGCGCGATAAGTAACATAGATAGCAAATATCGCCATAAAGATAACTTGTACTGCAAGGATGATTAATACATCTACCGCTAAGCCTGCAAGTTCCCAAAGTTTTAACGACATTAAGGCGATAGCTAAGAAGATTGATAAACCAACGCTACCTAATACATCAATAGCTGAATCAGCCACTTGGAAACGGAAGATATTGGTTAAAATATTGCGGATAATTACACCAGTAAATAAACACCATACGAATGTTGGTAATTGGAATGCGGTGCCTTTTGTTTGTGCATCTAAATATTGTCCGATAAGCAAACAGATAGACATCATTGCAATAGTTTCAATTAACGAACGTGAAGTAATTTTACGTTTGTAAGTTGGATGTTCAAAAGCCTCTTGAATATCATCTACTTCATCATTTTCAGGATTTTCACCTTGTTTTTGACGATTTAATAAGAAACGTGCAACAGGGCCACCGATGATACCACCAAAGACTAAACCAAAGGTTGCACATGCCATTGCAATTTCAGTTGCACCTTGTAGATTAAATTGGTGAACGAAGGTATCTGCCCATGCAGCACCAGTACCATGACCGCCAGTTAATGTGACTGAACCTGCTAATAAACCGTATGCTGGGTGGATACCTAATGCTAATGAACCTGCGATACCGATGATATTTTGGCAAATAATTAGTAAACCAGCGACGAACAAAAATACGATAAGTGGTTTTCCGCCTTTAATTAAACGGGAAAAGTTTGCGCTTAAACCAATGGAAGTGAAGAACACTAACATCATGGTAGTTTGCAAATTTTTATCGAAGTTAAAGGATGTACCATCTACTTTATTCCAAATTAAAAGACCAATAGCAACAATAAAACCACCAACAACCGGCTCGGGAATGTTGAATGTTTTTAAGATGCTGATTCGTTTAACGAGAAAATAACCCAAGAGCAAGACTAAGCTTGCTAGTGCAAGGGTTTCATACGTGCTAAATGTATGACTCATAAATTGGATCTCCCTATGTTGTGTTTAAATTATGTGTTGTGTTGCGGTTCGATTATCACTATTTCAACATTTGTATGTAATCCACGTGGTAATGTCGAACCTTTTCTGCCTCGTTCAGCTCGGAACTTCTGCAGATCTTCCGGTTTTAATACAATTTTTCGTTTTCCGGAATGAAATTCAAGACTTGCTTGATCTGAAATAAGCAATAATTTCACTAACAATTCGCTGCGCTCTTTTGCATTTGCGGCAGGAATTGTCACAATTTTATTGCCTTTGCCTTTTGATAATGCCGGTAAATCTTTTGCCGAGAAAATCAACATTCTGCCAGCAGATGTCATAGCGACAACAAGTGCGGTGGCACTCGCCAGCGTCTTAGGCTCCATCACTTTGGCATTTTCCGGTAAAGAAATCAAGGCTTTTCCTGCTTTATTGCGTGCAATTAAATCTTCAAATTTACAAATAAAACCATAACCCGCATCAGAAGCCATCAATAATTCTTGTTGTTCACTCGCCATTACGACATATTCAATGGTCGCACCAGCTGGTAAATTTAGTTTACCTGTGAGTGGTTCACCTTGCGAACGCGCGGAAGGTAATGAAAGCGGATCGAGTGCATAACTTCGCCCCGTACTATCAATGAATACAACAGCTTGATTACTCTTGCCACAAGCGTGAGCTCTATAATTATCACCTGCTTTATAGCTTAATGATTTTGGATCAATATCGTGTCCTTTAGCACAACGTACCCAGCCCATTTCTGATAAGATGACAGTGACAGGCTCTGCTGGCGTCATGTCACTTTCAGAGATCATTTTGGCTTCTTCACGTTCGACCAGTTGAGACATCCGTGGGCTGGCATATTTTTTCGCATCTTCTTGAATTTCTTTTTTGATAAGCGTATTCAAACGGCGTTCTGAGCCTAAAATTGCTTCTAAATTTAACCGCTCTTTTTCAAGTTCATCTTGTTCAGCTTTGAGTTGGTTTTCTTCTAATTTCGCTAAATGACGTAAGCGTAAATTTAAAATTGCATCAGCTTGTTCATCGCTTAAATTAAAGCGTGTCATAAGCTCTGCTTTTGGATCATCTTCATGACGTATAATTTCGATAACCTCATCAATATTTAAAAAGGCTATCATCAAACCTTCTAAAATATGCAAGCGAGAGAGTACTTTATCTAAGCGATATTGAAGGCGACGAGTTACGGTTGTGCGACGGAAGGTAAGCCATTCATTTAAGATTTCTAATAAGCCTTTTACCGCAGGTTTATGATCAAGTCCGATCATATTCATATTTACACGGTAGCTTTTTTCAAGATCTGTGGTAGCAAATAAATGTGCCATTAACGCATCGGTATCGACGCGATTTGAGCGAGGAACTAGCACAATGCGAATTGGATTTTCGTGATCGGCTTCATCTCGAATATCTTCTAGCATTGGCAGTTTTTTTGCCGTCATTTGTTCGGCTATTTGTGCAATAACTTTGGATGGCGAAGATTGATGTGGAAGCGCTGAAATAATAATTTCACCGTCTTCTTTTTTCCAAGTTGCACGCATTTTTATTGAGCCACGGCCTTGCTCATAAATTTTACGAATTTCTGATTTTGGCGAAATAATTTCTGCTTCTGTTGGAAAATCTGGGCCTTGAACAATTTCAAGTACATCGTCTAATCCCGCTTTAGGATTATCTAGCAACATTACTGCCGCATCAGCAATTTCATTAATATTGTGTGGTGGAATATCGGTCGCCATCCCCACCGCAATACCTGTTGTGCCGTTCAATAAAATATGAGGTAAACGAGCAGGTAAATATTGCGGTTCAGCCAAGGTTCCATCAAAGTTTGGTTGGTAATCTACTGTTCCTTGCCCGAGTTCACTCAACAAGATTTCAGAGATTTTAGATAGGCGCGATTCCGTATAACGCATGGCTGCGAAGGATTTTGGATCATCTGGTGCCCCCCAGTTACCTTGACCATCTACAAGCGGATAACGATAAGAGAAAGGTTGTGCCATTAACACCATTGCTTCATAACAAGCGCTATCACCATGTGGATGGAATTTACCGAGTACATCACCGACGGTACGGGCAGATTTTTTGTATTTTGCCGTGGCATTCAAGCCAAGTTCAGACATCGCATATACGATACGGCGTTGAACGGGTTTTAAACCATCGCCGATAAAAGGTAACGCACGATCCATGATGACATACATGGAATAGTTGAGATAAGCCCTTTCTGTGAAGGTGCGTAGAGGCATTTGCTCAATGCCTTCATAATTGATATTTGTCATTTTGGTTTCTGTTAATTGAATAGATTCTTAATTTATTAAAATTCGGATTTACTGAGATTAATTTAGTCTAAACAGATAAATCAACCTGATCGCCTTTTGCTTGTAACCAATTTTTACGGTCTTCGGAACGTTTTTTCGCTAATAACATATCCATCAGTTCTAATGTATCCGCGCTTTG
Organism: Haemophilus sp. THUN1691; assembly: GCF_059704425.1. Lineage (NCBI taxonomy): Bacteria > Pseudomonadati > Pseudomonadota > Gammaproteobacteria > Pasteurellales > Pasteurellaceae > Haemophilus > Haemophilus sp. THUN1691. The sequence goes on along the minus strand of NZ_AP046578.1, from coordinate 1,505,241 downwards.
GTCTTCCTCTAAATCATAAGTTAATTGAACAAGGCGACGAGTATTAGGATCCATTGTTGTTTCACGTAATTGTGATGGATTCATTTCACCTAAACCTTTAAAACGTTGAACATTCGGTTTGCCTTTTTTATTTTTCAACCGATCTAAAATCGCCTCTTTTTCACTTTCATCTAATGCGTAGAAGACTTCTTTATTTAAGTCAATCCGATAAAGTGGTGGCATAGCCACATAAACGTGACCGTCTTGTACCAATTTTGGAAAATGACGTAAGAACAGGGCACAGAGTAGGGTGGCAATGTGAAGACCATCGGAATCAGCATCCGCTAGAATACATACTTTACCATAGCGAAGTTGTGATAAATCATTGCTGTCAGGATCGATCCCTAGGGCCACAGCGATATCGTGAATTTCTGTTGAACCTAATACTTGATCAGGTGAAACTTCCCATGTATTTAAGATTTTTCCACGTAACGGCAAAATCGCTTGATACTCGCGATCACGCGCTTGTTTTGCTGAGCCGCCCGCAGAGTCGCCCTCTACTAAAAATAATTCTGTTTTTTCTAAATCTTGTGAGCCACAATCAGCTAATTTTCCTGGTAATGCAGGGCCGCTAACGAGTTTTTTTCGTACCACTTTTTTTGCTGCGCGTAATCGGCGTTGTGCAGAACTAATGGCAATTTCTGCTAATTTTTCAGCATCTTGTACATTTTGATTTAGCCATAGACTGAACGCATCTTTTAAAACACCGCTGACAAACACCGCACTTTGGCGTGATGATAAGCGTTCTTTAGTCTGCCCTGCGAATTGCGCATCTTGCATTTTAAGGGAAAGAATGTAAGAACAACGATCCCAAATATCATCAGCGGTAAGTTTTACGCCGCGTGGTAATAGATTTCTAAATTCGCAAAATTCTCGAATGGCATCTAGTAAACCTTGACGTAAGCCATTCACATGTGTTCCACCTTGAATAGTCGGAATTAAGTTTACGTAGCTTTCGCCAATCAGTTCGCCACCTTCTGGCAACCAAAGTAATGCCCAGCTAACCGCTTCATTTGTTCCTTTAAATTCACCAACGAATGGTTTTTCCGGAAGGGTTTCAAAACCGTTAACTGCTTCGATAAGGTAATCGGAAAGACCATCTTCATATAACCAAATATCTTGAGTATTGTTTACTTTATCAATGAATTTGATTTCAAGCCCTGAGCAGAGGACTGCTTTCGCTCTTAATAAATGGCGTAGGCGGCTAACAGAAAATTTTGCGCTGTCAAAATATTTTGGATTCGGTTTGAAGTGAACTGTTGTTCCCGTTGTGCGTCTACCACAAGTCCCAATAACTTCCAATTCTTCTACTTTATTGCCGTTTTCAAAGGCAATTTTATACACTTCACCATTACGTTTGACTTGAATATCCACGCGTTCAGAAAGCGCATTCACCACAGAAATCCCCACACCGTGTAAACCACCGGCAAATTCATAATTTTTATTGGAGAATTTACCACCCGCATGTAGTTTAGTCAGGATTACTTCTACGCCAGAAACGCCTTCCGTAGGATGAATATCCACAGGCATACCGCGACCATTATCTGTGACTTCAATAGATTGATCTGGGTGTAAAATTACTTCAATTTTTGTGGCAAAACCCGCGAGGGCTTCATCCACGCTGTTATCAATAACTTCTTGTGCGAGGTGATTCGGACGAGTGGTGTCTGTATACATACCGGGGCGAATTTGCACCGGCTCGAGATCTTTAAGAACGGTAATTTCTTGAGCTGAATAATTGCTTGTCATGGTTAGAAGTCGTTAATTTTTTAAATTTGAGAAAATTCTATCAAAAAGTGCGGTGATATTCGACCGCACTTTTAATCGTATAAACTAGGCGTATTTTCATCTGGACGCGTTTTAAAACGGCGATGTAGCCACATGTATATTGTTATGTCCTTCATTATTTCCTTTTCAACGATTTGATTCATTCGCGCAGCAATCGTCGTTTCATCTTGTAAATCTGTAAAATCAACAGGCGCTGAAATACTCACGGTATAGCCTGAGCCATCTTTATTGCGTAATGGCGCAAATGGAATTACTTTGCTATTTGGTGAGGATTTCAATAAATAATAACTACCAGTGGTTGTGCAAGCATCGGGCACCGCAAAAAAGGGTACAAAAATGGCATTTTTTCTGCCGTAATCGTGATCAGGTGCATACCAAATCGTTTCTTCATTGCGTAAAGCTTTGATCATTCCGCGTAAATCTTTACGATCAAGCATATCTTTATTAGAACGTAAACGGCCTTGTGTTTGTAGCCAATCAAGCAAAGGATTATCATTTGGACGATAAACACCAATGCCGGGATGATGCAAACCAAGAATGCGTGCGCCAAGTTCTAGCGTTAGGAAATGAACACCGACGAGAACAATTCCATCTTTTTGATTTTCTTTTAGGTAATGTAACCCTTCAACTTTTGACCATTTTTTGATACGTGAATCCGACCAAAACCAAGCTATGCCAGTTTCGATAATTGCCATTCCTACTGAGCGGAGATTTTCTTGCAAAATTGCCTCACGCTCGTTTTCAGGCATATCAGGGAAACAAAGTTCAAGATTACGGCGTGCAATGGCAGCTCGACGTTTACCCACTTTTAAATGTGAAAACAGCCACCCGAGACCATTACCAATATGGCGCAAAATAGGGTAGGGAAGACATAAAATACTTCGCCAAATTGCCACGCCTAACCAAAACAGCCAGTATTTTGGGGCTAAAAAGTGCGGTTGAAATTGAGGGAGTTTTTCGTTTTTCATTGTTCTTTCCACGTAAGTTAGGGGCGTAGTTTATCGTAAATTTGAGTTGTGGTAAAATCACCACAATTTTGGTTATTCAAATAGAGAGATTTTAAAATGGCTCAATATTCAGCAGAATTTAAGCAAGCAAAAGTACTCGTATTAGGCGATGTGATGCTTGATCGTTATTGGTTCGGCGCAACCAATCGTATTTCACCAGAAGCACCAGTACCAGTGGTTCGTGTACAGGAAAATGAAGAGCGCGCGGGTGGTGCAGCAAATGTGGCGATGAATATTGCTTCACTTAATGTACCTGTTCAGTTAATGGGATTGATTGGACAAGATGAAACAGGTTCTGCACTTTCCCTCTTATTAGAAAAACAAAAAATCGATTGTAATTTTGTTGCATTAGAGACCCATCCAACCATTACTAAATTACGTATTTTATCTCGTCACCAACAGTTACTTCGCCTTGATTTTGAAGAAGATTTTAATAATGTAGATTGCAAGGATTTATTAGCGAAGTTAGAAAGTGCGGTGAAAAATTACGGTGCTTTGATTCTTTCTGATTACGGCAAAGGCACGCTTAAAGATGTTCAGAAAATGATTCAAATTGCACGCAAAGCGAATGTGCCTGTGTTAATTGATCCAAAGGGAACTGATTTTGAACGCTATCGTGGTGCGACATTATTGACACCAAATATGTCTGAATTTGAAGCTGTCGTGGGCAAATGCAATACAGAAGAGGAGATTATTGAGAAAGGTTTAAAATTAATTTCTGATATTGAATTAACTGCACTTTTGGTGACGCGTTCTGAAAAAGGGATGACATTATTACGCCCAAATCAAGAACCCTATCATTTGCCAACCGTTGCAAAAGAAGTATTTGATGTGACGGGAGCTGGTGACACTGTCATTAGCGTATTAGCAACTGCATTAGCAGATGGACGTTCTTTCGAAGAATCTTGTTACCTAGCCAATGTGGCCGCTGGGATCGTGGTGGGTAAATTGGGGACTTCAACGGTTTCGACCGTGGAACTTGAAAATGCGATTCATGCTCGTCCTGAAACAGGATTTGGCATTATGAGTGAAGCTGAATTAAAAGATGCTGTCACACAAGCTAAAGCGCGCGGTGAAAAAATTGTGATGACTAATGGCTGTTTCGATATTTTGCATCCAGGGCATGTTTCTTATTTAGAAAATGCACGAAAATTAGGCGATCGTCTAATTGTTGCAGTAAACAGCGACGATTCAGTTAAACGCTTAAAAGGTGATAGTCGCCCAATTAACAACCTTGAAACTCGTATGGCGGTACTGGCTGGTTTGGCATCCGTGGACTGGTTGGTGCCATTCACTGAAGATACACCACAACGTTTAATCGGCGATATTTTACCGGATTTATTGGTAAAAGGCGGCGATTACAAACCAGAAGAGATTGCAGGCAGTAAAGAAGTTTGGGCAAACGGCGGTGATGTTAAAGTGCTAAACTTTGAAAATGGTTGTTCAACAACAAATGTGATTGAAAAAATTAGGACATTAAAAGAGTAGACTGTAGGAAATAGAATTTTCTGTAAATATTGCATCTACGATTTTTTATGTTGTTATATAAATATAATTAGACATATTTTTACTGAATACTACTTTTTTAGAGATGTACATGGCTGAAATTTTAGAACAGCAAAATATAATTGAAGAACCTGAAGCACAATATCATTTGTTTTCAGAAAATAAGCACCTAGTGCAGAATACAGTAAGTTTTACCTTTATTGATCTTTTTGCTGGAATTGGTGGCTTTAGATTAGCAATGCAAAATTTGGGTGGAAAATGTGTTTTTTCTAGTGAATGGGATGAGCAAGCTCAAAAAACGTATGCTGCAAATTTTGGAGATATTCCTTACGGTGATATTACTTTAGAAGAAACAAAGGCTAGAATTCCTAAAGAATTCGATATCCTTTGTGCAGGCTTTCCTTGTCAGGCTTTTTCTATTGCAGGGAAAAGAGGCGGATTTGAAGATACCAGAGGAACGTTATTTTTTGATGTTGCTGAGATTATTCGTCGTCATCAACCGAAAGCCTTTTTTTTAGAAAATGTAAAAGGATTAATTAATCACGATAAAGGACATACGCTTAAAACTATTTTAAACACATTGAGAGAGGATTTAGGTTATTTTGTACCAGATCCTGAAATTGTAAATGCTAAAGATTTCGGTGTGCCACAAAATAGAGAACGAATCTATATTGTGGGATTTCATAAAGATACAGGGGTGAATTCATTTAATTATCCAAAGCCGACCAATCAGCCAGTGCGTTTTATTGATATTCGTGAAGATAAACCAGTTGCAACGAAATATTATTTATCAACCCAATATATTAATACATTACGGAATCATAAAGCTCGTCATGAAAGTAAAGGTAACGGCTTTGGATATGAAATTATTTCTGATAATGGAATAGCGAATGCAATTGTTGTTGGCGGCATGGGAAGAGAGCGTAATTTGATTATTGATCATCGAATTACTGATTTTACCCCAACAACTCGGATTAAAGGCGAAGTTAATCGAGAGGGGATTCGTAAGATGACTCCAAGAGAATGGGCCAGATTACAAGGTTTTCCTGATAGTTATGTAATTCCTGTTGCAGATGCCTCGGCATATAAACAATTTGGCAATTCTGTTGCTGTGCCAGCTATTCAAGCAACAGCAAAACAAATATTAAATGAATTAAACATAGGTAAATAATATGACTACTAAAGGACGAAAGGTTGTCACTATTATCAAACAAATAATAGAAGGATGTCCTATTAACAAAGAGTGGACTGCAAGTGAATTTATTTCTACTTATTGGGGTATTTATAAATCTGATTATAAAGAAGATAATTCGGTAAATGGGGGAGTATTTGAGCAATTACTTGTCCTTTCATTACTTAGGGAAGGAATCGGTCCCGTTTATGTTCAAGCAAAACTTGCTTTTGTACCAAATGTAATTCTTGATATTGTCCTCTATAATCGTAGAACGCCCATCACTATTAGTGCTAAAACGTCATTAAGGGAACGTTGGAAACAAGCTGATCTTGAGGCTGTTGCAACAAAATATGTTCATAGAGATGCAAAGTGTTATCTTTTAACGCTTTCCGAAAGTGAAGTCAAAACTAGACGAGCAGATAGAAATAGTTATATGGGAATTGATAAATTTATTCTTGCTCACACTACAGAGTATGATCAATTTATCAATGAGTTAAAACAAATTAAAATTTCAGAGAGTGAAACTATTAAAATTATTGAAACAGATCATCATGTTTATAATAAAGAAATAGCCAATGAAATGTATAGAATTTCACTATAGTGGTAATAATTTCTAGTTATATGCTTTCAAATTTTATAATTGATTCAAGACAAACAAATCAGAATGATGGGTTTTATCAGAATAAACCTTGCATTTAAGCCTATTCATCGCTAGAATGCAGGCTCCTTGTCATCGCTGAGTTAGAGATCGGCGAATGATGTATTAACAACACTACCTTTTAGGAGTAAAAAATGTCTCTAAGTACTGAAAAAAAAGCAGCAATCGTTGCTGAATTTGGTCGTGATGCGAAAGATACTGGTTCTTCTGAAGTTCAAATCGCATTATTAACTGCACAAATCAACCACTTACAAGCTCACTTTGCTGAGCACAAAAAAGACCACCATGGTCGTCGTGGTTTATTACGTATGGTTTCTCGTCGTCGTAAACTTTTAGACTACTTAAAACGTACTGATCTTGCTTTATATCAAAGCACTATCGCTCGTTTAGGTTTACGTCGCTAATTTTTATTACGATAGTAAAAAATCAAGCCCTCGAATATCGAGGGCTTTTTTTATAGTTTTATTTTAATTTTATAGGCGCTCTTCAGACTATCATCAAAATAAATAAAATATTTGGCTGATATATTAACTTGCCATCTTCTAATGTTCACATAATAAACATACATCTAATTTTAGTTGTTTGTTATGAAATTGCTGTAATGTACTACGGTGACTTACGCTGAGAATGATCATTTCGGGCAGATGCTCTTTAATTGTTTGGTAGAGTAAATTCTCGGTTGTTTCATCCAATGCTGAAGTCGTTTCATCGAGAAATACGACATCTGGTTTTGTGAGTAAAATACGAATAAACGCCACTCTTTGAAGTTCACTGGGCGATAAAATCGCTTACCAGTCATTTTTTACATTAAGTGCGTGTATGTATTTTCCAAGCGTACAATCCTTCATTGTTTGTTCCAATTCTGCGTGACTTGGATTGATATTTGGATAACAAATTGCTTCTCGTAAAGTACCCTGTGGCATATAAGGTCGTTGTGGCAGGAATAAACTTCCCATACATGGATGCTCTGCAATATCGACGATTTCAAAGGGATAGATTCCTACAATTGCTTTTAGCAGCGATGTTTTTCCTGTTCCAGATGCACCTTGAATCAATAGGGCATCTCCATTTTCTAAATTAATATTTAAATTATTGAGTAGAACATTACCTTGTTCATCTTTAATACCAAAGTTTTTTAAGGTGACACGATGAGAACAATGAAAAGGATGATGAACGTTTTGTTTATCTAATTCATCCATTTTTGTTATAAAACCATAAAGACGCTTTAACCGAGCTTGATAGAGTGTGAATTGCTCATAGAACAAGCGGAAGAATGAAAGTGCGGTCATTAATCGGTTAAATGCTTGGACTGTTTGATGCATATCTCCTAGTTTTATCTGACCAGAAAAAAACGTGGTGCTTGTAACATTAAAGGCAATAATTTAGCCACGCGAGTTACCCCAGAGTTGCAACTATTTAAGCCCAACATTTTTAATACAATGGACCAACGGTTATGGATAATTTGATGGAATTGATGTTGTAAGAAAGTTTGTTCTTTTGGCTCGCCATTATAAAAAGCAATGCTTTCTGCATTGTCTCGTACACGGATTAAGGAATAACGATAATCGCCATTGAGTTTTTCTTTTGTAAAATTTAACTTGATTAGTGGGCGGCCAATTCACACGGACATGAGTGTTGCAAAAATAATAAAGGCATAAATGAAGAAAACGACGCCTTTTTCAATATTAAATCCAAATAAAGTTAACACACCAGAAACTGACCATAAAATAATCGTAAATTCAATGGTCGTGAGCACCGATTTAATCATGCCTCGTACAATTCCGTACTGGTAATAAATTCTCTCGCATCTTGTTCAATACGTTGATCGATATTATCTGGTAAATCTCGTTCGTATTTTAGGCGATAGCATTTTTAAAAGGCTATAAAAAAACACCGCCTTTTGATGGTAAAGTGCGGTGTTTTTTAGAAGGTTTTATCAATATTTATAGATTTCGTTATATAAGCCACTCTCAAATTGTACTAATGCAGCTCGTTTGGTTTTGCTTTCCAAATCACCAGTTGAGTAGCCATTAATAAATTGAACAAAGGCCACTTTTTCCCCTCGAGCATTTGTCATAAAGCCAGCGAGGTTATAAACCCCTTTCAAAGAGCCAGTTTTAGCAATCACATTTTTGACTAATGGTGGGCTAATTAATCCACCTCGCCCACTGATCGTGCCATCTACACCTGCGATCGGAAAAGTTTCCATTAAATGCAATTTATCTTCGTTTTTGGCGATGTATTCTAAAACGGACAGCATCGTTTTAGGTGCCACAAGATTATGGCGAGACAGGCCCGAACCATCGGCTAAAATACTGTTGCCAAAACGAATTCCTTGTTTTTGCAATATAGATTTAATCGCTAATGTGCCTAATTGAAAGGACGCTGGGCGTTTATAGTAATTGAATGCCACCGCTCGGAATAATGAATCGGCAATTTGGTTATCCGATTTTTTCATCATTTTTTTCAATAAATCTGGTAATGGTTTTGATAAATGTTTAGCTAATAGCTGACCTTGTTGTGGTTTTGGGGGCAGCATGACTTTGCCATTAAACTCAATACCTAATTGTCTTAATTGACGTTGAATAATCGCGGCAGAATAAGCATCCGTATCTTGCACGGCAAAGCTTAAACCAAAAGGTTTAGATTGACGGGCTAAACATCCTTTTACTTGATAGCGATTATTATCGTGTACAACAACATCGAGCTGACAATAAGGCGCTTCATTGCTATCCGCTACATAAACTTGTCCGAACACTTGAATTGGAAATTGTGCAGGTACATTGATTTTTACTGTTTCACCTGGATTTTGATTCGCATCTAGTTCCGCATAGAAACAGTTGTTATCAATATTTGCAGCGGATGGCGGAGAGTTGAAACACATGGTCAGATCGTTCCAAATCCAACCTAATCCTCGGTCGTGACTAGAAAAAACAGAGGTATCTAATACTAAATCGCCATTAATTTTTTTGATGCCTTGTTTTTTTAATTCTGCAAGTAAGCTATAAAGCTGACCACTTGTGAGATCAGGATCACCTGTGAAACGTACGATTAAGTGACCATCTAAATTCCCATTTTGAATTTTTCCATTACTCAAAAGAGCCGTCTCAAATTGGAATTGATCGCCTAATGCAAGTTTAGCGGCAACGGCAGTAAAAACTTTTTGTGTACTCGCAGGAAGCATAAAGGTTGAGCCATTATAATCCGCGATAATTTGGTTTTGATTTATATTTTTTGCGATAAAACCTACGCTAGAGCCTTCAGGCAATTGTTGTGTCAAGTCTGAAACATTAATGTTTGCGAAGGTTGGAAGGCTAAAGCTTACGGAAAGTAAAAAGGATCCAAGTACGGTGGATATTGAAGATAATTTTTTCATATTAGGTTTGTTATGGTTGCTATTTTTTTTTAGACGAACAATAATAAGCCCCGAATGAAATTGAGTAAATCATTTTCTCATTTCAAGTTTATTTTTAATAATACTGCGGCAAGATTTTAGGATTTTGCCGTGGTTTTTGTTTTATTTAGTAAAAGGAAAAACAATGCAACAAATTCCAATGACTGTGCGTGGCGCAGAACAATTACGTGAAGAATTGGATTTCTTAAAAAATGTACGTCGTCCAGAAATTATTAAAGCGATAGCAGAAGCCCGCGAGCACGGTGATTTAAAAGAAAATGCAGAATATCATGCGGCTCGTGAGCAACAAGGTTTTTGTGAGGGGCGTATTCAAGAGATTGAAGGTAAACTTGGTAATGCTCAAATTATTGATGTAACAAAAATGCCAAATAACGGTAAAGTTATTTTTGGTGCAACGGTTGTGCTTGTAAATACTGATACAGACGAAGAAGTCACTTATCGCATTGTAGGCGATGATGAAGCGGACATTAAATCTGGTTTGATTTCGGTTAATTCTCCCATTGCGCGAGGTTTAATTGGTAAAGAATTAGATGATACCGTTAATATTACAACGCCTGGCGGTGTCGTTGAGTTTGATATTATTGAAGTGAATTATATTTAAATAAAAAAGTGCGGCTAAAAATGACCGCACTTTTGTTGTTATTTGCGTGGAAGCTGAATTTTTGCTTCTTCGCTTGGGCGATAAAGCACCAAAATATGCCCGATAGTTTGTACTTGTGCTGCTTTAGTTTCACGCACAATCGCATCGATAATAAGTTGTTTTGTTTCGCGATCTGCACCAGCAACTTTTACTTTAATGAGTTCGTGATGATTAAGTGCATTTTCAATTTCAGCAAGTACGCCTTCGGTTAAGCCATTTCCACCAAGCATAACTACTGGGTTAAGATGGTGTGCAAGACCTTTTAAAAATTGTTTTTGTTTGGTTGATAAGGTTGTCATAAGGATTCCTAATTAAAAAGAGCGGTTGATTTTCTCAATGTTTTTCACTGATTTCAATCAGTCTCGGCTTGAATTCGGCAGATTGTAACCAAATATAAGCAAAACTACTACCAAAAATAGAAAATTATGGGAAAGAAAAAACGTTCAGCGAGTTCTTCTCGCTGGCTAAATGAACATTTTAGTGATCAATTTGTGCAAAAAGCGCATAAGCAAAAGTTGCGTTCACGCGCTTATTTTAAGATTGATGAAATTCAGCAAACGGATAAATTATTTAAACAAGGAATGACTGTGGTCGATCTCGGCGCAGCACCGGGCGGTTGGTCGCAATATGTGGTGGGGCAAATTGGTGGCAAAGGTCGAGTGATTGCCTGTGATATTTTAGAAATGGATCCCATTGTAGGCGTTGATTTTCTACAAGGCGATTTCCGTGATGAAAATGTTTTGAATGCTTTGTTAGATCGCGTGGGCGAAGCTAAAGTTGATGTGGTAATGTCTGATATGGCTCCAAATTTTAGTGGAATGCCATCAGTGGATATTCCACGTGCAATGTATTTGGTCGAGCTTGCTTTAGACATGTGTAAACAGGTCTTGGCAACCAAAGGAAGCTTTGTTGTTAAAGTTTTCCAAGGTGAAGGCTTTGATGAATATTTAAGAGAAATTCGTTCTTTATTTAATGTAGTGAAAGTGCGTAAGCCTGAAGCATCACGCGGACGCTCTCGTGAAGTATATATTGTGGCGACAGGCTATAAAGGCTAATTGCTTTGATAGCTTTTCATCGCTAATGATGTGTAGTATCTTGTAAAAAATTTTTTAACTTAGGAAAGGTAGGTTGGACTTTGAACGATATGGTCAAAAATCTGGTGCTTTGGGTGGTAGTCGCGGTCATTATGATGACAGCATACCAGAGTTTTAATTCCTCTTCGGTAGATAATTCTACTGATTATACAACCTTTGTTTACGATGTAAGCAACGGACAAGTGACAGAAGCACGTTTTGATGCCAATGAAATTACGGTAACGAAAACGGATGGTTCTAAATATTCAACCGTAATGCCACCACTTGAAGACAAAAAATTGCTTGATGATTTGTTAAGCAAAAAAGTGAAAGTGGAAGGTACGCCATTTGAAAAACGTGGTTTCTTGTCCCAAATTTTAATTTCTTGGTTCCCAATGTTATTCCTTGTTGGTGTATGGGTATTCTTTATGCGCCAAATGCAAGGCGGTGGCGGCAAAGCGATGAGCTTTGGCAAAAGCCGTGCAAAAATGCTGAATCAAGATCAGATTAAGGTTACTTTTGCTGATGTTGCTGGTTGCGATGAAGCAAAAGAAGAAGTGGGCGAAATAGTTGATTTCTTGCGTGATCCGAATAAATTCCAAAACTTGGGCGGTAAAATTCCAAAAGGTATTCTGATGGTTGGTCCTCCTGGTACTGGTAAAACCTTATTGGCTCGTGCTATTGCAGGGGAAGCAAAAGTTCCATTCTTCACTATTTCTGGTTCTGATTTCGTAGAAATGTTTGTGGGTGTTGGGGCATCTCGTGTACGTGATATGTTTGAACAGGCTAAGAAAAATGCACCTTGCTTAATCTTTATTGATGAAATTGATGCTGTGGGGCGTCAACGCGGTGCAGGTTTAGGCGGTGGACATGATGAGCGTGAACAAACCTTAAACCAAATGCTAGTTGAAATGGATGGATTTAGCGGTAATGATGGTGTAATTGTTATTGCAGCGACTAACCGTCCAGATGTACTTGATCCAGCCTTAACTCGTCCAGGCCGTTTTGACCGACAAGTTGTTGTTGGTCTGCCTGATGTAAAAGGTCGTGAGCAAATCTTAAAAGTACATATGCGCAAAGTGCCTGTAGCACAAGATGTTGATGCAATGACATTGGCGCGTGGTACGCCTGGCTATTCCGGTGCAGATTTAGCAAATTTAGTGAATGAGGCTGCCTTATTTGCTGCTCGAGTAAATAAACGTACGGTAACCATGCTTGAGTTTGAAAAAGCGAAAGATAAAATCAATATGGGGCCAGAGCGTCGTACCATGATTATGACGGATAAACAAAAAGAGTCGACTGCTTATCATGAAGCAGGCCATGCGATTGTGGGTTATTTAGTCCCTGAACATGATCCTGTACATAAAGTGACTATTATTCCTCGTGGTCGAGCGTTGGGTGTGACATTCTTCTTGCCTGAGGGTGATCAAATTAGTATTAGCCAAAAACAATTAGAAAGTAAGCTTTCTACCTTGTATGCGGGGCGTTTAGCAGAAGATTTGATTTATGGTGAGGAAAATATCTCAACGGGTGCATCAAATGATATTAAAGTAGCGACTAATATCGCGCGTAATATGGTGACGCAATGGGGATTCTCTGACAAATTAGGTCCAATTCTTTATACGGAAGATGAGGGTGAGGTTTTCTTAGGTCGTTCAATGGCGAAAGCAAAACATATGTCAGATGAAACGGCTCATGCTATTGATGAAGAAGTTCGTGCAATTGTAAATCGTAACTATGCGAGAGCAAGACAGATTTTGATTGATAATATGGATATTCTTCATGCGATGAAAGATGCATTAGTCAAATATGAAACCATTGAAGAAGAACAAATCAAACAATTGATGAATCGTGAACCAGTCACACCACCATCTGGATGGGAAGAGCACACCGGGCAAGCTGCTTATGCAAATAGCAATAATGCTCAAAGTGCGGGTGAAAATTCTTCAGATTCTAATTCCTGATCAACTCTTTAATCAACAAAGCCTTTCTTCGGAAAGGCTTTATTTTTTCCTAATGATTTTTTTCTTGAGCGTATTCCGCTATAATCGCCCGATTAAAATCAATCTAAAAATCCACCGCACTTTATGAAACTTTACTCGAACAATAAATGTCTTGATTTAAGCGTGCCTCAAATTATGGGAATCCTTAATTTTACGCCTGATTCTTTTTCTGATAGCGGACAGTTTTTTAGCTTGGATAGAGCGCTTTTTCAAGTTGAAAAAATGTTGGAAGAGGGGGCGGCAATTATTGATATTGGTGGTGAATCTACTCGCCCTAATGCGGATGAGGTATCTGAACAAGAGGAATTGCATCGTGTTGTGCCAGTCGTGGAGGCGGTGCGAAGCCGTTTCGATTGCTGGATTTCTGTTGATTCTTCAAAAGCAGTTGTGATGCGTGAAGCAGCAAGTGTTGGAATGGATTTGATTAATGATATTCGTGCTTTGCAAGAGCCTAATGCGTTAGAAACGGCGGTAAAACTTGCTTTACCTGTTTGCATTATGCATATGCAAGGTCAACCTAGAACGATGCAGGCAAATCCTCATTATGAAAATGTCGTACAAGATGTATTGGCTTTTTTACAGAAACGCACTAATGAATGTCTTTCTGCTGGTGTTAAAAAAGAAAACTTAATTTGGGACATGGGATTTTGTTTTGGTAAGTCTGTACAGCATAATTATCAATTATTACAAAATCTAAATGAATTTTGTCGGATAGGCTATCCAGTATTAGCGGGATTATCTCGCAAATCAATGATTGGCGCTGTGCTTGATAAACCCGTCGATCAGCGAGTGATAGGTAGTGTGGTAGGTGCGCTGATTGCAGCGCAAAAAGGCGCAAAAATTTTACGCGTACATGATGTTGCTGCAACATCAGATATGCTCAAAGTTTGGCAGGCAACAGAAAATGCCTGATGGTTTTATAACGATAAAAAATTAAAGGAATTTTATTATGGCAAATCGTAAATATTTTGGAACAGATGGTGTACGTGGAAAAGTGGGTATTTATCCAATCACACCAGATTTCGCATTAAAATTAGGCTGGGCCGCGGGGAAAGTATTGGCTTCTCAAGGTTCGAAAATGGTTCTAATCGGTAAAGATACCCGAATTTCTGGATACATGTTGGAATCAGCCCTTGAAGCAGGTTTAGCCGCGGCGGGATTATCTGCTGCATTTACCGGCCCTATGCCTACACCTGCTATTGCTTATTTGACCAGAACTTTTCGTGCTGAAGCGGGTATTGTGATCTCAGCCTCTCATAATCCTTATTATGATAATGGCATTAAATTCTTTTCAGCAAAAGGCACTAAATTGCCTGATGAAATTGAAGAAGCCATTGAAGCGATGTTAGAGCAACCGATGGATTGTGTGGAATCTGCTGAATTAGGTAAAGCAAGCCGTATTAATGATGCTGCAGGACGCTACATTGAGTTTTGTAAAGGTACATTCCCCGCTCATTTAGGCTTAGAAGGTTATAAGATCGTGGTAGATTGTGCAAATGGTGCAACCTACCATATTGCGCCTAACGTATTGAGAGAGCTTGGTGCGGAAGTCATTGAAATTGGTACAGATCCAAATGGTTTAAACATTAATGAAAAATGTGGTGCAACTGACGTGACTGCATTGCAAGCTAAGGTTGTTGAAACTAAAGCTGATGTTGGCTTAGCTTATGATGGCGATGGTGACCGAATTATGATGGTCGATCATTTAGGAAATAAAGTCGATGGCGACCAAATTCTCTTTATTATTGCGCGTGAAGCATTGCGCTCAGGTCAATTAAAAGGTGGTGTCGTTGGCACATTAATGAGTAATATGAGCTTAGAAATTGCGTTGAAAATGCTTGGCGTTCCTTTCTTACGTGCAAACGTGGGCGACCGTTATGTATTGGAAAAAATGGTTGAAAATGATTGGACGCTTGGTGGTGAGAATTCTGGACATATTATCATTGCGGATAAGAATACAACGGGTGATGGCATTGTTGCATCATTAGCTGTATTGGCGGCAATGGCACAGCATAAATTATCATTAAATGAATTAGCGAGTGCGGTTAAATTATTCCCACAAGTGTTAATCAATGTACGTTTTGCAGGTGGGGATAATCCACTTGAAAGTGACGCTGTAAAATCTGTTGCCGCAGACGTTGAAAAACGTTTAGAAGGCAAAGGTCGTATTTTATTGCGTAAATCGGGTACGGAACCACTAATTCGCGTTATGGTGGAATGCCAAGATGCTGAACTTGCACAACAATGTGCAGAAGAAATTGCAGAAGCAGTTAAATCTCATTAATTTTGTAATCGCACTTTATTTAGTGCGGTTTATTTTTATCAAATATTTAGGAAAGCAAAATGAATATTTTTATTATGCGTCATGGCGAGGCTGAAGTAATGGCTAATAGTGATAAAGCTCGTCGCTTAACTGCTTATGGTATTAAACAAGCTTTTTCTCAAGGAGAATGGTTAAAACAGTATTTAAGCACGCTAGTAATTAATTCACTAGATCGTATTTTAGTGAGCCCTTATGTCAGAGCTCAAGAAACCTTTCATCAAGTTAATCAAGCGTTTGATTTGGAGTTAGAAAATAAACTTGAAACTTGGGAGGGTATAACCCCTTATGGCCATGCGCATTCCGTCATTGATTATTTAGAAGTGCTGAAACATGATGGGGTTAAGTCTGTATTGATTATTTCTCATTTACCTTTAGTTGGAGAGATCGTTGCTGAACTGTATGGAAAACGAAATCCAATACCATTTTATCCTGCAACGATTGCTCAATTATTATGGGATGGTAATAAATCAGAAATATTGATGCATCAAGCATCTAGAGAAATTCATAAGATTGATTAAATCTAAAACATATATTCATATATATTTCTTTACAAAAAATAAAATTTTTCTATGGAACTTTTTTAAAATATATTTAATATCAATGCGTTAATGCTCTTTTTTACACTTATGTATTTATCAGGAATGTAAATTTTTATATTAGCTATTTTATTTTAATAAAATTTCCGTAAACTACGCCACATCAGAGCAATAGGGCTTTGCCGTAATCAAGATTTATTCTATGGAGAAAATTATGAAAAAATTAACACTAGCATTAGTTTTAGGTTCAGCTTTAGCGGTAACTGGTTGTTTCGATAAAGAAGAAGCTGCACAAAAAGTTGACGCAGCTAAACAAGCGGCAACATCAATGGTTTCTGAAGCAAAAGACGCAGCAACTAATGCTGTAGCTGATGTTAAAGATGCTGCTAAACAAGCTTCAACTGAAGTGAAAAACACTGCAGTAGAGAAAGCTGCTGAAGTTAAAGATGCAGCAATGGCACAAGTTGAACAAGTAAAAGATGCAGCAGCTAAAGTAAGCGAAATGAAAGATGCTGCAACCTCTAAAATTGATGCAATGAAAGATGCTGCAACCTCTAAAATTGATGCAATGAAAGATGCTGCGACTTCTAAAATGACTGAAGTTAAAGAAGCCGTTTCTGAAAAAGCAACTCAAGCAGCTGATGCAGTAAAAGAAGCTGCAAAATAATGCTTTAATTAATTTAATAAATGATAAAATCCCTGTTAAAGAAATTTAATAGGGATTTTTTATTTAGGAAAACAAAATATGTTATGTGCAATTTATAAAAGTAAAAAGAAACCAGGAAGCTATCTGTATATCGCAAAAAGAGAGGATTTTTCTCAAGTGCCAGAAGTGTTACTGAGCCACTTTGGAAAACCAGAATTAGTCATGATGTTTAATTTACTTGGGAGCAAGCCGCTACATAATGTAGATAGTAATGAGGTATTGGAAAAAATTAAACAACAAGGATTTTATTTGCAAATACCAAAACAAGATGATGGTTTATTTAATAGCTTGAGTGAGATCAAATAAATTGTTTATTTTTGATACGAAAAAGAGAAAATTTGCGTTATCTCAAATTTTTAAAGAAAAAATTCTTTTAAAATCCACCGCACTTTTTAAAGGAGAGAAAAATGAGTAGCTTTTTTGTTGCGGGGACAGATACAAATGTGGGAAAAACCACAGCAACCCGCGCGATTATTCAAGCCTTGCAAAAGCAAGGTGTGCAAGTGGTGGGTTATAAACCCATTGCTTGTTGTGGTGAGGAAAGTATTTATCCAGTGATGCAAGAAGAAAATACATCAGATTATGATAATTTATCAAATTCAGATGTATTAACATTAATGGATTCAACCAAAGAAAATGTGTCCTACAAGGATATTAATAGTTATACCTTTAGCCATAGCGCACCGATGCTGACACAAGATAGGACGCGTATTAAGTTAGATAAAATTAATCATGATTTAACTCGATTAAATCAAAATTATCAGTCTGTGGTGGTTGAGGGCTCGTTTGGTTTAATGACACCAATGGCGGAAGGAAAAAGTTTTGCTGATTGGGTTGCACAACGGAAAATGCCTGTGGTTCTTGTGGTTGGTATTAAAGATGGTTGTGTGAATCATGCGTTGTTAACTGTGCAAGCGATTCAGCAGCTAGGCGTGCCGTTATTGGGCTGGATAGCTAACCGTGTTAATCCATTATTAAGCCATTATGCAGAAATTGTTGATTTGCTTGTTGAGCATATTGATGCGCCGCTTTTAGGTAAAATTCCTTATTTGCATAAACCAGAAGAGCAAGAATTGGGACATTATTTGAAGGATATTGATCGATTAATGTATATGCAAACGGAGTTAGTCAAATAATAAAGTGGGGTTAAAGTTTTTTATATTTAAATAAGGGCGTAAACAACGCCCTTATTTCATGGAAGAAAAATATCTTATCTTTAAGTTATTCTGGTCTTACACCTAACATATGACAAATTGCATAAGTTAGTTCACTACGATTTAGCGTATAGAAATGGAAGTCATTCACGCCTTCTCGAGATAAAATTTTCACCATATCCATCGCCACACTTGCGGCTACAAGATTACGAGTAGTTTGATCATCGTCTAATCCTTCATAAGCGTTAACAAGCCATGCAGGAATTTTCACATTAGTGAAAGAAGCCATTTTTTGTAATTGCTTAAAGTTAGTTACGGGTAAAATGCCCGGCACGATTTCAGTATCAATACCAATTGATGCACAACGATCACGGAAACGTAGGTAGCTTTCAATATCAAAGAAAAATTGAGTGATAACATGATTTGCACCAGCATCAATTTTACGTTTTAAATTAATCAAGTCTGCCTGTGCTGATTTTGCTTCTGGATGAACTTCAGGATAAGCTGCTACAGAAATATCAAAATTAGCGACAGAACGGAGTAATTCCACCAGATCTGATGCATAAAATGATTTTTTAGCATATCCTTTTGGTTCGTCACCGCGTAACGCAACGATGCGACGAATACCGCTGTCCCAGTAATCTTTAGCAATTTGTTTTAATTCTTCAGGGGTAGCATCAATACCAGTTAAATGCGGAGCAGCCTCTAAGCCAGTTTCTTGTTTGATTGCTTTTACAATACTATGAGTACGGTCACGCTCGCCAGAGTTCGCGCCGTAAGTAACAGAAACAAATTTGGGTTTTAACACTTTTAAACGATGAATAGAATCCCATAAAAGCGTTTCCATTTTTTCATTTTTGGGTGGGAAAAATTCAAAAGAAACATTAATTTTTTTATTGAAGTCAGCGATGTGCTGATTAAGTGTGTCAATTTCTTTAGCGTAGCTCATAAAAATTCCTATAGCTAGTATGATGATATTTGAGTTAACAATAAAATAACTTTATGTATGAGTCAATTTTAATAAATTCATTAAAAACATTAATTTAGTTAATGTAAATAGGTTTCAGCAAAAATACTAAAATATTGCATAAAAAATTAGCATTCATGAAATAAATATGTATAATACACCGACCCTGTAAATGTGCGAATTCCCATCGTACATTATTTTATCGAGATCTCACTCGAAGGGGTGGCGATTAAGATCAATGGTTGTGTTCATAAGAACACTGGGTATCAAACTAATTTTTGGTAATTAATTAATGAAAACTTTTGTAGCAAAACCAGAAACGGTTAAACGCGACTGGTACGTAGTAGATGCGACAGGTAAAACTTTAGGTCGTTTAGCGACTGAATTAGCACGTCGCCTTCGTGGTAAACACAAGGCTGAGTACACTCCACACGTAGATACAGGTGATTACATCATCGTTATTAACGCAGACAAAGTGGCAGTAACTGGTCGTAAAGAAACAGATAAACTTTACTACTGGCACACTGGCTATGTAGGTGGTATTAAACAAGCGACTTTCAAAGAAATGATCGCTCGCCGTCCTGAAGCAGTGATTGAAATTGCGGTTAAAGGTATGTTGCCAAAAGGTCCATTAGGCCGTGCAATGTTCCGTAAATTAAAAGTGTACGCGGGTGCTGAACACCAACACGCTGCACAACAACCACAAGTATTAGATATTTAATCACGAGGTTTAGAAAATGGCAGAGAATCAAAACTACGGCACAGGTCGCCGCAAAAGCTCTTCAGCTCGTGTATTTATCAAACCGGGCAGTGGTAAAATCACTATCAACCAACGTGAATTAGACGTTTACTTCGGCCGTGAAACTGCGCGCATGGTAGTACGTCAACCATTAGAATTGGTTGAGTTAACTGATAAATTAGACCTATACATCACAGTTAAAGGTGGTGGTATTTCTGGTCAAGCGGGTGCAATCCGTCACGGTATCACTCGTGCATTGATGGAATACGATGAAACGTTACGCCCAGCACTTCGTGCAGCTGGTTTCGTTACTCGTGACGCACGTCGCGTTGAACGTAAAAAAGTGGGTTTACACAAAGCACGTCGTCGTCCACAATACTCAAAACGTTAATTTTTATTTTCGTTTCGAAAAAGAAAAGCAGAGAGAAATCTCTGCTTTTTTGTTATATAACTTATTGATTATAAAACAATAAAAAAGAATTATTTGGCAAATGGCTTACGCTTTGTGGTAGAATACACACCCCTATATAAAATATAGAATATTTTTGGATCTTCGGAGGAATAAATGTCCAGCGCATCAAGTAAACGTTCAGTAATGACCCTTTTTTCAAATAAGGATGATATTTACTGTCATCAGGTAAAAATTGTTTTAGCTGAAAAAGGTGTACTTTATGAGAACGAAGAAGTTGATTTGCAAGCATTACCAGAAGATTTAATGGAATTAAATCCGTATGCTACTGTGCCTACGTTAGTTGATCGTGATCTTGTTTTGTTTAGTTCACGAATTATTATGGAATATCTTGACGAGCGTTTTCCGCATCCACCATTAATGCAAGTGTATCCAGTTTCTCGAGCAAAAGATCGTCTTTTGATGTTACGAATTGAACAAGATTGGTATCCAACTCTCAAAAAAGCAGAAAATGGTACAGAAAGTGAAAAAGCTGAAGCGCTTAAACAATTAAAAGAAGAACTTTTAGCGATTACACCAGTTTTCCAGCAAACACCTTATTTCATGAATGAAGAGTTCGGTTTAGTGGACTGTTATGTTGCTCCATTGTTATGGAAATTAAAACATTTAGGCGTGGAATTTACAGGTCCAGGTAGTAAACCGATTAAGGGATATATGGATCGTGTATTTAGTCGAGATTCATTCTTGCAGTCTGTAGGTGAGGCCGCACCAAAAAATTTAATGGATGATAAATAATGGAATACAAAGCTTCCCCTAAGCGCCCTTATTTATTACGCGCCTATTATGATTGGCTAGTGGATAATAGTTTCACGCCTTATTTAGTTGTTGATGCGACTTACTTAGGTGTGAATGTTCCTGTCGAATATGTAAAAGATGGGCAGATTGTATTGAACTTGTCTGCTAATGCTACGGGCAATTTACAACTTACAAATGATTTCATCCAGTTTAATGCCCGATTTAAAGGTGTTTCTCGTGAATTGTATATTCCAATGGGCGCAGCGCTTGCGATCTATGCTCGTGAAAATGGTGATGGTGTGATGTTTGAACCAGAAGAGGTTTACGATGAACTTAATTCTGAGCCAGATACTGAACAACCAACTGGTTTTCATGAGGCTGTAGATAGCCCTAGAAAACGAGAAGAAAAAAAGAAAACAAAATCAGTTTCTCATTTAAGAATTGTTGATTAAGAAAAAACGCGATGAAGTTATCATCGCGTTTATTTTTATAAATTACCTTGTTTTTCAATAAAGTTAAGAATTTTTTCTTCAATTCCTTTTGAATCTAATCCCAAATCTTTCAAGGCCTCTTGCTGTGTTGCCTGAGGAATAAAATAATCAGGTAAACCAAGCTGTAAAAGTGCGGTCGATTTTCCAGACGAATTTAGCACTTCCGCAACAGCAGATCCCGCTCCACCTTGAATTGCATTTTCTTCTAATGTGACCAAATAATCATGAGTTTGTGCAAGAACATTAATCATTTCAATATCAATCGGTTTCACAAAACGCATATCGACAACTGTTGCATTGAGTTTTTCTGCAGCCTCTAAAGCGGATGGTAATAGGGTACCAAAATTTAAAATCGCAATTTTTTGACCTTCTCGAATTAAACGTGATTTACCGATAGGAAGCATTTCTAAAGGTGCTAGTTCAACACCAATGGCATTTCCGCGAGGATAACGCACAGCCGCAGGTTTTCCACATTGATAACCTGTATAGAGCATTTGACGGCATTCATTTTCATCACTTGGTGTCATGATGATCATATTGGGAATGCAACGCATAAAGCTAAGATCAAATGCCCCTTGATGTGTTGGGCCATCAGCCCCTACGATACCTGCTCGATCAATCGCAAATAATACAGGGAGATTTTGAATCGCAACATCGTGAATTAATTGGTCGTAAGCACGTTGTAGAAATGTCGAATAAATTGCAACTACGGGTTTATATCCGCCAATAGCGAGTCCAGTGGCAAATGTGACGGCGTGTTGTTCTGCAATCGCCACATCAAAATATTGTTCTGGAAAACGCTGAGAAAACTCCACCATGCCAGAGCCTTCACGCATTGCTGGTGTGATACCAATAATTTTTGAATCTTTTTCTGCCATTTCGCATAACCAATCACCGAAAATTTTTGAATAAGTTGGCTTAGTATTGTGTTTAGGCAATTCACCACTGATTGGATCAAATTTGGGTACGCCGTGGAAACCAATAGGATCTTTTTCTGCGGGCGCGTATCCTTTACCTTTTTTCGTTTTTATATGTAAGAATTGTGGGCCTTTCAGATTACGCATATTCGTAAGTGTTGCCACTAATTCATCAATATTATGCCCATCCACCGGGCCAATATAATTAAAACCGAGTTCTTCAAATAATGTACTTTCTGGCGAGAACATCACCCCTTTCATATGTTCTTCGGTTTTTTTCATAAAGTTTTTTACAGGTGGAACTTTATCGAGAATTTTTTTACTTCCATCTCGTAATGTTGAGTAGATAGAACCAGAAAAAATACGAGCGAGGTGATTATTTAACGCGCCAACATTTTCTGAAATAGACATTTCATTGTCATTTAAAATGACCAACATATCAGTGTGAACAGAACCTGCGTGATTCAGCGCTTCAAAAGCCATTCCTGCAGTAATTGCCCCGTCTCCGATTACGCATACCGTTTTTCTACCAGCATTTTCTCGTTCTGCGGCGACAGCAATACCTAATCCAGCACTAATAGAAGTAGAGGAGTGGCCAACGCTTAATACGTCAAATTCACTTTCTTCACGCCAAGGGAAAGGATGAATACCGTCTTTTTGGCGAATTGTGGACATTTGATCTCGACGACCCGTTAAAATTTTGTGTGGATAAGCTTGATGTCCAACATCCCAAATTAATTGATCAAATGGTGTTTTATATACGTAATGTAGTGCAACGGTTAGCTCTACAGTACCTAAACCTGATGCTAAATGCCCGCTAGTTTGACTAACAGATTCTAAAAGATAACCGCGTAATTCTTGGCAGAGTTGTGGTAGCTGATCTTTATTTAAAAGACGCAAATCTTCTGGTGAATTAATTAGAGATAATAAGGGGTAATTGTTCATATTGTTAGTCATTTTAAAAACGTTATAATTTTTGACCGCACTTTGTGAGCATTGATGCGGTCGGTATTAACTTTTTCTAGTAATAATGAATTCAGCTAATGCACGAAGTGCGGTCGTATCAAAAGGAATTTTTTCTAATTCAGACAAAGCACTTTGATATAAATCTTGCGCTTTTTGTTTTGCGCCGCTTAACCCAAGTAATTTTGGATATGTACTTTTATCTAAATCAAGATCAGCGCCGACTTGTTTGCCAATTTCTGCGCTATCACCTTCAATATCTAAAATATCATCTTGAACTTGAAAGGCTAAGCCAATGGCTTCCGCATATTGTGTTAAGGATTGTTCTAACGTTTTGTCAGCAAAATGCGGAGAACAAATAAAACCTAATTTTAATGCAGCAATCAGCAATGCGCCCGTTTTGTTACGATGGATTAATTCTAATTCGCTTAAACTAATTTGTTTATGCTCAGAAATAAGATCTAAACTTTGCCCTAAGCACATTCCTTGTACGCCAGAGCCTTTAGCTAAAATTTGAACTAAAGCCAGTTTTTGTTCAGAAGAAATATTTGGCGTTTTAGTTAACATTTCAAAAGCAAAACTTTGAAGGGCATCACCTGCAAGAATAGCCGTAGCTTCATCAAATTGGATATGACAAGTAGGGTGCCCACGACGTAGATTGTCATCATCCATTGCAGGTAAATCATCGTGAATTAAGGAATAGGCATGAATGGCTTCAATGGCCGCAGCAGCGTAATCTAAGGTTTGTTTCTCTGCGCCAAGCATTTGACCTGTTGCGTAAACTAAAAAAGGTCTAACCCGTTTGCCACCAAGTAATAATGCGTATTTCATCGCCTCAAGCAAAGGCGCATTATGACTTTCAATGCCCTCAAATTGAGTTTCTAAAAAGCGATTGATACGAGTTTGAACCTGTTGTAATTCTTCAGAAAAGTTACCCATTAAGCATTTCCTTCATAATCATTCAGTGGGGCATCTTCTGTTTTTTGCAATAAGATCTGAATACGTTGTTCTGCTTGTTGTAAACGTTCTTGTCCTAGCTTGGCTAATTGCACACCTTGTTCAAATTCTTTTAACGCTTCTTCTAATGGTAGATCGCCATTTTCTAAATGTGTAACAATATTTTCTAACTGCGCTAACGTTGTTTCAAAATCTTGTGAAGATGCGGGTTTACGCGCCATGGAATCATCCTTTTTCACGGTAAAAATTGCTTGCCATTGTACTGTATTTTACTTGAGTTGTTAAAAAATTATTTCAAGCTAGGACCAGTGGACTTTTCACTATCTTTGCGTAAAATACTCGCCACTTTAAATACCCAAGAAATACCTAAGCTATTCATATGAAATTTATCGTTAAACTTTTCCCTGAAATTATGATTAAAAGCGAAACTGTGCGTAAACGTTTCGCAAAAATTTTAACCTCTAATATCCGCAATATTTTACAGAAATATGATGAAGAAACTGCAGTTGTACGTCACTGGGATTACATTGAAGTGCGGTCAAAAAATGAAGAAAATCGTGAAGAATTAATCGCCTTGTTACAACGTATTCCTGGTATTCATCATTTTTTAGAAGTTGAAGAAAAACCGTTTACCGATTTACATCATATTTTTGAATTGACGCTTGCTGATGTCGCACAACAACTTCAAGACAAAACCTTTTGCGTTCGAGTAAAACGTAAGGGTAAACATAAATTTAGTTCTATTGAAGCGGAACGTTATATCGGCGGTGGATTAAATCAACATATTGAAAGCGCAAAAGTGCGGTTGAAAAATCCAGATGTGACTGTTCGTATTGATATTGAAGATGACAAAATGATGTTAGTTAAAGCACGTCACGCAGGGATTGGCGGTTATCCGATTGGGACGCAAGAGGATGTACTTTCTTTAATTTCGGGGGGATTTGATTCAGGTGTATCGAGTTACATGTTGATTCGTCGTGGTTCCCGAGTTCATTATTGTTTCTTTAATCTTGGCGGCGCAGCCCATGAAATTGGCGTTAAACAAATGGCTTATCATATTTGGCAACGCTATAGCGCTTCACATAAAGTACGCTTTATTGCGATTAACTTTGAGGGAGTTGTCGGTGAGATTTTAGAGAAAGTCGATAACGGCCAAATGGGTGTTGTATTAAAACGGATGATGGTGCGAGCCGCAAGTAAAGTCGCTCAACGTTTTAATATTGAAGCAATTGTGACAGGGGAAGCATTAGGGCAAGTTTCTAGCCAAACTTTAACCAATTTACGCTTGATTGATGAAGCTGCAGATACCTTAGTATTACGCCCGTTAATTACGCATGATAAAGAACAAATTATCGCGATGGCGAAAGAAATTGGTACCGACGATATTGCAAAATCGATGCCTGAATTTTGTGGGGTAATTTCAAAAAATCCTACGATCAAAGCTGTTCGTGAAAAGATTCTTGAAGAAGAAGGGCATTTTAATTTTGAGATTCTTGAAAGTGCGGTACAAAATGCGAAATATTTAGATATTCGCCAGATCGCAGAAGAAACAGAAAAAGAAGTCGTAGAAGTCGAGGCAATTTCTGTATTGGGTGAAAATGAAGTGATTTTGGATATTCGTAGCCCAGAAGAAACTGATGAAAATCCATTTGAATCAGATACACATGACGTCATTCAAATGCCGTTCTACAAACTTTCCTCTCAATTTGGTGGCCTTGATCAAAGTAAAAATTACGTGTTGTATTGTGAACGTGGTGTGATGAGCAAATTACAAGCCTTATATTTGAAAGAAAATGGTTTTTCAAATGTGCGTGTATTTGCAAAAAACATTCATTAATTAGGATATAAAATATGCGTAATCAAACTAAACGGCATCTTGAACAGCTCCAAATTACCATGCAGCAGCTTAATTTATGGCAAACGATGCCCCCTGCTGCAGAGGCCTTTTTAAGTGAAGAACCTTTTTCAATTGATACGATGTCTGCCGAAGAGTGGCTACAGTGGGTATTTATTCCACGCATGCAGGCATTGTTAGAAAGTGGTTCAGCCTTGCCAAATAAAATTGCTATTTCTCCTTATATTGAAGAAGCAATGAAGGAATTTGATGAGTTACAAAAACTATTAACTCCTTTGGTTGCTTTAGAAGAACTTCTGAACAAGAACGAATGTTAGAAATTTTATATCAAGATGAGTTTCTCGTTGCGGTGAATAAGCCTGCTGGTATGTTAGTTCATCGTAGTTGGTTAGATCCTCATGAAACTCAATTTGTGATGCAAACGTTACGAGATCAAATTGGTCAACATGTATTTCCTATTCATCGTTTAGATCGACCGACATCTGGCGTGTTGTTATTTGCATTGAGCAGTGAAATTGCGAACCTAATGTGTGAACAGTTTGAACAAAAGTGCATTCAGAAATCTTATTTGGCTGTAGTAAGAGGGTATCTACAGGGAAAAGAGCGGATAGATTATCCACTAAAAATTCAATTGGATAAAATTGCAGATAAATTTTCTCAAGAAGATAAAGAGCCTCAAGAAGCTATTACTGATTATGAAGGATTAAAAATAGTCGAAATGCCTTATCCTGCTGGGCGTTATCAAACGGCGCGTTATTCTTTAGTTAAATTAATCCCTCATACAGGCAGAAAACACCAATTACGTCGTCATATGAAACATATTTTTCACCCAATTTTAGGTGATACGCAATATGGTGATTTGCACCAAAATCGCGCGTTAACGTTGCATCTTGGCTGTTCTCGGTTATTTTTACATTCTAATAGGTTGTCTTTTATTCATCCAATAATGAAAGAGCAAATAACAATTACAGCAGGTTTAGATGAACAATGGCATCAATTAATGAATCAATTTGGATGGGAAAATGTTTGATATTAACTTAACACACGAACAGCAACAAAAAGCAGTTGAACAAATTCAAGAACTTATGGCAAAAGGGATTAGTAGCGGAGAAGCGATTCAAATAGTGGCGAAAGCACTACGAGAAATTAATAAAAATGATAAAAAAACTCCAGAAAATTAAATTTTTTGTGATCTACTTATCATTTTTGAATATTGCTCATTGCATAACCGATCAAAATATTTGAATATAACGTCCATACGAGGTGATAAGGCGAGAGTCTTATTGATTTATTGTTTTAGTAGGCGAAGCCTAGAGAGGTCTTTTATGGAAATTGGTGTTGTGAAATGGTTCAATAATGCAAAAGGATTTGGTTTCATTTCCGCAGAAGGCGTGGACGCCGATATTTTTGCACATTATTCAGTGATTGAAATGGACGGTTATCGTTCATTAAAAGCTGGTCAAAAGGTGCAATTTGAAGTTATCCACGGAGACAAAGGATCTCATGCCACGAAAATAATTCCACTTGTGGATAATCAAGAGTAATGCGAATACTCTAAATTTTTCTCTATTAGTCCTAACTCAAAAAGACAAGAATTGCAGCTTGTCTTTTTTATTTTAATAAATTCTTTAAACTGGTTTTCATTGCTGCCATTTGATTTTCAAATTGTGCTTTGCTTTCTCTTTCGTCAATCATATAGGTAATTGTTTCCGAAAGTGTCATTTTCATTTTTCTAGAATATTTAGAAAGACGTAGCCAAACCGCATATTCTAAATCAATGGATTTTTTCTTTGTATGTTGTTTTTCCCCATTAAAAAAGCGTTTACGGCGGGCACGAATGGCCTGATCGAGCTTAATCGGTAAGGCTGGAGAAAGATGATTCTTAATCCATTCTTCAATTTTTTCTGGATAATTTTGGGATTCTAATAATTCTTGGGCTTTGGCTTCTTGCAAACTGCGTTCTTCATAACGCGTGATATTTTCCCCTTCGCGATGTTTACGAATTAGGTAAATCCATTTCCAATTTGCTTCTTGATTTTCGAGTTTTTGGTATTTCATTTTTTATCATTGAGTGACGTGGTAACTGTATTAATATACGTGTTTTTATGACGATTTTCTAGTGGATTTTCACAAGGCTATTAAATATGCGATAATGTGGTCAATTTTTCTAGAAAGAGACTAGCCGTGAGTTCATTATTTTCTCAACAACAAGCTATTGAGCAATCTTTAAATTGGCAGGCATTGCAACCTGATTTGGCAATTCAAGATTTTCCTTTAGAACCAGTGGATTTTTGGGCATTACAACCAAATGTCACGCAGGCTATCGATTTATTTTTACACCATCCAACGCGTTCCTTATTGATGATGAAAGTAGGTGAGCCGGTTGAATATGCGGAATTATTACAAAATTTTATATCGAAAAACCATCATAAAGTGCGGTCAATTTTCGGTGTAAATTATGCGATAGAGCAGGGCGACTCTTTTTCTTTTCCTCATGTTTATACTGAGCCAGCAAAATCTTTAGATGATAATTTTGCCAGTCAAGGTGAGGCGTTAAGCGCATTGTATTGCGATCAATTCCAGCTTTTTGGTAGTTTTCGGATTCATCCAAGTTCACAAGATATTCAATTAGTGCCAGGATTAGTGCATAAAGCTAATGGCGGAGTTTTGATTTTAAGTGCGGCAACATTGTTATCTCAATTTGACTTATGGGGGCGATTAAAACAAATTCTGCAAACCCAAACTTTTGATTGGTATTCAGCCCATCCATTTAAAAATTTACCTTGTGATATACCAAGCTATGCGCTGAACTTAAAAGTAATTGTACTTGGTAATCGTACTGAATTAGCTACTTTGGCTGAGTTAGAAGAAAACCTTTATTCTTTCGCCGATTATGCTGAAATTGAAAGTTATGTTTCTGTGGCTGAAGTGGAAGAACAAAAAACTTGGGCGGGTTATGTACAACAAATGGCTCAAGAGCAAAATATTGAGCTAGATTTTTCGGCGTTAAATAAACTCTATCAATTATTAGTTCGTGAAAGTGAAGATCGCTTTTTAATTAACGCATCACCTCTTAAATTAAAAGAAATATTACAGGATGCTTCAACTTTTGCTGAAAAAATAGCATTAAGTGCGGAGGATTTTGAGGATATTTTTCAACAAAAATTGGCGCAATATGGTTTCCTAAAAGAACAAACTTATGCCGATATTTTAAATGAGCAAGTTTATGTTGAAACTCAAGGGGAAATTGTTGGGCAAATTAATGGCCTTTCAGTAATTGAATATCCTGGTACACCAGTATGTTTCGGCGAGCCTTCGCGTATTAGTTGTATTGTACAATTCGGCGAAGGGGAAGTGATCGATGTTGAAAGAAAAAATGAACTAGCGGGAAATATTCATGGTAAAGGCATGATGATTGCGCAAGCTTGCCTTTCCAATATATTAGATTTTCCATCGCAATTGCCATTTTCTGCCTCATTAGTGTTTGAACAGTCTTATGGTGAAATTGATGGTGATAGTGCATCTCTGGCGATTTTCTGTGTGCTAGCAAGTGCTTTGGCGGATTTGCCTTTGCCTCAAAATATCGCAATTACAGGATCGATTGATCAATTTGGACTTGTTCATTCTGTTGGTGGGGTGAATGATAAGATTGAAGGTTTTTTTACTATTTGCCAACGTCGTGGTTTGACCGGAAAACAAGGTGTAATTATTCCAATGACGACCATTCAGCAACTGAGTTTATCTGATGAAGTGAAAAGTGCGGTAAAAAATGGTGAATTTTTTATTTATCCTGTAGAAGATATTTATCAAGCTTGCGAATTATTATTTAATCGTGATTTGCTAGATGAAAACAAAGATTATACAGAAAAAACTGAGCCTTTATCTCGTCTCATTCAACGTCGAATTGAGGGGAGAGCTGATTTAGAAAGGAAAGGTTTTTGGAATTTCTTCCGACTTTAATAGATAAAAGCGAACATTTGTTCGCTTTTATTTCTTTTATAATCTATCAAAGTGACTGCTCCGACAAGTTTTGCGAACAAGTGTTAGCTATTTACACTTTGCTATGTTCTCTTTAGAATGTTTTATATCAGTTTAAAACTGAATTCATCATATATAAAGGAACCTAAAATGCAAAACACTTGTACACCTAATAAAAAAAGTAGCTATTCTTATGATGATTTGCTCGCGTCAGGTCGCGGCGAATTATTCGGCAAAGAAGGGCCACAATTACCCGCGCCGAGCATGCTGATGATGGATCGCATTATTGAAATGAATGAGGAAACAGGTGCTTTTAGTAAAGGGTATATTGAAGCTGAACTTGATATTAAACCTGAATTGCCATTTTTTGGTTGTCATTTCATTGGCGATCCAGTGATGCCTGGTTGTTTAGGATTAGATGCTATGTGGCAGCTTGTTGGGTTTTATTTAGGCTGGATTGGTGGCAAAGGAAAAGGGCGAGCATTAGGGGTTGGGGAAGTAAAATTCACAGGGCAAATTTTGCCTACGGCTAAAAAAGTAGTGTACCGAATCCATATGAAACGAGTTATTAATCGTAAACTGGTTATGGGAATGGCTGATGGTGAAGTTGAAGTAGATGGTCGCGTTATTTATACAGCAACAGATTTAAAAGTTGGACTATTCCAGGATACCTCAGCATTTTAATTTTTCTTTATTAATTCATACAAAAGAGCGGTGAAAATTTTTCTTAGATTTTCACCGCTCTTTTTATCTTTCTATCAATAAGCAACGTTCAATTACATCATATAAATGTTATTAGAACATGCTAGTCTCTAAGGAAAGTTGCCCTTTTTCTATACGGATTTCTTTAGCAAATTTTTTTATAAGCACATCACGCATATTGTTTTTATCTAATGTATAAATAGGAATATTTTCCAGTAATTTAGCGACATTTTCATTTAAAAAAGGCATGATTGTTTGCATTTGTTGCATATATTGCTGTGGTTCTCCTGACCAACGTAAAATACGCATTTTCTTTAAATAAATCGCGCCTTCTTCAGGATTATAATAAGGAATTGTATCGAAGGTCAGATTTAATTTTCCAGGCAATTTTTTATTGCCAAATTGAAATAAACCCTCTAAAGTACCGCTCATTTCTACGCGTTTATCATTAGTTTGCCCAATTTTGGTACTCAAATTTCTTACTTGATAATCAAGAAAAAATAATCCTGGTAAGCCAAATTTATCCGCAATAGCTCCTTTCTCTTGTAGATATTGATTAATTTGAGATTCAGTTATTGAAAAAGGTGAGGCCGATATATTAGGGGATATCGCTAAAATAGACGTTAACGTAAGAAATAATAATTTAATTTTTTTCATATTTAATTTTTAGTTAAGTTAAAAGCAAAATAAAAATGGTGGACAAATATACCACAAATAGCAATGGAGTGATGTCGTAATGAGCCCTGAATTTAAAGAATATGTTAATCAATTAGTTATAGCACATCGTGATGAAAGAATTTATCCTTTTCAATATGAAGGCAAGAAATTTTGGTTGAAGCAACCTGAAAAATTGAAAGGGATTTGGCTATTATTAAAACCTCGACCTAAGCAATCTTTCAAAAATGAATTACAAACTTTATTGAATCTTACTGAAAAAAATGCACCTGTTCCAATAGTCTCTTATCATGATGAGGATTTTTTTGTTTTAGAAGATGCGGGAATCACTTCATCGCAATGGCTATGTAATAAGGATATCGATAATCAGCAAAAATTTTCGATTATTTATGACGTTTGTTTTGCTTTGATTAATTTACATGCTAAAAATTTGGTGCATGGTCGTCCTGCTATTAGAGATATCACTTGGGATAAGGGAAAGGTTACTTTTCTTGATTTTGAATCTCGTTCAAGTAGTCAAAATCGAAATTGGTTAATCGTTCGAGATATGTTGTTTTTCTTTGATAGTTTATGTCGAGAAGAAGATATTTCAGACGATTTTATTCAAAAAGTGGTCTTGTATTATCAAGCACATTGTGAGGTACAAAATTGGCATAATATGATTGTATACTTGAAGCGTTTTCGCTGGATTTACTATCTTTTGTTACCTTTTAAACCTATTGCAAAGACAGATTTAATAGCAATTTATCGTTTATTTGAAATTTTATTAATAAAGGAAAAATGATGAAGAAAACACTTTTTATTATTGTATTATCAAGCATATTAGCTGCTTGTGCTGTAGGTGGTGGTGTTAGCGCTGGTGGCGGAAGTAACGGCGTTGGATTAGGACTAGGGATTGGCTCTGGTATTCGATTCTAGTGATGATGAAAAGTGCGGTAAGTTTTAGCAAAGTTTTTAAGGAATCTAGTAAAACTTCTTGCATTTTAAATTTTTATCACTATAATGCACCCCATATTTCGGACGCGGGGTGGAGCAGCTTGGTAGCTCGTCGGGCTCATAACCCGAAGGCCGTCGGTTCAAATCCGGCCCCCGCAACCAATAATAAGTTCAGTAAAAGAACCCCAGTATTGGGGTTTTTTTCTATAAGAAATTTAATAAAAACTGGGCTTAGGTTCCTGTGAACCTAACCCTTTTTTTATGCCTAAAATTTTTTGTAGAAGTTTTTAGATTAATTAAAAGAAGTTATTTTGACTAAAAACTGACACTACAGTATAGGAGTAGAAATTGGCTACATTAGAACAAAATTTACAAGAAATGCTACAAGGCGCAGTAGAGGATTTAGGCTGTGAACTTTGGGGTATTGAATGTCAACGTGCAGGCCGTTTTATGACTGTGCGTTTATTTATTGATAAAGAAGGTGGTGTGACCGTCGATGATTGTGCAGATGTAAGTCGCCAAGTGAGCGCAATTTTAGACGTAGAAGATCCGATTGCGGATAAATACAATCTAGAGGTGTCGTCACCAGGTTTAGATCGTCCGCTATTTACCTTACCACAATTTGAACGCTATATTGGGCAAGATATCGCAGTGCATTTACGAATTCCAGTGATGGAACGCCGTAAATGGCAAGGTAAGCTAGAGCGTATTGAAAACGATATGGTTACTTTAATCGTTGATGGACAGGAACAAGTTTTAGTCTTTGGTAACATTCAAAAAGCGAATGTTGTTGCAAAATTTTAAAAGGAGAAAAAGAAAAAATGAGTAAAGAGATTTTACTGGCGGCAGAAGCCGTATCCAATGAAAAGTTATTACCACGTGAAAAAATTTTTGAAGCGTTAGAAAGTGCAATTGCGCTTTCTACCAAGAAAAAATATGAATATGAAACAGATATTCGTGTATCAATCAACCCAAAAACAGGTGATTTTGATACTTTCCGTCGTTGGTTAATTGTTGACGAAGTCAAAGTGCCAACGAAAGAAATCACTTTAGAAGCAGCACAATTTGAAGATCCCAATCTTCAAATTGGCGATTATGTAGAAGATCAAATCGAATCTATCGCATTTGATCGTATTGCAATGCAAACTGTACGCCAAGTAATCAGCACTAAAATCCGTGAAGCTGAGCGTGCAAAAGTTGTAGAACAGTTCCGCGCTGAAGAAGGAAAAATTGTAACGGGTACTGTGAAAAAAGTAAGTCGTGACAGCATCATCTTAGATCTTGGCAACAAAGCAGAAGCGATGATTGCTCGTGAAGATATGTTGCCACGTGAAAATTTCCGTCCAGGTGACCGTGTTCGTGGTGTGCTTTATAAAGTAAATCCTGAAGGCAAAACTGCACAATTATTTGTGACACGTTCTAAACCAGAAATGTTGATCGAATTATTCCGTATTGAAGTGCCTGAAATTGGCGAGGAAATGATTGAAATTCGTGGTGCGGCTCGTGATCCTGGCTCTCGCGCTAAAATTGCAGTTAAATCAAACGATAAACGTATTGACCCTGTTGGCGCTTGTGTGGGTATGCGTGGTGCGCGTGTTCAAGCCATTACCAATGAACTTGGTGGTGAGCGCGTAGATATCGTGCTTTGGGATGATAATCCAGCACAATTTGTGATCAATGCAATGGCACCAGCTGATGTGTCTTCTATCATCGTTGATGAAGATAATCATTCTATGGATATTGCTGTTGAAGCAGCTAACCTGGCGCAAGCAATTGGCCGTAATGGTCAAAACGTACGTTTAGCAACACAATTAACAGGTTGGACATTAAACGTAATGACTACTGATGATTTAAATGCAAAACATCAAGCAGAAGATAACAAAGTTTTAAACTTATTTATGAACGCATTAGAACTTGATGAAGAATTTGCACAAATCCTTGTAGAAGAAGGCTTCACAAGTTTAGAAGAAATTGCTTATGTGCCAATGAATGAATTGACAGCAATTGATGGTTTAGAAGATGAAGATCTTGTAGAAGAGCTTCAAACTCGTGCTAAAAATGCGATTACAGCCGCAGCAGTAGCTGAAGAAGAAGCATTGAAAAAAGCGAATATTGAAGATCGCTTATTGAATTTAGATGGTATGAATCGCCATGTGGCATTCAAATTAGCTGAAAAACAAATTACTACTCTCGAAGAACTCGCCGAACAGGGTGTAGATGATTTAGCAGATATTGAAGAATTAACAGCAGAACAGGCAGCAGATTTAATTATGGCTGCACGTAATATCTGTTGGTTTGGCGAAGAATAAGGAGAGTAGTAATGACTGAAGATGTTAAGGCTGATGCGCCAAAAAAATTAAGCATTCAACGCAGAACAAAAACAACAGTGAGCAGCACTACAACTGGTGGTAAAAGCAAAGAAGTACAAGTAGAAGTACGTAAAAAACGCACAGTAAAAACTGATATTGCTCAACAAGAAGAAGCAAAATTAAAAGCACAGCAAGAAGCGGAAGCTAAAAAAATTGCTGAACAAAAAGCAGCAGAAGAAAAAGCTCGTTTAGAAGCTGAAAAAGCGGCAGCTAAGAAAGAAGCTGATGAAAAAGCAAAAGCTGAAAAAGCGAAAGCAGAAACAGCTAAGCCAGCAAAAAGTGCGGTAGATTCTAAAGCTAAATCTGTTGATCCTGAAAAAGAGAAACGTAAAGCAGAAGAAGCAGAACTTCGTCGTAAAGCTGAAGAATTAGCTCGTCAAAAAGCAGAAGAACAAGCTCGTCGTGCAGCAGAAGAAGCGAAACGTTATGCTGAAGCTGATGATTCAGACAATGAATCTTCTTCTGAAGACTATTCTGATTACAACTTAAGTTCAAGATATGCACTTGAAGCAGAAGATGAAGAAGATCGCCGTAACGAAAATCGTGGCCGTGGCAAAAATAAAGTAGCGAAAGCGAAAAAAGGCGGTCGCGACGATGAAAATAGCAAAAACTCGAAAAACGAGCGCGAATCTAATCGTAAAAATCAAAAAGACGCTAAGTTTGGTAAAGGTAAAAACGGCAAAAAAGGTGCCGCACTTCAACAAGCCTTTACTAAACCAGTTCAAGCTGTAAAAGCAGATGTTGTAATTGGTGAAACCATTACCGTTGCTGAATTAGCGAATAAGATGGCTGTAAAAGCGACTGAAATCATCAAAACGATGATGAAGATGGGCGAAATGGTTACTATTAACCAAGTTATCGACCAAGAAACCGCTCAATTAGTAGCAGAAGAGCTTGGCCATAAAGTGATTCTTCGTAATGAAAATGAGCTTGAAGAAGCGGTATTAGGCGATCGCGATGTAAACGCAGAAAAAGTAACGCGTGCGCCAGTTGTAACCATCATGGGCCACGTTGACCATGGTAAAACCTCTTTACTTGACTATATTCGTAAAGCGAAAGTTGCTGCAGGCGAAGCAGGGGGGATTACCCAACATATCGGTGCGTATCACGTAGAAATGGATGATGGAAAAATGATCACCTTCTTGGATACTCCAGGACACGCTGCGTTTACTTCTATGCGTGCACGTGGTGCAAAAGCTACAGATATCGTTGTTCTTGTTGTTGCTGCCGATGATGGTGTGATGCCTCAAACTATTGAAGCGATTCAACACGCAAAAGCGGCTGGTGCACCTTTAGTGGTTGCAGTAAATAAAATCGATAAACCAGAAGCAAATCCAGACCGTGTTGAGCAAGAATTATTACAACATGATGTAATTTCTGAAAAATTCGGTGGTGATGTGCAATTCGTTCCAGTATCTGCGAAGAAAGGTACAGGGGTTGATGATTTATTAGATGCAATCTTACTTCAATCAGAAGTGCTTGAATTGACCGCTGTAAAAGACGGCATGGCAAGTGGTGTGGTGATTGAATCTTACCTTGATAAAGGTCGTGGTCCTGTGGCAACTATCTTGGTGCAATCAGGTACACTACGTAAAGGCGATATTGTACTTTGTGGTTTTGAATACGGCCGTGTGCGTGCAATGCGCGATGAAAACGGGAAAGAAGTTGATGAAGCAGGTCCTTCAATTCCAGTTGAATTATTAGGTCTTTCAGGCGTGCCGGCAGCGGGTGATGAAGCAACCGTTGTACGTGATGAGAAAAAAGCACGTGAAGTGGCGTTATATCGTCAAGGTAAATTCCGTGAAGTGAAATTAGCTCGTCAGCAAAAAGCGAAACTTGAAAATATGTTTAGCAATATGTCTGAAGGCGATGTGGCTGAATTGAACGTTATTGTGAAAGCAGATGTACAAGGCTCTGTGGAAGCGATTGTTCAAGCGTTAAATGAACTTTCTACCAATGAAGTAAAAGTTAAAGTTGTTGGTTCAGGTGTAGGTGGTATTACTGAAACTGATGCAACTTTAGCTGCAGCATCTAATGCTATCATTGTTGGCTTTAACGTTCGTGCTGATGCATCTGCGCGTCGTGTCATTGAAGCAGAAAACATTGATTTACGTTATTACTCAATCATCTATGAATTGTTAAATGAAATTAAAGCAGCAATGAGCGGTATGTTAGAGCCTGAATTTAAACAAGAAATTATTGGCTTAGCTGAAGTTCGTGATGTATTCCGTCATCCGAAATTTGGTGCAATCGCAGGTTGTATGGTAACCGAAGGTGTAGTGAAACGTAACAACCCAATCCGTGTATTACGTGACAACGTCGTTATCTTTGAAGGGGAATTAGAATCTCTTCGTCGTTTCAAAGACGATGTATCTGAAGTTCGCAACGGTATGGAATGTGGTATCGGCGTGAAAAACTACAACGATGTAAAAGTCGGCGACCAAATCGAGGTGTTTGAAGTGGTTGAGGTTAAACGTTCAATCTAACTTTTAACAAAATAAAGGGCGGTTAAGAATCATCTGGTTTTTAACCGCCCTTTTTGTATCAGCCTTATGAAAGAATCTTATTTTAGATAAAAGTATTTCTTATGGTTATATTCAATTTCTTTACAAACAGCATCATGCTGAAAGGGATTTTTGCGTGCTAAATCCAATGATTTCCAGTAGAATGAGGCGCTTTTATAAATAAGGAATAACTATGGCAAGAGAATTTAAACGTAGCGATCGCGTCGCTCAAGAAATACAAAAAGAAATAGCGGTAATCTTACAACGTGAAGTGAAAGATCCCCGTATTGGGATGGTGACGGTTTCTGATGTGGAAGTATCGAGTGATTTATCTTACGCAAAAATCTTCGTGACTTTTTTATTTGATCACGATGAAACGGCAATTGAGCAAGGCATGAAAGGCTTAGAAAAAGCATCGCCTTATATTCGTTCGTTACTAGGCAAAGCGATGCGTTTACGTATCGTGCCAGAGATTCGCTTTATTTACGATCAATCCTTAGTGGAAGGGATGCGTATGTCAAATCTTGTAACAAATATTGTGCGTGAAGATGAGAAAAAACACGTTGAGGAAAGCAACTAATGTCTAGACCTCGTAAACGCTGGCGTGATGTTGATGGTGTGTTTTTGTTGGATAAACCACAAGGCATGTCATCAAATGACATCATGCAAAAGGTGAAGCGTTTATTTCAAGCGAACAAAGCTGGGCATACTGGTGCGCTCGATCCGTTGGCAACGGGAATGTTGCCGATTTGCTTGGGTGAAGCAACTAAGTTTTCACAATTTTTGCTTGATGCCGATAAGCGTTATCTTGTTACGGCAAAATTAGGCGAACGTACCGATACTTCCGATGCGGAAGGGCAAATCGTGGAAACTCGTGAAGTTCATATTGAAACGCAACAAATTTTGACCGCACTTGAACAATTTCGTGGCGATATTTTGCAAGTGCCGACAATGTTTTCCGCACTAAAACATAACGGTAAACCGCTTTATGAATATGCGCGCCAAGGTATTACGGTTGAGCGTGAGGCACGTCCAATTACGATTTTTGAACTTAATTTTATTGAATATCATGCGCCTTTTTTAACCTTAGAAGTGCATTGTTCAAAAGGTACTTATATTCGCACCTTAGTAGATGATTTGGGTGAAGTGCTAGGTTGTGGCGCTCATGTGACAATGTTACGTCGTACAGCCGTAGCGGATTATCCTGTAGCAGAAATGATGCCAATCGATGAGTTACAACTGCTCGCTGAAAGTTTTCCATTAAGCGAATTAGATCGTCTATTACTGCCAACCGATACCGCTGTAAGTAAATTGCCTGCTTTACGTTTGGATGCAGAGCAGAGTAAAGCCATTAGTTTTGGTCAGCGAGTGAAATTTGCTAACGAACAGCAATTAAGTGGCCAAGTGCGGTTATTTTCAGCGGAGAATTTATTCTTAGGCGTAGCCTTAATCGATGGAAATATTATTCGCCCTCAACGCTTAATTACACAATCTGCATAACTTCATTGCCTTTCTTATAAAATTCTAGACCTCTTATTTGTAATCTAAATGTAGAAAAACTGCGGTGAAATTTCACCGCAGTTTTTTACTGTCTCGCCAATCTTAAATTTTCAGGTAAATTCTCAAAATTAGAGCGGAATGGATTAATGTCTAAGCCACCGCGTCGGGTATAGCGCGCGTAAACAGTGAGTTTTTCTGGTTTTGCGTAGTGCATTAAATCGCAGAAAATGCGCTCGACACATTGTTCGTGGAATTCATTGTGTTGACGGAACGATACAACGTAACGTAATAATTTTTCGTGATCGATTTTGTTACCAACATAATGAATATGCAAGGTGCCCCAGTCTGGCTGATTGGTAATGAGGCAGTTAGATTTCAACAAATGGCTGACTAATTTTTCTTCGACAATTTCATCTGATACGCAATCTTTCAGCCAATTAGCGTTAAATTCGTAGCTAGTAATTTCAATATCTTGTTCATCAATGCAATCGCCTTGTAAATAATTAATTTTTTGAGAATCATAAACTACCACTGGATTTAACCGCACTTTTACATCGCCTTGCGCACATTCGATTAAATCGCGTTGCATAGTTTGTTGAACGGTATTGAAGTCGGCAAATTTGCTTTGGTTGAAGCTATTTAAATAAAGTTTAAAACTTTTTGACTCAATCAAATTTTGGCTTTGATAATCCAGATAAATATCTGCGATAGCCACTTGTGGCAAGCCTTTTTCATTGAGCCACGAGATTTCATAAGCCGTCCAAATATCGGCGCCGATAGTAAATGGTTGATTTTGAGTAATGCCCAATCCATCACGATTTAACGCGCGTGGCACTGGCTGTAATAAAGTGCGGTCATATAGAGAGGCGTATTCTGTTTTTTGACCGAGTTTTAAGGATTTTAAGCTGTTGTCTTGGTAATTCATCTTTTCTCCGATTAGGTGTTCGACTTTTGCAAATTTCGACACTTTATAAATTAATTACAAAAAATTCCACGATAGATTCGAAATTAATCGACAAGCATCACATTTAAAATGAAAGGTATCAAAAACCGTGTCTTTTAACGCCCAGTTTGCACCACAAGAAGGGCAGCAACGAGATTTTTCAGATTCTAAAGATTGCCCACCTACACGATATAAATAATAGTAAGTCGGTATGCCGGTTTCTTTTTCTATTTCTTGGGCTAAATAACGCCCATGTTTTGAAAGTGTGCTTTGATGCTCAGAAATTTCTGCCAAAGAGTGTTGTTCTAATACCGCACCATTCATTTGTAGTTGATCACTGGCTTGCCAATTTTCTTGCCATTTAATCAGATCTTGGCTTAAGTGCGGTTGATTTTTCAACTGTTTATACAAAGGGATTGGTGCGAAATTTTCTCCACTATGAATCGGCGAGCAGCTTTGTAAATGGGTTGTATAAAGCACTTGCCAAGCGGGAGATACATTTTCTGCCGTTTGATCTGAATTGAGATCATCGCCCACAAGTTGAAAACCATCAAAAATTACACCGCACTTTTCTGCTTCTTGTAATGCGCGATTCACTTCTGCGTTATTATTTTGCGGGAAAAGACTATCTTGCTCAGGGCAAATGACACGCATAGCAAAGCCTTGTGCGCCATCTTCTTCCGCTAAATATAAAGGGATTTCACGTCCGATAATTTGCCCGTTATACCGCCATTGATCGATCACTGCATTGAGTAAACGACTTTGTGATTCAATATTATTTTCGAGCGCAGTCAGGCGAAAATAGGTTTCGATTAAATACATAAATTTTTTAATTGCTGTCCGATTTGGTTTAAGCCGTTTAAACGTGTTTCGCTTAAACGTTGTGAAATGCCGAGCTCGCTAAAAAAGGCAGTAATATCAAATTTATTCAATTCATCCGCTGTTTTGCCATTGATTTGATTGAGTAAAATCCAAAGTAAGCCATTCATAATTCTGGCTTCACTAAATCCGTTGAATTGAAAAGTGCGGTCATTTTTAGGCATAATTTGAAACCACATTTGTGCTTCGCAGCCAGTAATAGAGTGCATTTGAGCGAGTTCATCGTCGCTTGGGCGAGATAAATTTTTGCCAGCTTGAATAATCAGGCGATAGCGATCTTCCCAATTTTTAGTTTGTTTTAATTGTTCTATCATTGTAATAAATCCAGTGCTTTATCTAAGGCGGTAAAAAATGCCTCCACATCTTCCTGCGTATTATAAGGCGCAAAAGACAGGCGTAATGTGGTGCGTTCGCCTAAGCGTGCTAAATAAGGTTGAGCACAATGTTCGCCGACTCGGAGCGCAATATTTTGTTCGCTCAAAAGTGTAGAAAGATCAGAACAGTCAATGCCTTCAAATACAAAACAAACGACAGTGCTTGCTTGAGGAGAATTGAATAATCGGCAATGCTCGTAAGATTTTAACCGCACTTTGACGGATTCAGCCAAGGATATAGTGTGCTGTTCTGCTGCGGTAAAATCCCATTTTTGTAGCCAATTCAGTATGGCATTAAAGCCAATAACCCCAGCAATATTAGGTGTGCCAGCTTCTAAACGATAAGGCAATTCGGCAAAAGTAATACGATCATTTGATACACGATCAACCATTTTTCCACCGAAAAAGAGCGGTTGAAGTTGAGAAAGTGCGGTCAATTTTCCTGTTAAAACACCAAGCCCATTTGGGCCATAAATTTTATGGGCAGAAAATGCGAGAAAGTCTGCATCTAAATCTTGTAAATCGATTTTAATATGGCTAATCGCTTGTGCAGCATCTACTAAAACCAACGCACGACTATGTTTTCTAATAAGTTGAATCAGGCGTTTAATCGGCTGTTCAGTGCCTGTGACATTTGAAACAAAATTCAGCGCAACGAGTTTGGTTTTTTCAGAAAGAGCAGAAATAAGTGCATTTTCATCAATTAGCCAATTATCTAAAATCGGTAAAACTCGAATTTTTGCACCGCACTTTTGTGCCGTTTCGTACCAAGTGACAAAATTAGCATGATGATCTGCTTGGCTAATCAGAATTTCATCTTCTGCGTTTAATTGTGGTAGTAATCCATTTGCCACTAAGTTAATCGCGTGAGTTGTACCAGAAGTCCAGATAACAGCGCGTTTATCTTCAGCATTAACCCATTCTTTAACTTGTGTGCGAGCCTGTTCATATTGCGCTGTTTGGGCAGCATCATATTGGCTGCGATGCACCGAACCTGCAGACGCATAAAATTCAGCAGTGCGATCAATTAACACTTGAGGTTTCAACGCGGTGGCGGCGTTATCTAAATAAACAACCGCATCTTCACGTTGGAAATAAGGAAATTCTTGACGGAAAGTTTGATAATCAAAAGCCATATTGATTTTTCTCTTGTCTGCGCCATTGACTTGGTTCAATCGGATTATTGTCCGCCCAAAGACCAATTCGTTTGGCTTGTGCATTTTCTTGCGCTTGAAGATAAATCGGATCATGGGAATATTGCTTATAAGCCCATGCCATACCTTGTTTAACCATTTCTAAATTAATATTTTTATCTTGATAATAAACAATCGCCAATGTGCGTTGATAGCGATCTTGGCCTTTTAAAGAAAGACGTACATCACGAAGATAAACCATATCAGATAACGCCTTTTTAGATTTTTGTCCAAAAGCTTGTTTTTTCTCTGGCGCATCAATTTCAGCTAGTCGCACTTTGATTTGTCGATTATTTTTCGCAAGGCAGGTAAGCGTATCACCGTCACTAATGCCAACGACACGGCAAGTATTTTCTTCGCTAGAGCACGCCGAAAGTGCGGTAAAAATTAGTAATAAAATAGCAAATAGCGATTTTCGATTTATCATTTTGCTAGGTTCTTGTTCTAAGTCTGGTTATTTTACCGAAAAAAACTGGTCAATTCAGAAAAAAAAAGCGTAAAATAATTTTGAAACATTATGAGAAAAGTTGAAAAAAAGGTTGTATATGATTCAAAAATCATTTTTATTGGCCCGTTCGTTGGTCATTTTATACATTATGTTATATCTCGGAAATCTTATCGCTCATTATGTGCCGGCCGGTGTACCTGGGAGTATTTGGGGATTGTTATTGCTCTTTTTAGGTTTAACGACACGATTAATTCATTTAGATTGGATTTATTTAGGCGCGAGCTTATTGATTCGTTTTATGGCGGTACTTTTTGTACCAGTGAGCGTTGGAATCATTAAATATTCAGATTTATTAATAGAACAAGTGAATATTTTACTGATTCCTAATGTTGTCAGCACTTGTGTAACTTTGGTCGTTATGGGCTTGTTAGGGAATCATTTATTCCATTTGCAATCTTTTACACATAAACGTAAAAAAGTGATTAAACGTCGTGAGAACCAAGCTAAACAAATGAATGAATCAGCTTAATTATATAGTGGGAAAGTTTTATATGCAGCAGTACATTATTTATCTTTATACATTTTTGACAATTTTCGGATTTTGGCTCGCACTACAAATTAGCAAACGTTGGAAATCAATGATTTTTAATACTTTTATTTTAACAGTATTAATTTTGGTTGCGATTTTAGTGATAGGCAAGATTCCTTATGATGATTATATGGTAGGAAATGCGCCTATTAATAATCTACTTGGCTTGAGTATCGTCGCTCTTGCATTACCTCTTTATGAACAACTTCGCCAAATTGCTAAACAATGGAAGATTATTTTATCTATTGTGGTGATTGCGTCTTTTTTCTCGATGTTAAGCGGGGCGGTATTAGCACTCATACTTGGCGCATCACCTGAAATGGTGGCGACGGTATTACCAAAATCAATCACTACACCAATCGCGATGGAAGTTTCGCATAATCTAGGGGGAATCCCTGCTGTCACTGCAGTTGGGGTCGTTGTTGCAGGCTTGCAAGGCTCTGTATTTGGTTATTTAGTGTTGAAAAAATTAGGCGTTAAATATCAGGAAGCGATTGGATTATCTGTCGGGGCGGTATCCCACGCACTTGGCACAGTAAGCTGTATGGAAACTAATCCAACAGCGGGAAGTTACAGTTCTATTTCTCTTGTGCTTTGTGGGATTATTAGTTCTATTCTCGCGCCATTTGTATTTAAGCTGATTTATTTCTTTGTTTAAATATCAATAAAAATTCAACCGCACTTTATTCATTCTAGATTGTGTTTGTTCCAGATAAAGTGCGGTTGTTTTTTGCGCTAAATGATTAGATAATGCAGAAAAACCAAATAAAACAAAGCGATATGAAACCACTTATCATTGATTCTTCTTGGACAGAACGTTTTCTTCCCGATCCTCCACGCGAAAAAGATAATCGCCCACCATTTCGTCGCGATCGCGGGCGGATTCTACATTCTGCCGCCTTTCGTTGTTTACAAGCGAAAACTCAAATTCACGCGATTGGTGAAAATGATTTTTATCGCACTCGCTTAACTCACTCTTTAGAAGTCGCCCAGATTGGCAGCAGTCTCGTTGCACAACTTAAATTTTTAGAAACCTTTGAAAGCCTTTCTCAAGCATTAAATATTGATAAAAACGAGTTGCAAAAACAATTAAAACCTTTATTGCCGAGTAACGATCTTATTGAGAGTTTGTGTTTTGCTCATGATATTGGGCATCCGCCTTTTGGGCATGGTGGCGAAACGGCATTAAATTATATGATGGCAGAGCAGGGCGGATTTGAAGGCAATGCACAAACCTTTAGAATTTTAACGAAACTTGAGCCTTACACTGAAAACGCAGGGATGAATCTAACGCGTCGAACACTATTGGGTGTAGTGAAATATCCCACGTTGTTAGATGTGGCCTCGCCTCAATATGCAGAACTTAATTTTTCTCGCAATATTGATCCGCGTTTTGTGCGTATTCATGATTGGATTCCGGGAAAAGGCATTTTCCGCGATGATTTAAAAATGTTTAATTGGTTGCTGGAAAATCTTTCTGAAAATGACCGCACTTTATTCTGTCAATTTAAAAAAGTGCGGGAAAATCCAGCTGAATCTTTACATACTCGGTTTAAATCGCTGGATTGCAGCATTATGGAATTGGCAGATGATATTGCCTATGGTGTGCATGATTTAGAAGATGCGATTGTGACTGGCGTGGTAAATCCTCATCAATGGCAAGCAGCACATGCTACATTGAAACAAATTCCATCAGCTTGGTTGCATGAAAATATTGATTCAA
Source organism: Haemophilus sp. THUN1691 (assembly GCF_059704425.1). Classification (NCBI taxonomy): domain Bacteria; kingdom Pseudomonadati; phylum Pseudomonadota; class Gammaproteobacteria; order Pasteurellales; family Pasteurellaceae; genus Haemophilus; species Haemophilus sp. THUN1691. Next base: position 1,460,313 of record NZ_AP046578.1, on the reverse strand, counting down.
TTAGCCAACGACTTTTCTCGGATAAACATTTTGAACGCAAACAGGCGATTGGCGCATTAGTGAACTTTTTTATTACTAATGTGCGGTGGAAATTAACGGCAAATTTTGATGAACCTTTGTTACGTTATAACGCGGAATTGCCACCAGAAGTGATTGCTGCACTTGGTGTATTTAAAAAGTTCGTTTGGGATTATGTTATTCGCAATGTGGCTACTCAACGAATCGAATATAAAGGGCAGAGAATGCTGACAGAAATGTTCCAGATTTTTGAATCTGATCCAGAGCGTTTATTACCGCGAAATACTGCAAATCGTTGGCGTAATGCACCAGACGAAGGGAAGAAACGGATTATTTGCGATTATATTGCAGGCATGTCGGATGCACACGCATTGCGGGTATATCAACAACTTTGATTTAAGAGAGAATCCCATCGAATTGATGGGATTTTTTATGCCAAACCGTATAGAATAGTGCGGTTAATTTTCACTGAATTTTTATGGGGCAGCTGTGGCATTAATTAGTTTAACCAATGGATATCTTTCCTTTAGTGATGCACCTTTGTTGGATCACGCAGAACTACATATTGAACCGAATGAACGTGTTTGTTTAGTTGGGCGTAACGGCGCAGGTAAATCAACTTTATTGAAAATCATCGCAGGCGATGTGCTCATGGATGATGGCAAAATCCAATACGAAAAAGATCTTGTGGTTTCTCGTTTAGAGCAAGACCCACCGCGTAATGCGCAAGGCAATATTTTTGATTATGTCGCGGAAGGTGTTGGGCATTTAACGGATTTATTGAAAGAATATCATCATATTTCTGTTCAATTGGAAGAAAATTACAGTGATCAAATTTTAAGTCAACTAGAGCAAGTTCAGGCTAAATTAGAACACGCGGATGGCTGGCGATTTGAAAATAAAATCAATGAAGTGCTGTTAAAACTAGGCTTGAATCCAAACACAAAATTATCTGCACTTTCGGGCGGTTGGTTACGCAAAGCGGCACTAGCACGCGCATTAGTGTGCGATCCTGATGTGTTATTACTTGATGAACCAACCAACCACTTGGATGTGGAAGCTATTGAATGGTTGGAAAATTTCTTATTGGATTTCCAGGGTAGCATTGTATTTATTTCCCATGACCGTTCTTTTATTCGAAAAATGGCAACACGGATTGTGGATTTAGATCGCGGTCAATTAGTGTCTTATCCAGGCAATTACGATTTATATTTAACTACGAAAGAAGAAAATCTACGTGTTGAAGCCTTGCAAAATGAATTATTTGATAAACGTCTTGCACAGGAAGAAGTGTGGATTCGACAAGGTATCAAGGCTCGCCGTACAAGAAATGAAGGGCGAGTGCGAGCATTAAAAGCGATGCGTGAGGAACGCCGCCAACGCCGTGACGTAATGGGAACAGCTAAATTACAGTTAGATACCTCAAGTCGTTCTGGCAAAATTGTCTTTGAAATGGAAGATGTGAGCTATGAAATCGCAGGAAAAACCTTGTTAAAAGATTTTTCAACAACGATTTTACGTGGAGATAAAATTGCGCTTGTTGGACCAAATGGCTGTGGGAAAACCACTTTCATTAAATTATTACTGGGGGAAATTCAGCCAACATCAGGCAAAATTCGTTGTGGTACCAAATTAGACATTGCTTATTTTGACCAATACCGTGCTGATTTAGATCCTGAAAAAACTGTAATGGATAATGTGGCAGATGGTAAACAAGATATTGAAGTCAATGGTGTAAAACGCCATGTACTAGGGTATTTGCAAGATTTCTTATTCCCACCAAAACGAGCAATGACGCCAGTTAAAGCCTTATCGGGGGGGGAACGAAATCGTTTATTACTCGCAAAATTGTTGCTCAAACCAAACAATTTATTGATTCTTGACGAACCAACTAATGACCTTGACGTAGAAACATTGGAGCTTTTAGAAGAAATTTTGACTGATTATCAGGGCACATTGTTAATTGTAAGCCATGACCGTCAATTTATCGATAACACTGCGACAGAATGTTATTTATTCGAAGGTGAAGGGCGTTTGAATAAGTATGTAGGTGGATTCTTTGATGCTAAACAGCAACAAGCTAATTTCTGGGCAAGCAAAGCGACAGAAGAACAGGCTAAGGCGAAGAAATCTGAACCACTAAAAGAAGAAAGTGCGGTGAAAAATGACCGCACTTCTAAGCCTAAATCAGTGAAACTCTCTTATAAAGAACAACGTGAGTTAGAACAACTTCCACAACTTTTGGAAGAGTTGGAAACTAAAATCACCGTACTGCAAGCTGAAATAGCCGATCCAGTATTTTTCCAACAGGCTCATGATATTACCGATGCTAAATTAAAAGCATTGGCAGATACTGAAGCCGAATTAGAAACAGCATTTTTACGCTGGGAAGAATTGGAAGAAAAGAAAAATTTGGCTGACGGTAAAGCTTAAAAAAATAACGCCCGAAAGGGCGTTTTCTTTAGATCTTTTCAAGATGATCTTTTTTCAAAATACTTTCTTCATCAAGCGTTGATAAGCGTGAGATAGCATTACGGTAAGAAATTTCAAGGGTTTCTCTACTGGTTGCCATTACGCCTTGATCCACTAAAAATCCATCATTTACATCATATACCCAGCCGTGTAATGAGAGTTTTTGTCCGCGTTCCCAAGCACTTTTTACAATTGAAGTGCGACCTAGATTGTAAACCTGTTCTGCTACGTTAATTTTAGTCAACATATCCGCACGTTTTTCTGGGGAAAGGTTACCGAGAAGATGACCGTGTTTGAACCAAATATCGCGAATATGAAGAAGCCAGTTGTTGATAAGCCCTAAATCTTTATCTGCCATAGCGGCATGAATACCACCGCAGTTGGTGTGGCCACAGATAATAATATGTTCAATTTTAAGCACATCGACGGCATATTGCACAACAGAAAGGCAATTAAAATCTGTGTGAATCACTTGGTTAGCAACATTACGATGAACAAATAATTCACCAGGTTCAAGATTCGTCAATTTCTCAGCGGGCACACGGCTATCAGAGCAACCAATCCAAAGGTAATGTGGCGTTTGATGATCCGCAAGCTCTTTGAAGTAAGTAGAATTTTCTTCCTTCATTCTTTGCGCCCAACTGTAATTGTTGGCAAAGAGTTGTTTAATTTTATCCATTTTGCTTTCCTTAAAATTTTTAAAAAATTAACCGCACTTTTAGGTAAGTGCGGTCAATATTAAAGTTAAATTGAATTAGAAATTCGCATTTCTTGGCGCGCGTGGGAATGGAATTACATCACGAATATTTTGCACGCCAGTTACATAGACAATTAAGCGTTCAAAACCAAGACCAAAACCAGAATGTGGAACGCTGCCGTATTTACGCAGATCGCGATACCACCAATAATCATCTGGATTTAATCCCATTTCTTCCATACGTTTATCAAGCACGTCTAAACGTTCTTCACGTTGTGAACCACCGATAATTTCACCAATTCCCGGTGCTAACACGTCCATTGCCGCCACAGTTTTTCCATCATCATTTAAACGCATATAGAATGCTTTAATATCTTTTGGATAGTTTTTTACTACAACTGGTGATTTAAAATATTCTTCCGCCAAGAAACGTTCGTGTTCAGAAGAAAGATCGATACCCCAAGAAACTGGGAATTCAAATTTCTTACCAGATTTTAATAACACATCGATGGCATCAGTATAATCAATTTGCGCAAAATCTGAGTTTACAAAGTTTTCTAAACGAGTAATAACATCTTTATCTACATGTTTTTCAAAGAATTGTAAGTCGTCTTTGCGCTCTGCTAATACTGCGCGGAATACGTATTTCAACATATCTTCTGCAAGTTTTGCGTTATCCGCTAAAGTTGCAAATGCAACTTCTGGTTCAACCATCCAGAATTCAGCTAAGTGACGAGTGGTATTCGAGTTTTCTGCACGGAATGTTGGGCCGAAAGTATAAATTTTGCTTAATGCACAAGCATAGGTTTCGCCGTTTAACTGACCTGAAACCGTTAAAAATGATTCTTTACCGAAAAAATCTTGGCTGAAATCAACTTTTCCATTTTCACCACGTGGAAGATTTTCTAAATCAAGTGTAGAAACACGGAACATTTCACCCGCACCTTCAGTATCTGATGCAGTAATTAATGGGGTTGCCACCCAGTAGAAACCTTGCTCATGGAAGAAACGGTGAATTGCTTGAGATAAACAATGGCGAACACGTGCGACCGCACCAATAATATTGGTACGAGGGCGTAAGTGAGCCACTTCGCGTAAATATTCAATAGAGTGGCGTTTTGCTGCCATTGGGTAAGTATCTGGATCTTCAACAAACCCTGTCACTTCTACTTTTTCTGCTTGTAATTCAACTGCTTGTCCTTCTGCAGGTGATTCAACGACTTTACCTGTTACAATTACAGAACAGCCTGTTGTTAAACGTAAAATTTCGCTTTCGTAATTTTCAATATCGTTATTAATAATTGCTTGAATTGGATCAAAGCAAGAACCGTCATAAACCGCTAAGAAAGATAAACCTGCTTTAGAATCGCGACGGGTACGCACCCAACCACGCACAGTGACGGTTTCACCAATCGCCACTTTCCCTTGTAATACATCAACAATTGATGCCACTTTAGACATATTAAACCTCTGTAACTGAATGTAATTCACATAAAATTGCCGATAGTTTACCTTAATGAAGGAAATTTTCCATAAAAATATAGTGTTGGTGCGGGCTATGAACAATAAAATAGTCTTAAAAATGAGCCCTAAATAAAATAGGGTAAAGCCTTATTAATATTGAATATACGCGATTTTATGCTAAAATCTCGGGCCAAAATCATTATGGCTAATAATAGGAAAAAATATGAAAGTTTTAGAAGGCTCAGTCGCAGCACCTAATGCAAAAGTTGCAGTAGCAATTGCTCGTTTTAACAGTTTTATTAATGAAAGTTTATTAGAAGGTGCAATTGATGCATTAAAACGTATCGGCCAAGTGAAAGATGAAAATATCACTATCGTGCGTGCTCCGGGTGCGTATGAGTTGCCATTAGTTGCTCGTCGTTTAGCTGAAAGTAAAAAATTTGATGCGATTGTAGCTTTAGGTACAGTTATCCGTGGTGGTACTGCGCACTTTGAATATGTAGCAGGGGAAGCAAGCAGCGGTTTAGGAAAGGTTGCAATGGATGCTGAAATCCCAGTCGCTTTTGGTGTATTAACCACAGAAAATATTGAGCAGGCGATTGAACGTGCTGGTACTAAAGCAGGTAATAAAGGTGCAGAAGCATCCTTAACCGCACTTGAAATGGTTAATCTTATTCAACAAATTGATGCGGCATAAATCATGACAGAACAAAAACAAGTTAAAAAGCCTTCTGCTCGTCGTCGTGCGCGTGAATGTACTGTTCAAGCCTTGTATTCTTGGGCTGTATCGGGCAATACTGCAGAACAAGTTGAATTAGCCTTTGTGTTAGATCAAGATATGGATGGCGTAGATAAACCTTACTTCCGTAAATTATTTCGTCAAACAGTAGAAAATATTGAAACCGTTGATTTTTCTATTTCGCCTTATATTGACCGTGCTTTTGATGAGCTTGATCCTATTGAAACTGCAATTTTACGTTTAGCCGTTTATGAATTGCGCTTTGAGTTAGATGTGCCATATAAAGTGGTTATCAATGAAGCGATTGAAGTGGCAAAAGTATTCGGTGCAGACGAAAGCCATAAATATATCAATGGCGTACTTGATAAAATCGCACCAGCATTAGGACGTAAATAATCCTTTTAAACTGAAAATGGCGCGCGTTTTTAACGCGTGCCTTTTCTTTTATAAGATAGGTGAAAATGGCAATGGGTGAATTTGATTTAATTAAACAATATTTTCAGCAACAAATATTAGTTGATGATTCCGTTCAATTATCTATTGGCGACGATTGTGCGCTGGTTTCCGTGCCAGAGAATTATCAGCTTGCCATTACGACGGATACAATGGTGGAAAATACGCATTTTTTACCAACCATTTCACCTGAAGATTTAGCTTATAAGGCGGTTGCAACAAATTTAAGTGATCTTGCTGCAATGGGGGCACAGCCCAAATGGGTTTCTCTGGCATTAACTTTGCCAAATGTAGATGAAAATTGGATTTCAACATTTAGTCAAAGTTTATTGCACACGTTAAAACAATACAACGTCACATTAATTGGTGGCGATACCACAAAAGGCAACTTATCTATTACCATTACGGCACAAGGCTTTGTCGAAAAAGGTAAAGGGATTTGTCGTCATAAAGCGCAAGTTGGCGATTTAATTTATGTTTCAGGCACTTTAGGCGATAGTGCGGCTGGTTTAACACAAATTTTATTGGGCAAAAGTGCGGTTGATTCAGATGATGTTTTTTTGCAACAACGACATCTTAGACCCACACCTAGAATTGAACTTGGGCGGGCGTTAATTGGCATCGCTCATGCAGCCATTGATCTTTCCGATGGGTTAATCTCTGATTTAGGGCATATTCTTGAGCGAAGCCAATGTAGTGCTGAAGTTGAACTGACTGCATTACCTCTCTCATCATCGATTTTAAATAAATATGATCGCACTCAAGCGGAACAATTTGCCTTAAGTGGTGGAGAAGATTATGAACTTTGTTTTACCATACCGCCCGAATATAAAGATGAATTAGAATTACGCTTGAAAAAACTGAACGTGCCTTGCACTTATATTGGTAAAATTAATGAAAAGTGCGGCGACTTTTCTCCCCGTTTTTTACGGGATGGAAAGCTTGTGAATATTACATTTTCAAGCGGTTTCGATCATTTTAAGGAATCAAAATGACAGAAAATAATCCTCTTAAAAAAATCTCTCTTTTAAATCCTATTCATTTGCTTGCCGTTGGTTTTGGCTCGGGCTTAATTCATCCTGCTCCCGGTACTTGGGGGAGCTTAGCTGGAACAATTTTAGGCGTGATTTTGCTTTCTTTGTTAGGTGTAAAAACCTTTTTAATTTTTACCGCACTTTGTTTTCTACTCGGTTGCTACCTTTGCCAAAAAACTACTGCAGATATGGGCGTGCACGATCATGGTTCTATCGTCTGGGATGAATTTGTCGGTGTATTTATTGTATTATCGGCGATACCGTCATTATCTTGGCAATGGATTTTGGCTGCTTTTGTGTTATTTCGCTTTTTCGATATTTTAAAACCGTTCCCAATTCGTTATTTGGACGAAAAACTCGAAAGTGGTTTTGGCATTATGGTCGATGATGTATTAGCGGCAATTTATGCCGTGATTGTCGTATTGGCTATTCAGTATTGGATGTCGTGATGCTAAATTTAATCATTGTACATTTATTTGGATTAATGACGCCGGGACCTGATTTCTTCTATGTAAGTCGGATGGCGGCAAGTAACTCTCGTCGTAATACAGTTTGTGGCATTTTAGGCATAACGCTTGGCATCGCTTTTTGGGGAATGCTTTCTATGTTGGGATTGGCGGTGTTATTCGTTACTATTCCTGCATTACATGGCGTGATTATGTTGCTAGGCGGTAGTTACCTAGCATATATCGGTTTTTTAATGGCTCGCAGCAAAAAATACGCTAAATTTGAACCGCACTCTGATATTGAATTTAATCAGCAAACCACAATCAAAAAAGAAATTTTGAAAGGGCTTTTAGTGAATTTATCCAATGCAAAAGTCGTGGTGTATTTTAGTAGCGTGATGTCGCTTGTCTTAGTAAATATCACTGAAATGTGGCAAATTATCTTGGGTTTTATGGTGATTGTGGTAGAAACATTTTGTTATTTTTATGTGATTTCATTGATTTTTTCACGTAATATTGCCAAGCGTTTATACAGTCAATACAGCCGTTATATTGATAATATGGCGGGTATTGTATTTTTATTTTTTGGTTGTGTGCTTGTTTATAGCGGCCTCAACGAAATAATTCATTAATAAAAAAGGAAGTAACATGACATTAAAAATTGCAATCGCTGGTGCTGGCGGAAGAATGGGGCGTCAATTAATTCAAGCGGTTCATTCTGCGGAAGGCGTGGAACTAGGTGCGGCTTTTGAACGCAAAGGATCATCTTTAGTCGGGACAGATGCGGGAGAATTGGCGGGAATTGGTCAACTTGGTGTAACAGTTTCGGACGATCTTGAAAGCCAAAAAGATAAATTCAATTTATTAATCGATTTCACTCGACCAGAAGGAACCCTTGAACATATTGCATTTTGCGTATCGAATAATAAAAAAATGGTGATCGGTACAACTGGTTTTGATGAAAATGGTAAAGTGGCTATTAAAGCAGCTTCAGATAAAATTGCTATTGTGTTTGCATCAAATTTCAGTGTCGGCGTGAATTTAGTCTTCAAACTTTTAGAAAAAGCGGCAAAAGTGATGGGGGATTATTGCGATATTGAAGTGATCGAAGCACATCACCGTCATAAAGTCGATGCGCCATCAGGCACCGCACTTTCTATGGGCGAACATATCGCGAAAACCTTAGGTCGCGATTTAAAAACTCACGGAGTCTTCTGTCGTGAAGGAATCACAGGCGAACGTAAACGCGATGAAATTGGTTTTTCTACTATTCGTGCTTCGGATGTAGTAGGAGAACATACGGTTTGGTTTGCAGATATTGGTGAGCGTGTAGAAATTTCCCATAAAGCATCAAGCCGAATGACTTTCGCTAATGGTGCAGTGCGTGCTGGTAAATGGGTAGAAAATAAGGCGAATGGCTTATTTGATATGACCGATGTATTAGATTTAAATAATTTATAAATCAATTTCAATGTCACTTTCTACGTGACAACAGCATAATAAAATTTCATCAGGTTGAATAAAGGCAAGGGGCGTATCTTTATAGGATACCTTGCCTTTTTTGATCTTCACACGACAAGAACCACAATAGCCACTACGGCATTGATATTCATGGTGAATATTATTTTTCTCGAGATGCTCAAGTAAACTTGTTTCATTATTGAATTCTAATGTGGTTTTACTGTAGATTAGATGAATTTTCATAATAACAATGCAGTGAAATTTGCTGGACATTATATAAGGAAAATCCATATGTTAAAAATACTGTGTTTTATAACCGCACTTTTTATTACTGCTTGTAGTTCTATTAGTAAAGAACCAGTGAAGACGGTGGATGTTTATATCAAACCTTATTATTCTGCTGAAAATGGAAAAGCAGAAAATGTATTTGTACATAAAGAAATTGATCCTATGCTACGTGAAAATACGATAAAAGGTTATAAAAGTGCGGTGAAATTTGTAGAAGAAAATCCGGCCCGTATTTCACCAATGACGATGTTCACGTTAGCCGCTAGGGCTTATGATTTTGGCTTAAGAGATGAAGCCGTTACTTGGTTTTATCGTGGACAAAATCGCTTGATCACCGCACTTTATGTGTTGGATTTACCAAAACAAACGGTGCAGGATAATACAGGGTTCAGCCATGTAGTGGGGCAGTTTGTTAATGCTTATGCGTTTTGCAATTTTGATAAACAAAGTCGTGCTGCCGAAAATGCGGTGAAATGGACAATTGCGCATCCTTATGAAGTTATTTTCTTACCAGCATTACCCGCAAAATTTGCAGATCGTCAAAAAGCGTTAAAAGAAGCAGAAGAAAAATTAGTCCAACGTTTACAGGAACAAGCACGTTTTTTTGCTAATCCAAAAAATAAAGAAAAATGGCAAAAAGAGCGGTCAGAAAATTTTGTGAATGAACGATTTTGTTGGTAACAAGAAAAAATGGAATATCGATAACGTTATTCCATTTTTATTTTTGATAAACCAATGATTTTTCGTATTATTCTTTTACTTTTTAAGTACTTGGTATTATCATTACTCGGTTTTTATTTTATAGAGAAAAGAGAAGCAGGGGAAACTATGCAACATCTGAACGAGCTTGTTGAGAAAGCAAAATTAGCGATTGAATCCATTCAGGATAAAAGTTTAACGGCTTTGGATGAAATCCGGGTCGAATATTTTGGTAAGAAAGGGCATTTTACTCAATTAATGCAAGAATTGCGTAATGTGTCAGCAGAAGAACGTCCTGCGATGGGCGCAAAAATTAACGAAGCAAAACAAGCTGCGTTAGAATCTTTAAATGCAAAAAAAACGGAGTGGGAACAGGCTGAACTTAACGCAAAATTAGAAAAAGAACGTATAGATGTCAGTTTACCAGGTCGCAAAGTTGAAACCGGTGGCTTACACCCAGTTACCATGACGATTAATCGTGTAACAAAATTTTTCTCAGAACTTGGCTTTTCAGTTGAAAATGGCCCTGAAATTGAAAGTGATTATTATAACTTTGATGCGTTAAATATTCCTAAACATCACCCAGCACGTGCGGATCACGATACTTTCTGGTTTAATCCAGAATTATTACTTCGCACTCAAACTTCTGGCGTGCAAATTCGTACTATGGAAAACATGCAGCCACCAATTCGCATTATGGCTCCGGGACGTGTATATCGTAATGACTACGATCAAACGCACACACCAATGTTCCACCAAATTGAATTGCTTTATGTGGATAAAAAAGCAAATTTCACAGAATTGAAAGGCTTATTGCACGATTTCTTACGTGCTTTCTTTGAAGAGGATTTACAAGTGCGTTTCCGTCCATCTTATTTCCCATTCACCGAACCTTCAGCCGAAGTGGATGTGATGGGTAAAAACGGTAAATGGTTAGAAGTGTTGGGCTGCGGTATGGTGCACCCAAATGTGTTGCGTAACGTTGGTATTGATCCAAATGAATATTCTGGTTTTGCAGTGGGTATGGGCGTTGAGCGTTTAACAATGTTACGTTATAACGTAACAGATTTACGTTCGTTCTTTGAAAACGACTTACGTTTCTTAAAACAATTTAAGTAATTTCTCGGATTTGAATTAAAAGGATAACAACAAATGAAATTTAGTGAACAGTGGGTAAGAGAATGGGGGAATCCATCCGTTTCAACCGAGCAATTATGCGAGCAAATTACCATGCTTGGCTTAGAAGTGGATGGGGTAGAAGCCGTTGCGGGTACATTTAATGGTGTCGTTGTGGGTGAAGTGGTAGAATGTGCACAACATCCAGATGCGGATAAATTACGTGTAACTAAAGTGAACGTAGGCGGTGATCGTTTATTGGATATTGTGTGTGGCGCACCAAATTGTCGTCAAGGCTTAAAAGTGGCTTGCGCAACAGAAGGTGCGGTATTACCTGGCGATTTCAAAATTAAGAAAACGAAATTACGCGGTCAACCATCAGAAGGAATGCTTTGTTCATTTTCTGAATTAGGTATTGATGTTGAAGCTGATGGCATTATTGAACTGCCACTTGATGCTCCAATCGGTACAGATTTGCGTGAATATTTAGGTCTAGATGACAATGCTATTGAAATTAGCTTAACGCCAAACCGTGCGGATTGTTTGAGCATTGCGGGTATTGCGCGTGAAATTGGTGTGGTAAATAAACATCCTGTAAATCAACCGCACTTTGAAGTGGTGCCAGCAACAATTTCTGATAAAGTTCAAATTGATTTACAAACGCCAGAAGTGTGCCCGCGTTATTTATTACGTGTGATAAAGAACGTCAATGTAAAAGCACAATCACCAATGTGGATGCAAGAAAAATTGCGTCGTTGTGGTATTCGTTCTATTGATCCTATTGTTGATATTACTAACTACATTTTGCTTGAGCTTGGTCAACCAATGCACGCGTTTGATGCGGCCAAAGTTGCACAACCTGTTCAAGTTCGCTTCGCAAAAGAAGGTGAAGAATTAGTATTATTAGATGGTTCAACGTCAAAACTTCAATCAAATACTTTATTAATTGCCGACCAAAATGGGCCTTTAGCAATGGCAGGGATCTTTGGTGGTGCAGCGAGTGGCGTGAATAGCGAAACGAAAGATGTGATTTTAGAATCCGCATTTTTCGCTCCATTAGCTATTGCAGGCCGTGCAAGACAATATGGTTTACATACTGATGCATCACACCGTTTTGAACGTGGTGTGGATTTTGAATTAGCCCGTAAAGCAATGGAACGAGCAACCGCATTATTGCTTGAAATCTGTGGTGGTGAAGCGGGTGAGATTTGTGAAGCAAGCAGTGAAACTCATCTTCCTAAAGTCAATACCGTTCAACTTCGCCGTAGTAAATTAGATGCACTTTTAGGTCATCATATTGACACAGAAAGCGTAACAGAAATTTTCCACCGTCTTGGTTTCGATGTTACTTATGCTAATGATATTTGGACGGTAACTTCTGCAAGCTGGCGTTTTGATATTGAAATCGAAGAAGATTTAATTGAGGAAGTGGCGCGTATTTATGGTTATAACAGCATTCCAAACAATGCGCCACTAGCGCATCTCCGCATGCGTGAGCACAAAGAGTCTGATTTAGATTTAGCTCGAATTAAGACCGCACTTGTGGATGCTGATTATCAAGAAGCCATTACTTATAGCTTTGTGGATCCAAAAATTCAAAGTTTATTACATCCACATCAAGAAGCACTTGTATTGCCAAATCCTATTTCTGTGGAAATGTCAGCAATGCGCGTGTCTTTGATTAGTGGTTTATTAGGTGCTGTGCTGTATAACCAAAATCGCCAACAATCTCGCGTTCGTTTATTTGAAACTGGATTGCGTTTTGTGCCAGATGCCAATGCTGAATTTGGCGTGCGTCAAGAATTTGTTTTAAGTGCGGTAATTACTGGAACGGCAAAACCTGAACATTGGGCAGGCAAAGCAGAGTCTGTTGATTTCTTTGATCTTAAAGGCGATTTAGAATCAGTACTTTCTTTAACAGAAGGTGGTAATAGAGTTCGTTTTGTTGCAAAACAATTTGATGCATTACACCCTGGCCAATCTGCTTCTATTGAATTAGATGGTCAAGAAATTGGTTTTATTGGTGCAATTCACCCATCTATTAGCCAAAAACTTGGCTTAAATGGCAAAACTTTTGTATTTGAAATTCTTTGGAATACAATTGCGGCACGTAATGTGGTGCAAGCAAAAGAAATTTCTAAATTCCCAGCAAACCGTCGTGATTTAGCTTTAGTTGTAGCAGATAGCGTACCAGCAGGGGAATTAATTGCAGCCTGTAAACAAGCAGGCGGCGAAAAATTGGTGCAAGTGAACTTGTTCGATGTATATCAAGGTGTGGGCGTCGCTGAAGGCTATAAAAGTTTAGCTATTAGCTTAACTGTCCAAGATAATGAAAAAACACTTGAAGATGAAGAAATTAATGCAGTGATTTCAGCAGTATTAGCGGAGGTAAAACAACGCTTTAATGCTGAATTAAGGGATTAATATGGCTACGATAACCAAAATTGATATTATTGAATATTTAAGTGATAAATATCAGTTATCTAAACACGATACGAAAAATGTGGTGGAGAACTTTTTAGAAGAGATTCGTTCATCGCTAGAATCTGGTCATGATGTGAAATTATCAGGATTTGGTAATTTTGAACTACGTGATAAGTCATCTCGCCCAGGTCGTAACCCGAAAACTGGTGATGTTGTGCCAGTTTCTGCTCGCCGAGTGGTGACATTTAAACCAGGGCAAAAGTTACGTGCTCGTGTAGAAAAAACTAAATAGTAAGCAACAAAAAGTGCGGTGAATTTCTACCGCACTTTTCATATGAAAAGGTATGAAAATATATAAATCATTTTTAATCGCTACTGCCTCGCTGTTTTTATTCGCTTGTTCTAGTTTTCAAAACGATGATTATGCGATGAACTATAAAGGTCAAATCGGCGATCCTATTATGGCCATAGCCATGTTGAGCGAACAACAACATGAATGGGCGGGTACACCTTATGTGCTCGGTGGTGTTTCACGTCGTGGCGTAGATTGTTCCGGTTTTGTGCAGAAAACTTTCTTCGAGCGTTTTAATCTTCGTTTGCCAAGAAGTACAACTGAACAAGCCAATTATGGTAAACATATACGCAAAGAAGATATTCAAACGGGTGATTTAATTTTCTTTAAAACTGGTCGTGGCCCTAATGGCTATCATGTGGGAATTTATGTAAAAGAAGACAAATTCCTTCATGCTTCCACCAAAGGGGGAGTTGTCTATTCTTCAATGAATAACCCTTATTGGTCGAAAGCCTTCTGGCAAGTCAGACGGATTTAGAAAGTATAATGCTGGAATTTTCCAGCATTTTTTATAATGATTTTTTTCAAATTTGGGAGATAAAATGTCCTCAAACTTAACCGCACTTCAAATTCAACTTGAAATTTTACGCCTTATTCCGAAAACACGTTTCATTACCGCCGAAGAAATCTTACAAAAACTTGCTGATATTGGCGTTCAACGTGATATTCGTTCAATTCAACGCCAGCTAGAAAACTTATCTCAACAGTTTGAAATTGAACGTGATATGCGTGATAAACCTTATGGCTACCGATGGAAATCAAATGCTAAAGGCTTGGATTTACCGATTTTAAATGAACAGCAATCACTTGTGCTTATGCTTGCTAAACAATATCTCAATGGTATTTTGCCTTCTAGCATTATGAGCTCAATGGAAGCGTTCTTTCAACAGGCCGAATATAATTTGGTTTATGACAGCCATAAAAAATCAGGGGCTGAATGGCTTAATAAAGTTGCTATTGCGCCCACTAGTCAGCCGTTATTACCTGCCAAAATCAATCCAGAAATTTTTTCTCAAATTAGCACCGCACTTTATCAAAATCGATTTTTACAGGTGCATTATCGGAGTATTCACGGTAAAGAACATAAGGCTCAGGTCAAGCCATTGGCTTTGGTACAACAAGGGCCAAGTAGCTATTTAGTCGCACAATATGAGAATGGCGATATTTTACACTTGGCTTTGCATCGCTTGCTTAAGGTAACAGTAAGTACAATGATATTTGAACGCCCTGATTTCAATTTGAAATCTTATGTAGAAAGCCAAAAGTTTGGTTTTACCTATGGTCGAAAAATCCGGTTAACTTTCCGCATTAATAAAGATATTGGTGGCTTTTTAACAGAAACACCATTATCAACCTATCAAACAGTAAAAGATTCTGGGGATGATTATGAAATTTCAGCAACTGTGATCGAAAGTCAAATGCTGGAATGGTGGATAGCTCACTTTGGTGAAAATTATCAAGAAATTGAGCGTGTATATTTAGAAGAAACAGTATAACGACATAAATTGTCGCTTTGTGCTTTATGATAAATCTATCTGAAGAAAGGACATTCAAATGAAACAGATTGTGTACATTGATATGGATAATGTGATGGTAGATTTTCCATCGGGTATTGCAAAACTAGATGATAAAACCAAGCGAGAATATGAAGGTCGATATGATGAAGTTGAGGGTATTTTTAGCTTAATGGAGCCCATGCCGAATGCGATTTCTGCTGTGCATAAATTGATGAAAAAATATCATATTTATGTACTTTCTACTGCTCCTTGGCATAATCCTTCCGCTTGGAGTGATAAAGTAAAATGGATTCAACATTATTTCGGTGAAGAAAAAGGTTCAGCCTTATACAAACGATTGATTTTATCCCATCATAAAAATCTCAACCAAGGCGATTATTTAATTGATGATCGTACTAAAAATGGCGCTGGCAAATTTCAAGGTGAACATGTTCATTTTGGTACAGAACAATTTGCTAACTGGAATTGCGTCTTATCTTACTTAGACTGTGGGCCTTTTACGCCAAGTGATATTTTGCAAGATTGCTTGAAAAAGCCAGCCGCCCTCGTGCAAGTTGAAACTGAGGAGCAAAGCCGAATCATTGGTGCTTTTGCAGATCGTTATAAATGGCAAGTGTTTAATTTAGCCTGTGTTTATGCGGATGAAACAGCAACCGAACACAAAACGGTCTATTTAATTATCAGTCCTTATCACAGTGATGAATTTAAATTGCGTATTGATGCCATGTGCGCTCATATTCAATCTGAATATGAAGTGCTATTACGCTCAAAATCACAGCTAAAACAATATTTCCAACGCCTTTCAGATAAGTCATTCTTACATATTGAAAGCTATAATTATCAACCACTTTATAAAGCAGGGAATATATTTGGCATGATGGCGAGAGATAGACAGGTTGATGAAATTTTAGAACAAAAAGGAGCCTGAAAAATGACAGAGAAAAATAAACCAATTTGCGTAGTATTAACCGGCGCAGGCATTAGTGCCGAAAGTGGTATTCCTACTTTTAGAGCGGAAGATGGCTTGTGGGCAGGGCATAAAGTAGAAGAAGTTTGCACGCCAGAAGCCTTAAAGAAAAACCGTGCAAAAGTATTGGCGTTTTATAATG
Source organism: Haemophilus sp. THUN1691 (assembly GCF_059704425.1). NCBI lineage: Bacteria > Pseudomonadati > Pseudomonadota > Gammaproteobacteria > Pasteurellales > Pasteurellaceae > Haemophilus > Haemophilus sp. THUN1691. The sequence goes on along the minus strand of NZ_AP046578.1, from coordinate 1,444,024 downwards.
AACGACGTCGTAATGCTAAAGCTGCAGAGCCTAATGCTGCACACTTAGCTTTGGTTGAATTGGAAGAGTTTTATGAAGTTCATATAATCACTCAAAATGTGGATGATTTACATGAGCGAGCGGGAAGTACTAACGTACTCCATTTACATGGTGAATTGAATAAAGCTCGCAGCAGTTTTAATACCGATTACATTGTTCCATGTTTGGGTGATCAACTGTTAGAGGATAAGGATAATCACGGTCATCCAATGCGTCCACATATAGTCTTTTTTGGGGAAAATGTACCCATGTTTCCTAAAGCAGAAAAGTTAGTAAAAAAGGCAGATATTGTGATTGTTATTGGCACTTCATTACAAGTTTATCCAGCTAATGGATTGGTAAATCTAGCTCCATACGGTTCACTTATCTATTTGATCGATCCTAATCCCAATACAGGATTTGTTCATAAGAAAGTGATTGCAATAAAAGAAAAAGCGGGTGAGGGCGTTCCTAAAGTGGTCGCCGAGTTATTGGAGAAAATTAAAAAATCATAGAAAACTGACCGCACTTTTTAAACAAATAGCAACTTCGGTCGCTATTTATCATTATTTATCTTGCTTATGTTTAAGCATATGCATAATAAGTCTAATAAGCGTTTCTTTTTGTTTCGGATCAGATTCTGCAACTAATAAAGTGAGTGCTGCAAGCCCAGTATCATTGATAACTGGATGCCCATTATGATCAAACAAACGCCCATTTCTATGCAAGAAATCCACAAATAAAAATGCACCACTACGTTTATTACCATCTGTAAAAGGATGATTCTTGACGACAAAATAAAGCAAATGTGCCGCTTTTGCTTCAATGCTTGGATAAGCAGGTTCACCAAATACACTTTGATCTAAATTGCCTAGAATCGCAGATAAGCCGTTATCTCGTTCACGCCCAAAGAGATCGCTTGCTTCACCTTTTGCCATCAGCTGTGATTTTAACTCTGCTAGTGCAGAACAGGCCTCAATATAAGTCGGTAATGTACCGCCTTGCTGTGTTTGTGGTTCGGTAAGTAAACCTTCATCATATTGTTGTAGCCATAAAAACGTATGCGTATAACGGCTGACAATATCCACTAATCCACGACCACTTTCTAGCGTTAATTCCGATGAATTTGCCGTTTTTTGAATAAGCGCAAGTGCTTGTTCTAATTCGTGAGCATTTTGTTGTAAACGTTTTTGGTTAATAGTATAGCCTTGAGTCAGATATTCTTTTAAACGTGCAGTTGCCCAAATTCTAAAATTTGTTGCAGATTTAGACTTCACTCGATAGCCTACAGAAATTATAGCATCCAAATTATAATGTTTAACCTTACGAGTAACTTGTCTTTTCCCTTCTTGTCGAACTACCGAGAAATCCTCGGTAGTTAAATTTTCATCAAGTTCTGCTTCATTAAAAATATTTTTTAAGTGTAGGCTTATGTTATCTGAGCTAGTATCAAAAATATTTGCCATCTGCGCCTGAGAAAGCCAAACGGTGTCATTTTAAAATCTCACTTCCACTTGAGTTGTGCCATCTTGAGCTTGGTAAATTTCAATCGGGTTTGGGTTATTCATATTATTTTCCTTAATAATTTATATGTATATATAACCAGATAAATATACATATTGCAATACAGATTATCTTATTTGCAAAAAATCTTCTAAAAATAACCGCTTTCAATATTCACAAACGACACAAGTTGTCGCTTCCTTTCATATAATTTTTCCATAAAGGGAGATTTTTTACTTCTTACATATCTATCAAGCCTTTAATCAATAAAAGGAGCAAATAATGGCAATGAAAGTAATTATGGCAAGAGATCCACTTTTTGAGGATGTAAAAAAATTTGTGAAACAACAAAAAGTTGCATCTAGCTCGGTGATTCAACGCAGATTTATGTTGGGTTTTAAGTACGGCGAAAGCAAAAAAAGGCGGATTTATTCGTATTAACCCGCAAGATGCAGGTGTGCCGAAAATGCACTTTTAAAGTCTAGAAATGAAAGCATTAGATGCACTAAAAGCGATTGATTGCCTTCTAAACCCTTCTCAACAAGCGATTGAATAATGGAAAATTTTTGCGAAATTACCTTCTGCCAACAAATTGGCAGCAACAAGCGACACAACCAAGATGCCCTTTTTAATGGCGAGGCGGTGTTTCAATATAAACTCAAAACGGCTGAAAAACGCCTTGAAAACCGACCGCACTTTTCCTTTCATTTTTATTTTCCCTAACAGATCTGTATAATATTTACCCTTTGAATATAAACGATTACAGGAGGAAAGCATGATAAAACCAGATACTTTACCGCAATTTTTGCGTAATAAAGTCGAGAAAAATGATGCCTTTGGTCTTGTGGAAGGGCTGTGTCAATTATTACGTAGTAGCCCTACAGAAAAAATTTCTCCAACCTTACATCTATTTAAGTTTATCTTAAAGAACGACAAAGAATTAGGCTGTTCTGTTTCGAAATTATTATGTGGTTGGTTATGTGGTTTACGTCTTTACTCGTTGTTTATTAGCAGTGGTATTCTTACGCGTGGCGGTTTTGGGCAAGAAATGAAAACGCGTATTTATGAGCGTTTTAACCCCTCTTTTAAAGATATTAATGATTTACGTGATATTTTTTATTTATTGTTTAGCGATAAAAATGATGCGCGCTGGATTGATGCCGTCCCATTAAAAACGTGGCGAGGCGTATTTGGCGTTTTAACCCGTTATACAGAACAAAAAGATCGGGAACGTTTAAAAAATCATATTGAAAGTGAAGGGCTATTTGCCATTGAGATGCTTTCAATTTGGATTGCAGCTGAAGATATGGATCCTGAACTGATGCGAATGGACCCCTCTCTGTTAAATACTGATTCACCTTTTGTGGCATTGCACCATGAAGTGGTGAATTGGTTACAGGCACGTCGCCAATCAACCGTTTTTGATGATAGCCATTTACAGGTAATGTTTAGCCAATGTAAAAAATTGGTTGAGCGTTTGCAAAAACGTGGAGCAGTGGTGGGCTCTTCTTTAAATACGGCTTATTTACTGGAGCGTCTTTCTCAGACCTTAGAACGATTAGAAACCTTGATGGCGATTTTTGTTTCAAATCGCTATTTACCACGCCGAATATTGTTATTAACTGGCTGTTTTGCCCGCGCAGCAGCAGAAAAACATAGCATCACCCGATTATGGAAAAAAAGCTCAAGATTAGTTTCACGTAGCATTACCCAAAATGCGGGTGACCACGGCGAGCACTACATTACGCGAGATAAAAAAGAGTATTGGGCAATGTTTTATTCTGCGGCAGGTGGTGGAGTATTAATTGCACTGATGGCGCTATTTAAAATCTATCTAGGTAGCATTATTGATGACAAAGTCTGGAAAGGGATTGCCGAAGGCTTAAATTACGGCTTAGGTTTTATGGTGATCTTTATGTTGCATTTTACGGTAGCGACGAAACAGCCAGCCATGACTGCAGCCCGTTTTGCTGAGGCTGTTGAGAAAACGCCTCAAGGTAAAAGCGTCAATATGAAATTAGCCCAATTATTAGTGGATGTATTTCGCTCTCAAAGTATTGCGGTGCTAGGCAATGTACTTATTGCGATGGGATTGGCTGCATTGATTGCTTTTGGTTACCAATATAAAACAGGTGAGCCGTTGATGAACTCCGAGCAAATCGCTTATCAGTTGCATAGCATTGATCCTTTTGCGGGAACCTTATGGTTTGCAGCCATTGCGGGTGTATGGTTATTCTGTTCAGGGATTATTTCGGGTTATTTTGATAACCGCAGCAATTATTTGAATATGCGTATGCGTTTAACGCAACATCCGTTATTGAAAAAATTAATGTCTGAGAAATCTCGCGTTAAATTTGCTAATTATATGCATGAGAATTATGGCTCGCTTATCGGTAATCTTTGCTTTGGTATGCTGCTTGGTATTACGGGTGTGGTAGGTTACTTAACGCACCTTCCATTAGATATTCGTCATGTGGCATTTTCATCTGCGAATGTAGGCTATATTGCTGTGAGCGGACAATTCACCTACTCATTGCTTTTACAATGCATTGGTTTTGTATTGTTGATTGGTTTAGTGAATTTAATTGTCAGTTTTTCATTAACGCTTTGGGTCGCACTGCGTTCTTTGAATGCGGAAATTGAGAGCTGGTGGCCAATTTGGCATGAAGTTTGCCAAATTGTGAAAAAACGGCCATTGAGCTTATTTCTTCCAGTTCAATTAGATAAATAATCGTCTTAAGTGAGGTCAAAAATATCAACGTTTTTGACCGCACTTTGATCTGCATCCCAAAATCTGGACACCTATTTTGAGGTGCAGATTATGTCCTACCCTTATCAATTTCGTTTGAAAATTATCAAACTCGTCACCGAACAGGATTATGTATGGTATCCGTGAGGTGGCTAAACTTCATAACATTCCCCATTCTGCCGTCATCTATTGGCTAAAAGCATTTCGGGAAAGAGGGTTTGATGGCGTAAAATCGCCTCATACAAACCTTCAAACCCCGAAAATAGTGAAGCCAAAGATGAAAAAGAAAGACATTGAAATTCCAGAAACCACAGACTTTTCACCTAAAGCGTTTAAAAAGTTACAATGAGAGCTCGCCTTGGCTCGTGCGGAGATTGCTTATCTAAAGTAGTTGGAGGCGCTCGACCGTCAAAAACAACGACAGAAAAAAGAAAAATCATTGAAAGATTGAAGCCGGACCACGCGTTAAATGATTTACTTCGTGTGGCTAAAACGCCCGAAGTTTTCATTGGTAAAAAAGATGTTAGAACAAGGGCTTAGTCGGCTTAAACCGACATAATGCCCTATTATTCATAGCGACCAAGGCGTATTGTATGGCACGGCGGAATGGGTAAAGATGTTGGAAGGTAAAGCAGTTCAAAGTATGAGTCGCCGAGGAAATTGCTACGATAATGCGGTGATTGAAAGTTTTTTTGCGATACTAAAATCAGAGTGTTTTTACTCTCGGACTTATCATTCAATTGCTGAATTACAGGCTGAAATTGAAGAATATTTAGTGTATTACAATCAAAAACGAATTAAACTTGGTTTAAAAGGATTGAGCCCAGTGCAATACCGAGCTCAATATTTAAGTTAACTAACCTGTCCAACTTTTGGGGGGCAGTTTTAACTGCCAGAAAATAAAAACCATTGAATTTATCTTCAATTATTATTTCTGTGATCCACCTCACAATCTTAATATGACAATTATCATAACCCTTTAGAGAGCATTATATTATCTTTATGCTATGTTGATCGATATAGGGAGGACAACATATGCTCATGACGATACTCAGCTTCCTCATTGTAACCGGTGTGGTCGCGTATATTTCTTGGTTAAAAACAAAAGGGGATGATTTAAGTACATCCAAAGGGTATTTCTTAGCTGGTCGTGGTTTAGGTGGGTTAGTGATAGGGTGCTCAATGGTATTAACTTCACTCTCAACAGAACAACTGATCGGTGTAAATGCGGTCTCTTATAAAGGAAACTTTTCAATTATCGCATGGACCGTTCCAACGGTTATTCCGCTTTGTTTCTTGGCACTTTATATGTTGCCGAAATATTTGCGTAACGGTTACACAACAGTGCCAGAGTTTTTTGAAAGCCGTTTTGACCGTCAAACACGCTTGATTATGTCAACATTATTCTTGGTGTTTTATCTTTTCATCGTAATTCCAACCGCACTTTATACTGGTGCAATCGCCTTCAATAAAATCTTCAACTTAGAAACCGCATTTGGCTTAAGCTATGGGGCCGCCATAACTTACACCGTTATTGCGATTGGCGTTGTTGGGGCTATTTATGCGATTTTTGGTGGTTTGAAAGCGGTAGCGGTATCAGATACGATCAATGCAGTGATTTTAGTCATTGGCGCATTGCTTGTACCATTCTTTGCCTTGATGTATTTAGGCGATGGCAGTTTCTCCGAAGGTTTACACACAATCACAACAACGCACATTGAAAAATGGAATGCGATTGGTAGCGAAACAGATGCCACACCTTGGCCAACGATTTTCACGGGGATTATGGTTGTTCACTTTTTCTATTGGACAACTAACCAAGCTATTGTACAACGTTGTTTAGGCGCGAAAGATTTACAATCAGGTCAAAAAGGTATTTTGATTGCGGCACTATTCTTATTAACTTTACCGATCATTTTAAACCTTCCTGGTTTATTAAGTTTCCATATTTTAGGTGAAGGCATAAATCCAATTGATGCCTCTTATCCATTATTAGTAAACAAAGTATTGCCAACTTGGTTACAAGGTTTCTTTATTGCTGCATTATTTGGCGCAATTTTAAGTACCTTTAACTCATTCTTAAATTCAGCAGCAACCATTTACTGTAAAGACTTATTACCTTCTATCAGCAAAAAAGTGCGGTCAGAAGAAGAATTAATTTCTTATGCGAAAAAAGTTTCTACCATTATGGCCATTGTCACTATGATTTTCGCTCCGTTACTCATGTTTGGTACAGATGGTATCTTCTTAATCACTAAACGTTTCGCAGGATTTGTGAATATTCCAATCGTTGCTTTATTTGCCGTAGGTATGTTTAACAAAACGGTATCTGGCAAAGCGGCACGTATTGCTTTACTTGCTCATGTTATCTTGTACTTCTGCATCGTTTGGGTGTTTAATGTCAAAATCAACTTTGTGTATGTTATGGGCGGATTATTCGTATTTGATGTCGTATTAATGCTCATCTTAGGACAATTCTTACGCCGTGAACCTTACATTGAAAACAAAGAAAACTTAGGTAACGTAGATTTAACTAACTGGAAATACTTAAAAGTAACCAGCGTGTCTTTAATCTTAGGTTTACTTGCGCTTTACACTTTCCTTTCACCACTTGGTATGGCATCAGAATCTGGCAATCCGTCAATGGTGCTTGGCGTATGGGCGGTGTTACAAATTATCGTGTTATTTGTTGTACGAGATAAAGAGGCTAAATAATGAACATTATTTATATTCTACTGGATCAAATTCGTAAAGATATGTTGGGGCCTTATGGTCACCAAATTGTGAAAACCCCGAATTTAGATCGTTTGGCAAAAGATGGCGTTCGCTTTAATAATGCCTTCACTCCAGCATCTGTTTGCGGTCCTGCACGCACTTCGCTTTTTACTGGATTAATGCCGTCGTCTCACGGCATTATTAAGAATGGGGAAAAAGGCGGTACAGGTGAAATTAGCCAAGAAAAACCGAATATCGGTAAACTAGCTGGCTATAACACTTATGTTGTAGGGAAATGGCACGTAGGTACTAAATCCGTACCCGAAGATTATGGGATTAAAGGCCATAACTTTGATGGTTATGGTTATCCCGGCAGTGGAGTATATAAAAATTTAGTCTTCAACCAACCGCCAACACATTCCAATCGTTATAAAGAATGGTTAGAAGAAAAGGGGTATGAAATCCCAGAAGTAAGCCGCACCTACTTTGGTGATAATCCGCATTTACAGGTACAAGAACTTTGCGGTTTGCTATCAGGCACTAAAGAGCAAACCATCCCTTATTTCATTATTGATGAAGCGAAAAAATATATTCAAGAATCATTAGATGAAGGCAAGCCGTTCTTTGCATGGATAAACTTCTGGGGGCCTCACACGCCTTGTATCGTGCCAGAACCTTATTATTCCATGTATCGAAAAGAAGATGTGGTACTTGATAAAAGTTTCTTTAAACCGTTAGAGGGCAAACCAGGGCATTTTCGCACAATTTCAAAAATGTGGGGAATGTGGGAGGCGAGCGAAGATCATTGGAAAGAAGTCATCACAAAATTTTGGGGGTATATCACCTTAATTGATGATGCAATAGGTGAATTATTCGATTACTTAGAAAAAAACGGCCTTTATGACCGCACTTTCTTGGTAGCAACCGCAGATCATGGTGATGCAATGGGCGCGCATCGAATGATTGAAAAAGGTGAATTTATGTTTGATGCCACCTATAACATTCCGATGATTATCAAAGACCCAAATTCAGACCGAGTCAATCAAGAAGATGATAACTTTGTCTATCTTCACGACTTAACCTCGACAGTTTTTGATTTAGCTAATCAAAAAGTACCTGAAAGTTTTGAAGGGCAGAGTATTCTCCCGATTATGCGCCAACACCAAGATAACCAAAGAAAAGGTGTGCTTGGTCAGCTCGCAGGGCATTTTGTGTATTTTGAACAACGTATGTGGCGTCGTAAAGATTACAAACTCGTATTTAATGCGACTGATGTTTGTGAACTTTACAACATCCGTAACGATCCAGAAGAAATGCATAATTTATTCTATGATTCACAATATAACAGCATCAAAAAAGAGATGTTGGAAGAAATGCGCGCCGAGATGAAACGTCTGAATGACCCACTGGAAAATTGGGTTTATCGAATTATTGACGAAATTTAACCAAAGTCGTAGATTAAGGGCGTATCAGATACGCCCTTTGTTATCTCTGCACCTTATTTATCTTTTAAAACTACAGGAATAAACATGAAAACAACATTACTAAAAACACTGACACCAGAGCTTCATCTTGTTCAACATAACGACATCCCAGTTCTTCATTTAAAACATGCGGTTGGAACGGCAAAAATTTCCTTACAAGGGGCACAGCTTATCAGTTGGAAACCGCAAAATACGATGCAAGATGTATTATGGTTAAGTGAAGTAGAACCATTCGAAAATGGCAATGCTATTCGTGGTGGTGTACCGATTTGTTATCCTTGGTTTGGTGGTGTAAAACAACCTGCACATGGCACAGCTCGTATTCGCTTATGGCAGTTGAGTCATTACGATATTTCAGCGCATAAAGTGCGGTTAGAATTTGAGTTGTTTTCTGATTTAAATATTATCGAAGCTAAAATTGTAATGGTGTTCACAGACAAATGTCATTTAACTTTCACACATTATGGCGAAGAACCTGCACAAGCAGCATTGCATACCTATTTCAATATTGGGGATATTAATCAAGTGGAAGTACAAGGTTTACCTGAAACTTGTTTTAATAGCTTAAACCAACAACAAGAAAATGTTCCGTCACCGCGTCACATTTCTGAAAATGTTGATTGCATTTATTCTGCAGAAAAAATGCAGAATCAGATCGTAGATAAAAGTTTCAATCGTACGATCGCACTGCATCATCATAATTCAAGCCAATTTGTCCTTTGGAATCCTTGGCATAAAAAGACGAGTGGAATGAGTGAAACTGGCTATCAAACGATGTTGTGCTTAGAAACTGCACGTATTCATCACTTGCTTGAATTTGGCGAAAGTTTAAGCATAGAAATTTCGCTTAAAGGCTAAATTTTGTTGCATAAGTGGTGTGAATACTATAGAATTCGCGGGATTTTGCTCGTTCCTTGCGGGCAACAAATTTGAAATCTTTTATTTTTAGCGAAAAGATTTTTACTATTAACCAATAGAAGGAATACGATTATTAAAACCGTAAAAAAAGCGCCGGCAGTAAATCGCCCAAACCGTATCAATGAAGAGATTCGTGTAAAAGAAGTTCGTTTAATTGACCAAGATGGTGAACAAGCAGGGATTGTTTCTATTCAACAAGCCCTAGAAATGGCAGAGCAAGCAGAGCTTGATCTTGTTGAAATTAGCCCAAATGCAGAGCCGCCGGTTTGTCGCATTATGAACTACGGTAAATTCCTTTACGAAAAAAGTAAAACCGCTAAAGAACAAAAGAAAAAACAAAAAGTTGTGCAAGTGAAGGAAATTAAATTCCGCCCGGGCACAGACGAAGGTGACTATCAAGTTAAATTACGTAGCTTAATCCGTTTCTTAGAAGACGGTGACAAAGCAAAAATTACCGTGCGTTTCCGCGGTCGTGAAATGGCTCACCAAGACATCGGTTTTGATGTGTTAGAGCGCGTAAAAAATGATTTAGCTGAAATTTCTGTCGTTGAATCTGCACCGGGTAAATTAGAGGGCCGTCAGGCTGTAATGGTGTTAGCACCGAAGAAAAAATAAGAATTTTGCTGAGATTTCTCAGCAAATCTTTTTGTTTAAGTTTGACTTAAATGAAAAGACAACTGCACGTTGGGCACACTACGCAGCCTAACTGCTTTTGAAAAGGCAATTTAATTTGCCTTATGATGGAAATGATCAGTGCTTCCAAGTAACTTTTTAAGTTCGCCTGATTATGTTGTTTTAAACGAAAAATGCGGAGTTATTTTAACAATGCCTAAAATCAAAACAGTACGCGGCGCAGCGAAGCGCTTCAAAAAAACTGCTTCTGGTGGTTTCAAGCGTAAACAATCTCACTTACGTCATATTTTGACTAAAAAAACAACTAAACGTAAACGTCATTTACGTCATAAATCAATGGTTGCGAAAGCAGACCAAGTTTTAGTAGTAGCTTGCTTACCATACGCATAAGCCGTTATTTAAGCAAAACGTACGATTAGTTAAATTAGTTAAAAATATTACATAGGAGATTAAATAATGGCTCGTGTAAAACGTGGTGTTATTGCAAGAGCACGCCATAAGAAAGTTCTTAAGGCTGCTAAAGGTTATTATGGTGCACGTTCACGCGTGTATCGCGTTGCTTTCCAAGCGGTGATCAAAGCTGGTCAATACGCATATCGTGACCGTCGTCAACGTAAACGTCAATTCCGTCAATTATGGATTGCACGTATCAACGCTGCAGCGCGTCAAAATGGTTTATCTTACAGCAAATTTATCAACGGCTTGAAAAAAGCATCTGTTGAAATCGACCGTAAGATTCTTGCTGATATCGCTGTATTCGATAAAGTAGCGTTCGCTGCATTAGTTGAAAAAGCAAAATCTGCACTTTAATTTTTTAAAGTTTAGATAAAGAAGAATTAGGACGCTGAAAAGCGTCCTTTTTTGCATTTTTAACTTCAAATTTTGTAAAATAATGTCATTAGTTCTCATCTGTTAAAATCTATGGCCGAAACAATCCCACTAAATCCTATCACGTTGCCTTTAAATCAAATTAGCTTAATCGAAGCATCCGCTGGTACAGGGAAAACCTACACTATTGGTTCTTTATATCTCCGACTTTTATTAAAGGCAGGGGAGAATAATTTTTCTCGTCCGTTAAATGTGGAAGAAATTCTGGTGGTAACATTTACAGAAATGGCAACAGAAGAACTTAAGAAAAAAATTCGTGAGCGTATAACAGATGCTATTGATAAACTCACTGCCTTTGCAGAAACCCAAGATAAATCCGCATTTAAAAATGATGAATTTCTTACCGCACTTTGTGATAATTTGAACATTTTTGAGGCAATTCATCGCTTAAAGTTAGCTGAACAAAATATGGATTTGGCGGCGATTTATACCATTCACGGTTTTTGTCGCCGTATGTTGATGCAATATGCTTTCCATTCTAGCATTCACTTCAATTTAGAATTAATTAAAGATCAATCTGATTTATTAGTTCGTTTTGCTAATGAATTTTGGCGAGAGCATTTTTATCCATTGCCTTTTGAAATGGCTGACTTTATTGCGAATGAACTAGGTTCACCAGATTACGTATTATCCCTATTAGAATCGAATTTAGGCAAAAATTTAATTGTTGATTTGGAGAACCAGCAGGCATTATCTATTTCTATCACAGAATTTTTACACCAATATCTTGGTGAGTATTTTAAAGATATCAAGGCACTAAAACGCTTTTGGTTAGAAAGTGCGGGTAAAATATCTGAATTAATTATAGAGGAATTGAATAAAGATTATGAAAAAGGCGAGCCTAAATCCTTAAGCCGTCGAAGCTATAATACATCACGTTTGGCGAAATGGATTGAGCAAGTAAACGCATGGGCAAATAATCCGCGTGATTATTTACTAAATGAAACCTTGATGTCGTATTTCACTCAATCAGCTTTAGGTGAAAAAGGTGAGGAGGGCGCATCTCCCTTTATTGCCCCGATTTTTACTGAATTAGAAGAACATGCAAATGCTTTGATATCTCCAGATTTACTTCGCAGAATCATTCTTTATCATTATCGACAAGGCTTACAACAAAAACTTTTAGACTATAAACTTAATCACCAAGAAAAATCCTTTGATGATTTATTGCGTTTGCTTTGTGAATCCTTGCAAGGTGCGCAAGGGGATGAATTAGCGGAAATGATTCGTTTCCAATATCCTTTTGCGATGATTGATGAATTTCAGGATACAGATTCACAACAGTACGCTATTTTTTCAAAAATTTATCGTGATAATCCCGAAAAAAATACTGGTTTTATTATGATTGGTGATCCGAAGCAGGCGATTTATCGTTTCCGTGGCGCAGATATTTTTACTTATCTAAAAGCATCGGATGAAGCCCAATCTCGTTTTGAACTCACTAAAAATTATCGTTCAGAGAAGCATTTGGTTGATGGCGTAAATGCGTTGTTTGATTTTCCTCAATCGCCATTTATTTATCAAAATATTAACTTTACTGCTGTTGATTCTCGTAATGATCATCTGCGATTTTATTTAAATGGTAAAGCTGAACCAGCTTATCGTTTTTATCTAACTGAAAGTGACAAAGTGAATAAAACTGAAATGGCAAAAATATGTGCTATTTCTATTCAACATTGGCTAAAAAGTGCGGCAGAAAATCAGGCAGTTTTTCAAAATGAAGATACTTGTAAAACATTGCAACCGGCAAATATTGCTGTTCTTGTAAAAAATCGTTACGAAGCTACTGATGTTATTCAAGAGCTACAAAAACTTGGTATTGCCTCCGTTTATCTTTCAGATCAAAGTAGTGTTTTTGATAGCCATGTGGCAGTGGAATTACTCAGAATTTTAAAAGCTTGCTTAAATGTTGCAGAACGTCCAATTTTGAATGCGATTGCGACCGCACTTTTTGGCTTAAATGCAGCGGATATTCATCAAATTCAGCAAAATGAGGCAGACTGGCAACGTTGGGCAGATAGCTTTGCTCAATACCAACAAACTTGGCAACGCCAAGGAATCTTGGCCATGCTACACCAAATTTTATTGGAACAAGGCATTTCAGAACGCTTATTAAACCAAGCAACGGGAGAGCGAGATTTAACGGATTTCCTACATTTGGCAGAAATTTTACAACAAGCTGCCACGTTACATGAAAGTGAAGCGGCATTGCTCAGTTGGTTTGAAAAACAAATTCAAGGCGAAGGTCGTCAAGAGGCTCAAATTCGTTTAGAAAGTGAACGGCAGTTGGTAAAAATCGTGAGTATCCATAAATCCAAAGGCTTAGAATACGATTTAGTTTGGCTACCATTTTTAGCTGTACCAAGCAAAATTCCAACGGCTGGTGACATGAATGTTTATTATTCTAAAGAACGAGATGAAACCTTATGGGATATAGAAAATCGCAATTTAAACGCTCTTTGTGAAGAAACTTTTGCGGAAGAGTTGCGTTTACTCTATGTGGCTTTAACGCGCGCCAAATATCAAATGGCATTCGCTTTGCCTGCGCAATTTGATAAAAAATGGAATGCCTTACATTATGTACTAAGCCAAGGTGAAATAGGCAAGGAAATAGCGTTATCAGCGCCTAAAGATACCGAGACGTTGTTGCAAGCTTTCAAAGAAAAAATGCGAGATAATGTGGAAATCTGTACTACGCAAAATCTAGAGGCTTTTCCGGCTTTATCTATCAATACAAAAAATGATGAGCTTAAAACCGCAGAATTTACGGGCAATATTGAGCAAGATTGGCGAATAACCAGTTTTACTTCAATTGAACAAGGTCATCGCCGACAAAATTATTTCGCTGAAAGTACGGGGAAAAAACACGCTGTTTTTGATGACGCAAAAGATTATGACAGCCAAAATTCGATTGAAAAGTCCACCGCATTTTTAAACGAAAGCGAATCAAGAATTTTAGATTTGCCACGAGGTAAACAAGTCGGGACAGCATTGCATCGCCATTTTGAAAATTACTATTTTTCTGATTTAGCAAATACAGAAGAAATTGACAAATTAAGACAATCCTTACAGTTAGATGAAACTTTTACAGAGCCGCTACAAAATTGGCTACAACAGATTTCACATACGCCACTTTCTAATGAAATAGGAATAGCATTAGCTGATTTGGCAAATAAAGATTGCATTAAAGAAATGCCATTTTATCTGGCTATTCGAGAACATTTTGATGTTGAAGCGTTTAATCGCGCGTTGAAAGCCCATCATCATTTGCCAAGCGAGCCACTTCAATTTGAACAAATTCAGGGCATGGTGAGAGGTTCAATTGACTTAGTTTTCCGCCATAATGGGAAATATTATCTTGTTGATTATAAATCTAATTTCTTAGGTTCAACTCTTGCTGATTACAATCAAGAGGCATTAAAAAAAGAAATGTTACACAGTCACTATGATTGGCAATATTTAATTTATACGCTGGCATTACATCGTTATTTGCAAAGCGTTGTGCCTCATTACGATTATGCGCGAGATTTCGGCGGGGTATTTTATCTTTTCTTACGAGGAATGAATGGAGAGCCACAATCTGGCATATTTTATGATCGTCCAAGCGTTGAATTAATTACAGAATTAGACGGGGTGTTTTAATGTTATCCGTATTACAAAAACTTAAAGAGCAGGGCATTCTTTCTCAAGGTGATTATTATTTTGCTAAGTTGATAGCTGATAAACAATGTCATACGGATTATGCAGAACCAGTCAAAAATTTAGCTATATTATTAGCCGCACTTTGTAGTTGGCGTTATACGCAGGGAAATACTTGCAGCCAATTAGATCGCTATTTAGAACATAATTTATTTGGCTTGGCTTATCGTACAACGGAAGAAGATTATTTAGCTGAAATTCGTGAAAAGATTGGTTATTTAGCTGTGGAAGATTGGCAAAATGCGTTGTGCGGGCATATGGCATTTACGCAAGATCCCGTCAATCAAATTGCGCCAATGGCATTTCAATTTGGCGCGTTGTATTTCTATCGCGCTTGGCAAGATGAATATCGCATTGCACAATATATAAAAAACACCTTAAAAAAACACCGCACTTTAGCCTTTTCTTATGATGAAATTCATCAAAAATTAGATAAATATTTCCCTGAAAAACAGGAAAAAACAGATTGGCAAAAAGTGGCAGTAGCAACAGCGATTAAAAGCCCATTTTCAATTATTACAGGCGGCCCAGGAACAGGAAAAACAACGACAGTTACGCGTTTATTGCTCGTTCTACAAGAATTATTTGATTGTAAATTACACATCAAATTGGTTGCGCCGACTGGCAAGGCTGCATCTCGTTTAGAAGAGTCGATTAAAAATGCGTTAGGTTTTATGCAAGAAAAAATGAATTTATCCGATTCACTTTTCAATGCGATTCCACAAAAAGCCAGCACTTTGCATAGTTTACTGGGTGTGAATGCCTTTAATGATTACACACGCTATAACAGTCATAATCCTTTGCAGTTAGATGTGTTAGTTGTCGATGAAACATCAATGATTGATTTGCCAATGATGGCAAAACTTATCAATGCGTTAAAACCTGAAACTCGATTAATTTTATTAGGCGATCAAGCGCAATTAGCCTCTGTTGAGGCAGGGGCGGTATTGGGGGAATTAGCACAATTTGTTAATCAACCTTATAGCAATGAACAGGCCGCATATTTGCAAGCGACAACAGGCTACAAAATCGAAGGTGCTGATTGTTCAAATCTAATACGTGATTGTTTATGCCATCTAACAGAAAGCCGCCGTTTTGATAGAGATTCAGGTATTGGCAAGTTGGCTGAATTCATTCAAAAAGGCAAAGCAGACGATAGCCTTGGGTTATTTGAACATTATCCGCAAGAATTGCACTTTAATGCCTTAAATGATGAAAGCGATGCGGTTAATCAAGTAGTAAAAAGTGCGGTGGAAAATTACCGCACTTTCTTAAAAATGTTGGGCGATTTACGTAAACAAAAAATTGATCCTAACGCTAAAAATGAACAAGGCATTTCCTATGCCGAGGCTATTCAAGCGCAATTTAATTCTGTGAGATTTTTAACTGCACTTCGTAACAACAATTTAGGTGTTGAAAATCTTAATAAAGAAATCGCGTTAGCGTTGCGAGAGGAAAAATTGCTTTGGTTCCGTAATGAACAAGATTGGTATATCGGCAAGCCAATTATGATTACTGAAAACGATCATAATGTTCGCCTTTATAACGGTGATATTGGACTGTGTTTGGCAAATGGCAAAGTATGGTTTGGCAACCGAGAAGTGCTGACAAGCCGAATTCCAGCACATGAGCCCGCTTTTATGATGACAATTCATAAATCTCAAGGTTCCGAATTTGAACATACCGTCATGGTGCTTCCAACAGAAGTGAATCCAGTATTGTCGCGAGAATTAGTTTTCACGGGCGTGACTCGTGCAAAAAAAGAACTCACTGTATTTGCCGATGAAAAAATATGGAAAACAGCAATTCGCCAAACAGTGAGGCGCCAGAGTGGATTGGGTAAATTATTGGAAGAGTTGAAATAGTCAAAAAGGCGGAATAAACCCGCCTTTAAATTTATAAGTCCATCACTTATTCATCAACAATATCAGTAAATTCTGCACCTAATACATTTGCTAAATCTTGTGGCGCAATTTCTACACTTAACCCACGTTTTCCGCCTGAAACATAAATCGTTTCAAACTCAAGTGCGGTTGAATTTATCACCGTTTTCACGCGTTTCTTTTGACCGAGCGGGCTAATTCCCCCTACAAGATAACCTGTGCTTTTTTGCGCAGCATCTTTATCCGCCATTTCTACTTTTTTAACACCGATAGATTTTGCTGCTTTCTTTAAATTTAGCATATTGGCCGTTGCAAGTACAAAACAAGCAAGTTTTTTCTGATCGCCATTTTCCGCTACAAGTAACGTTTTAAAAGAGCGGTTAGGATCAACGCCTAGTTTTTCTGCGGCTTCATCACCAAAATGTTGATTGTTTGGAGCATGATCATAAGTATGCAAGATAAAAGGAATTTTTTGTTTTTTAAGTAAATCAATTGCGGGTGTCATTATTTCGTTCCTGGTTTTGGTGTAAAATAATGCTGATTATTTTACAGCGGAGAGAAAAATGGACGCAACCTTAAATATTGCGATAGCAGCAGAATTTGAATTAAGTGAAAAAATTGTAGAGCGTTTAGAACACAGTGCGCTTGAAATTAGTAAAGTTTCTATTGTTGAAATGATACCTTTTGAAGAAGAACAAAATATTCGTTTTCGCAATAAAGGCGTTGAACAACTTTCGCCAAATGAAGTTGAGTGGGCTGATTTTAATTATGTCTTTTTTGCAGGAAAACTTGAGCAAGTTTCCCATATTGCGCAAGCAGCGGAGCAGGGCTGTATTGTCATTGATATGTTAGGCGTTTGCAGTGCGCTTTCTGATGTGCCCGTTGTTGTTCCAACGGTAAATGAATCACAACTATTCGAACTGAGACAACGTAACATTGTTAGCTTGCCTGATCCACAAGTAAGCCAACTTGCTTTAACCCTTGCCCCGATTTTACAAGAGACTAATCTCAATCAAGTATTTGTTACCTCTTTATTGCCAGCTTCTTATACGGATGCGGAAACCGTGACTAAACTTGCGGGACAAACAGCCCGTTTATTAAATGGTATTCCATTGGATGAAGAAGAAACTCGCTTAGCGTTTGATGTCTATCCGCATCAAGCACCTAGTTTATCTAATCAATTACAACGAATTTTTCCGCAATTAGAGCGTGCTACATTCCATGCAATCCAAGTGCCTGTATTTTATGGATTGGCACAAAAAGTCACCGCACTTTCAGACTATGATTTCGACTATCAACCTCAAAATAGTGAGCTTATCGCTTTAGAAGAAACCTTAATTACACCTGTACTTAATGGAGAACAAGAAAATGGCGAAGAATCAGTAAAACTTCATTTAAGTCAAATAAGTGCGGTAGAAAATGGCGTAGAATTCTGGTCTGTGGCAGATGAACAACGCTTTAATCTCGCCTTACTTTCAGTGAAATTATTGGAAGGAATTTATCAGCAAGGTTATTAATACCAAGGAAATCAAGGAGAATAGTATGCAAAATATTCTATTTATTATCCATTCATCCCCTTATGGTGACGAGCATTTTTTTAGTGCATTACGTTTAGCGTTACAGTTGCAAGAGCAGCATAAAAGTGCGGTTAATTTAAAAGTATTTTTAATGTCTGATGCGGTAACTGGTGGTTTAGCAAAACAAAATCCAGCAGAAGGGTATCATTTACAACAAATGTTGGAAATTTTAACGGCACAAGGAGCGACAATTAAACTTTGTAAAACCTGTACAAATGCTCGTGGTATCACTGAATTACCGTTGGTGGAGGGCGTGGAAATAGGCACATTATCAGAGTTGGCAGACTGGACGATAGAAGCCGACAAAGTATTAAATTTTTAATTTTCTCGATAGATAAAAGAAACCCGCCACAAGTGCGGGTTCTTTTTTCTTATTTTGTTGCCGCTTTCATTGCTTGAACAAATTCAGCTAATTCAGCTAAACATTGCTCGTGATTATCTAAATTCCGCTCAATGATTTTCACCGTTGCAGAACCTGAAATTGCACCCGCTGCGCCCAAAGACAACGCTTCTTTAACTTGCTCTGGTTGAGCAATGCCAAAGCCTTGTAAAATTGGTGGAGCATTATGAGCCTTAAGTTGTTCTACAAGGGTATCTAAATTCGCTGCATGGGCTTGATTTTCAGCACTGGTTACGCCAGCACGAGAAACTAAATAAGTATAGCCCTCGCTATTTTGTGCTACACCTTGGATCGTTTTTTCGTCCGCATTTGGTGGGCAAATAAATACCGGTTGAATGCCGTGTTTTTTAGCTGCTTGTACATAATCTTCTTTTGCCAGTAACGGAATATCTGCTACAAGCACAGCATCAACACCGACTTCTGCACAGCGTTGATAAAAAGTATCTAAACCTTTGGCAAAAATTAAATTGGCACAAAGTAATAAGCTAATCGGAATCTCTGGATATTTTGACCGCACTTTTTCTAATAACTTAAAGCTATCTTCAGTACTATGGCCCGCAGTTAAAGCACGATTATTCGCGGCTTGAATAACTGGACCATCGAGCAGTGGATCGGAAAAAGGAAAACCAAGCTCTAAAGCATCTGCACCGTTATCCACAAGCGTGCAAATAATGTTAAAAGAGCGGTCAAAAGTAGGGTCACATAAGGTGACGAAAGGAACAAATGCCCCTTCATCTTTTGCTTTAAGCGCAGCAAATTGAGTTTCAAAACGGCTCATTATTTCATTCCTTTTTCTGTCAAAATTTTATCTACGGTGAAAATATCTTTATCGCCACGGCCAGATAGATTCACGACTAAAATTTGTTCTTTGTTAGGTTCTTGATGAATCATTTTCAGGGCTTGAGCAAGTGCGTGTGAGCTTTCTAATGCAGGAATAATGCCTTCATGTTTAGCTAACTCTTGGAAAGCATTCAATGCTTCATCATCGGTAATACTTGGATATTCTGCTCGTCCAATACTTTGTAAATAAGCATGTTGAGGCCCAACAGAAGGGAAGTCTAATCCAGCTGAAACAGAATAGGATTCTTCTACTTGACCATCTTCCGTTTGCATTAAAGGGGATTTCATCCCGAAATAAATGCCAACTTTTGCATGACCTAATGGTGCGCCATGTTCACCGCTTTCAATGCCTTTCCCCGCTGGTTCAACGCCAATTAAACGTACATTTGCTTCATCAATAAAATCAGTAAACATGCCAATTGCGTTAGAGCCACCGCCAACCGCAGCAATTACCGCATCAGGTAAACGACCTTCTCGTTCGAGAATTTGACATTTAGTCTCAATTCCAATCATTTTTTGAAATTCTCTCACAATCGTCGGGAAGGGGTGAGGGCCTGCCGCCGTTCCAAGTAAATAATGGGTTGTTTCATAGTTTGCTGACCAATCACGCATAGCTTCACAACAAGCGTCTTTTAAAGAGCAAGAGCCTTTTTGTACAGGAACCACTTCCGCGCCCATTAAACGCATACGAAATACATTCGGCGATTGACGCTCAACATCTTTTGCGCCCATATAAATACGGCATGGCATATCTAACATGGCACAAGCAAGGGCAGTCGCGACACCATGCTGACCCGCACCGGTTTCGGCAATAATACGCGTTTTGCCCATACGTTTAGCTAATAAAATTTGTCCTAAAACTTGATTGGTTTTATGAGCGCCACCGTGTAATAAATCTTCACGTTTAAGATAGATTTTCGCTTTAGTACCTTTTGTTAGGTTGCGACAAAGAGTAAGTGCGGTCGGTCTTCCCGCATAATTTTTGAGTAAATCTTGAAATTCACGTTGGAATTCAGGATCGTCTTTCGCTGCGACAAAGGCTTTTTCAAGCTGTTTAAGCACTGGCACGAGTATTTCTGGTACATACATACCACCAAACTCGCCAAAATAGGGATTTAAAAGAGTTTCTGACATTGTGTTTCCTTATTATTTTAATTTGAATTTCTTGCCACATTTAATGGTGCAAAAGTTTGTGCAGTTGGCATCACTTCAATACGATTAATATTAACGTGTTCTGGTTGCTGATTGAGCCATAAAACCATATTCGCAATATCTTGTGGCGTAACGTATTGCACATTTTCATAGAGTTTTTCTACTCGTGCATCATCACCTTTAAAACGCACATTAGAAAATTCTGTTCCGCCACAAAGCCCAGGTTCTACGCTAGTAACACGGATATTTTTACCCGCCAAATCTGCACGTAAATTTAAACTAAACTGTGTTACAAAAGCCTTTGTACCGCCATATACGTTACCGCCTGGATAAGGATAGGTGCCTGCAATTGAACTTAAATTAATAATATGGCCCGTATTTCTTTCGACCATTTGAGGCAAAACGAATCGAGTAATATTCACCAATCCTTTAATATTGGTATCAATCATTTGTTCCCAATCATCAAGATTCGCTTTATCGGCAGATTCTAAGCCAAGAGCTAATCCTGCGTTATTAACCAGTAAATCAATATTTTTCCATTGTGTAGGTAAAGATTTAATTGCTTCTTGAGTGGCTAGTCGATCAGATATATCGAAAGCAAGAGGAAGAAATTTTTTACCCAATTCAGCTTGTAGTGAAGTTAATCGTTCGGTACGACGGCCAGTACCAATTACAAAATATCCAGCTTGAATAAGCGTTCTACAGATTGCACTACCAAATCCTGCGGTAGCACCAGTAATAAGGGCAATTTTAGACATCATTCTCTCCTTTTTATTTACGATATCTTTATACTACTACACTAGTACAAAAAAATATAGGAGTTTATGAAGAAATTTGAAGAAAGAGAATGGAAGATAAAAGCAAAAAGTGCGGTGAAATTTCACCGCACTTTCAAAATTAATGATGATGGTGTTCTGGTTTTGGTGGTAATTTAGCTAATCCTTTACCAACAGGTAAAATTAATGTGCTATAGCTTGCGGATTGCTGACAAATTTGTTGATCTGCAAATGGTGTTTTGTGAATGACTTTAATTTTCCAAATACCATCAATTAATGGAATGATATTCACACGTCCTTGACTATCTGTTTTACCTGAAAAACCTTGTGGTTCACGATGGCTTGTACTTGCTTCAAGATCTTTCACAACAATAGTATCTGCTGTTGCAATTACAGTTTCGCCTACTAATGGCTGATCTTGGTAGAAAATTTGAACAGGGAACGGTTCACCTGATTTCGCTTTACTTGGATCACGCAAAGGAACAATTTCAAGCGGTAAACCTACTCTTGTCATTGCCATTTCTGCATTTAATGGCTTTTTACCAACTGTAACAAGGCTTTTACCAAACATTTGAGTTTGTTCGCAATAAGTTGGATTTTCTAATCCTTTCAAATTATCCATTTTCCAACCTTCGGCATTTTATGACCAAAAAGTTGGTTTGTAAGTCGCAGTCACCCAATAAGAACCATTAGACAATGCTTTCTCTGATTGATATTGATAGTTTTCACCTTTTTGAACTAAGGTTTGTTTTTCACCATCTTGATGAATAATTTCCATTGGTGCAAAAATTTTCAAACGTGCTTCAGGAATTTTTTCTACGTAAGGGTAGTCCCCATAAGCTAATTCTGCTTTTAATACAGAACCAGATGCCAATTTTGCAGGCGCTTGAACCCAAACTTCATGAGCTTGCGCTACACCAGCTAAAACCAATAAACTTGCAATTAATGTTTTTTTCATACCTTTCCTTAATAAAAAATAGAGGTGAGCATTTATAAAATGAACGTGAATATTAAATGAAAATAACTATCATTTAAATGATGGTTTAGAGAAAATTTCAAATTTATGATCAAGATCACAAAACATTTGTATAACGCATAAAAAAATTCCCTAAATACTTAGTACTTAGGGAATGTCTAAATGTAGATGGCTGTTATTAATCGTCTTTTTTAGATGGCTTAATGCCTAATAAATTACAACTTAATTTACTAATCACATGTTCCGCAGTATTTCCCAATAATGCAGCAGATAAACCTGTACGGCCGACTGTACCTAAAATTACTAACTCTGCTTCAATTTCTTTTGCAACTTCAGGAATCACTTCTTCTGGGAAACCTTCATGCACATGAGTATGGTCTTCATTAATACCAAATTTCTGACGCAATGCTTTCATATTAATAAGATGTTGGCCACGAATACCGTTTTCATAGCCTGAAGTATTAAATTCTGGTAAATCAATCGCCATATTGATTGGAGCAGAAGGGTAGGCTGCAACTAAGTGAACATTACCACGATTTAGATTTTCAGCGAGTGACATGCCTGTTTCCACTAATTCTTGATTAAATTCATCTTGATAGTCTTGCTCACCAGAAACATTTACTGCCACAAGAATACGACGTTGATGTTTCCAATCACCATCGCGAACCATCAAAACAGGAACAGGGCATTTACGAAGAAGCTGCCAATCCACTGGTGTGAAAATAAGTGAGGTAAAACTTTCTTCATCTTTAGTATATTTCACCACAAGATCATAATTGTTGCCTTCGACTTCTTCTTTAATCGCCTCAGCTTCGTTGCTATTCCAAACAATGTGAGATTGCAATTCAATTTCCGGATCTGCATATTTATCTAAGTAATATTGAACCGCATGGCGATGTTTTTCGATTACTTGTTGATGCATTTCTGAACGTTCTTCAGAAGAAAGTAAAGCCGACATTTCATAAGATAAGTCATATACAGATAAAAGTGCGGTGATTTTTACCTTAGTTTCATTTTTTTGTTCTTTCACCAAACGCACGGCGCGCGCAAGGGCATATTGTTTTTCATTTTCAGGATTGAGAACAACCAGGATATTTTTAAATTTCATAACAACCTCCAAAACTCACCATAGAATAAGAAAGAATCTTTTGAATGGCAAGGTGCGATTTTCAAAAAGGTGATCTAGTGCAAAATTTATTTTTAATGAATACAAAAAAGGCGTGAAATTCACGCCTTAAAAATTATTCAACTAATGTTATTTTGGTTTTATTCGTGCCTGTTAATTCAATTAAAGCATTGAGATCATTAATTGTAATATATTTTCCTTGCACTGTAAGAATGCCTAGTTTTTGAAAGCGTCCCAATAATCGACTGATAGTTTCAACTGTTAAACCTAGATAGTTACCAATATCACCACGCGTCATCGTTAAACGGAATTCTTTAGCTGAAAAACCACGAGCAGAGTATCGTTTAGAAAGATTATGAATAAAAGCAGCCAAACGCTCTTCAGCATTCATTTTAGACAGTAACAAAATCATTTCTTGATCACTTTTAATTTCATTACTCATTAAGCGCAGAATTTGTTGGCGCAATTTTGGCATTTTACCTGCTAAATCATCCAAAATATCATAAGGAATTTCGCATACCATTGCGGTCTCTAAAGCTTGCGCAAAACTAGGGTGTTGCATTTGAGTAATGGCATCAAAGCCAACTAAATCACCAGGTAAATGGAATGAAGTGATTTGTTCTTCGCCAGATTCGCTAATAGTGTAGCTTTTGATCGTACCAGAGCGAATTGCATAAATTGAATTGAGGGAATCACCAGCTTTAAAAAGAACTTGTGATTTTTGGATAGGTTTCTTTCGTTCGATAATATTATCAAGCTGATCTAATTCATGTTCGTTCAGCGTAAAAGGAATACAAAGTTGGCTAATACTGCAATCCTGGCAATGAATAGCGCAACCTCCCGATTGAACCCGGCGTCCTGCCTTGGTTTCTGCAACGAAATTTTTCATGTAAGCCTCAAATATTTCGAAAAATTAGTGTAAAATTGATCTAGCTCAATAATTATACCACTAAATAGTCATTTTAAGAAGAGTAAAGCATTATGGCAGCAGAAAAATTAACAAAAAAACGGCTGATTCAGATTCTAATCATGTTATGTATTTTAGTTATTGCATTTGTTTGGCGATATTTTTAAAAAACCAGAAAATCCTTGCTCATTTTTAAAACAAATGAATTATTTCTAAAAAATTTTACTTGTCACACATTTATATATACGTATAATTCAACACCATTAAGCCTGGGTGGCGAAATTGGTAGACGCAGCGGATTCAAAATCCGCCGTTGAATAAACGTGTCGGTTCGAGTCCGACCCTAGGCACCACATACAAACCCTTGACCATTGGTCAGGGGTTTTTCTTTTATGCATTTCAGCCAGTAAAATCAATACTTTACGTTCACATCCGCTATAAATTCCTCATTAATTCAAACCTCAAATATTGCCATTTTTTAAGTATTTTTATATATTTTTATGCATCGATTACGCCAAAATTACGCCAATGCAATATGAAATTTTGACGTACCCTAGCAAAAAATAGGAGCAAAAAATGTCAACAATTCGCAAGCGTGGTGATAAATGGCGGGTAGAAATCTATAAAAACGGTGTGCGTAAATCCAAAACCTGCGCAACAAAAGCCGAGGCTACATTGTGGGGCGCGGAAGAGGAAAAGAAAATGGAATTGCAGTCGCAAGGACTGCAACCTGATACATTATTTTCTGATGTCATTAAGCGGTATCTTAGCGAAATTACGCCAACAAAGCGTGGTGAAAAGCACGAATTTAATCGGCTGAATCGCTTTTTGCGCCATCCAGTTACGGATAAATATATATCTGATGTTAGTCGGAGGGATATTGAGGATTGGATTGCGGAGCGATTGGAATCGGTAAAAAGTGAAAGTGTGCGCCGCGAATTATCTACGATAGGCCACATATTCAAAATTGCTCTTGAGCGATGGGGGTATATACAAAAAAGCCCAATGGTCGGCATACAATTACCCGAGAAAGGGAAACCTCGAACTCAGCGAGTAACGGAAGAAGATATTAATGTCATTGTTGCTATCAGTGGATATGTTGATACGCTCAAAACTGCAAAAGCGAGAACAGCTGCGGCAATGTTGTTTGCCGTTGAAACCGCAATGAGAGCAGGGGAGATTTGTAGCCTTAGTTGGGATAATGTAAATTTTGAGAAACGTACTGCATTTTTGCCAATGACAAAAAACGGCACATCAAGAACCGTGCCATTGACTAAAAATGCAATCGCTATTTTAGAAAGGTTAAAAAGTGAGATAGGGGATGAGGGATTGTGTTTTGATGTTAAGTCAAATGTGCTTGATGCAACATTCCGAAAACTCAAAAAACTTGCCGAGCGAGAATATCTGCATTTTCACGACACACGGCGCGAGGCATTGACTAGACTATCTAAAAAAGTAGATGTGATGACATTAGCCAAAATATCTGGGCATAAAGATATTTCGATTTTACAAAATGTCTATTATGCCCCTGATATGGCGGAAGTGGCGGAATTACTTGATTAGCTAATACGTTTAGCATTAATACGCCCCCAACGAACAACTTCGCCTGCAATATAGCGTGGGCGAGAATTTTTCTGATCGACCGTAACGGGTTTTGGGAAATTAGGCAGTTTTGAAATAATCTTGGCAACGGTTTGATAGTGTCGCCCAAAATATATTGCAATATCCTCGAGCGTAATTAAATTTTGGCTTTTCTCGGTTAAATTGGATAACGCTGCCATTTTTGCTGCATTAACAATTTCTTCTTCGGCTTTCTGCGAAAGTTTAATTGGTTCCATATTTCCTCCAATAAAAAACCGCCCATAAGAGCGGTGGTTTGTTAATATTGTTGTGTCTGTTCGGTGTGACAGATTTTGCCATCACAGTCTTGATTAAGATTTAGGGTGTTCGCCATATACACCACAAATGCACACACAAGCGTAATGATTAATTTGTTCATTTTCTGTTCCTTTTGTCGGATTTTAGGTGTGAGAATCCGCCGCAGGCTTAAAAAAGTGCGGTCGGATTTTGTGGTGTTTTAGAAGTCGATTTTGACTGCTTTTGGATTAAAGCCTCGCAAGTGTTTTAATACACGCCAGTTTGTCATTTGGTCGATGTTAAAATCGCTTGTGATGCGGTTTAAGATTTGGTTTGTTGAGCGTAACACGCTTAAATATTCGTAAGCCTGTCCGTAGATTTGCCCGCTCATGTTCGAGCCTAAAACGTTAAAAGCTCTTTCAATGTGTTGGAAAGTGCCGATGCCACGTTTGAAAGAGAACCACAACCAAGCAAGCTGTTGTAATTCATATTCGGTAAATTCAAAGGTGAATTTCTTTTCAGGTTCTGGCAGTGCAAGTTGTTGTGGCTTATTCCAATAATTGTACAAGGCTTGATAACATTCTTTTTTGTACATTATCAGAGTTTCGCGAATTTCAGGTTTGCAGCGTTTAATGTCGATACCGAAAAGCCAGCCATTGATATATTCGATGGGTAGGCAGATCATTTGTTGATCTCCACCATTTGAAGGTACGGTTATGATAACCGCTCCCTCTGAAAGCACTTCATCTCTTTGAATGCGTTGTCTTTGTCCATCCCAACATAAACCGATATTTTCGCAGATTGGTTTCATTGCGGTGTAATGTGTGCCGTTTTGTTCGAATGTAACTAGAGATTGGCGGTTGAACTGGATTGTTTGAATTTGAGTTGTCATTTTTTTGTACCTTGTATTTTAGTTAGTATTGATCGCTTAGTTGGCGATCGGGCTTCAACTACCAATACAAGATGGCGGAACTTATTCCCCTAAGGTATTTTATTAGGTTCTCTCGACCCGATCATAAGTGATCTTTACCTAGATTTTAGGTACAAAAAAACCGCTTTTGAATCGGAGCGTTTGATAACCGACTTGTATTGTTAGTGCGGTTATCTTAATCCGAAGTTTGGTGCGGTGTCAATAAAAAATCCCACGTTGTGAAGTGGGATTTGAAAACTATTTACTCTTTAATTTTTATAAATCATCAACGCTTAATGGATTTGATTTCCAGCGTAAAACAAGAATTTCTAAATCTTTAAATAGCGTATCTTTGCGTTCTTTATCTCGAATACTCATTACTGTTGGTGATACAGCATCCCATAACTTTATAAAATTTGAGCAATGTAAGCGTTTAAATAACTGTTCATCTAAAATTCCGTGATTCATTGCTGAAGCGTAAAACTCGTAACGATTTAATACCAGTAGAAGCGAGCTGCGTTCATTCGCCTTTTTTCCATCTTCATTTTGGAAAACGGTAAACAACTGATTTCTATCCTCTCTAACTAAGGTGAAAATCATATTACTGGCTTCAACAAGATCTTTATCTTGATAATCACCTAAAACAACATCAAGTGTAGCTCTTTCTTTTGATGTTTTACGGGTTGATGTTATTGTGCAAACGGCAATGATAGCGGAAATAAAAATGACCGCACTTTGTGTGACTGAAGTCCAATCTTGCAGGGTTAATCCACTAAGATCAATCGGTTTATAGTATTCTTTGAAAAGCAAAAATACGCCAATAAAAAAAGAGATTAACGATAGTGATAACGTTAACCCCTCTTTTCTTTTTACTGCCTTAAGCTGTTTGATAATTTTAGCCATTCCAACCTTCATTTAAATTTAAACTTTTCATTGTTACCTCCTATGCTTTTTAGACTAAAAAAGCCCACTAAAGTTTAGTAAGCCTAATTAAAATCTACGATTTTAGTTAAAGAACAATGATTGCTTTCACCAACCACGTGTAATTGTGCTCATTATAGTGTTGCAACTTTATTTTTACAAATAAATATTTGCGGAATTGTCAAAATAAATAACAAAACAGCAAAAGTGCGATTATTTTCTTACTTGTTTTGGATTAATCACAGGCAACACAGGCACAAGCGGTTTTGCTGTTGTGCCAGTTGTTGATGTGCTGCTACGGTTTTCATTTATCCAGTCAGATAATTCACTCCAGGCCGATAAACTTTCCGTAAAGAATTTATCATTGCGTAGGTGGTGATATTCTTTGATAAAAAATTTCACTTCGCTCTTAATTCTTTCTCTTGTATGGCTATCTAATACTGCCCAATACTCTTTAACATCGTGGATGCAGATTAAAACAGGCGTTCCGTTATCGTGTAGGGAGTCTCGAACATAACGGTGCATTAATGTTTGGAATTTATGTAAGGGTATTTTGATGTTAATTTCATTTGGTTGTGTCATGGTTTTCCTTTATAAATTTCTTTCTTCTGGGATATAAGTAGTTGGCTTACCTTCATTTGCTGCTCTAAACCAAAAATCAGCTTGGCTATGCAACCGCTCATTTTTTTTTCAGCAAATCAATTTCTTGCTTTAACTGTTCGATTTGTTGCATTAGTATTTTGGCGTCTTTGCTCATAATGATTTTTAGAGATATAAAAAAGCCGCTAATTAATAGCGGCAGATTTTAAGCATCATCTTCGTAATTAAATTATTTAATCGCATCACGAAGGGCGTTTAGAGAGTTATCTAATTCAGTTGTCACATCGAGGAGTTCATTTAGAGAGCGTTCAACTTTGCCTTTGGCCTGGAAACATGCAAGAATTAATGGTCTAATTTGTTTTTTAAGTACATCTCCATTCGCAATTTCTTGTTTTTTTGCTTCTGAAAGTTTAAGTAACTCTTGGGCCATTTCAGCAAGCTCTTCAGGGGATTTATGCTCTAATGAATTTGATTTTTCTAATGTCATTGATGTGTCCTTTTTAACGCTCATTTTTTGCTCCTTAATGAGTTTCTTTGGTTGGTAACTGATAGAGTAGATGTTATTTTTATCTACACTATTGTTATTTTGTTTATCAATATAAATAAGCTTTTCGCGTTCTAGTATAGTAATGATTTTGGCTCTATCTTTTTTAGATAAACTATTTAACTCCGATTGATGTTTGATAGCCTCTTGAAAAGTGATACCCTTTTCTCTGGCGAAAGTAACTAGGCCAAAAAACTTTCTGCCAAAATATCGAAGATGCAGAGGCAAGCAATTATTAATTCGCTTTTGTAGATTCTCTTCATCGGGCACCCAAAAGTGCCGCTCCTCTTTTTTAAAAAGTCCTAGTCCATCATTTGTTACGGCATTGGCACCCCATAATTCAACAGCTTTATTATCTCTAACCACTGCTGCTTTAACTGGGTCATCAAATAATCCCAACGTAAATAACTGAGCATTACTGGTAATTGTCGCCTTCCATTTCCGTTCAGGCTCGTACCAAGAAACGCCAATAAAACCTGATTTACTGTTTTTAGCAAGATCAGTGAAGTATTTTGTTTGTTTCTCTGATAAAGGAAATGTTTTCATACTTTCCTCACTCAAAACGGAATATCATCATTAAACCCATCTTGTTCAGCTGCTGCGCTTAATGGGTCGAGTTTTTCTTTGTCTTTGGTTGGTTGTTGTGTTTCACCGCTTGCCTTGCTGTCTAGCATTTCAAACGATTGTGTCGCTACTTTAAGTGCGGTGCGGTTATTGCCGTTTTGGTCTTGCCAGCTTTCCTGTACTAGCTTTCCTGTTACGCAGATTTTTGAGCCTTTTTGCAGATATTGTCTTGCCACATCGGCAGAATTTCCGTGCACCACAATGGGTATCCAATGCGTGCGTTTAACCGTATTGCCTTGTTTATCTCGGTAATCATCACCGATAGCAAGATTAAATGTGGCAATTTGCCCGCCATTTTGGAATTGGCGGATTTCTGGGTCACTGCCTAAATGACCAACTAATATCACGGTGTTGGTATTACGTGCCATAGTTTTTCCTTACATTAAATTAAGTAAATAGTCGTTATACATTAGGTTGTATTCATCAACGAGATCGGGGTGTTTTTCCTCTAACCAAACGATAGACTTATCGTAAATTTCACCGCATTCCTTTTTGGTTTTTCCTTTCAGCCTATCTTTAAGTTGCTCTATAACCGATTTGCTAGTTACGTTAGCTTGAGTAGAGCTCGTAGCCTGCGGGGTCGATTTGTTGGAGTTGTTTGGCCGTTCGGACTTTGGGGGCGATGACTGCTCACGCTTTCCCACGCTTGCCGCATCATCATCTTCTTGCGCCATAAATAACATCGCGGTTAAGGCGTAACGACGTGCATAAGTAATTGCTGCACCAACTTGCTGAGCATCGTTAGCTTGCTTAACTCCAGCCTTAACCAATGGATAACAACTTCGTAAAAACTGCCCACTTTTGTGAAATAGTGTCGTTACAAGTGTTGGCTCGTCATTTAGGACAGTAACAAGTTGCGTGATTACTAAATTATGCTCCGCAAGGATTGGGCGGCAGGTATCAAGCACTTTGCTTAGTTCTGCGTATTTATAACCATAACCTTGTTTATCTTTGCTTAGATTCCCAAGCTGACTAATTGCCTGAATAAGTTCAGGCATAAGCTCGCTTAAATTTGCACTTTGTAGATCCATTTCTCTTTCCTTATCTAATTGTCAGAATTTGACTATCAACCAATTTCGCACCAGGAATTTCTTCCCCTGCTTTTAATCGTGCTTTAATTTCGGTTTTATTCGCTGTGATTTTCACATTAACAAGGGTTTCATCGTAGTTGTTGGCGAGAAATAAATCTTCGTCTAATTGCACCGCACTTTGCTTGCTTTCGCGGTAGGAAATAGTAAACAAAGGACAGTTAATTTTTGCCGTGCCTGTTGCTTCCATATTGTGTTTGAGGTAGTTTTTAATCTGATCAATACCGTTTTGGCGTTGCTTTTTCATTGCCTGCAAGCGTTTGATTTCAGCGTCAATCACTTCAATGTCACCCTCTGTATTTTTAATGATATAGACGACATTCTCCGCTTTTTTGTCAAAATCTTGCTGCACTGCATCTAATGCTTTGGCAATATCCGCATTATCTGCAAATTCAGGATTTTCGAGCAATTCTTTGATGTTTTCGAGTTGTTCAGTGATTTCGTAAAGTTTCATTGTAGCTCCTTAGAATGGTAGTGGGTTGTGCTGGATATATTCAATTTCAGCTTGTAATTCTTCTGGCGTAATTCGTTCTTGCCATAACCAATTTCGAATAGCATTTAGCAATTCAGCCTTGCTTTCTAGGCGTTCACGTGGTGTTTCTTCCATTTTTAACCTCTCCCATAACAATTGGATTGCCAATATTCACAATCAGCATCTTCAGGTTCACGCCAATCTTCTTCTGGTTCGTCTTGCTCTATGCTTTCGGTTTCAAATTGTGCGTAGTAATCATAGTGGTTATCGCATTGCCAAGGAGATAGCGTTGTGCGTTTCATTGTTTTACTCCTAAAGTGCGGTTAATTTCTGCTTGTTTTTGTGCGGTGTAAGCCTGCAGTTCTTTTTCTGCTGCGAGTGTGAGATTTGGTTGTAAACATACGCCATTTTCATATATGCCACCTTTCAATTCACACTGTGTTTCAGCTTGGATTTGTTGGCCTAGTGTGTTGTCTTGCCAGTCGGTAGGTTCATCGGCAAAACAGTAGGCGATACCGCCAATTAAAAAAGCGAGGGCAAAGGCGATAGCTGTTTTACAAAGAAATGGAATAGTTTCGGCGAATGCGTCAGTAAATTTTTGCATTTTTGTTTCCTTTTTAGTCAATTTAGTGAATTTAGGGTGTAGCAATCCGCCACACGGATTTCTTGAGGAAAAGTGCGGTCGGATTTTGTGGTGTTTTAGAGAATGTCTAGCTGAAATCCTGTTGCTTTGGGATTATAGGCTCGAAGATATTTTAATACGCGCCAGTTATTTCCTTGCTCGCATTCAAATTGCTCTGTAATGCGTGTTAATACGTTATGGGCCTGACGGAGAGTACTGCGATATTCGTAAGCCACGCCATAAACGGAAGCAGCATAGTGCGAGCCAATTTGTTTTAATGCTGGGTGAAGTACTTGGCAAAGTTCCGTGCCACGCAATAAAGCGAACCACGCCCAAACGAGCTGTTGTAGGTCATGTTCTGTAAATTCACGGGTGAATTTCTTTTCGACTGATGGTAAGACAATCGGCTGTAAGTTCATAATGAACGCCATTGCATTGCCGTATTGGTCTTGTGGCAGTTGGTCGTATTTGGCAATGTGGAACATGGCTTTTAGTTGGCGGTAGATTTCTTGCCAGTGTAAGCCTGTTCTGTGATGCGCTTGTTGCACGGCAGATTGAATCGCTTGTTGTTGCTCTGGTGTAATCGTGCTTGGTAAAAGTGCGGTAGATTTTTTGACTTCTTCATCTAAAACATCGAGCACCCATTTTCTAAACGCTTTGGCGATTTTGGTGCGAGCAAACATTGCAATCAGGTGTGCGCCACGCAATGAGAAGATACGCACTTTTTGTAGTCCGCCTGCGGTTTGCATTTCCACAAGTGCGGTCATTTCTGGGGTAAATTCGTCTGCGTTGCGGTCGTAGATTTGTTTTACTGAACGGATTGCATCTACATAGCCTAATGCCAAGCCTAGATCATTTGCTGTAAAGTAAGTTTGGTTGTGTTGGTTGATAACCGAAAGAGTAGTGTTTTGGAAAGTTAATGTAGTCATTTTTCGTTTCTCTGTACAAGTTTTCTAAAACTCATCACAAGCTGCGAAACTGGTGATGAACTGACTGAGATTCGCAGTACCGTGTACAGAGTAACGGCGGATCTTTCGATCCTCCCAATCAGCTCATCATTGACTACTTTAAAGGGTGGTTCAATTTGAACCTGCCTTTTGAAAGGGTTCCCCAATTTGGGGATACCTTTTAAAGGTATGATTTTCTGATTTTCGGCTATAAAAAAAGCCGCTTTGAGCGACTATCATTTTTCACCGCTCTGTACATTCAGGACTGCGATCCCGACTTTCTGTTGAAAGTGAGGGTATCTTAATCCGATGTGAGCGGTGTTGTCAATAAAAAACGCTGAGAATTTGAGGGAGCGAGTTATTCATCATCAATTAATTCTTTTGTTTTCTTTGGAATGTCATTCACCTCTCCTTTAATACCATCAACAGCTTTATCCAGGCGTTTTCCTACGCCATCGATAATCGTTTCAAGTGGTGTGCTTTTTAAATCTTTGTCAAAGACTTTGGTTGGATTTATCCCCAAATTATCCACGGCAATTTGCAGAAGTTGCTGATGTAATTTAGGGTCTTGTTCTTGTACTTGTTTCTTATAACCTTCAAATGCCATTGCTGAGGAATATTTGTAGTTATAATCTTCCCTTAATCTAAAGAGATAAGCCCGTTCTTTAGCTTTTAACCAGGCGATGACAAGTAACGGGATTGTCACAATAGACTTAGCAAGAAATTGTAAAATATTAAGACTGTCTGTTGCACTCAGGCTTGTTGAATAATTGATAAATGAAATAGTAGACGTTGCAACAAGTGAGCCAAGCAAAATTTTATCTACAGCTTTCATTTTACTATCGATATTTTCAGATTGAGTTTTAAACGAACCTGCCATGCTTGCTCGGTTAGCGTCTTCAATAATCATTTGAATCTCCTCTTTTTGTTTATTGAATAATTTAATCATACCTTCAATATCTTCATGATATCTTTCTATTTTTGGTTTATTGGTTTCCGCCGTGGTTGCTAATGTCGTGATTTTAGTAAGATTATTTTGTGCGGTGATTGCATAGGTCGAAATATTGTTACTTAATGTGTCTGACTGTTCGTGCCACTGAGAAATTTCAGTTATTTGTTCTTGTGCATCGTTATAAGATTTTTTGAGTGTAATCAGCGAGTTTTTTAAATTTTCGAACTCCTTTTTATCCTCTACTAACTGTTCTTCAAGTGAGATATGTTCTTCTAAATTCAATTTTGCTTTGGATATATCAGCAGCAATAGCATTGAGTTCTTCTTCTGTTCTTAATTCACCTTTAACTTCAATTAAATATAATTCCTTGATTGTCATTCTTAGTTTGACTAGAGATAAAATAAATGAATTTACATCATATTCATCCCATTTATTATTCGTTCTTTTTTTATTAAGGATACGAATTATTTTTTTAATTAATTGAAGAGAAATATATTTTGCATAGGAAATTTCAAGGGTTTTTCCAGATTTTTCTATTTTCTCTATTAAGGGATAAAGTTTCTCTATTTCTTTGATGATTTCGGGTGATTTTATTTCTCCCATCCACTCATAGTTTTCGTTGATTTTTGTATTAATTAAGTTTTTTAACTCAGTCAGTCTTGCTTTAACGGTTTTCATAGCATTCCCTTTATATATTAAAAATTACTTTGATTGTAAGGTAATTTTTCGGGATAAAAAAGCCCTCGTTTTACGGAGGGCAAACCTAAGGAACCAATTTTATAGGTTGCATAAGTTTTAAGCCCTCATGCTCGGCTGTGGGGTTGCTTAGCTCTTGTTATTAGCAAACACAAGAGCCGTTGAATAAGTGCCTTTCTTTATGCTTGTAAGGCTCAAGCCCTTATTGTCACCACAACACATAAGGAATATAATTTCCCTCAACCACAACACAAAAAATAAGGAAGCATCATGGAAAAAATAGCAGCAGATAAAATAGCTCTTGTTATGGCAAGAGATATTTTAAAAACAAACTCTTCTCAATATTTACGCGAAGTTAATGAGTATGTAGCCGAAGATATTGCTAGATTTGTTTCAACATTATCATCAAGATTGCAAGAATCTATTGATGATAGAATTTCCAGTTCAGATATTTTTAACGCCCATAAAAATCAATAAACATCACTGCTGAACATACACTCTCAGCCAATTCACTTGGTGTTAAATTTGTATTTTTAGCAGCACTTTCTAATACAGCCTGTTTGATTAGCCATTTATCTCTTTCAGATAGGCTGTTTTCTTGTTTTTCTTCCATTTTTAACCTCGTTTGTTTTATGTTTGCCATTTCAAAACACACTCAAGAACATTTCCTTACCCTGCGCATTAGGCTTAGTCTTTGTAGAATGTGTTTTGAAATATCCACATTGGGATATTCGCCTGCTTGAGCTCCACTTTCGGCAACTGCACCGTTTTTCACTGGCTTTGCATTGGCAGACTTTAAACCACAGTGTTATTAAGTAGGTTAGGGCTTTTAATCTAACGACCGCTTAATACCGTCATGCACTGTGATTCTGTAAGATAAATTGTTAAAGAGCGTTGAGATGTTTGTTATGTGTATCTCGTTTTGATGTGCGTATGATATAAGATATCTTATACATAGTAAAGCGATTTCTTATGAATATTTATATAAACATATAAATATTCTTATATTTAATTGATTTTTAAAGAAAAGAATTTTGTTTGATTGATGTTTTTTTGAGCAATAAAGATAATAAATGGGCTGCACTTTGAAGAAATGCGGTAGAAAAGTGCAGTGTTTTAGGTCTATTTAGATCTAAACCAGATCTATATAGATTTGCATAAGTGGGGTGAGTGGTAAAAGAGTAAAAGAAAACCGCCACAAGAGCGGTTTATATGAATTATACAGCCTGTGACATTAAGCGTTTGGCCGCTAAAGTGGGGGTGGATGTTTTAAATATCTCAATTTCCTGACTTAAAGCAATTTCTTCATACATTATTAGATAATTTTCTGCATTTTTGATTGCTTTATCAGATAAGGAAACATCATTTTTAAAATCAGGTAATCCTAGTATTAGTTCTCTTTTTTCAATATTAAATAGCCCTTGTGCTTTTTCTAAGAGTTCTAGATCTATCAATTTTGATTTAATAACTGTAGTACTTTGCGATGCTGAATGAGGGTTAAATACGGCAAAATTAGAGGCATAATTATCCGTTAAGAAATTAAATCTTGTTTTGATTTGAGAATTCCCCAATTTTTTAGAAACATTAAAAAATGTGCGAAGGTTATTATTTTTAGTTATGACTTCATTTTCAATACGTTCGCTCCATCGTAATTCAGCTTTTTTAACTTGTTCACTGATGTTTTCTTCATGATGCTCGGCTGCAAGTGATAATTTACTTAAGCTAGATGACAATTGGATTGCTTGGCGTAAAATGCCGTAAATATCTTTTGAGCTAGTATGGTGAGCTTTAGATAAAATTAACCCTTCAAATGGTGGTTTCCACTCTTGTAGATTATCTGATTGATTTGAAATTGATTGAATTATCAATTGAATCAGTTTCATCATTTCTTTGGATTTGTTGCCATATAAACATTCTAAAAGCTCGGGACGAATAGCTTGGATAGCTTTGTGTTCACCATTTTGTCCAAGTACAGAAATGGCTACTGTAATGCGTTCACCAGAACCAATAATTGGTTCGAGCTGTATCGCCCGCCATTCCCCTTTAAAATTAGGGATTTGCGGAAATTGAGTAAACATTAGTGTATCGCTCCAAAAAGTTCTTGTTGTTTAATATTTAGCCGTTGGTGTAAAAAATTACTGATATAGATTACTCTTTTTTGCAGGAAGTTTTCAAGATAATTTATCTCTTCCCCATTTAAATAAGTTTGTGCGAAAGTTCTTTCGCTAATATCGTTTAATGTGTAATTCGCACATTTAGGTGCGTGTTTTTGCATACAGTTATCTAAATATTGTTGTTTTTTTTCTTCTGTAGGAAAGTTAGGTATAAGAGAATTAAGTAGTCTGTTTTTCCCTATGATTACTTCACATGGGCAATGGCTCGGTACGGCGCAATCGTGATCTATGAAGAAGAACTTATCCCCACCGTCAAATAGAATATTCCCAAAATGTCTATCAGTATTAGCAATCCATTCATCAAATAATACGATCCCATAGTCGTCATCGCATTGAGATAACGCTGGTAAGATAAAGGATTTATCAATACCTTCCTCTAATTTTCTAAAGAGATTAGGATAATCAATGCTCTCTGAACCAAATAAAAGAATGGGCTCAGATATTGGGTGTTCAATATTTGGGTAGTTACTTTCAGGTGTAGCTAATACAATGTAAGGTTTAGGAATAGATATACCTAAATCTCGACCAATTAAAGCAATGGCACATTCAACAAATAATTCTCTCGGCGCAAGTTCTTTGCAGTATAAAATAACCTCTTCTCCATCTTCTGTAAGCACAACTGCCTTATGGGTAGGATTCACATTTTCCTCATAAATTTCTTGATGAATACTTAGTAATGTAGCTTTTTTTACTTTATTCATTATATTTCCTTGTATTGTCGCTATCTTACAAATAACTCCTATTCTCCACCGCTACAACAACACCGAGTACCAAAACACCTTACCGATTACAGATACTTCGTTGAGATCGGCTATCTCGTCGTCGTACTCGTCAGTGTTATAGCTACGGATTTTTATTTGATTGTTTGGCATATTGTAGAGCAGTTTGATCCGCAATAGCCCGCCGTGATTGATAGCGTAAATCTTGCCGTCTCGGATTGTCTTATTACCCAAATCAATTCCCACCGTTGTTCCATCTGGAATAACCGGCTCCATTGAATTCCCATCAGCAATTACACATACCGCATTTTCGTACTGTACACCTTGTTTACGTAGTGTTGATTTGGAAAAACGCAATTTAAAGTTGTTATAGTCTGCTATGTCATCAGCAAAGCCGTTACCGGCAGCAAGGCGAATATCTTTATAAAACGGAACTTCTACCTCGTCATCGTTTAGTGGAGTACTACGGTCCCACAGATCAAATGAGCCAGTTTCGGCTACGTTTGATTCTATTTGAGTTTGTGCCATTTCTCCTGTGCCATTCAAGAGCCATTCTGGCGAAATTTTCAAAGCCTTGGCTATTTGTAAGCCATTTCTAGGGCTTTTTGTAACTCCGTTCAAAATATTACTGATCGTTACTTGTGATGTTCCAGCTAATGCGGCTAATTCAACTTGGTTTTTCCCCATTTTGTCCATTACAAGTTGCAATCTTTCAGCAAGTGTATTCATAAAACCCTCCTTAATCGCCAGATCCTATAAATAAACTTATATAAAATCAAATAAGAAACCCTTTACAAGTTATAATGTATCTTATATTCTATATAAGAATTTTAATTAAAGGTGAACTATGAAGAACGAAGCAATCGAAAAAGCAATTTCAATTTGCGGTTCTCAGGTAAAGCTAAGTCAAGAATGCGGAGTTTCTCAGGTTTCCGTCAGCTTTTGGCTTAATGGTGGCGGTATTAACGCTAAGTATATCCCGCAAATCGTTAAGGCTACAAAAGGCAAGGTTACTGAAAAGCAGATTTTACATTCCTTAGCAAATTTAACTGACAACTAATTTACTCATATTGGTGCAAAAGAAAACCATAAAAATAAGGCAAAAATTATGGAAATGAAGAAAGTTATTATCGAAATGATTGAGAAGATACCGGGCGGCAAAAGTGCGGTTGCAGGGTTTCTTGGATTTTCAGAGGCAGAGCTGAACAATCGTCTTTATCAGACGAAAGGGCAACGTTTTAAAAACGAAGAATTAATCGCATTGCAGCTTGAGTATGGCTGTACTGATTTTATCGAGGAGCTTTGCCGAAGTGCTGGCGGCCATTTTGTACCGGCACCAGTCGCAGGCGAATTGGACTCAGTAGAAATCTCAACTTTACAACTGCGTGAACTGTCCGCTCGTGGATTGTTGTTTGAGGAGTTAGAAAAAGCGCTGGCAGATGGCGAAATCACAACCGATGAAGAAGACGTGATCCGCAAATTATTAAACAAGCATTTAGCAGCAACACAACACTCAATCGAGTGCGTGATCTCGCTAAATAAACGGCAATAAAAAACCACGGCGGCAACCGTGGTTCAACTATGGAGATTTTATGCAAAATCAAATACAGCTTTATGATACACAAATTCGCCAAGATGAACAAGGGCGGTTTTGCTTAAATGATTTACATCAAGCAAGTGGCGGTGAAAGTCGTCATCGTCCCGCTTATTGGTTATCAAATCAGCAAACACAAGAGTTAATCGGCGAAATTTCAAAAGACGGAATTCCGTCTATCCTTATAAAACAAGGACTTGGAACGTTCGTAAGTAAGGAACTTGTTTACGCTTACGCAATGTGGATCAGTCCGAAATTCCACTTATACGTTATTCGCACATTTGACAGTTTGGTAAGTCATCAAAATTCTACCGCACTTTTACCGCAAAATTATCTTCAGGCATTGGAAAAGCTGGTGGAAACAGAGAAAGAGAAACAAGCCTTGGAATTGGAAAATCAAGCAATGAAACCAAAAGCGGATTTTGTAGACCTTTATGTTGATATTGGCACAACAAAATCATTACGCGAAACGGCAAAAATCTTAAATATGCCAGAGAAAGCGATGATTGCTGCACTAGAGCGTGATAAAGCGTTATATCGTCAATCAGGCAATCTTATTCCATATTCAGACAAACAAAGCCGTGGCTTATTTACAGTGAAAACGGGGACAGCGGAGCACGGTCATAATTTTACACAAACTCGCGTGACATCGAAAGGCATTCAATGGATCGCACAACGTTACGCTTCGGAGTTGATGCTATGAGTATGCGATTAATGGTTCAAGCAATGAATTGTCAGGTTGGCAATCCTGCTAGAAAACTTGTGCTTTTAAAACTAGCTGATAATGCCAATGATGATGGAATTTGTTTTCCTAGTTATCAATACATTGCCGATAAATGCGAAATGTCAAAACGTAGTGCAATTAGTCACATTGATGATTTAATCAAAATGGGATTGGTCACCAAAAAAGCGCGAAAAAATAAAGATGGTTCAAGTGCAAATTTATATCTTTTACACCTTGAGCAGGGTAGTGAAAAATCTGCACTAGGGGGTGAAAATATTTCACTAGGTAGTGAAAATTTTGCACTAGGGGGTAGTGAAAATATTTCACCCAGAACCAGTCACTCTTTAGAACCAGTCAATGAACCTAAAAAAACTACGCAAAAAAGCGAATCCGAAATTTTGCTTGAGCGGTTTGGCATAACAGGACGGCTTGCTAAAGATTTTATTGCGCATCGTAAAACTAAGCGAGGGGCAATTAGCGAAACGCAACTTAGCCGTTTGCAAAAACAAGCCGACAAAGCAGGAATTTCGATTTGTGAAGCGGTGGAGATTTGCATCGAACGCAACTGGCAGGGATTTAACGCATCTTGGGATTGGCGCGATGAGAAACTGCGAACATCCCAAGCGCAAAAAATGAGTTTTGAAGAAAAAAATGCGTTGCCGTGGAATCGTCCTGAAGACTGGGAGAATGTACTGTGAACCAATTAACTAATCAATCATTGCATCAAGGTGTATCACCACAAGCGGAGAAATTTATTGATACGTTGTTCGACCAACTTTGCGCAAGTTGCCCTCAGTTGCTTAACCTTGCCCCAGAGCGATTGCAGGTAGTAAAACGCCAGTGGATTTTAGGCTTTGCTGAAAATGGAATTACAAAAATAACACAAGTTAAACGAGGCATGGCAGAAATGCGTGCTAAGCCAAATGGATATTTGCCAAGTGTAGGTGAATTTATTCAAGCGTGCAAAGTTCTGGACTACCACGAATTGGGCTTACCGACCGAAGCGGAATTATACCAACGTTATAAAACTTTCTTAGGTTATGCCAGATTCAATCGCGATGAATTTCAATATCGTTCAAAAGTGGAATTTTGGTTGCTTAAAAATCTGTACGAAAAGTGCAAGAAAAAATCCGAAGATGACACGTTGAAAGCTATTCCGAAATTATTCACAGAAGTGGCAGAGAAAGTGCGGTCTAATTTTCCTTTTGAGGATATTCCGAAAATGATTCCAACAAAGCCAAGTTTTTACGATAAAGCGAAGGCTGATAAGGCGCGCGATAGCTTGATGGCAATGATGAAAGGGGTATAGCAATGACAGAACAACAATTTGATAAAGATACATGGCAAACGCCGAAGTATTTTTTTAAGTGGCTAGATATGCGATTTAATTTTGATATTGATGGCTGTGCGAATGAGCATAACGCACTTTGTTTGAGCTGGGTTGGTAAAGGTAGCCCGCTTGGTAGTGATTTTTTAGAGACAAAAACCCCTTACCCTTATCGCAATATGCGTTTTTATGTCAATCCGCCTTACTCTGATGTAACACCATTTTTAAAGGCTGCAAAAGAGCTAAAAGACAAAGGCCATTTAGTTGTTATGTTACTCAACAACGATAAATCTACACAATGGTATCAAAACCATATTCACAACGTTGCAAATGAGGTGATTGATATTATTGGTGGACGAATCGCATTTATTCATCCTGTAACGGGAAAGGAAATCAAGGGGAATAGCAAAGGGCAGATGGTTATTGTGTTTGATCCATCAATGCAAGATTTTGTAATGCGTTCTGTAAGTCTTGATTTTGTTAAAAAAATAGGCGGTTACGATGACAGATAAGCAAACATTTTTCTTGCGCAATGAACAAGTGCGGTCGAATTGCCAAGCATTTATTCAGGACTTGCCAACGGACGATAAAAAACCGTTGGTAGTCAAAATCCAACCAATAACACGAAACCTTGAGCAAAACGCCAAGTTTCACGCTATGTGCCAAGATGTTGCAAATCAGGCTGAATTTATGGGGCGTAAGCTAACAATGGAGCAGTGGAAGGTATTGTTTATTTCGGGTCACGCAATCGCCACAAATCAAAAAGCAGATGTTGTACCAGGTCTTGAGGGCGAATTTGTGAATATCCGTGAGAGTTCGGCTCAAATGAGCGTTAGCAGAATGGCGAGCCTTATCGAGTATGTAACCAGTTGGGGCGTTCAAAATGGCGTGAGATTTAACGATAGATGGGGATTTAAATGAAACGCTTAAACGATGACGAGATTTTAGAGTTAAAAATCGTACTTTGGATTGTGGCAGTTTGGGTAATTTTTAATATGGCGTTTGGCTAATGGCGAAAGAGTATAAATGCAAAGTTTGCGGCAAACCGTTTGTAAAAACCTTTAGCTCAACACAGAAAGTTTGCTCGCCTGAATGTGCAATTAAATTAGCCCGAGATAATGCGCAAAAAGCGCAAGAGCGAGCAGAAAAGAAAAAGCAAAGGGAACGTAAGGCTAAATTAAAAAGCCGTTCAGAATGGCTGAAAGAGGCTCAGTCAGTATTTAATAAATTTATCCGTCTGAGAGATAAAAATGAACCCTGTATCAGTTGCGGTCGGTATCATCAAGGTAAGTATGATGCAGGGCATTATCGGAGTGTTGGAGCTTGTCCTGAATTAAGATTTTGCGAAATAAATTGTTTCCGTCAGTGTGTACCATGCAATCAACACAAGAGCGGCAATATTATTGAGT
Organism: Haemophilus sp. THUN1691; assembly: GCF_059704425.1. Classification (NCBI taxonomy): domain Bacteria; kingdom Pseudomonadati; phylum Pseudomonadota; class Gammaproteobacteria; order Pasteurellales; family Pasteurellaceae; genus Haemophilus; species Haemophilus sp. THUN1691. The sequence goes on along the minus strand of NZ_AP046578.1, from coordinate 1,401,600 downwards.
ACCGCATAAATCTTGTAAAACGAATCGGTGCGGATAAGGTGGCTTGGTTAGAACGGCAAGACCACGAACCGAAGAAATACACCATTGAAGATTGTAAGGCGATTATTAAGCATTACAAGGCAAAAATTAAAGAGCTGGAAGGAGAATAGAATGTCGTATAGCGTTGAAAGAGTGTTAGAGAAGTGGGGTAATTGCTGGGGTAGAGACAGAATTGGCACAGAATACCCAAGCACCACAATTTCTATTCCTGTTTTACCTACCGTGCGCAAGGCTCACATTCGATTCTTGACGGATGACGAGTGCTTAAAAATTGAGGAGCAGATTATGAATCTTCACGAGGATAGCTTGCTGCAATATCAAATCTTAATGGCATTATACGTTCAGCAAGCAAATGAACGAGATATTTGTACCGCGCTCCATATTTCCCCTGCGCATATGTATCGTGAGCGTGCTAAGGGTGTGAGATTCCTAAAAGGTGCATTTACTGGGGCGAAGATTAAGTTTATGTTTTTGGGGTAGGGAAGTGCGGTCGATTTTGACCGCATTTTTATTACACTTCATCTTGATTTGTGTGTATTTGTGTATTATAATTCATCTTGATTAAGACAAAGGAGGATGCATGCACTCAGGTGACTTAATCAAGGAGCTTAAAGCAAATGGTTGTTATTTTGTTAGGCATGGAAAAGGTGATCATCAAATTTGGTTCTCGCCGAAAACTGGAAAGCGATTTCCAGTTCCGCACCCCAAACAAGATTTAGCAATCGGAACTTTAAAATCCATTAAAAAATCGGCAGGGCTTTAAGCTCTGCCGAGCTTAATCGGAGGAGTATTAAATGATTTTTACCGTAGGTGTTGAAACCCCAGAAAATGAAAACCAAGCATACGGAATGATCGTTCCTGCACTTTGTCAATTAGATTATGGTTGTTTTAGCGGTGCTGACGATGTTGATGATTTATTACCAATGGTGTCAGAAGCCATTACAATGATGCTTGAAGCGATGGTTGAAGATGGTTTTGATCTTACCACGCTAAAAGATAAAGGCGTAACGCACTATAAAGCCGATCCTGAATATGCTGATTTTGATACTTGGCTTTTAGTTGACGTTGATATTTCAGAATACTTAGGTAAAAAACAGCGTATTAATGTGTCTTTACCTGAATATTTATTAACGCGCATTGATCGCCGTGTTGCAGCAATGGGTAACTACTATAAAGATCGTAGCCATTTCTTAGCAAATGCGGCGCACCGCGAATTGCATGCGCATTCAGATAAATAAATGTAATCTCTCTGACTACCCTTGACAAGCTCCTATTTCAAGGGTAGGATTTATCCCAAGGTCTCAAAAGCCTTTTAAACAGCGGAATTAATTCACCCCGTCAGCGTGATTTTTTTGTATCTAAAATTTGAGAATTTTACCGCCATTATAAAATTCTCAAAGAATCAATGACCGACGGTGCGAGGAATACAATACCGAAAGGGAATAACTCCGCCAGACTGTTTACTGGTTTTGAGCCGTTGGTCGCCCAATTATGGGTAAATTATCAATCCTCTCAAAAAGGAATAAACAGCATGAATACTCAAATTCAATTCTCAACATTTAATTTTAAAGATCTTCCTGTTCGTGTGATTTCAGATCCAAAAGGTGAATTTTGGTTTTGCGGCACGGATGTTTGCGCCATTCTTGGATATACAAATTCAAGAAAAGCATTACAAGATCATTGCAAACAAGGGGGCGTAACGAAACGTTACACCCCTACCAAAAGTGCGGTGCAAGAAATGACATTCATCAATGAACCAAATCTTTACCGCCTGATCATCAAATCTCGTAAACCAGAAGCTGAACCATTTGAAGCGTGGGTATTTGAAGAAGTTCTCCCGCAGATTCGTAAAACAGGAAAATATCAACTTCAACCGCAACAGTTATCTTTGCCTGAGCCTGAAAAGAAATATACGTTTGAATTTACCGAGTACGAACTCGAACAACTTGTTTGGCTTTGGTGTGGACACAAGCAGATGAACACCTTACTTGGCGATATGATCAAACCGTTAGAAACTATCGGCTCTTATTTCACTGGAATGGTGATCAGCCATCACCAAGAATATCGCCGACAATATAAAAACACGCTCCCAACCATTCAACGCTTAATTCAGCCATTTAAAGCGTCTAATCGAATGAACTGGGAAAGAGCGAAAAACCTCATCGCCCAATAAACTACCGAAAAATTTATAAAAACACTTGATTACTTGCAAGTGAAAGTGTACTATATTCGGTAAGTTGCGGTTTTAGCGCATAGCAAACGCACAAGAGAATTTTACAGCCCTGATCGGAAACGGTCGGGGCTTTTTGCTTTTGGTACGGATGGCCGAACGGGAAAGGCGAGAAGGGGTCCACGAAAATCCTTCTAGTGGATTAAATATTACGGGTTCGAATCCCGCCCGTGCCACTAATTACAGGCTCAGTCTTAACGGACTGGGCTTTTTTATTACCTCGCTGGACCAGCTTTTAACAAAGTAACACGAGGCGGAGTTATGAGAATGCAAGTATTTAAAGATATGCCCGTTGAATCTCAGTTTTGGGGTTGGTTAACCGGTCTCATTGGGGCATTGACCTTAAGTGAGTGGGCGGTATTAATTGGTATTTTTGTCACAGTCTGCGGCTATATCCGAGAATCGAGATATAAAAAGCGCATGTTAGAGCTTGAAGAAATCCGTACCGGCATCCGAGATAAAAACGGGAAGTTAATCAAATGAAGCACCTTAAAACATTAGTGAAGTGCAATGTTGTTGTTATCGCCGGAATTATTCTCGCTCAATATCCGGACGAAATCCGCACCGGCGAAGTCGGGTTGTTGGTTATCGGCAATGCGGAAGATTGTTATCGCGAGCCGTATAAATGTCCCGCCGATGTATGGACCGACGGAATCGGCAATACAAACGATGTAGTGTTAGGGCGTAAGCTATCAGACGAAGAAATAGCGGAACGTTGGAAAGATAACATCAAGATTGCCGAGAACTGCGTTAATCGTTGGGCAAACGGCAAAGAGTTACCGCAAGGCGCATTTGAAGCGGCGGTATCAATCACGTTCAACGCCGGTTGCTCGAAGTTAAAACAAGCCACGTTATTTAAATATGCCCGCGTAGGTGATATTAATTTAATGTGTAATCAATTCCCCCGCTGGGTGTACTCGCAGGGCAAAGTCCTGCCAGGTTTAGTCAAGCGTCGTAACGTGGAGAAAGCCTTATGTTTGGGATTAATAAAATCACCGGAACAATTATCGGCGTATCGGTGATTGTGATTTTGGGCTTGGGTGGTTGGTTACGGTACCAGTCAAACACTATTGATAACTTAAGAGCTGTAAACCAAGCACAAGCCCAAACCATTCAGCAACAAGAAGATGCGAACAAGGCATTGACCATTGCACTGCAACAAGAGCGTGATGCGGTAATAGCACAACAGCAACGTAATGACGAAATAGAAAGGGTAGCAACAGAAAATGCTGAATCAGTTAAAACAATCATTAAGACACAACCTTGTGCTCACACTCGTCTGCCTCAGTCTGCTCTTGACCGCCTGTACAAATAAAGTCACGACCAAGACAGAATATATTTACCCGCCTCAAGCCTACACTGCACCTTGTGTTAAAACAGCATTTACTGGTGAGACATACGGTGATGTAGTCATACAGCTTGTTAAGGTAACAGCAGAGCGAGATAAGTGCGCAAGCCAAGTAGATAATCTCAATAAGTGGATTAACCAAACAAAAGGCAGTAAATAGGTTAAAAATCTAATTGAGCAGGATTAATGCCAAGTGCTGTAGCTATTTTAATGCGAGTACTTTTACGCAATGTTTGTGAATTTTCATGTTGCGAATAAGCTGCTTGAGAGATACCTAAACGTCCCGCAACATCAGCCTGTGTTAAGCCTAAATGCTCGCGCCAAGCACGCAATGCAGAATAATCGTTTAATAACGCTAATTTGGCGACAGATTCAGGGATGCCTGTTTCAAGTGGATTGGTAAAGATGATTTTTTTCATAAAATTCTAATAAATGGTTCATCTTTCTATTTTATAAGTTTTATTCAAGTATATTAAGGATTTTCTATGTCAGACGTGAAAGGAAAATCCACGTCTGATGGCGTGGGGAAGAAAAAAACTGGTCGCCCATCTTCTTATGTAAAGGAAGTGGCTGATGATATTTGTATGCTACTGGCTCAAGGGGAAAGTTTGCGTAAGATTTGTGAACGACCAGGGATGCCAAATAAATCAACAATCATTCGCTGGCTAAATGAAAATAAAGAGTTTTGCGACCAGTACGCGCGTGCGCGCGAGAATCAAGCCGATTTTTTGCTTGAAGAGATGTTGGAAATTTCAGATCTTGCTACTCCCGAAGATGTTAGCGTAGCTAAGTTGAGAGTTGATGCTCGCAAATGGTATATCACCAAAGTCGCGCCTAAAAAATATGGCGATAAAGTAACACAAGAAATCACTGGCGTTAATGGGGCACCGATTGAGCAAAAAATATCTATGGATTTATCAAGGTTAAGTGTCGATGAACTCAAACTTCTTAGAGAGCTTAAATCTAAAGCAACTGGATGCAATGATAGCTCAAAAGAGCTTGATTGATTTCACCACGCAAACCAAACCTGACTTCGTAACAGGGTGGTTCAATATTCTCATTGCAAAAGAGCTACAGCAATTTTATCAAGATGTAATAGATGGCAAGCAACCGCGATTAATGATATTTGCCCCACCCCGTAGTGGTAAAAGTGAATTATTTAGTCGTCGTTTTCCTGCTTGGGCTTTTGGTAAAAATCCTGACTTGCAGATGATTGCCTGTTCTTATTCTGCTGATTTAGCCAGTCGAATGAATAGAGATGTTCAGCGGATTATGGACGATGAGTCTTATCACAATATTTTTCCCGAATCATCGTTAAATAGCAAACGGATTACGACTATATCGGGTCAGCCTTTACGTAATAGTGAGATTTTTGAAATTGCGGGTCACAAAGGCGCTTATCGCTCCGCTGGTGTTGGTGGCGGTATTACAGGGATGGGGGCGGATATAGCCATTATTGACGACCCTGTAAAAGATGCTAAAGAGGCTAATTCTCAAACAGTTCGAGATGGCGTTTGGGATTGGTACACAACCACGCTTTATACACGTTTATCACCAAAATCTGGTGTGCTATTAGGCATGACAAGATGGCACGAGGATGATTTAGCTGGTCGATTAATTGAAGAGATGAAGAATGGTGGCGACCAATGGCGCATAGTGAAATTCCCTGCGATTGCAGAAGAGGATGAGGAGTTCCGCAAAGAGGGCGAACCATTGCACCCAGAACGTTTTGATTTAGAGCGATTAAGCAAGATTAGAAAGGCTGTTGGCTCTCAAGCTTGGAATGCTTTATATCAACAAAGGCCATCTAATAAGGGCGGTGGTATTATTAAAGGCTCTTGGTTTGGTCGATACAAAATCCCTCCACTGATTAAACTCAAAGCAATCTACGCTGATACCGCACAAAAAATTAAACAGCACAATGACTATTCAGTCTTTATTGTCGCTGGCAGAGGGAGTGATGGAAAAGTTTACATTCTCGATCTTGTTAGAGGGAAATGGGAAGCACCAGAACTTGAGCAGACATTAAAAGATGTTTGGGCTAAACACAAGGCAAGAAAAGACACTGGAATATTAACTCGAGCAAATGTGGAAGATAAAGCCAGTGGCACAGGATTAATTCAAGCTATCCGCAGAAATAATCAAATTCCAATCTCACCAATTCAAGTTGATGCAGATAAGTACACGCGTGTTTTAGGCATTCAAGGATATATTGAGAGCGGTTATGTGATGATACCCGAAAATGCGCCTTGGGTAGCGGATTTTATTAGTGAGTGCGAGGCATTTACCGCAACAGATAGCCATGCACACGATGACCAAGTCGATGCACTTGTAATGGCAATAACGGATATTTTAGGGAAACCTAAATCACTACTGGATTTATAAGATGAATATTTTAGATGGCATCAAATCACTTGCGCTGAAGTTAGGCAGTAAACAAGAGCAAACGTATTATGCTCGTGGTCTGAGTTTAACCGATGACTTAATGCAGATTGAAGCATTATGGCGTGATAACTGGATTGCAAACAAGGTCTGTATTAAACGCTCGGAAGATATGGTGCGTAACTGGCGCGATATTTTCTCGAATGACTTAAAATCTGAGCAGCTAGACGAGTTCACTAAGCTCGAGCGCAGATTAAAACTACGTGAGACATTAACTAAAGCGTTGCAATGGTCTAGTTTGTATGGGGCGGTGGGTTTATTGATTGTCACTGACACAATTAACATTACCTCACCATTGCAGCCTACAGAGCGCTTAAAACGATTAATTATCTTACCTAAATGGAAAATCTCACCTACAGGACAACGGGATGACGATGTGTTTTCCGCAAATTTTGGTCGATACAGTGAATATACCATTACTGGCGGCACACAATCTGTTTTAGTGCATCATTCTCGCTTATTAATCATTAATGCCAATGATGCGCCCTTATCTGACAACGATATTTGGGGTATATCAGACCTTGAAAAGATTATTGATGTACTTAAACGCTTTGATAGTGCCTCAGCGAATGTCGGCGACCTTATTTTTGAAAGTAAAATCGATATTTTCAAAATCGCAGGGTTGTCTGACAAGATATCTGCAGGCTTAGAAAATGATGTCGCTCACGTTATTTCAGCGGTGCAGTCGATTAAATCAGCGACCAATAGCCTATTGCTTGATGCGGAAAATGAGTATGACCGAAAAGAGCTATCCTTCGGTGGGTTAAAAGACTTACTGACAGAGTTTCGCAATGCGGTGGCAGGTGCGGCTGATATGCCAGTCACCATTTTGTTTGGGCAATCTGTTTCGGGTTTGGCAAGTGGTGATGAGGATATTCAAAACTACCACGAAACAATCCATCGATTACAAGAGACAAGATTGCGTCCTGTGCTTGAGGTGCTTGATACATTGCTATGCAATGAATTATTTGGCGGGCAGCCTGATGACTGGTGGTTTGAGTTTTTACCATTGACTGTGGTTAAACAAGAGCAACAAGTCAATATGCTTAATACCTTTGCTACAGCGGCAAATACGCTAATTCAAAATGGTGTACTAAATGAATATCAAGTAGCAAACGAACTCCGAGAAAGTGGGTTATTTGCCAATATCTCTGCTGATGACATTGAGGACATGAAAAATGCTGATGAACTTGCCAGAAATTTTGAAGAACCAGAAGGCGAAAACACGCAAGTTCAAGCCAGTGAAAATGAGCAAGAGAACGGAGCTTTGGTATAGACAACAGCTTAAACAGTTCGTCAAAACGATGACTGATGATGTAGAAGGAGCCATGCAACAACCGCAAGGCTCTTTTTTTATGGATGATGCGAAAGGATTTCAGGCTATTAGTGCAAAAGCGCTGATGAAAGTATTAGAGAAGTACGAAAAATCCGACCGCACTTCACAGGCCGAAAATATCGCCAATGGATTTGTTAGTCGTGGTGATGCACAAAACCATGCCGAAGTATCAACCAATCTAAAAAATCAAACTGGAATCGATTTATCCGCTTATTTACGCAATAGTCCAAATATTGCTGAGAAAGTGAATGCATTGACTGCAGGTAATATCCAGTTAATTAAGTCTATTCGCTCACAATATCTTGATAAAGTGCAAAATGCCGTCATGCAAGCGATGGTTAAAGGCGCATTAAATAAAGACCTAGCTGCGCAAATTAAAGACTTAGGCAAAACAACCGAAAAACGAGCGATGTTTATTGCGCGAGACCAGTCCTCAAAATTAAATGCGGCCTTAACGCAAGCGAGACATGAAGAGGTTGGTATAAAAAAATACATGTGGTCAACATCTGGTGATGAGCGTGTGCGTGAAAGACATGCGGAAAAGGATGGGCAGATATTCGAATATGCTAACCCTCCTGAAGATACAGGACACCCTGGGCATGATTTTAATTGTCGATGCGTCCAGATTCCAGTGCTTGATGTTGAGCAAGAAAAACAAATAACAGAACAGTACGAAGTAGATAAGGTAAAAGAAGTCATATCTCCTTCTCAATATAGATATCATGTAGGAGATATAGAGCAAAATCCTGTTGCTATGGAGTTTGTAAAAAAACATAACCTTTCTACTAAAGAGGCTGTTTCGATTCGAGATTATACTGCTAACAGTTATGCAAAAATAAATTCTCAATTAAGGGAAGATAAAGCCGCCCCTTCAATACTTATGATGGCTAAAGTCATTAATAATGCTCTAAATAAAATACCGTCTTACCAAGGTAAAGTTTGGCGTGATGTCGATTTTCCAGATAGTGTATTATCTTCATATGTTGTTGGTGGTATCGTAGTAGAGAAGGGATTTTCAAGTTCTAGCTATAGTGATGAACGCTTTAAAAAACTGCCTCATAGATTGCTAATTCATAGCAAAAGAGGGAAAATAATTCAAAGCTTAAGTGTATTACCTAATGAAGATGAAGTATTATTTAAGTCAGGTACCAAATTTAAAGTGTTAAAACGTACTCAAACCAAAAGCTATTTACTGATTGAATTACAGGAGCTTTAAATGCGAAAAGAATATACAGATGATGCTCTTTTCAAGAAAAATACAGCTCGCCGTCATTCTGGGGAAAAAATCAAGCTGTCTGAATATCTGATGCTATGGATGTATGAGTTACTGACAAAGCCAGTAGAGTTTGGAATGAGGGATGCAGTCTTGTATCGCATCCATAAAAAATTTACTGATGAAATGCCTTTTGATGACACGGTAAAAGAAATGGATCGTCTTATTAGAGAGGCTGAAAAAGCGGAAAGCCAATCTAAATCTTATGATGAGATTATAGATATGCTTTGGGCAAGAGATGGCAAAGAATGAAACGTAATTGGGATTTAATTCGCTCTATATTGCTTAAATTGGAAAGTCAGTCAGAGGCTAGAGGGAGTTTATCACCTGATGGATTTACTGGGTTCGATTCAGAAGCTGTATCTTATCATTTTAAGTTATTGCAAAGTGCAGGGCTGATTGAAGCGATAGATTATTCTTCTCTAAATGAGATGAGCCTTATCGCTCGGTCACTGACTTGGCAAGGTCATGAGCTCTTAGACAAAATCCGCAACGATACTGTCTGGAATAGCTTAAAAACTACGATAAAAAGCAAAAGCCTTGATTTATCACTTGATACAATAAAACAAGTAGCACAAACAATAATTAGCCAAATGTTGGCGTGATATTGCAAAAAAAACAAACAACCCGATCAGAAATGGTCGGTTTTTTTATTGGGGTAAATAAATGAAATTTACAGACAAAACAACTCAAGCAACCACACAAAGAACCATCACTAAAGATGGTTTTTTAGTTGTGCCCGCAACCATTTCTAAGGTCGGGGTATTTGATTACCTCGCTACAGAACTTGGCTTAAAAGAAGACGGCATTAAAAAGGTCGCTCGCACAGAGAAATCTTTGTTTAGCGATGAAACGATTAAGAGTTTTGAAAATGCCACATTAACTGTTGGGCATCCTAAAGATGGGGTGAATGCGAAAAACTGGAAACAGCTCTCTGTCGGTGTCGTGCGTAATGTTAAGCGAGTGGGCGATGAACTCACGGCAGAGGCTTGGATTTATGATGAGTCTGCTATTAAGACCGTGCAGGAGAATGGTGTTGAGCAATTATCTTGCGGCTATGACTGCGATATTAAGCCATCCACGGTACAAGATGCAGATTTTGAGATGTCGCCGATGATCGGCAACCACGTAGCGATTGTGGCAAAGGGTCGCTGCGGTGGAAGTGTAAAACTTGCCGATGAGGATAAAACCATTATGGGGAAAACCGCAAAAATTCTCGATGCGTTTTTAGGTGCGTTCGGCATCAAGTTGTCGGACGAACAGAAAAAACAAATCGAGGAAGAAGAAAAGTCTGGTGGTGAAGAGGGTAAAGAGCCAAAAGGCGAACAACCAACCGAACCAAAGGAAAAACAATCTGAACCTGAAAATAAAAAGGAAGATGACGTGGAAAAAGAAGAGCTTGAAAAACGCCTTAAAGCTAAAGACGCTGAAATTCAGCAGCTAAAAGATGCGCAAGCAAAACGTGATGCAGAAGCAAAACAAGCTGCTGTATTGGCTGATGCTAAAACCGCATTTAAAGAAGTCAATTTTGCGGATAACGCTACTGTGCGTGAAATCCAAGAAAGTGCGGTCGTGGCGCAGGGTATTTTTACAAAAGACGAAGCAGCCAAGTTATCCGATGAGGAAATTTCTGGTGCATATCAAACAGCAAAAGCGGTTGTAGCGAAATTAGCGGATGAACGCAAATCACTTGGCAGTATTTTGCTTGGTGATGCAGAACCTAAAGCCGCACCAAAATTAGATTTTAACAAAACTTACAACAGTTAGGAGTAATTAGATGAGTTACGCTTACGAACAAGCGCCTGCACGTGCAGGTGAATTAGGCAAGGGCAATCTTGCAAATGCAAAAACCACAGCAGAAAAAGTCACAGGCAAAGTAAAAGCAGGTGAATTTGTGGCGTTAAATCCTACAGGTGGTGTGAAAGCCTTATCCGCTAAGACAGATGTATTGGCTGGCGTGGTATTAGCAAGTCGCATTCGAGATGAATGGCCTGATGGCGAATTAGCCGATGTGATGCACATTGGTACAGGCGATGCGATTTGGGTCAATATTGCACCAGAGAAAACCGTATCTCGTGGTAGTAAAGTGTTTGTATTAACGACAGGTGGCGATGGTAAAACTGGCGCAATCCAAGGCGAAACTGATGCAAATGCGATTGAAACAGGCTACACCGTGATTGACGTTAAAGGTCAATTAGCGATGATTACAAAATTATAAGGGGTGATGAATGTCATTATTAACTTATGTACAAAACGGCTTAACGGCTGTCAGCAAAGAAATTTCAGAAACTAAATATCCTGAAATTGTATTCCCTCAATTTGTCTATGTTGACCAACAAGCTGCAGTAGGCATTACAGAAAAACTGCACTATGGTGCAGATGAGCATGGCTCGCTTGATGATGGTTTAATTACCACTGGCACAAGCACATTAGACCAAGTAGAAGTCGGCTTTACGCCAACTCGCTCTTACATTGTGCCATGGGCTAAATCCGTAACATGGACAACACCAGAGCTTGAACAAGGCAAACTGTTAGGGTTAGCGTTAGATACCGCCAAAATTATGGCGTTAAACAAAAACGCACAACAAACCTTACAAAAAGTGGCGTTCTTGGGCCATGCAAAAGATACTCGCCTAACTGGTTTGTTAAACAACAAATCTGTTGAGGTGTACAACATCAAAGGCACTTCCGCAAACACCAAAGTCCAAGCGATGGATTTTGATAAAGCGGTAGCGTTCTTTAAGGAAATTTTCCTACAAGGTATGGAGAAAACCAAACGCATTGAAGCGCCAAATACCTTTGCGATTGATTCGCTTGATTTAGCGCACTTAGCATTAACGCAACGCAATAATACTGACACAACTGCATTAGAGTTCTTAACTAAGAGCTTGTCTGCGGCTGCAGGTCGTGACGTGGCAATTAAAGCCTTGCCATCAAACTTTGGCACACGTGTAACAAGTGGCAAAACTCGTGCAATGGTTTATGTAAACAGCAAAGAGCACGTTATCTTTGATGTGCCAATGTCGCCAACTGTGTTAGCTGCTCAACCAAAAGGCTTATTAGCTTATGAATCTGGTTTGCGTATGGCATTTGGTGGCGTAACCTTTATGGAGCCAGATTCTGCACTCTACGTAGATTACTAGGGAGTCATTATGCCAACATTTGAAACGTATGTATTCATTGAGCGTTATCCTGAATTTAAAGAGGTCGATTATGAAAAAATCGACCTTTTTTTATCGGATGCAGAAATGGAAGTGAGTCAATCTCGTTGGGGGAAACTCTACCAACGTGGCGTGTTGGCATTGACTGCTCATCTATTGCGTTTGTCGCTTTGGACAACCGAAGGTGGCGGTGGGGCAAATCGAAATCTCGCCAGTGAAAGTGCTGGCGAGTTATCTGTTAGCTATGCCGTGCCAACACTGACAGGTACCGATGCAGATTATCAATTAACAGCGTATGGCCAAGAGTATTTGCGATTACGTAAATTGGTTGGTATTGGGGTAATGGTGGCGTAAATGGCGGTGCAAATTACGGGGAATTTAGCGCAAGCAAAAGCGCTAATTGAGCGATTGAGGGCTGATAAAGACAAGGCGGTTTACGTTGGGTTTCCTGCTGAATTTGATGAACCATTAGAGGGAGTTAAGAATTTTAACCTCGCCTCTTTGGCGGCTGTATTGGAGCTTGGCAATGAACATATTAAACCGCGTCCTTTTTTACGCCAAACGCTCTCAGAAAACCAAGAGAAATACATCGCACTTTTTGTTCAGTATTTTCAGGAAGGGATGGACATTGAGCAAATTTATAAAGAGTTAGCGATTAAGGCTCAAGGTGATGTCCAGCTTAATATAGCAAGAGGTAAATGGATTGAAAATGCAGATTCAACCAAAATAGCATGGAAACTTAAGGATGTTAAAGATCCTAAACGCAGGAAAAAACTTAGAGCAACATTAGATCCCAAAAGTATTGAGAAAAACCCACTCATATGGGATGGGCACTTGCGTGGTTCTGTAAAAGGTATCGTTAAATGAGTTTAATCAATCAATATCCTCGCTTTCTGAATAGAAAATTTAGCCAAATTGTCACCGTGAAACATCTGCGAGGTGAGCATTCATCTGATGGGTTCGGGGCGAGTTATACCGATGAAAGCGTGACTGCCATTGTTATGCCTATCTCTCCTAATGATGTGTTGTTATTGCCAGAAGGTGAGCGTTTTATCCCCTCAATAAAAATCTACACCATTAAGCCGTTAAAAATAGGTGATTTGGTTATTTATGAGGGAGAAACCTACAAAATAAAAACCGTAGCAAATTGGGGAAAATATGGATACCACAACAATATCGGCGTTAGACACAGCCAAACTGCGAAAGTGGATTCAACAGGCTTTACAGTTACCTAATGGTGCCGTTATTGGTGGCTGGCTCCCTGAAAATCCTTTACCTGCTTTTATTACCGTGGATTTGATGACAAGTAATGAAATCGGGCAGGCCACGAGAGAATTTGACGGCAAACGTGAACGTATCATTCAGTCAATGCAAAGCACCGTGAGCGTCTCTTGTTTCGGTCGAAATTCCCTTGCGCAGTGTTACAAGCTAAAAGCCATTTTCCAAAGTTCAGCGTTTCTTTCCTTTCTCAAATCAAATCACTGGGGCGTGATTCGTTTTTCAGATGTCCGCAATTTAACGGCTACCGTCGGGGCGGATTATGAAGAGCGAGGGCAGTTTGATGTTGTATTTAGCCATCATCACATTGTTGATACACCTCTAGAACCGATAGAAAACGTTGAACAACGCACAAACCATTTAATTCAACAAATAGGAGGATAGCCTTATGGCATTATCTATCTCGCAGATTGTCAATGTGCAGTTAAATACTGTGCCAAAATCTGCCGCGCGTAAATCATTCGGTATAGTGGCATTGTTCACGCCAGAGGCAGGACAAGCATTTGCTGATGCGACTACGCGTTATGTTTATGTCGAAAATCAACGTGATGTAGAACAGTTGTTCGGCACAAATTCAGAAACAGCAAAAGCAGCTCAACCGTTCTTTGCTCAAAGCCCTCGTGCAAAACAATTAATTATTGCGCGCTGGCAAAAAGAACCAGCAACCATTGATGCAACTAAAAACACTTTGAGTGGTGCGACATTATCAGATGATTTGGAGCGATTCAAATCTGTTGTTAATGGTCGTTTTTCGTTAACCATCGGTAGCGATATTAAAAAAGTTGAAGGGCTGTCTTTCGCACGCATTGCTGATTTTAATGCAGTGGCCACAAAAATTCAGGAAAAATTGACCGCACTTTCTGTCGCTGTGTCGATTGCTTATGACGAAACCGGTAATCGCTTTATTATCAGCGCCAATTCAGCTGGAGAAGATAAAGCGACCGAAATCCATTACGCCTTTAATGGTGGCGGTGACGGTGAGTATATTGGCTCATTGCTTAAATTAGAAAATGGCCAAGAAACCAAAAAAGTAGGCAAGGCATCAATTTCTTTGAAAAAAGAAACCGTTGCAGAGGCATTATTTAACGTAGCCGAAGTGAATAATGCGTGGTATGGCTTTACCTTTGCTGCACAACTTACTGATGGCGAAGTGGAATCTGCTGCAAAATACGCGCAAGCTAATACTAAAATGTTTGGTGCGAATGTTATTCGCGTTGAACAGCTTGAATGGTCTGCCGATAACATCTATAAGAAATTATATGATGCAGGTTTAGATCACACGTTGGCGATGTTCGATAAAAACGATATGTACCCAGCATCTTCTGCATTGGCGCGTTTATTATCAACAAACTTTGCGGCAAACAATTCAACCTTAACGCTTAAATTCAAACAGCAACCAACTATTACGGCTGATGAAATTACGGCAACAGAGTTCTCCAAGGCTAAACGCTTAGGCATCAATGTGTACACTTATTTTGATGATGTAGCGATGATTGCTGAAGGTACGGTAATGGGCGGTAAATTTGCGGATGAAATTGTTATCTTAGACTGGTTTACCGATGCTGTGCAAAAAGAGGTATTTGCTCGCTTGTATAAATCACCGACCAAAATCCCATTAACAGACAAGGGCCAAGCGGTATTGATTGCTGCCGTAGAGAAAGTTTGTTTAGAGGGTGTAAACAATGGTGCTTTCGCCCCAGGTCAATGGACGGGCGATAGCTTTGGTAACTTGACGACAGGTGATTATCTTGAAAAGGGTTACTATGTATGGGCGGCACCAATGGATACGCTATCTGACAGCGACCGTGAGCAACGCCGCGCAACCCCAATTCAAACCGCAGTGAAATTAGCAGGCGCAATCCATTCTAGTGATGTGATTGTTAACTATAACCGATAACTAATAGGGCTGGATTATCCAGCCTTTTCTTTTAAGAGGAAATATAAATGGCAGTTTTCGATCCAAAACAAGTTGTCGTGTTATTAGACGGCAAAGAAATTAGTGACTGGGCAGACGGCTCAGATGTGATTAATGCGACCAACCAAGTTGATGCAGGGCAAATGGTTATTGGTGCGAATGGCACGGGCGTATTTATCGCAAACCCTGACCAATCAGGCAAATTAACCCTAAAAATTAAACAACATTCTGAGGATAACGCCTATTTATCTAAGTTGTTTAATCAACAAAAAACCAGTATTAAAACCTATTTACCGATGACACTCGCTATCCGCGACTTAATCAATGATGATGTTGTCACGGCAAGCAAAGGGTATTTCACTACGCCTGCGCCTTACGTGCGTGGGAATGGACACAATGCAACAACCTGGACGATTGTGTTTGAGAAAATGACGATGAATCTTGAAAAAGGTGTCCAATAATGGAAAGCAAACAAATCAATATTGAAAATGTCACCTATACGATGACGCCAGCTAATGCTATGACAGCATGGACTGCACTCAAAAATGCAATGAAATTATTGCAATCAGTCGATTTATCATCATTAGGTAACAATAAAAAACTCGGTGCAAGCGTATTGACGACTGTATTGGCGAATTTAGGCGACCCAAGCATTAAAGAGCTTGAGGACATCGTGCTTAAACACACCTCATGTGAGCAAGATGGCAAACTATACCGACTATCTGAACGTTTTGATAGTCATTTTAACCAACACCGTGGGCATTTAATCCCAGTATTAAAAGAAGGGTTGATGTATCAATTCGCTGATTTTTTTATCGGTGGGGGCGGATTGCTGAGCAATATTCAAGCCAATCTAAAAGCGAAGAAATAAGCCAGTCAGACAGTAAAGTTGACTGGTTTATTTTTACGCCCATCGTAAAAAACTTTTGTTCATTACACGAATTAAGGTCGGTTTATTCGTTAGCCGACCTTTTATCTTTCCATGAAGTCATTGTTGAATTAAATCAAATGGAGCAACGCAATGCTACTCGATGAACTACTGATTAAAATCGGCATTGATGCGGATAGCCAAGCAATGCAACAGTTTGAGCAATTCCTCAATGCAATTGGAGACGGCACTGAAGATGCCGCAGAAAGTTTAGGTGCCTTTGGTCAAGCTCTAGAAGAGGCTGCGAATAAAGCAACTGAGCAAGTCAAAGACATGCCCGAGTTCAGCGAGTTTTTTGCATCGCTTGAAAAACTACAATCTGAAACAGAAAATCTTTCTGAAGATGAAGCCTTAGATGCGTGGGTGCAGAAACTTATCGAGGGGGATAAGCTCTTATCTGAGTTTGGTGAGAGCTTTCTTCAAAACACCGAACAGCTCTCTAAAGAGTTACAAGAGGCGGGGTTAAGTGCAGAGCAGGTTGAGAAAGTTATTGGCAAACTCAAATCTGCGATTGAGCAAAAAACCGATGCTACCGAAAAAGATACAAAAGCCGTAGAAGATAACGCTAAAAGCACAGAAAATTTATCTGACAATATCATTGACTTGTGGGCAACCCAATATGGTGCAGTCGGATTATTGAATAAATTTGAATTGCTTGGCATTAGTATCAATAAAACCACACTTAAAGTTGCGGCATTTGGTGCAGCTTTCTACGCCGCCACAATCGGGGTGAAGAATTTTGTTGATGCTAATCTCGATGCACTCGATGAAATTAAACAACTCTCAGCTGTCACGGGCGAATCAGCCGACCAAATTTACAACTTAGGTAAGGTTGCAGAGGTCAATGGCTCATCCGCACAGGCCGCTCAATCATCTATTGAGGGATTATCTCGTGTTATAGGTGAGGCGGCAACGGGTATCGGTCGAGGGGCTAAATCATTTGAGCAATATGGACTAAGCGCCAAAAAAGCGAATGGGGATGTTAAAAGCTCAAGCGAAATGCTGGGTGAAATCTCGGACAAGATGAAAGCAATGGGCGAGCAAGAGCAAATTGCAATGCTTGCGAAACTCGGCATTGATGGTTCGATGATTCAAACCTTGCGTCTTGGTAATGATGAGCTGAAAGAACAAATCGCCCTTGCAAGTGCGCTCACACTTGGCGTGGGTAACGCAGAAAATGCAGAAACTGCCGCCGCTTTTAAAGATGCATTGACGCAGGTTTCTCAAGTATTTAAGGCTATTGGCGAATATGTATCACTCCGTGTTGCGCCATCCATTCAGCGATTAGCCGAACGGTTTACAAAATGGTTCACCGAGAATAATGAGTTTATCAAGACTGCACTCAACGGCTTTGGCAAAATACTGTCATTTTTGTTTGAGTTAGCCGCAGCTATCGATAATGTTGTTGAATATACAGTTGGTTGGAAAACGGTAATCTATGCATTAGGAGCAGCGTTATTGTGGTTTAGTCGGCGAATGTTATTAGCTTTTGCGACCAACCCTGTCACATTGATTATAGCGGCTGTTGCAGCCTTGTTTTTACTTTTTGATGACTTTATCGGCTATCTAAATGGAAAAGAATCGGCATTAGGTGAATTTTGGAAGCCATTTAAGAGCGCACTTTTATGGGTAAAATCCACGTGGAAAGATTTTGTTGATAACTTTAGTGTCGATCCAATTGGTGCAACATTATCCCTCATCACAGATATGCTTGAGTTACCATTTAAACTTGGGCTCGCGCTTGTTGGTGGTTTGTGGAATTTATTTACTGGCGAACAGTTAGATTTGGATGTTATCGAGACCAAGTTTGCTCAAGTTACAGACTGGATTAAAAAGCCATTCCAAAGTGCATTTGATTGGGTTAAGGGCTATTACGACCAATATATCGGACCGATTGTTGATACAATAAAAGGGTGGTTTAGTGATAGTGGCGAAAAGGTAGGTACGGCAAGTCAAAATACGAAAGCCTATGACACGATGATGTTTGATCCATCTTATGCTTCTGCACCACAAGTTGCAGCGGCAGGAGTCAATAATAAAACTTCAAATGCGGATAACAGTGTCAAAAATAGCAACAACAAAATCACCATTACGCAAAATATCCAAGGTACGGACAATCCAAAAGCAGTGGCAGACCAATCGGCTCGAGCGATCAATAATCAACTTTCACCTGTTGTGGGGTAGCCTCTATGTTAAATTTTGCTCAAGTATCCAATCGCAAGATTGGCAAAATTATCTTTGATGTGGTCACAACAGAAGACCATCAGTCGGATTTATCTATTACAGAAAACCCGATTGAATCAGGGGCTGCCATTGCTGACCATGCAGTTATTCAGCCTAAACAAGTTACCATTAATGGTGTAATGGTTGATCACGATCATTCGACTTTTGGTTTGGACTTTCCATTTATCGGCAATATTCGTGGCGGGATAGACTTTCTTAACAACTTTCCCCTGCCAGTTAAGGTTATCACTCAAACATCGCAATCTATCGCAAGAGCAGGCAGAGCGATTAGCCAAGTCGCAGGAGCATATAGTCAAGCGAAGAGCATCCTTAATCAAGCGCGAGCCATTGCCCCTTTTTTGCCTGACTTTGGGCTAGGCGGATTGATTGATAGCAGTGCAGGGGATAGCCGAGTGCAAAAATGCTATGCCGACCTTGTAGCTTGCCAGAAATCAGGGGAAACCATTGATATACAGACAGGGATTAACTTGTACAAGAACATGCTCATCCAGTCTGTAGCCGTCAATCAATCACAAGATGGCAGTGCAACATTTACGATAACGGCTCGTGAGATATTTATTGTTGAGACAAAAACAGCTCAATCTAAATCATCTGCATCGGGCAAGAGTAAAAGCGGTAGAGCAGCGGCTCAATCCGCAACAAAATCACAGCAAGGCTCGACTCAACCAAAGAACGATACACCTAAAAGAACCTCCTCGCTTTTCAATCTTTTTAAATGGTGGTAAGACGTATGCGTAAAATTCCATTAACACAACATCCTTATCAGGAGCAAACTTTTGAATTTAACGGCATAAAAATCCGTTTAACCTTGCGATTTAATAGTATTGGACAGTTTTGGGCAATGGATGTATTTGAGCCAGTAAATCAAAAGCAGATTTGCCGAGGTCATGCGCTCGCGTGCGGAGTGCCATTATTGGCTCGAACTACACAGCCTTATTTCTTCTATTTGGACGATGAAAGTGGTGCTGAATTAGACCCAATGAGTATGGAAGATTTGGGCACTCGATGTTTTTTGCATATAGGCGAAAAAGCATCTTAAAAAAAGACCGCACTTTAAGAACAAACCCCGAAGCGTTGCAAGCACTTCGGGGTTTTTCCATTCCACAAGCAGGAAAGGAGTAGATATATCTGTGGATAATTTTACATCTATTTTGATTTTAATTAAAGGGGTATTGCAAATGACATCAAAATTACAAGCGTGGCGATTTATTGCCATTTTAATTGCAGTGGTTTTATCTTTTGCAGTATGGCGTGCGCCTGAATTAATTACTGCAATTCGTTGGTGGTAAGTATGAAACAATTTGGCAGACGTTGGAAACTCGACATTAGCAACGACCAAGAAACGTTAAGCATTGAGCAATTACGTGTTGCGTTTGAAATTGATAAAACCATTAATGAAAAGCCTAATCCCGCTAAAATCCAAGTGTGGAACTTAAATCGAGACCATATCAACCAATTATTAAGCCAAGACTATAAGAAAGTCGCCTTATCGGTTGGTTATGGCGAGTTACGCCAAATCTATGCGGGAGATATTACCAAGACGAGAATCCAGCGAGAGGGATTGGATTTTGTCCTTACGCTTGAGTGTTCAGATGGGCATCAAGCCTATACTCAGTCGAGAGCCAAAACAACATTAAAAGCAGGGGCAACAGACAAACAGATTGTTGAGGAATTGCAAAAGACGATGCCTAAAGTGCAGACTGGTGCCATTGACATTCCCAACCAACGAAAACTCCCTCGTGGTAGAGTATTAAACGGCAATAGTCGAGATATTCTCACCAAAATTGCACGCAATAATAAGGCTGATTGGTCTATCCAAGATGGCTCGCTTATTTTCCTGCCGAAAGATAAAGTGCTAAGTGATGATGCCGTACTGATTTCTCAAGATACAGGAATGATTAATGCGCCAGAGCAAACTGATGAGGGACTAGAGCTGACTTGTTTACTCAACCCAGCATTACAAATTGGCGGACTTGTGAAAGTTGAATCTATCATTGAGTACTTCAATGGGGAGTACAAGATTGTAAAACTTGCGCATTCTGGCGATGGTATCGGTGGGGATTGGCACAGCAAGATGACGGTTGCTGGGGGAAAATTCCAAAAGGTAGAAAACCCTAAAAAATCGGACAAAAAAGACAGGAAAAAATGACCGCACTTTTGTTAAGTGCAGTCATTTATATTAAATGACACCGACACGCAATTCGGCACCGCAAGCATGAGCATAGCGTTGTAGTGTTAGAAATGAAGCCCGACTGGCATTCTTTTCTAATTTGCTGATTGCCGGTTGAGTTACACCCATTTTTTCGGCAACTTGAGAAATAGTGAGACCTGCACGAATACGCATTTCTTGGAGTAGTGATTGCAGTTCCTCAATACGTTTTTCTTGCAAATAAAGTGCTTTAGTTTCTTCGTCTTGAAGTAAGGTCTCTTTTACTTGTTTGTAACTTATCGGTTTAACTTTCATCGGTCATTTCTCCTAAACGTTTTAAAGCTAATTCAATTTCTGACGGTGGGGTTTTCTGTGTTTTCTTAACAAAAGTGCGCAGGATGTAAATTTTCTTCCCTATGGCAAAAGCAAAAAAGGTGCGCGAAATATCTTTATTGCCAGCGCGCAGTTCAAATAAACCATTACCCATTGCGCGCGTATGCGGGAAACGAAGCTCACTGCCTAATGTTTCTAACTTATCCAGGGCATTTAACGCTTTAGCTCGCATTATTGGAGATAAGGCTTCAATTTCAGCGAATGCTTCAGGGTGAAATAATAACTCGAACATAAAACTCTCATAACTTTTAAGTTATGCAAATCATAACATATTCAAAATATAAATCAAAGGTTATATTTAATGAACTACGCACAAACCTTAGCAACGCCAGAAACCGCAACCGACCATCAAATCCAACAAAATCAACTGAATTTACATACTGCACTCCCTGCAAAAGTGGTGAGCTTTGACCCTGCAAAACAAACTGTATCACTTGCGATACAAATAAAAATGCAGTTAGTTGATGGGAGTGGGGCAGATATACCGCCACTTCTTGATGTGCCTGTGAGTTTTCCTCGAGGCGGGGGCTTTGCAGTGACATTTCCACTTAAAGCAGGCGATGAGGGGATAGCGATATTTTCCGAGCGTTGCATTGACGGATGGTGGCAAAACGGCAGCGCATCAACGCCTTTAGATTTTAGGCTACATGATTTATCCGATGCGATGTTTATTCCTGGCATATGCTCTGTGCCGAAAGCTATCAATGGATTTTTTACCGAAGGGCTATCTATGCAAACCCTTGATGGCGACACATACATCAGAATCAAAAACGGCTCGATTTTGATTAAAGGAAATATCGAACATCAGGGCGATACCTCGCAAACAGGCTCGCATAGCTCCACAGGCGTTATCTCGAGTGATACGGATGTAACAGCGGGTGGTATTTCAGGTAAAACCCATAAACATACAGGCGACAGTGGCGGTAAAACAGGAGTGCCAGAATGAGAGTAAGACGACTTAATAAAGAGCACGATTGGACATTTGGACAAGGCTTTTCGAACTACGCAACAGAATCAGATGCCATTGCTCAAAATGTACAAACTCGACTTTGGTCATTTGCTAATGACTGGTTTTTAGACCTAGAACACGGTTTGCCTTGGCTCGAACAAATGGGGCGCGGGGTAAATATGGCGGATTGGGAAATCAAAATAAAACGCTATGTGTTGGAAACTGAAGGTGTAAGCAGAATAACTGATTATCAAGCTAATTTTGATGCAGATACACGAAAACTGACAATCTCGATTGATTACCAAGATATTTACGGACAACAACAAACCGCACGTTATGACACTTAAAGTGCGGTAAGATTTTATTTCTAATTTAAAAATACCTTTAAAATTTGAGAGGTAAATCACAGAAAAATAGCTTTTTTTGTAGTAAAGTCTTTCCAAATTTAAACCTAATGGAGTTAGAAATGAAAAAACTATTATTAGCATCACTCATCTTTTCATCTTTAACAGGGGCGGCTATCGCTGAAGATGTGAAATATCAACCAACAGAAAGAGAAATTCAGGCTTTCCGTATTTTTTTAGAAGATGACATTAATGGATATCTTGATGGCAGTGAAGCTTCTCTTGATCGGGTATATGAAGAAAATGAGCGAATTAAAGGATTGAAAGCAAAAATCCCTGCTGAAAGCATTTTAAAAACCTATGGTGAAAATGAAGTTAGAGGAGATAAACAATACAAAGGCAAAGAGTTTATTGTATCTGGCACAATAAAAAGCATAGATAGCGGCATGGGAGATGAGCCATTTATTACTTTTGCAACAAAAGATAAGTATAGTTTCAATTCTGTTCAGGCTAGATTTAAAAAATCAGACCAAGAAAAACTTATAGATTTAAATAAGGGGCAAAAGGTTGAAATTTACTGCAGAGGTGCAGGTGAAGTCGCGGGTTCCCCAATGTTGAATAACTGCCAATTTGTCGATAAGAAAGGTATTGTTAAAGAAGTAGTGGAATCATACGTTCAGCAAACTGAAAAATTAAAGTTAGGCAATGTAGCTGACGTTCATGAAGGTATCAGAATGGTTGCACTTATTTTGGAAGCTGCTGCGAAAAAAACAAATGATTTTGCTGGATGTAAGAAAGAAATTGAAATGGGTTGTTTGGTCAAATCAATAAATTCCGCTTTCAAAAAAGGCAAGGGGAATATATCTAGTCAAATCATGGCTGACGCTGAATATGCCCCACTGGTCGAGTATTTGCAGTTAAAAAAATAATATAGGTTAATATTTTAGTTCAACTTACAAATCCCCTTGACACCCAAGGGGCTTTTTCATGCGGTAAGATTTTATTTCTTTTTTAGTCATTGCAAGCAATTTCTTGTAAAAAGAAAACTTTTCATCTATTATCTAGTGCGATCTTTTTTATAGATCACGCTCTTTAACAGCACTCGAAAGGAATGCGCCTGCTTAACCTTGGTTTTGTGGGCTTTTGTTTTTGTGCTGAAGGAGGGATTTTTAACTTTTTTAAGGAAACGGATATGAAAAAACCTAAACACACCCATTGC
The DNA here is from genome assembly GCF_059704425.1 of Haemophilus sp. THUN1691. Classification (NCBI taxonomy): domain Bacteria; kingdom Pseudomonadati; phylum Pseudomonadota; class Gammaproteobacteria; order Pasteurellales; family Pasteurellaceae; genus Haemophilus; species Haemophilus sp. THUN1691. The sequence continues at coordinate 1,378,352 of NZ_AP046578.1, read as the reverse complement.
ATTAGCAATTTCTTGTTGGGGTTTGGTTCCATATTAAATATTGCCCCCGTTGTTTCAGTATCTTCTACAATTGAAACCGAGCCGAATGAGTATAAATATTTTAACAATGCTTGGGAAGAAACAGGGCAGCATTTGTATGATGCATTAAATAAAAGGGAAGATTATTAATGTCAGCAAGCAAGAAACTATCCAAATCTAAAGAACAGGATATTGTTGCGGCAGTAAAACAAGACCCGTCTATTCTTGAAGGAATACTGGAAATTCCTGAAGCAAGAGAAATCATCATTCAACAACAAAAAATACATTTTGGCCCACTTCCTGCGCCTGAAGATCTTTCGGTGTATAATCAAATTATACCTGATGGTGCAAATAGAATTATGGCTATGGCGGAAAAATCCCAGGATTTAATGGATAAGCGCTTAGAATATGAAGGTTCACTAAAAAAGAAAGAGCAAAGTAATCAACATTTCGGTCAAAAAGCTGGTGCATTTACCGTCTTTCTTTTCACCGCTTTGTCAGCATATATCGCTCATTTAGGAGATACTCATAGTGCCGCATTATTAATGGGCGCAGGATTAGCCTCTTTGGTTGCATCATTTATTGTTGGCAATCATAAAAAATGATTTCTTTTTAGAAGCCTGTTTACAAAGCAGGCTTTTTTCATTATTATTTTTATCAAGGTGTCAGAACCTTAGAAACAGGCGGCAAGTCCGCTCCCGACAGCATAGCGGTTTTTTTATGCGTAAAATTTAGCAACCTTGTTTGTTTATTGCCATTAAACATTCATTGCGCATAACCATATCTTATCTATGCCGAGAGGGCGGAGAATAAAATACCCGAAAGGGGAATAATCCCAGCTAACCTGTTTTAGCTTCTGAACCTCTTGGCACCCTTAAAATAAGGGTATCTAATTTCAGAAAAAATAAACAGGAGACAGTTATGTCTAATCAAATCTCAACTCAAACAATTTCATTCAATCATCAATCTTTAGTTACATTTAAACAAAACGGTACACATTACACTGCTATGAAACCAATCTGCGAAAATATCGGCTTGGATTGGAAATCTCAATATTCTCGAATGAAACGTGATGATGTATTAAATTCAACTATGGTCATCATAACCATAGTTGCCGAAGATGGTAAAAACCGTGAAATGATCTGCTTGCCAATCGAATATTTAAACGGTTGGTTATTTGGTATTGATATTAATCGTTGTAAACCAGAAATCCGTGACACATTAATCAAATACAAAAAAGAGTGTTATCAAGCGTTACATGATTATTGGTTTAATGGCAAAGCTGAACGTAAAACTACGGTAGATGATCGCACAGGTTTACGCAATGCCGTGAATATGCTCGTGAGCAAAAAGGGATTAATTTATTCTGAGGCTTATCATTTAGTCCATCAACGCTTTAATGTGGAATCAATCGAAGATTTAACATTAGAGCAGTTACCTCAAGCGGTAGAGTATGTTCACAGAATCGTGCTTGAAGGTGAGCTTATCACTGAACAGAAAAAAGATGAGCTATTCATCCGTGAATTTACAGAGCATGACCTACAACAGCTCGTTTGGGCGTGGTTCGCTTTATTGCGTGGCACGGAACTTTGCCAAAATCTTCTCCCAGGATTAAAACAAATTGGTTCGCACTACGCTGCACCAGTTCATGACATGGCTTACGAATATCGCAGTACTCTCCGTCAGGCACATAATGTGTTGAATCGTATTACAGGGCAATTTGAGTACGAGCAAGGAAATAACTGGCGCGTATTAAAATATCTTCGAGCCTACAACCCTAAAGCAACAGGATTTCAGCTAGATATTCTATAAACAACACAAAATCCGACCGCACTTACCGCTTACAGGAAACTGTAAGCGGCTTTGGGCGTGCTTAAAATTACCACCCGATCATTTCCGATCGGGTTTTTTATTGGAGAAAATATGGCAAAACTGATTGAAACTGGCATTCAAATTGAGCGATTAAACGAAATCGTGGCGCGATTTGAAGATGGATTTAGACAAATCTATGGGCAAAATATCGACCTATCGCCCAACTCACCCGATGGGCAAATGGTGGGCTTGCTTGCTCAAATGAAGATGGATATTGAGGAGCTTGCCGAGAATGTATATCGACAGTTAGATCCTGATGTTGCGACAGGTGCTTGGCTCGATCAACGGGTCGCTTATGCAGGGTTGATAAGACGAGCGGCAAGCTATAGCTATTTGCGCTCAGTGATTTTAACAGGAGAGCCATTAACTCACCTTTATGCGGGGATTGTAGTGTCTGACCCACATAAAGTGCGGTGGGTATTAACGGCAGATGTGCAGTTAGATAGCAATGGTTCTGCTCGTGCAGACTTTCGTAGCGAAGAATTGGGTGCGTTTAACCTCATAAAAAACACGAATTTGACCATTGAGACCGTTACGCTTGGGCTTACCTCCGCAACCACATTCGAAAATGCCGAAATTGGCGAGGAAGAAGAAACCGACTTGCAATTACGAGAACGTTTTTTCATCAGTCGAACCAAAAATGCGCAAAATTCTGCCGATGCTATCCAGTCAAAAATTGCCGCATTGCCTGATGTTAGACAAGTTAAAGTGCTGGAAAATAACACTAAACAGCGTGATAAATATGGGGTTGAACCTAACTCCTTGAATATTATTGTCGATGGCGGGGCAGATGAGCAAATCGCTCACGTTATTTATGAAAACAAAGGGGCAGGGGTCGGGTTGCAAGGTGCTACAGAAACAACTTTAACGGTAAATGGCGAGCGTAGAGCATTACGGTTCGACCGTGCAACGCCTGTTGATGTGCAAGTATCTATGCGTTGTGTTCGATATGAGGATTTTACTGAAGTGGATAAGGATGAAATCAAACGATTATTATCCATTCAACGCTTTGGCATCGGGCAAAATCTTTCGCTTTCCAGACTTTATTCGCCAATAAATAAAGTGGGTGGTTTCTGGGTGAAAGAACTAAAAATCGGGCGTAAAGGGCAGTCTCTCACTACGGAAAATATTACCGCACAACCACGTGAATTAATCCGAATTTTAGCAACGGATATAACCATTGAGGTGGAATAATGGGCTATTCTGATTTGTTGATTTGGCAATACCGAAACAAGCCCAAAGCCGTCTCAACGATTAAGCTATTTGAAAGTATTATTGGGCAAGGCTTTACCGATTTATATCGATTGCAAGATGTGTTGAATATTGAAACAGCAACAGGGCATCAGCTTGATTTGGTCGGTAAACACGTCGGGCAATTTCGGGTTATTAATGGCTATCAATTACGTAAATTTTTCGGTTTCCGCAATTCGCCCAATGCACTTGGATTTAGCCAAAAAAGACTAGGCGGTGCTCAGTGGTATCGTAAACGAGACCCGCTGTCTGATTCCGTCAGATTATCCGATGATGATTATCGGTTTCTGATTAAATGCAGAATCCTTAAAAACTACCAAATAGGCACGCTACCAAACTTAATTGAGGCGTGCCTATTTATTTTTGGCGAAGGTTGTCACATCGTGGATAACTACGATATGACCGTCTCTATCTCTGTACCAAGCGCTATCACATCTGATTTTAAGAAATTCGCAATCAACCACTTAGATATACTGCCGCGCCAAGCAGGTGTGCAATATCTTTTCAACCTAATATAGAGGTCATATATGGCATTAGTAAATAAGCCAGATGAAAGCATTTTTGCATCATCTGCAAAACAAGGTGAGGTCGATAATTTCCCTGACTTATTGCGTGGTTGGGGGATTACGTTTGACCAAACACAAGGTATCCCTCCCATGGAGTGGTTTAACTTTTTGTTTAAACGACTTGACGAAAAACACACTTATTTGATGCAACGAGGGCTACCCGAATGGTCTGCTACACAAGACTATACTAAAGGCTCTTGCGTCCAGTTTGAAGGGCTAAGCTACCGAGCATTAAAAAATAGCAAAAACAACCGCCCGAATGAATCAAATTCGCAATATTGGGTGCGTTGGGGATTTGCGTTGAGTGAGATTGCTCAGGCGACATTAACTCAATATGGAATAACCAAACTCTACACTGGCTACGATAGCCAAAGTGAAGATTTAGCCTTAACGCCTAAAACCGCCTATCAGCTAAAACAGCTTATTGACTCCAACACACGCTCGCTTGGCAATGTTATCCCAAACAGCAAGAAATCCTCTGCAGTAAATAGCAATAGTGCAGAAACCGTTGCAACCAGTGCAGCGGTTAAAACGGCTTATGACAAAGGCATCGAAGCCAGAATTGCCGCATATGCAGCAAATAACAATGCGAATGGTCGTGTGTCTAAATCAGGCGATACGATGACTGGCAGTCTTGCCATCACAGGTAGCCAATCTGGCGGTTTTGCCAATGGACTCATGCTTAAAAATAAAGCCAGCGGTCAAAATACTGGTGTGTTTGTTGATTTTTACCAAACAGACAATATCCCTCGTGCATCAATGTGGATGAGCGACGCGGGTAATAACTCAACCCAAATTTCATTCCATAACACGCCAGAGGGTGCGGATTGGAATAGAGACAGCCGACAAGGTGTATTCACAATTACCTCATCAGGTAACCTGTGGAGTAAAGCTTATGGATTTCTACATGATAAGTTTGCGAGTAAATCCGATGTCTATGCCAAAAGTAGATTTAGACACCAGTGGTACGGTAATCACTATGAAGGCGCCGAAGTGTATGATGTGCCAATGGGTGATAATGGGGTAATGCGCACTATTATCATGGGGGCAACAATTAATGGGTATTCCAAGCTCAATTTGCCAGAGCCATTTAATGGTACTTGCCGAGTACAAGTAATGGATGTGGGGAGCGGGCGTCATGTTGTTGGCGCAAATATCCAAAACGGAAACGTTGTGGAGGTATTTAATTCTGGTCGCACAGGGTTAAACATTATCGCTATTGGTTGGTATGGATGGTAAATATGATGTTATTTAATTTAGACACAAAACAATTTTTGCCGGATTATATCCCGCATGACAATAACGGACAGTGGGTCAATGTTGAGTCTCAAACGGAAATTGATGAGATATCACTCAGCATTACTGGCGGTGGCGCAGTATGGATTGAAGATGGAAAAATAAAATGCTCAGGCAAGGCTCCTAGTCCATTCCATGTTTTCAACCCGAATACTAAGTCTTTTGAGCTATCAGCGGAAAAACAGACCGCACTTTTAGCCGACACTCAAACTCGCCTTATCGTCAACATCGATGAGTACGCGGCAACAATTTATAGCACGTGGACTCGATTCGAATCGGAATATCGCGAACGCCAAGCGGCGGCAGAAGCATTTAAATCAGCAAATTATGAAGGTGAGTGCAGTCGATATATCTCAGACTTTGCACAACGCGCGGGGTTAAATAACAAAGCCGCAACAGATTTAATTTTGGTGCAAGCAGCAGGGCTCGAAAAGCTACAAGTTGAGCTGGCTAATCAGCGCATGCGTAAGTATGAACTCAAAGCCCCTAATCTCACACTTGAGCAGTTGCAATCAATCCATGATGACATCATCAAACAAATGGACTCACTAATGGAGGCATATCAAAATGGCTAAGGTTTATTTGGCGATGTACAAACACAAGAGAGACTGGCGCAAAGAGCCAGTCAAAGCGATAGCCGACCGCATTACTCGATTTTGCACAAAGGGCAAATACTCGCACTGCGAGATTGCCATTGAGCATCATTATGAGCATGCGACAGTATATGACTGCTACTCATCATCGGTACAAGACGGTGGGGTGCGGTGCAAACAGATTGATGTATCCGATAACACCAAATGGGATTTAATCCCACTCAACGATGTCACCGATGAGCAAATCAAAGCCTATTTTAACCGCACTTCTGGCAAAAAATATGACTGGTGGGGAGCGTTAGGGATTATATTGGGCATTAAGCAAAAACGCAGTAAGTATTTTTGTTCTGAATGGTGTTTTAATGCGATTTGCGGTGGGGAAAATGGCTGGCGGTTTAGTCCAAATCAACTATCGGCAATCTTTCAAAAATAGACAAACGGCGGGTAATTCCGCCGTCTTTTACTATTTTCTCTAAATGGTATATTATTACCCAAGTTACTTAGTAATTCATTAATCATTAAAATGATACAACGTAACAAATAACAGTAAAATATATCATGTAAAAAATACAGACTACGCCAAAATTACGCCAAATTTAAATTTTATCTTTTAAAATCAACACAAAAAGAAACAGACCCTAGGCACCACAATTATTTTAACCCTGCATAATTTTATGCGGGTTTTTTCTTTATAAAATCCATATCTCAAATAAAAAATAAGCCTAGTGTAATACTAGGCTCATAAATACTTTAGTCCCTTAGACTAAGCTTCAGTAGCAAGGTTACCTAAATCTTTATCAACTAAGAATAAACCTTTACCATCTTCGCCAAGAAGATTCAATTTATCCAAGATACCACTGAATAATTTTTCTTCTTCATGTTGTTCTGCTACATACCATTGTAGGAAATTAAATGCAGAGTAGTCTTTTTCTTCAAAAGTTTTACCTACTAATTCATTGATTTTACTTGTAATCAATTTCTCATGTTCATAGGTAATTTCAATTACTTCTTTTAATGATTTATATTCGTGTGATGGTGCTTCAATTGCAGAAATTAGAGCAACTGAGCCAGTCTCATTTAAATAAGTGAATAATTTACGCATGTGTTGCATTTCTTCAGCTGCATGAGCTGATAAAAATTTTGCAGCACCTTCAAAACCTTTTTGCTCGCACCAAGCACTCATTTGTAGATATAAATTAGAAGAATAAAATTCCAAGTTCATTTGGTCGTTTAATAGTTTTACTACATTTGCTGATAACATTTTATTTCTCCTATTTATTATAAAGTTGCTAACTCACGATCAATAAAGAACAACGCTTTACCATCTTCGCCAACAAGGTTAAATCTATCAATAATGCCACTAAATAATTTTTCTTCTTCGTGCTGTTCTGCTACGTACCATTGTAAGAAGTTAAAAGTAGAGTAGTCTTTATTTTCAAAAGTAACTTCAACTAATTCATTGATTTTGGAAGTTACTAATTTTTCATGTTCTAAAGTTGTTTCAAATACTTCTCTTAATGAAGAATAATCGTGTTTAGGTGCATCGATTTTTCCTAAAAGCGGCATGCCGCTAGTTTCACTTACATAATTGAACAATTTTTGCATATGTTCTAATTCTTCATCTGCATGACGAAGTAAAAATGCCGCAGCACCTTCATAGCCATGAATTGAGCACCATGCACTCATTTGTAAATATACATTAGAAGAGTAGAACTCTAAATTTATTTGGTCATTCAGCTTGTTTGTGATGATTTGATTAAGCATAACTAATTCCTTTCCATTTGATTGATAAAGTGCAATAAAACTTGACTTGCGATTCTCATTTTAAGCTTACAAATGAGAATTGCAAGTTTTTTATTAAAATAAAATTCATATAACCAATTAATTTTAAAAAGAAAATTAAAAAACAATTATTCTCATTTGAGTAATCTAGGCGCATAAAATAATTACAATGTCACAATTAAAGATGTTAAATCTACTACCAAATCTTCTGTCAATTTATTCAGATTTCACCTAGCGCAATCTAAATCCAGAATTAAATATTATTGCTTTAACTTTTTAATGGAGAAGAAGCGGAGTATCCCTTTTTGACAACCTAACAAAAAGTTACTTTTATATTCACACGATTTAACATAATATACATTATGCGAAATTAGTTATCGGGTTAGCGAAAACTACGGGCTAAATAAATCACACAGTTATACACAAGTCACAGGTACTAGTAAAACAAGACAAAATAAGGCTAGATAACACGTTGTAACGTATTATTTTATAGAGTTATTGAATGGATGAATTGAAATGTAAGGATAATGTAAAGGTGAAATAAGCTAAATCTATGTGATTACGCTACGTAAAATCTGGATTATTTTTTGGATAATTATTCCCAGAATAAAAATAACAAAAAAGCACGTTTTTATTAAAACGCGCTCTTCTAAAAAATGTGACAACGTATCGACTAACCTAGTAGTTTTATACCGTATTCATATACTTGTTGTAGCAAAGATAGTTTTTCAGGCTTATCTGAATGTTCCTCCGCTAAACGTTGTAAACTTGATTCAAAATCTACCGCACTTTTTTCAAGTTTATTCTGTCTATATTTCTGCCATTTAATTTGTTCAGCGCGTGTGAGGGTTTTATAAAAATGACGAGCGCGATAATGGAACAATAATTCAGGGATACGTTTATCTTCAAAAGCTAAACCATGTTCAGCTAATTTTTCTGCAGGTAAACTACGTAAAATAGACATATTGTTTTTATCAGCATTGCTGAAAAAGCCATTGTATAGCTCAGTTTCTACATTATCATTCGATTCAAATTGACGTTCTTCATTAAAAATATCCGTCACTTTTTCTCTAATATCAAAAGATGCTCGTAATTTTGCAAGATTATCCAAGCATAATTGTCGATCAATACCCAAGCGATTTGCTGTTTCTGGCAACAAGGTTTTGGCTGGCGCTAAAATAGGACATTTATTGATATGCACAAGCTTTAACGGAACGGATGAAACGCCTCTTTCTTCTAATTCCAATTTTTTGGTATATAAATCTGTCCGCAATTCATCCGCACTTTTGGCTAATAAATTATCAATATCGCCAGTTAAATCACAAACAATGAGTGCATTTTGGTTTGTAGGATGCCACGCTAAAGGCGCAACCCAAGTGCAATTTCCACGATAATTCCCTAACATACCAGAAACATGCACTAAAGGCGCCATTGATCCTGTATCAACCAATTTTTCAATTTCTTTTTTACCTCGGTTTTCAAAGAAATATTGGAATAATTTAGGCTGTTTTTCTTTAATTAATTTCGCCATAGCAATAGTTGCATACACATCTGCCATCGCATCATGGGCATTTTCATGCTCAATACCATTTGCTTTAGTGAGTTTTTCTAAGCGAAAGCTTGGCATACCATCATCGTCATAAGCCCAATTTATCCCTTCTGGACGCAGCGCATAGCAAGCCCGGACCAAATCCAGTAAATCCCAACGAGAATTGCCATTTTTCCAGCTGTATTCATAAGGATCAATAAAATTACGATAAAACGTATAACGCGTCATTTCATCATCGTAGCGAATATTGTTATAGCCCATGACACAAGTATTGGGTTGGGAAAATTCTGCTAAGATATTTGCGGCGAATTCAGGCTCAGAAACCCCCTTTTCATTACATTCTTGTGGTGTAATTCCTGTGACCATTACGGCGTCAGGAGCCGGTAAATAATCGTTAGTTTGTTTACAATAAAACATTATTGGTTCACCAATGATATTAAAATCAGCATCTGTACGAATACCCGCAAATTGCGCAGGACGATCTGTTGCTGGATTTACACCAAAACTTTCATAATCGTAAATAAAAAAGCTGAAATCTTTTGCCATGACTACTCTCTTTTACGCGATAAGTTTATCTAAATAATATAGGCAGAAAATAGCTGATAAACTGAAAATAATACCTATCCAATTTAACTTGCTAATTTTTTCTTTAAAAGCTAATGCGCCAGTTAGCGTACCTAAGCAAATTACGCCAATGTTCATTCCCGCGAAAACAAGCGTCGGATTTCCAGCAAAACTTTGATGTGCTTTTATATAGAATAAAATATTAAAGAAATTCAATACACCTAAAACGATGCCGCTAATTACACTTGATGATGTCCATTGGGCACGTTTTAAGAATAAATAGATAAACATAACGCAAGCTGCAAGCGAGAAGGAAATAAACAATGTTTCAGGGAATGCACCGCCGCTTTTCGCCACTTGCTTGAATAAAATATCAATAATGCCATACCCAAACCAAACGCCGATTAATCCTAAAACACCTTTAAAATTAACCGCATTTTGCCCTTGATTTGGCTTAGTTAATAAACAAAATAAACCAATAAAGGCTAATACAATGCCAATGATTTTAGATTGGCTTAGTGTTTCATGAAAAATTAAAAATGCCGATAAAATAGGAAGAAACAACGAAAGACGTTGTGCTGCGTCAGAACGTACAATTCCAGCAAACTCCACCGCTTTTGACATAATAATAAACACGCTAGGTAACAATAAACCTAGCGCTAAAAAAATGGGTGAATTTTCGCTTTGTACGATGTAATCAGTAAATTCTAAGCCTTTAAAATCAGGTTTGAGTAAGAAATAACTGAAAGTGATGGCCGTGATGTAGTTGAATGCTATAGCTTGTTCAATAATAATATTTTTTTTACGGGCTATTTTAAGCAAAACTGAAACAGCTACGCTGCAAAGAATGGCAAGAATAAGATTGTGCATTTAAATTCCTTATATAATTAAAGTGCGGTCAAAAATCTTAAAATTTTAACCGCACTTCCCTTCTATTTTTTATTCTGTCGCACCGAATCCGCGTAGACCAACAACGTGTACATGTTCTTGGTTGCCTGCGATTTTACGTACGAGTTTATAGGTTGTACCTTTTTCTGGGCTAATGTTTTCTGGCGCAGCGATAAGTAACTGCATATCCAAACGTTCGCAAAGTTCGAACAAGGTGGAAATAGATTTACCATCCAAACGCGCAGCCTCATCTAAGAATAGTAAACGACACGGTACGATGTCTTTACCGCGAATACGGCGGCTTTCCTCTTCCCAGCTTTGTACAACCATTAATAGGATTGACATACCCGTACCGATCGCTTCACCTGTCGATAATGCGCCACTTTCAGCTCGTAACCAGCCATCTGCACCACGGAATACTTCAACTTCTAACTCGAGATAATTACGGTAATCCAATAATTCTTCACCGATAGTTTGTGCTGTGCGTTGGCCCATATCAATATGCGGGTTGATGCGTTGATAAAGTTTCGCAATGGCTTCAGAGAAAGTAATACGATTATCGCTGAATAAATCTTGATATTCTTCTTGTTTACCAGACAGAGCATCAAGCAACATCGCATGTGTATCGCGAATATTGACCACTAAACGTACCGATTTCACCTGACCAAAGGCAATATTTTGTAGACCTTGGTTCAACATGCGAATACGGTTTTGTTCACGTTGAATGGTTTTACGCATAATATTCGCCACACTTTCAGAACTGATCGCCAATTTTTTCTCACGACCAGTCAATTCTTCTGTTAAGCGATTAAGCTCAATTTCCATTTGCTCAATTGCATCAATCGGATCATCCGTTTTAATAATATCCTGACGAATACGTTCACGAAGATGTTGATATACAGCGATGAAGAAGCGAACTTTATTTTCTGGTTTACGGCTATCTTCAGAAATACGTAATGCATCGCGGAGATATTCATTATCAGCCACTGCAGTACGTAGTGCACCTAATGCTTTATCCGACATTGAACGTAGTTCATCAGCAGATAAATAAGCTAATTCTCGACGATTGAGTCGTTTTTCCACATCAGAATTGCGAGATAAACGCAGAACCACGCACCAGCTGACTTTCGCAGCTACAACCAATTCACGTTGAGTTTTGTAATCACGTTCCGCTTTGCGAATGCGTTTATTTAAGTTCTCCGCTTCACTTTCAATGAGTGTTAATTGTTTTTCAACATAAGAACGACGTTGACGACTGGTTGAAAGTTGTTGATACAACTCATCACGGCGATTTCTTGCACGTTCCTCTGCCCCTTCATCAGCACGCACGCCCAATTCACCAATCTCAGCAATTAATTCTTTCAACAATTGATTTTTACTGTCGTAAGAACTTTGCAATTGAATAAATACTTGGTTGTATTGTGCAAATTGGCTTTGTTTTTGACGTAATTGTTCACGTTGAGCATCACGTTGTGACTGCAATTGTTCCAAACGCTGACGAAGTTGCTCATTAAGCTCTGATGTTTCTGCTTGACCAGCATCTTCATAACTGAAGTGATTTTTACGTTGTACTACATCCGCTAAAGCAAATACACGTTGCTGTACTTGTTTTTGACGTTCAATCGCTTGGGTTAAATCAGCTTTTAAGCGTTCATAATTTTCTGGGTCACTTTGTAAGGTATTGGCAATCGGCTCTAATTGTGACAACGCAACGCCATGTTGACGAATAAAGCTTTCATCTTGTTCTGCAATGTCTAATTGTTCACGACATTCTTCAATGCGATCAAGTAATTCATCATCAGCGAGCAAGTTAAGCTGCGGAATTAACTTATTCAACAATTGCATTTTTTCTTTGGCATTATCCAATTTAATGCGAATTTGTTGTTCGGTGCTTGAGAATTGATTGAGCTCGCGATCAATTTCATTGCGTTCTTGATTGATTTCCGCCATCACCTCTTCTGGATTTGGTTGGAACGCAAGCGCTAGATGTAAGCCAACAAATTGACTAAAGTGTTCGTGTAAACGTTGACATTTTTGTACATCAAAGGCGATTTGTGCGTATTCTTCCGCAATTTCATCACGTTTAGCTTGTAATTCTTCTAAATGTTTTTCACGTGCAGCACGACCGAATAATGGAATTTGCGGGAATTTGGAATAACGCAATTCACGATCAGACACTTGCACCACAACGCCCATTTCGAGTTCTTGGGCTGAAAGTACGCTGTCATCAAAGGCATTTGGATCACCTTCGATTAAATATAAATCGTCTGGACAATCTTCTAAATTAGCTAATTGTTCGCGTACCGTGTTGAGATCACGAACAACGATAGCATGACGCGCAGGACCATAAAGTGCAGAGAAATAAGGTGCATCTTCAATTGGTACATCATCATATAATTCAGAAAGCAATACGCCGCCAAAGCGTTCTGCAAGCACATTCAAGCGAGCATCTTCTGAACCATCTGGTTGGCTTAAACGAGAAATTTGCTCATCTAATTGTTGACGTTGTTTCTCTAAATTGTCACGTTGAATAGTCAGCTCACGTTCTTTCACCAATTGTGATTGCATAAAATGCATCACATCTTGGCTATGTTCAAATGTTTCACCACTTTGCTCTTGTAAGCGTTCTAAAGCGGCTTGAGCAGTTAACCAAGCTGGTGCTTTACGAGCATTTTCTTCGTAAAGTGCGGTCAAACTTTCACGTTTTTGACGTAAGGTTGAACGGTTTTCTACTTGCTCAGCAAGTTCTTCATTTAAACTTTCAATGAGTTCTTCTTGTTCAGCATGGAATGCTTCAAGTTCATCAGCGGTTTCTAAAGATAAATTAGCTCGTTGATTAAAATCAGCCAATAATTTAACCGCACTTTGTTGTTGAGCATAGCGCTGCTCTAACTCATGTAATTTCGTGCGTAATTGCGGGGTTTGTTGTGCTTGAATTTTTTGCGTTGGATATTCACGCAATAATTCTTTAGCGCTTTCCCAAGCACTTGAACGAGGCATATCACCGGCAATTTTGCACACTAACTGATACGCTTTATCAAATTGTGATTTAGCCGCTTCAGAAATAGACATTTTATGTTCTAACTCAAGCACTTGCTCGGTAAGACTTTCTGCATGGGCAGCAAACTCTGCTTGGTAATCTTCCGCATTTTTCACGCTCAAATCCGCTAAACCACATAAGGTTTTCGCTTTTTCAAGCGCGGCAATTGCTTGTTGATATTGCAATGCACGGGTTTGTTGTGCATCTAATGCTTGTTGGTAGTCCGCAAGTTGCGCACGTACTTGGTCAATTTCAAGTTCCGTTTGCTCAAATTGTGCTTGGCTTTCTTCAAGCTGTTCGGTTGCGGTTTCCACAACCATTTTTTGTTCTTCTAATTTTTCTGTAAGCTCAGCTACGTCTTCTTGATAGCGCGATACTTTTTCTTGATGACGTAACGCATTTAATACCAAGTTCAAGTGGTCAGCCGCACTTTGGTGATCGACTTCTAAAGTACGTTCATTTTCTGCCAATTCAGCTGCTTCACGGCTTAAATCAATTAGTCGATGTTGCGATAATTCTTGCTCAGCTTTTGCTTTATACCAATCACGGCGGAAACCTAAAGCCGCTTCGATATTACCGCGGCGTTCATTGGCATTACGCATATAATCTGATGCCACATAATTAGTGGTTTCGGTGATTAAATGCTTGAATAAATCACGGTCAGATTGGGTGACTTTAATTGCTTCAAGGGTCATTCGGTTTTCACGTAACGCACTTTCCATATCTTGGAAGGCTTTACGCACACCAAGGTTTTCTGGCAATAAGTAATCACGTAAAGAACGGGTAATAGCGCTGGAAATACCACCGTATAAAGACGCTTCGATTAATTTATAGAATTTGCTACGGTCTGAAGCACTACGTAAGCGTTTTGGAATAATGCCCAAATCAAACATCATGCCGTGATAATCGGTGATGGAATGATATTGCTTAAATTGTGCACCAAGGTTTTCAATTTTATCTTTTAATTCATTTAAATTGAGTACACGCGCTTGACGTTCGCCTACTGTTTCGGTGAAAAGTGCGGTCGGATTTAAGGATAATTCTACACCTTGAATCGAGAATGTTTTTAAATCCACTTTCTTATCACGGCCAGCAATTTGTTGCAGACGCACACCCACGAGAATTCGTTGATGACGTGAGTTGATGGTATCCAATACCGCATAACACACACCTGGACGTAATTTACCGTATAAGCCTTTATCACGAGAGCCGCCTGTCGAGCCGGCTTCTGTGGTATTACGGAAATGCAATAAGGTTAAGTCTGGAATTAATGCTGTGACAAAACCCGCCATAGTTGTGGATTTACCGGCACCGTTACCACCGGAAAGCGTGGTCACCAATTCATCCAAATCAAAGGTACGGGCAAAGAAACCATTCCAGTTAATTAAGGTGAGTGAACGGAATTTACCACGTTCTACCCCATTATGTTGGTTTAATACAGGAGCAATAAATTCTTCTTCAACCTGTTCGGTTGATTGCTCTGGTTCGTCTTGATAGATTTCGTTTTCAAGTTCTAATACATCAGACATTATTCTTGTTCTCCTGCATCATCAAATTCTTCATCAATTTCGACCGCACTTTCTTCATCATCGAGATCATCAGCATGGCTTGCTGCTTTTGCTTGTTTTTCCAATTCGAGAGATTGCGGTGTGGCTGCTTCCCCATCTCGAATTAAACGTGCTTGCGCTTCTAATGGATCATCACCAGAACGGACTTCAGCCCCAAAACGGAAAACTGATTCTGAAATAGTAAATTTACCGCTATGCTGTTCGCCTACGGTATGAATCATGCCTAAACGGCGTAAACGACCGATCGCTGCGCGTACTTTTTCAGATAATTTTTGTTTATCTAAATCCGAACCACTAGAGCGCTGATTGACGGCTTTCAATAATTTGCCTTCGTCTGCCAAGTTGAGTAATTCATCATAGACTTCTTGTGTACTGAAGATACCTTGCTGCGCCAAACGTTCTGGGCTTAAATATAAATAGCAAAGCACTTTTCCTACCAACATCTCTAATTCAGAAAGCACTGAACGGGCAATTAAGGTCGTCGCTTTTGGACGTAAATAGAAAAAGCCTTCCGGTGCACGAATTAATTCCACGTTGTAGCGGCGATAAAAGCCATCCAACTCATTTTGGAAATCCATCAAAAAAGCATGATTATCTAATTGATCTGTGCTGATATGGCGACCTGAACGCAACAAGCTGTCCACTGCTGGGAAAATAGGATTTGCAATGGCATTTGCCAATTTCGGGGAAATTACATCTTGAATATCTGTCATGGTTAATTTCTCATTTTATGAATTCGTTTTTGGTTAAGCCACGGAATTAATATTTATCAATCACATGCGCTTGCACTTCTGCGCCGTAATCATTAATTTCCTGCCATTGCGGATAAATACCGGCTAAATCATCATTTGCCATACCTAAACGCACTGCTTGATCCACAATAATACGCGCCACATCAAAATGACGAGAAAGTGGATAAGCCTCTAATTGTTCTTTTAAGACCAAACTTAAATCGATTGGACGATTATTTTCACGATATTGAATTAGCAAGCCTTGCATATGTTCAACGATTTGATCATGTAAATCAGCCAAAGATTCATATTGCAATTCTTCAGGTAATTCACCCAATGCATCATCTTCACGTAATGCCATTTCTTCATCACGCAGATCGACCAAACGTTCCGCTTGAGCTGTCCACAAGAACCAGGGATGATCGAAATAACTGTGGATAGAATTACGCAAGCGTTGTGAGAATACACGGTTTTTATCCATATCAATGGCGGTACGGATAAATTTATGCACGTGACGGTCATAACCAATCCATAAATCGATGGCTTGTTGTCCCCAGCTAATAATGCGGTCAAGCTTGGATTGTAAATCAGTAATTAATTGTTCAATAAAATACAGCTCATCATGGCCAATTACACAATCTTGAATACGTAATAATTGTGCCTGTAACTTATCACCTGCTGCATTTAAAGTATCTTGTAACTCACGTAAATTGCCTGAGGTTTCATCTAATAAACGTTCACAGCTAGAAATTGCCGCCTGCCAGTCTTTGGTAAGTAAATTGGCAATTTCTTCTTTAATGCTTTGCTGATTTTCATCCATCACACGTTGTGATAAATCGATACTGTCGAAAATCTCTGCTACTGAATATTTTAACGGAGCGAAAACATTCCGGCGCCAAAAGTGCTCATTCTCCCCTTTTGCTGTACCTTCTTCTGCTGCATCAGATGCACGCTGAATTTCATCAGCCACAATAGAAAGCTGTACAGAAAGACGCAATGCAGAAAATTCACGCTGACGAATATAATAATCTGATACGCCAACACCCAGTGGGGTGAGACGATAAATGGAAAGCCCTTCAGTGAATTCACTACTAAAACGATTGAGAAAACGCTGTTTCACCAATTCATTGATGGCATTATTAGCACGGGTAGCAATCGCATCCGTTGATTGGTCAAAGGCATTGGCTGTATGGCGGAAAATATCCACTAAATCAGCTTCTAGCATTTCACCGTCTAAACGTTCGTTGTTGTAAATGGCAATGGCCAATAAAAATACCAAACGCTCTGTCGGCAGATTTAACGAAAATTCCCGCTCTTTCGCCCATGAGACGAGTTCAGGAATGGTTTGTGATGTTTCGATCATTCGGTTACAAAAGCTTAAAATTGAACAAAAAATTTTTGAGATTATACAGGATTTTTTGTCGTGCTTGAAATCTTCTTGTAAATTGACCGCACTTTTTATTTAGACTTGTTATTCAAACTTATAGTTATATTCACTAAAAAAGAAAAATAATTTTATTTTTTATAAGCCAATTTAATCAAATTTACATTTCTTTATAAAATTGTCTTAGTTGCCCACTTCTATATGATGAAAAAATAAACTATAATACTCCGAATATATAGATAATAGAAAATTATTTTCAATATTCTATATTTAATCATATTAATATTAAACCACTGAAATATACGTAATAAATACGAATATTCTAACAATCTAATAAGGAGGAAATTATGAGAAACTTTAGAATTAATGCGATGACAGTATTAATTTTGGGATTAAATGTAGCTGTAGTAAATGCTACTGATGGAAAGATTTTGAATGTCACGACAATAGATGATCCTGATAATGCAAACAAAATAGAAGCAACTAATGTTAAAGGCCCTGGCCATACTGCAGTTGGTCAGCAAAACCAAATCTATTCAATTCCTGAGTCAGAAGAAATGCGTCTTCACTACTCTCAAGAAAAAAGTAAAGGGTCTAGTTCAGCTATTGGTAACCAAAATGTAGTAAAAGGTTTTTACGCTAGTGCGGTCGGTAACAAAAACGATGTTTATGGATCACAATCACAAAGTTTTGGTTATGCGAACAAAGTTTATTCAAATAGTTCTATGGCATTCGGTGCCAGTAACATGGTTGGTGCCCAACCCGAACAAGGCTCCGATAGCAACAATAAAATACCAGCGAAAGATATTGTTACAGATAAGAATACACAATCAGGAGTTGCGCTTGGTATCAACAATACTGTCTTAGGTGATGAAAACTTGGCTCTAGGTCTATACAATCATGTAAATGGTGCAAATTCTATGGCTGTCGGTAGTGACGCTACCTCAAATGGTTTTGCTGCAATTGCACTTGGTACAGGATCTCAAGCAGGACCTGCCGAAAAAGAAAATAACTCTAAAATATTAAGCCCAATTGCAATTGGTTACTCCGCTCAAGCCACAGCAACTGAGGCTATTGCAATTGGTCCCGAAGCTAAAGCTAGTGCTGACGATGCTATTGCTATTGGTTCATCAGCAACATCTACAGGTAAAAAAAGCTTAGCTTTATCTAAAGACGCTTATGCAAAAGATGATAATTCTGTTGCTTTAGGATCAGGCACCATTACTCGTGAAGCGACACAAGAAAATGAGGCAACTGTTAACGGTATCACGTATAGTGGTTTTGCTGGTCACGATCCTTTATCCGTTGTTTCTGTTGGTTCAGACAAAAGTGAAACATATACGGTACCAGATAACATAAACGGACTTGATCGTAAAATCACAGTTACGCCACATACACGCCAAATTATTAATGTTGGTGCAGGTAAGATTTCAGCCACTTCTACCGATGCAATCAACGGTTCTCAACTTTATATGATTGCAGAACAAGTTGGCAAAAACAAAAAACTTATTGACAATATTAGTACTCTCTCTTCGGGTGCGAAACTAGAAGCTGGCGATAACATTGATGTAGAAACTCACGATGATGCTAACCAAGTAAAAACCTATAAAGTTAGTACCAAAAAAGACATCAAAGCAAATTCTTATACCATTAATAATTCCAGTATCAAAATTGATCAAAATGGAATGAATGCAGGTAACAAAAAAGTGATCAACGTTGCAAATGGTGAAAATGATAACGATGCAGTGAATGTTTCACAGTTAAATAAAGTGAAAAGTGATATGGCTAACAACACTAAAGCAATTAATACTTTAAATAAGAAAGTTAATGACTTTGACCGTAAATCTCGCGCAGGTATTGCAGGCGTTGCAGCGATTGCATCAGCTCCATCTGCACGTAAAGACGGTAGAGCCATGGTATCAACTGGGGTTGCCCATCACAGTGGTGAAAGTGCGATTGCAATCAAAGCGTCTCGTAACTCTGACAATGGACATTGGTCATCAAACGTAAATGGTGCAACAGATACTCGTGGTCAGTGGACTGTGGGGGCTGGTGTAGGTTATGAATGGTAATCTGATTTAAATCTCAAAATAATAAAGAGCCACAAAATTGTGGCTCTTTTTCTCTTCTTAAAATAATTAAAAATTTAACCGCACTTATTATAATATAAGCCACGCAAACGAATGCGCTAACAAAAATAATCATCATAATAATTTATATTAAACATTTTTAGTTAATTCTTGTGAAGAGATATTTATTTTAAGTCAGAATAATTTGAACATTAATCGACTGCTTTTAATAAATTTCTTTCATCAGCAAAAATTTAATGATTCATTATATACTTCTTGCGTAATAAAATGCTCTATTAGGCTAAATGTTATAGGCTTAAATACATAACAAAGGACTTTACCAATAAATCATTTCTAATTCATAAAGCATTCAATTACAATAGCTAGTAAGAAAACCAAACCTTAGGTAGGTAAATTCAAAGAAAATTCGGAAAGATTGTACAGGATTTTTTGCGGTTCTTAAAAATCTTCTCTTGAATTGACCGCACTTTTACTATTTTTCACGTATAATGTGTGTCTTTCATGAATAACTAAAGATAACAAAATGAGCGAATTAACCCAGTTAGCCCAACAAGAAAAAAAACAAACCTATAATTTCAATAAATTACAGAAACGTCTTCGCCGTAACGTAGGCAACGCTATTGCAGATTTTAGTATGATCGAAGATGGCGATAAAGTCATGGTATGTTTATCTGGAGGCAAAGACAGTTATACGCTTCTCGATATTTTGTTGAATTTACAGCAAAGCGCGCCGATTAAATTTGATATTGTGGCGGTGAACCTTGATCAAAAACAACCAGGTTTCCCTGAGCACGTATTGCCTGAATATTTGGAAAGTATTGGCGTCAATTATAAAATTGTACAAGAAAATACTTACGGAATTGTGAAAGAAAAAATTCCTGAGGGAAAAACAACGTGTTCGCTCTGCTCTCGCCTACGCCGTGGAATTTTATATCGTACCGCCACAGAACTTGGTGCAACCAAAATCGCTTTAGGACACCACCGAGACGATATGTTAGCGACGCTATTTTTAAATATGTTTTATGGCGGCAAAATGAAATCCATGCCGCCTAAATTAATTTCTGATGATGGCAAACAAATTGTGATTCGTCCGCTTGCTTATTGTAAAGAAAAAGATATTGAAAAATATGCCATCGCGAAAGAATTTCCGATTATTCCTTGTAATCTATGTGGCTCACAACCCAATCTTCAACGCCAAGTGGTGAAAGAAATGCTCAATACTTGGGATCGCCAATATCCGGGACGCTTAGAAACCATGTTTAGCGCAATGCAAAACATTACATTGTCACATATGTGTGATCCGAAATTATTTGATTTCAAAGGAATCAAGCATGGGCAAATAATTGATGGCATTGAAGGCGATACCGCATTTGATGAAGAACGAATCACGCCAATGCAATTTGAGGACGAAGATCAAACCGATTTTTCAAACAACGAAATGATTAACTTTAAAGAAGTAAATTAATATGTTGAATATCAATGGAATTGAAGTTGAAACTGACAAAGATGGTTATTTGCTTAATAGCCAACAATGGAACGAAAATATCGCTCACGCTATTGCGCAGTTAGAAAATATTGAATTAACAGATGCCCATTGGGAAGTGATTTACTTTGTGAGAGACTTTTATCAAGAATATAACACCTCCCCTGCCATTCGTATGTTGGTAAAAGCCATGACTGAAAAGCTTGGTGCGGATAAAGGTAACAGTCGTTATTTGCAACGCTTATTTCCTGAAGGCCCAGCAAAACAAGCCACAAAATTAGCAGGATTACCGAAACCTGCAAAATGCCTATAAAAGTGCGGTCAATTTTTTGAAAGTTTTAAACGCTTAGTCTTTTAGATTAAGCGTTTTTCTTTTTGGTTGAATTTACAATTCAAGAATAATAAGAAAAGAAAATATTTTATAAGTACTATAACGGAATCGTAGATCACGTAAATACCTTTAGCGAGGAAAAAACTTATAAAATTGTTGATGTTATTAAATAATTCAATATAAAAAAAGGGCAAAAATGCCCTTTTTTTATTTATTTATAATTACCAAGCGTAACCTACGCCGATAGTAGTAATTACATCACTATTAGTGGTTGCTGCACCAGATAATTTAAATTTCAAATTACCTTTGTCATTAAGTTTAGTATAACCTACTGCAATAGCATTTTGATTTTTAAAGTTACTTGCTGCAACAGATACCATAGATTTACCATTAACATGGATTTCAGGTAATCCAGCAATTGCAGCTGCACCAGCGATACCACTTCTCGCTTCAGTTCTGTTGTGAGAAATTTGTTTCTCTACATTACCAATACGACCTTCTAACTTAGAAACTTTATTAGCAATAGAACCAACACCAGTATTTGACTTCACAAATAATGAATACAATTGAGAACCATTCACTGCATCTGTAGATACTTCAGAAATTTCACCTGGAGCAACGTGCTTAATTTGACGTTCTTTGTCTTTAGCACCAACACTTACTACACCGTTTTCTTCAGACGGAGTACCAGCAAATGTATGAGTTTCGCCATTTAATTCCTGTGATTTAGCAGAAGCAGTAGCAGTAGTAGAACCGTCTGATTTATTACCTAAAATAACAGAATTTTTTAATGCTGTTCTAATCTCGTTACCTAATGCTACAGAATTTTCACCATAAGATAAAGTTTCACGACCGATAGCGATAGCTCCACGCATTTTCTCTTCTTGTTTAATCACTTCTTTAGAAAGTGTATTTAATTGAGTTAAAACTGTTTTAATTTCATCTGGGAAGTCTTCAAAACGAGCTACCAAATTATCTGTTGAAAGCATTCCTAAATTATACTTATCTGGACCATAACCTAGAGACTTAATTTTATACATTTGCTCTTCGTTTAAGTTATGTTTAGCTGCTAATGAGAATAAAGAGCCTTCTACTTGTTTGCCATTTTCATCAACACCTGAATATAATTTATTTAATTCAATTAACTCTTTAGATGATTTATCAATACCAGCCGCAGCACCGAAACCAATCGCTAATGAATAATTAGAATAAGCTAAAGTATTGCTACCTAAAGCTGTTGCTCCAGCAGCATAAGCTGACGCTTCAGAACCAACCGATGTTGATTTATGACCGATACCCCAACTATTTGAACCTAATGCTACGCTATCTGTATCTACAGCATTAGCACGGTAACCAACCGATGTACTTCTATAACCGATATTTGTTAGGCCTGTTAAATGACGAGTATTATCATTTGCTTCAACACCTACAGCCACTTGACCATTTTTGTTTACAAAAGAACGTGGACCAACAGCTAAATTAGAAAATGCACCTTGGGTATCTTCATCATCAATTGCTGTAGCACCTGCAACAGATACAGTACCTTTACCTTCAGCTACAGTTTTTTCACCTGAATTATTGATAACAAGCGGATCTGCTGTTTGAATAAGTTTACCTAATAATTCTTGTGCTTTTGCACGAGTTTCTTCAGTTAACCCACCCTTGTTCATTTCATCATACATTTTTTTCAACAGGTCTGCAGAAGGATTGTCTGCTGCAGGTGTTGAAGGAGTATTTGATGGTTGAGAAGCCTCAGGTGTATTAGCATTTGCTTTATCAATTGCAGCAATGATCTCATTTACTTTCTCTTTGTAAGAAGTGAGATCAAATCTTTCAATTGACTCACCTGCTTGATCAAGTAAAGCAGCAATATTATCTGGTTTTTTCTTATTGCTGTCACCCATATAACCTGACAGTTTTTGTGTCAATTTAGCTGCTTCAGCATCAACAGGGTTTAAAATTGTAACCAAGTTATCTAAGGCAGGATTACTCTCAGCGAAAGAAGATGAAGACAATCCTAAAGATAAAGCAATACTTAGCACAGCAGCTTTAAAAGTATTCTTTAACTTTCCGTGCCCCTTAGCAAGCTCAGAAGCTACAGTAGATTGTTTTGTTGTTTTATTTACAACGGTTTTAAAAATTTTATTCATAGTTACCTCTATGGTTTAATAAGAGGCTGACATTGTATAGTATTTAATGTTATAAAACAAGTCTTTTGAAGTAATTCCTAAATTTTCTTGTGTTTTTTTTAAAAAACTATAAAATCAGTATAATTTTAAACCCTAACTAACAAGGAAATGTTATGAAAATTAGTGCAAGAAACCAATTAAAAGGTAAAGTTGTTTCAATCGAAAAGGGTTCAGTAAATGCAATCGTTCACATTGATATCGGTGGCGGTAACGTGCTTTCTTCTACCGTGTCTTTAGCAGCAGTTAAAGAACTAAACTTAGAAGTTGGTAAAGAAGCATACGCAATCATCAAAGCAACTTCTGTAATGGTTGGGGTAGAATAATTTCTTCCATAAAAACAGAATTGAATATAACCGCACTTTTAAAAGTGCGGTTTTTTTATACTTTGATTTCAGCATTAAACTACTCTGTTATAAAGTAAAGACAAAAAATAACGGTGATCGCTTAAACGCTCACCGTTAAATTGAATTCACTGTTTAAACAGTAAATTATATTGGTTATTTTCGAAAAGTATTACTCTTCATTCAATAACTTTAATTCACGACTTCTTACTTGATTTTTCAAGATTTCCGCAAATTCTTCCACAGTAAATGTACCTAAATCAGCACCTTTACGGGTACGTACAGCCACTTTGCCTTCTGCGATTTCTTTATCACCGCAAACAAGCATATAAGGCACACGACGTAAAGTATGTTCACGGATTTTGAAGCCCACTTTTTCGTTGCGTAAATCAGTTTTCACGCGTAAACCTACATCGGAAAGCTGTTTTGCTACTTTCTGCACATAGTCAGCTTGACTGTCAGTTATATTCATCACAACTGCTTGGGTTGGAGCTAACCATGCTGGGAAGAAACCTGCATATTCTTCGGTAATGATACCAATGAAACGCTCAATAGAACCTAAAATCGCACGGTGAATCATGACAGGGGTTTTACGGCTATTGTCTTCAGCCACATAAGTTGCATCTAAACGACCCGGTAATGCGAAGTCTAATTGCACGGTACCACATTGCCATTCACGGCCAATGCTATCACGTAATGCGAATTCAATTTTAGGACCATAGAATGCACCTTCACCTTCTTGAATTTCATATTCAAGACCGTTATGCGCTAATGCAGCTGCAAGACCTGCTTCCGCACGATCCCACATTTCATCTGAACCGATACGATTTTCAGGGCGAGTAGAAAGTTTTACTGCGATATTAGTGAAACCAAAGGTGCTATAAATATCGTACACCATTTTGATACAGCTAGTTACTTCGCTCTCAATTTGATCTTCAGTACAGAAAATGTGCGCATCATCTTGAGTAAAGCCACGTACACGCATTAAACCGTGTAAAGAGCCTGATGGTTCATTACGGTGACAAGAACCAAATTCCGCCATACGGATTGGTAAATCACGGTAAGATTTCAAACCTTGGTTAAAGATTTGAACGTGTCCTGGGCAGTTCATCGGTTTAATTGCATATTCACGGTTTTCAGATTGAGTTGTGAACATTAAATCTGCGTAATTTTGCCAGTGACCTGTTTTTTCCCACAACACGCGATCCATCATGAACGGACCTTTCACTTCTTGATAATCGTATTGTTTTAATTTAGTACGCACAAAAGTTTCAAGTTCACGGAAAATTGTCCAGCCATCATTGTGCCAGAACACCATACCTGGCGCTTCTTCTTGCATATGATATAAATCTAATGCTTTACCAATTTTACGGTGGTCACGTTTTGCCGCTTCTTCTAAACGTGTTAAGTATTCAGCAAGTTGTTTTTTATCCGCCCAAGCCGTACCATAGATACGTTGTAACATTTTGTTTTTACTGTCACCACGCCAGTACGCACCAGCAACTTTTTGTAATTTGAAATGCTGACAGAAACGCATATTTGGCACGTGTGGGCCACGGCACATATCAATATATTCTAAATGATGATATAACGCAGGCGTGGCAGTACGTTCAATGTTTTCATCTAAAATTGCCATTTTGTATGGCTCGCCGCGTTTTTCAAAGGTATCACGCGCTTCTTGCCAAGTAACACGTTTTTTCACGACGTCATAATTGGTTTTTGCCAATTCCAACATACGTTTTTCGATTGCATCTAAATCTTCTTGCGTTAAAGAGCGGTCTAAATCAATGTCATAGTAGAAACCGTTTTCAATAGTTGGACCGATTGCCATTTTTACATCTGGGAATAATTGTTTAATAGCGTGTCCGAGCAAGTGAGCACAAGAATGACGGATAATCTCTAAACCATCTTCATCTTTTGCAGTAATAATTTCTAACGTTGCATCTTGCTCGATAACATCGCATGCATCACGACGCTCACCATTTACACGGCCAGCGATAGTGGCTTTAGCAAGACCCGCACCAATATCTTGTGCGACTTCAAGAACAGAAACAGGATGATCGAATTGACGTTGGGAACCGTCAGGTAAAGTAATAATTGGCATTGTTTTTTCCTTATACAGTGGTCACCCATACGAAAGGTGACGTGTTCGTTTAAAATTCTATAAAAATTAACCGCACTTTTGCCCTACTTGGCTTCATTCCTACCATTGAACGAGCGAAATTAGGCAAAAAATGCATGGCGAATTCTATCACTTTCTTAAGGTATTGTTAAATAAATGCACATATTTTACAGAAAGGAAATAATGTTTTTCTGGCTAGGGGCTTTATATCCTAAAAATAAAGGCTAGAATAACCGCACTTTTAAATACTCAGTTAAGGAATAAAAATGAGCAACGTATTAGTATTAAAATCTAGCATTTCAGGAAATAACTCCCAGACCAATCAATTGGCTGATTATGTTATCGAAAAATTACAAAGTAATAACATTATCGTACGCGATCTAGCCCAACAACCACTTCCATATTTTGATGCCAAAGCAGCAACAGCTGTACGTGGTGAACCTAAAAATAATGAAGAAAAACAACTTCTTGCCCTTTCCGATGAATTAGTCTCCGAATTAAAAAATGCAGAGACTTTAGTTATTGGCGCACCAATGTATAATCTTGGCATCCCAACACAATTAAAAACTTATTTTGATTTTATCGCACGTCCACGCGTCACTTTCCAATATACGGCAAATGGACCAGAAGGCTTATTAAAAGGCAAAAATGCCATTGTGTTATGTGCATTTGGCGGGTTGTATGATGAAGAAAATTTAGTAACGCAATATATGAAATCAATTTTAGGTTTTATCGGTATCACAGATGTGCAATTTGTTTATGCACAAGGCATTGGATTCGGACCAGAAGCAATTGAAAAAGCCCAAGCTTCTGCAAAAAATAAAATTAATGAAATTGTAGCAGCCCTTTAATCCTCAGATAACCTACAAAACATAGGAAGGTTTATTACAAAAAAGTGCGGTGATTTACCGCACTTTTCTTCTTATTTTTTCCGTTCAACCCATTTTCCATTGGTGAAATCAACAATCCATTTCGTCGCTTTTCCATCTTTTTCAGAAGTCACATATTGTTTCTTCTCTTTACGACTAAAACGAACAATCGCTTCATTCCCTTCTGGGTCTTTTTGTGGTGCATCTGCTAAATAAGCTAATTTTTCAGGCAAACGCTCGCGATATTGCACAAGTTCAGCGATTTTAACTGGGCGTGTTTCGCGGGATTTCGGGAAGTTATGTGCTGACATAAATACACCACTCGCACCATCACGCAATACAAAATATGCATCAGATTTTTCACATTTTAACTCAGGGAAATGCACTGGCTCTTCTTTAGGTGGTGCGACTTCGCCATTTTTCAAAATTTTGCGCGTGTTATCACAATTTGTACATCCCATATACTTGCCAAAACGACCAAGTTTTAAATGCATATCTGCACCGCACTTATCACACTCAACAACAGGGCCATCATAACCTTTAATTTTGAATGAGCCTTCTTCAATCAAATATCCATCACAATTTGGATTATTACCGCAAATATGGATTTTACGATGGGCATCGATGACATAGCTGTCCATTGCCGTTCCACATTTTGTACAACGTTTACGATCCATTAATGCTTTGGTTTCTGAAGATTCATCTAAAACGTTCAATAATTCCGCTTCGGGAATTAAATTAATCGTCGTTTTGCATCGCTCTTTTGGCGGCAATGCATAACCTGTACATCCTAAAAACACCCCTGTGCTTGCCGTACGAATTGCCATATTTCTGCCACAGGTTGGGCATTTAATATCGGTTTCCACAAGGCTATTTGGGCGCATGCCACCTTCAAGTTCATCCAATTCAGCTTTAGAAAGCTGGCTAGAAAAATCCTTAAAGAATTGATTTAATTCAGTTTTCCAATTCACTGAACCAGAGGCAATTTTATCTAAGGTATCTTCCATATTCGCGGTGAAATCATAATTCATTAATTCGCCAAAAGATTCATTGAGGCGATCAGTCACAATTTCGCCCATCTTTTCTGCATAGAAACGACGATTTTCAGTACGAACATAACCACGTTCTTGAATGGTGGAAATAATTGCCGCATAAGTGGAAGGACGGCCAATACCACGTTTTTCCAATTCTTTTACTAAAGCTGCTTCAGTAAAACGAGCGGGTGGTTTAGTAAAGTGTTGGGTTGGTTGCACTTCTTTTAAAACAAGTTTTTCCGAAACAGCAACTGAAGGCAATTCTTGATCTTCAGGATTTTTGCCTATTTGTGGCAATACTTTTGTCCAACCATCAAAACGTAAAATTCGGCCTTTTGCTTTCAAGGTATAATCACCTGCTGACACAGTCAATGTACTGCTATCATATTGTGCAGGTGGCATTTGACATGCTAAGAATTGACGCCAAATTAAATCATAAAGGCGTACCGCATCTTTTTCCATTCCCTCTAAGGATTCAGGCAATGCTCGAATATCTGATGGGCGAATAGCCTCGTGCGCCTCTTGCGCATTTTCTTTACTAGAATAGAAATTTGGTTTTTCTGGTAAATATTGTGCACCAAAATGATTTTCAATATAGCTACGTGCCATATTAAGCGCATCTTGACTCAAATTGGTTGAATCCGTACGCATATAAGTAATGTAACCCGCTTCATATAAACGTTGGGCTAACATCATTGTCTTCTTAACACCAAATCCCAAGCGAGTACTTGCAGTTTGTTGAAGCGTTGACGTAA
Source organism: Haemophilus sp. THUN1691 (assembly GCF_059704425.1). Lineage (NCBI taxonomy): Bacteria > Pseudomonadati > Pseudomonadota > Gammaproteobacteria > Pasteurellales > Pasteurellaceae > Haemophilus > Haemophilus sp. THUN1691. The sequence continues at coordinate 1,350,036 of NZ_AP046578.1, read as the reverse complement.
TAAATGGTGCACGAGGGCGAGAACTTGTTGGCTTAGTTTCTAAATCTGTGACAACGTAATCGGAAATATTCAGAAAATCTACCGCACTTTGCGCTTCTTTTTGATTTTTTGGATCAAATTTCTTGCCTTTATAATCCGTTACGTCCAAGCGTATAGCTTGTTTATTTTGATTATTCGTAAGGACGGCAACTTCCCAATATTCTTCAGGCTGGAAGGCTTTAATTTCACGCTCGCGTTCTACTAATAATTTAACCGCAACCGATTGAACTCGACCAGCAGAAAGCCCGCGAGCAACTTTTTTCCAAAGTAGCGGAGATACCATAAAGCCCACTACTCTATCTAAAAAGCGACGAGTTTGTTGAGCATTAACACGATCCATATTTAATTGTTCAGGCTTTTCAAAAGCCTGTTTAATGGCATTTTTAGTGATTTCGTTAAACACTACACGGCTAAATCGCTCATCATCGCCACCAATCACCTCGCGTAAATGCCATGCAATCGCTTCCCCTTCTCTATCCAAGTCGGTTGCGAGATAAATATGATCTGCTTTTTTAGCAAGCGATTTTAATTCGGAAACTACTTTTTCTTTACCAGGCAAAATCTGATAATTTGCTTTCCAATCGTGATAAGGATCAATCCCCATACGTTTAACTAAGACATTACGTTCCTTCTCTGCCTTAATCTTTGCTTTTTCTTCAGCATCCATACCTTTGGTTGAAATTGGTTTAGCTTTTTCACCTGTACTAGAACCAACCGTCGGCAAATCACGAATATGTCCAACACTAGATTTCACCACATATTGGCTACCTAAATATTTATTGATGGTCTTTGCTTTTGCCGGCGACTCCACAATCACCAAGGATTTACTCATTTGATTACCTAATATCACTAGTATTTTGTAAAATTGGCGGTATAGTGCAAAGTTATGTAGGCAAAATCAAGTACTTTTTGAAAAAAGGGTTATAAATGGATAAACTCAACGCGATTTCTATTTTCTGCAAAGTCATTGAAACCCAAAGTTTTACATTGGCAGCAAAGCAACAAAATATTTCTGTGGCGATGGCAAGCAAATTAGTTTCACAGTTAGAAGAACATTTAAAAACACGATTGTTACAACGTACCACCAGAAAAATTATGCCTACTGAGGCGGGGATGATGTATTACCAACGCTGTCAAGGAATTTTGCTTGATTTAGATGAAGCAGATTCTAGCATCACTCACCTCACTAGCTCATTACAAGGAAATTTACTTATTTCTGTTCCTCGTGATTTTGGTTTACTTTTCATCGTACCGAATTTACCGCTATTTATTGCTGAACATCCCAATCTGCATGTTGAAATTGAGTTTAATGACAAAAAAATTGACCTTGTGACAGAGGGCTATGATCTTGCATTACGTATCGGCCATATGGCGGACAGTTCTCTTGTATCACGCAAAATCAGCACAAATACGCTACACTTTGTGGCATCACCAAGCTATCTTGAGGCAAATGGCATCCCACAAACACCTGATGATTTAGAACATCACAATGGCTTACTTTATAAAAATGCAATGAATCACGTAAATTGGGTTGGCTCACACATAAATCAAACACAGCGTTTCAAAATCCAATCAAAGGTTGTAAGCAATAGTGGTTTAGCCTTATTAGAAATGGCAAAAGCAGGACTAGGCATTGTGAATTTACCTAGATTTATTATTGGTCAATCTCTCGAAAAAGGTGAACTGATTGAAATATTACCAGAATATAAACAACAAAAATTAGAAATTCATGTGGTCTATCCGAATAGAAGACATTTACCAATAAAAGTGCGGGCATTTATTGAATTTTTATCTGGCTTAGGCTTGTGTTCAGAAATTTTGGAAAATCCTAAAGATAGTCACTAAACGCTATAAAAAAATACCGCACTTAGGCAACCCCAAGTGCGGTTATTTTTATGCGTGTTTTTATAATGCTTTTAAGATGTCTTCAACACGATCTTTTGCATCACCAAAGAGCATTTGTGTATTCTCTTTGAAGAATAATGGGTTTTGTACGCCAGCATACCCCACAGCCATTGAACGTTTGAACACAATCACATTTTGTGCTTTCCATACTTCCAACACAGGCATTCCCGCGATTGGACTATTTGGATCTTCCATCGCAGCTGGGTTTACCGTATCGTTCGCACCGATAACCAATACCACATCGGTATCAGCGAAATCATCATTGATTTCATCCATTTCAAGTACGACATCGTAAGGCACTTTTGCTTCAGCTAAAAGCACGTTCATGTGTCCCGGTAAACGTCCTGCAACAGGGTGAATACCAAAACGAACGTTCACACCACGTTCACGCAATTTTGCTGTAATATCAGCGACGGGATATTGTGCTTGTGCAACAGCCATACCATATCCTGGCGTGATAATCACAGAACTTGCATTTTTCAACAATTCAGCCACTTCTTCTGCCGTAGTTTCACGGTGTTCACCTTGTTCTTCGCTTGAAGAAACTTGAACATCGTTACCAAAACCACCTGCAATTACGCTCACAAATGAACGGTTCATTGCTTTACACATGATGTAAGAAAGGATTGCACCAGAAGAACCAACAAGTGCGCCAGTTACGATGAGCAAATCATTATTCAACATAAAACCTGCTGCAGCCGCTGCCCAACCAGAATATGAGTTAAGCATTGATACCACAACTGGCATATCTGCTCCACCGATTGATGCCACTAAGTGCCATCCAAATGCAAGCGCAATCGCTGTCATTAATAACACAGGGAAAATGCTTTCTGGATTATTTAAGAATGCAACCATCAATAATGCAGATACCACAAGTGCGGCTAAATTTAATTTATGGCGATGTGGCAACATTAATGCTTTTGAATTAATTTTTCCGCTTAATTTACCAAATGCAACAACAGAACCAGTGAAAGTTACTGCACCGATAAAGATACCTAAAAATACTTCAACATTATGAATATTCGTTAATACTGCTTGCTCTGCTACAAATGCGGCTTGTGCTGCTGCATCTAATCCTTCTGGCATTAACGCCTCATGGTGTAAACCATAACTATTAAAACCTACAAGCACAGCTGCTAAACCGACGAAACTGTGAAGAATTGCCACAAGTTCTGGCATTTCAGTCATTTCTACTTTTAATGCACGTTGAACACCGATTGCACCACCGATGATCATTGCAATAATGATCCAAAATGTTCCTTCAGAATGAGGTCCAAAAATGGTTGCGATAAGGGCAATTGTCATACCAACAATACCGAACCAACAACCCGCTTTAGCAGTTTCATGTTTAGAAAGTCCTGCCAAGCTCATAATGAAAAGTAATGCTGCTAAAATATACGCAGCCTGTACTAAACCTTCAGACATTGTGCGCTCCTTAACCTTTTCTAAACATTGCTAACATACGTTGTGTGACACGGAAGCCACCAAAAATATTGATGCTTGCCACCAAAATCGCCACAAAAGCTAACGCATCGATAAATAGATTGCCTGTTGGCTGACGAATTTGTAATAACGCCCCTACAATAATAATGCCTGAAATTGCATTTGTTACTGCCATTAATGGTGTGTGAAGTGCATGGCTAACATTCCAAACCACGTAATAACCCACCACACAAGCTAAAACAAATACGGTGAAATGTGATAAAAATGCAGCGGGCGCAACAGAAGCTAACCAAAGGAATAACACGCCAATACCTGCCATCACACCGTATTTCACACGAGGATCTGTTGGTTTAGATTCTTTTTTCTCTGCCACTGGTGTAGCTTTGGTTTCTTGTTTTGGTTGTGCAGACACTTGAATTTGTGCTGGTGGAATTTCTTCCCCATCACGAACAACGGTTACACCACGAAGAACCACATCTTCAAAATCAATATTGATCTTGCCATCTTTCTCTTTGCACAAAAGTTTTAATAAATTGACTAAGTTTGTGCCATAAAGTTGAGAAGATTGCGTTGGTAAACGGCTTGGGAAATCTGTATAACCAATCACTTTCACTTGATTTTCAGTTGTAACAACTTTCCCTGCTTGTGTATATTCACAGTTACCGCCAGTTGCAGCGGCTAAATCCACAATCACCGAACCTGGTTTCATTGAATCCACCATTTCTTTGGTGATTAAACGAGGCGCTGGTTTACCCGGAATGGCTGCCGTAGTAATAATAATATCGACTTCTTTAGCTTGTTCTGCGTAAAGCTCCATTGCACGACGGTTAAATTCTTCCGACATTACTTTCGCATAACCATCACCACTGCCGCCTTCTTCTTTAAAATCAATTTCTAAGAAGCTTGCACCCATACTTTGAACTTGCTCTTTCACTTCAGGACGAGAGTCAAAAGCACGAACAATCGCCCCAAGGCTATTTGCTGCACCAATTGCCGCCAAACCAGCCACACCAGCACCAATCACCAACACTTTTGCTGGTGGAACTTTACCTGCCGCAGTAATTTGCCCAGTAAAGAAGCTACCGAATTCATGCGCAGCTTCAATCACAGCACGATAACCAGAAATATTCGCCATAGAAGAAAGCGCATCCAATGCTTGCGCACGAGAAATACGAGGCACCGCATCCATTGCTAACACATTAATTTTCTTCGCGGTGAGTTTTTTCATTAACTCAGGATTTTGCATACGCCAAATAAAGCTCACAAGCGTTGCGCCTTCCTTCATTTGAGCGATTTCTTCATCTGTCGGTGCATTTACTTTGAAGATAATATCCGATTGCCAAATTTCAGCCGACGTACCGATCTTCGCGCCTGCTTCTAAAAATGCTTGATCTTCAAAACTAGCTTTAAAACCTGCATCGTGTTCCACGATCACGTCAAAGCCCAATTTAAATATTTGCTGAACCGTTTTCGGCGTTGCCGCCACACGGCTCTCATTCTCAAGCAGCTCTCTAGGTACACCAATTAACATACTGTTTCCCTCTGATTGATGATTGGGTTGATGAGATTAATGAACAAACCTTCGCCTATTCATCGTTAAAATGACAAAAAGTCAAACGGATACAACTGTATCATTGATTGAATGAAAATAGGTAACGTTTTTAAGTGGTTTTACAAGATATTGTGATAGGGATCACGAAAAATCCCACATAAAAAACATCTCAAAAATTTACCGCACAGTTAACTTTTCCTCTCATTTTTATTTTTTCTAATAGATCTGTATAATATTTGCCCTTTGAATATAAACGATTGAAGGAGAAAAGCATGATAAAACCAGATACTTTACCGCAATTTTTGCGTAATAAAGTCGAGGAAAATGATGCCTTTGGTCTTGTGGAAGGGCTGTGTCAATTATTACGTAGTAGCCCTACAGAAAAAATTTCTCCAACCTTACATCTATTTAAGTTTATCTTAAAGAACGACAAAGAATTAGGCTGTTCTGTTTCGAAATTATTATGTGGTTGGTTATGTGGTTTACGCCTTTATCCCTTGTTTATTAGTAGCGGTATTCTTACACGTGGCGGTTTGGGCAAGAAATGAAAACGCGTATTTATGAGCGTTTTAACCCCTCTTTTAAAGATATTAATGATTTACGTGATATTTTTTATTTATTGTTTAGCGATAAAAATGATGCGTGCTGGATTGATGCCGTTCCCTTAAAAACATGGCGAGGCGTATTTGGCGTTTTAACCCGTTATACAGAACAAAAAGATCGTGAACGTTTAAAAAATCATATTGAAAGTGAAGGGATATTTGCCATAGAGATGCTTTCAATTTGGATTGCGGCTGAAGATATGGACCCTGATCTGATGCGAATGGAGCCCTCTCTGTTGAATGCTGATTCCCCTTTTGTCGCATTGCACCATGAAGTGGTGAATTGGTTACAGGCGCGCCGCCAATCAACCGTTTTTGATGATAGTCATTTACAGGTAATGTTTAGCCAATGTAAAAGACTGGTTGAACGTTTGCAAAAACGTGGAGCAATGATGGGCTCTTCTTTAAATACGGCTTATTTATTGGAGCGTCTTTCTCAGACCTTAGAACGATTAGAAACCTTGATGGCGATTTTTGTTTCAAATCGCTATTTACCACGCCGAATATTGTTATTAACTGGCTGTTTTGCCCGCGCAGCAGCAGAAAAACATAGTATCACCCGATTATGGAAACAAAGCTCAAAATTAATTTCACGTAGCATTACCCAAAATGCGGGTGACCACGGCGAGCATTACATTACGCGAGATAAAAAAGAGTACTGGGCAATGTTTTATTCTGCTGCAGGTGGTGGTGTATTAATTGCACTGATGGCGCTATTTAAAATCTATCTAGGTAGCATTATTGATGACAAAGTCTGGAAAGGGGTTGCCGAAGGCTTAAATTACGGCTTAGGTTTTATGGTGATCTTTATGTTGCATTTTACGGTAGCGACGAAACAGCCAGCCATGACTGCAGCCCGTTTTGCTGAGGCTGTTGAGAAAACGCCTCAAGGTAAAAGCGTCAATATGAAATTAGCCCAATTATTAGTGGATGTATTTCGCTCTCAAAGTATTGCGGTGCTAGGCAATGTACTTATTGCGATGGGATTGGCTGCATTGATTGCTTTTGGTTACCAATATAAAACAGGTGAGCCGTTGATGAACTCCGAGCAAATCGCTTATCAGTTGCATAGTATTGATCCTTTTGCGGGAACCTTATGGTTTGCAGCCATTGCGGGTGTATGGTTATTCTGTTCAGGGATTATTTCGGGTTATTTTGATAACCGCAGCAATTATTTGAATATGCGTATGCGTTTAACGCAACATCCGTTATTGAAAAAATTAATGTCTGAGAAATCTCGCGTTAAATTTGCGAATTATATGCATGAGAATTATGGCTCGCTTATCGGTAACCTTTGCTTTGGTATGCTGCTTGGTCTTACGGGTGTGGTAGGTTACTTAACGCACCTTCCGTTAGATATTCGTCATGTGGCATTTTCATCTGCGAATGTAGGCTATATTGCTGTGAGCGGACAATTCACCTACTCATTGCTTTTACAATGCATTGGTTTTGTATTGTTGATTGGTTTAGTGAATTTAATTGTCAGTTTTTCATTAACACTTTGGGTTGCACTGCGTTCTTTGAATGCGGAAATTGAGAGCTGGTGGCCAATTTGGCATGAAGTTTGCCAAATTGTGAAAAAACGACCATTGAGTTTATTTCTTCCCGTTCAATTAGATAAATAATCGTCTTAAGTGCGGTCAAATTTTAAGAGATTTTAAGACCGTACTTTGATTAGAATCCTATCCCCCACGATGGCGCGCGTCTCCTGACGCGTGCCTAAAATATCAATTTCATTTAATGATGATTTTACTATTTTCATTCACAACTTCAGTTTGTTTATTTTTTAGAGCGATACAAGCACGCGTCAGGAGACGCGCGCTATCTGGGGTTCAGATTATTTGATGAGAGTTGTAACAGGCCATCTTCTCCTTTCACATGGAAAAGCGCTTTACGAGCCAGTGTCGTTTCACTACGTTGGAAATGAGATAAGCCCACCTTTGTCGTCATCGTGGTACTTTCGTGATTTAAATCACCACCCACATCCACCAAGAGGGAGCGCTCAGCTTCCACTTTACCACCGATATTATCGAAGTTATTCGTAGTGTTGATATCTACTTTATCACCCGTAATAGTGCCTGCGTTGAATAAGCTTTCGGTATTTAATAACGTAAGCTTACGGCCTGCAATCGTGCCGCTATTGGTTAAACGGTTACTCCGTAAATCAATCACATCCGCTGAAATCAACGAGCCTTCGCCATTTAAGTCGCCTTTCTGTGCCATGGCATAGACACGAGGTGACATTACTTTGACTTGTTTTCCGCTTGGTAGTGTTACTACGCGAAGTTGGATGTGAAATTATAAAACTCACTTAACATAAGTCGTTGAAAATACAAAAGTGCGGTCAATTTTTGAGAAGTTTTAAAACTCTTTTAAAATTAACCGCACTTTATTGGTTTCATTTAGAAGTTATCTTTAATAAATTCAGGTGGAATACTATCTGATAACCATACTTTCTCATTACCTATATAAAACTTAATGCCTTTAGATTGAGCTAATTCTGTATCAATAGTCAAAAGAATTGTCTCTCCTTTTTTTCTATCCCCGACCAATTTTGCTGTCTCAATATCCTCAGATAAATGTACATATTGACGAGACATCGGCTTCAATCCATTTAATTTAATATCATCTAAATAATTTATACTCGTCCCATGGTATAAATACTTTGGTGGATAACCAATTTCTTTAGAAATTTTCATTGGAATTGAATGACCATAAAAAGCTCTTATTTTCCCATTTTTAATCTCATGTCTTTTCTTTTCCGATAGGTTGATCATTTTAACTAAATCGTCTTCGGTTAACGTATTCCATTTTTCATCACTATTTCTAAATGATGAAATTAATTGTTCAACAGAAACCCAACCTTCAGAATCCAGTTCTAATTCATATTCCCATGGCGCATGACGAAGCGCATAGGAAACTTCTTTACTTAAATTTAAATAGTCCATTTTAATGCTCTTTTGCACTTTTAATTTCTTCTGCTAACCACTCATCAAAATCCTTACATTCATATTTATTGGCTTCATTACCAAGATCATGAACATAAACTCTCGGATTTTCAGAGTAATCCGTTAATTTGAAACAAGCTGCCCAATCGCCATCTCTAGCAAATGCAATTAAATCAGCCACACCTGTAAGCTCTTCAATAGCCTTACTATAAAGATAAACATTATCCTCAAACTCAGAATCCTCAAACCACCAAGGAAAATATTCCAATTCATTTATCTTTTCCATATTACTCGATAAATCAATATAAGACTGAGGAAATTTAAATTTTTCAGGTAATTGTTCTTTAGGATATAAATTAAATTTAGTTTGCATAATTACTTCCTTTATTTCACAACTTTTGGATCATACAGGGAACCATGCGCTAACTTAGCAGACCAACTCTTATCAACCCTATAAAATAAAGTTATAGAATTTAATTTATTAATATTTTATAAAAATTATCATTCACCATACTTATCTTTAATATTTTTATATATTTCCTCAAAAATATTATTAATTTCTTCATCTCCGCTATGATAAAGTTCCCAATCAAAATCATTTAATTCCATTGGTTGAATGTTTATATACAATCCATTACTTTCAATTCTTTTATCCCAATTTAAAATATCATTTGAATTTATTACATTAAATTGAGACAGCTCCTCTAAAACAGGAGTTAAGTCTGACGGCCTCCTTATTAATACATAAATTTTATTTAAATATAAATTAATAAACAATCCAAAACCAAAATACACCTCACCAACTTTGAATTCAAAATCTGTTTTTTTAGATTCCAATATCATCTCTTACTTTCCTCCATTTTAAATTTAAAGTCATTAACTTCCCCCTTAACTTTAAAATCTTTTGTCTCATAATCAATTTTTCCTGTTTTAGAGTTTTTATAAAAATGGATCTGATTAGACTGTCCATTAGGTAATTTTATTGACTCCGTAGTCATTTTCTCCCAATCTTCTATTCTTGAGCCATCTTTAGTTAAAACTCTAATAATCTCTGGATTGCGAATATACCCATCTTTTAATTTTAACCCCTTGATGGCACAAGCGTCCTCGCTTGTGCCTATCAACTAAAAGTGCGGTCAAAAAATTCAAAGAATTTTGAATATTGGCTCTGCCGATGGTTATGAGTAAAATTCACAATGTTTCTATTAAGCAGCACCAGCGTGGACGCTGGCGCTATCATAGGGGGGCAGATCAAAGTGCGGTCAAATTTTCCAGTATTTCGGTTTCTATATTGATATTGCTATATAGCACTGAAATTATATTCTACAATTCAATGACTAGAGGTAAGAGAACTAATCCACTTTAAATAATATTCTCGCTGCAAATCTAGTGAGTTAACTAAATTATGTTCTTCATAATCAAATATATCAACCAGATTATTAAAGGTTGATTGCTTACCTAAATGCATTTCATATGCCTTAAGTCCCATTCCCATTTGAAGACACATTCTAGATGGATATACATTAAGTTTATATCCTTTGCAAAACAAAATAACATTAGGATAATTAAGTTTAAAAAAAGATAAACACTCAAAAAAATTATCTTTAACTATTTCAACTTCACTATCTAGTTTTATTACAAACTTACACTTATGATTTGGCAGTTCTTCTAGCTTTACATCAACATTATTAATAATTCTGTTATCAATAGACATTTTTAATGTCAGATCCTTTTTAAAAAGTGCAGTCATAACTAATATCGCCTACTATCTATTTAGAATACTATAATTACCAAGTTTACCATTACTATCTACTGGAGTAACGCCTAATATATTTACAGGTTTTATGCCATATGGTATTGCAATCTCCTGCTCGCTAGGATATGGGCTTAAACTTCCTAATTTTTTATTTATATCAATACCTCCAACAGGCTTAATTGCATACACATATCCGTTTCGCATACCAAAATTAGTTGCAAAATTAATTGCAACACCTTGAGATATAGAAGTAGAAACTAAATTACTCGGAGGTGATGTATTATCCATAGCATGTAACAGCAGATCCATACTATTTCCCCTAGTTTTAAATCCATCCTTGAAAATCTCTTTAGGATCTCTCGAGTCTCCTCTATAAGTAAATGTATAATCCTCATCCCCAACATTAGTACGCTTATACCCATCCATTCCCGATGTCGGATAAGCTTTATTTTTTCCATTAATTAAGCTCTTAACGTTGCTTAATCCAACTTTTGCAGAACCTGCTACTGCCCCCAGACCTATTGCTGTACCAGCCTCCATGGCATTCAAACCAAATTTTGTTTTATCCGAAAGCTTGCTAAAACTTTCTGCATTCTCACTTTCAACTAAATTAGATAATGCAATACGATTTGCTGTATTTAAATCATTTGGATAATACACCGTCATACGACTAAAGAACCCTAAATTTCTCTCAAGCTCTTCAGCCCCTGTGTTCATTTCATGTAAATGTGCCGTTTCACAAGCCACATTCCCCTTACACGCTATGAGTTGCTGACGATTCTCTTCACTAATCCCTTTATATTTCTCTAAAATCGGTTTAGTATCACGGCCCTCTTTTTGCGCTTTACTCAGTTCTCGAATGAGGTTCTGAACATCTGCAATACTTAGGTAATTATTCTCCACCGCCCTTTTAGCTGTCCCTGCTCCAGAGGTGGCAGCAAGGAAATTACCCCCTTGTTCCGCTGTGGTGCCATTTGCTTTCGCCGTCAATGCCGCAGCCAATCCGCCCGCCAACTGACTTAACGTACTAATGTTTTCCTTCTCATTTGCAGTTAATTCACTGACCGGTTTCCCATAAGCTCTCGCGATGATTTCAGCGGTTGCCTCACCAGTTACCCCTGCCACTGCACCCGTCAATGGGTCTTTGCCTGTTACTTGAAACTCCACTGCTGAAAGAAGGGCATGAGCCATAAGATTAGTCGCTTTGTCTTTTGCCGTGTCACCCGCCGTCATCTCGTGGATGGTTTTGTTGAGATAAGGTGAAGCCAGTGCGACAAGACTGCCTGCGGTATCGTTTTGTGCCGCTGCTTGTAATGCCGCTGTCACGGCGCGAATCGCCATCCCTTTTTCACTACCAATGCCGTAACTGCGGTCGATTTCACCTTGCGTTTTCGTGATTTCGGCTTGAACATTTGTTAGCTGTTGCTTAATGGCGGCAAGCTGTTGTTCACTACCCGCTTGTCCCTTTAAGGCTTTTGCTTGCTCTTCCAGCTTAAACTTCTCAAGCCCTAGCTTGTTAATTTTCTCACGCTCATTATACGTGGCAATATTAATCGCGTTGTTGCTGATGTCGCCTATCACCTTCGCCATTTCTTGGCGTTCTTGCACTTTCTGTAAATCTTGTTTTTCAACACGTTGATTCGCATTTTTGGTATCCCGTGAAAGTGCGGTCAGATTTTCTGGTGTTTCGGTATCTATTGAATGTTGCCACTGATAGCTGATTTGGTTTGGCTATGTTCACTTTCATGACTATTGCCAAGCAAGCTCAAGGCACTGCTAAGCGCCTGCATTGGATTCACTCCACCACTGCCTGCACTAATGCTTGCACTTTCGGTTTTAATCTCACTTTTATTTTCAATATCTGTTGTCGCGATTGATTGGGTTTTAAAGCGGTTTTTACTTGCATCAGCATCACTTTCAATAATCGCACCATTTAATTGCGTGTGGTGATGAACGGTGACATCCATGCCATCCTCACCCACACTAATGCCGGCTTGCTCTTTTACTTGAGCATAATCCACTTTCGCTTTACTGTATGACGCACTCACCCTGATATTGCCATTCATTGAACCTAGCGTGCTACGTGCATCAGACTGCGTCCAACCTTCTGTCTCATAATCGTGTTTTTCTGATTTGGAACCAAAAGTAATGCCAATACCGCCGCCTGTGAATACACCTGACGTTTTCTTGGTTTCCACACGCTTATTTTTGAAATGATTGGTATCTGCTGTGATATCAACATCATGTCCAGCCTGAACATGGAGATTATCATCTGCAATAGCCTGAATGCCTTTCGCCTTCACATCATGACCTGCTGAAAGAAGCACACCTTCACCATTTAAGTCACCTTTCTGTTCCATTGCATAGACACGAGGCGCCATTACTTTGACTTGTTTTCCGCTTAGTAAGGTTACTACGCTAAGTTGAATGTGAAATTATAAGGTTTGCTTAACATAAGCATCTTTGAAAATACAAAAAGTGCGGCCAGTTTTTAAGAAGTTTTAAAACTCTTTAAAAATTGATCGCACTTTATATCTCTCAAGTCCAAATTATATATTAAATAATTATAAACTAACCTCAATCCTACCAGTGAAATCTTGATAGGCTTCAATGTATATTTGAGAAATACTTACTATCTAATGAAAATACTAATTTTTGGATAAAAATTTATTGTTATAACAAAGTTGTCAGATAACTTAAATGACAGAGAATCTCCATTTTCATCCAAATAAAGCTCCAATAAATCCTCTCTATAAAGATCAAATATAACACTATTATTTTTATAAGACTGAAGTCTAATAGAGTTCACTGTAAGATCAAAACTCAAAGTAACTCTCTCATCTCCATTAACAAACTTTGCAATCTGAATGACATCATCTATTTCACAATCACACCCATAAATAGCCATAAAATCATTACAACTTGGAATCACTAATTTTGTATTATTCATTTTAATTTCCTCCCTTAAATATTATAGTAGTAAGGCGTCTAGAGCCATCATTCATTATCTCAAAATGACTTTCAAATTTTCTAATCCCGCCCGGCCCCGTAATTATACCTTCTCTAGCTTCAAACCTATGATATTTCCCATCTATATTTTTAGAATATGTATCCTTTACACTATTCCTAATTGATAAAGCCTCATTTAACGATTTATTTATTATCTCTCTTCCATTTCTATCATCATAAATCCCTATTGAAGATAATTGCTGTTTATTTTGTAAAGCTCTAGATGTGTTATGAGAATCATTCTTAACATTTCCAAATAAATAATTATACTTTTGATTATCCACTATCAATTTTGGTGCAACAACATACCGTTCGTTTTGAGTTACTTTATTGTTTAACTCACTATTAAACTTAGCATTCTTCACACCTAGATTATCTACACCTTGCAAGTAATCTTTATTCTCACTATGTATGCTTGTTGTCTTGGAATAGCTATTAGCCTTACTTGAAACAGAAACTTTTGGCAACTTAGCTTTTAAGGCTAATCCTCCTAATCCCACAGCTTCAGCCGCGCCTAAAGCAAGAGTTGCATAGTGTACGCTCTTTGGTAATTGGTTTCTTGTTTTACCATTTTCCAATTCCACAAAATCACTCAATTTAACCTGAGTTTCTCTGCTTAGATTATTAAAATAGGTCCCTAATCTTAAATAACTAAAGTTTTCATATGCCGCTTCATCGCCTGATTGCATCATCTGAATATGTGGTATATAACAAGCTGGATTATTACCACAAAGCTTCAATATTTCTTGTCGATTCTTCTCACTTAATTTTGCGTATTTTTCAAAAATAGGTTTTGTATCTCTCCCTTCATTTTCAGCTTTTGCCAATTCCTTAACGAGGCTATTTACCTCTCCGTTGTATAAATAATTATTCTCCACCGCCCTTTTAGCCGTTCCTGCTCCAGAAGTTGCCGCAAGGAAACTCCCTCCTTGTTCCGCAGTGGTGCCATTCGCTTTCGCCGTCAATGCTGCAGCCAATCCGCCCGCCAATTGACTTAACGTGCTAATGTTTTCCTTCTCATTTGCTGTAAGTTGATTTGGCGTTTTATTATAGATTGCCTGCGTGAGGATTTGTGCAGTCACTTCTCCTGTCACCCCAGCCACTGCACCTGTTAATGGGTCTTTGCCTGTCACTTGGAACTCCACCGCGGAAAGCAGCGCATGTGCCATCAGATTCGTCGCTTTGTCTTTTGCGGTGTCACCTGCCGTTATCTCGTGGATTTTTTGATTGAGATAAGGTGAAGCAAGAGCAACAAGACTGCCTGCGGTATCGTTTTGTGCCGCCGCTTGTAATGCCGCCGTCACCGCTCGAATCGCCATGCCTTTTTCACTACCTATGCCGTAAGTGCGGTCGATTTCACCTTGCGTTTTCGTGATGTCGGCTTGAACATTTGTTAGCTGTTGCTTAATGGCGGCAAGCTGTTGTTCATTACCCGCTTGTCCCTTCAAGGCTTTTGCTTGCTCTTCAAGCTTAAACTTCTCAAGCCCCAGCTTGTTGATTTTCTCACGCTCTTCATAGGTGGCAATATTAATCGCGTTGTTGCTGATGTCGCCTATCACCTTCGCCATTTCTTGGCGTTCTTGCACTTTTTGTAAATCTTGTTTTTCAACACGTTGATTCGCATTTTTGGTGTCACGTGAAAGTGCGGTCAGTTTTTCCGGTGTTTCGGTCTCTATCTGAATGTTGCTGCTGATAGCTGATTGGGTGGTGCTGCGCGCGCTTTCATTGGTATTGCCCAATAAGCTCAAGGCACTACTAAGCGCCTGCATTGGATTCACTCCGCCACTGCCTGCACTCATGCTCGCACTTTCGGTTTTAATCTCGCTTTTATTTTCAATATCTGTTGTAGAAATCGATTTGGTTTTAAAACGGTTTTTACTTGCATCAGCGTCACTTTCAATGATGGCACCATTCAGTTGGGTATGGTTGTGGATATGGGCATCCATACCATCCTCACCCACACGAATACCGGTTTGTTCATTCACTTGAGCATAATCTACTTTTGCTTTGTTATAGGAGGCACTGACCGAAGCTCCGCCACCTGAACCATACGCCATCGAGCCACTTGCACTCGCACTCGTTTGTTTGGATTCGTATTTCTCTGTATCTTGACGGCTCGTTATCGTCAGATTTTGAATATCCGCTTCCCAACGTTTTGCTTTGAGATTCGCAGCATCAAGGATTAAGCCGCCTTCTTCACTGTTCGTGATGATTTTATCCGCAGTGAAATGACTATTTTGCCAACGTTCACTATCCGAGTTAGATTTGCCCTTAGTAGCATTGACCGAACCCTCAATACCTACACCATAGCTATTGCCATTGGTTCCAACAAAGACGCCTACACTGCCCCCTGCAGATTTATTTTCTGTGCGTTGGTGCTCTTCGTCTTTCACGCCTTTTATCTCAATCCCTTTTTTGCCTGATAATGCCATCAATTTCGCATTCGCATCCACGCCCTCAAAAGTGAGTTTTTCATCGCGGGCTTTTATATTAAGCGTACCTGTGCTCACCGTTGATTTTTGATGACGAATACTCTGGCTTTCGCTACTTTGTGTTTGTTTTTGGCTGCCATAACCAATACTCACCTTCATACTTGGGCTGGATGTCGTCCCTGTATTCTGCATATTACCAGCTCTTAAGGCATCTAAGGTTTCTGCCACCTTACCCACATTTTGAGCCGCCATTGTCGCTTCTTCCGCGGCTTTCACTGCATAAAGTGCCTTGAGTTTTCCATTGGTGACTTGTTGGCTGCGATTCACACTGTTATAAGCCGCTTGTGCCATATCGGTCACCGGTGTACTCAAGGCAATCGTCACGCCAGATTGTTTATACTCATGCCCCTCTTTACGTTCAATAATATCTTTTCCCGCTTCTACCTTCACGCTTGCACCTTTAATATCAATGCGATTCGTGTTTGGCGTAATCATATCCGTTCCCATGACATTCGAATGGTTACCCGCACTCACCGTGATATTGCCATTCATTGAACCCAGCGTGCTACGTGCATCTGATTGTGTCCAACCTTCCGTTTCATAATCATGTTTTTCTGATTTCGAACCAACGGTAAAACCAATACCACCGTCTGTGAACACACCTCTGGTTTTCTTGGTTTCCACGCGCTTATTTTTAAAATGATTGGTATCCGCTGCAATGTCAACATCATGTCCAGCCTGAATATGCAGATCATTATCCGCAATAGCCTGCATACCTTTCGCCTTCACGTCATGACCTGCTGAAAGCACCACCTCTTTACCGCTCACCTGAGTGCCGACTTGAGTAACGGAGTGTTGTTTGTCAAGACTGGTTTTGGTCACCTTCGCCACACTGCCACTTTTCGTTTTGTGGAATTCTTCAAAATCACGGCTTTCTTTTGCACCATTCAGCACAAGGTCATTTTTAGCAATAGCTATTAACTTCGCTTCGCTATCCAACTGTGCCCCTTCGGATAAAATATTTTTACCGGTTAGCTCAACATCACCTTTGCCTTTTATGCGGCTGACTACCGCTTCTTCCACTTTCTCATGACGGTAATGATTGCCTGCGCCCATTTTCTCATCAAAGCCCACTGAAAGTGCGGTCAGATTCATGTTATTTTTACTTTGAACAAGCGTATTGCCATTGCCATCGTTAATAATATCTGCACCTTTAGCGTTCAGATTATTTGATGAGAGTTCTAACTGGCCATCTTCTCCTTTCACATGGAAAAGCGCTTTACGAGCCAATGTCGTTTCACTACGTTGGAAATGAGATAAGTCCACATTTGTCGTCATCGTGGTACTTTCGTGATTTAAATTACCGCCCACATCCACTAAGAGGGCGCGCTCAGCTTCCACTTTACCGCCGATATTATCGAAGTTATTCGTGGTTTTGATGTCTACTTTATCACCTGTAATAGTGCCTTCGTTTAATAAGCTTTCGGTATTTAATAACGTAAGCTTACGGCCTGCAATCGTGCCACTATTGGTTAAACGGTTACTCCGTAAATCAATCACATCCGCTGAAATCAACGCACCTTCACCATTTAAGTCGCCTTTCTGCGCCATGGCATAGACACGAGGCGCCATCACTTTGACTTGTTTTCCGCTTGGTAGCGTCACTTCTTTTTCTTCAAACCAGACAATATCTGACGTAAGTTGTGCGACCTGAGCAGGGCTTAAAGCCACACCCGGGGTTAAATTGAAGCGTTTCGCAAACGTAATACCATTATCCATTAACCCTTTATATTGCGCCTCTAAATCTTGATAACCTGTTAAGAACATACGTCCCGTCAACTGATTAACTTGATCTCGCACTAAACGCTGCTCGTAATAGCCATCCCCTAAGCGTCTTAAGATATTTTGTGGATCACTGCGAAGTGCTTTAAACATATAGTCACCACTGAGCCATTGTTTACGATCGGTAAACTGTGGATCCGTTTCAATTAATGGGCGATTCGTTGCCTCGGGATTTGTTTGATAAAGGCTAGAGGTAGGCAAAGAAACATCCGCACCAATCGTACGAATTTCACTCAGCTCAGCTTTAGCATTCGATTGATTCACGCCATTGGCAACATTAATATTGTTCGCAAGTGCGATAGTTTCCATCGAAAGATTGGCTTTTTCACCTTCAGGCGTCACTGTCGTATAGGCTTCCGTACGAACTTGTTTTAAATCCAATTCTGTATCAGTGATTTTTTGGTAGTCATGACGGCCAGCCCTGTCTCGCTGGTGATAGCGTTTAAATCCACCTCGCCAACGAGAGTAAGTCCACTCTTGATTCCCATTATCAACAACTCGAGTAATCCCCATTTCGGGTACATTGTTTACCCCCTCAGAAGAGTTATTAGGGTTATAGATCTTACCTGCCGCAATTATTTGGCTGCGGTTATTTTCCACATTACCGTTAAATTCAACATCGCCTTGACTTAAAATCTTACCAGGATGCGTTTCTTTCACCTTAGTTTCGCTGGTTATACGTTCTTTCACATTAATATCCCAGAAATTGGTAAAACGCTTACCCTCTATCTTTCTATTATGAGCTTCAATCGCATCACTTAAAGCCTTAAAAACGGCCTCATTCTCTAATTGCCATTTGAAATACGGTGCCAACTGCTCTTTATAAGGTTCTAATTTTTCCTCATATGCCTTCATTGCTACTTTATACTCTGCTAATTTAAGCTCATATTCCTGCATTTTTTTCTTATGGAATCGAGCATTTCCAAAATACATACGCGCTGGCATTTCAGGCTCTTCAGGCTTGATTAAAAGTTCTTTAGGAACGGTGACGTTTGGCGCCTCAGTTTTTGGTGGTGCCACACCTAAAGCTGCCCAAATCGGATCGTTTTTGTTATATTCAACAGTAGAGCAATTTGACTCATTCACACAAATATTCTCTCCTGGCTGAGCAATAATTTTGCCATCAATATTCGCATCTGTTGCCATTACTGGATTGTCTGTTTTATAAGCAACCTTGCCTGCGCGGCTAAATGAGACCCATTTCAACAGGTTAAAATTAATCCGCTCATTAGCATTTGGATTTCTGCCCTCAACTAAGTAATGTTCCTCTACCGTTTCACGTTTGACTTCCTCTAACCTTGTATCAATACGGGCATTTTTGTTTAAAGTTTCACGCATACCAAGGATAACGCCTCGTCCCTCAATCAAACTACCGCTATTTAATAATTTATCGCCTAAATCTTTTGATTGATTGTTTTCATCTAAAGCGCGACCAAATACGACTTTCCCTTCAGAGGATAAAGTACCGCCAATACCATTAAACACCCATTTTTGGGTAAAGATTGTTTTACTGTTCTCAACGAAAGGCGCTGCAACATCTAGACGTTCTTTTGCCGCAACAACCGCTGATTTAATCGTTCCATCAGATTGTAATTCATCTGTATTCACTATTTTTTGACCAGCCTGTAAAGCAACATGACCACCATAAATACGACCAGTACCGACATTAGTTAATGTATCACCAGTCTTGATAACATTTTCTACTGTCCCTTTAATCAACCCTCTATTGGTTATATTCTGCTCACTTGTAAGTGCGGTTTGTTTTCCTTGAATTTCAGCATTCTCTGTATTTTCAATATTCTTCGCATTAACTTGGGTATGACCTTCAGAAAGTAACCCTGCTTGATTAATCAAATGTCCTTGAGTTGTTAAACTTAATGAAGAACGACCAACTAAATCGCGTTGACTATCAAAATCCTGAACAAGTTGGATATTTGCATGGTTAGCCTCAATATCGCCATCACCAGAAAGTGCATTAACCTGAATATTCAATTTTTCTGCAGCCTGAATTGAACCTTGGTTATTTTTTATGGAAGCGCCTTTACCCTGAATACGAATATCCCTTGTAGAGAATAATTCACCTTGCGTGTTGTCTAATTGATTAACAATATTCAATACCTGAGAAGAAACCGAATAAATCCCACCTTGTTTATTATCCAATTGCTGAGCATTCACCTCAGCCTTACCCGCAAGGATACCCTGTGTTGGTACTGATTGCGCATTACCTTTAGTATTTTGGTTATTTAGATTAGTGGTATTAACCGTTAAATCACCCTGAGCTTGAATGAGTGAACCTGTATTGCCGACTTTTTGGTTATTAATGTCCCTTGCAATATTTAACGTTGAAGAACCGTCAGCAACAATCATTCCGGCTCGGTTATCCACGGATAATGCGGTTAAAGTTAAGTCTTTACCACTTAGCAAACGGCCTTCTCGATTATTTAAGAATTGATTTTGCTGGGTAAGACTCATATTTCCACCAGAAAGTATTAAGCCTTTTTCATTATTTAACCCTTTTTCTAGGTTTAATGAGAAATCACGCACACCTTGGCTTGCCCATCGGCCATGTTGGTTTTCTACTCTTTGCGCGGTTGCATTAATCCAATCCGCTTTTAAATTAGCGTTCTGTGTTAAAAGTTGAGAAGGGGTATGTAAATTGATTTCATTTTTTGCAATGAGCGTCGCTTGATTTGCATTAATTTCACCTTGATGAGCCACAATATGAACATCTTGGCCACTTGTTTGACTCTCGCTAACATCGACTGTTTTAGCTTGAACATCAACCTTACCAGAGGCAATATTTTTCCCTTTTGCAACAGTTGTTTTTACTGTTTTTATTTCAAGGTTTTTAGTCTCACCAACCTCATCTACTTCTCGGACTTTACCATTTTCCTCAACACCCGCAGCTAATACAGAAGATTTGCCCGCTTCGACTGAATCCGCTTGATAACGAATATGCCCACCTGAAATAGTCGCTCCTACCTGATTAATCTGATTTTTAGCATTAACTAGAACATCACCTCGTGCTGTTTCAACTTTACCTTTTTGAATCACATCAGACTTGGTTTTGATTTGGACATCTTGTTTACCGCTAATCCCCCCTTCATTAACAATACGGCCTTGACTATCAATTTTCACCTCACCCGCTGATGCACCAATATGTCCCGCATTACGTACACCAAGGCCTTGACCGTTATCCACTAAATGGATTCTCTCTGAATACATCCCACCCAATTGGCTCACATCGACACTGTAGCTTTGGTTTTCGTCTTGGGTATCAGAAGTGCGGTCAGTATTGTCGGTATTTTTATCGCCCACGTACACAACCGAATCATTGGTACGGTCAACGTTGTTTTTACCAGTGGTGACTTTAATGCCTTTTTTCGACCAAACCTCACCTTTGATTTCGGCTTTCTCACTGATGATATCGGTGTAATCAGATTGACTGTTATCCATCCCTTTTTGGCCAACAGTCACCTTACCGCCTTTTACGCGATAGCCTTTCAACTCACCATTTTCCACTTCTACTTTGCCTGTTGTCAGGGTGGTACGCCCAGCATTAATCACACCACAGCCATCACATTGAATACCACTTGGGTTAGCAATCACCACATCTGCTTTTTTACCCGCAACCTCTACATAACCTTTTAAACGGCTTGGGTTCGCTGAATTGACCTCATTAAGAATCACTTTTGCTTCACCTCGAGCAAGATTCGGGTTACCTTGCACCCAGCCCGCCATTTGCGTTTGTACTGCTTTACGGGCATTGTTTAATACTGTACCTTTCTCTGCTACATCAAACTGTGAATATTGGTTACGTGATACCCCTCCTGCACTTGGTGTTTGAATATTCACTTGCGGTAAACCATTCGCTGTTTGAAGTACGATGGGTTGTTGATTACCTGGTGCAGATTTATCTGCACGAATGGCCATATCTTCTGCATGAACAGAAGGCGATAAGAAGACGAAGCCCAATGCCAGCATAAGGCTGAAATGAATAGGATTAAGTGAAAGTGCGGTTGAAAATAGCCCTGTTTTTTCTTGTTCTGAGCTCACATTTTCACTTTGCGCTTTACCTTGAGATTTTGCCAGCTCAGATACCACCACAAGCTGATTTAATACACGGCTAAAAATTACTTTATAATGACGTTTATTCATTTTTTAATTTCCTTTAAGTTTTAATTCTGTTTGGTTTTAATCAATTTATTCATCTAAAAGCGTAAGCATTAAAAACGGTAGCTCACATTAAATCCAGTTGTCACATGACTGGTTCTAAATCCTTCTGGTTTTTTAATTGGAACACCCACAAAATAATCATAGTTAATGCCCCATAGTTTACCTTGGCGGTAACCTTGCATTTCACCCGCGAGTTTTGGGTTTTCTTGAAGGGCAAGCGCATAAGCCTCATCCCAATCTTTCAACGAGACCACAACATTATTATAGGTCTTCCCTGGGTTTGAGATTGCTTCCCATAAAGACACTACGGTATCATCTAAATTAACAACCGCATCCGCTGTTTCTTTAACGCTATCAATTTGCCCTTTAGCCTCTGCAATCTCTAGGCCTTCTTGATATTCTTTAGCTTTATCCTCATCTCCATTGAATAAAACCTTGGCATACATTTCAATGTTTTGCTTACGCTCATCACTAGGATGAACATCATCTGCCATGCTGTTATTCTCCACAGAGTCTTTCGCTGTTTTAGCTGCAATAATCGCCCCATCAGAACTATCTGATAAACTACCACCAACAATACCTGCCGCTACTTGGCTTAAAGACGATACCGTACGTTTTTCTTCTTCGCTGAGCTTTTCAGGTGATTTATCATAAAGAGTCGAGGCAAGGAAATGAGCCGCCGCCTCTCCACCTGCTGCACCTGCCGCACCCGCAGCAACATTACGGTTACCCGCATAAGCCTCTACCGCACCCCAAAGTGCATGAGCAGTCAAATTGAGCGCGGTATTCACATTGCCTTTTGCATCTATCGTCGCTTTCTTAATTTGATTATTCACCGCAGGTGATAATCCTGAAGCCACCACTTCCGCAGCTGGTCTGCCGGCTAAAGCGGTGCTGATAACATTTAATGCCGAATCAATGACAAGACGTTGGCTTCCACCTGTTTCCCATTCTTTGGCTTCACGACTCGCTGTCTCAAAATTATCTCGTGCTTGTTTGACTAAAGCGCGGTTAGTTTCGTTGTTGTTTTCTGCCTTGGCTTTTTCTGCTTCTTCTAATGCAATTGCGGCTTCATGACGTTTCGCTTTTGCTTCTTCGCCAAATTTATTAGCAAGCAAACTCCCTGCTTCCACGACATTCTGTCCAAATTTCTCTGTCACCTCACGTTGGAAATCAAGTTCTTTTTGAACATCATCTTTATTAAAACGATTCTCTAATTTACCACTTTGACTTGGTGCACTCTCTGTAGTGATATCGGTTTTAATCGCAGCAATTTCTTCTTGCACCGTTTTGCCTGTATGTTTTAGCTGCTCTGCTTCATCTTTAATAATGATATTTTGTGTATTAATACCACTTTTTGTTGTGCTAGATTGGCTATCGGAATCTTTACCATAGCCCATGCCATAAGAGAATTGGAGAGATTCCTTACCTTCAGCCAATTTCTTGATGTTCTCTTGTCCATTTACTCCTTTAGAATTAACAGTTGTGTTGCCATTTTTATCGGTATAAAGCAGATTACCATCTTTATCCGTGGCTTGTTTTGTACTTTGAGCTGCACCATTTTCGCCAAATGGTGTTTCAAAATTAGCTGATACACTGCCACTCACACCAAAACTGCTGCCACTGTGATTTGAATGATTTTCAATATCTGAATGAGTAATGCTACCAGTGCTAAAATGGTTTTTCCTTCAGTATGAGTACGTGATTCGCTATTTTTAAGCTATTAATAAAACTTATAATATTGCACCAAATTTTGCTTAAAAACTCTACAAAGTCTATATTTAAAACACAAAAAGTGCGGTCAGTTTTTAAGAGGTTTTAAAATTCTTTAAAATTAACCGCACTTTCAAACATTAAATTCTACGAATACTTTTTCATTAATTCATAAATCGGTTTTAATTGAGGCTCATTCTCTGTAGGTTTATAACTTTCAAGAATAGTTTCATCCTCATTTACTAAATAATGCACATTTGCCCCTTTTTGAAGCATAAGCTCTAAAACATCCAATCTCTCTGGGATATATCCAATCATAGACAAAGGGATTAAACCATCTTGGTTCGGTAAATTAGGATTTGCTCCTGCTTTGAGCAACGCTATCGCCGCCTCAGCATTTTTACTTCGTAATGCATAATGCAAAGGAGTCATTCCATATATATCCTGAGCATTAACATCAACGCCATTATCAATATAGAATTGTATTAATTCTACTTTAGGTTCCGAATAGCAAAGTATCCTATGTAGATAATTCCATTTATCTAAGCTAGTAATTTTTTTTATATCTGATAATTTTTTTTCTAAAAATATTTTTCTTAATAGTTGAAGATCATTATTAAAATTACTCTCTACAATTTTTTCTTCCAAATCCAAGTCATTAAATTTAGAAAGATTCATCTTATTTTCCTCCATTCATAAAATTTCCCTCCACGATGGCGCGCGTTTCCTAACGCGTGCCTAAAACATCAATTTCGCCCAATTCAGATTTTTACTATTTTCATGAATAACTTCAGTTTGTTTATTTTTAGATAGATATAAGCACGCGTCAGGAGACGCGCGCTATCTAGGGGAATACGCATCTGTTAAAAAGTACGGTCAATTTTTGAGAGGTTTTAAAACTCTTTGAAAATTGACCGCACTTTATATCCCAATTCAAACTGTATGCGTCTTAAGTATCAAACAGCACTGGTATCTTAGTCGAACTTAACATTCTTTGAGCATAGTTTTCGAAGCTGCCAAGTGGTTAATATTCTCAGAAAAAACCACCTCAAACTTATCATCTTTTGAGCAAAAATTTAAGAATTCTATTGCATTATTACAGTCATCACTTAAAGAAATACAACCATACCCAATATCTTCATGAGGGTATAATGCTATTTTTAATGTTGGATTAATTAGAAAACAATGATCGCCTACTACCTTATTATATTTATACGCCATAGATAATTCACAAAAACTCAATATATCCTTTTTATCAAAACTCAATGACATTATATTAGCTGGAAATGGATATTTATTATCTTCATAAAAATCTTCAATAAGTCCATTATATGGCATTAACACTCCCATCTCTTTAGCCTTATTATAAACACTTTCATAATAAGAGACCTCTAAATCAGAAAACTCAGGGATAGAAGCACTATCATCATATGCCAATGCAGTTAGTAGAAAAAAATCATTGATAGAGTCTTTAAAAAAGGACTCTATCATTTTAGATGACATTTGTATTACTGATTGCATAGTAAGATCTCTTGCATAAAAGTAGCCAACCCAACCTGGGCTACTACTAAAATTATTAAAATTTATTTTATTAAAAGATATAACGCTATTTGTTGTCAAATTTAATGATTTTTCCATCACTTTTACCTATTGTAATCTTTCTTCTTACTTCTGGAGCATTCCCTTTTAATCCAACTTTCCACTCACCATTTTTATCTGAGTGAGAGGTATGGCTCTCTGACCAAATTTCACCAGTATATTTATTTTTAAAATTTTTACCTCCTTTTAATTTAATGAAATCGTCCGGATGTGTTGTTGGTGTTCTTACTATATCACCCACACTTGCACTATTGACCTTTTGTTTTGGCATATCAAGGAAACAATCATTATGCACCCACACCCCATCAACATCAGAATTCGCTCCTTTGATAAAGTAAGTATGGTCAGTCTCAACTGTCAGGTTATACGCACTTAACTTCTCAGCCTTGATGCTAACACCTTTCACCGTTTGCCAGTGATTATTTTCTGACAATAACTTATAGCCGGCTTTCAGATTTTGTGCATCTACCCACTGAGCATTTTGGATTTCTCCGTTGTAGTGATGCCCCTCAGAACTCGGTACTAGCTCACCTTGATTTACCTGGGTAAAGAATGGATGAATTTTGTTTGAAACAATAGTTTGATGTTTGCCCTGTTCATCAATCACTTCCACATATACCGTAAAATCATACGGGTTGTTGTAGTGCGCTTGTACACGCTGATAGGTCATTTGTCCTGTCAGTTCGTTTTTCGCATAAACCTTATCACCAACTTTAATAGACTCTATCGGCTTATAACCTTGCTCCGTTTTCACTTCCATGTCACCACGGAAAGAACAGGTTTTTGGGGTTACTCTCGCAACATTAATACCAGAATGGGCTACATCAATCTTTCCATTTTTTAATTTAGCAATAGACTTAGCCATCGCCAATCCCGCACCACTTAGAACCACTCCTCCAGTTGAAACACCTTTCATTTTACCTTGGCGGTAACCTTGCATTTCACCCGCGAGTTTTGGATTCTCTTGAAGGGCAAGCGCATAAGCCTCATCCCAATCTTTCAACGAGACCACAACATTATTATAGGTTTTCTCTGGGTTTGAGATAGCTTCCCATAAAGACACTACGGTATCATCTAAATTAACAACCGCATCTGCTGTTTCTTTAACGCTATCAAGTTGCCCTTGAGCTTCTGCAATCTCTAGGCCTTCTTGATATTCTTTAGCTTTATCTTCATCTCCATTGAATAAAACTTTGGCATACATTTCAATGTTTTGCTTACGCTCATCACTAGGATGAACGTCATCAGCCATGCTGTTATTCTCCACTGAATCTTTCGCTGTCTTAGCTGCAATAATTGCCCCATCAGAACTATCCGATAAAGTACCACCAGCAATACCTGCTGCTACTTGGCTTAAAGAAGATACCGTACGTTTTTCTTCTTCGCTGAGCTTTTCAGGTGATTTATTGTAAAGTGTTGACGCTAAGAAATGATCAGCCACCTCTCCGCCTGCTGCACCAGCCGCACCCGCAGCAACATTACGATTGCCCGCATAAGCCTCCACCGCGCCCCAAAGTGCATGAGCAGTTAAATTGAGCGCGGTATTCACATTGCCTTTTGCATCTGTTGTCGCTTTCTTAATTTGATTATTCACCGCAGGTGATAATCCTGAAGCTACCACTTCCGCTGCCGGTCTGCCGGCTAAAGCGGTGCTAATAACATTTAATGCTGAATCAATGACAAGACGTTGACTTCCCCCTGTTTCCCATTCTTTGTTGTGCTAGATTGACTATCGTAATCCTTACTATACACCAATGCAGGGTTTAGGTTTAAGGTTTAAGGTTTAATAGTAATATTCGCATTTTCGGCAAAGGCGAAGTCAATGGCCATCGCCGTTTAGGTGTCTTACTCGCTCGTGATATTTCTGTGGAAAAAGCATTGGAAAAAGTAGAGCGCGCTTACGCGAAGTTGGATGTGAAATTATAAGGTTTGCTTAATATAAGCATCTTTGAAAATACAAAAGTGCGGTCAATTTTTGAGAGTTTTAAAACTCTTTGAAAATTGACTGCACTTTTTTCATTCTATTTCCAAGTAGTACACTAAGAAAATTCTAATTTGTTATCAAAAAACTAATACTTAATAAGACTATAACTTTTGATAGCATGCTCTTATTTTACTTTTTATCGTCCATGCATTTTAATGTAGCAAGACTTGCTTTTCCCCTTTCCTCAGCAGTTCCTCTTGGTAAATTTTTAGTTTTCTCATAGCATAGATCAAATTTTTTCTCCTCCTCAGGAGTCATATCAGATATAACATCACCATTCCAGAACCGAACAAAATAACTATTAGAAGAAACACATGCTGTCAAAATACTACAAACCAAAAAGATATATAGATTTATCTTACTCATGTTTTTTATCTCCTGAATATGTTATTACTTTAGGTAGAGAAAGATTAATATCTGCACTCCCCCAAATATCTTTGAAATCTTTCAAATATTTATTTTTGGCTTGATTAGATTCAGGAACTATTATTCCTCTTAAATCTATAGGGTTCCCATTATCATCCACGAGCTTTTCACTAGGAATCTCAGCATAATAACTACTATGAGAGTAACAGAATAAACATGCTCCACCAGTCGTATTATTAAAACCTGTAATACCTAAATTCCATTTATTGCCTACAAAGTCGGCTTTATGAACGGCAGACTTAACTTCTGTTCCATCACTCGATTGCCAATTTCCATTTTTATCTTTATAAATATAACCACCATTATTTTCAACTAGATTGTTCTTGTAACTTTGAACATTCGTTGCTGTACCAAAAAAACGGGACTCTCTAATTGGAATATTCGTTAAGCCATTTCTATTTGCATATTGAAGCGCCACACTTGCGGTTAAACCACCTCGACTATGATTACTAAGATCAATTTGGTAACCATTTTGTTTTGCATGATCGTACAACTTAACATTTGCTTTCTCTGCAGTGGTTAATGGTAATCTACCACCTAATAAATCATTCGTTTTATCATAAGCAGCATAAAGCATTTCCGAAATAATATTACCTGTTGGTCGATTATAGACAACAACGACACCCTCTTTATTTGTATCCCATTTATTTTGCTTAATCGCATTTTTTAAAGCATCATCAAACGGATTAAAAATGCCATTATTAGAAATAGTGATTACATTATTTAAATCACCAGGTTTTAGTTCTGAAATATCGAAAATTTGTCTTTTATAACCAATTTGAGCCTTTTTATCATTTTCTTTAGGTCTCAATGTTCCATCCATATTGTGGTCTGCACAATATAACGAATCCTGCTTACACTTCTCTAACCAAATTTGCTCTGGTGAGAACGCAGTGCGAGTCATGGGAGTACTCACTGCTGCTGAACCGGTATATTTGAGCGCTGTAGAATTACCCCAACCATATACCCCACCTAAAACAAGATCTGTTACGAGAGACACTCTCTCCCATGTATCAGCTTGTTCCTCTAACTTAAGAGACTCATCAGTGTTGTAACCTGTTTTGCCATCCTCACCTCTATTGTTTCGGCGAATTTCTACTGCTTCCGCACGTTTTGCATCTGCAATTTTGAGAAGTTCATCTTTAATTCCTTGACGAGTCTGGTCAAATTTTTCGGTGACCGAACGTTGAATATCGAGTTCTTTTTGAACATCATCTTTATTAAAACGGTTCTCTAATTTACCACTTTGACTTTGAGCACTATCGAGAGTGATATCTGTTTTTATAGCAGAAATTGTTTCATTGACCGTTTTCCCCGTTATAGACTCTTGTGTACTTGTATCACGAATTTCAATATTCTTAGTATTAATACCACTTTTTGTTGTGCTTGATTGGCTATCCTTGTCATAACCAAATCCTACGCTATGTGTTGTTTCTACAGAATCCCATCCCGCTGCTAAAATTGGATTATCCGTTTTTACTGTAGTTTCTTTACCGTTCGCATCTCTATACAAAGGCTGGCCTTCTGCATTTTTAGCCTGAACTCCACTTTGTGCTTGACCATCTTTACCAAATGGTGTTTCAAAATTAGCCGATACACTACCACTCACGCCAAAACTGCTGCCACCATGGTTTGAGTGATTCTCAATATCTGAATGAGTAAGGCTGCCAGTGCTAAAATGGTTTTTGCCATCCTCTTCTGCCTTTTGGGTTGACGTAATCAATGCACCTTTAAGATCGGTATGCTTATTAACATTAATATCATAACCTTCATCTCCAGCATAAATTCCAGCTTGTTCATTCACGCTAGCATGATCAGCATTGATTTTCGATTTATTGAAACCACCACCCGCAGCAAAACCATAGCCTACTGTCACACTACCACTTACATTCATTTGTTTACCATGGTAGCGAGATTTATCTTGTAAGCTCTCGATATTCAGGTTTTCAGCATTAAGTTCTACTCGTTTGCCTTTTACTTGGCTGCCAATAATATTGGCATCACCACCTGCATGAATCACAGTTTTACTTTGGCTGTCACCTACATGACTAGCGATATAAGTGGTTTCATCGCCATTACCATAACCTTTTCCGTAATTACCGCCTAAAGTAGCCCCAGCAGCCGCACCATTACTCACTTTAATGGCTACCCCTGCATTAAAACCACTCGATTTATTAGTGCTACGTTCTTGGTGGTTTTGTTCTGCTGCTTTGATGTTTACTTGATTGTCTGCCATCAAAGTCGTGCCTTGTTTGCCTGAGATATCTGAGCCTTCAATATTAATGTTCGAATCCTTTCCCGTGCCTGTCGCCACAATATTTACTTTGCCGCCAGCATTAACTTGGGATTTATAGGCTGTTTTTCCTTCAGTATGCGTGCGTGATTCATTTTTTTGTTGGCCATAAGTGATTTGCACTCCAATCACAGAATCTACATTTCCTGTGTCACTCATAAATTTTCCGACATCATTTGCAGCTTGTCCGACTGATTGAGCTGCCCGATAAGCATCAAAACCAGAATTAGCTGCTGCCATAGCATTTACACGACCATGCTTACTCTCACCTACTTGTCGAGTTGATTGCACCACGCCTTGTGCTGCTTGCATAGCAGAAATAACAGGAGAGGTAATAGCAATCGTTAAACCTTTTTGCTCAAATTTTTGTTTGGTATTGGTTTCATATTTATCATCTGCAGCTTTAATATCGACTTTTTTCGCCAGAATATTCACATCGCCGTCTTTGATTGCACTCACCTTACTAGCGGTCTGAGTATAAGTGTTTTCTGCAATCATCGTAGTATTACCGTTCAAGCTGCCTACTTGGCTACCTTGTGCATAAAGCTTAGTCTGATCACTTTCCGTGGTTTGTTTTTGAGAACCAAAGGTTACGCCAATACCACCTCCTAACATACCAGATTTTTTCTTGCTGTAATAATCATCAGAGTAGACTCGGTTCTCAGCTTCACGAATATCAATGTTCTTAGCTTGCACCGTTAAGCTATCATCACCCACAACACTAGAGCCTTGCACTGTGACATTACCATCTTGAGAGTAAATCACAACACTCTTACCATCAATTTCACTACCTTTACTCAAATCGTAATTATGCTTATGTTTATATTCTTCAGTAACGCTCGTAAACGCACCTTTAGATTTTTGCTTATTACGGGTATCCAGATGTTCAATATCTCGCCCTTCTTCAATTCGAACATTTCCTTTAGAGGCAACCATTACTTTGCCATTAGCGCTAGTTACCTCAGCTTGGCGAAGTATGGTTTCTTTTTGACCAACTAAGCGCACACCATCCTTACCTTCAATAACAGAGCCTACTTCACTTTCTTTATCTAAGTGATAATGGTGGTTATCGCTAAAGTCATAGTGTTCTTTACTGCTTTGCTTCTCAGTGCCCACCGAAAGTTTGCCTTTTGCATTCACATCAACCTTGCCTGTCGATTTCACTTTCGCAGCCTTCACTGTGATATCGCCATCACTTTGAATAGAAATCTTTCCGTCTTTTCCTGTCACCGTCACTTCGCTTTGACGATCGACAAGCTTATTGCCGGTTTCGGTACGTCCTAATTGGCTTTGTGTTTCTGTTGTGGTGGCACCAAGCTCTACTGATTTTCCACCGTATAGAGACAAGCTATCTGCAGCCACAATCTTACCGCCAAGGTTCACTAATTTTTGCTTAGCATTAAGGTTGACATTATTAGCAAAAACCAGACCTTTGTTCTCTAAATCTTGACCGTATAAATTTACTAGGTTTGCAGCAAGTACCGTCCCTTCATTGGTCATATTGGTTACCGAGCCCACAATGCTATCCCCCGAAATCACAGAGCCTGTAGGGGTAACTTGTGTACGATTAGTAGCCAAATAAATTTTTGGCGTTAATACATTGAGTTTTTTACCACTTGGTAAAGTGATTTCTTGGTTTACCATCCACACTAAGTCAGTGGTCAGCTCCGCTATTTGTTCTTTGGTTAAACCGACACCTGGCACTAAATTAAATTGTTTGGCATAACGTATACCATTGTTCATCAAACCTTTATATTGCTCTAAATCATTTTGGTAACCTTCAAGATAACGACGACCGGTTAACTGATTGATTTGCTCATTCACTAAACGCAACTCATAAAAACCATCCCCCAAACGTTTCAGCATATTATTTGGGTCGTAGCGTAATGCATTGAACATATAATCCGAACTCAACCATTTTTGCTTATTCGCAAAACGTGGGTCGGTTTCAATCACATAGCCTTTTGGTGCATTAGGATTCACATTATAAAGAGAAGATTTATCCAGCGATTGAGTCAGATGATTTAACACCACATCCCCCACATCACCTTTATTAGCCACGTCATTATTAGTAAATTCAGGTTCTACATTTTCTTTATAAGCAAATACGCCCAAATCTTTCACTCTTTCATTTTGCTTAAAGTAAGGACTAGTATCATCTTTAGTGGTATCGTAATAATCAATACATTTACCAAATAGTTTTTTGGCACACGCTCGCCCTTTATAAAACGCAGTTACACTGCCTGCATCCGTTACAATAGTACGACCTTTCAACTCTTTCTGATCTAATTGTCCATCCGCAATTTGAATCACCCCACCAGCAATCACCTTACTGTCTTGGTTATCCACATGTGCATCATTAAAATCAATACCACCTCCACTTAAAATCTTCCCTTCCTGGTATTTTGGTTTAAGTACCATAGTTTCATTCACTGTGCGGGTATAATCATATTGATGCCAGTTATCACTTTCGATTTTGCCGTCTGGTGAAAAAATGTGATAAAGATTTTTTACTTTTTTTTTCAAACCACCAAGGCTACTCTTATCATCTTGTTTAACCTTATAAACCCCAGAGTCTTTACCGTAGATAGTCGAATCATTCCCAATTCGATACTCAAAAACCGGCGTAGACGAAGTATCCACATTTTCTGTTTCAAGGAAAAAGTGTTTATTTTCTACTTTACCTGTATTGAAGCTAATCGCTTTGCTTTTCGCATTGTCGAAAAGGTTTAATGCTTCAATTACACCATTGTAGTTGTGAACATACGCTGATTTACCTGTAGCTTGGTTGTTTTCATCTAACGCTTTACCCACATAAATCTTACCCATACTTAAAAGGGTACTTTCATTGCGGTTTAAAACTTTATCCACGCCCACATCTAAACGCTCACGCGCCGCAATTACAGCAGATTTATCCCCTTCTTCAAGGTTATTTAAACTATCCCCCTGTAAAGCTACATGGTCACCATAAATACGACCGGTACCTAAGTTATTGATGGTTACAGCTTTTGCCACAGTCAATGCGCCATCAATTAAGCCTCGGTTAGTCAACGTATTTGTATTAATGCGTGTTTCATTACCACTAATTTCAGCATCTTTAGTGTTATCCACATTAGCGGCTTTAACATCAGCCTTATTGCCTACACGTAATTGGCTATTATTTTTAAAATCCCCTTCGGTTTTAAAATCTAAATTACCGCCAACTTGGAAGGCATTATTTAACGTTAAACTGTCTTGTAAACGAACCGTTAAATCCCCTTTAGTTTTGATATCACCTTCATTGGCTAACGTCTTCGCTTTTAACTCAATTGATTTACCCGCTTCAATCTCACCTTGTTTGTTATCCATAGTTTGAGCAACATCTAGTTGGGTATGCTCATCACTGTAGACACCCCCTTGTTGGTTAGAAAGATTTTCAGCGGTAATCGCCACTTGAGCACCACGGATACCTTGTTCCGTTTTGCTGCCAGCTTTCGTCCCTTGGTTATCTACATGTTTCGCTTTAATCGTCACTTTATCTGTCGCAACAATTAAAGAGCCTTTATCAGATTGCTTACGGTTATCCACGTTGTTCGCATTAAGCTGAACTTGTTTACCCGCAATCACACCCTGTTTGTTATCAATGTTTTGAGCGTTAAGTTGTGTTTGAGCTTTAGCATAAACGGTACCACGGTTCTCAATATTCTTTTTCGCATTGAGTTGGGTATTTTCGCTCCCCCCAATAAAACCTTCATTGACAATCTTACCTTGGCTGTCAACTTTCACGCTTCCCGCTGATGCACCAATATGCCCCGCATTGCGTACACCAAGACCTTGACCGTTATCCACTAAATGGATTTTCTCCGCATACATCCCACCTAATTGGCTTACATCCACACTATAGCTTTGGTTTTCGCCTTGAGTATCAGAAGTGCGGTCAGTGTTGTCGGTGTTTTTATCCCCCACGTACACAATCGAATCATTGGTACGGTCAACGTTGTTTTTACCAGTGGTGACTTTAATGCCTTTTTTCGACCAAACCTCACCTTTGATTTCGGCTTTCTCACTGATGATATCGGTGTAATCAGATTGACTGTTATCCATCCCTTTTTGGCCAACAGTCACCTTACCGCCTTTTACGCGATAGCCTTTCAACTCACCATTTTCCACTTCTACTTTGCCTGTTGTCAGGGTGGTACGCCCAGCATTAATCACACCGCAGCCATCACATTGAATACCACTTGGGTTAGCAATCACCACATCTGCTTTTTTACCCGCAACCTCTACATAACCTTTTAAACGGCTTGGGTTCGCTGAATTGACCTCATTAAGAATCACTTTTGCTTCACCTCGAGCAAGATTCGGGTTACCTTGTACCCAGCCCGCCATTTGCGTTTGTGCCGCTTTGCGGGCATTGTTTAATACTGTACCTTTCTCTGCTACATCAAACTGTGAATATTGGTTACGTGATACCCCTCCTGCACTTGGTGTTTGAATATTCACTTGCGGTAAACCATTCGCTGTTTGAAGTACGATGGGTTGTTGATTACCTGGTGCAGATTTATCTGCACGAATGGCCATATCTTCTGCATGAACAGAAGGCGATAAGAAGACGAAGCCCAATGCCAGCATAAGGCTGAAATGAATAGGATTAAGTGAAAGTGCGGTTGAAAATAGCCCTGTTTTTTCTTGTTCTGAGCTCACATTTTCACTTTGCGCTTTACCTTGAGATTTTGCCAGCTCAGATACCACCACAAGCTGATTTAATACACGGCTAAAAATTACTTTATAATGACGTTTATTCATTTTTTAATTTCCTTTAAGTTTTAATTCTGTTTGGTTTTAATCAATTTATTCATCTAAAAGCGTAAGCATTAAAAACGGTAGCTCACATTAAATCCAGTTGTGACATGACTGGTTCTAAATCCTTCTGGCTTTTTAATTGGAACACCCACAAAATAATCATAGTTAATGCCCCATAGTTTGCCACGAAGTCCAATTGCGCCCCCCATTAAGCTATCACCAATTTGAAGCTCTTCTTGGCTAGAGTGCACCTTACCTCGGTCAATCCCTAAATAAAGCTCATGTCCCTTGTTAGCGATATTCCAATCTAGCTCATTTCGCCATAACCAACCTTTTTCACCGGAAAGTGATAGCTCGCCATCAAATCCTCGCACGGTATAACGCCCCCCAATACTAAATTTATCTTGTTGTGTTAAAGGTGTGCCGTTCCATTGTCCATTCCAGCTGGTGTTAAAGCGGAAAGGTTGATTGCCGATAGTGAAAGGATAGGTAAAATCAACGCCTGCAGTAAAAATCTGCATACGGGAAGTGCCTTCACCAAACGCCTCTTCCGGTGCAGGTAAGGATTTATTCCCACCCGTACCACGTTTATAGTTCGCAAACAGTTGTAATACGGTTTCACCAATGTATTGGGTGTGATTAAGCCCCACTTCCCAACCTGCGGTACGACGACGTTGCACTTCAATTTCAGTGTCATTGATGTAGTTATGAGATTTTTTCGTCCATAACGCGGCATTCACATAGGTTTTATAAAGACTTCCACGAGATAATAAGCGACTTAAGTTCGCTTTCATTTGTTGGCTTTCACCTGAATAGGTATAAGACTCAAATGCACCCGCTACCGTTTGGTGATAAGAATATTTTGAACCAGAAAGCGTTAAGAGATAGTTCTTCCAAGGAATAGAATAATAGAGACTGAGGTTTTTACTGCCATAATCCCCTTCCGCATCATCGCTATTACGTTTAAAGCTGCGTGTACCACTGATATAGAACATATCATTAAGTGTGAGTACATTATCCCAAGAAAACGTGGCTGAACCCTGTAAACGACCCGTAGCTTTACTGCCTGAGTCATCTAACCCTAAGGTTAAATGAAAAGGTAAGCTTTGCTTATAAGCAATTACCACGTCTGTTTCACCTACCGCATCCGTTGGCACAAGCTCCATATTCGCATCAGCACTCGGTACACGTTTTAAGTTTTCTAAACCTTGTTCAATATTGCGAATATTTAACACATCACCTTCTGCCATTGGCATGGCAAACCATAAGGTACCACGGGTGGCAAACGGAATCGCACTTTGGTCTTGTAATTGAATACGACCCACTTTACCCGGAATCACGGTTAACACGAGCATACCTGAACGCAAATCCTGTGGCTCTACCACCACGCGGGTAGTGACATATCCCAAATCAATTAAACGATTTTGAATACGACGAAGTAATACATTAATCCCCTCATAGCCAATACAAGCAGGCAGCGCAAAATCACGCCCAGCATAAACAGACTTTAATGCCCAAGAGAATCGGCTTGGTTGGATTAATTTAAGGGAAGAGGCTGATGGATTTTCTTCTTCAGCTTGGTAATCGGTCAGCACTAATTGATTGATAGGAAAACATTGCGCTTCATTCTGCGGAAAGCCTAGAGGGGCTTCTTTTTCCCCCTCTAAACGCACATTTGCAGATTGTGTTTGCTGGGCTAAAATAGCCGCATCTTGTTCGGCTTGTTGCCTCTGTTGTTTAGCATCGATTTGTTTTTCTAAATTGGCATTTGGTGAGCTTGGCGCTGAAAAACCAAAAGGTGAAATAAATACTAAACTAGAAAGAAAAAAGTGTGAGGATTTTTTCATTGTTACCTAAAGATAAAGTGATTAATAAATTATGGTTGATAAGATATCAAAATCTATTTAAAAAAACCATAAAGTTTACATAGGTAATTTCTGTTATTTTTCATTAGTTTAAATATAAAAAAAATCTGCATCAAACTTGAGCTTGATGCAGATCATTTACTTATTGGCTATTAATATAAAATTAATTACCTAATTGAACTGGCTCAACTTTCCAAATTCTCTCTGCGTACTCTTTAATCGTGCGGTCAGATGAGAAGAAGCCCATATTCACGATATTTTGAATGGTGCTTTCAATCCATTTGTCGCGTTGTTTGTATTTTTCATCTACGGCTTTTTGCGTTTCTACATAACTACGGAAATCAGCGAAAGCTTGATAATAATCGTGATATTGCAAGCCTTGTAATAATTGATGATAACGTTGAGGCTCTTCTGGTGATAATTTACCTTCAATGATTTGATCCACGACTGTGCGTAATTGAGCATCATTTTGATAGTATTCAAATGATCGATACCCTTCTCGACGAAGTTGCTCAACTTGTTCCACAGTGTTGCCAAAAATAAAGATGTTATCTTCACCCACGTTTTCTAAGATCTCAACATTCGCACCGTCAAGAGTACCAAGTGTCAATGCACCATTTAAGGCAAACTTCATATTACTAGTGCCAGAAGCCTCAGTGCCTGCAAGTGAAATTTGCTCTGAAATATCCGCTGCTGGAATAATTAACTGGGCAAGGCTTACGCTGTAATTTGGAATAAATACAACTTTTAAACGGCCTTTCAAACGCTCATCATTATTGATGACATTCGCAACATCATTAATTAAATGGATCGTTTGTTTCGCAGCATAATAAGCCGAAGCTGCTTTACCAGCTAAAATAAATACGCGTGGTTGCCAATCTTGTTCAGGATTAGCAAGCATTTCATTGTAGCGAGCAATAATATGCAATACGTTCAACATTTGACGTTTATATTCGTGAATACGTTTGACTTGAACATCAAATAACGCATATGGATCAAGTTCAATACCTAATTCAGATTTCACGTATTCTGCCAATTTCACTTTGTTAGCAAATTTAATATCCGCAATCGCTTCTTTAAATGCTTTTTCTTGCGTAAATGGTTTAAGTTTTTCGATTTGACTTAAATCACAACGCCATTCTGAGCCGATGTATTTATCGAATAAGTCTGCCAATTGTGGATTCGCAACGGCTAACCAACGACGAGGGGTAATACCGTTTGTCACATTGGTAAAGCGTTCTGGGAAAATACGAGCAAAATCTGCAAAGGTTGAAGTCACCATTAAATCAGAATGGATTTCGGCAACCCCGTTGATTTTGTGTGAACCTACCACGGATAGCCATCCCATACGCACTTTACGTTGATAACCTTCTTCAATCAATGAAACTCGACGAATAAAATCGTTATCCGTGGTGACGTAAGAACGAACATACTCTAAGAAATGATCATTGATTTCAAAAATCATCTGTAAATGACGTGGCAAGATTTTTGCCATCATTTCCACTGGCCAAGTTTCTAATGCTTCTGACATTAAAGTATGGCAGGTGTAAGAGAAAATGTTACGCGTCATCTCCCAAGCTTTTTTCCATTCAAAACCTTCATCATCTACTAAAATTCGCATTAACTCAGGAATTGCTAACGCTGGGTGGGTATCGTTTAAGTGGATCGCCACTTTATCTGCCAAGTTTTCAAGGCTATCGTGGGTGCGTTTGTGACGGCGTAAAATATCTTGAAGTGATGCAGAGACTAAGAAATACTCTTGACGTAAACGCAATTCGCGACCATTCCAAGTAGAATCATCTGGATAAAGTACGCGTGATAGGTTTTTATTTGCGGAGTGTTCTTCTAATGCTGCTAGGTGTTCACCGCGGTTAAAGTCTGCAAGATTAAATACTTCACCTGCATGAGCAGACCATAAACGTAATGTTGCTGCAGAATTGTTTTGATAACCCGGAATCATTTGGTCGTAAGCAAGCGCGGTCACTTTTTCGGTATCTTGCCAAATACATTTTTGGCCTTCGAAATGAATGTTTCCACCAAATTCTACGGTAAAACGTTTAGATGGACGAATAAACTCCCAAGGTGCACCTTTTTCAAGCCATGCATCTGGGCGCTCGACTTGCTGACCATTTTCGATTTTTTGGCGGAACATACCATATTCATAACGAATACCGTAGCCCATACCCGGTAAACCAAGGGTCGCAATAGAATCCATAAAGCAAGCGGCTAAACGACCTAAACCGCCATTGCCTAAGCCCGGATCAACTTCTTTTTCTAAAACTTCTTCTAAATCGACATTTAATTCTGATAAGGCTTCTTGTGCTAATCCATAAATACCTTCTGCAATCATGGCATTAGAAAGGGTACGTCCAATTAAGAATTCCATTGAAAGGTAGTAAACACGGCGAGAATCTTCCGCTCGAGTTTGACGCGCAGTGGTGATCCAACCCTCTGTTACTAAGTCACGCACAGCGTGGAGTGTTGCATTAAGCCAATCGCGTTGGCTTGCTTCACGCGGAGAGCGACCAATTAAAAAAATAAGCTTATAAACAATTGATTTTTTGATTGCCTCAACAGTCATTTGTGGGCGATTGTATAGGAATGGAGAATCAAAATTATCCATTATCATAAGTAAAACCTCGGTTTGAATGTTAAAAAATTATCTATAATAAAAGAGATGTTGATTTAAAAATTCACGCACATTTCAAAAAATCAATCGAAATAGACCGCTCTTTGTATCCGAGAACCTTTATACCTCTAATAAATTCGTTCGAATTTTATGCTTATTTTGTCGAAAAACAAGCATAATCACAGAGCTTGCAACAATAATCTACAAACAGACTGTTGCTCTTAACGTTTATAAATAAAACTACAAACGTTCATAAAGTGCACGATATTGTTCTGCTGCTTTACGCCAGCTGAAATCTTGTGCCATCGCATTCGCTCGCAATGCTGACCAGACTCTCGGTTTTTGCCAAATATCAAACGCTTGTTGAATGCTTCTGCGTAAATCTTCAGCTGTCGCTTGCTCAAACACAAAACCAGTTGCTGTACGATCTTTAATATTTTCCGGTGTGCTATCCACCACCGTATCGGCTAAACCACCCGTTTCACGAACAAGAGGAAGTGTGCCATATTGCAAACCATAAAGTTGTGTTAAGCCACAAGGCTCAAAACGGCTTGGCACTAAAATCACATCACCACCTGCCACTAATAAATGTGACAGTGTTTCATCGTAACCAATTTTGACTGCAACATTTTGTGGATAACGTTCAGCAAGCTCACGAATACTTTGTTCAAAGTGCGGTGCACCAGAACCTAAAATCATCAACTGGCCGCCTTGTTTTACAATTTCATCCGCACTTTCAATCAATAAATCCACGCCTTTTTGTTCGGTTAAGCGGGTTACCATCACAAATGCCAATGCATTTTCATCTTGCGGTAAATTAAAATAAGCTTGCAGTTCAACTTTATTCTGTTTTTTACCTGCCATATGTTTCAATTTGTAACGATGCTGAATATATTGATCGGCATTTGGATGCCAAATATTTTCATCTACACCATTAAGAATCCCCACTAAACGCCCTTGAGATTTTAAACCAGAAAGTAAACCTTCCAAGCCATAGGCAAATTCAGGTGTTGTAATCTCTTTAGCATAAGTCGGGCTCACTGCTGTGCTCGTATCGGAGTAAAATAAGCCAGCTTTTAAATAGGAAATCTGTCCAAATAGCTCTAAACCATCAACATTAAACATGCCTGCTGGTAAGCCAATTTCAAATAAATGCTGATAATGGAATTGTCCTTGATACGCTAAATTATGTATTGTAAATACCGATTTTGCTGGGCGGCCTTTATTAAATAAGTACGCGGCACATAAACCTGCATGCCAATCATGAGCATGAACCACATCCGCACGCCACCAGCTATCTAAACCAGTAGATAATTCAGCGCCAACCCAACCAAGTAAGGCAAAGCGTTTATAGTTATCACCATAATCATTATAGTAACAATCGTGATATGGATTTCCCTCACGCGCATATAAATGTGGCGCATCGATTAAATAAACGCCCATGCCATTATATTCGCCATAGCGCAACACAACATGTCCCGCAAAATTATCAAATTCAGCCACAACTTGTGTATTAGAAATACCTGCTGAAATCGCTGGATAAGCAGGCAATAAAATGCGTGCATCAAGCCCTATTTGATTTTGGGCTTGTGGCAAAGCTCCTAAAACATCGGCTAAACCGCCTGTTTTGAGGAGCGGATAAAATTCTGAGCAAACGTGTAAAACTTTCATTTAATTTTTATTTTCCCTATAAAACATACATAACGCTCGATCAACTGCCCTCTTTGCTAAAGAGTGGCTATAAAGTGCGGTCAAAATTTACCGCACTTTTTTTCATTATTAATCTAAATGCTCTTCAGAGACAACTTCTTCCCCTTCTAATTTTTTCAGCATTTTCGGAGTAACTAGAATCACTTTACCGGTTGAACTAATACGGAAACGTTTTTTATCTTCTTCCATATTCACACCAATTTCCATGCCATCTGGAATGATACATTCACGGTCGAGAATACAGTTTTTCAATATACAATTCTTACCGATTTTAACTTGTGGCAATACCACGCAATGATCCACTTTTGAGAAAGCATCAATTTTAACGCGATCGAATAGCACAGAATTACTGATAGAGGCATCAGTAATCACACAACCACCGCCAATTAAAGAATTATCGACTGGATGAACATTTGAATTTTTGTAGAAGAATTTTGACGGGTAAGCTTGAATTGGATTACCGCGAATTGGCCAACTTTGGTCATAAATATCAAGCTGTGGATTTTCAGATACTAAATCGATATTAGATTGCCAGAAGCTATCTAATGTACCCACATCACGCCAATAAATTTCACCTTCAGTATTACGTCCCATGCAAGAACGGCTGAAAGGATGCGCATAAAGGGTTTCTTCTGCTAAACATTTTGGTAATACATCTTTACCAAAATCGTGGCTAGTTTGTGGTGTATTGACCTCTCTCTCCAACATTTTGTAAAGATAATCTGCATCAAATACATAAATCCCCATTGATGCGAGTGAAACATCAGGTTTACCTACCATTGCTGGCGGATCTTTTGGTTTTTCAACAAAGGCTTTGACTTTTAAATTTTCGTTTACCGCCATGACACCAAATTCATGTGCTTCAGAGCGAGGTACTTCAATACAGCCCACCGTACATTTTGCACCGCTGTTAACATGATCCATCAACATGACGCTATAGTCTTGTTTATAAATATGGTCACCTGCCAAGATCAAAACATATTTAGGGCGATAGTGATCACGAATAATCGCCATATTTTGATAAACAGCATCAGCAGTACCACGATACCAAGTTGAATCATCAATTTGTTGACGAGCAGGAAGCATATCAACAAACTCCCCCTTTTCTTGTGGTAAGAAAGACCAACCAGTTTGCAAATGACGAAGTAAAGAGTGTGCGGCATATTGAGTCACTACCCCAATTCGGTTTAAACCAGAGTTAATACAATTAGAAAGTGCAAAATCAATAATACGGCGATTACCACCAAAATAAAGGGCTGGTTTTGCACGCTTATCCGTAAGTTCATGCAAGCGTGAACCACGTCCACCCGCAAGAATAAGCACCAAAGTATTTTTAACTAAATCATATTTGTTAAGGTCGCCAGCTTTCATAAGGATCTCCATAGTCTTATAGTTATTCGTCACTCAGCATACAAAAGCCCATTGAGCTAAGCTCTGCTTGTTGTGCATCGAGGGTTAAATTATGTGTGCCGATTTGAGATGTCCATTTTCCATCAGGTAAGTGAAACGCCTGTCCTTCGGCTTTGGCATTAATCAATAAAAGACAATGCTTATCTAAAACTACTTGTAATGCTTTGGTTTGTTGATTTTGCCAATCGTCAAGTGTCATCTGGTTACCGTGAATGTTAAACCATTGCACATTGTCACCTGACCACCATTGATTCCGATTTAAACTACCAATTTGCTTACGCGCTGCAATCGTTTGCTTGGTAAGTTCAAATAATTCTTCGTTAAAATTTGCCCATTTCAGCCAAGTAATCTCGTTATCTTGGCAATAGGCATTATTGTTACCATATTGAGTGTTGCCGAACTCATCGCCCGCCAAAAGCATAGGCGTGCCATTCGCCAGCAATAAACTCATTAATAATCCGCTTTGTGCAAAAGTGCGGTTATTTTCCACCGCACTTTTTTGCGGTTCAGAAAGGGATTCTGTAGAACCTTCTACCCCATGGTTATAACTGTAATTTTCATTGCGACCATCACGATTTTCTTCGCCATTTGCTTCGTTATGTTTTTGGTTATAACTCACCAAATCTTGCATAACGAAACCATCGTGGGCGGTAATAAAATTAAGTGTTGTGTGTGGCAAGCGGTCATTTTTCTTAAATAAATCGCTAGAACCTGAAAAACGTTCAGCAAATGCGCCGATTTCGCCACTTTTCCATAGCCAAAAACGGCAGAGATCATCACGGAATCGGTCGTTCCATTCTGCAAAATAACTTGGGAAATTGCCGACTTGATAACCGTAATGTCCAATATCCCACGGCTCGGCAATCAATTT
This sequence comes from Haemophilus sp. THUN1691, assembly GCF_059704425.1. Taxonomy (NCBI): domain Bacteria; kingdom Pseudomonadati; phylum Pseudomonadota; class Gammaproteobacteria; order Pasteurellales; family Pasteurellaceae; genus Haemophilus; species Haemophilus sp. THUN1691. Next base: position 1,307,050 of record NZ_AP046578.1, on the reverse strand, counting down.
AATATTTTGTAAACTTGGCTCATTTTTTATGTCAGTAAAAAGCTGAGCTTGTGCATTAAAATCTGGTGTATCACGCCCAAGCACGGAGGCTAAATCAAAACGGAAACCATCAATGTGGCATTGCTCCACCCAATAACGCAGGCAATCTACGACCCATTTTCGCCCTACATCAGAGGATAAATTGAGCATATTGCCGCAGCCTGTCCAATTGATATAACGCCCTTGATCGTTGCGCCAATAGTAAGTTTGATCATCAATGCCACGCTGGCAGAATGTTGGGTAAGTTTGCTCTGATTCTGCGGAATGGTTAAATACCACGTCTAAAATAACTTCAATGCCTGCCTTGTGAAACGCCTTTACCATCGCTTTAAATTCAGCTAATGGATTATTTGTTGCCGCATATTTAGGTTCTACCGCAAACATAGCTAAGGGATTGTATCCCCAATAATTTTGTAAGCCTCGTGCCTGTAAGTGCGGTTCATTTATATGGAAATTTACAGGCAGCAATTCCACAGCAGTCACGCCTAATTCTTTTAAATAAGCTAAATTGATAGGATGACTTAAGCCCGCATAGGTGCCCCGAAATTCAGCGGGAATCTTGTCGTTAAGTTGGCTAAAACCTTTGACGTGCAATTCATACACAATGGTTTCAGACCAAGGCGTATTGGATGCGGTATCATTTTCCCAATCAAAATCTTCTGAAATAATCACCGCTCTTGGCGCAATATGAGCATTATCGCGATGATCATTCATTAAAAACCAAGAACGACTTTCTTCAGTAGTTAAATCCGGTTTACCATTCACCGCTTTTGCATAAGGATCGAGCATTAATTTATTCGGGTTAGCATGTTCACCGTGAATGCGGAATCCATATTCTGTCCCAACCTCAACGCCAGCTACAGCTAAATGCCATACATTATTTGAGCGAACCATAGGAAAGCGCGTTTCCTTATCCCCATCAAACAGGCAGAGTTCAACACCACTCGCTGCAGCAGAGAACAGCGTAAAATTAGTCACCTTCATGCCATTCTCGGTGAATATTGAATAACCCATTGGTGCTGGTTTGCCGTTGTTATAAATCGTAAACATATTTTACAAATTGTATTTCAAATAAACTGTCGCCAATGGTGGAATAGAAATCGGAATCGAATTTTCTCGTCCATGGCTTTCAATTTCTTCACTTGTTACATAGCCAAAATTGCCCACGTTAGAGCCTTGATAATACATAGAATCAGTATTCAGAATTTCTTCATAAGTGCCTGCAACATTTACACCAATACGGTAATTATGGCGAGGCACAGGGGTGAAGTTACTGATGACGATAATGCGCTCACCATTTGAGCTGCGACGTTCAAAAGCAAATACAGAATTTGCCGCATCATCAACGACAAGCCAATCAAAGCCTTCAGGTGAATAATCCAATTCAAAGAGCTGTGAATTTTCTCGGTAAATATGATTCAAGTCTTTTACTAATTTCAATACCCCTTTATGCCAGCCACCACCGACATTTTCATCAAGCAAGAACCAGTCCAAACTTTCTTCGTAATTCCACTCACGACCTTGAGCAAATTCATTACCCATAAAGAGCAATTTTTTACCCGGATGCCCCCACATATAGCCGTAATAAGCGCGTAAGTTCGCAAATTTTTGCCATGCGTCTCCTGGCATTTTATCGAGGAGCGAATATTTGCCATGCACCACTTCATCATGGGAAAGCGGCAGCACAAAGTTTTCGCTGTATTGATACATCATCCCAAAGGTCATTTTATTGTGATGATATTGGCGATAAATTGGGTCAAGCTGCATATAGGCGAGCGTATCGTTCATCCAGCCCATATTCCATTTAAAATTAAAGCCCAATCCACCGTTTTCACTCGGGTGAGTCACACCAGCAAAAGAGGTAGATTCCTCCGCAATAGAAATCGCACCTGCCATTTCACTGTGGATTTTCCAGTTGGTATGTTTTAAAAATTCAATGGCTTCTAAGTTTTCACGTCCGCCATATCGGTTTGGAATCCACTCCCCTTCCGCACGGCTATAATCGCGGTAAATCATCGAAGCCACGGCATCCACGCGAATACCATCTACACCAAAACGTTCAAGCCAATACAGGGCATTACTGGATAAGAAATTTTTGACCTCATTACGTCCATAGTTATAAATTAAGGTATTCCAGTCTTGATGATAGCCTTCGCGAGGATCTTCATGCTCATACAAAGCTGTACCATCAAACGCGACTAAACCATGGGTATCACTTGGGAAGTGACCAGGTACCCAATCTAAAATCACATTAATTCCTGCTTCATGTGCACGTTTTACTAAACGACGGAATGCCTCAGGTGAACCAAAGCGACTGGTTGGCGAATAAAGTCCAAGTGGTTGATAGCCCCAAGAACCATCAAACGGAAATTCAGAAAGCGGCAAAAATTCAATGTGAGTAAAACCCATCTCTTTTACATAAGGAATGAGTTCATCAGCAATTTGATCGTAATCTAGCCAAAAATTATTTTCTAAATTACGACGCCAAGATCCTAAATGTACTTCATAAATGGAAATCGGTTGATTCGCTTGATTAGCTTGACGACGTTGTTCCGTCATTTCCACCACATTTGGTAACGCACTCACTTGCGATGCTGTATCAGGGCGAAGTTGCGAACTAAAGGCAAATGGATCGGCTTTCAAACGAAGATTGCCATGACAATCAATTAATTCAAACTTATAGAGCTGTCCTAAACTGGCTTTTGGTAAAAAGAGCTCCCAAACACCACTTTTTAGATGAAAACGCATAGGATGACGGCGACCATCCCAATAGTTGAAATCACCCACAATAGAAACTCGTCTTGCATTAGGCGCCCACAAGCGGAAATTCACCCCGCTCACACCATCACATTCCATAAAATGCGCCCCAAGCACTTCATACGGGCGAAGCATAGAACCTTCAGAAAGTAGCCATTGTTCTAAATCATCAATCATAGGATGAAAACGATAAGGATCTTCGACTATTTGCGATTCATTGCCCCAAAAAACCTGTAATTGATAAGCAAAAAAATGACGACAATTTGGAATCACACCAACAAAAAAGCCACGCTCATCGACACAATCCAGCTCCGTTATTTCTTTACCACTTTCACGCTCAATCACCACCACTCGATTGGCATCTGGCAATAACGTACGGATTTCAATTCCTCGCTCAGTTTCGTGCATGCCAAGCGTAGCAAAAGGATCGCCATTGCTCGCATCAAAAAAACCATCAATAATTGTTTGTGTTACTGCGGTTGTCATATTTACTCCTTATACATTTCGCCCTTGGTTAATTTGCACAAAGAACGTTTTTAAAGCTTCATTGCTAAAAATAAACGCTAACGGCTGAGCAAGTTTCTTGCACCAGTTTGGGTATTCATTTGAGGTGCCCGGCAAATTAAAACTGATTTCTTGGCTAAGTAAATTTTCTAATTGCACACCAATCAATCGGCTATTACTTTCCGCCAAATAATGATGGATCATTCGGTTTAAATGATCGTGCATCGCCATAGAAAGCGCATCGCCTTCATAATGCGGCGGTAAATAATTATCACGATGTAAACTATTTAATAAGGCTTGTTTATCCATGACGCGTTGATCGTATTTTTGCTTGAGCACTTCCCCATTCAGAATACCGAGTTGATTAAATAATTCTAAATCACGGCAATGCCAAAAACTTTGTAATGAGGGAACATCATGCGTGCCAATAGTGGCATAAGCATTTCGAGGATAATCAGATATATGAGGAAATTCGCCATTTCGTTGGGCAAAATACAATACAAAATAAGAGAAAATTTGAAACTCGTTTAATTTCCACCGCACTTCATCAGGTACGGTGCCGAGATCTTCACCAATAATCAAACATTCATTGCGTACACTTTCAATGGCAAGAATCGCCATTAATTCATCAAAAGGATAATGTACATAAGCACCGTCAGTCGCAGTTTTTCCTTCTGGAATCCACCACAAACGGAATAAGCCCATAACATGATCGATGCGTAGCACACCGAAATATTGCATGTTGGCACGTAGCATATCGATAAATGGTGCAAAGCCATGTGCTTTTAGCACCGTTGGATTATAAGGTGGCAAATTCCAATTTTGCCCGACAGGGCCTAACGGATCAGGTGGCGCACCAATAGAAGCATTTACACAATATAAATCAGGATCACTCCATACATCAGCACTGCCACGAGAACTATTCACCGCTAAATCACCATAAATCCCCAACTTCATACCAGATTGTTTACAAAGATTTTGTAATGCGAAAAGTTGTTCTTCCGTAAGCCATTGCAACCAAGCAAAAAATTGGATTTGCTCATGATGTGTTTTTAATAGGGCTTTTCTTTTTGCCGCACTTAAATGCTGCCATTCCTTACGCCAGCCAAGCCAACCAATGGTATTTTCTTCTGCTTGATGGTCGGCGTGTTCTTGTAAATCTAATACATTAAATAAGCCCTGTAACAACAAAGGTTCACCTTTATTTTTTAAATAATCGGCAAAGATTGTTCGACGTGTCACAATTTCAGCTGATTGACTACGTTGAAAGAAATCAAACAAGGACTCAAGTGCGGTTAATTTTAAAGCCAAAATTGAAGAATAATCGATGCAACCACTCTCACGTAAAGCAGCAATTTTTGCTTGAATATCCTCACGCTTAAACCAATTTTGCACTGAACGGCAACGCTTAAATTCTGGTAACTCAGGAATGGCCAAATATAAGAAATTCAACCAACGACGAGAGGATGAACTATAAGGGCTAGTCCATTTTGGCACAGCAGGATACGGCAAATGTAATGGATTAATTCCCACATAATCTGCACCTTGTTTTGCACTTTGTTCTATCAAATAAGCTAAATCACCAAAATCGCCAATGCCCCAGTTTTGTTCTGAGCGTAAACTGTAAAGTTGTACATTCACGCCCCACACTTTTTTATTTTTTAATACGGGTGGTTGAAAAGCTGCTTTAGGAGAAATAAGTAAACGAACGCGGTACCCTTCAGTATCGGAAAAAATAGATAATTTATAATAGCCAAAAGGAAGTGGAGGCAAGGAAAGTGCGGATAAATTTGAAAGTGTTTTTTCTAACAGAATGACATTAGATTCATCAATCAGCTGATAACGATATTCCGCAGATAGTGGCAAATCTAGACGATTTAGTCGATAATCAATCGGTTCATTTTCAAACGCAGCCAGTACATCGTCAAACTGTCCTTTCGCTTTTGGCGGAGGTTGCAAAAGCTCAACAAAAGTTGAAACCGTCTTTTCATCTGCGAAAATAAGATGTCCATCAATATCATAATGAGAAAGCGCGATACCGCATTTTTCTGCTTTTTGTTTGAGAGAATCCGAGATTTGCATAGACACCACATGACAACTGTATAACTCTTGTTAGGGATTATAACCAAGCTGAAAGTGATGACAACCGGCTTTATTTAAAAGTGTGATCTTCGTCAATAATAAATTCAAACCAATCAATCACATCGCGTTCATGCACACCATTTTTGATTAAAACATCAGCATTTTTCAAGGAATCCGCATGGCCAGAAATGAGTGGATGCCATTCAGGGAGCGTTTTTCCTTCATAAAGCAAACGATAAGCGCAAGTGTCAGGCAACCAATGAAAATCAGGCAAATTCTTTTTGGTTAATTTCGTACAATCACTCTCAATCTTGAAACGTTCAGGATAATTACGACACTTTCCTGTGTCCACATCTAATAGATTGCAAGCAATGCGTGTGTAATAGAGTTTTTCACGCTTGCCTCGCCCTTGAATGTATTTTCGATAACAGCATTTTCCGCAGCCATCACATAAGGCTTCCCATTCGGATTCCGTCATTTCAAGGAGAGATTTTTTTTGCCAAAAATGAGATTCAAATTGCATAGTAAAACCAATAAAAAAGTGCGGTCAAAATTTACTGATTTTTGACCGCACTTTGTTGTTTAGAATTAGAAGCCTTCTTTTAAGCTTACGGTTAAGTTAAACACTAAGTGCTCTGGGCGGCTATCTTTGTTATCCGCACAGAAATAACCTTCGCGTTCAAATTGGTAACCTTTTTCTGGTTCCGCATTTGCGAGACTTTGTTCGACAAAACCGTGTTTTACCACTAAAGAGGTTGGATTTAACACGCTTTCGATTTCTTCTTCTGCACCTGGGTTTGGTACGGTGAAGAGGCGTTCATATAAACGGAACTCAGCTGGATTATTATGCACTGCAGATACCCAGTGAATTACCCCTTTTACTTTGCGACCATCTGCTGGATTTTTACCTAACGTTTCAGGATCGTAAGTGCAGAAGATCGTGGTGATTTCACCATTTGCATCTTTTTCAACACGTTCAGCTTTAATCACGTAAGCGTTACGCAAGCGCACTTCTTTACCTAATACTAAACGTTTATATTGCTTGTTCGCTTCTTCACGGAAGTCTGCGCGATCAATATAAAGCTCTTTCGTAAACGGTAATTGACGCTCACCTAATTCAGGACGATTCGGGTGATTTGGCGCCGTTAAGGTTTCTTCGCCTTCAAAGTTTTCAATCACTACGCGAACAGGATCAATCACCGCCATTGCGCGTGGTGCATTTTCGTTTAAATCTTCACGAATACACGCTTCAAGTGCAGAATATTCTACGACGTTATCTTGTTTAGTCACACCGATACGACGACAGAATTCACGTAACGAAGCCGGTGTATAACCACGACGACGTAAACCAGAAATCGTCGGCATACGCGGATCATTCCAACCATCCACAATGCCGTCGTTTACTAATTTCAATAACTTACGTTTAGAGGTTAACGTACCTTCTAAATTTAAACGAGAGAATTCATATTGATGCGGTAATGGACGTTCAATACTGATATTTTCCAACACCCAGTCATATAAACGACGGTTGTCTTGGAACTCTAATGTACATAGAGAGTGTGTAATACGCTCAATCGCATCAGAGATACAGTGAGTGAAATCGTACATTGGGTAAATGCACCATTTGTCACCAGTTTGGTGATGGCTAGCGAATTTAATGCGATAAATTACTGGATCACGCATGACCATAAATGGCGATGCCATATCAATTTTTGCACGTAAACTTGCTTTACCCTCTGCAAACTCACCGTTCTTCATTTTTTCAAATAAAGCTAAGTTTTCTTCAATAGTGCGGTCACGATATGGGCTGTTTTTACCAGGCTCGGTTAACGTACCACGATATTCACGCATTTCTTCTGGAGAAAGCTCATCCACATAAGCCAAGCCTTTTTTAATTAATTCAATCGCATAGCCATAAAGCGCATCAAAATAATCAGATGCATAACGCGGTTCGCCTTCCCATTTGAAACCTAACCATTCCACGTCAGCTTTGATGGAATCCACATATTCCACATCTTCTTTCACCGGATTGGTATCGTCAAAACGTAAGTTACATAAACCTTGATATTCTTTGGCTAAGCCAAAGTTTAAACAAATAGATTTCGCATGACCGATATGTAAATAGCCGTTCGGCTCAGGCGGAAAACGGGTATGCACGCTTTTATGTTTACCCGAAGCTAAATCTTCATCAATAATTTGGGTGATAAAATTGTGAGTGCGGGTATTTTCTGCACTTTCTAGAATTTCTGTATTGCTCATAACTTTCTCATAAATAGAAAAAATAATTTGCCATTCTATACGAAAAGCAAGGCTTTGTGAATTTGATCGCTAAACTAACCGCACTTTCTACTTAATAGCTTATGACTTTTTCAGCATTTTTTGTTTAGCCGCAAGATTTTTCGTGCAAAAAATAGAATAAATTATTACAATGCCGCCTTTCATGAACAATCGTTCAGTGATTTGTTTTATAATTGGGTTCGCAAGGGAATAATTTTGTAAAACACAAAAGTGCGGTTAAAATCATCCGCACTTTCCACTCATTTTCGTAAGAAGGAAAACTCAATGTTTAAAATGAAAAATATGACGCTTGCTTTGTTGATGTCTGGTGCATTAGTGGGATGTGCCAATATTGGCGATTCTTATCAAGCTAGCCTTGAAGATTACAAGCAATATGAAGAAATTACCAAGCAATATAATGTAAAAGAAAATTGGTGGTCATTGTATAACGATGCGCAATTAAATCGCGTCGTAGAACAAGCGTTAATAAACAACAAAGATTTAGCTAAAGCAGCTGTGGCAGTAAACCGTGCGCTTTATAGTGCAAATTTAGTGGGTGCAAATTTAGTGCCTGCATTTAATGGTTCAACTTCATCTGCAGCACAACGTCGAGTTGATACCAGTGCAAACTCTACCATTTCACACAAAGGTTCTTTAAATGTGAGCTATACATTGGATCTTTGGCAACGTTTAGCCAATGCCGCTGATGCTGCGGAATGGTCGCACAAAGCAACCGCAGAAGACATGGAATCTGCTCGTTTATCATTAATCAATTCTGTAGTAACAACTTATTATCAAATTGCTTATTTAAATGATGCAATTAGCACAACCAACGAAACGATCAAATATTACACTGACATTGGTAATATTATGCAAACGCGTTTAGCGCAAGGTGTGGCTGATGCGGTTAGCGTAGATCAAGCTCAACAAGCAGTATTAACAGCGCGTAATAACAAATTAAATTTTGAAACCCAACGCAAAACGGCTGAACAAACCTTACGCAATCTGCTGAACTTAAAACCAAACGATGCGTTAAATATCACTTTCCCACATATTATGAATGTGAAAACAGCAGGGGTGAATTTGAATGTACCAGTCTCTGTGATTGCAAATCGTCCTGATGTAAAAGCAGCACAATTCCGTTTAAGTAGCGCATTCAAAAATGCCAAAGCAACTCAAAAAAGTTGGTTCCCTGAAATTAATTTAGGTGGAAGTCTATCTTCAACAGCAAGTACTGTTGGCACGGCGTTACACAATCCTGTGGCTGCAGGCACGGTCGGAATTAGCTTGCCATTCTTAAATTGGAATACCGTAAAATGGAACGTTAAAATTTCTGAAGCTGACTATGAAACCGCGCGTTTAAATTACGAACAACGTATTACCACAGCTCTCAATAATGTGGATACCAACTACTTTGCCTTTACCCAAGCGCAAAATACATTAAGTAATTTACAGCAAACTCATAGTTACAATCAGCGTATCACGCAATATTATCGAAACCGCTATAATGCGGGCGTGTCCGAATTGCGCGAATGGTTAGTTGCAGCCAATACTGAAAAATCATCACAACTTGCAATTTTGAATGCAAAATATCAAGTGTTGCAAAGTGAAAATGCGGTATATAGCTCAATGGCGGGATATTACTCTCGTTAATAAAACCAAACATAGGGCGTTTTTAATCGCCCTTTTTAATATTACACTCCTCACTTAAGGTATAAACCTTACCAATAAATATCCCTAAAAATGAAAAAACAACTGACTTTTTATTTTATTCGTCATGGCCGCACTGTTTGGAACGAACAAGGATTAATGCAAGGCAGTGGAGATTCTCCATTAACAGAAGAAGGCATTAAAAGTGCGGTCAAAACTGGGCAAGCTTTACAAAATGTCGATTTTATTGCGGCCTATTCGAGCTGTTTACAACGTACCATTGACACAGCCAATCATATTATTGGAGATCGTAACATTCCCTTATTCCAACATCGTGGATTAAATGAACATTATTTTGGTAATTGGGAAGGAACAAATGTCGAACTGATTCGACCTTTGCCCGAATTCCAACAAATGATTAATGATCCTGCAAACTATAAAGCTGAATCTAATGGTGGAGAAACTTATGAACAACTAGCCAAACGAGCCATTGCAGCTTTACAAGACATTATTAAAGTTCATCAAGAAGGGAATATTTTAGTGGTATCGCATGGCCATACCTTGCGTCTATTGATTGCTTTACTCAATGGCGCAACTTGGCAAAATCACCGAGATAAAGACAAATCAGTATCTTTATTAAATACTGCTATTAGCATCATGCATTATGACAGTGAAAAAGGCTTTAGCCTTGAAAAACTAAATGACACAATGCATTTACAATAGGTAAAAAAAAGCCCCTAAATCATTAGGGGCATCAAAAAGGAATTTATGAATAAAATCTCTAAAGTTTAGCTTTATCAAAGGAATCTCGATAAAACGAGGTCATTATATTGACTAATCTAAAGAATAGCAAGAAAAATCTTTACATTTCTTTACAAATCTTTACGCTTCTTTACAGATCTTTACATTTCAACATTTCGATAATTACTTGGACCGTCTTTTCCATGCCTTGTAAAGAAACCAACTCATGTTTACTATGGAAATTATAGCCACCAGTAAAAATATTCGGGCATGCTAAACCTTTAGATGCTAAAAATGCCCCATCTGTACCGCCTCGAATCGGCTTATGACTTGGTTTAACCCCTACCGCTTTCATTGCGCGATCAGCAAGTTCAATTGATTGAGGAACATTTTTTACCACATCATACATATTTTGGTAGCTATCTTGAATTTCTAACTCAATAGGTTTTTTCAAACCTTTCTTAGCATTAAATTTTTTCACCTGACTTTTAATAAAAGCTTTTCTTTGTGCGAAATTATGCTCATCAAAATCACGAATTAAATAAGTGAGCTCTACTTGCTCAATATCGCCAGAAAAATCTTCTAAATGATAAAAGCCCGCTTTCCCATCTGTTTTTTCTGGTACTTCATCAACTGGAAAAACTTGCTGGAACTCGCAAGCTAAAGTCAGTGCATTCACCATTTTTCCTTTTGCGTAACCAGGATGAATACTCCGCCCGAAAAACCGCACTTTTGCTGTGGCAGCATTAAAGTTTTCGTATTCTAATTCCCCTACTTCTCCCCCATCAATGGTATATGCCCAATCACAGTAAAACTTTTCCATTGGGAAATAATGGATACCCAAACCAATTTCTTCATCAGGCGTAAAAGCAACGCGAATATTGCAATGAAGAATATTCTCTTTTTGAAGAATGGAAAGTGCGGTCATAATTTCTGCAATTCCCGCTTTATTATCCGCCCCAAGCAAAGTGGTTCCATCGGCAACAATCAGAGTCTGCCCTACCAATTTTTGCATAAAAGAATAATAAACAGGGCTAATAAACTCCTCGCCAATACCTAATGCAATATCTCCGCCACGATATTGTTCTATCACTTCGGGGCGTACATTTTTACCACTACATTGCGGAGATGTATCAAGATGCGCAATTAAACCAATGGTTTTCGTTAAGTTAGGATCATTAGCGGGTAAGAATGCTGTTACCACCGCGTATTTACTTACTTCAACATTCTCCAAACCAAGCTGGATGAGTTCTTTTTGCAACTGCATGGCTAACTTCATTTGCCCGACTGAGCTGGGGGAATGCTTCGCATTAGGTTTTGATTGGGTGTCAAAAGACACATAATGTAAAAATCGTTCTAAAAGTTCTGTTTTATCTGTTTGAGAAATCATATTCTCACTCCTTTTAAAAATATCTTTTTTAGTTTAACGAGAAAAATAGAAAACATCTTGATATATAACAATATTTATAAGATTAATGACGTAAAATTCATCTAAAGTGCGGTTAAATATCTTGTTATTTTTATGAACGGCAGTTTTTTTACTTTCTAAGGTATTAAGTCCTTTTAATTATTAACAATTCACTATATCATAGGCGTCTATTTTTATATGTCGCCCCTGCAGTCTTGCAGGTTTTATTTCTACTCAGTACCAAATCATTGGTGAAATTAGGGAGAAAACCAAAGCTAGTGGAAAATCAGCTTCAAAACAAGCCTATTATTGAGCTTCGTTCAATCAAAAAATCCTATGGTTCTAACACCATTATTAACGATTTCAATCTTACAATTAATAACGGTGAATTTGTCACTATTCTTGGCCCTTCAGGCTGTGGTAAGACCACAGTTTTACGCTTACTTGCAGGCTTAGAAGAATTGGATTCAGGTAGCATTATTTTAGATGGTGAAGATATCACCAATGTGCCTGCGGAAAAACGTCATATTAATACGGTATTCCAAAGCTATGCGCTATTTCCACATATGACAATTTTTGAGAACGTGGCTTTTGGTTTGCGTATGCAAAAAGTACCAAACGATGAAATTAAACCGCGTGTTTTAGAAGCCTTGCGTATGGTACAGCTAGAAGAAATGGCAGATCGTAAGCCAACTCAACTTTCTGGTGGACAACAACAACGTATTGCCATCGCTCGCGCCGTAGTAAATAAACCAAAAGTGTTGTTACTTGATGAATCTTTATCTGCATTAGATTACAAATTGCGTAAACAAATGCAAAATGAACTCAAAATGTTACAACGTCAGCTTGGTATTACCTTTATTTTCGTTACCCACGATCAAGAAGAAGCGATTACAATGTCTGATCGTATTGTGTTGTTGCGTAAAGGTAAAATCGCACAAGATGGTTCTCCACGTGAAATCTATGAAGACCCAGCTAACTTATTCGTTGCTCGTTTCATTGGCGAAATTAACGTATTTGAAGCAACGGTGATTGAACGTAAGTCAGAACAAGTTGTACTCGCGAATGTTGAAGGTCGAGTTTGTGATATTTACACAGACATGCCTGTTGAGAAAGATCAAAAACTTCAAGTACTCCTTCGCCCTGAAGATATTGTGATTGAAGAATTAGATGAAAATGAACATTCTAAAGCGATTATCGGCCACATTGTTGACCGCACTTATAAAGGAATGACATTAGAATCAACGGTAGAATTTGATCATAATGGCATGCGTGTACTTGTAAGTGAATTCTTTAACGAAGATGATCCACATATGGATCATAGCGTAGGTCAACGCGTAGGCATCACATGGCATGAAGGCTGGGAGGTTGTTCTCAACGATGAAGATAATCAATAATAAATTCCAGAAAATTACTGTTGCGATTATCTTCAGTTGGCTCATCTTCTTTGTGTTGATTCCAAACTTATTGGTATTCGCCGTAAGTTTTCTGACTAGAGACGGTAGCGACTTTTACGCTTTCCCAATCACCATTGAAAACTACACAAACTTGTTTAATCCGCTTTATGCACAAGTTGTGTGGAATTCATTGTATATGTCGGGCATAGCTACCATTATTTGCTTATTAGTTGGCTATCCATTTGCTTTCATGATGAGCAAAATTAATCCTAAATATCGACCGCTCTTATTATTCCTTGTGGTTTTACCATTCTGGACAAACTCGTTGATCCGTATTTATGGAATGAAAGTGTTTCTCGGTGTGAAAGGTGTACTTAACACTATGTTGATGGATATGGGAATTTTGAGTGAACCCATTCGCATTTTGAATACAGAAATTGCGGTAATCATTGGCTTAGTTTATTTACTATTGCCATTTATGATTTTGCCACTCTACTCTGCGATTGAGAAATTAGACGGTCGCTTATTAGAGGCTGCAAGAGATTTAGGCGCAAATGCATTCCAACGTTTCTTCCGTGTCATTTTACCACTAACCATGCCAGGCATTATCGCGGGGTGTTTATTAGTATTATTACCGGCAATGGGTATGTTCTACGTTGCAGACTTACTGGGCGGAGCAAAAGTATTGCTAGTTGGTAACGTAATTAAGAGCGAATTCTTAATTTCTCGTAACTGGCCATTTGGTTCTGCAATCAGTATTGGTTTAACTGTTCTAATGGCATTGTTGATTTTCGTGTACTACCGCGCGAACAAACTATTGAATAAGAAAGTGGAGTTAGAATAATGGGTCGTTTACTACGTAATGCATTTATGTTTGTGGTATACGCTTATTTGTATATCCCAATCATTATTTTGGTCACCAATTCCTTTAACGAAGATCGTTATGGTTTAAGTTGGAAAGGCTTTAGCTGGAACTGGTACGAGCGTTTATTTAATAACGACACCTTAATACAAGCAGCAATTCATTCGGTAACTATTGCATTTTTTGCGGCTACCCTAGCTACTATTGTAGGTGGATTAACTGCAATCGCACTTTATCGCTATCGATTCCGCGGTAAACAAGCGGTAAGCGGTATGTTATTTATCGTCATGATGTCTCCAGATATTGTAATGGCAGTATCTTTACTTGCATTATTTATGGTTGTGGGTATTTCATTAGGTTTCTGGTCTTTATTACTGGCTCATGTGACCTTCTGTTTACCTTATGTGACCGTAACTATCTTCTCTCGATTAAATGGCTTTGATTCTAGAATGTTAGAAGCAGCGAAAGACTTAGGTGCAAGCGAAGTGACTATTTTACGTAAAATTATCCTTCCTTTAGCATTACCTGCAGTTGTATCTGGTTGGTTATTAAGTTTCACTATTTCATTAGATGATGTTGTGGTCTCATCATTCGTCAGCGGTGTAAGTTATGAAATCTTACCATTGAGAATATTCTCTCTGGTGAAAACCGGTGTAACACCTGAAGTTAATGCTTTAGCAACTATTATGATTGTGCTTTCACTGGCTCTTGTAGTTTTAAGCCAGCTAATTACACGAAAAAATAACCATTAATAAACAAAAGGTTTCACAAACCTTTGAATTTAAAATAGAATACGCCTTGACGCACAATCAAGGCGTTTTTTTATGCCTGTCATTCGACAGGTGGTTTTTTTACGACTCTTTACGGAGAACAAACAAAAATGAAAAAATTCGCAGGTTTAATTACTGCAGGCTTAGTAGCTGCAACTTTAACTGCTTGTAATGATAAAGATAGCAAAGCTGAAGCTGCAAAATCTCCGGCTACTGCCAATGACACCGTGTACCTCTACACATGGACTGAATACGTACCAGATGGTCTTTTAGATGAGTTTACTAAAGAAACTGGCATCAAAGTTATCGTTTCAAGCCTAGAATCAAACGAAACAATGTATGCAAAACTCAAAACTCAAGGTGCTGCTGGTGGCTATGATGTGATTGCACCATCTAACTACTTCGTCTCTAAAATGTCTAGAGAAGGCATGTTAATGGAACTCGATCACAGCAAATTACCTGTTATTAAAGAATTAGATCCTGATTGGCTCAATAAACCTTATGATAAAGGTAACAAATACTCTCTTCCACAATTATTAGGTGCACCAGGTATTGCATTCAATACCAACACTTATAAAGGAACTCAATTCACTTCTTGGGCTGACTTGTGGAAACCAGAATTTGCAAACAAAGTTCAGTTATTAGACGATGCGCGCGAAGTATTCAACATCGCTTTATTGAAAATTGGTCAAGATCCAAATACTCAAGATCCAGCCATTATCAAACAAGCCTATGAAGAATTATTAAAACTACGTCCAAACGTACTTTCTTTCAATTCCGATAACCCAGCGAATTCTTTCATTTCGGGTGAAGTTGAAGTAGGTCAATTATGGAATGGTTCTGTACGTATTGCTAAAAAAGAAAAAGCACCTTTAGACATGGTATTCCCGAAAGAAGGTCCTGTACTTTGGGTTGATACTTTAGCAATTCCTAAAACCGCTAAAAACCCAGATGGCGCTCATAAACTTATTAACTATATGTTAGGCGCTAAAGCTGCAGAAAAATTAACCTTAGCAATTGGCTATCCAACAGCTAACTTAGAAGCGAAAAAAGCATTACCAAAAGAAATCACTGAAGATCCAGCGATTTATCCACCAGCTGATGTATTAAAAAATAGTCACTGGCAAGATGACGTTGGCGATGCAATTCAATTCTATGAACAATATTATCAAGAATTAAAAGCAGCTAAATAATCTACAATCCAAAAGTGCGGATAAATTTCCCCGCACTTTTCTATTTGAGCTAAATATAAAAAATAGCCGCACTGATATTGAAGTGCGGCTATTTTATTAACTATTTTTTACTTCTGAACTGTAGCTAAAAATTCTTTACGAGTATCTCTATCTTCTAAGAATACGCCACCATAAGCAGATGTGACAGTATAACTATTTGTATCTCTAATACCACGCGCTTTCACACAGAAATGGGTCGCTTTCACATATACCGCGACATCATCTGTCTCAAGAATTGTTTGAAATGCTGTCAAAAGTTGTTCAGTTAAGCGTTCTTGAACCTGTGGACGTTGAGCAAAAAATGAAACGATTCGATTAATTTTAGAAAGACCAATCACCCAATCTTTTGGATAGTACGCCACACAAACTTTACCATCAATCGTAACAAAATGATGTTCACAAGTGCTTGTTAGCGTGATGTCATTCACTTGCACCATTTCGCTGACTTTCATCTGATTTTTGATTTTCGTCATTTTAGGAAAATTTGCATAATCCATTCCACTAAAAATCTCATCAATAAACATTTTAGCTAAACGATTTGGTGTTTCTTCCAAACTATCATCTCGCAAATCTAATCCAATCAACTTCATCACTTCATGCATGTGTTTTGCAATGCTTTCTCGACGTTCATCTTTAGCCTGTGTTGGATCAATCATGGGTGTTTCAATGCCTTTTTCAATCAAGGCATGTCTTACATTCAGTGCATCCAGTGAAATTTTGCTCATAATAGTCTTTCCTAAAAAAATAATCGGCTATTCTAGCAAAGGATAATGGGATGGTAAAATGAGAAAAATTGCAAATTTGAATGAATTAGGCTTTAGATATAAAATAGCTGACAAATTTTATCAAATAAGGATTTTCTATGCTTACATTGGATCAAGCTCGCTCGAAAATGCTCGAACAGATTCCCTTCCCGACTCAAACTGAATACCTAAATTTACAAGAAGCCGCCAATCGAATTTGTGCAGAAGATGTGATTTCACCTATTAATGTTCCTTCTTTCGATAATTCAGCAATGGATGGCTATGCTGTACGTTTATCGGATTTACAACAATCTTTAACGCTTTCGGTAGCAGGAAAATCTTTTGCAGGTAATCCATTCCAAGGGGAATGGTCATCACAAAGTGCGATCAGAATTATGACTGGCGCGATGATTCCTGAAGGCGCAGATGCAGTGATAATGCAAGAGCAAGTGACACTCAATGAAGACGGCACCGTCACTTTTAGTGAATTGCCTAAACCAAATCAAAACATCCGTCGTATTGGCGAAGATGTAAAAAAAGGCGATGTGGTATTAGAACAAGGCGCACCGCTCACCCCAGTTTCCTTGCCATTATTAGCCTCTCTAGGCATTGCAGAAGTAAAATGCTATCGCCAATTAAAAGTTTGTGTACTCTCAACTGGCGATGAACTTGTCGAAGTCGGCAAACCATTACAAACCGGACAAATCTATGACACCAACCGTTTCACCGTAAAATTACTGCTAGAAAAACTAAACTGTGAAGTCATTGATTTAGGACTATTGCCTGATAATGAAGCTGAATTTGAAAAGGCATTTATTGCCGCACAAAGCCAAGCCGATTTAGTGATTACCAGTGGCGGTGTTTCCGTTGGTGAAGCGGATTTTACTAAAGCAGTATTAGAAAAAGTAGGCCAAGTAAATTTCTGGAAAATTGCAATCAAACCGGGCAAACCATTCGCTTTTGGTAAATTAGAAAACGCTTGGTTCTGTGGTTTACCTGGCAATCCTGTTTCCGCATTAGTGACTTTTTATCAACTTGTTCAGCCACTCATTGCTAAACTGCAAGGCCAAAAACAATGGAAAAAACCACCGCACTTTTCAGCCATTGCCACAACGAATTTGAAAAAAGCACCTGGTCGTTTAGATTTCCAACGGGGTTTCTATCACATCAATGAACAAGGCCAAATTGAAGTACAATCAGTGGGATTCCAAGGCTCTCATCTCTTTAGTGCTTTTGTAAAAAGCAATTGTTTTATCGTTTTAGAACAAGAACGTGGCAATGTCTCTGCCGGTGAAACAGTGACGATTGAGCCTTTCAATCATTTATTAGGATAAAAAATGATCGAACTTAGTCACGAAGAAGAATTGCGTTATAACCGTCAAATTATTCTTAAAAGCGTAGATTTTGACGGGCAAGAAAAACTCAAAGCAAGCAAAATGCTGATCGTTGGGCTTGGCGGCTTAGGCTGTGCAGCCAGCCAATATCTCGCAGTAGCAGGTGTTGGAAATTTAACGCTGTTGGATTTCGATACTGTTTCTCTTTCGAATCTTCAACGACAAGTCTTGCATTGTGATGCACGCTTGAATATGCCAAAAGTAGAATCCGCTAAAATTGCACTAGAACAAATCAATCCACATATAAACATCGAGACAATTAATGCGAAGTTAGACGAAGAAAAACTCGCAGAAATCATTCCGCACTTTGATATTGTTTTAGATTGTACAGACAATGTGGAAATCCGTAATCAGTTGGATCGTCAATGTGGTAATGCAAAAGTACCTCTCATTTCTGGCGCTGCAATTCGGATGGAAGGTCAGGTTTCCGTTTTCACTTATGAACCAAATACACCAACTTATCGTGATCTCAGCAAATTATTTGGACAAAATGTATTAAGCTGTGTAGAAGCTGGCGTGCTTGCACCAATCGTCGGCATTGTGGGCACGATTCAAGCCTTAGAAGCAATTAAAGTGCGGTTAAAAATCGGTAAGAATTTGTGTGGCCGTTTATTGATGATTGATGGTTTTTCGATGAATATTCGAGAAATAAAACTTCCAACCAATATGGAATAAAACGCTTAAAAAGAGAAAAAATTTAACCGCACTTTTATTAACCATAACCTTTACTACAAAAACACTATGACTACAGAAATTAAAAAACTTGATCCCGATACAGCCATTGATATTGCTTACGATATTTTCTTAGAAATGGCTGGGGAAAATTTAGATCCTGCCGATATTCTTTTATTCAATCTACAATTTGAAGAACGCGGTGGGGTGGAATTTGTTGAAACCGCCGATGATTGGGAAGAAGAAATTGGTGTACTAATTGACCCAGAAGAATACGCTGAAGTGTGGGTGGGATTAGTCAATGAGCAAGATGAAATGGATGATGTCTTTGCTAAATTCTTAATTTCTCACCGAGAAGAAGATCGCGAATTTCACGTTATTTGGAAAAAGTAACGATAACGTAAAAATAAGGGAAATCATCTGATTTCCCTTTTTCTTTTCGCTTAAAATTCACAAGCCATCAAATTGGAAAACTTGAGAAAAAAACTAACAACAACGGAGGTAATAAATTTGTCACCATACCAAAAGAAATGGCGATAGGCGTCACTTCAATTCCGCCTGATTTTTGAATAATAGGCAATGTACAATCTAATGCCGTTGCGCCTGTAATCCCAATAGCTGTAGAGCGATAATGTTGCATAAACAATGGAATCAAAAATAAGCTCAATATTTCACGCGATAAATCATTGAAAAAGGCAATACTGCCCTGCATCGGCCCCCAAGCATTTGTCAGCACGACGCTTGATAAAGAATACCAACCAAATCCCGATGAAAAGGCTAACCCCTGAGTAATAGGCATACTTAGAAAAAATGCTGAAATAAGACCACCAACTAAAGAGCTTAAGGTAAAAATTGCCCCCATCATTAAGCCTTGTTTATTTAATAAGACTTCTTTCAAGGAAATGCCGTTATTACGAAGCTGAATCCCGACAAAAAAGATCAGGGCAATAAGCACGTAAAGATTGGAACCATGTGGGAAATGCAACCAATCATTGCACAGCCAACCTAAAACGATGCCAATAATTACCGCACTTAATAATTTAATTGAGTCCATTAACGAATGCCAACGAGATGGTAATTCTCCCTGTAAATAATTAACAGACTTAGGCAAAGTGTGGTCATAAATAGCCAAGCCTATGATATTACAAGTCAGAATAATAGCGGACAGCCCTAAAGCGGTCATACCAATAATTGGCAATTTTTGTTCTAAATGCTCTAGTTGCCCAAGCATAAACCCCATCATAAATAAAATAATGTAAAGCAATAACATCACAATTTTATTAATGAATGACAACGCATTTTGATTCTGTATTTTGACTAAGTAACCCAGCACCATCGGCACAAGCACAATGAGTAGTCCGTTAATTATTTCTTCCATTGTTTCCTTCACCACTATTACTTTTATCTCATCTGTAAAAGTAAAGACCATTTCAATATCTAAGCACTATTTATAATATATACTTTTTATCAATCTACCAAATTCCCAATGAAAGCATATCTACGTTATGCCAGAAATAAAAAAGCGGCTGGTTAAATTTTAATTACCAGCCGCTTGATTTTATTTCTCAATAAACTTACTTATTTGCTCTGAGCCCAAATGTCCTGGTATGGTTTTTTTCAGGTTTAAATCACTATCTAAAAAGAGATTAAACGGGTAGCCTCGCACTCTTGCTTTATCAATGATTTCGCCTTTTTCATCTAAAAGCACTGTGATATTTTTATATTCCAATCCTTTGTACCATTCAATAAAATCAGCAGTGTCTTTTTCGCCTTTGTGATCGGGCGAAACAATGGTAATCACTTCAAAATTGCGATCTTTTTCCGCACTTAAATCATCAATTTCAGCTAATCCAGCCAAGCAAATCGGACACCAAGATGCCCACATTTTTACATACACAGGTTTGCCTTTATATTGGCTTAAAGTCACTGGCTGATTGTTTAAATCTTTGAGTTGCACATCCGCCAAATTAGTTTGTGCAAAAGTGTTTAGGCTGAATG
Organism: Haemophilus sp. THUN1691; assembly: GCF_059704425.1. NCBI lineage: Bacteria > Pseudomonadati > Pseudomonadota > Gammaproteobacteria > Pasteurellales > Pasteurellaceae > Haemophilus > Haemophilus sp. THUN1691. The sequence continues at coordinate 1,286,524 of NZ_AP046578.1, read as the reverse complement.
CCATTAGAAAGATTGATAGTAGTTTTTTCATTGCTTTTTCCTTTTATAGATTTCTTTTGTTGAGATTATGCTTTACGAAAAATTATTCGTAATCAATAAAATGCCCATCACGATAATTAAAACACCGCCACCGATTTTAAATTTGTCTAAGTGTTTATTTAACCCTTTGGCACGTTTTAGCAAGCTGTCTGAAAAGAATGAAAACAGTACAAACGGCGTTGCCAAGCCTAAAACATAAACGAACATCATTGATGCACCGTAAAGTGCAGAGCCTTCATCGCCCGATAAAGCTAACACGGAAGCCAGAATCGGACCAATACAAGGCGTCCAACCAAGGCTAAAGGTTAAACCAAGGACAAATGCCTCAAGTGCGGTTGACTTTCCTGATGTTTTGATTTCAACCAATTTCGTGCGTTCCAACAAACCAATTTTGAAAATACCGAGTTGATGAATACCTAAAATAATAACAATAATCCCTGCAATAATACGTGTGGTATTGCTAAATAAAATATTCCCTAAAAAGCCAAAACTAAAGCCTAAACTGACAAATGTAAGGGAAAGCCCTAAAATAAATAAAAAAGTATTTAGGACTTTTTTACCACCTTTACTCAAAATACCAAAATAAATTGGAATAATCGGGAAAATACAAGGCGAAAGAAAAGAAGCAAGCCCAGCTAAAAATACAGTTCCAATAAGGAGTTGTTGATCTAACATCCTACATCTCCTTATTTTTTAATTGATTGAATCAAATATCCGTATCCTGCCTTTTCCATTTCGGCTAACGGAATAAATTTAATTGATGCGCTGTTAATGCAATAACGCAAACCGCCTTTATCTTTCGGGCCGTCATCAAATACGTGACCCAAATGGGCATTGCCTGCACGACTTAACACCTCGGTACGTTGCATATTGAAGCTGTTGTCGGTTTCATAATGCACTACATCTTTAATGATCGGTTTCGTAAAACTTGGCCAGCCACAACCTGATTCAAATTTATCATTTGAAGAGAAAACAGGCTCGCCTGTGGTGACATCAACATAAATACCAGGTTGGAAGTTATCCCAATATTCGTTACTGAAAGAGCGTTCAGTATGTTTATTTTGAGTGACGGAATATTGCAACGGTGTCAATTTCGCTTTGAGTTCTGCATCACTCGGTTTCGGATAATCTTTCTCGTCAATCACAGGTTCATCTGCTTTGCTAATATCAATATGGCAATAACCATTTGGATTTTTCTTCAAATAATCCTGATGATATTCTTCCGCTACGATGTAATTTTTAAGCGGTTGTACCTCAATTTGCACTGGTTTTTTATATTTGGTTTGAAGCTGGGCGAGTGCTTGTTCGATCACCGCTTTATCTGCCTCATCTTGATAATAAATCCCTGTGCGATATTGTCTGCCACGATCGTTACCTTGTTTGTTTACACTCGTTGGGTCAATTACTTTAAAATAATATTTAAGCAATTTATCTAACGAAATTTGGTTTACATCGTAAGTGACTTTTACCGTTTCTGCATGATCGGTTACCCCAATCATCTGATAGCTAGTTTTCTCCGTATTACCATTGGCATAGCCAGAAATCGCATCTTTCACACCGTGAATCCGCTCCATATATGCTTCCATACCCCAGAAACAGCCACCAGCAAGATAAATTTCACGAATATTTTGCGTATTTTCCATTGCCATTTTTTGTTCTCCAGATGATGTTGAATTTTGTATTGCTAAAGTTGGTGCTGCACAGCAAAGTGCGGTAATGAATAGAAATGTTTTTGATAGTTTCATTGTTTTTCCTTATGATGTGAAAATTAACGTTACATAAGGTTAGACGGCGGATAATCCGATTTCTTACAGATTTTTGTAAAATTTTTAAAGAAATTGACTGAAATTCATTGTTATAACCAATAATAAAGAGCTAAAACACACTATTTCTCCCTCTTTTCTAAGGTAAAAAATCTATATGCAATCACATTCCACTCCTTCGCTTTATCACAAAGCGATTAGTTTTATGGTATCAGCGTACTTTTCCATTACCTTGATGAATGTATTTGTCAAAACCGCTTCTCAAACAATCCCTGCAAGTGAAACCTTATTTTCACGCTTTTTAATCGGCTTGCTTTTCTTACTACCTTTTGTGATTAAAGATCGAGATTTTAAAGTGGATACTCGTCAATGGAAATTTTTAATCCTGCGAAATGCCGCGGGTGTATCAAGCATGTTGATTAACTTTTATGTTGTGAAGTTCTTACCGCTTTCTATTGCTGTCTTATTGATGAATACCTCTGCCCTATTTATCCCAATTTTATTGCTCTTTTTCCATCAAAAAACTCCACTTAATGTGCTTTTGTGTAGCTTAATCGGATTTCTTGGCGTTTCCATTATTTTACTCACCAATCACAGTGGCAATGTTGATCCGATTTATGTGCTGATTGGATTATCTGGTGCTATATTGGCAGGAATGGCATTTATTGGCTTACAAGAATTAAACAAATACAACACACCAAAAAATATCGTATTTTATTTTCATCTGATTGGTACGTTCATGTTACCAATCTTCTTTATTAACCAATGGAAAATCCCTAATTTATACGAGCTTGGTTTATTGCTATTGGTGGGCGGATTTGGATTGATTTTCCAATTATTACTCACTCGCGCTTTCAGATATGCGCCAGCCAATGTCATTACCCCATTTGCTTTCACAGGTGTGATTTTCTCTAGCGTATTTGACTGGCTATTTTGGCATCATACACCTAATCTCTATTTTTGGTTCGGTTCAATTGTAATTGTGGGCGCAGTGAGTTTATTGGCGAAGCTGAAGAAATAAACACTTTATTTATAAGAACATTAAATTCAGTGCGATATAGGTTATAGCTGGCTCAATAAAGTGCGGTGAAAAATAACGGTGTTTTTCACTCCGTCAAAAATTCCTAATGTGAATCTTTAAATTTCTTCATCATCTCGCTTAAGGTTTCGCAATTTCTTTGAAAACGGCGGCAATGTGGACAGGTAACTAAATGAACTTTTAACCCAACTTTTTCTTGTATATCTAATGAACGTTCGTGCGATTCGGAAATCATTCGAGTGGCTTGGCGACAACGCATAATTTTCTCCTAAAGTTTTTTTGATAGACAATTTTGCAACTGCAAACGGGCCCGATAAAGTGTGGTATGCAAGTTGGAGGTGGTAAGCTGAGTTTCTTGACAAATTTCATCCGATGACAATTCTAAAAACTCTCTCATCATAAAAATTTTGGCATGTTTAGCTGGTAAACAAGTCAGACAAGTTTCGAAAATCAACCAAAACTCATCAGAATACACCGTTTCCTCTTCTCCCTGTAATTCGCTCGGATAATATTCTATTTTCCAATGCCCTGTATCATCAAAAAATGTATTAGTTGACTGTTCATCTTCAATCTCACTTTCTAATACAAAGCGTCCTTTCTGGCGAAGGTAATCAATAATTTTATTTTTTAGAATAGCAAAAACCCAGGTTTTAAAAGCGGATTGATGTTTAAAATTCGCGAGATTGTTAAATGCACTTAAAAAGGCTTCTTGTACTAAATCCTCAGCAAGATCGGCATGGTGCAACTGTAACGTTGCAAATTTCAGCATCTGCGTACGAATTTGTTGGAGTTCCGTGTCAGAAATAGCATTCATTTTAATTCCTTTAAAATTTTTTGTAAGAAATGAAAGAGTTTTTCGTCTAATAGCATGAAAGAAACAATTTCTTTCTATACTATTTTTACCACTCAAACAAGGAAATTCAAAATGAAAAATATTACATTGAAAAGTGCAATCTTAGGTATGGCTATGTTATTTGGTGCAAGCACCCTTTATGCAGAAGAAATGAAATCTGATGCCATGCCAATGAAATCAGAACCGATGATGAATACCCCAATGAAAAAAATGATGAAATCAGATGATATGAAAATGCACTCTGACCACATGATGAAATCTGACCACATGATGAAATCTGACCACATGATGAAATCTGACAATATGATGAAGTCTGACAATATGATGAAGTCTGACAATATGATGAAGTCTGATGAAATGGGCATGAAATCTGATATGAAAATGAAATCTGATAAAAAGATGAAATCAAATAAAAAAATGAAAATGACAAAAGAAAAAATGTAAAAAGATACTTTTAAAAGTGCGGTAAAAAATCTCAAAAATTTTTCACCGCACTTTGTTGAAGTAAAATTTACATCACCACCACATCAAACTGTTCTTGGTTATAAAACTGTTCTGTTTTCACCTTCACTCGTTTACCAATAAACATTTCCACTTCTGGCAGTAAGCCGTGAGATTCTTCATTAATAAGATATTCGGAAACCGCTGGCGAGGCATAAACAACAAATTGTTCGCTACTGAATAAATGATAAACCCGAATAATTTCACGCATAATTTCGTAGCAAACTGTCTCGACCGTTTTCACCCGACCACGTCCATGGCACGTTGGACATTCATCGCATAGCACATGCTCAAGGCTTTCACGAGTTCTCTTACGGGTCATTTCTACAAGTCCTAATTGCGTAAAGCCATTCACATTGGTTTTAACGCGATCTTTAGAAAGCGCATCACATAAAGATTCTAATACTCGATTGCGATGTTCATCTGTTTGCATATCAATAAAATCAATAATGATAATGCCACCAAGATTACGTAGTTGGAGTTGCTGTGCAATAGCTTTAGTTGCTTCAATATTGGTATTGAAGATGGTTTCTTCTAGATTACGATGCCCCACAAATGCGCCAGTATTAATATCAATAGTGGTCATGGCTTCTGTTTGCTCAATAATTAAATAACCACCCGATTTGAGATTAACACGTTTATCTAGCGCTGTTTGGATCGCATTTTCAACCCCATACACATCAAAGATAGGTTGATTGCCAGAATAAAGAACAAGTTTATCGCTTAATTCAGGCATAAATTCATCGGTAAACTCTTTTACTTCGCCAAAGCAAAGTTTAGAGTCAATACGAATTTTTTCTAAGTTTGTGCCGATAAAATCACGCAAAATGCGTTGTGGAAGCGCAGGCTCACCATAAATCTTTGATTTAGTTGGATATTTAACTTTACGTTCTAAGACTTTACGCCATAAGCGTTTTAAAAATTCAGCATCTTGACGTAATTCTTCTTCGCTTGCTCCTTCTGTGGCTGTACGAATAATAAAACCACCGAGTTCATCACAAAATGGTTCAACCAATGCTTTTAAACGGGCACGTTCTTCTTCGCTTTCAATACGTTGTGAAACGCCCACATGACTATTTTCCGGCATAAAAACAAGATGACGCGATGGCAATGTGATGTCTGTTGTTAAACGTGCACCTTTTGTACCAAGCGGATCTTTCACCACTTGTACAACAATATCCTGCCCTTCGCGTACTAATTCTGAAATGCTCTTAACTTTAAATTGCTTTTGTTCATTTTCATCTACACATTCCGTATGAGATACAATGTCAGCAGCGTGCAAAAAAGCTGCTTTTTCCAAACCAATATCAACAAAAGCCGACTGCATTCCAGGTAACACTCGAGTCACACGACCTTTATAAATATTTCCAACAATTCCTCGTTTGCCTTGGCGTTCAATATGCACTTCGCGCAACATTCCTGTTTCTACTAGCGCAATGCGTGTTTCGTTAGGAGTTACGTTCATCAATAACTCTACAGCATCCATTTTATATTCCTAATTTCTTAAATTTCATCAAATATTCAGTCTAAATAGAATAATAGCCCGAAATAAGGTAAAATGCATCCTTTCTGAAATTTTTAACCCATTTTGGACTTATAAAATGTTTGGATTCGACCCAACTCTTATTACTTTTACTATTTATATTTTCGGGATGTTACTGATTGGCGTACTTGCCTATTATTACACGAATAATTTATCAGATTACATTCTCGGCGGACGTCGTTTAGGCAGCTTTGTCACTGCAATGTCTGCGGGTGCTTCAGATATGTCTGGTTGGCTTTTAATGGGCTTACCTGGTGCGGTATATTTATCAGGCTTAGTTGAAGGATGGATTGCTATCGGCTTAACGCTTGGCGCTTATTTTAACTGGCTTCTGGTGGCTGGTCGTTTACGTGTTTATACTGAATTAAATAATAATGCCCTCACTCTTCCAGAATATTTCCACAACCGCTTTGCAACATCACATAAATTATTAAAAATTGTTTCTGCTACGATTATTTTAGTATTCTTCACTATTTATTGTGCTTCGGGTGTCGTGGCTGGTGCAAAATTATTCCAAAATTTATTTTCAGTCGAATATTCCACCGCACTTTGGTATGGCGCATTAGCCACCATTCTTTACACTTTTATCGGTGGTTTTTTAGCGGTAAGTTGGACAGATACCATTCAAGCAACCCTTATGATTTTTGCGCTGCTTTTAACGCCTATTTTTGTGTTATTAAGCATTGGCGATACCGCTCAATTTTCCTCGGTATTAGCGCAAGCTGAAGCAGCTGCCAATAAAGATTTTACCGATTTATTTACTGCCACTACGCCACTTGGTCTATTAAGCCTTGCCGCTTGGGGATTAGGATATTTTGGGCAGCCGCATATTTTAGCACGTTTTATGGCGGCTTATTCTGTTAAATCACTTATCAAAGCTCGCCGCATTAGTATGACATGGATGGTGCTTTGCTTAGGTGGTGCAATTGGTATTGGTTTCTTCGCGATCCCTTATTTATTTGCCAATCCAAACATTGCAGACACAGTCAATAATGAACCAGAGCAAGTATTTATTGAACTCGCTAAACTTTTATTTAATCCTTGGATCGCGGGCATATTACTTTCAGCTATTTTAGCTGCTGTAATGAGTACATTAAGTGCGCAATTGTTAATTTCTTCTAGCTCAATCACAGAAGATTTCTACAAAGGTTTTATTCGCCCTAACGCATCTGAAAAAGAGCTCGTATGGCTTGGAAGAATTATGGTGTTGGTTATTGCAGCACTTGCTATCTGGATCGCTCAAGATGAAAACAGCAAAGTATTAAAACTTGTCGAATTTGCTTGGGCTGGTTTTGGTAGTGCATTTGGCCCTGTTGTACTTTTCTCTCTTTTCTGGAAACGAATGACATCATCGGGTGCGATGGCGGGTATGCTAGTAGGCGCAGTGACAGTATTTGCTTGGAAAGAAGTTGTTCCAGCTGATACCGATTGGTTTAAAGTATATGAAATGATTCCGGGGTTTGCTTTCGGTAGCCTTGCAATTATTGTTGTCTCATTGCTGTCTAGCAAACCAGAACAAGATGTTCTAGATACCTTTGACAAAGCAGAAAAGGCCTATAAGGAAGCAAAATGATCGACTTTCGCCCTTTTTATCAACAAATTGCGACCACAAATTTATCAGACTGGTTAGAGACCTTACCGCTCCAATTGAAAGAATGGGAAACTCAAACTCATGGCGATTATGCGAAATGGAGTAAAATTGTTGATTTCCTACCTGATTTACATGCTGATGAAATCAATCTCAAAAGTGCGGTGAAATCTGACCGCACTTCTCCCCTTTCAGAAGGTGAAAAACAACGAATCATCCATCATTTAAAACAATTAATGCCATGGCGAAAGGGGCCTTATCATCTTTTCGGCATTCATGTAGATTGTGAATGGCGTTCAGATTTTAAATGGGATCGTGTTCTTCCTCATTTAGCCCCACTACAAGGTCGCACTATTTTAGATGTGGGCTGTGGCAGCGGTTATCATATGTGGAGAATGGTAGGCGAAGGCGCAAAAATGGTCGTCGGGATTGATCCTACAGAGCTTTTCCTTTGCCAATTTGAAGCAGTACGCAAGCTGCTTAATAATGATCGTCGAGCAAATCTTATCCCGCTTGGTATTGAGCAAATGCAACCATTAGCGGCATTTGATACTGTATTTTCAATGGGCGTACTCTATCATCGTAAATCCCCATTAGATCATTTAAGCCAGTTAAAAAATCAATTGGTAAAAGGTGGTGAATTGGTATTAGAAACGTTAGTGGTGGATGGCGATGTAAATACTGTGCTCGTACCAGCAGATCGCTATGCGAAAATGAAAAATGTTTATTTTATTCCATCTGTCGCCGCACTAATCAACTGGCTAGAAAAAGTTGGCTTTACCAACGTACGTTGTGTAGATGTAGGGACAACCACATTAGAAGAACAGCGTAAAACGGATTGGTTGGAAAATGAAAGCCTGATTGATTTCTTAGATCCAAATGATCACAGTAAAACCATTGAAGGTTATCAAGCACCGAAAAGAGCGGTAATTTTAGCAAACAAATAAAAAAGGGAAATTATTCCCTTTTTTATTTTCCATCAAGAATCTTTCATACTTACAATGAATGATACTCTAATTTCACCGATGTTAATGTAGAGAGTAGCGCTTCAGCCATCGTTTTATGGCTTAATTTTAATGCTTTTTCAACCATCACAATTCGCTCAATATCACTCAATTTTTTATCATTTAAATACGCAAAATTAAGTGCAGTTTGCAACGCTGGCAAACTCGGATTAAATGCGGCATTTTCTGCATAACGTCCTGTCACCACATCACCATTTTTAAATAAAATCGCAATGCCATGCGGACTATTTGAATAAGGACAATGAGATTGATTTGCCGCCAAAATAGCTTGATTAACCAAATCATCTTGGTGATCAACCACTAAATCATGATTTTCTTCCGCTAAAAGATGAGTCGCAATATCGAGATCTTTCGGTCCAAAAGCATCTGGTAAATAAGAATGTAACGGATTATTTTGGCTATGTGGCAAATGAATTGAAATTTTTTCAGCCCCATGCAATTCATTCATAAATTGACGGCAATGCCCGCAAGGCGTGTAATTGACCACCATATCTGAAATACGACGTTCATTACGCAACCATGCGTGAGAAATTGCGCTTTGCTCTGCATGAATTGTTTGCTGAATAGCTGAATTCGAAAATTCTTGATTCGCACCAAAATAAAAATCACCTTGTTCACCAATAGCAATGGCCCCTACATTAAAATGAGAAATAGCGGTATGGCTATAACTCGCCGCAATCGGCAACAAATGCATAGCTAATTTTAATGGCGTAAGTTCAAAATCACGACAAAGCTGCTCCACTTGGGAATGATTTAAAAAGCCAGCCCAATTTTGCAAACGAATTTCATCAACAATCGCTTGATTGAGTGCGTCATCTTGTGGCAATGCGTGCTTAATAAGTTCTTGCATAAGACATCCTTAAAATATTAAAAATTATAACTGCACTTATTAAAGCAAAATTTACTGTCAGCTGCGACCCTTTACCAAAGTATTCCTTATAACTGTGATCCTGATCACTTATTTTGATAGATTAAAATTATTACAATTTATTAACATATAGCCAAAGGCTATCAATTTTATTGAATAGAACAATTTCACAGCAAATTCTAGAAACGTATAATACCCATATCAAAGGCAGGGCATTAGCTCAATTATTTAACTAGAAAAAGGAAATTATTATGTCAAAAACATCTATCGGATTAGACAAAATTCAATCAGCAGAATTAGCCAATAAACTTAACGAATTACTTGCAACCTACCAAGTATTCTATACTAATGTACGTGGTTACCACTGGAACATTAAAGGTGTAAATTTCTTTGCATTACACGCAAAATTTGAAGAAATCTACACAGATTTAATCACCAAAGTTGATGAAGTGGCGGAACGTATTTTAACTTTAGGTTACACACCAAATAACGCATATAGCCAATACTTAAAAGTATCTCGTATTAAAGAAGATATTGCAGTAAGCGGCGCACAAGAATGTTTATCTGGCACATTACAAGGCTTAAAAACATTACTCGACCAACAACGTGAAATTCTCGCTCTTGCAGGTGATGCTGATGATGAAGGTACTGCATCACAAATGAGTGACTACATTAAAGAACAAGAAAAATTAGTATGGATGTTCCAAGCAGCTTGCCAAACTTGCCATGCTTAATGGGTAAATTTCAGCTCTAACGAAAACTAACCTGCAATCTGTCTAACTCTAAAAAAGTTAGGCTAAATTAATACAAGGACCAAGTTCTATATCCCAGAATTTGGTCCTTTTAATTAACTATACTTAATCAAATTTCCTCTCTATTTTTAACATAAATTAGTTATTTATCTTAAAACACTAAAAAAAATATTAATTAGGCTTGACTTATTCCTTTTGCACTAGTTTAATAGTGCAAAAGTTCAGAATACAGGATTGATTATGAAAAATACCCCTTTTATTGCGGTGACCTCTCAACCGGTTCCCTATCATGCCGACACCACCGCAATTTTTAATACACTATGTCAACAGAACTCAAATTCTCTTCTTCTCGACTCTGCCGAAATTGGTAGTAAAAATAGCTTACAGAGCCTTATTCTAATTAATGCTGCCGTTAAAATTACTTGTTTAGGCAATCAGGTGACCTTTAGAGCACTTAATGCAAACGGAAAACAAGTGTTAAACGAAATTCATCCAGTATTAAGCCAACTCGGTACCGTAAGTGCGGTCAATTTTGATGATGAATTTTCTGTACAATTTTCGCCACTTGATAATCAACTCGATGAAGATAGCAAATTACAGTCTGCTACTATTTTTGATGGACTGCGTGTTATTTCTAGTCTTTATCAACATAGTCAAACGCCTATTTTCTTAGGTGGATTATTTGCTTACGATCTCGTCGCAAATTTTATTCCAATGGATGGTATTACATTGCAAAATGATGGTATAAACTGCCCTGATTACAGTTTCTATCTTGCCGAACACCTCATTACTATCGACCATCAAAATCAACAAGCAACACTAAAAAGTTTCTGTTTTGCTCAAGAAGAACAAGTCAATATTGCGAAAACCTCGCTTTCCATCGCACAAAAACTAAAAAATATTGATAATGTTCTTTCTATTAAAACGGCAAGTGATGAGGTTACAACAAACTTTGAAGATCCTGAATTTACGGGCATTGTAAAAGCCTTAAAACACCATATTAACATTGGTGATGTATTCCAAATTGTGCCATCTCGCCGTTTTTCATTAGCTTGCCCGAATACCCTTGCGAGCTATGCACAATTAAAACATAACAATCCAAGCCCTTATATGTTCTACATGAACGATGAGGATTTCATTTTATTCGGTGCATCACCAGAAAGTGCGTTGAAATATGCACCAGATAATCGTCAATTAGAAATTTACCCAATTGCAGGTTCTCGCCCACGTGGTTTTGATGCCCATGGCAATATTGATCCTGAATTAGATGCGCGTTTGGAATTAGAATTGCGTCTTGATCATAAAGAACAAGCTGAACATTTAATGTTAGTGGATTTAGCCCGTAATGATATTGCTCGCGTGTGTCAAAGTGGTACACGTAAAGTCGCCGAATTAATGCAAGTGGATCGCTATTCGCACATCATGCATTTGGTTTCTCGCGTAGTGGGTAAACTTCGTCCTGAACTTGATGCCTTACACGCTTATCAAGCTTGCATGAATATGGGAACGTTAACTGGTGCGCCTAAAATCAAAGCGATGCAGTTAATTTATCAATTTGAACAGCAAAAACGTCACAGCTACGGCGGTGCGGTCGGTTATCTCACGTCTGATGGTCATTTTGATACCTGTATCGTGATTCGTTCTGCTTTTGTACAAAATGGCATTGCCCATATTCAAGCTGGCTGTGGCGAAGTATTGGATTCTGATCCTCAAATGGAAGCGGATGAAACTCGCCATAAAGCGGCTGCAGTGCTTAAAGCAATCAAACAAATCAATACCCAAGCAAAATAAGGACGATAAATTATGGCTAATATTCTTTTTTTAGATAATTTTGATTCATTCACTTATAACTTAGTGGATCAATTCCGTGTGCTTGGGCATAACGTAAAAATTTATCGCAATGACACTAATTTAGAACAAGTGGTGCAAGAGGCATTAAATACACCTGATACGATTCTTGCGCTCTCACCGGGACCAGGTACTCCGGCTGAAGCAGGCATCTTACTCCCACTTATTGAACGTTTAAAAAATGATGTGCCAATTATTGGTATTTGCTTAGGCCATCAAGCGCTTATTCAAGCCTTTGGTGGAGAGGTTGTACATGCAGGCGAAGTATTACATGGTAAAGTATCGCGCATTCAACATGATAACCAAGCCATGTTCAAAGATATTGCCAACCCAATGCCTGTGGCACGTTATCACTCTTTAATGGGTAAAAACCTGCCTGACGAATTTATTGTTAATGCTGATTACAATGGTATTGTGATGGCGATTCGTCATAAAACCTTGCCAATTTGTGCTTTCCAATTCCATCCAGAAAGTATTCTTACTGTGCAAGGTTCGAAATTATTACAACAATCTGTGGAATGGTTGTTAAACAGAGATTAAGGAAGAAAAATGATTACCGTATATGGATTAAAAGAAGTGCTTGAACCTCGTCGTCAAGATATTGCTGAAGTAATTTATAACTGTTTAAACCTTGGTTTAGACATTCCTCGTGGAAAGCATGCGATTCGTTTCTTATGTTTAGATAAAGAAGATTTTCTTTATCCTATCGATCGTAACGATGATTACACCGTTATTGAAATTAACCTTATGCAAGGTCGTATGGAAGGTACGAAAAAACGTTTAATCAAAATGCTCTTCAGCGAACTCGAATACAAAATTGGTATTAAATCTCACAACGTTGAAATTACGATTAAAGAACAACCGGCGCATTGTTGGGGTTTCCGTGGTATGACTGGCGATGAAGCTCGCGATTTAGATTATGATATTTACGTATAAGGGACGAGATTATGCAAACGGCTCAATTATTAGAACAACTTTACAACGGAAAAACACTTAATAAAGAAGAAAGTGCGGTCATTTTTAATGCCATTATGCAAGGCGAACTGAATAACGAACAAATTGCAGCCATGCTGATTGCGTTAAAAGTACGTGGCGCCACTATCGATGAATTAAGTGGTGCGGTATCAGCATCCTTGGGCAATGCCAAACCATTCCCTCGTCCTGACTACCCTTTTGCGGATATTGTAGGAACGGGTGGCGATGGTCAAAACACAATTAATATTTCTACTGCGAGTACCATTGTTGCAGCCTCTATGGGTGCAAAAGTAGCAAAACACGGGAACCGCAGTGTATCGAGCAAATCAGGTGCCAGTGATGTATTAACCGCTCTCGGTGTGAATGTGAATGTCACGCCAGAACAAGCTCGTCAAGCGCTTGATGATATTGGCGTATGTTTCTTATTTGCTCAACAATATCACAGTGGATTTAAACATGTAGCTCCTGTTCGCGCCGCATTAAAAACGCGTACGCTTTTTAATATTTTAGGTCCATTAATTAATCCTGCTCGTCCAACTTATCATTTGCTTGGTGTGTATGCCCCTGAATTAGTGAAAACCTATGCTGAAACCGCTGTCGCATTAGGTCATCAACATACTTTTGTAGTTCATGGTGCCGGTCTTGATGAAGTCGCCGTACACGGCGAAACTCAAGTCGCTGAAATTAAAAACGGCAAAATTGACTACTTCACCTTAACGCCTGAAGATTTTGGCTTAAAAACACAATCTTTAGAAAGTTTACGCGGTGGCGAACCGCAAGAAAATGCCCAATATCTGACCGCACTTTTACAAGGTAAAGGCAAAGTGGAACATGCTAATGCGGTAGCGGCGAATGTGGCATTATTGCTGAAATTATTTGGTCATGATGACTTAAAACAAAATGTTCAAAATGTGTTGACTCACCTTGCATCAGGCAAAGCGTTTGAGACACTACAACATTTGACAAAATATTAAGATAAAGGCCGATTTGATACACCACAATAAAGCCCCAATAAATAAGAAAAAAAATTATGATCACGCAAGATTTCACCAAACCAATTGACTCTGCTACGGTGCTACAAAAAATCGTCTTAGACAAAGCACAATGGGTTAAAGCGAAGGAAGCCGAATTTCCGCTTTCACAATTTAAAGAAAACATTCAAAAATCTGACCGCTCTTTTTATGCAGCGTTAGCAAAAGGCACGCATCAAAAGCCCGCCTATATTTTGGAATGTAAAAAAGCTTCCCCTTCCAAAGGATTAATTCGTGCTGAATTTAATTTGGAAGACATCGCCAATGTGTATAAACATTATGCGTCAGCGGTTTCAGTGCTAACGGATGAGAAATACTTTCAAGGTAAATTTGACTATTTGCCGCAAGTACGTGACGTTGTCTCACAACCTGTATTGTGCAAAGATTTTATGATTAGCGAGTATCAGGTTTATCTTGCACGCTACTATCAAGCTGATGCTATTTTATTAATGCTTTCGGTAGTAAATGACGAAACCTATCGCGTATTGGCTGATCTTGCACATTCTCTCGGTATGGGCGTATTGACAGAAACCAGCAATGAAGCAGAGTTTGAGCGTGCCCTTGCATTAGGTGCAAAAATTATCGGCGTCAACAATCGTAATCTTCACGATCTCACCGTTGATTTAAACCGCGTGGTAGAACTCACACAAAAATATGCCGATCGTATTCCTAGTGATGCACGTATTATCAGCGAATCGGGTATTTATAATCATAGCCAAATTCGTGATTTGCAAAAAGTGGCACATAGCTTTTTAATCGGCAGCAGCCTAATGGGCAGTGCAGATTTAAATAATGCTGTGCGTGAAGTGATTTTTGGAGAAAATAAAGTATGTGGTTTAACTCGCACGCAAGATGCCAAAGAGGTTTACGCAAACGGAGCATTATACGGCGGCTTAATTTTCGTCGAACATTCAAAACGCTGTGTGAGCCTACGTCAAGCCCAAGAATTAGTGACAGCATCACCACTTCGTTTTGTGGGCGTGTTCCAGAATCAAGAAATTGATTTTATTGTAAAAATCGCTAAACAATTGCAGCTTTATGCCGTTCAGCTACACGGTTCAGAAACCGCTGAATTTATTGCCGCACTTCGTCACCAACTGCCTGAGGAAACTCAAATTTGGAAAGCCATTTCAATAGATACTGAAGCACAAAGTGCGGTTAATTTTACTGATGATTTAAATATTGCTCGCTATATTTTCGATAGCCAATCCGATAATCAACAAGGTGGCACAGGAAAAACCTTTAATTGGTCCGTCATTCCTGAAAACTTGAAACACAAAATTATTTTGGCTGGAGGAATTTCACCCGACAATATTGAACAAGCCATTAAGCAAGGTTGCTTAGGTGTTGATCTCAATTCTGGTGTAGAAACTACTGCAGGAGTGAAAGATAGCGAAAAAGTGCGGTTAGTTTTTGAAAAAATTTGTTCTTAATCCAATCTAAGGCTGTATTCTACAGCCTTTATTTTTGTTCCTTTTCAAACAAATAAGAACTCCTCTCAAATACAATAACATTACGTTCACAATTTGGACATATTTATTCTATAAATTCTTCATTTCATGATTATGATCAAATTTTTTTTGAAGAAAACATTTATCATTGGCCAATTTCCACAATAAATGTGTGTCTTTGGAGTGATACTATGAATAATCCGGATGGCGTTTTTTCTGCATTGGCAGATGTTTCTCGCCGAGATTTTATGAAATTATGTACCGCACTTGCGGCTACGATGGGGCTAAATTCTAAAGCGGGCGCAGAAATGACGGCAGCAATGACCAGTCCAGCACGCCCACCAGTGCTTTGGATTGGTGCGCAAGAATGTACTGGCTGTACAGAATCTTTACTGCGTGCAACCCACCCAACTGTTGAAAATCTCGTGCTAGATTTAATTTCCCTCGAATATCATGAGGTACTTTCTGCTGCATTTGGTGAACAAGCAGAAGAAAATAAACATAATGCTATCCATAATTATTACGGCAAATATGTGCTTGTAGTGGATGGTTCCATTCCAATTAAAGACGGCGGTGTATACTGCATGGTGGCAGGCAAACCCATTGTGGAACATATTCGTGAAGCCGCAAAAGGTGCCGCAGCCATTATTGCAATTGGATCCTGCTCATCTTGGGGTGGTGTTCCATCTTGCGGTGGCAACCCAACAGGTGCGGTCAGTCTTTCTGAAGTTTTACCAAAAGGCACACCAATTATTAACATTCCAGGTTGTCCTCCTAACCCACATAATTTCTTGGCAACCGTTGCCTATATCATCACTTATAAAAAATTACCGGCAATGGATAAATTAAATCGTCCATTGTTTGCTTATGATCGTCTAATCCATGAAAACTGTTATCGCCGACCGCACTTTGATGCAGGCCGTTTCGCAAAAGAATTTGGCGATTATGGTCATCGTCATGGCTGGTGTTTATACCATTTAGGTTGTAAAGGGCCCGAAACTTACGGCAACTGCTCTACACTAGAATTCTGTGATGTTGGTGGTAATAACTGGCCAGTGGGTATCGGGCATCCTTGCTATGGCTGTAACGATCAAGGTATCGGCTTTACCAAAGGCATTTTCCAATTAGCGAACGTCGAAAATCCAACGCCACGGGTGGAAAAACCAGATGTAAACAATGTTGAAGGCGAAGGTGCCTCAATGACGGCGATTGGCTTATTAGGCGGAGCTGCAGCCATTTTAGCAGGTGTCAGCGTGATGACCTTGAAAGAATTGAGCAAACAACATAAAGCGAACAAAGCTGCAGACAATCAAGCCAATCAAGATCAAGGACACTAAAGATGGATAGACGAAATTTCCTTAAAGCAGGTCTGCTGGGAACTGTCACATCAGGTCTGCCCGTTGCAAAAGCCGAAGCGGTGGAAAATCTTCCGCCCATTCCTGGCGCACTTGGGATGCTTTATGACTCCACACTTTGCGTTGGCTGTCAGGCTTGTGTTTCAGAATGTCAGCAAGTAAATAAAACACTTGTCAACCCCAAAGGTGAGCAAACTTGGGCAAACAATGACAAACTCACTCCGTTCACACGCAATGTGATTCAAGTATGGAGCGATGGCGACGGCAAAAATAAAGATAAAACAGAAAACGGTTATGCTTATGTTAAAAAACAATGCATGCACTGTGTTGATCCAAACTGCGTTTCTGTTTGCCCAGTACAGGCTTTAACCAAAGATCCTAAAACAGGTATTGTTAAATACGATCCTGATATTTGTACTGGTTGCCGTTATTGCATGGTGGGTTGTCCATTTGATGTGCCAAAATATGATTACGACAATCCATTTGGTCAAATCAGCAAATGTGAACTTTGCAACCAAAAAGGCGTGGAACGCTTAGATAAAGGTGAATTACCAGGTTGTTGTCATGTTTGTCCTACTGGCGCAATTATTTTTGGTACCCGTGAAGAACTTTTAGCGGAAGCAAAACGTCGTTTAAGTTTATTACGTGGCACCGAATATGACTATCCTCGCCAACATGTAAACAGTAAAGATACTTATCGCGCAACTGTACCAGCCTATCAATATCGTATTTACGGTGAAAAAGAAGGTGGCGGTACACAAGTATTAGTGTTAAGTGCGGTTCCACAAGAAAATTTAGGTTTCCCTGAGTTAGATGATATTGCTACAGGTGCACGCGCAGCGCATTTACAGCACTTCTTGTATCGCGGTTTAGCATTGCCACTGGTGGCTTTAGCTGGTTTAACAATGATGACTTATAAGAATATGCACGGCGATAAGATTCGTGAACGAATTGAAGCGCAAAAAGAAGCAATGCGCCAAGCGCGTAAAGAAATGGAAGAAGCGGAGGATGAACATCATGGGTAATCCACGTCCGGTGGGCGGTCGATTAGTTTCCGCCAGTATTCTCTTTTTTGCACCTTTGGCTGTAATTTGTATCTTATTAATTATTAAGCGTTTGTTCTTAGGTATCGGTTCCGTCACCGCACTTAACGGCGGTTATCCTTGGGGCTTATGGATTTCCTTTGACTTACTTGTAGGTACTGGTTTTGCCTGTGGTGGTTGGGCATTAGCTTGGACAGTATATATTTTCAACAAAGGGAAATATCACCCTCTTGTGCGTCCCGCATTGCTTGCTAGCTTATTCGGCTATTCATTAGGTGGTCTTTCCATCACCATTGATATGGGTCGTTACTGGCACTTGCCTTACTTCTACATTCCTGGTCAATTCAATACAAACTCGGTGTTATTTGAAACCGCATTTTGTATGACAATTTACATCATTGTCGTCACCCTTGAATTTGCGCCAGTCTGGCTCGGGTTCTTAGGATTGAAAAAATGGTTTAATAAGCTCAACAAAATTATGTTCTTTGTCATCGCACTTGGCGCACTATTGCCGATGATGCACCAATCATCTATGGGATCATTAATGATCGCCGCAGGTCATAAAGTTCATCAAGTGTGGCAAAGCTATGAAGCATTACCAATCTTATCCTTACTCACCGCATTTATTATGGGCTTTTCTATCGTCATTTTTGAAGGTTCTTTAGTGCGCGCAGGTTTAGCAGGAAAAACACCAGATGAGCGTTCACTCTTTACCCAGCTTGCAAAAGTGACCGCTGGATTAATCGCACTTTTCCTTGCAGTACGCTTTGGCGAATTGATTTACCATGACAAACTCCATTATGTATTCGGATTCGATAAACTTGGTAAATTTGAAGCTTGGATGTTTTGGATGGAAGTATGGCTAATGACATTACCATTACTCACTTTATTCCTTGGTGAGAAAAAATCTGATTCACGTTGGCTGTTTATCTCAGCCTTGAGCATGTTACTCGGCGCAGCCCTATGGCGTTTAAATTATTCAATGATTATGTACGATCCAGGTAATGGCTATCGTTACTTCCCATCAGCAGAAGAATTGCTAATTTCTATTGGTTTCGTTTCCATCGAAATTTGCGCCTATATTTTAATAATTCGTCTATTCCCTGTCTTACCAGTGTTGAAAGAAAAACATCATGAAGACTCGGAACAAATTATTGCCGAAAAAGCACAATTCAGTAAAAAAATGAGCGGAGCAGAATAATGACTGAAAAAAAACGTATCTCAATCGACCCTATCACACGCATTGAAGGCCATTTGCGTATCGATTGTGAAATTGAAAATGGCGTAGTAACAAACGCTTGGTCATCAGGCACAATGTGGCGTGGTATGGAAAATATCGTAAAAGGTTCAGATCCGCGTGATGCTTGGATGATTATGCAACGTATTTGCGGTGTTTGTACAACTGTTCACGCTATTATAAGTGTACGTGCAGTGGAAGATGCTCTCGGTGCCAAAGTGCCAGTAAATGCACAATATATCCGCAATATGATTCTTTCTGCTCATAGCATGCACGACCATATCGTTCATTTTTATCAACTTTCTGCGATGGACTGGGTGGATATCACTGCGGCACTGAACGCTGATCCCGATAAAGCCGCTGAAATGCTTAAAGGTGTTTCGACATGGGGATTAAACAGTGCAAATGAATTCCGCAATGTACAAAATAAAATTAAATCTTTAGTTGAAAGTGGTCAACTTGGTATTTTTGCTAATGGTTATTTCGGTCACCCTGCCATGAAATTACCGCCAGAAGTAAACCTCATCGCGGTGGCTCACTATTTACAAGCACTTGAATGTCAGCGTGATTGTAACCGTATTGTGGCATTACTCGGCGGAAAAACACCGCACATTCAAAACTTAGCAATTGGTGGCGTAGCAAACCCAATCAACTTAGACTCTCAATCAGTATTAAACTTAGAACGTTTAATGTTTGTAAAATCCTGTATTGATCGTTTAAATGACTTTGTTACCCAAGTTTATCGTGTTGATGCGGCGATCATTGCGGCTTATTACCCTGAATGGCTCAATCTTGGTAAAACATCGGGCAACTACCTTTCTGTACCTGAATATCCAATTGATGGTGATAATTCTAAATTTGTTCTAACGGGTGGCTATATTGAAAACTTTGATATTTCAAGTTTCCGCCCAATTACCCAACAAAAAGATGAATTTGTTGTAAAAGGCATTAAAGAAAGTGGTAAACACGCTTGGTATGAAGACGATGAACCGCTTGAACCTTGGGCTGGTTTAACACGTCCGAAATATACTGGCTGGCAAGATGAAGGCAAATATTCATGGGTTAAAGCGCCAAGTTTCTACGGAAAAGTTGTTGAAGTGGGCCCTCTTGCCTATTTAATGTGTAACTTAGCCAATGAAAATAAAGATACATTACATCACTTTAACCATATTAAAGGGTTGTATGAAAAACTAAGCGGCAATACCTTATCTGTTGATCATTTACATTCAACCTTAGGGCGTATTATTGCTCGTACCGTACATTGTTGCGTGCTAAATAACATTCTTGAACAACAATGGAAACTACTTGTTGATAATATTGGCACTGGCGATACCGTTGCTTATCTCAAAACAGACATTCCACAAACAGGTGAGTTTAAAGGAGTTGGTTTTGGTGAAGTACCTCGTGGCATGCTCTCTCACTGGGTTGTCGTTAAAAATGGCAAAATCGAAAATTATCAAGCCGTTGTGCCATCAACTTGGAATGCAGGTCCTCGTAACCAAAATGATGAAATGGGTCCTTACGAGCTTTCCATTATCGGTACACCTGTAGCAGATCCAACAAAACCATTGGAAGTTGTGCGCACAATCCACTCTTTCGACCCTTGCATGTCATGCGCAGTGCATGTTGTGAACACAGAAAATGGTGAAGTCACACAAGTGAAGGTGCTCTAATGAAGCCATTAATCTTAGGCGTTGGTAATATTTTACTCGGTGATGAAGGCGTGGGCGTACGAATCGCCCAAGCCCTAGAAAATCGCTCTGAAATTTTATCGCACTTTGACGTGGTTGACGGTGGCACTTGCGGCATGGAATTATTGGATAAAATGGCAAATCGTGAGCATATCATCATCATCGATGCCGTACTTGCCAATAAACAACCAGGAGAAATCATTGTGCTTCATGATGAGCAAGTGCCAGTATTTTTCTCTCGTAAAATTTCACCACACCAACTTGGTATTTGTGATGTGCTTTCTGCATTGAAATTAACGGATGAATTCCCTAAAAATCTATGTTTAATTGGGGTTCAACCAGAAACTTTTGACCCACAAATTGCATTAAGTAAAACAATCCAAAAACAATTTCCAGAAATTTTTAAAACATTAGAAAACGTTTTGAAAGAGTATGGATTTCACGTTCAAATATAGATTAGAAATAATACATTTCACGCATACCATAATTTGCTCTTATGGTATGCGTGAATTGTTGAAATTCACCTCGCTGTAAATTTTAATAATTATGTATCGACACGAAAAAACACCAGAAAATACCACCGCACTTGAAGGTCTCATTCAAGGTTTCGCCGAGGATCCATCTTCAATCTTCCAAAACGAAATGCGAAAAGTTGCAGAAAAAATGAAAGATCTTCCTTTCTATCGAAAAGGTATCGACTGCTATTGTCCTAAATTTGTACTTTTTGAAAACCAATGGATAGGTACAGTTGTGACACCTTGGATGTTAAGTATTGTCATTTTGCCTGGCAAAGATCAAGAATGGGAACCGCGCGACATTGGCGATAAACTTTCAATACAACTACCCTATAAAACCTTCACCTTCACAGTGAGTAGTTTAGAAAACATTACACAATATCTTAGTTGCTCCCTTCATTCTCCGATTGATCCTGCAATGACAAATACTCAAGCAGTTCAACTCGCACAAGATTGCCTCAGAATGATTTTATCTATGCCAACAAAAGCAACAACTTTTGATCCAGATCGACGTAACTTATTCCGCGCGATAGTAAAATAGACACAAATTTCAATAGGAGTGAAAGTATTATGTGTTTAGGTGTTCCAGGCCAAATTGTTAAGATTGGCGAAAGCGCTCTTCAACTTGCTACCGTGGATGTATGTGGCGTACAACGTGATGTGAATATTTCACTGGTCTGTACTGGAGATCCTGCCGATTTACTTGGCAAATGGGTGCTCGTTCATGTAGGCTTTGCAATGAGTGTTATTGATGAAGATGAAGCTAAGAAAACCCAAGAAGCCCTACTCGCTATGAGTCAACTAGAGCACGAAGTTGGGGATTTTTTAGGATTAAATCAAAAATAAAAAAGTAGGCGTTAAGCCTACTTTTTATCCCAATTTATACCTCTCAATCTCTCTAATTTTTCTAATCTAAACCAATATTTTTCTTATCTTTTTATTTGATAATTTTCTCTATTGGCAATGTGAAAAATACTGTAGAAAACTCACCATATTTTTAATTTCTAAAAATAAAAAACGCCAGAGAAACCGACGTTTTTTATAGCTAGCGTTAAAGTTCTTCAATCGCTTTATACTGCTCTTGGATTTTTTCTAAGCCAGATTGGTATTCCGCTTGTTTTTCGCGTTCTTTCGCAATCACCACTTCTGGCGCTTTAGCCACAAAAGCTTCGTTGCTGAGTTTGTTCTCGATACGTTTAACTTCGTTCTGATATTTTTCAATCTCTTTGGTTAAACGGGCAAGCTCTGCTTCTTTATTGATAAAGCCAGCCATTGGCACAAGCAATTCAGTATTGCCAACGAGTTTCGCTACCGCAAGTGGTGCGGTTTCGTTTGCGGCTAACACTTGAACGTTGTCTAATTTCGCCATGGCTTTTAAAAGAGCGGTCTGTTTTTCGAGAATTTTTGCATTTTCTGTGCTTAAATTACGGAATAACAGATCTAAGCCTTTGCTTGGTGCGATGTTACTTTCTGCACGAATATTACGTACCGCAACGATCACTTCTTTTAACCACTCAATTTCAGCTTCCGCTTCAGGATCAAAGCCGTTTTCTTCCACTTGTGGGAAAGGTTGCAACATAATGCTGTCTGCAGTGATGTCCACGAATCCTTTCACTTTTTGCCAAATTTCTTCGGTAATAAATGGAATGAGTGGATGTGCTAAACGTAATAATTTTTCTAACACGTGAACCAAGGTTTGGCTTGCTGCACGGATTTGTGCTGCATTGCCGTTTGCAAATACTGGTTTAGTCAATTCTAAATACCAGTCACAGAATTGGTTCCAGGTAAATTCATAAATCGCATTGGCACAAAGGTCGAAACGATATTGGCTTAATGAATTACGGAAAGTTTCTACTGTGCGATTGAATTCTGATTGAATCCAACGATCCGCTAATGAGAATTCGATCTCGCCTTCGCTTAAATCTAATTTTTCATTCGTTAAGACGAAACGGCTTGCATTCCACAATTTATTACAGAAGTTGCGGTAGCCTTCTAAACGTTTCATATCCCAGTTGATATCACGACCGTTTGAAGCCAATGCGGCTAATGTGAAACGCAATGCATCTGTACCGTGAGCTGCAATACCTTCAGCGAATTCTTTGCGCGTTGCTTTAGCAATTTTCTCTGCTAATTGCGGCTGCATCATGTTTCCAGTGCGTTTTTCAAGTAAATCTTCAAGGCTGATGCCGTCAATCATATCGATTGGGTCAAGCACGTTACCTTTTGATTTAGACATTTTTTGACCTTGCTCATCACGGATCAAGCCTGTTACGTACACCGTTTTGAATGGTACTTGTGGTTTGCCGTTTTCATCTTTTACGAAGTGCATCGTAAACATAATCATACGCGCAACCCAGAAGAAGATGATGTCAAAGCCGGTAATCAACACATCCGTTGGGTGGAACATTTTGAGCTCTTTGGTTTGCTCTGGCCAGCCTAAGGTAGAGAATGTCCATAAGCCTGATGAGAACCACGTGTCTAATACGTCTTCATCTTGTTTAAGTTCAACCGTAGAATCTAAGTTATATTTTGACCGCACTTCTTCTTCGTTACGCGCAACATAAACGTTGCCTTCCGCGTCATACCACGCTGGAATGCGGTGTCCCCACCAAAGTTGGCGAGAAATACACCAATCTTGAATATCACGCATCCAAGAGAAGTAAAGGTTTTCATATTGTTTCGGCACGAATTGGATTTCACCATCTTCCACCGCTTTAATCGCCACATCGGCAAGCGGTTTCACGCTCACATACCATTGGTCGGTTAGCATCGGCTCGATTGGCACGCCACCACGGTCGCCATAAGGTACTTTCAAATCGTGTGGTTTGATTTCATCTAATAAGCCAAGTGCTTCAAAATCTGCCACGATTTTCTTACGTGCAGCGAAACGCTCTAAACCACGGTAATCCGCAGGAATAGTTGCTTCATAGCCTGCAAGTGGTTTGCCGTCAGTACCGATAATCTCCGCTTCATCACGAATATCCGCATTTAAAGTTAACACGTTAACCATAGGCAAGCTGTGACGTTTACCCACTTCATAGTCGTTAAAATCGTGCGCAGGGGTAATTTTTACCACACCAGTACCGAATTCACGATCCACATATTCATCGGCAATAATCGGAATTTCACGGTTTGCCAATGGCAGAACCACTGTTTTACCGATTAAGGATTGATAACGCTCATCTTCTGGATGCACCGCCACCGCCGTATCGCCCAACATGGTTTCTGGACGCGTGGTTGCCACCACTAAATAATCTTTGCCATCCGCCGTTTTTGCACCGTTAGCTAACGGATAACGGAAATACCAAAGAGAACCTTTGCTCTCTTTATTTTCCACTTCTAAATCAGAAATCGCAGTGTGAAGTTTTGGATCCCAGTTTACCAAGCGTTTGCCTCGGTAAATCAAACCTTCTTCATGCAAGCGAACAAATACTTCTTTTACTGCATTCGATAAACCATCGTCCATCGTGAAACGCTCACGTTCCCAGTCGATGGAGTTCCCTAAACGACGCATTTGCTGGCTGATTGTGCCACCTGAATAAGCTTTCCAATCCCAAATTTTGTTGATGAACGCTTCACGACCATAATCGTGGCGAGTTTTACCTTCTTCTGCCGAAATTTTACGTTCTACCACCATTTGGGTTGCAATACCTGCATGGTCTGTGCCCGCTTGCCATAAGGTATTATGCCCTTCCATACGGTTAAAACGGATTAAGGTATCCATTAAGGTTTGCTGGAACGCGTGTCCCATATGTAAAGAACCCGTTACATTCGGTGGCGGAATCGCGATGCAATAACTTGGTGCATTTTCATTTTCAGACGGTTTAAAATAACCGCTCTCTTCCCAATGTTGATAAAGGGCTTGTTCTACTGCAGACGGATTAAAACGGTCTGCCATATCAACTTTTTGACTCATAGGTGTCCTATCGTGTATGTATATGTTGTCTATATTCATTAACCCATTTTATTAGGGTTTTAGCTCTTCTTCTTTTGGTGGAATCAGATAAATTTGCACCAAATGCATAATTTAAAAATTTGATAACTTCATTTATCTCAAGGGGAACATCAAGTACTGAACTTACTTGATAGTAAGCGCACCAACAAACACCAATATTACTATATTGGAAAGCTGTCACCATTGTGTCCATAAAATAGCTTTGAGAAGATAATAAGTCACAACCTGCTTTAGTCAAGCAATCTTCAGAATCTAAGAATCCTAAAATTCTAGCTGCGGCTTTATAATACCGAACCTGTCTATCAACAATTCCCATCTTAAATGCTAATAATTGATCGTTATGAGATAAGGTAGGATCTCCGCCTATGAGAGATGTAACAGTATAAACCTTATGCAAATCATCTGCTTGAGGAGCATCTATACTATCTAGTTCATTAAAATCATTAAAATTAACAATCATATATTTCCCTTAATATTATTTATAAAATTTAGAAATGCAGACTAAACTCAATTACAAAAAACCGTTCTTCACTCGGATAAATCCCCCGAATCACTTCTTTTAACTCATCCAATCCCATATTTTCCTGCTTTGCATGCTGTTCCGTCAGCTCGTCAAGAGTAATCGGCGACACGCTTAACACTTCAATGGTGCAGAAATATTGATTATCTTCAAATCGACCAACATGTAAAATATCACCCGCTTTAAAATGGCTTTCGGATTTATCTCGAATGGTGATGGTTTTGCGCTCAGCGAGAATGTCGGCTTCGAAACGTTGGTAAAAGGTAATGTCGTTCATTTATTAACCCACATTTTCAGTAGAAAGATTCCAACCTTGCAGACGTAATTGTTTATAACGTTCTCTGGCTTGTGTTTTTAAGGCGTCATCTTTTGTTACAAAATCAATAATTTGGGTAAAACTATGGCTAAAATCCGGAATTTCTTGTTGCAAATTAATTAACACATCACGGCGTTGTAAATTTCGTTTCCCAAGCCATGAAATCTCAATTGGTGTGGGATATTGTGTTGCCTCACCCGATAAATTATGCGGTACAAATTCATTAGGATCTCGTTGCCACAAACGCTCATCAATTTCTAGCGCTTGAGCCTCACTTTCACAGCTAATTAATACTTTTTTCCCAGAGCGCCATATTGAGGCAGCAAGATTACAGGCTATTTCTTCGACAGTTAACGTACAATCTTCCGTAAGAATGTAAAATTGTGCAGTTTTTGCCATTTTAGCCCCGTTATTTTCTCAATCTTGCCCTATAAAAAGAGTAAAATTTTAACGAAAAAACCCTAAAAAATAAATAATTAAATATACATTATTACAAATGCGTGAAAATCCACCGCACTTTTATGATCTATGTCACAAAACTGATTTTTAACGTTTTTGTTACGTTCCACTCATAACTCGGAAGTGTTAAAATCAATCCAGTTTTAATTTTCATTCAATTCATAGGAGTACAGAATGGCATTTCGTATTGAAAAAGACACAATGGGTGAAGTTCAAGTTCCAGCAGATAAATACTGGGCTGCACAAACTGAACGTTCACGCAATAACTTTAAAATTGGTCCTGCCGCATCAATGCCACATGAAATTATCGAAGCTTTTGGCTATTTGAAAAAAGCAGCCGCATTTGCTAATCATGATTTAGGTGTATTACCTCTTGAAAAACGTGATTTAATTGCTCAGGCGTGTGACGAAATTTTAGCAAATAAATTAGATGATCAATTCCCACTTGTTATTTGGCAAACTGGTTCTGGTACACAATCTAATATGAATGTGAACGAAGTAGTTGCAAATCGTGCTCATGTGTTAAACGGTGGCAAATTAGGTGAAAAATCCATCATTCACCCAAATGATGATGTGAACAAATCACAATCTTCAAATGATACTTTCCCAACGGCAATGCACATTGCGGCATATAAAAAAGTAGTTGAGCACACCATTCCTTGTGTTGAACGTTTACAAAAAACTTTTGCAGCAAAATCTGAAGCTTTCAAAAACGTAGTAAAAATTGGCCGCACTCACTTAATGGATGCAACGCCACTCACATTAGGCCAAGAATTTTCAGCTTATGCTGCTCAATTAGATTTCGGCTTAAAAGCATTAAAAAACACCCTTCCGCATTTAAGTCAATTAGCATTGGGTGGAACTGCAGTTGGTACAGGTTTGAACACGCCGAAAGGCTATGATGTGAAAGTGGCAGATTACATTGCAAAATTCACCGCACTTCCGTTTGTCACTGCAGATAATAAATTTGAAGCATTAGCGGCTCATGATGCGATTGTTGAAACTCACGGTGCATTACGTCAATTAGCAATGAGTTTATTTAAAATTGCGAACGATATTCGTCTATTAGCATCAGGTCCTCGTTCAGGAATTGGAGAAATTTTAATTCCTGAAAATGAGCCGGGTTCTTCAATTATGCCAGGTAAAGTCAACCCTACTCAATGCGAAGCGATGACAATGGTCTGCGCACAAGTATTTGGTAATGACACTACAATCGCATTTGTGGGTTCACAAGGTCACTTCCAATTAAATGTGTTCAACCCTGTGATGATTGCAAACTTCTTACAATCTGCTCAATTATTGGGTGATGCTTGTGTATCTTTCGATGAACACTGTGCAGTGGGTATTGAACCGAACTATCCACGAATTAAACAACAACTTGAAAATTCATTAATGTTGGTGACTGCACTTAATACGCATATTGGCTATGAAAACGCAGCTAAAATTGCAAAAACAGCTCACAAAAATGGCACAACATTGCGTGAAGAAGCGATTAATTTAGGCTTACTTTCTGCAGAAGATTTTGATAAATGGGTTCGCCCAGAAGATATGGTGGGTAGCCTAAAATAATTCACCGCACAAATTAACATCAGTAATATTAAAGGCGAGTAAAATTACTCGCCTTTTTACTCGTTTCTCATTTGTTTTTTGATGCGGTTTGTTATAATCAACACAATTTTATTCACGGCAATTTACTATGAAAATGAAATCCCTTTTTGTGGCAATGATAACGTTTTTTTCTGCCGCACCTTTTGCTCATTGGCAACCCATCGGAAATGCCGAATACACTTGGGGGCCGTTCCATGTTTATACCATTGGCTTATTTTCCGAAACTGGCACTTATCAAGAAAATGAACGCCCATTAATGCTCTCTTTCAAATATGAAAAACCCATTGAAGGAAAAAATTTTGCAATTACGCTCATTAAGGAAATCGAAACATTAAAACTTAATGATGGCGATACTCAAAGTTGGCTTAAAGAAATGCAATCCACATTTCCTGATTTCTCGCCAAACGATATTTTGAACTATATTGCCTTACCCGATAAAGGTTACTTTGTATTAAATGACACTGTTTTGGAACACGATTTTGATGCTAAATTTAATCAAGCATTTATCGGAATTTGGCTTGCACCGAATAGTACCTTTGCAAAACTTCAGCCACAATTATTAGGCAAAACGAAAAGCAATCATGAAGCGACAGAGTTTTATCTCAAACCTGAAATTGAATCCTTTGATGAACAAGATTCAATGCCTGAATTACCACCACATTATTTATTAGATAATCAGAAAAAATCCGAAGGATAAATTCAGTTTTTTATATTTTGAACCATAAAAAATACCTGTTTCCAAATAAATTTTATTATCAAGGAAACAGGTATTTATTATTTGAACATTCTTTATCTGACTAAAATTTTTCCCAAACTGGGATGACACCATCAACTAAATCTAAATTTTTTCCTAACTCTACCCAACCACAAGGAAAATGAAAATCCGATCCAACCGATCCCAGCAGTTCAAATTCTTTTGCCCAACGAGCAAGCATTTGACGCTGATCTTTTGCCTGACCACAATCCGCCATTTCCATGCCATCACCGCCCCAAGCCTTAAAATCGGTTATCAGCTTACGCACCCATTTCCCCGTCATGTTATAACGTAATGGATGCGCAATAACGGCTATACCGCCTGATGCATGGATTGTCTCAATCGCCGTGGGAATATCAGTCCATTCTGCTTTGACAAATGCCGATTTTCCTTGCCCTAAATAGCGTTTAAAGGCTTGAGCATCATTAGATACTTTACCAATCTGTACCAAATAACGTGCGTAATGAGCACGCGTCACTTCGCCATAGGCTAAGGCTTTAGCCCCTTCATAAGCATGAGGAATCCCTGCTTTTTCTAATTTATCGCCAATTTCCACCGCTCTTTTTTCACGTAATGCTTTTTGGCTTTGCAAAAGTGCGGTCATTTTGGGGTGAGTTTTATCGAAGTTTAATCCTACAATATGGATCCCCCTCCCTTCCCAATTTGTGGAAATTTCTACTCCGGTAATGAATTCAATGCCTACTTCTTTCGCTGCAATCTCAGCTTCATCAATACCCGAAATCGTATCGTGATCGCATAATGCAAGCACGTTCACGCCTTGCGCATAAGCACGATGCACTAATTCAGTTGGACTCAACACCCCATCTGATGCCGTACTGTGACAATGTAAGTCGTATTTTTTTGTCATTATTTAATATTTTTTACTAATTCTTTTACTAATTTTGGACCGTGATAAATCAATCCTGAATAAACTTGTAACAACTCTGCACCAGCCTCAATTTTCTCTTGCGCATTTTGCAACCCATCAATGCCGCCGCTACCAATAATCGGAATCTGACCTTTCAGTTCTTGATGTAATCGCTTAATAATTTCTGTGCTTTTATGCTGCAACGGCTTTCCACTTAATCCGCCTTGCTGTTCCGCATTTTTCATCCCCATTACAGTATCACGAGAAATTGTAGTATTGGTTGCAATAACTCCATCCATTTTGTGACGAACCAACGTATCCGCAATTTGCACTAATTCACTTTCCGTTAAATCTGGTGCAATTTTTACCGCAATCGGCACATATTTATTGTATTGGTTTGCCAAAATAGCTTGACGATCCTTGATGCTTCGCAATAAATCATCGAAATACTCACCATATTGTAACTGACGCAAATCCGGTGTATTGGGTGATGAAATATTCACAGTAATGTAACCTGCGTAGTTATAGGCTTTGTTCAAACAGAAAATATAATCATCTTTGCCTTGTTCCAAAGGCGTGAATTTATTCTTACCAATATTGATGCCAATCACACCTTTATAACGTGCGTTTTTCACATTTTCTATAAGGTAGTCAATACCATTATTATTAAAGCCATTACGGTTAATAATGCCTTCAGCTTCAATCAAACGAAACTGACGTGGCTTTGCATTCCCATCTTGTGCAACGGGCGTGACAGTTCCTACTTCGAGAAAACCGAAACCCAATGCACCGAAACCATCAATCGCATCGCCGTTTTTATCCGCTCCTGCCGCCAATCCAATGGGATTAGGGAAATTCACACCCATTACCGTTTTCGGAAAGCCTTTGGGAACATGAATAATAGATTTTAAAATCGGTTGAAATAAAGGATTACCGGCTAATTTCAAGCATTGAATTGTGAAATTATGAGCCTTTTCAGCATCCATTTGGAAAATGCCGTGGCGAAATAATTGATACATACTCGTTTATCTCTCGGGATAGTTGACTGTAAGAAAGTGCGGTCAATTTTCACCACACTTTAAGGGGAAGACTGATCGTATTCTACGAGGAACAAAGATAATGTGCAAATAATAAAAAATCTAATTAATAAAAAATCATTCTATTTCTCATTAGAGTTATCATAAACATATAAAATTTTATATTTTTTTAATAAAAAATTAACATTGATTTTTCTATTAGTAATGATTATTATTAAAAAATAAAACAGCTTAACTAATTGGAGAAACAATGAAGTCTAGTTCAAAATTATTTATCATATTAGCCTATCCCCTAATACTATTTATTAGCGAAATAATTTATCGAAATATATTTAACATCCCCCCTCTTGCTCGTTATATTGAAACTTACAGCATTAACTTATTACTTATAATTTTTCTTCTTTTCTCAAAATATAAAATCACTAAATTCTTAGTTTGTTTATTTTTTGCATCCTCTGTGATTATTAACTCTGGACATTACGCAGTATATGATAATTGGATCAATGGCACAAATTACTTCCTGATGTTCAAAGAAATTGGGGAAGTCTCTCATGTTGGTATTACAATGTTAGATCGAGTTGGACCACCTGTAATTTACTCCTTATTGGAAACTATTATTTTTATTTCTGCATTATTTATATATCCTACAAGAAAAGTAAGCAAGTATTGTATATCTGATATTTTATTTATTTGCTTATTCCTCTACTTATTTAGTAGATCATTTTATTCTACGCAAGAATTAGGCGTTACTTCAAATCCTGCTTACTCTAGAGTAAAAAGTAATTTCTTTTCTGTAGGTAATTTTATCGGAAAAGTTATTCCTTATGAAACATTCAACTTAAGTCAAGTAAAAGACTATTTACACCCAACGCCCTCAATTATATCTTCACCTGATGTAAAAAATATTATTTTTATTATGGGAGAAAGTTTAAGTTCAAAACACGTCGATTATTTCGGTTATGAACGAGAAACTATGCCTTTTATTCGACAATTAGCCAACGAAAATCCTAATGTTTTATTAAAAGAAGCGTATAGTGCAGGCTTAATGACCGCCATCTCTGTACCTGCACTTTTCAATGCAATTCCCCGTCCAAATGGACTAAAACAAATAATGAAAGGCGATACGAATTTCTTCAAACTAGCAAAACTCCAAGGATTTGATACTCATTTTTATACTGCACAACCAGAACGTGCAATGATGATTATGAGTATTATGGGAAAAAGTTGGATGAATCACCAAATCACCCCAACACAGCTAGATTTATCACCAGAGCAAGGAATGAATGATCATAAACTTTTTCCTCTATTACAGAAGATTGATCTTAACAAAGAAAAGAATTTTATTGTATTACATCAGAGAGGTTCACATGGTCCTTATGCTGAATACCTAACCGAAGAAGAAAAAATATTTAAAGATGGTTCACCATTAGATAATTATGACAGCACAGTATACAATACAGATCAATTAATCCAGAAGGTATACAATTATCTAGAAAAACGTGGAAAAGACGATTATATTCTAATATATACTTCAGACCATGGACAATTTGTCACAAAAAATCATTATAACCAGGGAACAACAGCGGAAGATCAATATCTTGTACCAGTATTTATTTATACAAAAAATGAAAAGATCCAACAAAAATTAAAAGAATTCGATCAGTGTAAGCGATTATTCCATCAACAACTTTCAACTTTAGTTATCAATATTATGGGATTTGATATGCCTATATCTAGTTGTGAAAATGGTGTCATTAATTCACACATGATTACTGGTGATTATGGCTATCTTTCTGTTAAACCAGCAAATCCACCAGCTTTTATTAATCCTAATAGAAAATAATACTTTATCTTGATAAAAAGTTTAAATTGAAAAAACATTAAAGAAAGCTCAGTAGATATTTCTGCTGAGTTTTTTATTCAGGAAAAATGCTCTAAAAGTGCGGTTGATAATTCAAAGAAAATTAGCTATATAAAAAACCGAACCCAATCGGATTCGGCTTTAATTATATTATGTTTGATAATTATTCTTTCTGTATGATTACTTACGCTAATTCCGCACGTAATTTTTTCGTTACATCCACCATCACTTTTAGTTGGTCAATGGTTTCTATCCAACCACGCGTTTTTAAACCACAGTCTGGGTTTACCCATAAACGTTCTTTTGGAATTACTTTTAACGCTTTGCGTAATAAGTGTTCAATTTCACCTGCGGTTGGTACACGTGGGCTGTGGATATCATACACACCAGGACCGATGTCATTCGGGTAGTTGAATTTCACGAAGGCATCTAATAATTCCATATCTGAACGTGAAGTTTCAATGGTAATTACGTCTGCATCTAATGCTGCAATCGCAGGTAAGATATCGTTAAACTCGGAATAACACATGTGAGTGTGAATTTGCGTATCATCTTGCACGCCCATTGAGCTTAAACGGAATGCTTCGCCTGCCCATTGTAAGTATGCGTCCCAATCTGCACGTTTAAGTGGCAAACCTTCACGAATTGCTGGCTCATCGATTTGAATAACTTTAATGCCCGCTGCTTCTAAATCTAACACTTCATCAGATAATGCCACGCCAATTTGTTTACATACGGTTGAACGTGAAATATCATTACGCACGAATGACCATTGTAAAATAGTCACAGGGCCTGTGAGCATTCCTTTCATTACACGGTTTGTGAGGCTTTGTGCATATTGAGACCAACGTACTGTCATTGGCTCTGGGCGGGTTACATCACCGTAAATTACTGGTGGTTTCACACAACGTGAACCGTAGCTTTGTACCCAACCAAATTTAGTGAAGGCAAAACCATCTAATAATTCCCCAAAGTATTCCACCATGTCATTGCGTTCTGCTTCGCCGTGAACTAACACATCTAAATCTAATTCTTCTTGGCGACGCACTACATATTCGATCTCTTTTTTCATTGCCGCTTCGTAATCTGAAAGGGATAATTCACCTTTTTTGAAACTTGCACGGGCGTGACGAATTTCTGTCGTTTGCGGGAATGAACCAATGTTTGTAGTTGGAAGAAGCGGTAAATTTAACCATGCATTTTGCTTAACAATACGTTCTGCAAATGGCGATTTACGCTGATCCGCACCTTTTGGTAAGTTTGCTAAACGCTCCGCTACTTCAGG
Organism: Haemophilus sp. THUN1691; assembly: GCF_059704425.1. Classification (NCBI taxonomy): domain Bacteria; kingdom Pseudomonadati; phylum Pseudomonadota; class Gammaproteobacteria; order Pasteurellales; family Pasteurellaceae; genus Haemophilus; species Haemophilus sp. THUN1691. Next base: position 1,252,744 of record NZ_AP046578.1, on the reverse strand, counting down.
GCGATGAATTTCTTTTGAGGTTGCGCGTGCATCTGCTGCCGATTGGCTTGCATCTAATGCTGCTTGTACAGACGCTCTGCCATGATTTAAGGCTTGTTTTAATACATTTAATTCTTCTACTTTTTGTAGCGTGAAAGATAACCAACTATAAAGTGCAGGATTTTTCTCCTTTAATTGCACTTCCACTTCTAAGTCAAATGGGGTGTGCAATAATGAACAGCTTGGTGCAATCCATAAACGCTCGCCTAATTTTGCTTTTAATGGCTCTAATACATCTAACACTTTATTTAAGTTTGCACGCCAGATATTACGACCTTCAATCACACCAGCTGATAACACTTTGCTGTAATCTTCAAATGCAGCAAGCTGTTCTGGTGCACGCACTAAATCTAAATGCAAGCCTGCAACAGGCAAGGCTTTTAATAACTCAGCGTGTTCTGCAACTGAACCAAAATAAGTAGCTAACAATAATTTAGCATTCACTTTGCTTAATTCAGTGTAAACAGATTTATAGGCTTCAACCCATTCTGTAGGTAAATCTAATGCTAATGCAGGTTCATCAATTTGAATCCACTCCGCACCTTCAGCCACTAATGCATTTAAGATTTCAACATAAACAGGCACTAATTGATTTAATAAATCGAAACGGTTAAATGCTTCGCCTTTTTCTTTACCCAACCATAAGAATGTTAATGGGCCAACAATCACTGGTTTGAAGTTTAAACCTAAGGCTTTTGCTTCACGAATTTGGTTTACATAATGTGCTGGATTAGCTTTGAATTGTGTATTTTTATGAAATTCTGGCACGAGATAGTGATAGTTCGTATCAAACCATTTAGTCATTTCAATCGCGAATTGATCTTTGTTACCACGCGCAAGTTGGAAATATTGATCAAGGGTTAAATTTTGGCTATCAAAACCAAAACGAGCAGGAATTGCCCCTGTTGCCACTTGTAAATCTAAAATATGATCGTAGAACGTGAAATCGCCTACTGCAACGAAATCCGCATTGGCAGCCGCTTGATGTTTCCAGTTTTTTTCACGTAATGCTTTCGCTAAATCTAATAAATCTTGCTCGGCTAATTCTTTACGCCAATAACGTTCTTGTGCAAATTTTAATTCGCGTTTCGCCCCTACACGAGGAAAGCCTAAGATATGTGATGTTGTCATAATAACTCCCGTTTTAAAGTAATCTTTTTAATCATTTAGACGGCTAAACGTCTGTACGGGTATAGAATGCGCCATCTCACTATATTATGCAAACTTATTATTTTCAGGATTTGCATGAAAGAAATTAATATTAAAGCTCTATATAAAACAAAGGGGCATATTAAATGCCCCAAAACTATTGCAAAATGTATCGCACTTTTACTGCAACGCTTTCTCAATCTTTTCAAATAAATCTTTTGAAAGATTTTCTACAATACTTAGGCGTTCTAAAGCACGTTTCATTAGTGTTTGACGTTGTGCATCAAAACGTGAGAAACGAATTAATGGCTCAATTAAACGCGCAGCTACTTGTGGATTGCTTTCATTTAAACGAATTAAGACATCCGTTAAGAAGCGATAGCCAGAACCACTAATATGATGGAATGCTTTTAAGTTATGATTTGCAAAACTACCAATTAATGCACGTAAACGGTTTGGATTATTGAAGTTAAAACTTGGGTGATCCATTAATAACTGAATAATTTCCAACACATTTTCATCTGGGCGAGTGGCTTGTAATGCAAACCATTTATCCATCACTAATCCATCGTGTTGCCATTTTTGTTCAAAATCAGCTAACAATACATCTCTGCAAGGTAATGCAGCTTTAGTTGCAACATTTAATGCCGCCAATGTATCTGTCATACTATTCGCATTATTGTAGTGTTTTTGGACTAAGTTGTTACCCAAATTGGTATAAGCCAAATAAGTTAAGCAAAGATTACGCATTGCACGTAAGGCGATGTCTTGTTGCGTAACCTGATATTCATCAAGACGAATATGGGTATAAACACGCAAGAAATCATCTTTTAAAGTCTCGGCAATTTGTGCTTGCATAAATTCTCTTGCGGCTGAAATACCATCAGGATCAATAGTTTTGAAACCTTCCGCAAATTCCATTTCTTTTGGCAGCGTGAGAATTAAGGTTGCCAGTTCAATATCTTTCTCATAATGGTTCAGAACATAAGAAAGTGCGGTCAACATTTCAGGGGAAATTTCTAGTGGCTCGCCTTGTTGGAAACGCACAACATTACGACGTAATTCTTGCGTAAATAACATTTGTGCCGCATCCCAACGGATAAACTGATTATCTGCAAATTTAAGCAAGCCTAATAACTGCTCGGTTTTATAATCATAATCAAGTTTTACTGGCGCAGAGAAATCACATAGCAATGCAGGAACGGGGCGACCGTAAATGCAATGAAACTCAAAGACTTGGTCTTTTTCTGTGACATTTAATACATCACTCAAGAGTTCGCCATTATGTTGCAGCATTTGTTTCGTGCCGTTCGCATCATAAAGCGCCACTTTTAATGGAATATGTAAATTTACTTTTTCCATTTGATCCGCAGTTGGCGGCGTAGATTGCGAAACGGTTAAACGATAAGTATGGGTTTGTTCATCATAGGCATCGCTAATCAATAATTCTGGTGTACCTGATTGGCTATACCAACGGCGGAATTGATTTAAATCGAGGTTATTTGCCCGTTCCATCGCAGAAACAAAATCTTCACAGGTTGCCGCTTTACTATCGTTTTCAGCAATATAAAGTTGCATCCCTTTTTGGAAACCTTGCTCACCTAACAAAGTGTGCAACATACGAATCACTTCTGCCCCTTTTTCATATACTGTCACGGTATAGAAGTTATTCATTTCAATCACTTTTTCAGGGCGAATTGGGTGTGACATTGGGCTTGAATCTTCGGCAAATTGTACGGTGCGTAAAAATTTCACATTATTAATGCGATTCACCGCACGCGAACCTGTATCTGAAGAAAACTCTTGATCACGGAAAACTGTTAAGCCTTCTTTCAAACTCAATTGGAACCAATCTCGGCAGGTAACACGATTGCCTGTCCAGTTATGAAAATATTCGTGTGCAATCACACTTTCAATAGCAAGATAATCCTCATCTGTTGCCGTTTGTGGATTGGCCAACACGAATTTAGAGTTAAAGATATTTAACCCTTTATTTTCCATTGCGCCCATATTGAAGAAGTCCACTGCAACGATCATGTAAATATCGAGGTCATATTCTAAATTAAAGCGATCTTCATCCCATTTCATCGCTTTTTTCAGACTTTCCATTGCCCAAGTTGCACGGTTAAGATTGCCACGATCCACATAAAGCTCTAAGGCTACTTCACGACCACTTTTTGTCGTAAAGGTATCTTGTAATAAATCAAAATCACCCGCCACTAAAGCGAACAAATAGCTTGGTTTCGGGAATGGGTCATTCCATTCAACCCAATGACGACCATCCTCTAATTCACCACTTGCAATGCGGTTGCCATTAGAAAGTAAGAATGGATATTTGGTTTTATCTGCCGTAATTTTGGTTGTATAGCGAACCAATACATCTGGGCGATCAAGCATATAAATGATTTGACGGAAACCTTCCGCCTCGCATTGAGTACAAATACCTTCGCCAGACTGATATAGCCCTTGTAATGAAGTGTTTTCGGCTGGTACAAGGAAGGTCACAATTTCAAGTTCAAATTCTTCCGCACTTTTACCTTTTAAATCGAGCGTTAAACTCTCGCCATCTTGTTGATAGGCAGAAAATGGCTCACCATTAAATTTAATAGAGGAAAACTGGAAACTATGCCCATCTAAACGTAAAGAAGTCGCTTCATCATTTAAGCGTTGGAATTTTGTGGTTGCCGTAACCACAGTATGTTTAGGATCGAGTTGAAAATCTAAATAAATGTCTGTGACCGTAAAATCTGGTTGTTTGTAATCTTTTCTATATTTTGCTTTGGCTAACATAATTTGCCCTATTCTTATAAAAATTGTGCCTAGGATAAAATTTTATCCTTAAAGTTGCAATGGTATTTTCCTATAAAACCCATTTAGCAAACGTTTGCTTGATATATGTAAGATGTGCTATTCTACGAAACGTTTTTAATTAAAAAATTGAGAAAATAGCATGTCAAAAACTGCACAAATTGCCGTTGTAATGGGTTCCAAAAGCGATTGGGCTACCATGCAAGAGGCAACTCAGATTTTAGATGAATTAAAAGTACCTTATCATGTGGAAGTCGTCTCGGCCCATCGTACACCTGATAAACTTTTTGAATTTGCTGAAAATGCACAAAAAAATGGCTACAAAGTAATTATTGCTGGTGCAGGCGGTGCGGCACATTTACCCGGTATGATCGCAGCCAAAACACTTGTGCCGGTACTGGGCGTACCAGTAAAAAGTTCAATGTTAAGTGGCGTAGATAGCCTTTATTCAATTGTGCAAATGCCAAAAGGAATCCCAGTAGGAACATTAGCAATTGGCCCTGCAGGTGCGGCAAATGCAGGATTGTTAGCCGCCCAAATTCTAGCAGGTTGGGATGAAGAATTGCTTTCACGCTTGCAATCTTTCCGTGAAAACCAAACTCATACTGTACTGGACAATCCCGATCCACGCACATAAAAATATCTTCAGATCTGACCGCACTTTTAAAGTGCGGTTGTTTTTTCGTAAATTTAACGAGAAATACTATGCAAAACTCCACCTTATACCCAACCGTTTATGTACTAGGCAACGGACAACTCGGCAGAATGTTACGTTACGCGGGCGCACCTTTAGATATTTATGTTAAACCTTTAGCCTTCAATGCCCCAGTTTTTGACTTACCTGAAAATGCGATCATCACGGCGGAAATTGAACGCTGGGAAAAAACACCTTTGACTGAATTACTCGGCAATCATAAAAACTTCGTTAATCAACATGTATTTGGATTATTGGCCGATCGTTTTACTCAAAAATCCTTGCTTGATGAGCTGAATCTTTCTACCTCACCTTGGTGTTTATTAAAAGATAAAACGCAATGGAATGATGTTTTCCAAACTGTTGGCGAGAAAGTCGTCGCTAAACGCAGAACCGGCGGATATGATGGGCGTGGTCAATGGATTATCAACAATGAAAACAAAGCGGACATCACCGATGACTTATTTGGTGAAGTGATCGCAGAAAAATTTATTCCTTTCGATTATGAGGTTTCTATTGTAGGCGCAAGATTTAAAAATGGCGAAAAGCGTTTTTATCCCGTTACGCATAACCTGCAACAAAATGGTATTTTGCGTTACAGTGTGGTTGATAGTGCTTTTCCTCAACAATCCGCACAACAAGAGCAAGCAGAAGCCATGCTAGGAAAAATTATGGATAAGCTAGGCTATATTGGTGTGATGGCAATGGAATGTTTTGTTGTAGGCGACAAATTATTGATTAACGAACTTGCGCCTCGTGTACATAACAGTGGGCATTGGACACAACTGGGATGCTCGATTAGCCAATTTGAATTACATTTACGTGCGCTACTTGATTTGCCAACGCCTGAATTACAAACTTTCGCGCCAAGTGTGATGGTGAATTTAATCGGCACAAACCATAATCCAACATGGCTTAATACACCGTTTGCACAACTTCATTGGTACGGTAAAGAAGTGAGAGCTGGGCGTAAGGTTGGGCATATCAATCTTTCTCATCCTAATAAAGCGGTCATTATTCAGCAATTGGAAAAACTTCGCTCTGAATTACTGGAAGACTATCAATCGGGATTAAATTGGGCGATTGAAAAACTAAAATAATGTAAAAAATGACCGCACTTTTTGATGAATATTCAAAAATATCAAAGTGCGGTTAATTTTTATAAAAATCTTTCTTGATAAAATAAAACGGCTGAAGTATAAAATTATCCACCACACAACACATACATAAGGAAAAGCTATGTTTGAACATATCAAAGCGGCACCAGCCGATCCAATCTTAGGCTTAGGCGAAGCATTCAAATCCGAAACTCGCGAAAATAAAATCAACTTGGGTATTGGTGTTTATAAAGATGCGCAAGGCACAACCCCAATTATGCGTGCGGTAAAAGAAGCAGAAAAACGCTTATTTGATAAGGAAAAAACGAAGAATTATCTGACTATCGATGGTATTGCAGATTATAACGAACGAACAAAAGCGCTACTTTTCGGTAAAGATTCTGAAATCATTAAATCTAATCGAGCAAGAACAGTACAAAGTTTAGGCGGTACAGGCGCATTACGCATTGCGGCAGAATTTATTAAACGTCAAACCAAAGCACAAAATGTGTGGATCAGCACACCAACCTGGCCAAACCACAATGCGATTTTCAATGCAGTGGGCATGACGATTCGTGAATATCGCTATTATGATGCTGAACGTAAAGCCCTTGATTGGGAACATTTACTCGAAGATTTAAGCCAAGCAAGTGAAGGTGATGTGGTACTTTTACACGGCTGCTGCCATAATCCGACTGGTATTGATCCAACTCCTGAACAATGGCAAGAATTAGCCGCACTTTCGGCTAAAAATGGCTGGTTGCCACTCTTTGACTTTGCTTATCAAGGTTTAGCCAATGGATTAGATGAAGATGCTTACGGTTTGCGTGCTTTTGCAGCAAATCATAAAGAATTATTAGTCGCGAGTTCATTCTCTAAAAACTTTGGTTTATACAATGAGCGTGTCGGTGCCTTTACCCTTGTGGCTGAAAATGCAGAAATTGCTTCAACTGCATTAACACAGGTGAAATCAATTATTCGTACACTCTACTCTAACCCAGCATCTCACGGTGGGGCGACCGTAGCAACGGTGCTAAATGATCCTCAACTTCGCCAAGAGTGGGAAAATGAATTAACTGAAATGCGCGAACGCATCAAAAAAATGCGTCATTTATTCGTTCAGTTATTAAAAGAATATGGTGCTGAACAAGATTTCAGCTTTATCATGGAACAAAACGGTATGTTCTCTTTCAGCGGCTTATCACCTGAACAAGTTGATCGCTTAAAAGAAGAATTTGCGATTTATGCTGTTCGTTCTGGTCGTATCAATGTGGCCGGTATCACTGAAGACAATATTCGTTATTTATGTGAAAGCATTGTGAAAGTACTGTAATTCATAAAAAGCAAAAGTGCGGTTAAGTTGATCTGTACCCCAAAAGTTGGACTAACCAAACCAACAATTGAGGTGCAGATTTTATTATAAGTAAATACGATACAATAGAATTTAAATGATAGCCTCTCCAGGCTATTCTGAATCGAAAAATCAGTATTAGAAAAGCGTACAATATATTCTCAGAAAAATTAGTTGGAACTAGATTGAAACTCATTGAACAAAATAGCATAAATAGGCTGATTCTTCGTGAACCATCTGGACAACTCTCTATGAAATCTCACTATACCAATATACCAAAATGTCACCTCCACCTAAAATAGAAGAAGATCGCTTGTGTTTGAGAATTTTTCAGCTTGAAGCGGAGGTGTCTATCGTCGATATCTTTGCTGAACATTGCATCATTCAAAGTATATAGAGAAAAGGGAATTGCTAGGACAATGCCGCGGCGATTAAAAACGTAATGTTTTTATGGTCGGGAATTTAACAGTAGAGAAGAGATAATTGATGCCGTCAGAGATTTTGGATTACTATAATCACCGATGGATTCAACTAAAATTAAAAGGACTGAGTCCGATACAATATCGAAAACAATCCTTTAAATAACAGTCTAACTTTTTTGGAGCAGATCAAAATCAACCCTACTTCTATCTATTTCAATTAATTACTCGTCACTTTACGTCTAGCAATAACTGCATCAGAAAGTTGTTGCAATAATCTTTCAGAATCTTCCCATCCAATGCATGCATCAGTAATACTTTGTCCGTACGTCTGAGCTTTGCCATCAACTAAATCTTGACGACCTTCCACTAAATGGCTTTCCACCATTACGCCAAAGATTTGTTTAGAACCAGATGCAATCTGATTACATACGTCTTGGCAAACGTCCATTTGTTTTTTAAATTGTTTACAGCTATTTGCATGGCTGAAATCAATCATTACATGAGGGATTCGACCAGATTTCTCAATATCTGTGCAAACTTTTGCCACATCTTCAGCGCTATAGTTCGGTCCTTTATCTCCGCCACGTAAAATAATATGGCAATCTTCATTCCCTTTTGTGGAAACAATCGCTGAATGACCAAATTTAGTGACAGATAAGAAATAATGAGGAGCTTCTGCTGCGCCAATTGCATCTAAAGCAACTTTCACGCCACCATTGGTTGCATTTTTAAACCCAACAGCACAAGACAAACCAGAGGCTAACTCACGGTGAACTTGCGATTCAGTCGTACGCGCACCAATTGCGCCCCAACTCATAAAATCTGCCACATATTGTGGCGTGATCATATCTAAAAATTCACCGGCAGATGGCACACCTAAATCATTAATATCAGAAAGTAATTTTCGTGCAATGCGTAAACCATCATTTAAACGATAAGTATCATTTAAATACGGATCGTTAATTAAACCTTTCCAGCCCACTGTTGTACGTGGTTTCTCAAAATACACACGCATAATAATTTCAAGACTATCTTTATATTTTTCACGTAATGGTTTTAAACGGTTTGCATACTCAATCGCAGCTTTAGGATCATGAATAGAGCAAGGCCCGATAATCACTAATAAACGATCATCTTTACCATGAATAATATTATGTGCCTCATGACGAGTTTGCTTCACTAATGCCGCAGCATGTTCACTAGCTGGGTATTTTTCTAATAAGGCAATGGGTGGTAACACCTGATCGACTTTTTCAATTCGCATATCGTCGTTTGCCACGACAATTTCAATTTTCTCTTTAGCCATATATCACTCTCAAACTTTCAAATGTTGTGTTTTAATTATGTAGGTAATCTACACCTATTTTTTGTACTAGTAAACTAGTTCGTTGTATTTTTTAAGAATAAAACCTACAAGTTCGTTATTAAACTATCTTTAACGTATGCTTGCAAGCCGAATAAAGTGAAATATTGAGTGAATAAAAGACAAAAAAATACCGCACTTTCATGCGGTATTCACAAAATTAATGGCTACTTAATACTTGGGCTGGTTGTAATTTAGCAGCCCTACTTGCTGGATAAAAACTAGCAATTAAACTCAATGCAAGCGCTGCAACTAAAACCATCAAAACATCCAACCAATGTAACTCGCTTGGCAAAAAATCGACAAAATACACATCGCCCGATAACAATTTCTTACCGATAACCCACTCAATACCTTGAATAAAGGTTGTAAGATTTAGTGCAAGTATAATGCCTAACACAATACCAATTAAGCAACCTTTCATTCCTGCCTGTAAGCCATACCAAATAAAAATACGTTTAATGAATGCATTATTCGCCCCAAGCGTGCGCATAATGGCTATATCGCCCTGCTTATCTTTTACCGCCATAATCAGCGTAGAAACAATATTAAAACATGCCACCCCAATCACGAGCACCATGGCGATGTACATCACTGTTCGAATAAGTTGAATATCGCGATACATATAACCAAATTTACCAATCCAGTTTTGAATATAAAGCATCTGCGGATAATCATTAAGCATAGATAAATCCAGATTTTTAACAGAAAAAGGATCATCTAATTTCAATTCAACACCTGTTATTTGATCTGATTTATAAGTTAAAAATTCTTGTGCTTGAGCAAGCGGCAATAAGGCATAACTATAATCAAGTTGTCCATCTAAACGCAAAATTGCAGTGACTTGCACGCGTTCACGAGTGGGTTGAGAAAGTTGTTCATCGCCGTTTTGCTGAGAAATAAGTAAGGTAACCCAATCACCCGCTTTTACATCAAGTTCTCTAGCAATACCCGATCCCAAGACTAATCCGCCTTCTTTCCCAAATTTATCCCAGCCTTGCTCTTGTACGAAATTACCAAGAGAACTCACTCGATCTTCTGCTTGTTTTTCAATGCCCTTCACCTGAACCACTTTCAATTTCGAGCCATTTTCTACCAATGCAGTAAAACTAACAAAAGGGGAAATACCTTTAATTTGGGCATTTTGTTGTAAGCGTTTTTCCAAATTTTGCCAATGGTGAATGGTTGGATCCGTCGCATTGGGCGCTGATAAAATCTCTGCATGGGGAACCACTGCAAGAATTCGTTGGTTAAGCTCACGCTCAAAACCATTCATCGCACTTAAGCCAACAATTAAAACTGCAACCCCCAGCGCAATACCGATAGCTGAAAATTTTGCAATTAATGCAACCAAAGGATTTTTCTGCTTGCCACGTTGATAACGCCAACTAATAAAAAACGGCGTATTCATCACACACCTTCCTTCAAAATACCATCTTGCATAACTAAACGACGTGATAATTTTTCAGCAAGCCCCATATCGTGAGTAACTAATAAAAAAGCGATATTTTGCTCTTGATTGAGTTGTTGAATGAGTTCAAAAATGCTTTCTGTGGTCTTGTGATCGAGATTCCCTGTGGGCTCATCCGCTAAAACTAACGATGGATTATTCACCAAAGCTCGCGCAATCGCCACACGCTGACGTTCCCCACCAGAAAGCGCAGATGGACGATGCGTAATTCTATGGCTTAATCCCACCGCATTTAGCATTTTTTCGGCACGATCTTTCGCTTCTGTTTTATTTTGATGACCAATCAACATCGGCATCATCACATTTTCAAGTGCGGTAAAATCCGCCATTAAATGATGGAATTGATACACAAATCCTAAATAGCGATTACGCAAAGCAGCTAATTCATTAGCCGATGCTTTTTGCAAGGATTGTCCATTAATAAACACTTCCCCACTACTTGGCTGATCAAGCCCACCTAAAGTATGCAATAAAGTACTTTTCCCCGAACCTGAACTCCCCACAATCGCAACCAACTCTGCAGGTTCCATAGAAAAAGAAACGCCTTTTAACACTTGCGTTTGATTTTCACCTTCTTGATAAAATTTATTGATGTTTTCGCATTTTAATAAATAGTTATTCATTTTTTACTCGTTTTAACCGCACTTTAGTAGCAAATCATCTCATTAAAAACTGGCGCGAGTCTATCACACTTTTCACTAAGCTTAAATTTCAATGCGCCCAAAGCATTCAAATTCCGTTTCAGGAAAATATTTTTTAAGATAACCCTTTAAATAACCTTGCGTCTCTTGACTAATGATAGGATCGTATTCTGGATAACCGTTATACATTACGCTTAGCACTGATACCCCATGAGAACGACAAGCCTCCAAACTTAATAATGTATGGTTTATGCTACCTAATTTTCCCGATGTCACTAAAATCAAAGGATAATTATTTGACTGGATATAATCTAACGTCGTCGCATCGTCACAATAAGGCACCATTAACCCACCGGCCCCCTCCAGCAACACATAATCATATTTTTCTGTCAAAAGTGCGGTGGATTTTTCAATAGTTTTTTCATTAATTTCTCGCCCTTCGAGCTTTGCCGCTAAATGAGGAGAACAAGGATATTCAAAAAGATAAGGGCAGGTGTTGCCTTGTAAATCTTCTTCCGTCAAATCAATGCCTTGAATCTTTCGATGTACAAGCAAATCATCAGCAATATTTTTACAGCCTGTTTGAATCATTTTTTGTGTAATAACGGAAAAGCCTTGTTCCATCAACTTTTTAGCATAAATGCCTGTTGCAACCGTTTTACCTACATCGGTATCAATGCCCGATACAAAAATAACCTTGCCCATAAATACGCCTTACTAATTTCCAGCACCAGAATAACGTGCGATAAAAAACAATGGATGATAAGTTAACCCCACTTTACCCGATGGCAAACTAAAAGCCTGTAAGTAATCATCAATAAATTTATTGAGATTTTTTCTTGTCCAATTTTTCTGGTTAGTCGCTGTTACACCGGTATATTTCAGATGTTTGAGTACATCCAATGGCGTATCAAACTCTAGTATTACAGTAAAATCGTCACACCATAAAAGCTCAAAATCATTGGCTAGCCAATTTTTCCATTGAGATAAATTCGGATAACTTAACCCCACATTCGTCATTTGGCGAATCTCTTTTAAATTGTCTTCACCAAAGCTCGTAATCGCCAATAAACTATTAGGTTTCAATCCTGTTTTACAATGGGAAATAAAATTGTCAGGATGATGAAACCACTGAACGGCTGATGCACTAGCAATCAAGTCAAATCGTCGTTGAAAAGGAAAGTTTTCCGCATCATCGCAAGAAAAATCAAAAGGTTGAATCAGCTTTTCAGCGAGTAGAGAGCGTACATCGCACAAATCATTAAACAACCAATAATTGGCTGAAATCTGTTTCTGCAACAACGTACTCAACATACCAGAACCGCAACCGAGTTCCAAAACGCTATCTAATGACCCATTTGGTAAATAGTCTTGCAAATGCATCATTAACTTAATATTCATTTTTTGTTGAATTAACGCATGTTCATCATAGCTATTTAAGGCTTTTTGGAAGGCTTGTTGAATACGCGATTTATTTACGGAAGTTAATGATTCCATAATGCCAACCAGTGGGTAAATCTTGAAAACACATAATGCTCACCCTCTATTTCCTGAACGGCACAACGGGATGCCCAATATTGGTGCTGATTAGCTGGCGTAAAAATTTTATCGCGAGAACTAACCCATGCATTTGTCCAGTGAATAAGATCGGTGCGTTTATCCTGCTTAATCATCGCAAAAAGTGCGGTGAGTTCTTGATGAATTTTGTTAAATGGTCGTGCAGAAAATTGTTGATAACGTTCAAAAGATACTTTGTCACCACAAATTCTACGTTCAAACTTTAAACGAGTATTTTCTGTGAGATTATCTAACGTACCTTTAAAAATAGCATAGGGAATACCAAAGCTATCATCACAAGGTAAACCTGTGCCATTCACTGCTGTGACAGATTGTAAGGTGATTCCTTGTAATACTCGCTCTGCCACCCAAACACCCATTGACCATGCGACTACACGAATTTGCTGATAGACAGAAAAATCAAAATCTAACTTCAAATCTTGATAATCATAGCAAATTAATAAATCATGATCTGTTGGCAAAATCAAATGAGCCACAGCATCAAGAGGTGTTCCCCAGCCAGCAAAATACACAATTAAATGCTCACCTTGATGATCATAAAATTTTGTTTTCACATTATTTCCTTATAAGCATGCCACAAACTGTTTTACTTCATCTATTGTCATATCTGCCGTCAAAGACAATCGTATTCTGGATGTACCTTTTGGTACTGTCGGTGGTCTAATTGGCAAGCAATAATAACCTTGCTCTTGCAGAGCTTTCGCCTTGGTAAGGGTTGTTTCGTTCTCACCTAAAATATAGGGAACGATGCAAGTTTGGCTTGGCATTATTTGGGTTCTATGCTCCACTTCTTGGCGTAAAAATGCACTTAACTGCTCAAGATACGTTCTTTCTTTTGAAAATTGTGGTAATCGTTCAAAAATAAAATGAGTCCACGCCACATTAAACGGTGGAAGTGCGGTTGAAAAAATCAATGGACGCATTTGATTAATTAAACACTCTTTTAATATTTGATCACAGACGACATAAGCGCCCATTGAAGCTAAGGCTTTGCCAAAAGTGCCAACCAATAAATCTATATCAGCTATCACATTAGCTCGTTCGGCAATACCTAATCCGTTTTTACCGTAAACGCCTATTGCATGAGCTTCATCCACATAAAGATAAGTATTGGGAAACTGTTTTTTTAATTGAACAAGATACTTCAAATCAGCTACATCGCCATCCATACTAAAAACGGACTCTGTCACAATAAAAGTGCGGTCAAATTTTCCGGCATTTTTTTCGAGCAGACTCTTTAGATGTTCATAATCATTATGACGATAACGAAAGAACTCACATTGACTTAAACGAATGCCATCAATCATGCTCGCATGCACTAATTTATCTGCCAAAATTAAACTTTTTGTTGTCGTCAACGCCGGTAAAATACCAAGATTGGCGTGATAGCCACTGTTAAATAATAAAGCACTTTCTCGTTGAAAACGTTGAGCAATGAGCTGCTCGAGATCGGTATAGATAGGAAAATTTCCCGTTAATAAACGAGACGAAGAACTGGTAAAAGAAGGGAAATTATCGCCATATTGCTGTAAAAAAGACTGGCGCAAGTTTTCATTTGATGCCAAACCTAAATAATCATTAGATGACATATTCAGCATTTTGCGATTTTCTCGCGTAATATATCGTCCTTGATGAACTAAATCTGGAATTGAACGATATTGATTTTGTGTGCTAAGCTTTTCCAGTTGTTGTTTGAAAACATCCATTTTTTATCCTAATGTTCATATTCCTGAGTTAAAGCCAGAATCATGCCTTCCGTTAATTTCAGAAGTTCATCATCTTTAATCACAAAGGGTGGCATCACATAAACCAGTTTACCGAAAGGTCGAATCCAAACACCTTGTTCCACAAAACGTGGGACTAAAGTTTTCATATTTACCGCACTTTTCATTTCAACCACCCCAATTGCCCCTAATACGCGAACATCTTTGACGTAATCTTTTTCAGCTAAAGGCGAAAGCTGTTGTTTTAAGGAAGATTCAATTCGCTGAATATTTTGCTGCCAAGGTCTTTCCAACAATAAACGGATAGATTCTGCCGCAATCGCACAAGCCAACGGATTTGCCATAAAAGTGGGTCCATGCATAAAACATTTAGCCTCACCGCGACAAATAGTTTGCGCAATTTCAGTGGTCGTAATGGTTGCAGATAAAGTTAAATAACCACCCGTTAAGGCTTTACCAATACACATAATATCTGGCGAAATCCCAGCATGCTCGGCAGCAAATAATTTCCCTGTGCGGCCAAAACCTGTAGCAATTTCATCAAAAATTAGCAATACACCATATTGTTTACAAAGCGCTTGTGCTTTCACTAAATAAATTGGCGAATAAAAATACATGCCGCCCGCACCTTGCACGACAGGCTCTAAAATAAGTGCGGCAATTTCGCTACCTTTTTTCTTAAGTAAATCAGCTAAAGGTTCCATCACACAATCATTCCAAGATTCATTAAATGGAATGTTGGGTTGAGGAAGAAAATATTGTACAGGCAGACTATGATGAAATAAATGATGCATACCCGTGGTTGGATCACACACTGACATCGCATTCCAAGTATCGCCATGATAACCCGAACGGATGGTAGCGAATTTTTGCCGTTTTACTTCCCCTTTAGCGTGCTGATATTGAATAGCCATTTTCATCGCTACTTCCACAGCAACAGAACCACTATCAGCAAAAAAGATCTTATCTAATCCATTTGGCAAAATTTGTACCAATAATTGAGCTAATTCCACCGCGGGTTCATGGGTAAAACCGCCAAACATAATATGGCTCATTTTTGCCAACTGATTCTGTGCAGCCGCATTTAAACGAGGATGATTATAACCATGCAATGCTGCCCACCAAGAAGACATGCCATCAATCAAACGACGGCCATCTTTTAAGGTTATCATCACGCCATCAGCACGTTCTACCGCATAAAGCGGCATATCAGAAGAAACTGAAGAATAAGGATGCCAAATATATTGTGTATCAAAAGCTAAAAGTGATTGTTCATCCATCATTCATTTACCATTAAAAAACTTATTCGTATCTCAAGGCAGCGGCAGGTTCTACTTTCGCAGCTCGATAAGCGGGGTAAAGGGTTGAAAGTAAAGAAAGCAACAAGGAAAATCCAATGACAAAAATCATTTGAACAAAGGATAATTCTGTCGGTAAAAAAACACCTTGTGGATTTACCGCACTTACAATGTCCGTTAAGTTCAAGGTGACTAAAACACCCAAAATAGCACCGAGTAATGTGCCAACAAATCCCACCAATAATCCTTGATAAATAAACACTGAACGAACTTGGGATTTTGTTAAGCCCTGAGTTTGTAAGATCGCAATTTCCCCTTGTTTATCCACCACCATTAAACTTAATGAGGTGACAATATTGGAAATCGCCACAACAATGATCAAACTAATCAACAAGCCCATCATATTTTTTTCCATTCTCACCGCTTGGAAAAATTCACCTTTTTGGACACGCCAATCCGTGATTTTTTGTGTTGGGAAATATTGAGGGAGTTCTGTA
Organism: Haemophilus sp. THUN1691; assembly: GCF_059704425.1. Taxonomy (NCBI): domain Bacteria; kingdom Pseudomonadati; phylum Pseudomonadota; class Gammaproteobacteria; order Pasteurellales; family Pasteurellaceae; genus Haemophilus; species Haemophilus sp. THUN1691. The sequence goes on along the minus strand of NZ_AP046578.1, from coordinate 1,236,612 downwards.
ATTTGGAACGGATCATTCAAAAATAAACGATAGCCCTGCGCTTGCTGAGGTTGAATACGCATTAAGCGACCAATATCTGTAATATTAGCAAAGGCTTCATAACCCGATGCTTCGCCATAATCATAATAAATATCGCTAACAGTAAATAAACGCTGCATTGGCACCCGACCGAATGGTGTATATTGGCTATTTTCCGTAATCATCAAACGGATTTTATCCCCAATATTCACGCCCAATTTTTGAGCCAGTTGATCACCAATGACCAATTTAAATTCACCAGTCGGTAAAATTTCATTAAATTTAGTCTGATCAAAAGATTCAACCAAAGGATCATCAGAAAATGATTGAATACCAATAATTTGTCCTGCACTCACGCCTTTTGTCGTTTGATAAATCACATTTGTTGTATTGATCGGCACTGCTTTTTGGACAAAGTGCGGTAAATTTTTTAATGTTTTTTCTGTAGAAATAGGCCTTTCTTCACTCACAATCGCATGAGGAATAGAAGATAGCACCTGTTGTTTTTGGTAACCTTCTAATCCATTCATCACCGAAAGCACGATGATCAATGCCATCACACCTAGCACAATCCCCAGGCTTGCAAGATTAGTCACTAATCGCCCAAAACGATCCGTACTTTTCGCACGCCAATAACGTAGCGCAATATAAAGAGAAATAGGAAAATTCATTATTTTTGATTTAATTGTTGTACAAATTCTTCGATGTTTTGCATTACTTTTCCAACTAATGTTGTCACTGCACTATCACTCGCCCAAGCAATATGCGGGGTGATAATTAAATTAGGCATAGTTTTGGCAGCTAAAATTAACGGATTATCTTTTTCTGGTGGCTCTTTTACCATTACATCCAAAGCCGCTCCGCCTAAATGCCCCGTTTTTAACGCATCAACTAATGCAAGTTCATCAATCAAAGGCCCACGCCCTGTATTAATCAAAAATGCACCTTTTTTCATTTTGGATAAGGTTTCTGCATTAATTAAATTCTTTGTTGTTTCAGTTAATGGGCAATGCAACGTCACAATATCCGCTTGTTTTAATACTTCCTCAAAGGGCGTATAACCTTCACGGCAAACAGTAGCATCTTTGTGTTCTGCATAAAGTACTTTCATTCCCAGTGCATTCGCCAAACGCCCCACTTCTGTCCCTAAGCAACCTTTACCAAATACGCCCAATGTGGAACCGCGCACATCTGTAATTGGGTAATCAAAATAACAAAATTGTTTGCTTTTAGGCCATTTTGCTTCCGATTGATCGCGTAACCAACCTGCCAAGCTGTGTTTTAAAGAAAAAATCAGGCCGATTACGTGTTCTGGCACGGTTGTACTGGAATAACCTGTCACATTACGCACGGCGATTCCCATTTCTTCGGCAGCCACAAGATCAACATTATTTGTACCAGTTGCAGTAATCGCAATCAACTTTAACTTAGGTAATTGTTTTAACGTTTCTCGATCAAAAATGACTTTGCTCGTAATAACAATATCAGCATCTTTCGCTCGTTCAATCGTTTCTGCAGAAGATGTATGCTCATATTCAATCCAAGTATGCTCAAAACTTGGACGAGGAATAGGGATATGTTTCGGGATAGCCGTACTATCTAAAAAGACTATATTCATCATTTCTCCTTTTATATACAAAGTGCGGTCAAAATTAACCGCACTTTTGCTTAAATATTTTCTTAGATTGAGGTATCCAATTCTGGGAAAGATTTTACTAAATCATCAATCGCCTTCATTTGAGAGACAAAGCCTTCAAGAGCAGAAAGTGGTAAAGCTGATGGGCCATCACATTTCGCTTGATTTGGATTTGGATGCGCTTCTAAGAATAAACCTGCAATGCCTACAGCTAAACCTGAACGCGCTAATTCAGTGACTTGTGCACGACGGCCACCTGATGCCGCCCCAAATGGATCACGGCATTGAAGCGAATGGGTTACATCAAAAATAACTGGACTGCCCTTAGAGGCTTTTTTCATCACGCTGAAGCCAAGCATATCCACAATTAAATTATCGTATCCAAAGTTTGTTCCACGATCACAAAGAATGATTTTATCGTTACCACATTCTTCGATTTTTTCCACGATATTGCCCATTTGACCTGGGCTTAAAAATTGTGGTTTTTTCACATTAATCACAGCACCTGTTTTTGCCATCGCTTCAACGAGATCTGTTTGGCGCGCCAAAAAGGCTGGAAGTTGAATAATATCGACAACATCTGCAACTGGCTGACATTGATAGATTTCGTGTACATCGGTAATAATTTTTACCCCAAAGGTATCTTTTAATTCTTGGAAAATTTTTAATCCTTCTTCCATGCCAGGGCCACGGTAAGAATGAATAGACGAACGATTCGCTTTGTCAAAAGAAGCTTTAAACACATAAGGCACGCCAAGTTTCTCTGTCACTTTCACATAAGCTTCACAGACTTGCATTGCCATATCACGGCTTTCAAGTACGTTCATTCCACCAAAAAGCACGAAAGGTTTGTCATTTGCGACATCAATATTGCCGATTTTTACAATTTTATTTTGCATAAATTTTCCTTAAATTAATGGAGGGCAAAAGAGTCTTTATCAATCTCGCCCTTAAGTTCTAAAAGTTGAGTTCGGATTAAAGCCGCAGTTGGGTCTTCCGGACAACGTTCCACAAAAAATTCTAGATCTTTCAATGCTGAAGGGTAAGCGCCCATCTGAGCTAAAACTAAACCGCGATCACGGATGTGATAAGGATCTTCATCATTGCCAATCAATAAATTTTCAATATAACGGTATGCCATGTCATTATGTTCTTCTCGGATGAGCGCATTCTTCGCTAGTTGCTCAAAACGAGAATAAAGTAAAGAAAGATCGGCTCTATCAAGTTCTTCAGGTTGAATTTGAACACCAAAGCCAAATGCGCCTTCATAAAGTTGCTGTAATTTTTCTTGCGATATATAAGTGCCATCCCAAGGATCAATAAAAGCCACTTCATCTCTTACTTCGGCACGCAAAATGAGCTGTGTTGGGAAATTGACAGGATAAATTGGTAAATCTAATACGTCAGCTAAATAAAGCACTATCGCGCCAAGACTCACTGGCATACCTTGACGATGTTGAAACACATAAGGCAAATATAAATTACGAGCATAAAAATAATCTTCTGGATCGCAATGAAAGCCCCAATCACCATAAAATAGCTGTAGTAACTGATGAATCTGCTCTTCTTTCGGCCAATCTGGCGAAATTGCTTTACGCGCTCGACGCACAAACCCACCGATTTTTCCCCGAAGTTGCGCTTCTGATGATCCATCATCTGAGATGGTATTATAAAAGTGCACAAATTGATCGTATAACGCACGTCGATAATATTTCATTACTTCTTCCAAAAACCTAAAGTGACGCGCTCATTGTCGCCATAATCACGCACGGTTTCAACCATTTCCCAATGATTTTCTTGGAAAATTGACCGCACTTTTTCGCCTTGTTGCCATCCATGCTCAAGCAATAATACGCCATTAGAATTCAAATAACTCGGTGCTAATTCAATAATATGACGTAAATCAGCATAACCCGTATCATGAGCAACTAATGCAGAAAGCGGTTCAAAACGCACATCGCCTTGACGTAAATGTTCATCCCGTTCATCAATATAAGGCGGATTGCTGACGATAATCTCAAACTTCCCTGTTATATTTTCAAACCAACGGCTCTGCAAAAATTGTACATTTAGCTTATTTCTTTCTGCATTAGATTGGGCTAACGCCACAACATCGGGCATAAGATCAACACCAATTATTTCTAATGAAATTTGTCGTTTTTGACAAATAGAGGAAAGCTCCGATGCTAATGCTAACGCGATAGCACCTGTGCCAGTACCGAGATCAAGAATACGAAAGTGCGGTGGATTTTGTTCCAGTTTTTCTAACGCAATTTGTAATGCCTTTTCCACTAAAATTTCAGTATCTGGTCTTGGAATCAAGGTGCCTTTTGAGACATTTAATGGCAATGACCAAAATTCTTTTTCGCCAAGAATATAAGCGATAGGTTCGCCTTTTAGACGACGATCTAAAAGTGCGGTCAATTTTAACCGCACTTTTTCATCAATCTCAGTATCATCAAAAGCAAGGATTTGCGTACGCGATTTGCCAGTAGCATGCTGAAGAAGCACAAGCGCATCAATTTTACTATTTTCAGTAGGATTTTTTTGTGCCAAATCCTCAATCGCTTGTGCCAGCCATTCTTTATAATTCATTATTTTTCGTCTTTTAACACAATTGTGCCAGCCAATAAATCAGTTAAAGAACGACGATCATCACGCACAAGTGCAACAATACCGCTAATAATTAATAAGAAACTCGTCCACGCCAATAAAATATCAATAATCTCACGGCCGATGTATTTACCAAATTCAACAGGCTGCTTGGTATGATAATTAAATACTCGCAAGCCTAACCAGCGTTTTGCCATTGTTTGGCCATAAGTTTTCATGAAATATAACTGAAAACCAGCATATACAATCGTCCCCACTACACCGGCAAAATCCCCCAATGCAAAACCGAGACCAACCATCACCCAAAGTACAAGTCCATTAATCATACTCGCAAGCCAGCGTTTAAAACGGCTCGCTTGAGAGGGTTGAGAAGTCTTGAAAGCAGAAGAAAATTCAGCATCTTTTTGATTTTCAATGATCATTTTATTTCCCTGTAAAGTTAAAAAGGACATCTGAAATCAGATGTCCCTATCATTAATTCTGTTCAGACAATGCAGCCAACTGATCCGCTTGATATTCGGTAATAATCGGCTGAATCAATTCATCAATTTTACCATTCATCACTTCATCCAAACGATAAATAGTGAGATTGATACGGTGATCGGTTACTCGACCTTGCGGATAATTATATGTACGAATTTTATCAGAACGATCGCCCGAACCTAATAAGTTACGGCGCATATCTGTTTGTTCTGCAGCTTGGCGTTCTTGCTCTGCTTGAACAATACGTGACGCTAATACCGACATTGCTTTCGCTTTATTTTTGTGCTGTGAACGCTCATCCTGACATTCCACCACAATGCCTGTTGGAATGTGTGTAATACGCACCGCAGAATCCGTTGTATTTACGTGCTGACCACCAGCGCCTGATGAGCGATAAGTATCAATACGCAAATCTGCTGGATTAATTTCTGGCATTTCAGATTCTGGCAATTCCGGCATTACCGCGACGGTACAAGCAGAGGTATGAATACGGCCTTGTGATTCAGTTTTTGGTACACGTTGCACACGGTGACCGCCCGATTCAAATTTAAGCTGGCCATACACGCCTTCGCCACTTACTTTTACGATCACTTCTTTATAACCGCCTTGCTCACTTTCGTTAGCACTTAGCATTTCTACACGCCAGCGTTTACTTTCAGCATATCGACTGTACATACGGAATAAATCACCCGCAAAAATACCCGCTTCATCACCGCCTGTTCCCGCACGGATTTCTAAATAGCAGTTATATTCATCATTAGGATCTTTCGGCAGTAAAAGAATTTGAAGTTGTTGTTCCACTTCTTCAATTTCCACTTTGGATTCTTCGATTTCCATTTGCGCCATTTCTTTCATTTCAGGATCGTCGAGCAATATTTCAGCTTCTTCAATATTTTGATTTAATTGCGTCCAACGATTAAAACATTTCACTACTTCTTCAAGTTGCGAATATTCTTTAGAATACGCACGGAATTTATCCTGATCACTAATTACCGAAACATCGCCCAATAAGGCTTCTAGCTCTTCATAGCGTTCTTTTAAACTTTCTAATTTTGCAATAATGGAATCTTTCATCATTTATAAGTCACCGAAAATAAAATCGGCGTATTCTAGCCGATTTTAGGGAAAATTGACAGTGTCAAAAGTGCGGTTAAAAATCGCCGCTCTTTAAATACGCGTCACATCAAATTTACTTAAATCAATACGATTTTCTGTGCCATAAAAAATAGCAAGGGCATGGCGTAACGTTTCAGCTCGTTTTGGTAAACCCTTTTCCGCATAGATTTTCACTTGTTCATACACGGCTTGTTTAAAAGGCTGTGTATCGCCCGGATTGCCATTCAAATTATCCGCACTAGCAAAATAACGAAAACCTGCCGCTGTCGCCAAAATCCACTCTAATGCTTGCGGTTTAACTTCAACTTTTTCAAAGTCACGCTGGCGTTCTTCTGAACGTCCATCTGGCTCATACCAATAACCAAAATCTTCTAGTTTACGGCGTTCTTTGCCTGCCACTAACCAATGGGCAATTTCGTGCAATGCACTGCTGTAAAAGCCTCGCGCAAAATAAATCGCGTTATAAGGCACTTCATCATTTGCGGGTAAATAAATGGGTTCTTCACCGCCTTTGACTAAGCGAGTGTTGTATTCCTCTTCAAAACATTGATTAAAAATTGCAATAATATCTTCTAATTTATGTTCCATTCTATCGACTCCTAAAAAACCGCGAGATTATATCACCAGAGGCTCATTTGTTCTTGTTTATTTTCTTCAGGTAAATTGACATGTAGCCCAATCAAACGAATCGATCGCCCTTTTGCTCGCATAAAAATTTGAGGAAATAATTGTTGAAAACTCTCCAAAGAAAGTGGCAACCCTGTTTTCTCTAAAGTGGTTACTTGAAAATCTTCAAATTTAAGTTTCACGCCAATTTTACGAAATGCAGATAACGGTATATTACAGCTAACACGTTCAAGGCGACGAATTAACTCGTCATAAAGATTATTCAATAATTCTGAAGCTTGCTCAATTGTGTGAATGTTTTCAATCAACGTCTGTTCTACGCCAACTGATTTACGTTCACGATGGGCTTGTACTTCACGATCATCAATGCCGTGACTAAAATCCCAAATACGTTTACCCGCTTTACCAAATTGATTTAATAAGACGATTTGATCAAAGTTTTGAATGTCAGCACAAGTTTCTAATCCCATATCAAGTAATCGTTGTGATGTTACTTTACCCACACCGGGAATTTTATTTAAAGATAAGGTTTTAATAAATTCACTGACTTCGTTCGGCTTAATCACAAATTGCCCATTAGGTTTATTCATATCCGAGGCGATTTTAGCGAGGAATTTTAAAGGCGCTACCCCTGCCGAAGCAGTTAAATTCAACTCATCAAAAATTGCTTGGCGAATTTCTTGCGCAATCCAAGTCGCTGAGCCTGAACATTTTTGGCAGTGCGTGACATCTAAATAAGCTTCATCTAAAGAAAGTGGTTCAATAATATCGGTGTAACGATGGAAGATTTGATGAATTTGTGCCGAGACTTGTTTATACAACGCCATATTCACAGGCACAAGAATGAGATTAGGACACTTTTTTATGGCTTGGGCCGTTGGCATTGCACTATGCAAACCAAATTTTCTCGCCTCATAATTACAAGTTGTTAATACACCACGTTGACGAGAAGAACCACCTACAGCAACAGGTTTCCCCTGTAAATTAGGATTTTCACGAATCTCAATTGATGCGTAAAAACAATCCATATCAATGTGAATAATTTTTTTATCTTGTGACATAAAAAAAGTGCGGTTAAATATTTTCTAATATTAATCAAGCAAACAACTGTTTAAATATACACTTAAATTAATATCCTTGCAATTTAACCTTTTATAAATGCCCTTTAAAGCAGCAATTCAATCAATCTCAACTTTCCCTACCTTTCTTTTTTTGTTAGACTAACACGCAATTTTGGGGCTGATTCTGGATTCGACGGGATTAGCGAAGCCCAAGGTGCACGTCGAGGTGCGGTAGGCCTCGTAAATAAACCGCAAAAAAATAGTCGCAAACGACGAACAATACGCTTTAGCAGCTTAATAACCTGCATTTAGCCTTCGCGCCCCAGCTTCCGCTCGTAAGACGGGGATAACGCGGAGTCAAACCAAAACGAGATCGTGTGGAAGCCACCGTTTGAGGATCGAAGCACTAAATTGAATCAAACTAGCTTAAGTTTAGCGTGTCTGTCCGCATGCTTAAGTAAAATTAAAGACGAGACTAAACGTGTAGTACTGAAGGTAGAGTAATTTCGGACGGGGGTTCAACTCCCCCCAGCTCCACCACCCCTTTATTTTTCCTATTCTAACTTTTCAATAAAAGCAATAATTTAGTTTTTTTATTGTTTTTCTACTCACCTTAATTTTAGTAACCGTTACCTTGTTTTATTACCTAGTTCATTATTGGCGGAATTAGTCATATTCGTTACTCGATGGGATATGAAATAATAAAGAGAGATTTTATGACCAGAATTAACCTTGTTCCCCCAGCGGAACTTTGCGATCAACATCTACTGGCGGAACATAGAGAGCTAACTCGGATTCCAAATGCTGTTGCGAAAGGAAAATTTAGTTTAAAAGGGCAGCCTGAAAATTATAAATTAGGCGAAGGACATGTACGATTTTTCTTTAATAAACTTGCGTTTTTAAAGCAACGTTACGACTTATTGCATGAAGAGTGTCTTGCTCGTGGTTTCAATGTGCAATATTTTTGGGCTGAAGAGCTACCTGATGATCCTAATCTTTGGCAAAATTATTTGCCCACAGAAAATGCTTTAGCATTAAACCGTGAGCGAATTGCATTGCGTATGCCTGTAAAGGCACGATTTACCGCAAGAAAATAAAGCCCAGAAAGGGCTTTAGCTTCCATTGTTTTGGATGAAATATAATCAGCATCCATACCGACCATTGTACTCTCTATAGTGCGGTAGCCTTCTATACCATTTGGTAGAAATGGTCAGTGATGGATAAACTGCTCCAGCTGTTTTAGGCTATTTTTGGTAAGTTGAGAAATCACTTCACCTATTTAATTTTCCTAAAGTATTGATTTTATCTAATCATTAACAAATTCTTGGCAATGGTTCATTTGTTGGTAAATCTAACAATCGACTTTGTCCAAAAATACCCACTAAACGCACTTTTTTATCGGTTGTCACTTCACCAATCACAGCCGAATTTTCACCTAATGGATGACGACGAAGTGCGGTCAAAATTTCTGATGTTTTTTCAGCTGAAGCAACGATAACCAATTTCCCTTCATTAGCGAAGTTTAATGTTTCAAGACCAAGTAATTCACAAATTCCCCGCACTTCTTGGCGAATAGGTAAGGTTTGTTCATCAATATTCATGCCTAGCTGTTGCGCCTGTGCAAATTCGTGTAAAACAGCATTGACTCCCCCACGGGTCGCATCTCGAACTGCTTTCACACCATCTACTTCGCGTAAATTTTCAATCAATGGATACAGCACGGCGCAATCACTATGAAGATCCGTTTGGATACCCAGATTTTCACGTAAATTTAAGATTGTTGCGCCATGATCCCCAATAGTGCCGCTAACAATGATTGTATCGCCAGCCTGAATGTTATGAACGCCCCAATCCAAATTTTGAGGAATAACACCAATTCCACTGGTATTGATAAAAATCTTATCCACTGCGCCTTTTTGTACCACTTTTGTATCACCAGTAACAACCTGAATGCCCGCTGCTTTTGCGGTTTCTGCCATTGATTGAATAATTGCTTTAAGATCTGCAAGTGGCAATCCTTCTTCCAAAATAAAGCCACAGGATAAATATTTTGGTATCGCACCACACACCGCCACATCATTTGCCGTGCCGCATACCGCTAATTTCCCGATGTTACCACCAGGGAAAAAAATGGGATCAATCACAAAACTATCCGTACTAAATGACAGTATTTCGCCTTGCTTTGCTAATTCGGTTAATGGAATTCTTGCCTGATCTTCCCCTTGCGCCAAAATAGGATTGGCAAAGGCTTCAACAAAATAATCTTGGATCAATTTCTGCATGGCTGCACCACCATTACCGTGCGCCATAGTGATAAATTCACTCATTTTATTCTCTCCGATATTGATAATAGGCTGCACATGCGCCTTCGGAAGAAACCATTAATGCGCCATAAGCATTATCAGGATTACAACCTGTGCCAAATAATGGGCAATCAGATGGTTTACAACGCCCAGTTAAGACATCGCCACAACGAGAATTAGGATCATCTGCCACCTGTTGAGCTTGGCTTTGGAAATAAATTTCGGCATCAAATTCACGATAAGCATCTGTTAATTCCACGCCTGATTGTTCAATTTTTCCTAAGCCACGCCATTCACTGCTTGCTTTAAGCTGGAATACTTCTTGCATTGAACGTTGGGCTAAAGCATTTCCGTGATCATCAACAATGCGTTTATATTGATTTTCGATTTCACAACGGCCATCAACAAATTGCTGCACTAACATCACAATAGCCTGCAAAATATCTAAAGGTTCAAAACCTGTAATCACAAAAGGTTTGTGATATTTATCGACAATCCCTTGATAAGGCGATGAACCAATCACCATACTCACGTGCCCTGGAGCAAGAAAACCATCAATTTTGACTTGATCTTGTGCTAGCAAGCTATGTAACGTTGGAATAATTGTGATGTTTTGGCAAACAATCCAGAAATTTTTTGTTCCGAGTTTTTTGGCTTGTTGAAGCGTCACTGCTGTGCTCGGCATCGTCGTTTCAAATCCTAAGGAAAAAAAGACGACTTTTTTATTCGGATTATTTTGTGCAATATTCAATGCATCCAAAGGTGAATACACAATGCGAACATCTGCGCCTTTCGCTTTTGCTTCTAAAAGCGAACCTTGACGACCTTTCACCCGCATTGCATCACCAAAGGTACAAAAAATGACATCAGGTTTCAGCGCAATTTCAATACAAACATCAATACGCCCCATCGGAAGCACACAGACAGGGCAACCAGGGCCATGAATAAATTCGATACTTTTTGGCAATAGTCGATCCAATCCAAATTTAAAAATAGTATGGGTATGCCCGCCACATACTTCCATTAAATACAATGGATTCTGCGCCGTAAAGTGCGGCATTTTTTCCATCAATTTTTCAAGTTGCGCTACTAAACTACGGGCAAGTTCAGGATCGCGAAATTCATCAACAAATCGCATCGATTATCCTTGTTTACGTTGTTGTTCTAACCAATTTAACCACTCACTGAGACCTTGTTCAGTGGTAGCAGAAAGTTGAATCACTTCAATATTAGGATTCACACGTTTTGCATTGGCAATACATTGTTCTACATCAAATTTCAAGTAAGGTAATAAATCCACTTTATTTAAAATCATCAAACTTGATGCGGCAAACATATGAGGGTATTTAAGCGGTTTATCTTCGCCTTCTGTCACTGATAAAATAACTACTTTCGCTTTTTCACCAAGATCAAATTCAGATGGACAAACTAAATTTCCCACATTTTCGATAAACATAATGCTGTCAGCTTGAGGTCTTAATTTCACCATTGCTTCGCTAATCATTTGTGCATCTAAATGACAACCTTTGCCTGTATTCACTTGAATAGCCGGCACGCCGGTAGCACGAATACGATCTGCATCATTTTCAGTTTGTTGATCGCCTTCGATTACATAACAAGTGCGGTCATTTTTGAGGGCATTTAGCGTCGTCGTTAAAAGAGTGGTTTTGCCTGAACCCGGACTCGATACAAGATTTAAGGCTAAAATATGTTGTTTAGCAAAGAATGCTCGGTTGTGATCCGCTAGTTGATTATTTTTTCCGAGAACATCTTGTTCAATTTTTAACAAACGTTTTTGAGTATCGTCTGCATCGACTGGTTTATTGAAATGAAATGTTGAATGTGAAAAATTTGGCGTACCTGATTGATGACTTCCTTGATCATCATGAGTATGAGGTAATTCACCAATACGGACTTGCTCTGGATGTCCGCAGCCACAGGTTGTACACATAAATCCTCCGTTTTAATGTGCTTATTTGGGCTGAGGTTTCAAACTGACTTTCAACAGAAATGATGTTTAAAACACTCAAAGCCCTTAGCTTTGTCAACAAATTTGCAACAAGCATAGCACAATCAAAATTCGGCTTTTTGATGAAGATCATAAACTGATAATTTCTGTGGCTAATTCGTTAATAAATCCATGATGATGGGATGAAATCAAAATGGGTAAGGAAAGTTCACGCAAAAGTGCGGTCAATTTTTCAGTATTTTTTCGATCTAATCCATTGGTGGGTTCATCTAATAATAAGATTTTTGGCTGCATCGCTAAAACACCCGCAAGTGCGGTGAAATTTTTCTCACCACCAGATAAAGTATGCACCATACGATCTTTTAAACGTGTGATACCAAGACGTTCTAATTGCTGCTCTGCGATATGATACGCCTGCTCTCTGGGCACATTTTGGTTTAATGGTCCAAAGGCAATATCATCCAACACTGTTGGGCCAAAAAGTTGATCATCGGCATTTTGAAAACAAATACCAATCGTGCCACGAAACGGTGCGAAATCTTTTTCTTCACGACAAACTTGGCCAAATAGTTTAATTTCACCTTTGGTTACAGGAACAAATCCCAACAAAGCAAGCAGTAAAGTGGTTTTTCCTGAGCCAATTTCCCCTTGTACGAAAAGACGTTTTTGATCTTCCAAGGTAAAACTCAAATCTTGAATAATCGCTCTACCATTACGTTCTATATAAAGATTATTTACAGCTAACATATTATTTTTCTCTCTTTTTGCCGAACTGAAAACCACGACATTTTAAAGCCATTTGCGCCGTTTCGGCTTTCAGCAGAGCATGAATCAATAATAAAGCGACACTTTGAGCAGTCACATAAAGGGTTCGGCGATTAAGCCCAGGACGAAATCCACGAGCGCGCATGGCAATATCCATTTTTTGACGCAATTCGCCAAGCAGTGCAATGTAACGTATAGTCAGCACAAAAAGTTGAATTAATTTTTCTGGTAAAGGCAATTTACCAATGGCTTGAACAAGCACCGCATCATTAATATTCCACAAAAAAAGCCAAAGCGAAATCAACAATAAATGAGTCCGTAAACTCAATTTTTCTGCTAATTCTATACCTTGAAAATTGAGTTCAATGCCATTTTCTCCAATTTTCCAACTTAATGTCGCCCACATTAAAGCAATAAAAATGATTAAAGCAAACCAACGTTTAAGGTAAGGCAAAAAAGATTTTTGACTGAACTGCAGTGAAATAAAAAAGAGAGAAACTGCAAGCACATTAAGGGGGATAAGCCAAGTGAGATCACTCAATCCACTAATGATTAGCCCCCAGATAAATAGATAAATCAACCTAAAGTGCGGTTGAAATAAGCAGTGAATTTTCATTAAGAGACATTCTCGGTACGATTCATGACTTCAGGATACATTTTACCAAGCAAGGTAATCACCCCTACGCTGATAATACTATCCAGAATAAATACCGGAAGATGAGAGACTAGCAAGAGCCAAACAAGATTCAGATAACTTTTTCCACCATCTAACATCAGCACAAAAGAAGCAAGCGCACCTGCCCCACCAACGCCAATTACGCCAGCTCCAATACCGACTAATAAGCGATCTTTTAAAGCCATGTACGGTTGTAAACGAGAACGGAAAAGATAATGAGCAATCACCGCTGGCGTTGCCATCACACAAAGATTGACGCCTAACACTGCAAATCCGCCAAAAGAAAAGAAGATGACTTGCAATAAAAGTGCGGTAAGAAACGCAGGAAAAACAGCCCACCCAAGGAATAAACCAGCCATGCCATTTAAAATTAAATGCACACTACCAATTCCGACGGGCACATGAATAGTTCCTGCCACAAAAAATGCAGCCGCAAAAAGTGCGGTGAGCGGTAAACGTTCTGATTCTAAACGACGCAACCCCACAGCAATGCCCGCAACAGCAAGTACTGCGCCAGCCAATAAAATAGGCGTATGTAACACGCCTTCAGATAAATGCATTAAATACGTCCTTGTTTAATTTTACGCGCGTTACGTAAAGCAATGAGTCCAGCAATACCAACGATATAACCAATTCCGCCTAAAATATCATGCAAATAAATTTTATCTTTTAAATGCGCAATATCTTCACGAAGAAGCATTAAATCTGCACCGCTTTGATTTTCAGTAGATGTATGAGCGGCAACCACTGACGCACGGTGTCCTTCATCGCCTTCCACCACAACTTTTAAGGTGGTATGTGGCACATCAGCAATAGAAAGCTTAAATGCACCTTGGCGGTCAGTTTTTCCGGTTAAAACAGGATCAGAAACACCTGAGCGGAAAACTTCTAAATAAGTTTCAGCTGCTGGGGTCATATCGGAATAATAGGATTTGCCAGAGAGTGTTTGCCCATCATATTGGGCAAACACATAAAGCGCGTGGGCATAAGCATTCGGGAGATAGCAAGCCGCAAAAAGTGTGGCTAAAAAAACAATTTTCTTCATCCCAAATCCAGATTATTGCGCATCAAAAGTTAACATATATTCTACAGAGCGACGATCGTAATCCGCATTATTAGTTACGTTTTCCTCAAACTCTGCCCATACTTTGTTGAAGCCTTTAGTTGGCGTAAATTGAGCGATACCTTTTTCATTGGTTAAATTGAACGGTGCATCTTCACTCACGCCCACTTTAATACCTTGAACCGGTTTACCATTATGTAACACAAGGATAGAAAGTGGTTTGTTCGCTTGTGCTTTTTCTTGAGGAATCAATTCGTATGCTTGTTGATGAGATTTGAAAGATTCAGCATCCCATTTCAAAATCGCTTTACCAAATTTAACAGGATTGGTACTAAACTCTGCTGTTGGTTCTTCACGTTTTGTTTTTTCAATGTATTTACCGCTTGGTAATTTTGACCATACACCATTATCGAAATGAACGAATACTAAATCTGATTTAGGCATAAGATAGGCTTCGCCATTTCTGAATTGATAGTCAACTGCGGTTAATTTTCCTTGAGCATTTAAAGCTTGGATAGATTTAAGTTTAGATTCTGGATAGGTTTCAGTTTGTTCATGTCCAAATTTCACCACGTATTCACCTTGGGCTGAAGCAGGTTCAAGCCAAACATTGTGCGCGTTAGCAACAGACATACCTAAAAGTGCGGTTAATCCCACTGCGATTTTTTTTAATTCCATTTTGGATGCTCCTTGTTTGTTTTTGTTTAAGAAAATCTGAACGCATGATAAAATATGAAGTAACTTTAGAGTCAAGTCATTTTTTAAGGAAATTGATGAAAATTGGAGCACTTGCTAAAGCCCTAGGCTGTACCGTAGAAACCATTCGTTATTATGAACAACAAGGTTTAATCCCGCCCCCAAAACGCACTTCAGGCAATTTTCGCCAATATAATGAAGAACACTTGCAACGTTTATCATTTATTTGTAACTGTCGAAATTTAGATATTTCATTAAGTGAAATAAAAAGCCTACTGAATTTAAAAAATGCCTCCAAACAACAAGCAGAAGAAATAAATCGTGTGTTAGACAAACATATTAAAGAAGTGGCCACACGAATTCATGAACTTGCCCATTTACGGATGAAATTAATTGAATTACGTGAGAAAACAGTCTCGAATGATGAAGATCCAATGAAATTGCTATTGCAACATAGTGGCGTGAAATTTATGCGATTAAAATAATCGCACTTTTAAGATTACGGCTGACTAGATAAACGCTGTTTTGCTTCCTTATTGCCTAATTCAGCGGCTTTCTTCAGCCATTCCAATGATTTTTCAGGTTGGTTTTGTGATCGATAAATATTACTTAACATCATCATCGCATCCGTATCTTTAGCTCGAGCTGTACGTTCAAAAAGCTTAATGGCTTGCGCTGTATTTTGTTTGACGTAATCGCCACGTAGATACATAACGCCAAGGTTATTTAGCCCTTTCACACTGCCCTTCTCTGCCGCTTCGCTAAACCACCAATAAGCCTTTTCGTAGTCTCTCACCGTGCCACGCCCAAGGTTATATAACATGCCTAGATTGCTTTGAGCGGTGATATTTCCTTCTAAAGCCATCGGATACATAATATCGAAAACAGAGATCCATTGTTGTTTATTGGCAAAGTCTTGTGCCAAATTCATTCTTGCTTGATCATCCATTTTCGAACTCGCTGTAATATCAACGGTTTTTATTGCCCAAATAGGCAAGCTACAAGAAAGTAATACTGTATGAAAAAATAACTTCAGTTTCATTTATAAAGTTGCTATTAAAAGTAAAATAAAAAACACAGCAGTAATCGCAAATTCTGTTAATCCAACTTGCATAACAGAAAGCTTTTTAGTGGGCAGATAAACCGCGCGCACGAATCCGGGAACAAAAGATAATGCTAAAATAAATTGTTGCGAAACTACAAAAATCAGCACACATAATAAGTGAAAAATTACTGACGCCCAAAAATAACGTGGATTTTTTCGCTCACGCATCATTGATTTCACATAAAGTGTTGTTCCAATAAAAAATAATGTTGGATAAATCGCTACCCAAAGCATTTTTTCATCAAAAGTGCGGTCAGAAAAGTAATAAGATCCCATTCCAGCTAGAGCAAAAATTAAGATCCCCGCCAAATCATTCCATAAATTACGCTCATCTTTTTTCTTCGTGAAATAAATGTTTACAGCGACAAACGGCAGCATGGCAAACATAAAATACAGTACTTGCCAATTATAAATTAACGCGGGAATCGCAAAAATCACTGCCGCAGCAAAATAAATCACAGACCATTTTTTGTATAACTCAAGATTTTTACCTTTAAAAAAATTCAAAAAAGGATAAGTCATCAAATAAAGCGAAAACCATCCTAATAATAAAAATACGTGCGCCCATACTGGATTAGCAAGTAACATACCGTAAATAAAAGGCACCAATGCCATAACAATAGCACCATGCTGATTAGAGATAAGCAGTTTCATAATGATTAAATAATTGAGAATAATTGTCGGGTATTCTAGCCTAGTAAAGAGGATTTTACAAAGTAGTAAACGCTATTTAGAATAGAAGAAAATACCCCAAAGGAGAACACTATGACAATTCAACGCATTTTACCCAGCGCACGTTTAAGTGAAGTTTCAATTCATAACAACCTAGCCTATTTTGCAGGGCAAGTTCCAGAATTAACCATCGAGCAAAATGCCTACGAACAAACCAAAGAAGTATTAGGTTTAATTGATAAATTGTTAGCAGAAATTGGCTCCAATAAAAGCAATATTTTAACCGCACAAATTTTCTTAGCAGACATGCAAGATTATGCACAATTAAATCAAGCTTGGGATGAATGGGTCGATCATGTTAGTCCACCAAGTCGAGCGACAGTCGAAGCTAAATTAGCGGATCCTCGTTGGAAAGTTGAAATTGTTATTATTGCAACTTGTTAGTTTTTAAGCCAAATAAACAGGAGAATATTATGGAAAATTGGACAAATGAAATTTGGGGAGCGATTGGTATCGCTTTTATTGTTGGATTATTTATTGGTTACATTATTGTGCGTTTAACCAAAGGCTCCGTAAAACATCAAGCCAAGACAGAAGCTGAATTAAAAATAGTCAAAACGCAACTTGATACACAAAAGGCGCAAATCGAAAAACATTTTGCAGAAAGTGCTGAATTATTCAAAACCTTAATTAACGATTATCAAAAACTTTATCGCCACTACGCAACCTCCTCCAATAATTTACTGGGCGAAAAAGATCAAAAAGGTTTATTCACCCAACAGTTGATTACTGCAACAGATAAATCTCAAAATGAACAGCCTAGAGATTATTCAGAGGGTGCATCAGGCTTATTTAAAGAAAATAAAGAAGAAAATTAAAAAGTGCGGCTAAAAATAGAAATGTTTTTAGCCGTTTTTATATAGAAACAATTTTTTGCTCTCTTATATCACTCATAAAACCTAGATAAAACAAAACCCCGCGATTAGTTTCGCGGGGTTATGAAAGGGTTAGATGGTGCGACTAGCTGGACTCGAACCAGTGACCCCCACCATGTCAAGGTGGTGCTCTAACCAACTGAGCTATAGTCGCACTGTATAAATTGTCTGGAATTATAGATATTTTTAATCTGAAAACAAGTATTTTTCTTAAAACTCGAGATAACTGACAAAAAAGTAAACAGTATTGCCTTAAATAACAGGGCTATTTTTGATTTCCCAAATTTTTAAGCGTATAATGCGCACCGATTTTCATCTGGCTAATATATAGCCAAGTAAAAATAGTATCTTTAAAATTTTGTAATTATTGACGGAGTAAATAATGTCTAGAAGACTAAGAAGAACGAAGATTGTATGTACTATGGGCCCATCAACTGACCGTGATAACAATCTTGAAAAAATTATCGCAGCGGGCGCTAACGTAGTTCGTATGAACTTCTCTCACGGTACACCTGATGACCATATTGAACGAGCTGAACGTGTACGTTCTATCGCGAAAAAATTAGGTAAAACCGTGGCAATCTTAGGTGATTTACAAGGTCCTAAAATTCGTGTATCTACTTTTAAAGACGGTAAAATTTTCTTAAGTGTTGGTGATAAATTCATTCTTGATGCAGAATTACCAAAAGGCGAAGGTACACAAGAATCTGTTGGTTTAGACTATAAAACGCTTCCACAAGATGTTGTTCCTGGCGACATTCTTTTATTAGATGATGGCCGTGTTCAATTGAAAGTATTATCAACTGATGGTGCAAAAGTATTCACTGAAGTGACTGTTGGTGGTCCATTATCAAATAATAAAGGTATCAACAAATTAGGCGGCGGTTTATCTGCAGAAGCATTAACAGAAAAAGATAAAGCAGACATTATTACCGCTGCACGCATTGGCGTTGATTTCTTAGCCGTTTCTTTCCCTCGTTCAAGTGCTGACCTAAATTATGCGCGTGAACTTGCACAACAAGCTGGTTTAAATGCAAAAATCATTGCTAAAGTTGAACGTGCAGAAACGGTGGCTAATGAGGAAGCAATGGACGATATCATTTTAGCATCTGACGTAATTATGGTTGCTCGTGGTGACTTAGGTGTAGAAATCGGTGATCCTGAATTAGTCGGCGTACAGAAAAAATTAATCCGTCGTTCACGTCAATTAAATCGTGCTGTAATTACAGCGACTCAAATGATGGAATCAATGATTAGCAACCCAATGCCAACTCGTGCTGAAGTGATGGACGTTGCAAACGCAGTATTAGATGGTACTGATGCAGTTATGCTTTCTGCAGAAACAGCAGCAGGTCA
Source organism: Haemophilus sp. THUN1691 (assembly GCF_059704425.1). Taxonomy (NCBI): domain Bacteria; kingdom Pseudomonadati; phylum Pseudomonadota; class Gammaproteobacteria; order Pasteurellales; family Pasteurellaceae; genus Haemophilus; species Haemophilus sp. THUN1691. Next base: position 1,217,518 of record NZ_AP046578.1, on the reverse strand, counting down.
ATATCCTTCTGAAACAGTAGCGGCAATGGCTGGCGTATGTTTAGGTGCAGAAAAAATGCCAAGTATTAACGTTTCTCGTCACCGTATGGATAAAGAATTTGAAACCATTGAAGAATCTGTTGCGATGTCTGCAATGTATGCTGCAAACCACATGAAAGGTGTGGTGGCAATCGTCACTTTAACTAGCACAGGCCGTACTCCATTATTAATGTCACGCATTAGCTCTGGCTTACCAATCTTTGCGTTATCTCGTAATCAAGAAACTTTAAACCTTTGTGCACTATACCGTGGTGTAACTCCAGTTTATCATGATGAAGATAGCCGTACAGAAACCAGTGCAAAAGTAGCACTTCAATCATTAAAAGAAAAAGGTTACTTATCTACTGGTGATTTAGTGCTTGTTACTCACGGTGGTCAAGGTGCGACACAAACCAACGTATGTCGTACATTAATTGTTGAATAATCAACAATATGAATACTTTAAAATGAAAGAGCGGTGGATTTTTCCACCGTTTTTTATTTCCTTTTTTCACCGCACTTTTCACTTAAATCCAATAGATATTTGCGGTATCATAGACGACATTCTAGTATCGAAATAAGTCCTATGGCATCACAACCTCAAATCAAATCTTCTGACAAAAAAACAGCACAAATAAGTATTCCACCGCACTCACTTGAGGCTGAACAAGCCGTGTTGGGTGGCATCATGCTGAGCAATCAACATTGGGATGGTATTGCTGAACGTGTGATTGCTGACGATTTTTATACTTTTCAGCATCGTCTAATTTTTACAGAAATGGAACATCTAATGCGTAATCAATCGCCTATTGATTTAATTACGCTAGATCAAGCCTTAAGAAACCGTGGTGTAAGCGATGAAGTGGGTGGGTTTGCTTATCTAGCAGAGCTTTCCAATAATACTCCGAACGCCATTAATATTTTGGCTTATGCGGATATTGTGAGAGAAAAAGCCATATTACGAGAACTTATTTCGGTAGGAAATCGTATTGCTGAAAATAGCTATTCTCCCAAAGGACAAGACATCAAGTTAATTCTTGATGAAGCAGAGCGTGAAGTATTTGCGATTGCAGAAAAACGGACGACTTCTAGCGAAGGTCCACAAAATGTGATCAATGTTCTGGAAAGTACTATTGAAAAAATCGATATTTTGAGCAAACTTGAAAATCATTCAGGCGTAACGGGCATTACGACCGGTTTCACTGATCTTGATAAAAAAACGGCAGGTTTACAGCCTTCTGACTTAATTATCGTGGCGGCACGTCCGTCAATGGGTAAAACTACTTTCGCCATGAACCTTTGCGAAAATGCCGCAATGGCAAGTGAAAAACCTGTTTTAGTATTTAGTTTAGAAATGCCAGCAGAACAAATTATGATGCGTATGATCGCATCACTTGCTCGCGTTGATCAAACTAAAATCCGAACAGGTCAAAATTTAGATGAGATCGAGTGGAACAAAATTGCTAGCGTAGTTGGGATGTTCAAGCAAAAAAATAATCTTTATATCGATGACTCTTCAGGCCTAACGCCTACTGATGTTCGTTCCCGCGCACGCCGAGTTTATCGTGAAAATGCTGGATTAAGTATGATCATGGTGGATTATTTGCAATTAATGCGCGCACCCGCATTTTCAGATAACCGAACACTAGAAATCGCAGAAATATCCCGTTCCCTCAAAGCGCTCGCCAAAGAATTACAAGTGCCAGTAGTCGCGCTTTCTCAATTAAATCGTACTTTAGAACAACGTGCAGACAAACGCCCTGTAAACTCAGATTTACGTGAATCAGGCTCCATTGAGCAAGATGCAGACTTGATTATGTTTATTTACCGAGATGAAGTCTATAACGATAACTCGGAAGATAAAGGTGTTGCAGAAATTATTATCGGTAAACAACGTAACGGCCCGATTGGTCGAGTGCGGTTAAAATTTAATGGACAATTCTCACGCTTCGACAATCTCGCCGAACAACGTGAATATCATGATGATTATTAAGGAATAACAATGAATGTAAAACCGGCGACAGCGAAAATTAGCTCGCACGCCTTAAAACAAAATTTAGAAATAATTAAACAAAAAGCACCAAATAGTAAAATCATCGCAGTGGTTAAAGCAAACGCCTATGGTCACGGCGTTGTGTTTGTCGCATCAACTTTAGAACAAAATGTCGATTGCTTTGGCGTGGCTCGTTTAGAAGAGGCTCTGGCATTACGTTCCAATGGTATTACTAAACCGATTTTATTGCTTGAAGGCTTTTTTAATGAACAAGATTTGCCCGTCTTAGCGGTCAATAATATCGAAACTATCGTACATAATCGTGAACAATTGGAAGCACTAAAACGTGCGAATTTACCAAGTCCAATTAAAGTTTGGTTAAAAATAGACACAGGCATGCATCGTTTAGGTGTTTCATTAGATGAAGTGGATTTTTTCTATAATGAACTTAAAAAACTTCCATATATTCAACCGCACTTAGGCTTTGTTAGCCATTTTAGCCGCGCTGATGAATTAGAATCCAATTATACCCAACTTCAAATCAACCGCTTTTTATCCGCCACAAAAGATAAACAAGGTGAACGTACTATTGCGGCATCAGGTGGCATTCTTTTCTGGCCTGAATCTCATCTGGAATGTATCCGCCCAGGTATTATTATGTATGGCATTTCACCAACTGATACCGTCGGTGCTGAGTTTGGTTTAACGCCAGTGATGAATTTAACTTCATCATTGATTGCTGTTCGCAACCATAAACAAGGTGAACCAGTTGGGTACGGTGGCATTTGGACAAGTTCGCATAATACAAAAATCGGTGTTGTGGCTATTGGTTATGGCGATGGATATCCTAGAGATGTGCCTGAAGGCACGCCTGTTTATTTGAATGGTCGTATCGTGCCAATCGTTGGAAGGGTTTCAATGGATATGTTAACCGTTGATTTAGGACCTGATAGCCAAGATGAAGTAGGTGATGAAGTAATTCTATGGGGTAAGGAATTACCTATTGAAACCGTAGCTAAATTCACAGGAATTTTAAGCTATGAGCTAATTACAAAATTAACACCGCGTGTTATAACTGAATATGTTGATTAATCTGTTAATCACTGCATTTTCTGAAGAGAGGGATTCACTCCCTCTCTGATAGAAACCCTAGAAAGTGCGGTTAAAATTTTGATTATTTTTAATGAAAGGAAATACCATGAAAAACATTAACCCGACTCACACCCATGCGTGGAAATCTCTCGAAGCACATAAAGCTGAATTGTCAAACACCACCATCCAAGATTTATTTAAACAAGAAAAAAATCGTTTTGACGATTATTCTTTAACATTCAATAACCAAATTCTTGTAGATTTTTCCAAAAACAATATCAATCAAACAACCCTTTCACATCTTCGCCAACTTGCTCAAGAATGTTCTCTTGATAGCGCAAAAGAAGCAATGTTTACAGGTGAAAAAATCAATCGTACTGAAAATCGGGCTGTACTACATACCGCACTCCGCAATCGTGCTAATACTCCAGTGCTTGTTGATGGTAAAGATGTCATGCCTGAAGTCAATGCTGTGCTAGATAAAATGAAAGATTTCTGTCAGCGTATTATTTCTGGTGAATGGAAAGGCTATACAGGAAAAGCGATTACTGATGTCGTGAATATTGGTATTGGCGGATCTGATTTAGGCCCTTATATGGTAACAGAAGCGCTTCGCCCATATAAAAATCACCTAAATATGCACTTTGTTTCAAATGTCGATGGTACACATATTGCGGAAACCTTAAAAAAAGTCAATCCAGAAACCACGCTTTTCTTAGTGGCATCTAAAACGTTTACCACTCAAGAAACCATGACAAATGCGCAAAGTGCACGTGATTGGTTACTAAAAGCAGCGAAAGATGAAAGTGCGGTTGCAAAACATTTTGCAGCGTTATCAACCAATGCTAAAGATGTAGAAAAATTTGGTATTGATACCAATAACATGTTTGAATTTTGGGATTGGGTTGGCGGTCGTTACTCTTTATGGTCAGCTATTGGTCTTTCAATTGCACTATCAATTGGCTTTGAAAACTTTGAAGAGTTATTGAATGGCGCGCATGAAATGGATAAACATTTCCGTTCTACTCCAATTGAAAAAAATATTCCAACCACCTTAGCATTAGTTGGCTTATGGAATACCAATTTCCTTGGTGCACAAACAGAAGCGATCTTACCTTATGATCAATATTTACATCGTTTCGCAGCCTATTTCCAACAAGGTAATATGGAATCAAATGGTAAATATGTGGATCGTGATGGCAATGTCATTAACAATTACCAAACTGGCCCAATCATTTGGGGAGAACCAGGTACAAACGGACAACATGCGTTCTATCAATTAATTCACCAGGGCACTACTTTAATTCCTTGTGATTTTATTGCGCCAGCCCAAAGCCATAATTCCTTGGCGGATCATCATAATAAATTGCTTTCTAACTTCTTCGCACAAACAGAAGCATTAGCGTTCGGAAAAACAAAACAGGAAGTCGAGGCTGAATTTGTAAAAGCAGGTAAATCTTTAGATGATGTAAAAAATATTGTTCCATTTAAAGTATTCACTGGTAATAAGCCAACTAATTCGATTCTCGTTCAAAAAATCACTCCATTTACCTTGGGGGCATTAATTGCTATGTATGAACATAAAATCTTTGTACAAGGTGTGATTTTCAATATCTTTAGTTTCGATCAATGGGGTGTAGAACTAGGCAAACAACTTGCAAACAGAATTCTTCCTGAATTAACAAATTCTGAAAAAGTAGCAAGTCATGACAGTTCAACCAATGGGTTAATTAATCAATTTAAAGCATGGCGTTAATTGTTTATTTAATATAAAAGATTTAAACAATTATAATTTTATATCAAGGACTAAATTCCATATTTATTATAGGATTTAGTCCTTTAATTTATCTTTAAGATGTTATGAATAGATATAGCAATTTTTAATTGATTGTTTTTTGTATGTTTAATAATAAAAAAATCAGCGCCTTAAAGGGTTAAGACGCTGATTAATAAGATATTAGGTGTTAACGCTATTAGTTATAGCACGGAAACATTTAAGTTTGAGCCACCACCCACAATACGAACTCGGCGACCAGCTACAAAACTGCTGTCAGCCTTTTGAACAACAACGATCTCTTGACCATCATCTTTCTTAATTACAAGTTCAGCACCATTTACTTGACTCATTTTTTCTTCGATTTTGCTTCCAGCTACTGCACCGCCAATCGCGCCAACTACTGCTGCAATAGCTTGACCACGACCACCGCCAATTGCACTACCAGCAATACCACCTAAAGCACCACCACCAAGCGTACCAACTACACCTTGATTATCAGCTTGGATTTTAACAGGACGCACAGAAACAATCGTACCATAAGTAATTGAACGAGCTTCTTTAGCTTGAGATGCGCTATAAACATCACCACTGAAAATATCAGTATTTGCACAACCAGTTACACTAAAAGCAAGTAACAGTGCTAATGCCATATTTGTTTTTTTCATATAATATTCTCTATATTAGAAAGGAATTAAAGTGGGTTTCTTGGAGAAAAAGTTGAAATGTTTTTAGTATTACCATTGTCAGATACTAAAACACAAGCACCAACAACTAAAGTTGAATCGTACTTGTGACTAAGCTCAACTTGCTCGCCATCCTGTTGACGACCAGAACAATCATTTTTACGGATGGTTAATTTAAGATTTTCACCTTCCATTTGGCTAAAAACGATTTGGCCTTTATAAGCATTTTCATCTTTTTGGAAAGAAGAACAAGCGCTTAAACCTACAGCCGCTAAAACCGTTAATGCAAGAGATAATTTTTTCATTTTGCTAAACCTCGAGTATTTTCTTTATAGAATAAGGATGAACCTTAATACAAGTATGATTTGATGTCTTATCAACAAAACTTACTGCAATAGATGGATTAGGCAATCTCTCGCCATCCACTTTAGGCTCACTCACTTTAATAGTTAATTGAGTTAATTCGCTCCATAAAAAACGCATATTAATACGCTGTACCCATTCATTTATCGATTCATTCGGTAAAAATGGCACTACAACCTCAATATGCTCCCAACCTTCTATGGGATACTCCTTATTTTTAGGGAACGGAAGTTCAATAACATCAACGAACTGATTAGCAAATGTCACTGCTTTTTCTAACTGAATTAGATAAATCTTGCGCCCGTTGACAACGTTATCGGATAAAATTCTACCGTATTTCAATAAAAGTGTCAGCCAGTCTTTTGCATTTTGTTCATTATTTACACGCACAGCAAGGTGATCAATTTCATAATTTGAAAAATCAATTAACATTATTTGAGCTAATTGTTGAATTTTTTTTTCAAATTCCGCCAAATCAGAAAAAAGTGCGGGTGATTTTTCCTGTAAATTTGTCATTTTGTCCCTTTGAGAAACTCATAAAGAACGGTATCATAGCCGATTATTTTCATTATTCAATTTGAACATAGGAAAAAACGTGAATATTCAATCTATTTTATCCGACAAAATCAAACAAGCTATGATTCTTGCTGGAGCAGATCAATCTTGCGATGCGCTTGTTCGTCAATCAGGAAAACCACAATTTGGCGATTATCAAGCCAATGGCATTATGGCTGCGGCAAAAAAATTAGGTTTAAATCCACGAGAATTTGCTCAAAAAGTTTTAGATAATGCTCAACTATCTGATATTGCAGAAAAATTAGAAATCGCAGGACCAGGCTTTATTAATATTTTCTTAAATCCAACTTGGCTAACAACAGAGGTTTCAACTGCGCTGTCCCAAAAGAATTTAGGTATTCAAGCTACGGATAAGCAAACTGTCGTGATTGATTATTCATCTCCAAACGTAGCAAAAGAAATGCATGTAGGTCACTTACGTTCTACGATCATCGGCGATGCTGTTGTGAGAACCCTAGAATTTTTAGGTCACAATGTCATTCGTGCAAACCATGTTGGTGACTGGGGAACGCAATTCGGTATGCTTATTGCTTATCTTGAAAAAATGCAAAACGAGCATGCGAGTGAAATGGAATTGCAAGATCTTGAAGCCTTTTATCGCGAAGCCAAAAAACACTACGATGAAGATGAAATATTCGCAGAAAAAGCGCGTAATTATGTTGTGAAATTACAAGGTGGTGATGAATATTGTCGAGCGATGTGGAAACGTTTAGTTAACATCACGATGCAACAAAATCAGCACAACTATGATCGCTTGAATGTGACTTTAACCGAAAAAGATGTTATGGGTGAAAGTCTTTATAATCCTATGTTACCAAGCATCGTAAAAGATCTTAAAAAACAAGGTTTAGCTGTAGAAGATGATGGTGCATTGGTTGTTTATTTGGATGAGTTCAAAAATAAAGAAGGCGATCCAATGGGCGTGATCATTCAGAAAAAAGACGGTGGTTTCCTTTACACTACAACCGATATTGCTGCAGCAAAATATCGTTATGAAACATTAAAAGCTGATCGCGCACTTGTTTTTTCAGATACTCGTCAAAGCCAACATATGCAACAAGCTTGGTTAATTACTCGTAAAGCAGGTTATGTACCAGACAGTTTTTCTTTAGAGCATAAAAACTTTGGAATGATGCTTGGTAAAGATGGCAAGCCATTTAAAACCCGTACTGGTGGCACGGTGAAATTAGCCGATCTATTAGATGAAGCGATTGAGCGCGCCACTGTATTAATTAATGAAAAAAATACAAATTTATCTAATGATGAAAAAGAAGCTGTGATTGAGGCTGTCGGTATTGGTGCGGTGAAATATGCGGATCTCTCCAAAAACCGTACTACTGATTACGTTTTTGATTGGGATAATATGTTAAGCTTTGAAGGTAACACTGCACCTTATATGCAATATGCCTATACTCGAATTCGTTCGATCTTTAATAAAACAGATATAAATTCGACCGCACTTTTAGCTGCACCTTTAACGCTTGAAGATGATAAAGAAAGAGCGCTTGCAATTAAACTTTTACAATTTGAAGAAGCAGTGCAAACAGTCGGAAAAGAAGGCACACCACACGTGCTTTGTGCTTATTTATACGAACTAGCAGGCATATTCTCGTCATTCTACGAGCATTGCCCAATTTTAAATGCTGAAGATGAGGCCGTAAAATTAAGCCGTTTAAAATTGGCATTATTAACAGAAAAAACCTTAAAACAAGGTTTAGAGTTACTCGGTATTAAAACCGTAGAAAAAATGTAATTTAGATAATTAAAATCCCTTTCTTACGAAAGGGATTTTTTATACTTATTTACAGAATAAAAAAAGTGCCCCAATGGGGCACTACTCGGAAAGCAAAATAGATGTCGGCTATTTAAGATAGCACTTGTTTTTAGTGGTTTCAGAATAAAGAAATCCGATCAGTTATGCAAATACATATTTTTAGATTTGTGAACTTGGTCACAAGTTTTTTATAAAAAAACTAAAAACAAATATATTTCTAATAAAGTGCGGTAAAATTCTATTACAATATTTCCGCACTTTACGCCCCTACTTTAGAGAATATTCTTTTCTCCACGAGACACACTAATCAATCCAGAACGAACAATTTCCAACAATGTGGTTTCTTCTTTCAATGCAGAAATAAATGCATCAATTTTATCTTTCGTGCCACTTAATTGAATTGTGTAAGATTTTGGTGTGACATCTACAATTTGTCCACGGAAAATATCGGCTAAACGTTTAATCTCATCACGAGATGAACCTACTGCCCTTACCTTCGCTAAAACAATTTCTCGAACTATATGCTCTTGCTCACTCAAATTAATCACTTTAAACACATCCACTAATTTATGGAGTTGTTTCTCAATTTGTTCCAATACTTGAGCATCGCCCACTGCTTCAATAGTCATTCGAGAAAGTGTTGGATCATCCGTTGGCGCCACCGTCAAACTTTCAATATTAAAGGCACGTTGGGAGAATAAACCAACAACACGCGATAAAGCACCAGACTCATTTTCGAGTAAAACAGATAAAATTCTACGCATTAGTTTGTCTCCTCTTGAGGTTTACTTAAAATCATTTCATTCATTGCGCCACCACGAATTTGCATTGGATACACATGCTCAGATTCATCTACATTAATATCCACAAATACTAATTTATTTTTAATACTGAATGCTTCTTTCAATTTACTTTCAAGTTCATCGGGTGTAGCAATTTTTATACCGACATGCCCATAAGATTCAGCCAATTTCACAAAATCAGGCAAGGAATTCATATAGGTTTGCGAATGGCGACCAGAATAAATCAAGTCTTGCCATTGTTTTACCATTCCCAAGAAATGATTGTTCAAACAAATAATGACAACAGGGATGCCATACTGCGTTGCGGTAGAAAGTTCTTGAATATTCATTTGAATACTTCCATCACCAGTAACACAAACAACTGTTCCTTCCGGATGAGCCAATTTCACGCCTAATGCAGCGGGTAAACCAAATCCCATGGTGCCCGCGCCACCAGAGTTAATCCAATGACGAGGCTCATCAAACGGATAATGTAACGCAGCAAACATTTGATGTTGCCCTACATCAGAAGCCACATACGCCTGTCCTTTAGTAAGACGATATACCGCTTCCATGACTTGTTGCGGTTTAATCACGCCAGAAGTGCGGTCAAATTCCAAACATTTTTTTGCTTTCCATTGGTTGATTTCTTGCCACCAACTTTCAAGATCTGTTTGAGATTTCAATCCCTCTTCATTCAATAAACTCAAAAATTCTTCCAAGATATTTTTCGCATTTCCGACAATTGGAATTGCTGCTGGGACATTTTTAGAAATCGAGGTTGGATCAATATCAATATGAATTACTTTTGCATTTGGGCAATATTTTTCTAAATTATTTGTTGTGCGATCATCAAAACGAACGCCAATTCCCAAAATAAGATCACTTTCGTGCATTGCCGTATTAGCTTCGAAAGTACCGTGCATCCCTAACATACCTAGGAATTGTTTATCCGTACTTGGATAAGCGCCTAATCCCATCAATGATGAGGTAACCGGTAAATTTAGCCGTTGTGCAAACTGAATTAACTGCGTACTACATTCAGCAGCAATTGCGCCGCCACCGACGAAAAGTATTGGTTTCTTCGCTACTAAAAGTGCTTTTAATGCTTTTTTAATTTGGCCTTTGTGCCCATTTACTGTTGGATTATAAGAGCGTAACTCTACAGATTCAGGGTATTCATAAGGATATTTAAAATTCGGATTTACAGTATCTTTGGGAATATCCACCACAACAGGCCCAGGACGACCAGTTGAGGCAATATAAAAAGCTTTCTTCAAAATAGATGGAATATCTTCCGCTTTTTTGACAATAAAGCTATGCTTCACAACAGGACGAGAAATCCCCACCATATCACATTCTTGGAATGCATCTCGACCAATTAAATTACTCATGACCTGACCAGAAATAATGACCATAGGAACGGAATCTGTATAAGCCGTTAAAATGCCAGTGATTGCGTTTGTTGCTCCTGGCCCCGAAGTCACTAACACACATCCAACTTTACCTGTAGAACGTGCATAGCCATCCGCCATGTGTACAGCCGCTTGTTCATGACGAACTAAAATATGTTCAATACCACCTAGTGTATGGATCGCATCATAAATATCTAATACTGCCCCACCAGGATAACCAAATAAATACTCTACGCCTTCATCGCGTAAAGATTGAACGACCATCTCTGCGCCAGATAACTTCTTCATCTTTTACTCCTAAAACGAACCGCACTTTCAAAAGTGCCCATGCTTTGTATCAATGATTTACATCATACTAAGCAAAAAATTTTTGTCTAGTCTACATTACGGCTAAAAACACCTACAAAACAGAATAAAAAACTAAAAATTTATACAAGATCAGATTTTTATAAAAAAATACTACTTTTAAATAAAAAAAATGCGACCTTATGTCGCATTTTATAAATTTATCAAAATTTTATATTTTATTTAAATTTTTGAGCAAGATCACATTTTTAACGTTTTTTCACTACAAATACGATTAAAAATAATGAAACCGCCGTCGCTGCAAAACCAGCTAAACCTGAATAAGTGAATCCAACTACGATGTAACCGATAGCCGTTGCAGTTGCAACTGTGGCAGCATAAGGAAGCTGAGTAGTCACATGATCCATATGGTTACATTTTGCACCAGTTGAAGATAAAATCGTTGTATCCGATACTGGAGAACAATGGTCACCACATACAGCCCCCGCCATTACTGCTGATAAACAAGGGAGTAATAATTCTGGCGCCGCATTTGCAGCCATGGCCGCTGCAATTGGTAACATAATACCGAATGTCCCCCAGCTAGTACCAGTTGAGAATGCCATTGCAGAACCAAGAATAAATAAAATTACTGGTAAGAATTGCATTGGGATATTACCAGAAACAAGAGAAGATAAATATTTACCAGTTTGCATATCCCCAACGACTTTATTAATTGTCCACGCAAAGAATAAAATCGCAATGGCACCCGCCATTGATTTAATACCTGCAATCCAAGAGCGTGCATATTCTGGAACACTCACTTGACGATCAATAATAATTAATAAAGTAGAAACTAGAATTGAGCAAGTACCACCCACAACTAAAGAAGTTCCAACAACAGTATTTTCAAACGCACCTAAAATACTAAATTCTTTACCATCCGCTGCTAATGCTGATGCACCAGTGTAAATCATCATTGTAACCGTTGAAAAAATTAAAACTAAGATAGGTAATACGAGATTACGTACGTGACCTTTTGCACCCGTTTCTTCTTCTAATTCATCTTCAGAATTTTCCAAAGCTAATTGTTCATGGCGTGCCATTGAAGCAATATCGAAAGAAAAATATGCTACAAAGAACACCATGATAATTGAGAAAATTGCATAGAAGTTCATTGAGCTCATTGCCACGAATGCACCAATTGGTGTGTATTCAGTGATCGAATAAGTCGCTAATAAACCGCCTACTAAGGTAATAATGTATGCGCCCCAACTTGAAACTGGCATCATTACACACATCGGTGCTGCCGTTGAATCCAAAATATAAGCAAGTTTCGCACGAGAAACTTTAAAACGGTCTGTCACTGGACGAGCAATTGCGCCTACAGCAAGACTGTGGAAATAATCGTCAATAAAAGTAACAAAAACTAATGATGCAGCTAATAATTTAGCACCACGACGACCTTTAATACGGTTTTGAGCCCATTCAGCAAATGCACGATTACTACCTGATACAGTTAAAAGTGCGGTTAAAACACCAAGCAATAATAAGAACAAGACAATGTTCATATTAGAGTTAATTGCGCCATCAGCATAAACAAGTGAAATCACGTTGCTTGATAGATAACTGAAAGATGAGCCAATATTCCAGCCACCTAACATTAACGCACCAACAATAATCCCTGCACTGAGAGACACCAATACACGACGAGTTGCAATGGCCAAGACAATCGCCAATAAAGCTGGAATGATTGACCAAACTGAGGATGAAAAATCGATAAGTTCCATTAAGAGATACCTACAATTAATGGAGAGAACGGAAAGCAAAGGACAGAATAAGACCAGAACAACCGTAGCGCTCCATAGTTAATCAAAAAACTATGACAGTGTCGCCCCTTTCAAGTACGCCACCAACCAAACAAAACGACTTTTGTTTGATTTCGGCAATCATTCCTTTCTTTTTTCTTCATCGTTATCCACTCTGAAAAAATACTTATAATGATTGCACCTCTACTTTTGTAGTGATTCAAGAGATTACCGTAAAAAAATCCAAATGCCAACAAGTTTTATAAAAAATTTTATTAGATTGAATTAAAAATATAAAAAATAAACAAAAAGAAATTTAAAGATATATACCTGCTCCGACCATTTATTTAAAATAGATATTTACAATAAATATTATTTTCCCTATTATTAAATAAGTTTTTCCACATACAAGATTATTTTATCGAGGTTTATTATGAGCGAATTAGCAAAAGGTTTGACAAATCTTCGTAGTTTACGTGCGGCAGTGCGCGAATTAACTTTAGAACAAGCGGAAAGTGCTCTTGAAAAATTACAAACTGCTGTTGAAGAGAAACGTGCTAATGAAGCAGAATTAATTAAAGCAGAAACAGAGCGAAAAGAACGCTTAGCTAAATATAAAGAATTAATGGAAAAAGAAGGTATTACACCTGAAGAATTACAAGAGATCTTTGGTACAGCAGCAACATCTGCTAGAGCAAAACGTCCACCTCGCCCAGCAAAATATGCATTTATTGATGAAAATGGCGAGCGTAAAACATGGACTGGCCAAGGTCGCACACCACGCCCAATTCAAAATGCATTGAATTCTGGTAAATCATTATCTGATTTCGAAATTTAATTTTTCTATTTGAAATAGAACCCATTTTTATGGGTTCTATTTTTTTATCTAAACGTAGCACACAACATTATGATCGAAAAAAAAATATTACTCACCGATTGTCCCGATGATAAAGGCCTAATAGCTAAAATAACCAACATTTGTTACAAACATCAACTAAACATTCTGCATAATAATGAATTTGTAGATTTTGAAACCAAGCATTTCTTTATGCGTACAGAATTGGAAGGTATTTTTAACGAAGCTACTTTATTAGAAGATCTAAAATATAGCTTACCCGAAGGAACGCATTGTCGATTAATTGGTACACAACGTAAACAAATTGTTATTTTAGTCACAAAAGAAGCTCACTGCCTCGGCGATATTTTAATGAAAAATTATTATGGTGCGCTTGATGTAGAAATTGCAGCAGTGATCGGCAACCATGATAATTTACGCGAACTCGTTGAGCGCTTCAATATTCCATTTCATTTAGTTAGCCATGAAGGCTTAACTCGTATTGAGCACGATAAATTATTAGCTGAAAAAATTGATGAATACACGCCAGATTATATTGTTCTCGCTAAATATATGCGTGTGTTAAATCCTGAATTTGTCGCTCGTTATCCAAATCGAGTGATTAATATCCACCATTCATTCTTACCTGCTTTTATTGGTGCCAAGCCTTATCAACAAGCCTATGAACGAGGCGTAAAAATTATCGGCGCAACAGCACATTTCATTAATAATGAATTGGATCAAGGTCCGATCATTATGCAAAATGTCATTAATGTTGATCATACTTATAATGCTGAAGCGATGATGCGTGCTGGTCGTGATGTGGAAAAAACAGTGTTAAGTCGCGCCCTTGATCTTGCTTTACACGATAGAATTTTTGTTTATAAAAATAAAACGGTGGTGTTGTAGTGGAAAAAATCACCCTTGCGCCAATAAGTGCGGTTGAAGGAACAATTAATTTACCAGGTTCTAAAAGTTTATCGAATCGCGCATTACTTTTAGCAGCCTTAGCTAAAGGCACAACAAAAGTAACCAATTTATTAGATAGTGATGATATTCGACATATGCTTAACGCTCTCAAAGCGTTAGGTGTACGCTACCAACTTTCTGATGACAAAACTATTTGTGAAATAGAAGGATTGGGCGGAGCATTCAATATACAGAACAATCTTTCTCTCTTTCTTGGCAATGCGGGTACGGCAATGCGTCCATTAACCGCAGCACTTTGCTTAAAAGGAAACCACGAAGTCGAAATCATCTTAACGGGTGAACCTCGTATGAAAGAACGGCCGATTCTCCATTTAGTCGATGCTTTACGCCAAGCGGGCGCAGATATTCGCTATTTAGAAAATGAAGGTTATCCTCCAGTCGCAATTCTTAACAAAGGGATAAAAGGTGGAAATGTCAAAATTGATGGCTCTATTTCATCCCAATTTTTGACCGCACTTTTAATGTCTGCGCCACTTGCAGAAAATGACACAGAAATCGAAATTATCGGTGAACTAGTCTCTAAACCCTATATTGACATCACCCTTGCGATGATGCGAGATTTTGGTGTTGATGTTGAAAACCATCACTACCAAAAATTTCAAGTTAAGGGAAATCAATCCTACATTTCACCTGGAAAATATTTGGTAGAAGGCGATGCCTCATCGGCATCTTACTTTCTCGCAGCTGGTGCCATTAAAGGAAAAGTAAAAGTAACGGGAATTGGCAAAAACTCTATTCAGGGCGATCGTTTATTTGCTGATGTATTAGAAAGAATGGAGGCAAAAATTACTTGGGGAGAGGATTTTATTCAAGCCGAACGTGCTGAATTACATGGCATTGATATGGATATGAACCACATTCCAGATGCCGCAATGACGATTGCGACCACTGCTCTTTTTGCTAAAGGAGAAACCATCATTCGAAATATTTATAACTGGCGCGTGAAAGAAACAGATCGTTTAACAGCAATGGCAACCGAATTACGTAAAGTCGGTGCAGAAGTCGAAGAAGGTGAAGATTTTATTCGTATTCAACCACTTACGCTCAATCAGTTTAAACATGCAGATATTGAGACTTATAACGATCACCGCATGGCAATGTGTTTTTCTCTAATCGCACTGTCCAATACACCAGTGACAATTTTAGATCCCAAATGTACTGCCAAAACCTTTCCAACATTCTTTAGTGAATTTGAGAAAATTTGCTTAAGAGATTAAATTAAAAAAGTGCGGTAAATTTCAAAACAGTTTTCAAAATCAACCGCACTTTCATTCCATTCTAAAAAATCCTAAATAAAGATTATTTATACCGTCTTTTCACCGCACTTTTATCTTGCTCACGTAATCGTTCTAGTTTTTCCTTAATCTGAATTTCCATACCTCTATTCGTCGGAAAATAATATTGGGTGTCTTTTAATTCAGGCGGGAAATAATTTTCACCTGCCGCATAAGCGTTAGGTTCATCATGAGCATAACGATATTCAGCACCATAGCCAAGCTCTTTCATTAAATTAGTCGGCGCATTGCGTAAATGTGGTGGAACATCGTAATCCGGCAAATCTTTCGCTTGCTGTTTCGCAGTGTTAAATGCGGTATAAACTGCATTACTTTTTGGCGCTACCGCAAGATATATAATGGCTTGGGCAATGGCTCGCTCCCCTTCATAAGCCCCGACTCGAGTAAAGCAATCCCAAGCAGCCAATGCGACTTGTATAGCGCGAGGATCTGCATTTCCCACATCTTCTGAAGCAATGGCAAGTAATCGTCGCGCAACATATAAAGGATCACCGCCTGCCGTTAAAATTCGTGCATACCAATACAATGCCGCATCTGGTGCAGAACCGCGAACAGATTTATGTAGCGCAGAAATTAAATCATAGAAACGATCACCTTGTTTATCAAATCTCGCTTGACGTTCGCCTAAGACTTCTTTTAATAAAGTGCGGTCAATTTTCTTTCCATTTTCGGTTTCATCTGCCATATCCACCATTAATTCGAGGCAATTCAAGGCTAATCGCGCATCCCCATTAACATATTCGGCAAGCACTTGCAGCAAATTCTCTTCTAAAATTAACCGCTCTTTACCCAATCCACGTTCAGGATCTTCTACGGCTTGCTGCAAAACTTGTTCAATTTCAGCCGTTGTGAGTGATTTCAGCACATACACTCGGGCACGAGAAAGCAACGCATTATTTAGCTCAAAAGATGGATTTTCTGTTGTCGCTCCAATGAAAATAACGGTTCCGTCTTCAATGTGCGGTAAAAATGCATCTTGCTGACTTTTATTAAAACGATGGACTTCATCCACAAATAAGATAGTTTTACGATCTGCAAGACGATTTTGTTTTGCTCGCTCAATCGCTTCTCGAATTTCTTTGATCCCACTCGTCACAGCAGAAATTCGCTCAACTTCTGCATTAATACGTTGCGCAATAATTTCTGCAAGCGTTGTTTTTCCTGTACCTGGTGGCCCCCAGAAAATCATAGAATGAATATGTCCAGCTTGAATAGCTTTACGCAGTGGCTTACCCTCACCAATAAGATGAGTTTGCCCAAAATACTGCTTTAGACTCGTTGGACGCATCTTGGCTGCCAGTGGACGAAAATCATTTTCGGCAAAATCAAAATTGAGGTTCGACATATTTATTTCTCACAAAATTGAAGGGCGCATTTCTACGCCCTTATTTAAAATAATCATTTGTTATTTTTTACGTTGGTCATCCACTTCAACGCCTTTTTCTAGCTTGAATTGGAACAAGCTATCAGACAAGGTTTGATTCGTAATATTACGTAAAACATAAAGATTAGTTTGCCCATCTTTCTCTGTCGTACTGAAATTTCTTAATACGCCATTGGTATCAACGCGAATATCAAATTGTTTGATATTACTTTTTGAAGATTTGGGTTTCAATACGAAAGTATCCACTTGTTGCATGACCGAATATTGATCCCAATGGCTTTTATCGTTACTTGTGAGCAAGACGAAAGGTGTATTATTTACCGCATCTTTCACCCATTGTGCTGTTACTTGTTGCACAAATGGATCGTAGAACCATAAGGTTTTACCATCAGAAATAATCTGGGTTTCTTGAGGAGTTTTAGTATCCATACGGAATAAATTTGGACGTTTAATTTGAAGTTTGCCACTTCCCTGTTGAACATTTTTGCCACTTCCAGATGTCACTGTTTGCACAAATTCAGCGCTTAACACATCGACTTTGGCTAAACGCATTTGCAATTCACCTGCCGCATCAGCCAATGCCAAATTACTCAAGCCAAGTAAGGCAAGTGCGGCAAATTTTAACGTTATTTTTTTCATTTTACTTTCCTTTTAAATTAGTATTCCGGACGACGCGACAAAATCTCACGCTTACCATTTTGCATTGGACTTACAATCCCTTGTTCTTCCATTTGATCCATAATACGAGCAGCTCGGTTAAAACCTACGCTGAATTTACGTTGAATAGAAGATACTGAGGTTGTACCGGTATTAATAACAAAATCCATTACTTCATCAAAGAGTGGATCTAGTTCTCCACTGCTTGATATTCCTTTTTCTGAACTTTCCTCATCGTCTGCACTTTCTAAAATTCCATCAATATAATCCGGTTTACCACGTGCGCGCCAATCATCCGCAATACGAATAACTTCATCATCACTCATAAAGGCACCATGAACACGCACCAAATCCGATGAGCCTTGCCCCGAATAAAGCATATCACCACGACCTAAAAGCGCCTCTGCCCCACCTTGATCAAGAATAGTGCGTGAGTCAATTTTACTTGCAACCGTAAAGGCAATCCGACTTGGGATATTCGCTTTAATTAAACCTGTAATCACATCTACAGAAGGACGTTGTGTGGCTAGAATTAAATGGATACCGATAGCTCGCGCTTTTTGTGCTAAACGAGCAATGAGTTCTTCAATTTGCTTACCCGCTACCATCATTAAATCAGCAAACTCATCGACAATAACCACAATATAACTCAATTTTTTCAATGCCGGTGGCATTGCATCCATTGTATCGCCAGGTCGCCAAATTGGATTTGGCACTGGCATTCCCATTGCTTCGTATTCATCGATTTTTTCGTTAAAGCCTTCAATATTGCGTACACGTAGCGCAGAAAGCAACTGGTAACGGCGTTCCATTTCATCTACACACCAACGCAACGCATTAGCGGCTTTTTTCATATCTGTTACAACTGGAGTCAACAAGTGCGGAATATCATTATAAACTGAAAGTTCAACGACTTTAGGATCGATCATGATGAATTTCACATCTTCTGGTTGAACACGATAAAGTAAACTTAAGATCATCGTATTCACGCCAACAGACTTACCCGATCCCGTTGAGCCTGCTACCAACAAATGTGGCATTTTCGCTAAATCAACAATCACTGCCTTTCCGCTAATATCTTTACCTAAAGCCATTGGCAAAGTAGCATGAGTATCACGGAATTCGCTGCTATCTAACACATCACGTAATGGCACCATTTGACGATGAAGATTAGGTGTTTCAATACCAATATAAGGCTTGCCAGGAATAGCCTCTGCCACACGAATTGAACGGAACATTAATGCACGCGCCAAATCAGTATCAATACTCGTTACTTTTGACGCTTTCACCCCAGGTTGTAATTCTAATTCATAGCGAGTAACAACAGGGCCAACAAGCACATCTTTTACAGTCGCTTTCACATTAAAATTACGTAATTGTTGTTCAATACGTTGAGACGTTTCAAAAACTTCTTCTTGCGTAATATTTTGTTCCACTGCAGGATGTTTTGATAATAACTCTAAACTTGGCAACGGCGTACTAGGCTTTTCACGTTTAGTTGTTTGTTGTTGGAATGCAGGATGAATCAAGCTGCCACTATAACCTTTATAATTAGGTGATTCCTCTTGATTTTTGTCTAATTGAACATCCCTTATATCATCCTGTAAGGATACGTTAAATTTTAGTTCATCATCACCCAAACGGACTTTTTCATCAGCTTGAACATCAAAATTATTATCCGCCATTTCAGTATTCAAAGATTCATGACTGGGTCTTAATGAAACTGTTGGCATTTCATCATTTGTAAGCAAGGAAACCTTAGTAAAATCATCCGCACTTTGATTCATTGATACATCATCCTGAACAGCAGGCTTTATCGGTTTATTCCACACTGGCACAAAATCATTTTTACTTACTGTTTGTCCATGTGCGTCGCTCGATAAATTCACACTAGGCAAGCTTTCCGATTCAAACTCAAGAGAAAACTGAGGTTTTACACTCTCTTCAGGAGAAACTTCATATTCTGATTTAATAGAAACCTCTGGATTTAAACCATGAATATTAATTAAATGCGAAGGATGCTCAACAGAGTTGTCTTCAGGCTCTAAAGACGATTTTTGAGTTTCAATCTCACTATTTTGTTCTACATTAAGATTATTTTGATCTAGATTTTCTGTTTCTGAACTATCTGATTTTACAATCACGATTTGCTCTAATTCTCCCGTTGATTTTTCTTGCTCAACACGTTCTTCCTGCTCATTTTTCATTGTCAACCAATGATAAAAGGCTACAATCAATCGAATCAATGAGGCTCCAGAGCAAAAAATAAAACCGATTAAAGCAAATGTGAAACCAATTAAAACCGATCCGAATTTACCTAATGCTGGATAAAGCCAATTTACAACAAGTGAACCGCCCACAACTCCCCCACTTAAATAAAAGGCATTGCTTTGCAAAAGCAACATACTCATCACACAAAGCCCAATAATCAACATGGTAAAGCCAAAACCACGTAAAATAATTCGAGTACAGGAAAGGTTTTTAACTGCTTTTGTTTTCAATAAATAGACAGGTACAAAAAAAGCGGTAAAAGGAATTACGTGGGCAACATAACCTAAGAAAACAAAAGAAAGATCAATAATCCACGCACCAAATGCGCCGACTTTATTAATTGTTTCACCATGCGAACCAGCCGTTGCCCAAGAATTATCAAGCGGAGTATAACTTGACCAAGCAACAATTAAATAAAGCCCGAAAAGTGCGGTCAATCCAAGCAAAAGTTCAGCTAAATACTGTCTGGGCGTAAATCGTTCTGTTATTTGTTTAATCATATTATTTCAATACAAGGAAATTAGTTTGTTTTACTTCTTCCATCACAACATAAGTGCGAGTGTCATTTACACCAGGTAAACGCAATAATGTCGTCCCCAGCAATTTTCGGTATTCAGCCATGTCAGCAACACGAGTTTTTAATAAATAGTCAAAATCGCCCGATACCAAATGGCATTCTTGAATTTCTTCCAACTCTTGAATCGCAGCATTAAATTCCTCAAATACATCAGGTTTTCCACGAACTAACGTAATTTCCACGATCACAAGCAAAGGTGCTTCCAATAATTCAGGATTCAACAACGCGCGATATCCCATAATTACGCCTTGTTTTTCTAAACGTTTAACACGTTCTAAACAAGGCGTGGGTGAAAGTCCTACTTTTTTCGACAAATCAATATTAGAAATTTTACCGTTGCGTTGTAATTCATTAAGAATTTTTATATCAATCGCATCCAGCGCTTTATTCAGTTTTTTTTCCATTTTCTTATTTTTCTTTGAATAAAAAGTATGTTTATTTTAACAAATTTTGCTAATGTTTTCAGTACAACAGAATTAGATAATTTATTTCCATTGAAGCTATTAATTATCTCTAATGGAATTATTTAGAAATTATCCAACACGGCTAACGCATCGGAAAGTTTCTTCACCGTAAAAACTTGCATATTTTCAACCGCACTTTTCGGCTTGTTACCAAAAGGAACAATCGCACGTTTAAAGCCATGCTTTGCCGCTTCACTAATACGCTCTTGCCCACTTGGCACAGGACGAATTTCTCCAGCTAATCCCACCTCACCAAAAATCACTAAATCTTGTGGCAAAGGGCGATTACGGAAACTAGAAATTAATGCAAGCAACAAAGCCAAATCCGCACTTGTTTCACTCACTTTTACACCACCAACGACATTTACAAAGACATCTTGATCAGCCATTTGTAAGCCACCATGTCGATGTAACACTGCCAGTAATAGTGCTAAGCGATTTTGCTCTAATCCCACCGCAACACGACGAGGATTCGCTAACATTGAATGATCCACTAGAGCCTGAATTTCAACTAAAAGAGGGCGTGTTCCTTCCCAAAGAACCATAACTGAACTGCCCGATGTAATTTCATCCCCACGACTTAAAAAGATCGCCGATGGATTTTTTACTTCTCGCAAGCCTTGCTCGGTCATACCAAATACGCCTAATTCATTCACCGCACCAAAACGGTTTTTATGGCTACGCAAAGTACGATAGCGAGAATCGGCTTCGCCTTCTAATAGTAATGAACAGTCAATCGCATGCTCTAACACTTTCGGCCCAGCAAGGGTACCGTCTTTCGTTACATGCCCCACCATAATAATGGCAACTTGTCGGGTTTTCGCATAACGAGTGAGAAAAGAAGCGCATTCACGCACTTGCGCTACACTTCCTGGTGATGATTGAATATCTGCCAAATGCATTACTTGGATCGAATCCACCACTATAATTTGCGGTTTTAATTGATCCGCTAAATTACAAATCTGTTCCACAGAGGTTTCTGACAACATTTTTAATTGATCGTTTGGCAATCCCAATCGACTTGCACGCATCGCAACCTGTTGTAACGATTCCTCGCCCGTTACATAAAGTGCGGTCATGTTTTTCGCTAAACCGCACATGACTTGTAATAACAAGGTACTTTTCCCTGCACCAGGATGTCCACCAATTAAAATCGCACTACCCGGCACAATCCCGCCGCCCAGTACGCGATCTAACTCATTAAAGCCACTGGAAAAACGAGGCGTTTCTTGCAAACTAATTTCAGAGAGCGTTTGAATTTTTGCCTGAGTTTCACCCGCATAGCCACTAAAACGATCGTTTTTTGATTTTGCTGTGGAAATTAACCGCACTTCCGTGATTGTATTCCACGCTTTACAAGCCGAACATTGCCCTTGCCAACGAGAAAACTCCGCACCACAATCGTTACATACATAAGCTGTTTTCGGGGCTTTAGCCATTTTTT
Organism: Haemophilus sp. THUN1691; assembly: GCF_059704425.1. Lineage (NCBI taxonomy): Bacteria > Pseudomonadati > Pseudomonadota > Gammaproteobacteria > Pasteurellales > Pasteurellaceae > Haemophilus > Haemophilus sp. THUN1691. Next base: position 1,195,035 of record NZ_AP046578.1, on the reverse strand, counting down.
ATCCTTCTCATCCTTTAACCGAGTATTCATATACCTACGGCTAAATATCATTATATTATTCAGTGCAAGCTTACATAATGCCTAGAAGTATAGCTTACCTATTTGCACTGTTGATTCGCATTATGCCGAGAATCTCATTAATTTGATCATTCGCTCAAAATAAACTCGACTTTTCAAAAGTGCGGTCAATTTTGCAATAGTTTTTTCATTGTCTTTCGTTTCACTATGAAAACGAATTAAATCACGGATTTCAGCAAAGATTGTTTGATTGCTTTCTAACAAAGCTGGTAATAGCGTTTCTTTTTGTTTCTCTATTGCCACCGCTTCTAGGATTTTTCCATTTTCATCATAATAATGATAAAGATTAAAAAATGCCCCTACTCGCTCCACTGTTTTCATAAAATCTTGGCTAAAAAGTGCGGGAGAAAAGGATAAGGTTTCTTCCAAAAGTTTCTGTTCCATTTTAAGCACCGTATTAAATTTTGCACAAAAATCTACCGCTCTTTCTTCTCGTTCTTCTTTTAAGAAATCACGCCATTTATTTAACCAATCTGTTAAAAATTGTTTTGAACCCAGCAAATAACCCCGCTTCGCTTTACTTGCACTACTAAAATAAATATCTCTTTCGAAAGGCAAAGTTTCCACAAAATCAAAAAGATCCTGCACATTGCCAGATTTCAATTCAAACTCAATTTCACAAATAGGTTGCTCAGATTCGCCTGCAATAATTTTGCCTTGATCGAACGCCACTTCAATTTTAGATTGTTGAAATTCAACTAACCAAAAAGTGCGGTTAAAATCTGTGGAGAAAATAGGTTGTAGTGTTGAACTAGGTAATTGTTTAAAAGGATAAAGCTCTCTTAATTGGGCATTAGTTGGCGTTTCTTTTTCGGTTAATGATAAATTATATTCTGGGCGACTATGCAATCCACCAACAACTTCGCCGTTGGTTTTTAGCGTTAATGTAAGTTCCTGATCTTCTTGACGAATACGTAATCCCATCTTTTGTTTAGCAAGAAAATGATCAGGATAGTCATAATAAGTATTGCTCAAAAATAAATCTTGATGATCTAAAATCGTAAATTTTGCAAGATATTGTGGCAATTCAATACTGATTTGTGGCGAAATCGCCAATTTTAATTCAATTTCTTGTAGCATAATATTCCTTACTCAAATTAACTGTTTGAATATACAATACAATAGAAATAAATCAAGATTTTTGTGGTGTTTTACTTTACATATTAAATAGCTATAAATGAATTTTTATTTATTGTGAAGTATTTTCCTATAATTAAAATATAGGAAATTATAAATGAAAGGTTATTCAAAAATTATGTGACAAATTTTCATTATATGAAATTGAATAAATTGTAAATCAAATGTTTAGATTTATAACTGAAAGATTTCATTTTAGCGGAGAATATGATTCGAACTGTTCTCAAATCTATATTAAAAAGATTTGGATAATATATGGAAAATACTAACCAAGAAAAAATTAGGTGAAAAAGTCATCTTTTTCACCTATCTAACATTTTGTTAGTTTTTCTATACAAAATTTATCCCTCTTTCGGATAAAGCACTTCAGCATTAATCCAATTAACCCAAGTGTTTTCCAATAATGGAATTAAGGGGGTGCTATCTTCAACTACAGTATTTAAGGCAGATAATACCTCTTCTAAAGACGAAGGTTGTTCTTGTATATAACTTAATAGCCAAAAGTCAAGTTCAGATAAGCGTTGTTGCAGAATATTAAAATCGCTATCCCGCCATATAACAGCTTGCATAGGGTTTTCATCAAATTGTTTAAAATCGCTTGATAAAAAATCGACTTCATAGCTTTTTAAATAAGCTGCATCAGATAACTGCATTACGCTATGCTTATCCCACTCAAATTTTTCAGGTACTTTTGCTAAAGAAACTTCTGCAAGTAATTGTGTATTTTCAAAATCCATCAATTCCAGTATATTGGCATCAAAACTCTCTTTTTCTTGACAAAATAAGAGAAATTCTCCAGCAATATCTTGAAAATAAGGCGAATGTGATTTTCCTGTTAATACAAACGCTTCTTTTGTCTGAGACCAACTCTCAGCAGAAACGTGTTTAGGTGCTTCAACAAAACAGCGGTCAATAAAGCCAAAGATGTTATTTCGAACTAAGCGAGCATAAACAGCGATGCGATTCGGAGCATAACCATTTAAAGGTTGAGCATGAGCCAATCGAACTGCTGTGGCAAGTGCTTTTTGTGTTTCAATAAGCGAAGGTTTAGGCTGCATGGGATATTACCTCTTTTTGAGCATATTTTTGCTGTAGTTGTGCAATATGTTCAACTTCAGCATAAAGTTCTGCAAATGGAGGGAAATTGAAATCACGCTCTAATAATGTTGGCGGAATGACGGGTAGTCGTTGATAGGCGTATTCTAATAAATCCCACACAGTACCTTTTACTGCCTCACCATGCGTATCAATTAATAACTCTGGTAAATAGCGATATGCCCCTTTTATTTTATTAAATGATTCTCCTTCTAAATCCTCCACAACTTGTGCCGCAGAATGTTCTTCATCATGTCCTGCAATATGAATGTAATTGACACGTTTCACATCTACTTGATCTAAAAAAACATAAGGATCAAGTAAACCATGATTGACGCCATTTACATAAATATTATTTACATCTAAATGAATACCACAATCCGCTTCTTGTGCAATAGCATTTAAAAATTCTACTTCATTCATTGTGCTGGTGGGAGAGTGTAAATAATAAGAGGTGTTTTCTAATGAAATTTGTAATCCTAAAAAATCTTGCACATAGCGGATTCTCTGTGCTACGTGTTTTACAGCTTCTTCTGTAAATGGCATAGGTAATAAATCATATAAATGCCCTTCACATTCACAATAACTCAAATGTTCAGAAAAAAATGTCGAATTATATTGAGTCATTAATGCTTTAGTATTTTTTAATAACTCGCGATCAAGTGGTGCTTGCCCGCCTAATGAAAGTGATAGTCCATGTACCGCAAGTGGATATCTTTCCGCTGCCTGATCAAATTTATAACGAGCAGCTCCCCCCATTTTTACCCAATTTTCTGGAGCAACTTCCATAAACTGAATCGCATTATTTGATGATAAATTCAAAAAATCATTTGCTAAATCTCGACGATACCCTAATCCTGCACCTTGTAACATAATTATTTACTCCTTTTAATACAACACTGGCGTAAATTTACACCAGTGTTATGTATGGCATCTAGATTTAAATACGATTATTTAGAGCCGCATTTACCTTCACCACATTTACCTTCTGCGGCTTTCGTTTCGTTTGCACCACATTTGCCTTCTCCGCATTTACCTTCTGCAGCTTTTGTTTTCACACATTTATCACCTACACAAGGTGTTGCAGCTTTATCCATACTGCTTGATTTTGACTCAGCATGTGCAACAGTAGCTACTGTCATCGTTAATGCTCCTGCTAATGCGGCTAAAGTGGATAATTTTTTCATTTGAATCTCCTAGAGTTTGATATTGAATATATAGTTAGAGGAATTTTAACCAGCCTTTAGTTGGATAAACCTTCTTAATAAGCGTGTCTAAAGAGAGTTTCCCTGCTCCCTGCGTAATTAAGATTAATAAAGTTACCACATAAATTAAAGGTAATTTATAACCGTTATCACAAACGTTATAACCTGAATCAGCGTGAATACTATACCACGCGACAGAGATTAAAATCGTTAAACCTAATGCACTAAAACGAGTTAATACCCCGAATATTAGCAAGAAAGGGAGAATTAATTCCGACCCCATTGCAACGTGCCAATTAATATCAGCAGGAATAAGATTAAACGGAAAAGGAAAACGATCTTGTATTTCAGTAAACCAATTTTGGCCATTCCATTTTTCTAACCCTGCCTCTAAAAACTCCCATGCAAGAAAAAAGCGTAAAATCAATAAACTCACGCCGCTGCTGATACTTTGTATCTTACAATCTTTCATCTTTTTCCTCTTGTTGATTATCTATTTTATGAAATTATTTAGTTCATTATGCTAGGAAATATTTCCCAGTTATTCTATTAGTCGGAGATAAACCTTTTTTCTTACAAATTTTTTTGAAAAATTTTAAATATCAACAAAAATCGGGTAATATGCGCACGAATTTTTAACCCCTTATGGAGTAAATCACTTATGGCAATGAATAATATTCTCGGATTATTTGCCCATTCGCCTTTAAAACCATTACAAAAGCATTCGGAAAAAGTCACTGAATGTAGCGATCTTTTAATTCCTTTTTTTGAAACCACCTTCTCAAAGGATTGGGAAAAAGCGGAAGAAAAACGCTTAGAAATCTCTCAGCGTGAACGTGAAGCAGATAGCTTGAAACGTGAGATTCGTTTGAAATTGCCACGTGGTTTATTCTTACCTATCGATCGTACTGATCTCTTAGAATTAGTCACGCAACAAGATAAGTTAGCAAATTTTGCTAAAGATATTGCAGGTCGTATGATTGGCCGTCAATTTGGTATTCCTGAAGAAATGCAGGAAGAATTCTTACATTACGTAAAACGTAGTTTAGATGCCATTCATCAAGCTCATCGAGTAATCGAAGAAATGGATCAACTTTTAGAAACTGGTTTTAAAGGCCGTGAACTAAAATTAGTTAACGATATGATTCAAGAACTCGATGCCATTGAAGATGATACTGATCAAATGCAGATCAAATTGCGTAAAATGCTTTACACCATCGAAAGCCGTTATAACCCAATTGATGTGATGTTCTTATATAAAATTATTGAATGGGTTGGCGTGCTAGCTGACCAAGCACAACGTGTTGGCTCACGCATTGAATTAATGCTGGCGCGTTCATAATCAACAAAATATAGGAAATTAACTATGGAAGTTATTAGTCAATATGGTTCATGGTTGGTGTGGATTACAGCAGCCTTCGGCTTTTTTATGGCTTTCGGTATCGGAGCCAATGATGTTTCAAACTCAATGGGAACATCTGTAGGATCTGGTACTGTAACAGCCAAACAAGCAATTATTATCGCGTTAATTTTTGAATCTGCTGGCGCATATCTAGCCGGTGGTGAAGTAACAGAAACCATTAAAAGTGGCGTAATCGATCCAATGCAATTTGTTGATACGCCCGATATTTTGGCACTGGGTATGCTTTCTGCTTTATTTGCATCTGGCGCTTGGTTATTTATCGCAACCAAAATGGGCTGGCCAGTTTCAGGTACTCACACTATCATCGGTGCAATTATTGGATTTGCATGTATTACGATTGGCCCTGGCGCAGTAGATTGGTCAAATATTGGTAGCATCGTTGGTAGCTGGTTCATCACACCTGTCATTGCAGGTATTCTCGCCTATGCAATCTTTGCAAGTACGCAAAAACTTATTTTTGATACCGAACATCCGCTGAAAAATGCACAAAAATATGGCCCTTATTACATGGGGATAACCGTATTTGTGCTGTGTATCGTAACCATGACAAAAGGTTTAAAACATGTTGGTTTAAATCTTTCCAATAAAGAAACTTTAGTCATTTCACTTATCATTAGCCTTGTAGGCATGCTGTTTTTCCATTTCTATTTTAAAAGCAAAACCTTCACTCAATCTGCAAGCAAAGGGACTTTTGGTGCGGTAGAAAAAGTCTTCAGTATTTTAATGTTATTAACAGCCTGTGCGATGGCTTTCGCTCATGGTTCAAATGATGTAGCCAATGCAATTGGTCCACTTTCAGCGGTTGTATCAATCGTTGAACAAGGCGGTAAAATTGTTTCAGACGGAGCCTTAACTTGGTGGATTTTACCACTAGGTGCATTAGGTATTGCTGTAGGCTTAATTACTATGGGACAAAAAGTGATGGCGACTGTTGGATCTGGAATCACTGATTTAACGCCAAGCCGTGGCTTTGCAGCTCAATTTGCTACTGCGATGACCGTTGTAGTTGCTTCAGGTACAGGCTTGCCGATCTCAACAACACAAACTCTTGTTGGGGCAATTTTAGGTATCGGTTTTGCTCGCGGTATCGCGGCACTCAATTTAACGGTTATCCGAAACATCATTAGTTCTTGGATAATCACTTTACCAGCCGGCGCATTCTTCGCAATTATTATCTTCTATTTACTACGTGCGGTGTTTAATTAATTTATTGCAACAAAAAGTGCGGTTTATTCAGCCGCACTTTTGTTGTTTTTATTTTTAAGGAGAAAGCATGAAAAAAATCTACAATACACTTTTATCTTGCGCTTTACTTGGTACAGGTATTGCAACTGCTCATGCAGAAACGCAATATGTTACTGAAAATCTCAGTACGTTCTTACGCCGCGGTGCTGGTGAACAATTTAAAATTGCAGGTTCAATTCAAGCAGGCGAAGCGGTGAATGTATTAGATCGCCAAGGCAAATACACACTCATTCGCGACAATAAAAATCGTGAAGCTTGGATTTTAAACTCAGACTTAAGCAGCACGCCAAGTAGTAAAGAAGAAAATCCAAAATTAAAAGCCCAAGTTCAAGAATTAACCTTAAAACTTAATCGTTTAGATGGCGATTGGCAACAACGTACCGTAGAAATGCAACGTCGAACCAAACAAGCAGAGCAACAAAGTGCGGATCTTTTAGAACAAAATTCACAATTGAAACGTGAACTTGAAATGACCAAAAATAAAAATCGTGATTTAGAAGCGATGCTTGATGCAGGTAAACGAGAAATTGCGATTCAATGGTTTATTTATGGCGGTTCAGTATTGGGTGTAGGCTTACTCTTCGGCTTGCTCATTCCTTATGTGTTACCAAAACGTCGCCGTCGTGATGGTTGGGCATAATCACGAATGAAAGTTTATTTGGTTGGTGGGGCTGTTCGCGATCAATTATTGGGGTTACCAGTAAAAGATCGTGATTGGATTGTGGTAGGCGCAGACCCCGCTACGCTACTCTCTCTCGGTTATCAACAAGTAGGCAAAGATTTTCCGGTTTTTCTCAATCCTAAAACAAAAGAAGAATATGCGCTTGCCCGAACAGAACGTAAATCTAGCGCAGGTTACACGGGCTTTATTTGTGATTTCTCCCCAACAATCACATTAGAACAAGATTTAATTCGACGAGATCTCACTATTAACGCGATGGCTCAAAGCGAAGAGGGTAAAATTATCGATCCTTATGGCGGAAAACAAGATTTAGAAAATCGAATTTTGCGCCATATTTCTCCCGCTTTTTCAGAAGATCCTTTACGAGTATTGCGCGTGGCACGCTTTGCAGCCCGTTATCATTCCCTCGGTTTTAAAATCGCATCGGAAACGCTATCCCTAATGGCGGAACTTGCCCAATCGGGAGAATTACAACATCTCACGGCGGAACGCGTTTGGCTAGAAACAGAAAAAGCCTTAAACGAAAAAAATCCTGAAATTTATTTTGAAACTTTACATAAAACAGGCGCATTAAAAGTTTTATTTCCTGAAATCGATGCCCTTTATGGTGTGCCAAATCCAGTAAAACATCATCCAGAAGTAGATAGTTTTATTCATACCATGTTGGTATTAAAACAAGCGGTTAATTTGACTGAAAATAACCCTATCTTAAATAAAAGTGCGGTCCGTTTTGCCGCAATTTGTCATGATCTTGGCAAGGCTCTTACACCTCAAAATATTCTTCCTCATCATTATGGGCATGAACAAGCTGGCATAAAACCAACTAGATCATTGTGCAAACGCTTGAAAGTGCCAAGTTATTTTCAAGAACTTGCAGAACTGACTTGTGAATTTCATACGCATATTCACAAAGCCTTTGAGCTTCGAGCTGAAACCGTCATAACGCTGTTTAATCGTTTTGATGTGTGGAGAAAACCACAACGCTTTCAAGAATTTCTACGAGTATGTCTAGCTGATACTCGAGGTAGAACAGGTTTTGAAACTAAAGACTATCCACAAATAGATTACATCAATCAATTATTACAAGCGGCAAATGAAGTCGATGTACAGCAAGTTATTGCTGATGGATTTGAGAAACAAGAAATTAGAAATGAATTGACGAAACGAAGAATCTTAGCGGTTAAACAAACAAAAGCAAATTACCCCAAAAATTAACAAATAAAAGTAACTTTACTCAATTAAACTAAATCCTTAAAATACGCGAGCTTATTAACTTGATGAATAATATGAAAACGTTTAAATTTCTCACCGCACTTTTTGTAACCAGCATACTAACTGCCTGTACAATGGATGCTGAACGTCCAGTTAACGTGCAATATATCGATAAAACTGATGCCACATGGCAACAGCATCTACAAAAGATTCAAAAAATTCAATCCTATCAAGCTAAAGGACAAATTGGTTATATCAGTCCAACAGAACGTTTTTCTAGCCGCTTTGAATGGCAATACCAAAATCCAAAATCTTATACGCTTAAACTCTATTCTTTAATCAGTAAATCTACCCTTTGGATTCAAATGCATCAAAGCGGTATGTCAATTTCCGATAACAACGGCAATCAACAATCTGCAGCCGATGCCAAACTATTATTACAAGAGATCATTGGAATGGATGTACCATTAGAAAATTTAGCTTATTGGTTGAAAGGCCAACCGGCAATAAATGCGGATTATCAAGTAGGTACCAACCATTTACTTGGCGCATTTACTTATCATGTGGATGGTTCTCAATGGACGGCAGATTATCTAACCTACCACTCAAATAATTCGATGCCTGAAAATATTCTGCTAAAAAATGACAGCACGAAACAAACTCTAAAAATTCGCGTGGATGAGTGGATTTACTAATGAATACATTAATGAAATCACATCAATTTTCTACCGCACTTTCTCAAAATACAACACAATCAAATGGGAAGCCATTGCGCTTCCCTAGTCCAGCCAAACTGAATTTATTTCTTTATATCAACGGAAAATTGCCGAACGGCTATCATGAATTACAAACACTTTTCCAATTTTTAGATTTCGGCGATTGGTTAGAAATGAGTATCCGTGAAGAAGATAATCAAATTGTTTTAACCCCAGAAATTCCAAATCTAAAAACGGAAGATAATCTAATTTATCGAGCTGCAAAACTTTTACAAGAAAAAGCCAATATTCAATTTGGTGCAAATATTCATTTAGATAAAATTCTTCCAATGGGAGGCGGTGTTGGAGGTGGTTCATCCAATGCAGCAACCGCATTGGTCGCGTTAAATTATTTATGGCAAGCCAATTTATCCATTGATGAACTGGCAAAATTAGGATTAACACTAGGCGCTGATGTGCCAATATTTGTACATGGACATGCTGCTTTTGCTGAAGGTGTAGGGGAAAAAATCACTTATTGTGAACCTGCCGAAAAATGGTTTGTTGTATTAAAACCCGATGATTCAATATTGACAGCTGCGATATTTCAAGATCCAAATTTACCACGTAATACACCGAAAAAATCCCTAGAACAACTTTTGAGCGAATCTTATGTAAACGATTGCGAAAAAGTTGTGATAAATCATTATTCAAACGTTGAAAAAGCGCTAAACTGGTTGCTACAATATGCGCCGGCAAGATTAACAGGAACGGGAGCATGTGTTTTTGCTGAATTTGATCATGAGGCAGAGGCACAAGCGGTATTTAGACAAAAACCAAAAGAATTTTTTGGTTTCGTCGCGAAAGGACTCAATGTTTCTCCCTTGCACGCAATGTTGAAGCAGCTATCATCAACTTATACTCATCGACAATCTAAACCTGAGGTTTTATAAAATGCCTGACATTAAACTCTTCGCGGGTAATGCAACACCTGAACTTGCAAAACGTATTTCTGAACGTTTATATATTTCACTAGGCGATGCGACGGTCGCACGTTTCAGCGATGGTGAAATTCAAGTTCAAATCAATGAAAATGTGCGTGGTGCGGATGTATTTATCATCCAATCAACTTGTGCACCAACCAATGATAACTTGATGGAATTGATTGTGATGGTAGATGCATTACGTCGAGCATCTGCTGGTCGTATTACTGCCGTGATTCCTTATTTCGGCTATGCTCGCCAAGATCGTCGTGTTCGTTCTGCTCGTGTGCCAATTACTGCTAAAGTTGTAGCAGATTTACTTTCAACTGTTGGTATTGACCGTGTCTTAACCTGCGACCTACACGCAGAACAAATCCAAGGTTTCTTCGATGTTCCAGTAGACAACGTATTTGGTTCTCCAGTTTTAATTCACGATATCTTGAAAAAATCTGATCTTGAAAACCCAATTGTTGTTTCTCCAGATATTGGTGGCGTTGTACGTGCTCGTGCTGTAGCGAAATTATTAAACGATACCGATATGGCTATCATTGACAAACGCCGCCCTCGCGCAAACGTAGCACAAGTGATGCATATTATCGGTGATGTTGCAGATCGTGATTGTATTTTAGTAGATGATATGATTGATACTGGCGGTACGCTTTGTAAAGCGGCAGAAGCATTAAAAGAACGTGGTGCGAAACGTGTTTTTGCTTATGCAACTCACGCAGTTTTCTCTGGCGCTGCAGCCAAAAACTTAGCCAGCGATGCGATCGATGAGATTGTTGTTACTGACACCATTCCATTATCAGAAGAAATGAAAGCTATCGGTAAAGTTCGCGTGCTTACGCTTTCTTCCATGCTGGCAGAAGCCATTCGTCGAATTAGCAACGAAGAATCTATTTCTGCGATGTTTAACTAAATTAAAATTTCAATAAAAAATACCGCACTTTTATTGTCAAAGTGCGGTATTTTTTTATTTACTTTATTTAGGCTTATCTACTTTATTCAATCGTTACACGAGCAAATTTTCGTTTACCCACTTGGTAAACATTTGTGCCTTTCGGTGCATTGTCTTTTACGTTATCGACTTTTTCACCATTGATTTTTACACCGCCTTGTTGAGCAGAGCGAATTGCTTCTGAAGTAGAAGGCACAAGTCCCGCTTCTTTTAATAAGGTGGCTAAACCAATTTCACCAGAAAACGTAAATTCAGGCATTTCATCAGGCATCGCGCCTTTTTGGAAACGATTAATAAATTCTTGTTCTGCGGCGTTTGCTGCCTCTTCATTGTGGAAACGTGCAATTAATTCTTTTGCTAATAAGATTTTTACATCACGTGGATTTTTGCCGTTTTCTACTTCTGATTTTAATTGTGCAATTTCACTTAATGGACGGAATGAAAGAAGGTTATACCAATCCCACATGAGTTCATCAGAAATTGACATCACTTTACCGAACATGTCGCTTGGTGCTTCCGTTACGCCGATATAGTTACCAAGTGATTTGGACATTTTTTTCTCGCCGTCTAAGCCAACGAGTAACGGGAGTGTAATCGCAACCTGTGGTTTTTTGCCTGCTGATTTTTGCAATTCACGACCAACAAGTAAGTTGAATTTTTGGTCTGTACCACCTAGTTCCACATCTGCATCTAATGCAACGGAATCATAACCTTGTAATAATGGATAAATAAATTCATGGATTGCAATGGGTTGGTTGTTACTAAAGCGTTTTTTGAAGTCGTCACGTTCAAGCATACGCGCAACGGTGTAGTTGCTTGCAAGACGAATCATGCCTTCTGTACCAAGTTTGCTTAACCATTCAGAGTTGAAGACGATTTTAGTTTTTTGTGGATCGAGAATTTTATAAATTTGCTCTTTATAGGTTTCAGCATTACGCAATACGTCTTCACGGCTGAGTGGAGGACGCGTGGCGTTTTTTCCCGATGGATCTCCCACCATTCCAGTGAAATCACCAATTAAGAAATAGACTTCATGACCGAGTTGTTGAAATTGACGTAATTTATTTAATACAACAGTATGCCCTAAATGAATATCTGGTGCGGTTGGATCGGCGCCTAATTTTACTTTTAATGGGCGATTTTCTTTCAGTTTTTCGATTAAATCCGCTTCTGAAAGGATTTCATCAGTACCGCGCTTTAGTTCCGCGAGAACGGTATTAATGTCAGTCATTATTATTTCCTAATTATGTTTTTTGAAAGGTTTTATTATAGGGATTCTTGGCGATTTGTGAATAAAAAAAACGCCTATTTGTGGGGAAATAGGCGGGAATGTTGGAGTGATTATCTAATATTGTTGTTGGAATAGTTAGATGATAATTGTTATCAATAACCTTGTCAATAATTAAATGAAAATAATTCTCAAAAAATATTATTTTATATAAGGCACCGATTCTGTTAAGGAAAGTGCGGTAGGAATTCCATTAGAAATTTCAAATTTACCCGCATAAGCATAGGCTTCAACGCCTTGTTCCATTGCTTCTTTTAATAAGCGATCATATTCGGGATCGATATATTCTGCGATTTTGAAACGATCAAAACCATTATGTAACCCAGCAAATAGTACCACTGCGCGATGACCTTGTTTTTTCATTGCCAGTAATTCTCGGACATGTTTTTGCCCACGCGTAGTAACCGCATCGGGGAACATGCCTAAATTTCCTTTCACTAAGGTGATGGACTTCACTTCCACATAACAATCGGGTAAGCCTTCGCCTTTTAGTAAGAAATCAATTCGGCTATTTTCTTCGCCGTATTTCACTTCAGGATAAATTTCCTCATACATTGCTAATTCTTTGATTTGCTTATTTTGCAGTGCTTCAAAGACAAGCTGATTAGAACGATGCGTATTGATACAGCAAAGTTGCCCATTTTCAAGTTGAGTAAGTTCCCAAGAATGAGGATATTTGCGGGTTTGACTATCGGAATGTGAATACCAAATTATATCACCTTTTTCACCGCACCCAGTCATCGCGCCTGTATTGGCACAATGGATTGTCATCACATCACCAGTTGGTAGTTCAATATCCGCAAGAAAGCGTTTGTAACGACGAATTAATTTTGCCGATTGTAAAGCTGGAAGTTGCATAAAGTTCCTTATTTGAGTTTTTCTAAACGTTGTAAAATGGCGTTATCGCTCATAGCTTGCATTTTTTTCATTCTCAAAGAAAGCAAGATTGCGGCGAAAGTGAGTGAGACCACAAAGGCAATCCAGAAACCTTTCGCATCAATGTGTGGCACAAGCCAATCTGTACGACCGAGCGTATAACCAAGTGGCACACCAATTACCCAATAAGAGAAAAGGGTAATATATAAAATGACTTTGGTATCTTTATAGCCCCGTAAAATGCCACCAACTACCATTTGAACGGTATCTGAAAATTGATAAAGTGCAGCAAATAATAATAAATTTGCCGCCATGGCGATGACAATTTCATCGGTTACGAAAATAGAGGCAATTTCATAACGGAAGAAAATCGTAATTAATGCGGTAATGATTGTCACCGTTAGCCCTAACAATAATGCGGCATAGCTCATTTTTTTCGAATTTTGTGGTGAGCCAGCCCCTAATGCTTGTCCGACTAAAATCGTTGTTGCCATACCAATTGACAGGGGGAACATAAAAATGAAAGAACTGGTATTCAATGTAATTTGATGGCTCGCCACAATAGTTGAGCCCAGCGGAGAAAGCATTAGCGAAGTGAGGGCAAATAACGCCACTTCACAACAAAGTGCAATCGCAATCGGTAAACCTAAACGCAATAATTTTTTTAGGGTTCTCGGATTCGGCATTTCAATTAATTGGCTAAATACTTTTAGCGAACGTTCTTGAGTATTCGTGTAGGAATAAAACATCATCATTAAGCACATTGCCCAGTTTACAATGGCTGTCGCAATACCACAGCCCACCGCACCAAAAGCAGGCATACCAAATTTTCCATAAATAAAAATGTAATTAAGCGGAATATTCAGCAGTAAACCTAAGAAGGTAATGACCATTGCAGGCTTGGTTTTGGCAATTCCATCATTTAAACAACGAAAATTAATCAGCATCAAATAAGCAGGCAATCCCCACAACATCGCATGTAAATAATCGCGTGCTAAATCTGACATTTTGCTTTCCATTTGCATATATTGCAGCGGGATTTCACAGAAATAAATCAGCAAACCTAAAGGAATACTCACGCCTAACACAAGCCAAATGCCTTGGCGAACTTGATGGGCAATGCGATGGCGTTGGCCTGAACCGTTTAGGTAAGAAATAGTCGGTGGGAGCGCCAATAATAAACCTTGACCGAAAAGCACCAATGGCATCCAAATAGATGCGCCGACAGAAATCGCTGCCATATCAGTAGAACTCACTCGACCAGCCATAATGGTATCCGCTAGTCCCATTGAGTTTTGTGCGATTTGCGCTAACAAAATGGGTAAAGAAATTTTAATTAATTTTTTAATATCAGCGTGATATTGGGATAAAAGACGAAAATTCATAAATTTGATATACTAAGAAAAATTTTTAGAAAAGGAGAAAATATGTTTACCGGAATTGTACAAGGCACTGCGCCTATTCATTCAATTACAGAAAAGGCTAATTTTAGAACACAAGTGGTAAAATTACCACCTGAAATGCGTAAAGACCTAGAAATTGGCGCATCGGTGGCAAATAACGGTGTATGTTTAACCGTGACTGAAATTAACGGCGATCTCGTTAGCTTTGATCTCATGCAAGAAACCTTAAGAATTACGAATCTTGGCTTGTTGAAAGTAGGTGATAATGTAAATATCGAACGAGCCATGCAAATGGGAACCGAAATCGGCGGACATTTATTATCTGGCCATGTATATTGTACGGCAAAAATTTCAAACATTATCGCTAGTGAAAATAACCGACAAATTTGGTTTGAGCTGCCAAGCGCAGATGTAATGAAATATATTTTAACGAAAGGATTTGTTGCGGTAGATGGCATTAGTCTGACTATTGGCGAAGTAAAAGGCACGCAATTCTGCGTGAATTTAATTCCTGAAACTTTGCAACGAACCTTAATGGGGCAACGTAAAGTGAGCGATATCGTGAATATTGAAATCGATCCACAAACCCAAGCCATAGTAGATACAGTGGAAAATTATCTAAAAGCGAGAAATTTATAGTCTATTGAAATAAAAGAGCGGCTAAAAAATACAGGATTTTTTAACCGCTCTTTTGTTTGACCGTTTTATCAATGAAATTAGAATTTCACCGCAATGCCCGCAAAGTACACCATTGGATCAAGTTTTAACTTAACCTCATGATTTGCACCAAGCGCTTGGAATTTTGCTGTGGTTTTAATATGTGTATACCATGCTGAAACATTGAAATAAACATTCTGAGCCAATTTCACATCTAAACCCACATTTGCTACAGGACCAAATGAATGTTTTTTCACTTCTAAGTTAGTCACTGCAGGGTTAACAGATTTTGCGTGATAGAAACGAGTATAGTTTAAACCAGCACCTAAATAAGGACGTACAACTGAATCTGCTTTAAAGAAATAGTATTGAGCATATAAGCTTGGGGGCAATTGTTTCACGATTGCTGTTTTACCTAAATCAAGGTTAAGTGCAGGTACATTCGCATGAATTTTATGAGAGAACGGCGTTGCAGCTAATAATTCCACACCAATATTATCTGTTAACATATAGGTTCCGGTTAAACCTAGTTGAGTATTATTTTTTACTTTTAATCCCACATCAATAGCAGTTTGAGTTCTTGAGCTTGAATTTGCATCTACAGTAATTGCACCGGCACGAACCACAACACTTCCAGCTTCGTGTGCTGCAGCTGAACCTGCTAATAAAATCCCACCTAACATAAGTGTTAATGCTGTTTTTTTCATAGTGACATTCCTTAAAAAATTTCACTTATACCTAACAAGAGGTATAAAAAGTTTACTCATTTAAAGAAAAATTTTATTGATTAAAATCAATTTTTTTGATGATTATTGAAAAGGTAAATATATAATCTATGTCAAAATTGCGTATTTGAGTTGAATTAAGTGAGCAAATAAAGCCAATATACTTAGATTCAAGATAAAAAAGAGCGGCTAAAAAACACAGAATTTTTTAACCGCTCTTTTGGTTGATTACTTCGTTTATTTTTTCGATTTTTTCCATTTCCAGAAAAGGAATAGGGCAAGTAAAGCGATAAGTACATAAATCACCATTTGACCTTTTTGGATTTGAGCATGTAACCAGTCTAAATTTTTTGCGCCCAGTTCGCCTAAATAAACCCAAATTGGCACAGAAATAATTGCAGCACAGAAATCAATTAAAACAAACCGTGTGTAACTGACACGGCGAGTAATACCAGAGACCATATAAATTGGTGCACGCAAACCGGGTAAAAAACGTGCGACAAATAACACACGGTTGCCATATTGGCTAAATTTTTCACGCACCATTCTTAAACGTTGTAATGTCACGATTTTACGCATTGGGCGGAAACGTAAAATTTTTGTGCCATAAATACGACCAAGCCAATACATACAAGAATCGCCCGCTAGTACACCAATCATACTGACTAGCAACATTAAATGTGAATTAACACTTTCAGGATAAAGCCCCGCAATGACACCGCCAGAAACTAACGTGATATCTTCTGGAATCGGCACACCAAATCCACAAATAATTAAAACAAAAAGGACAGCCCAATAACCGTACTCAGTAAAAAATCCAATCAGAAATTCCATAATCTTCCTACTTTATTTTTTTATAAATATCCTAAAAAACCGCTAAGCATTCTAATCTTTTCAGGGTAAAAAACCTAGAAAAAGTTTGCTTTGAAAAGAGGGATATTCTATAATTCGCCGTCTCAAAGCATGACTCAACAGTTATCTTCGAGAACAATATTTGGAAAATTGCTGGGTCGCCTGCAATTTTCTTTCTTTTAACATTAATTTAAAGAGAACATTAAAATGGCATTTAAATTTAACGCTGAAGTTCGTACAGCGCAAGGTAAGGGTGCGAGCCGCCGCCTGCGTCACAATGGTCAAATCCCTGCAATCGTTTATGGTGGCAGCGAAGAGCCAGTTTCAATCATCTTAAACCATGATGAATTAAACAACGCGCAAGCACATGAATCTTTCTATTCTGAAGTGATCACTTTAGTGATCGGTGGAAAAGAAGTTGCAGTTAAAGTACAAGCAATGCAACGTCACCCATTCAAACCAAAATTGGTTCACATTGACTTCAAACGCGCGTAATTCACAAGTTTGAACAAAGTAAAAAAGCTAAGATATCAGTCTTAGCTTTTTTGTTCTGAGTATTTTAATTATTTCTTAATAAATACCTAAACTTTAATTTTTTATCAAATAACGTTTTAAATTTTCAACAACAAATTCTAATTCTGCTTTTCCATAGTTTGGCTGAAATTCTAAAAAAATCACTCCAGCCTTTCGACAAGTCTCCCGTTTCACTGCATCACGCTTCGCCGCATTATCCTGATAATGTCCCTGCCCTTGATATTCAATTACTATTACGGCCTAGCCGTTCTTATCTACAATCAAAAAATCTACTCGTTTACTATTTATCGCAAAATGGGCCTCTTTATCTATTGATTCTAAAAACTCTCCCATTGAAACCTGAGTAAATAAACGGAACTCTTGATAACCTTTAGACAACAACTTTTCTAAACGAAGAAAAAGTTGATATTCACTCTTATTCATCAAAGCTTTTCTTTTATACTTACTCAATATAACGACATCAAGATGATCATTTTTATTCACTATATTAATTTTGTTTTCTGTCGAAAGATAAAGACGACTCTTCTTTGCATTACGACGAGTTGAGCTCGATTTAGATGAAAATAATGATGTATTGTAAAGAAAATTCCATATTACTCTCCTAAATAAACAGGAAAACAAGATAGCATTAATTTATATTACAAATAAACGTATTTGAGATCTGGACCGCAAAACAACCTTAGATAAGGCAAAAAACTAGCTTTTGTTAGAACTATGATAATTTAAAAAATATGGCTGGGGTACTAGGATTCGAACCTAGGGATGCCGAGATCAAAACCCGGTGCCTTACCGCTTGGCGATACCCCAACAGAGAAATCTTTGATTGGATATAAAGAAGATTTATTTGATAGTATGGCTGGGGTACTAGGATTCGAACCTAGGGATGCCGAGATCAAAACCCGGTGCCTTACCGCTTGGCGATACCCCAACTACTATTTGACTTACAAAGCGATAAATGGTGCGGGACGAGGGACTTGAACCCACACACCTCTCGGCGCCAGAACCTAAATCTGGTGCGTCTACCAATTTCGCCAGTCCCGCAAATCTGGTGGCTACAGCGAGATTCGAACTTGCGACCCCAACATTATGAGTGTTGTGCTCTAACCAACTGAGCTATGTAGCCATTACCTTAATTTGCCTAACCATATCGGCTTTGCGGGGCGTATTATGCTGATTTTGGCGATACTCGTCAAATACTTTTTTTAAAATATTTGGATTTTCCCTTTCATTTGATTATTAATAAAACACATCAATTATTTTTTATGCATTTATAGTCTGAATTCCCAACGAGATTATTTAGTTTGACGCTTTAATTTTTCTCTCTTGTCATAATCAGATTTATGACAAAGATCATGTCTAAATATAGTTGTGTTTAAAAAACAAACACTCTCTAAATTTTAAACAAAAATCTATTTGACAATAAAAAGCTAACTCGTTATTTGTATAGCTAATTATAAAAAAACACACAACATCGGAGTATCTTATGTCCCATCTCTCAGTCGCCAAATTTGGCGGAACATCTGTAGCCAACCATGCAGCTATGACGGCTTGTGCAAAAATTGTCATCGCAGATCCAAATACACGCGTAGTCGTGCTTTCTGCATCAGCTGGTGTGACGAATTTATTAGTCGCGTTAGCAAATGGTGTAGAAGCGACAGAACGTGAAAAATTAATTGGTGAAATCCGTCAAATTCAAGAGAATATTTTAAATGAATTAAAAGACGACAGCCGTGTTCGTCCAATTATTGAAAAATATCTTGAAAATATTACCGCACTTTCTGAAGCGGCCAGTCTTGCAACGTCCCCTGCATTAACTGATGAACTCATCAGTCACGGTGAGATGATGTCAACTCAAATCTTTATTGAGATTTTACGCGAACAAAACGCATCGGGCACTTGGGTTGATGTACGTACAATTGTTGCAACCAATAACCATTTTGGTAAAGCCGCACCAAATGATGAACAAACTCAATCAAACAGCGATAGCATTTTGAAACCATTAATTGACCGCGGTGAATTAGTCATCACCCAAGGTTTTATCGGGCGTGAACCAAGCGGTAAAACAACCACATTAGGCCGTGGCGGTAGCGACTACTCTGCTGCTTTGTTAGCCGAAGTATTAAATGCAAAAGACGTTTTAATTTGGACTGATGTTGCGGGTATTTACACAACTGATCCACGAATTGTTCCTGCTGCACAACGCATCGACACAATGAGCTTTGCTGAAGCAGCTGAAATGGCAACCTTTGGCGCAAAAGTGCTACACCCAGCTACATTGCTCCCTGCGGTACGCAGCAATATCCCGGTTTATGTGGGCTCAAGTAAAGCACCAGAAGCAGGCGGAACTTGGGTCACTCGCGATCCTCAACCTCGTCCAACTTTTCGTGCTATCGCACTACGCCGAGATCAAACTTTACTCACTCTTTCAAGCTTAAGTATGCTGCATGCGCAAGGTTTCTTAGCGAATGTATTTAACATTTTGGCTAAATACAAAATTTCAGTGGATACAATCACCACATCAGAAGTGAGCGTTGCATTGACATTAGACAAAACTGGCTCAGCATCTTCAGGAGCGGAATTACTTTCAACCGAATTATTAGATGAACTCCGTCAATATTGTGCAGTAAAAGTCGATACCGGCGTATCATTAGTCGCATTAATCGGCAACGACTTACACATTGCTTCCGGTGTAGCAAAACGTATTTTTGATACGCTTCAATCTTACAACATTCGCATGATTAGTTATGGCGCAAGCACCAACAATATTTGTATGCTCGTGCAAAGTGAACATGCTGATGAAGTCGTTCGTTCATTACACAAATCTTTATTTGAATAAAGTAGAAAGCCTAAAGTGCGGTGAAAAATCACCGCACTTTTTCTTTTATATCATTGAGATTAAAGCCGAAAAAGAGTAAAGTAAACGGCTGTTCATTTGACTAATTTAACCGAATAAAAGGCGGAAATTATGGGAAAAAGTGTTGTTATCTTAGGCGCTCAATGGGGCGATGAAGGTAAAGGGAAAATCGTCGATCTTCTAACGGATCGCGTGAAATACGTAGTTCGTTACCAAGGCGGTCACAACGCAGGCCATACACTTATCATTAATGGAGAGAAAACCGTATTACGTTTAATTCCATCTGGTATGTTACATCCAAATGTAACTTGCTTAATTGGTAATGGCGTTGTGGTTTCACCTGAAGCATTAATGAAAGAAATGGGCGAACTTGAAAGCCGTGGTATTAAAGTTCGTGAACGTTTGTTAATTTCTGAAGCGTGCCCTTTAATCTTACCCTATCATGTGGCTATGGATCACGCCCGTGAAGCAGCACTCGGCAAAAAAGCTATCGGTACAACTGGTCGTGGTATTGGTCCTGCTTATGAAGATAAAGTGGCTCGTCGTGGTTTACGCGTAGGCGATTTATTTGATAAAGAAGCGTTTGCCGAAAAACTCAAAAACATCCTTGAATACTATAATTTCCAATTGGTTAACTACTACAAAGTTGAACCTGTCGATTATCAAAAAACCTTAGATGATGTAATGGCAATTGCCGATGTAATCACGGGTATGGTAGCAGATATCACTACAATTCTTGATACAGCACGCAAAAATGGTGAGCATATTTTATTTGAAGGTGCACAAGGTACCATGTTAGATATCGACCACGGTACTTATCCGTATGTAACCAGCTCAAACACAACGGCTGGTGGTGTGGCAACAGGTTCTGGTTTTGGCCCGCGCAACTTAGACTATGTACTTGGTATCATCAAAGCTTACTGTACTCGTGTAGGTGGTGGTCCATTCACAACGGAATTATTTGATGATGTGGGGGCTGAAATTGCACGTAAAGGTAACGAATTTGGTGCGGTAACAGGCCGTCCACGTCGTTGTGGTTGGTTCGATGCCGTAGCCATTCGACGTGCAATCCAACTCAACTCTATTTCTGGCTTCTGCATGACCAAACTGGACGTATTGGATGGTTTTGATGAAGTTAAAATCTGTGTTGCATACAAAATGCCAAATGGTGAAATCGTTGAATATGCACCATTAGCAGCGAAGGATTGGGAAGGTGTAGAACCAATTTATGAAACATTACCAGGTTGGAAAGAAAATACTTTCCGGGTCACAGATGTAAATAAATTACCACAAAACTGCATTAACTACATTAAACGTATTGAAGAAGTAACTGGGGTACCAATTGATATTCTTTCAACAGGCCCTGATCGTGTAGAAACAATGATTTTACGTGATCCGTTCGCAGCTTAATTACTTTAAATTTCTGACCGCACCTTAAAAGTGCGGTTTTTTACTATAAATTTCATCTACTGCATCTCTATCAAAATAACCTTTCAAATACTTTCTCATTGAGGCAAATGTAGATTAGGAAGTATTGGTGCTCATCGCAGAGGAAAACAAGGACCAGGTGTACCAGAAAAACTTGTCTTATTCGGTTTAAAATACCAAAACAGAAACATCAATGCCTGTTATAGTAAGGAAAATCAAGCCTGATCATACTCCAAAAACATAGCAAAATTGACCAAAAAACTTTCCTTTATTCTTAAAGAAATGTGAATTTCGGTTTAATTTGAGAACAGCAAAAGAACAACTTAAAACATGGCTAAGGTGGTATGGTATTTAGGACAAATCTACGTTCCCCCTAAATAAAAAAACATAAAAAAACACCGCAAAGTGCGGTGTTTTTTCATTATGTTTTCGCTATCAGCTGATTACCATTGGTAACCTACGCCAGCTGCAACGCCAGTTTTACCTTGGCTATTTGCCGTACCAGATAAACGGATAATAATCTTACCGTTATCAGAAATACGAGACATACCTAGCGCAAGGCTATTTTGCCCCTGGTAATTACCGGCTGCAATACCAACTAAGCTCTTACCTGGTGTATAAGCTTGCGGAATTGTCGCCGCCGCTAATGCACTTGCAGTACCCGCATCTGCTTGTTTGCTAACTCGGTTGATCTTGTTATTCAAATCACCAAGTCTATGGCTAACACTAGCAGCTACTGCATATAACTGGCTACCATTTATAGCATCTTTAGAAGTTGCTGAAATTTCACCTGGTGCCACACCTGTAATTTTAGTAGGTGTTTTACCATCAGGACCACTTACGTTGATATTTCCAGCCTTATTAGTGATCTTAGGCCCTTTATCACCAAACTGAACACTGTCAAAGGTTACATTAGAAGCTGTTGCATAAGTCACTTTACCGTTAGACTCTTGTTTCACGGTCATATTTTTGCCTGCAACCATTTCAACTTTTTTACCTGGATTGATCATTTCTGGTGTACCTGAAATTTTCTCTCCACCATTTGCCGAAGTCGTTAATGCAAAGCCAGACTTGTTAATTGCATTTGCTACATCTTGTGCAGTCGCCACTTTATTTGCAACATTTGCAATATTATTTGCCGCATCTGCAACAGCTTTTTTAGCAGCATCAATAACTGCAGCTGGTGCCGTCGGCGGCAAGCTATTTAATGCATTTGTCGCGTCTTCTAACGCTTTAGTCATTTCAGGCGTCACCACAGGGCCTTGAACACTACCATCAGCATTATTGGTAATGCTGCCTGTATCAATGTCAAATTTCACATTACTTGTTGTACTATTTTCAGTTTCTACTGAAACTTTAGTACCTTTACCATCGACAAAGTTAACGGTGTCATAAGGTTTTACGAAATCTTTCGCTTCACCATTATTTTGTAAATTCCAACCTGCATTCAACACATCAGATACGGTTGCTGCATTATTGCTTGCATTTTTTGCAATATCCGCTGCTTTTGCCGCATCAATTGGAGCAGATTTATTGTCTTTACCTGCAATAGGGTTACCATCAACATCTTTAGCGTTCTTATCTGCGTCATTTACAGACGGAAGATTAGATTTCACATTACCCAATGTCGTCGGTGCGCCAATTACATTCGGTGCGGCCGCAGGATTAACCATGTTAGTTGTTAAATCTGCAGGCTTCACTTCTGTTGTAGTTGGGTTACCTTTGTCGTCAACGGTAAAGTATTTGTCGCCCACTTTAGTTACCGGCGTACCGTTCTTGTCTGTATATTGGACAGGCAAACCAGTCACATCGACTTTTACCGTCGTTGTGGTTACTTTATTACCGTCTTTATCAACAGACTCTTTCGTCGACAACTTAACTTTCGTGTTGTTGCCGTCTGCAAAACGAAGTTCATCATCAGGATTCACTTTTTCATCTTCATTTTTAAAGTCTGCATCCGATAATGTTTCTGTTTGCTTACCTACAACAAAACCAGATTTTTGAATCGCTGTTGCTACTTTATTACCTGTTACATAGCCATCACCTGCATTGGTCAGAGTCGTACCCGCGTCAGGAGTTACCGGGTTTTTATCGGCTTTTGGCTTACCAGTTTTCGGATCAATATCTGCGGTATTGTAATATTGGTCTCCTACTTTGGTTACCGGGGTATCCGTTCCATTGACTTTAGCAGTAAATTCATTTGGTTTAGCTACTTCACCATCTTTAATACCAATAGTAATTTCACGAACACCGTCTTTAGTTTCACCAGTTACAGAAACTCCAGCCCCAGCCTTGAAATCTACTTTATTAGCATTTTTCACAGTATCTACATAACCATTTTCAGGTGTGCCAACAACCCAACCCATGTTACGTAAATCACCTACTGTAGCAGCTGTGTTATCAGATACATTTGGAGTATCTAAATTAACCAAATCTTTAGCATCTGGTTTCGCATCTCCATATGGTTTCAAGCCAGATGTTACATTCGTAATATTAGCAGGTTCATCATTCTTATCACCTTTACCTAATTTTAGGCCATCTGCTGTTGGAGCTAAGTTAACTTTATTTCCAGCGCCATCATTTAAATCAAGAGTTTTAAATTCTGGATTATCTACTGTTTTGAAAGTAAATTTATTGGCAGTGCTGTGATCAATTTCGATGTTTTTACCAGCATCAAACGTAACTTTACCGCTAGGTTTGATGTTATCGTCGTTACCGATTACTTTGCCATCTTTTTCCGCAGATGCTGTCCAGTATGAGTTATTAATAGCATCTGCTACATTACCTGCAGTGGCTACTTTATCTTTATCTGCATCTTCTACTTTTGGCGCACCATTTTCATTAGTAATATTGCCTGCATCTA
Organism: Haemophilus sp. THUN1691; assembly: GCF_059704425.1. Taxonomy (NCBI): domain Bacteria; kingdom Pseudomonadati; phylum Pseudomonadota; class Gammaproteobacteria; order Pasteurellales; family Pasteurellaceae; genus Haemophilus; species Haemophilus sp. THUN1691. Next base: position 1,170,842 of record NZ_AP046578.1, on the reverse strand, counting down.
CAGTGATATTACCTTGTTCGTCTTTTTTAAGACCTGTGCCAAGTTTTACATCGTATTTCACAGTAGATACTTTATTATCTGTAGTAGTTACTACTGCTGTAGTACCTTCACCATCAATAAAGTTTACAGTGTCATATGGTTTTACAAAATCAACATCTTTACCATTACCTTGCAAGTTCCAACCTGCATTTAATACGTCACCTACAGTAGCTGCATTATTTTTAATACCATCTACATTATTAGGTGCAGCTGCATTAGTTGTTGGTGCAGTTGTATCTTTTTTTGCACCTGGCAAGTTGCCCGCTACATTAGTGATGTTTTGACCACCGTTATTTAAACCGTCTTTTGTCAAAGATACATCGTCAGGTTTCTTACCATCTTTCTCTGGTTGTGAAATAGTGATTCCATTTGGAGTAATATTCGTGGTATTACCAGCATCATCTTTTACTTCAACACTACTCAAGCCTTTTAACGACTTCGCCAATTTAACCGTTAAAGTATCAGTTTTATCCCCAATCACACCAATGTTGTTATCGGATAATTTAGATGCCTCTGTTTCACCACCAACAACTTTAACCTCAGTACCCAAAGTGCGGTCAAATTTTCCAGCTTCTTTATTATCACCGGAAAATGACAATGGTTTCGCCGACATACCATTTACAGCCGCATCTAACTGAGACTTATTAACTGCATCAGTTGGTGCTTCACCTGACGCTAAACCTGTAATTTTTTTACCACCCAAATCTACACCAGCATCTTTAAAGGTCATTGTCGTACCATTACCACCAATGCTTGTAATGTTACTTAACACAGGATTTAAAGAATAAGTAAAATCCTTGCCAGCTTGTTTTAACTTGATGTTTTCGCCCGCTTTAAATGTTACTTTATCACCAGCTTTTACTTGTTCTTCTGTTGTTGTATTGCCGTCAGCAAATTTACCGCCATCTTCGGCGCCAGTTACTTTCCAGAAAGCATTATTAATTGCATTTGCAACATCATTCGCTGTTGCAAAGCTATCTCCTGCATCACCTGCCGATACCGTACCTTTATCAGCATCCGGAGTAATGGTTGTCTTTTTCACATCAAATTTAACCGCACTTACAGCACCGTTTTCAGTGACTGTTACATTCGCAGCTGTGCCGGTACCATTCACAAAGTTCACGGTGTCATAAGCTTTAACGAAATCTTTGGCTGCACCATTTTCTTTTAAATTCCAACCAGCATTTAAAATATCATTTACAGACGCAGCTTTTGTTCCATTTACATTTGTTGGCGCTGCTTGATTTGTTGTTGGTGCCGCTGCATCATTTTTCGTTACTGGCAAGGTGTTGACTAAACCAGTGATGCTGTTGATACCTGTTAAATCAGAATCTAATCCATAGGTGAATACCTTACCTTTACGTTGTAAACGTAGGTTCTTACCTGCATCTAGCGTTAATATGCCGTCTGCACCAATAGTTACAGCGGTATCATCCGTATCTACCGTATCATCGTCTAAATTGATTCCTGAGTTATTCGCTTTCGCTTTCCAAGTTACCTGATCTTTGATTTGTTTTTTACCAGCAGGAGTGATATTGCTTAAATCTTTATCCGCCGCGTTATCAATTTTAGCTTTAGTGGTATCATCCAATTTTAATGTAACGGTATCACCTGACGCAGATGCCGTTAATCCGTTGTCACCTTTGACCTTAAACTCAATCCCTCCCGATTTATTTAAATCTTGTTGATCGGTTGAAGTTGAATCATTTGTCGCGGATAGTTTGATTTTGTTATTTTCAATTTTATTCGCAATTGAATCGACAGCTGCTTTCGTGGCATCATCCAATTTAACGGTTACATCCGTACCGCTGGCTGTTGTAGTCAAGCCATTTGTACCTTTCACGTTAAACTGTAAACCACCAGTTTTATCTAGCTGCTGAGCATCAGTAGTTCCTGAATCACCGCCAAGTTTAATATTATTCGTTGCGACTTTATCTAACTGTGATTTATTAACTGCATCAGTTGAATTCGTTCCCGCGGCTAAATTCGTGATTGGTTTATTGTTCATATTAATGCCGCCAGCATTGGTTACAATGCCGCCAACATCAGTGCTGGTTAAGCCTGTTAATGCTTTTGCCAGTTTAAATTTTATGGTGTTTTCGCTGTCATAATTTACACCGATGTTGTTGTCTGACAATTCACCGGTTGCACCGCCCAACAGATTCAAACGGCCATCTTTAATGCTTCTAATAACGATTCTTTTCGTTTTTGCATCAGCTTTTTTTGCATCAGAATCCGCGCCTGTTACTTCATCTTTAGCAGAATTATCACCGGCATATGAGAATGCTGGATCTATTGTTATGCTATTCAAAATGCCATGTAACTGAGAACCATTAATAGCATCAGTGGACTTGTCAGATACTTCACCCGCTGCTACGTTCTTCAACTGACGTTCAAAACCTATTTTACCGAAAGATACTATGTCACCTTTGTTAGTTTGATCGCCACCACTCCATTTATATGTATGTCCATTAACAGTAGTAGAAGTTTGTTTTGTACCTTCTTTATCCGTTAGTGATCCGCCACCAAGTGCTACAGAGTTATGCAACGTAGCTGTTGCTCCAGAACCCAAAGCTACAGAGTTCGTCACTTCAGCACGTGCACCTGAACCGAGAGCTATAGAAATATCTCCTGCTTGTGCTTTTACACCGATAGCAACAGCTGCTTGACCAGCTTTAGTATCTTGATACTGTCCACCATCGTGAAGTAGGTCTCTACCTGTAAGATTGTGATAAGCATCACCGACGGTACCTGTTGTTTCATTACCATCAGAATTTGTATATGTTGTGGACACTGTTACTGCTTTATCTACGTCATCATTACCAATAGCAATCGAGGAGTTACCCTCTGCAAAAGTATTACTACCGATAGCAATAGATTGATCACCAAAAGCACGAGCACCTTGATGAAATAAGTCACCACTACCAATCGCAAGCGATTGATTCACCCACTGAGTTCTGCCTTTGCCATCTGATCCTGTCTTCGCGAATTTACCAATAGCAATATTAGTCGAACCTACACCTGTATCTGCATACGTACCAATAGAAATCCCCTCCCGACCAGTTTTTGTATTACCAGGAACAAAGGAATTACCAGTTGTACTTTCAATATTTACTGCAGCTTCTGACACATTCATACTTAACAACACTAATGCCCCACCTAATACCGCTTTCAGTGAGTTGCTGCTGCTTTGTTTTTTATGTGCTTTGGTTAATTCAGATACCGCCACCCAAGATTGAGTTGCTTGGCTCCATACAATACGGAAAATTTTATTCATAAATGTCTCTCTAGCTATATATAAAGAGTGATTCCAAACCTCTAATTCAATTCGTAAAAGAGGCTTAGGGAAGATAAATTTCAAAAATTATACTAATTTAGCAATAAAATTCAATTTTCAAGAACAATCTTTACAAGAATTTACATTTAAAAATATCATAAAAACACAAAGCAAACGTTTGCTTTTTTTTACGCAAGAAGCAATCAAAAGTGCGGTGATTTTTAGGCGCGTTTTTATTAGGAAAAAGCAAATGTGCTTATCAAAAAACAAAGGCCGCAACGTGCGGCCAATTTTTTAGAATTCTTTTGAAATTAAACTTTCTGCTAATTGCAAATCAAGTGTGGAATCAATATCAATGGAACGATAAGTGGGCATTAAATAAAAACGCATTGGGGCAATAAAAAAGCGTTTTTCTTCAAAGAGACTTGCGATGTCATTAATATAAATTGCGCCATTTGCACGATAAGATTTCGGTAATTTTTGGCGTGGGGCTTCAAAATCCGTTAATTCGTGGATAGGCTGAACTTCGGTGCCTTCTAAAGTGAAGGATTTATAAGGATGATGCTCACATTCGCAAGCGGAAACCACAGATTTATATTTTCCACCCAGGAAAATTTCCATCGCATTACGAATATCTAAAGCATTGCGTAATGGGCTGGTTGGTTGCAAAAGTGCGGCGGTGCCTTGTGAAATATTGAGTGTTTCTAAGCAATGCAAAATCGCATCAATGGTGCGTGTATCACTTTGTGCTAAACTTTCAGGGCGTGCCACTGCTTTTGCGCCGTATTTTGTGGCTTCTTTTAAAATATTTTCACCGTCTGATGTCACCACAATTTGATCAAACATACCTGATTCTTGCGCTGCCAAAATCGCACGCCCGACCAAAGAAACGCCCCCCACAAGCTGTAAATTCTTGTCTTTAATTCCTTTAGAACCTGCTCTCGCAGGAATAATTGCAATTCTTGTCATTATTTTCATCCTCTGTGATAAAAGTGCGGACTATTCTAGAATCTTTCCCTTGTTTTAGCAAAAACTAATCTTTAATATGGCACCACATTTTTGTTTAAAAAAGAGGAAATAAAATGACTCAACTTACTCGTGAACAAGTTCTTGAACTCTTTCATCAACGCAGCTCAACTCGTTATTACGACCCCGAAAAAAAAATCAGTGATGAAGATTTTGAATGTATTTTAGAGTGCGGTCGATTATCGCCTAGTTCTGTGGGCTCTGAGCCTTGGAAATTTTTAGTGATTCAAAATAAAACCCTACGCGAAAAAATGAAACCTTTTAGCTGGGGAATGATGAATCAGCTTGATCATTGCAGTCACCTTGTGGTGATTTTAGCGAAGAAAAATGCCCGTTATGACAGCCCATTTTTTGTGGATGTGATGACGCGCAAAGGCTTGAACGCAGAGCAACAACAAGCCGCCCTCGCGAAATACAAAACCTTGCAAGAAGAGGATATGAAATTGCTCGAAAGCGACCGCACTTTATTTGATTGGTGCAGTAAACAAACTTATATCGCCCTTGCCAATATGCTTACTGGCGCTGCCGCCCTTGGCATCGACTCTTGCCCAATTGAAGGTTTTCATTACGATAAAGTGAATGAATGCCTCGCCGAAGAAGGATTATTCGATCCTCAAGAATATGCGGTTTCTGTCGCCGCAACCTTCGGCTACCGCTCACGCGATATTGCGAAAAAATCCCGTAAAGGGTTGGATGAAGTGGTGAAATGGGTGGGATAAAATAAATCCCATTAAAAAAGGGCTGCAAATGCAGCCCTATCTTTTTTTTCGATTATTTCACTTCTTTAAATAAAATCTCACTTGGGATTACTGAACCTTGCCAGTAAAGTTCTGTAGAGACTTTCTCTGCGAGTTGTAGGAACGATTGTGAAATTTCATTTTCAGGCACTCGCACAACAGTTGGGTTACCCTCATCTAAATCTTCACGGATACGAATGTGTAAAGGAAGTTGACCTAATACTTTTACATTGTATTTTTCAGCCATTTTCTCTGCACCGCCTGTGCCAAAAATCGCTTCGTGGTGACCGCACTCACTACAAATGTGCATTGACATATTTTCTACAATACCCAATACCGGTACGGATACTCGCTCAAACATTGAAATACCTTTCACCGCATCAAGCAAAGCAATATCTTGCGGAGTTGTCACTACCACTGCGCCAGTCACAGGAATTTGTTGTGATAAGGTAAGTTGAATATCACCAGTGCCCGGTGGCATATCGATAACAAGATAATCTAAACTATCCCATAGGGTTTCATTTAATAATTGGCTTAATGCACTGCTCGCCATCGGGCCACGCCAAATTGTTGCGCTGTCTTCATTCATTAAAAAGCCAATGGAATTTGCAGATAAACCATGTGCTTTAATTGGGGTGATGTGTTGATTATCTGGCGAAGTTGGACGTTGATCCGCTGCGCCTAACATATGTGGAATAGAAGGGCCATAAATATCCGCATCTAAAATCCCAACACGAGCGCCTTGTGCTTGTAATGCTAAAGCTAGATTAACAGAAACTGATGATTTCCCTACACCGCCTTTGCCAGAACTCACAGCAATAATATTTTTCACACCTTTTACGGCTGGTTGATTATTCGCACGTTTGAGTGTGGCGATTTGATAGGTCACCGCCCATTTAATTGCTTTGCAATCTGTTGCTTTCAATAACGCATCTGAAACCGCTTGTTTTAACTGTTCTACACCAGAATTCCACGCAAAAGGTAATTGCAATTCAATGCGTAAAGTATCACCGCCCTTTTCCACTTTTTTCAAAGTATTAAGCGCAATTAGATCCTTTTGCAGGGTTGGATGCTGAAATTGTTGGATAATCTGCTGAACTTGATTTTTCTGCTCAGCAGTCAAATTATCAGAAAAGTAGGTTGCCATAATAACTTCCTGTTTAGTAGAGTAAATTTGTCGGGCATATTTAATCACGGAAAGTGCGGTATGTTAAGTTAAAGTTTTTCAAACTAGAAAAAAAGCCCTGTATCGGGTAAGATGTCCACAATTTTTATATGCTAAAAAAGAGAATAATAAATGACAACTCAACCCCGTAAAATTTTAGTCACTTGCGCCTTGCCTTATGCCAATGGAGCAATTCATTTAGGCCATATGTTAGAACATATCCAAGCGGATATTTGGGTGCGTTTTCAACGTATGCGTGGCAATAAAATCCATTTTGTCTGTGCAGACGATGCGCACGGCACACCGATTATGTTGAATGCCGATAAACTTGGCATTACACCAGAAGAATTAATTGCTAACGCAAAAGCCGATCACGTGCGTGATTTTGCAGGTTTCAATATTAGTTTTGATAACTATCATTCCACTCACAGCGAAGAAAACAAACAGCTCACTGCAGAAATTTACAATAAACTCAAAGCTAATGGCTTTATTAAGAGTAAAGTTATTTCTCAGTTGTTCGACCCTGAAAAAAATATGTTCTTGCCTGATCGTTTTGTGAAAGGCACTTGCCCGAAATGTAAAGCAGAAGATCAATATGGCGATAACTGCGAAGTTTGTGCTTCCACTTACAGCCCAATGGATTTAATTAATCCTCGTTCAGCTGTTTCTGGCGCAACACCTATTGTAAAAGAATCTGAACACTTTTTCTTTGACTTACCTTCATTTGAAGGGATGTTAAAAGAATGGACACGTTCTGGCTCACTTCAATCTGAAATTGCGAACAAAATGCAAGAATGGTTTGAGAGCGGTTTACAACAATGGGATATTTCACGCGATGCACCTTATTTCGGTTTTGAAATTCCAGGGGCAAAAGATAAATTCTTTTATGTTTGGTTAGATGCGCCAATCGGCTATATGGCTTCATTCAAAAATCTATGCGATCGTGAAGGCATTGATTTCAACGAATTTTGGGCTGAAGACAGTGATGCCGAGCTTTATCATTTCATAGGTAAAGACATCGTTTATTTCCACAGTCTATTCTGGCCTGCAATGCTTGAAGGCAGCGGCTATCGTAAACCGACTAATGTGTTCACTCACGGCTATGTCACGGTGGATGGGGCGAAGATGTCCAAATCTCGCGGGACTTTCATTCAAGCCAGCACTTATTTGAATCATATCGATCCTGAATGTTTGCGCTATTACTATGCGGCAAAATTAAATGATCGCATTGAAGATTTAGACTTTAACCTTGAAGATTTCGTACAACGTGTAAATACGGATATTGTAAACAAATTAGTGAATTTGGCTTCACGCAATGCAGGCTTTATTGCGAAACGCTTTGAAGGCAAACTTGCAAATAAACTGGAAGACGAAACATTATTTGCAGAATTTACCGCCCAAGCCGAGCAAATCGCCGCTTATTATGAAAGCCGTGAATACAATAAAGCCATTCGTGAAATTATGGCATTAACGGATAAAGCCAATAAATATATTGATGAAAAAGCCCCTTGGGTGATTGCAAAAGAAGAAGGCAAAGAGACAGAATTGCAAGCAGTATGTTCAATGGGAATTGAGCTTTTCCGCGTGTTGATGTCTTACTTAAAACCTGTTCTTCCAAAACTGGCAGAACGTGCAGAAGCCTTCTTACAAGCTGAATTACGTTGGGATAATATTCATCAACCATTGCTTGGTCATACCCTTGCACCGTTTAAAGCCTTATTCTCTCGTTTAGAGAAAAAACAAATTGATGCTGTTGTGGAAGAAACCAAAGCCTTATTTGCAGCAGCCAATAAAGCCGCAGAAAAAACTGAAGCAAAACCAACCGCACTTTCTGCCGTTGAACCTATTGCTGAAACCATCACCATTGATGATTTCGCTAAACTTGATATGCGTGTAGCAAAAGTGTTGAAATGCGAGGCGGTGCCAGAATCTAATAAACTTTTACGTTTTGAATTGGATCTTGGTGATCATACTCGTCAAGTCTTCTCTGGCATTAAAGCGGCTTACAATAAGCCTGAAGAATTAGAAGGTCGTTTTGTGATTATGGTGGCAAACCTTGCACCACGTAAAATGAAATTCGGCGTATCTGAGGGAATGATTCTATCCGCAGGAACAGGCGGTAGTGATTTATTCTTGTTATCTGCCGATAGCGGTGTCACTGCGGGCATGCAAGTAAAATAATCAAGTCAATCTAAATGAGGGCAACATTACGTTGCCCTTTTATTTTCTTGTTGAAAATAGGTGACTTATAACCTACTATAACACTCAACTATTTATCTATTTGGAGAATATTATGAAAAACGAATTAATTTGCTATAAACAAATGCCAGTGTGGACAAAAGACAAATTGCCACAAATGTTCCAAGAAAAGCACAACACAAAAGTCGGCACTTGGGGAAAATTAACTGTATTAAAAGGTAAGCTCAAATTTTATGAGCTAACCGAAAATGGCGATGTCATTGCCGAGCATATTTTTACCCCAGAAAGCGACATTCCTTTTGTTGAACCTCAAGCATGGCATCGTGTTGAAGCCCTTTCTGATGACCTTGAATGTACCCTAGGTTTCTATTGCAAAAAAGAAGATTACTTCAGTAAAAAATACAACATGACAGCCACTCACGGCGATGTGGTGGATGCAGCAAAAATTATCTCGCCTTGTAAAGTATTAGATTTAGGTTGCGGACAAGGGCGTAATTCACTTTATTTAAGTTTATTAGGCTATGATGTGACCTCTTGGGATCACAATGAAAACAGCATTGCCTTTTTAAATGAAACCAAAGAGAAAGAAAACCTTAATATTTCTACCGCACTTTACGATATTAACTCTGCCAACATTCAAGAAAACTACGATTTTATTGTTTCAACAGTGGTGTTTATGTTCTTAAATCGTGAACGTGTACCGTCAATCATCAAAAATATGCAAGAACATACCAATGTTGGCGGATATAACTTAATCGTTGCCGCTATGTCCACTGATGATGTGCCTTGCCCACTTCCATTCTCTTTCACCTTTGCTGAAAATGAATTAAAAGAATATTACAAAGATTGGGAATTCTTAGAATATAACGAAAATATGGGCGAATTACACAAAACCGATGAAAACGGCAATCGCATTAAAATGAAATTTGCCACTATGTTAGCAAGAAAGAAATAACCCGCTAATTAAAAAAATCACCGCACTTTGCCCCTATAAAAAAGATCACTTAGAAAATATCTTTTGCTTTGCGAAGTGCGGTAAATTCTTCAAGTGTTTTTGCTTGTAAAAACGGGTTAATTTCTCTCTCAAGTTTTAAGGTTGTTGGCAAACTTGGTTTATTTTCAGACCGTTGTTTTTCAACAAAAATACGTTGTTTTTCTACTGCACTTTTTTCTACCGCACTTTTCTCCACCAGCACGGTTTCTGCAAACGCTAAATTCCCCAAGGTGTATTCATGAGCCGGGCAAACAATCGTCTCGTCAGGCAATGTATTCAAACGCTGTAGACCTTTAAACATCTGTGCGTAATTACCCGTGAAAACACGCCCGCAACCAGCTGAAAATAACGCATCGCCACAAAACAAATGGTTATCTACTAAAAAACTAACGTGCTGTTTAGTGTGTCCGCCCGTCGGAATGACATCAATTTGATAATCTGCGGTAAGGATCTTCCCTTCGTTCACAATTTGAGTAGCGCCTTTTTTCTCACATTCTTGCGGCCCATAAATCGGCACTGTGGGATAACGTTTTTTAAATGCCGACACACCTTGTGTATGATCATCATGTTCGTGAGTAAGCAACACCGCTTCAACCGTTGCGTTTTGCTTATCTAGCCACGCAAACAACTTGTCCGTTTCAGGCAAATCGACAATAATAAGAGGTAGATTTTCTCGTTGATAAAGCCAAATGTAGTTATCATTCAGCGCAGGCAAAGCAAATAACATAATCGTCCTTTTCATTTGTGATGGAGGAATAAAATGATTGTAAACTGGAATGCCAAAGCGACCAAGCCTTTCATTCAGCCTGAAAGTTGGCAAAATTTGCCAAAGGGTGATGACTATTGCCAAGCCTTACGCCAAACGTTAATGCCTTGGATACCAAAAATTTTAGGTCATCAGGTTTTGAAAATCGGTGGGTTAAGTGGTGAAGTTACGACGAATTTACCTATGCACCACCAGATTATTTTGAGCGAAAAAATCACGCAAAATCTTGCCGCACTTTGCAACGCTAAAGTTAGCTTAGTTCAAGCCAACCTCACCTAATTGCCGTTCATTCAAAAAGAAGTCCATGCCGTGTTTTTAATGAATACGCTTAATTTTGCGCAAGATCCGCATCAAATTCTGCGCGAATCTCATAGTGTACTAGCTGACGATGGCTGGATTTTTATTGCTTTGTTTAATCCATTAAGTCCGCTGATTTTCAAAAGAAAAATGGGGGATTATCCGCTACGTCACTACCCTACTTGGCGTGTGATTGATTGGCTTTCGTTGCTCAACTTTGAAGTGATTGAAAAATGCCCTATCGCAACCAAAAATAAAAGCGTAACAATCTTTTCGCCACTCACGTTAATCATTGCGCAAAAACGGACTTATCCACTGACGATTAACCCAGAAAAAGTGCGGTCAAAAATACCGGTATTTTTAGAGCTGGTAAATGCATTCAAACTTAAAAGTTAGGCACGTTCCACATTCCACCAAATCAACGCCCATTTTTTCTGTCCGTGAGAAATTGGTTCGTTGTTGGCTTGTTTACGATCGTAAAAGGCTTTTAAACCTTGTTTTTCTTTTTCGGAAAGTTCGCCTAAAGAAAATTCCACCGAGGCTAATAAATCCTCGTAGCTTTCACCTTGAAAACAACCCGATTCGGTTTCAATAAAATTCAAATTTGCCTGAATGCCTTTTTGATACAATCGATTGAGTAAATAAATATAAGTGGGGAAACCAATATCTTCACGGCCAATCGCCTCAAATACGCCCTCATCTAAAAAATGGCGTTGTGTGACAGAAGTCAAAAACACACGTTTTTTCGCTTTGGCACAGAGTTTTTCAATCATATCATCCAAATCGTCCACCAACGTTGAACGAGATGCCAATACCACATCAGCTTGTGGTACATCATCCCAATTATCCGCCCAAGATTTATGAAATGTCGTGAGATGATGCAAACCAAATTTCTGCTTGAATTGCGCCAAGCAATCTAACATTCCATTGCTATAATCCAAGGCATATACCGTTGAACCTTGTTGTGCGAGCGGCACAGCAAAGGTACCGGGGCCACAGCCAATATCTAACACTGTTTCATCAGCTTGCACATTCATAGCTTGCAATAATTGCTGATTATATGCAGAAGGTTTGCCGACTAAATTCTCTGCCATTTTCACGGCTTTTTTATCCCATTTTGTCGGAGGCAAGTTATAATGATTACAAGCGATTAAGTGTTGTTGATAAAGTTCAGCAAAATTGATGTCGTAAATAGTCATAGTGATTTTTCAATGTGGTTATTCAAATGTTGATGTAAAAGTTCGGGCGAAGTGCGGTTAAAATGGTAAGCGTTTTTTCATTTTTACTTTTTAAAAACGAGACATTACAACGAATTCTACAGCATCGATATATTAATTCAAATATAACGTAGCAAAATAAGATAAAAGGATTCTATAATATTAGGTGCTCTATATTTTCCTATGGTTATTTCGTAGAAAAGGATAATTCAATGAAATTTGAAGTGATTTATAAATTTTTCTTAGTGTGGGGATTAGCCTTAAGTTTGCTTTTCGTTGTTGCAAGTGGCATTTCAATGTGGCTAGGATTTCCTTTTGCTCAGGCCTTAGACATTCATCTTTTCTTTGCTGGATTTACCGTATTTGGTTTGTTACTGCATTTTTATAGCCGTAAGAAGAAATGGGTAAAAATCAACACTCAATTTTCCGATCTCATCACACATAATCGAATGCCTTCTTACTGCAATTTAGATCGCTTGGTGATGACTTTCGAACATTTCTCCATTCAACAAATCGCTGAGCAACTCAATCTTTCTCTCCCGATTTTATTAAATGAATTATCACAAGCCCAAATAAATATAACTGATTCCCACCGCACTTTACGAGAAAACTTTCCTCTTAACGATGAGAAAATTTTCGCCACCATTACGATTGCGTTGAAAGTGCGGTTCAATCCAACGTTACTTTAACGCCAATCAAATATACGTTAAAAGTGCGGTAGAAAACCCCAAAGTTTTCGGGGTTTATTTTTGCTGAAAAAATCTTGCCCCGCTATTAAAACTCCCCTATTATTCACCGCACTTTTTTCTCATTTAGGAACAAAAATGACAGAACAAACATTTATCCCTGGCAAAGATGCCGCATTGGAAGATAGTATTGCAAAATTTCAGCAAAAATTGACCGCACTTGGTTTTAATATTGAAGAGGCATCTTGGCTGAATCCTGTGCCAAATGTATGGTCTGTGCATATTCGCGATAAAGACTGTCCGCAGTGTTTTTCTAATGGTAAAGGGGCAAGCAAAAAAGCGGCATTAGCCTCTGCCCTTGGCGAATATTTTGAACGTCTTTCCACCAACTATTTTTTTGCTGATTTCTATTTAGGGCAAGAAATTGCAAACGGCGATTTTGTGCATTATCCCAATGAAAAATGGTTCCCGATTGAAGATGATGCTTTACTGCCTAATGGCATTTTAGATGATTATTTATTGGATTATTTTGATCCTAATGCCGAGCTTACGCCTGAATTATTAGTCGATTTACAGTCTGGCAATTATGATCGTGGGATCGTGGCGATGCCTTATGTTCGTCAATCGGACGAACAAACCGTTTATATTCCACAAAGTATTATTGCCAACCTTTATGTCTCAAATGGCATGTCTGCGGGCAATACGAAATTTGAAGCACGTGTGCAAGGCTTGTCAGAGGTATTTGAGCGTTATGTTAAAAACAAAATTATCGCTGAAGCGATCAGTCTGCCAGAAATTCCAAAATCTGTGATGGATCGCTATCCATCTATTCAGGCTTCTATTGCGAAATTAGAGGAAGAAGGCTTCCCAATTTATGCGTTTGATGCTTCACTTGGCGGAAAATACCCTGTTATTTGCGTCGTATTATTAAATCCGAATAACGGCACGTGCTTTGCCTCTTTCGGTGCTCATCCAAATTTCCAAGTGGCATTAGAACGTACGGTGACAGAGCTTTTACAAGGTCGTAGCTTGAAAGATTTGGATGTTTTCTCTCCGCCCTCTTTCAATAACGATGATGTGGCTGAACACGCTAATTTAGAAACCCACTTTATTGATTCGAGCGGTTTAATTTCTTGGGATTTATTTAAACAAACGCCTGATTATGAATTTGCTGATTGGGATTTCAGCGGTACCACTCAAGAAGAATACAATAATTTAATGGCGATTTTCCGTGCGGATGAAAAAGAAGTTTACGTAATGGATTACAACCACTTGGGTGTCTATGCGTGCCGTATTATTGTGCCAGGCATGTCTGATATTTATCCTGCAGACGATTTAATTTACGCCAACAACAATATGGGAATGGATTGGCGCGAAATTTTACTCGATTTACCAAATTGGCATCACGATGCGGAAACCTATCAAGAGTTATTAGAAGAATTAGATGGCCAAGATATTGATGATGCGACTCGCGTGCGTGAATTTATCGGTATCGTTGCACCGAAAAATAGCGGTTGGACAACCTTACGCGTCGGTGAATTAAAATCAATGCTTCACCTTGCATTAGGTGAGTTAGAACAAGCATTAGATTGGGCAAACTGGACGCTGAATATGAATAGCTCTGTATTCACCACAGAACGTGTGAATTATTACCGCGCATTAATTTCCATCATTGAATTACATTTAGATCAAAATCGCGACCCAGCGCAATATCGTTCAGTATTTGAGAAAATGTATGGCAAAAATTCGGTTAAACAAGCTTGGGCAGCCGTCTCTGAAGGTGGTAATCCGTTCTACAATCTTCCTGCAAGTGATGAAAATTTGGAAAACTTTAAGGAACATCAGGCATTGCTAGGGGCTTATGGGAAGTTGCAGAAAGCAAAGCGAGCACATCAAAAATAAATTAGGCTTATATCGTACTTTCTTTTACTCGTGTAAAAGAAAGTAGGCAAAGAAAACACGCCCCAATTAAATCGCTAATCTTTGCTTTATTTCAATTTTCTTAACGGCAATTTTCTAAACTCGCTGCGCTCAAACAGACGAAAATTGCCTAAAAATTGAAAGTCGCAAAGGCGATTTATATGGGGACTTTAGTTTATCTAAGCATTATAAAAATATTTAAATATTTTACCCGCACTTAAAAATAATCCCTTCTTTTCCGCCTTTGTGTAATTGAATTTGTAGGAAATTTTCGTCTGTTTGAGCGCAGCGAGTTCAGAAAATTTCCGTGAAACAAATTCAATGGAACAAAGGAAATAAGGAAAAGCAGGGTTGCCTTTCTTTTTGCCTACTTTTTCTTTGGCAAAACAAAGAAAAAGTAGGTCGCCATCAGGCGAAATCCTGATATCAAAAACCACATATCCACAATTTTATGCTATAATCCGCCACAATTTTTGATCAAAAAAGGAATACCAATGACGGATTCAATCCAATCATCTATCACCCCTGTCAATATCGAAGAAGAACTCAAATCTTCCTACCTTGACTACGCGATGTCGGTTATCGTTGGGCGTGCATTACCTGACGTTCGAGATGGTTTAAAACCTGTTCACCGCCGCGTACTATTTTCAATGGATCGCGAAGGCAATACCGCCAATAAAAAATACGTAAAATCAGCGCGTGTTGTGGGTGATGTAATCGGTAAATATCACCCGCATGGTGACTCAGCCGTGTACGATACGATCGTTCGGATGGCACAACCATTCTCACTTCGCTATATGTTGGTTGATGGGCAAGGTAACTTCGGTTCAATTGATGGTGATGCGCCAGCTGCGATGCGTTATACCGAAGTGCGTATGCAAAAAATTACGCAAGCATTGCTCACGGATTTGGATAAAGAAACCGTCAATTTCTCGCCAAACTATGATGGCGAATTAATGATTCCAGATGTATTGCCAACTCGTATTCCAGCACTTTTAGCAAATGGTTCTTCTGGTATTGCGGTGGGGATGGCAACTAACATTCCTCCTCACAACTTAAATGAAGTATTGAATGGTTGTCTGGCTTATATCGACAACAATGAAATTACCATTGATGAATTAATGCAATATATTCCGGGACCAGACTTCCCAACCGCAGCATTAATTAATGGTCGTAAAGGAATTGAAGAAGCCTATCGCACTGGTCGTGGTAAAGTGTATGTTCGTGCTCGCGCAACGGTAGAAACCAACGAAAAAGGACGCGAACAAATCATCGTGTCTGAATTGCCATACCAAGTAAATAAAGCAAAATTAGTCGAGAAAATCGCCGAATTAATTCGTGAGAAAAAAATCGAAGGCATCAGCAATATTACTGACCTTTCAAATAAAGAAGGGATCCGTATTGAAATTGATATTAAACGTGATGCAGTAGGGGAAGTGGTATTAAACCATCTTTACTCGCTTACTCAAATGCAAGTGACCTTTGGTATCAATATGGTGGCATTGGATCACGGTCAGCCACGTTTATTTAATCTTAAAGAAATCATTGAATCCTTCGTTTTACACCGCCGTGAAGTGGTTACACGTCGTTCTATCTTTGAGCTTCGCAAAGCGCGTGAACGTACGCACATTTTGGAAGGTTTAGCGGTTGCTCGTTCTAATATCGATGAAATGATTGCGATCATTCGTAACTCTAAAAACCGTGAAGAGGCTGCAGCAGCAATCAGTTCACGCTCTTGGACGTTACATAGCGATATTATTAATCTTCTTGATGTTTCTGCTCGTCCTGATGATTTAGAAGAAAATCTAGGTATTCAAGGTGAACAATATTACTTATCGCCAGCGCAAGTAAACGCAATTTTAGAACTTCGCTTACATCGTTTAACTGGCATTGCGTTTGAAGAAGTTGTAAAAGAATATGAGGAATTATTAGTTAAAATTGCGGATCTTCTTCATATTTTAAGTAGCGCAGAACGCTTAATGGAAGTGATTCGTGAAGAATTGGAAGAAGTAAAAGCACAATTCGGTGATGATCGTTTAACTGAAATTACCGCAGCTTCTGGCGATATTGATTTAGAAGATTTAATCGCACAAGAAGACGTAGTTGTGACGCTTTCTCACGAAGGTTATGTGAAATACCAACCATTGACTGACTATGAAGCTCAACGTCGAGGCGGTAAAGGCAAATCTGCGACGAAGATGAAAGAAGAAGATTTCATCGAAAAATTACTGGTAGCAAATACTCACGACACGATCCTCTGCTTCTCTAGCCGTGGTCGTTTATATTGGTTGAAAGTATATCAACTTCCGCAAGCAAGCCGTGGCGCACGCGGTCGTCCAATTGTGAATATTCTTCCGTTACAAGAAAACGAACGTATTACTGCAATCTTGCCAGTTTCTGCTTATGAAGAAGATAAATTCGTGGTCATGGCAACTGCTGGCGGTATTGTTAAGAAAATCGCCTTAACCGAATTTAGCCGTCCACGTTCAAACGGTATCATCGCATTGAATTTACGTGATGAAGACGAATTAATCGGCGTGGATATTACCGATGGCAGCAACGAAATTATGTTGTTCTCGTCACAAGGTCGCGTGGTACGTTTTGCAGAAAATGCTGTGCGTGCAATGGGGCGTTTAGCAACAGGGGTTCGCGGTATCAAACTCGCTTTAACAAACGATATTTCTGATGACGAAAGTGCGGTAGAAATTGAAGATATTTCTGATGACAACGTTGAAGCATCATTAGACTTAAATATCGATAAAGTGGTTTCTCTTGTTGTGCCAAAAGGTGAAGGTGCAATTTTAACCGCAACGCAAAACGGCTACGGAAAACGCACACAATTAAGTGAATACCCAACTAAATCACGTAATACAAAAGGTGTGATTTCTATTAAAGTGAGTGAACGCAATGGTAAAGTAGTTGCCGCAACTCAAGTAGAAGAAACAGACCAAATTATGTTGATCACTGATGCAGGAACCCTTGTTCGCACACGCGTAAGCGAGGTAAGCATCGTAGGTCGTAACACTCAAGGTGTTCGTTTAATTCGTACTGCAGATGATGAACATGTAGTAAGTTTAGAACGTGTTTGTGATGCAGATGAAGAAGATTCTTTGGAAGAAAGCGGTTCTGAAGAATAACCTATTATAAAAGAAGAAGTGCGGTGAAATTTCACCGCACTTTTTTTATGACTAACTAATTCCCCGCCAAACCATCTCTAATTCGTTTTTCAAACTGATCATAATCCACTAAAAACGCATCGTGTCCATAATCTGATGGGAATTCGTAAAAATGTAGATCGACTCCACTTTGCTCTAAAAGCTGTTTACTTTTATAAAGGTCAACAGGCTTAAAGAGTTGATCCGTTGTCACAGAAACCAATGTATAGCGTGCTTTAATGCGTGATAATGCCTCTTTGACATTTTCATACCCAATGCTTGGATCATACATATCCAATGCCCGTAACAAATGCAAATAACTATTGGCATCAAAACGTTCTAAAAATTTTTTGCCTTGATAAGAAAGGTAGGATTCAACTTGAAAGTAATCGCCCCAAAAACTGCCATCTGATTTTGTTGCTCGTCCAAAAGCTTTTGCAAGCTGTAAATCAGTACGGTAAGTCAACATACCTAGCATACGCGCAATAGACAACCCTTGATCCGGCGGTGTACCATCATAGTAATCTCCACCATTAAAATTAGGGTCATTAATTACCGCTTGACGCATCACGTGATTAAAACCTATGGCTTCAGCACTAAAATAAATGGATGAACAAAGATTTACGATATTATCCATAAAATCAGGATAATCAATCGCCCATTGATTCGCTTGCATACCGCCAAAAGATCCGCCAATAATCGCTTTTAAATGGCTAATACCAAGATGATCAAGCAAGGCTTTTTGTACTTTGACAATATCTTGCACGACAATATTAGGAAATTGGCTACCATAAGGCTTACCCGTTTGCGGATTAATTGATGAAGGCCCTGTCGTTCCCTTGCAACCGCCTAATACGTTCGAGCTAATAAAGAAATAACGATCTGTATCCAACGCTAAACCTGCGCCCATAAAATTCTGCCACCAGCCATCTCGACCATCATCGAAATAAGGCTCAGCATCGCCAGTTAGCGCGTGGCAAATTAGTACCGCATTATTTTTCTCGGCATTGAGTGTGCCATAAGTTTGATACGCGACATTGATATGGGAAAGCTTGCCGCCAAGCGTCATGGTTAAAGGCTGTGTGTCAAAAAGCACTACATTTTGCACAGACATTGGAAACCTATTGTAATAATGAGAATGGCACTTAAACTATCAGTAAGTCGATTAGGTTGTCAAGAAATTTTAGCCGTCTAAACGGCTAAATTATCACACATCAATGCAATTCATAAAATCCATCAAATTCTCCTTGAAGTGCGGGGAATTTTTCATTATGTTTACAGGCATGATAATAAAAAAATTACCATCAAAATTAACCGCACTTTTTCGTATATCGCTCTATACAATCTTTGCACTGGTTATGCTTTGCTTGCTTGTCGATAAAGGCGTAAGTTTTTACGTACGTGATAAGGTATTCACGAATATTGATGAACTCCCCCATCGCGCATATGCTCTTGTACTGGGCACATCGAAATATATTATTGGTGGAAAACCTAATTCTTATTACGAGTATCGTTTAGCTGCTGCAAAAGAGTTGATCGATCATCAAAAAGTCAATTACCTTTTATTAAGTGGCGATAATCGCACCATTCAATATAACGAGCCAAGAGCAATGTTTCGTGATTTACAAAAAATGGGCGTATCTGAAGCCTCTATGTTCCGTGATTTTGCTGGTTTCCGCACGCTAGATTCCATTATCCGCGCAGATAAAATTTTCCAAGTACAAGCATTTACGATTGTCAGTCAAAAATTTCATTGCGAACGTGCACTTTTAATTGCCAAAGCACATGATATTGACGCGATTTGTTTTGTAGCAAAACAACCTGAATTACATCTATCTACTCGAATAAGAGAAGTTTTTGCGCGTATAAAAGCGGTTTTGGATTTGATATTAGGCGTTGAGCCTTATTTTTTGGGAGCTCCTAATCCATTGCCAAACAGTACTAAATTATAAATTTTGATCTACATCACATTTCTTTAAAATCAAACTAATCTAAGCTTGTTAAATAAACAAAAAGTGGTTAAGATTAACACAATAAGGGGAATCCTGTTTTATGTTAAAGGATTTTCTTTATATTGTCGTTGAGCTCTCAACTTTAATTAGGTTAATTTATGAAACAAAAATCCCAAAAGCAAGCAAGCAAGCAAGCAAGCAAGCAAGCAAAATTGTAAAAAAAAACTTCTTAGTATTCTAATCTCTTCTACCCTTTCTACTACTGCTTTTGCCGCTCTCCAAAATCCTGTTTCCACTGATACGACCATCGCTGGTGATACAGATACCTATACAAATTCAGGTGTAGGTGTAAATAACGGTGCACATCTTACGATTACTGGTACAGAAAAAATGAACGTCACCTTGGCAAATGGTGGCGATGAAGTCGTTTCGATGATCGTTCAAGATTCAAAACTTACAGCTGATACACTGAACATTAATATGACATCCGATTCCACCGCCGTAAATAATCGCCCTAAAGGTATCATTGTTCGCGGCAATTCCGATGCAAATGTTCAAAATCTCAATATCAATGTCATAAAATCTAACCGTCAAGCAAATACCGGTGAATCACCGGATAGCGATGCTGCCTATGGTTTAGCTGTTGGTTATAATTTTCTCGGTGGAGCCAATTCAGCAACAGCAAAAGTGACTGTGGATAAGGCAAATATTACTGTATCCAATACACTTGACTCAGTAAAAGGTCACTACACTGCAGGAATTGAGAGAACGCTTAACTTGCCTTTTATTGGAGCAGTTCATGTCAAAGGCGATTTTTTAAGCGGCTATCAAATGTCGGGTATCCGTGTATATCGTACTAATGGTGCAAAACCTGAATTGGTTACAACGGGTGATGTTTCTATTAATGTTGAAGATAAAAGCACAGATAAAATCAACGATTATAACGTTGGTTTATATGTCTCCGGCAAAGATGCCAAAGCCACATTTAACGGAAATACCGAAATTAAAGTTTCTGCAACTGGCGTAAACTCGGCAGGTATCAAAATTGGCAAACCACAAGATGGCGGCGAAAATGCAACTGTAATCTCAAATGGTAAATTAATTGTAGATACCACAGATATTGATGGCTCTTATACCCATAATGACGGCACATCGACAACCGACTATCGCGGCTCAGGTGCAGTACGATTGTTTGATAATAAATCAAATTTTGAAATCACAGGCACCAAAACAGACGAAGCATCTGAAATCAAAGCCAGTACAAATGCCCTTGTATTTGATACCGTTGACTACCAAAACTTAGCCACTGTAAACGCTGGAATGTTTGGCACCTACACAGAAGTATTAATGCGTGGTAAAAATAATGTAAGTAACACGGCTTCTTTACGTAATACCAAACTAAGTACAAAAAGCGACAGTGACGCATTAATATTATCAAATGCCAGATTTAAAAAAGAAGGTTTAATTTATTCAGGTGCAGGAGCGGTTGGTGCGCGTGGACCAATTGATACAAGGTTCCAAACCGGTGCATTCAACGTCACCAACGCCCAATTCACCCTATCCGGTGAAAAATCTCAAGCGACGGCGGCAAGTAAAGGCTGGGCGGTTTATGCGAAATCTGATGCAATTGATACCACAGCGAATACAGCAAAAGCTACTTCTGAACTCACCGTAAATTTAGCCGATAAAGCTACATTAACTGGTTTGATTCATAAAGATATTGGTTCAACCTTAACAATGAATGTGGATAACAAAGCCGTTTGGACATTGAAGAAAAAAGAAGATGAAACTGAACAACGCTCTACTGCAACATCAGTCACGCTTAGTAATGGCGGTGTATTAGATGCAGGAAGTCATCCAGCGGAAAAATACATTGTCAAAGTATCATCAAATAGTGTAGATAATGACGGAACTTTCACCAACGGTGGTATCATCACTCTCGCTAATCAGTCCTATGCCGACAAACTTACCATTGAAGGGAATTATGTTGGTAATAACGGGGTATTAAAAACAAATACGGAATGGAACTTACCTGGTGATGAAAATGGTGCAAACTCTCAATCTGATTTACTTGAAATCACAGGTGATGCCTCTGGAAAAACAGAAGTTATTTCAGTGAGTAAGGATGGAAGAGAAAAAGTTATTGATGGTTCTATTGCAAGTATTGTCGCAGATTCACATAAGATTAGCGCACCAGTCGTCAGAGTGTTAGGTACTGATAACGGAGTCACATCTTCTTTGGCGGGTACTCCATTTAATACTCGTCCAACGTTCACAGGTACTGCCCGAACCACTGGCGCAGGCGAAGTTCAATTAGCATCTCGTGTTGTTGATGGAAAAACAGAATACTTTTGGACAGTAACTGCTGTTAAATTAACGCCACCAGTGCAACCTGAATTACCTTCTTTAGATGAAATTCCACAACCACAACCTGAACCACAACCACAGCCTGAACCACAACCACAGCCTGAACCACAACCTCAGCCTGTACCGCCAACAGGGCCTGTAATCATCACGCCAAGTGCGGTTGCTTATACACTTATTCCTCGCCAAAACTTGGAATTAGGCTATACAATGTTGGATACACTTCACCAACGTCGTGGCGAAAATCAAACCCTTTCTTGGGATAAACAAGGCAGTTATTGGCAAGATGTGGAAAAACAATCTTGGGGTCGTGTGATTGGTAAACACCTCAAACTCGATGGAAAAGAACGTTTTGGTTTAAAAACCAATATGTACGGTTTCCAAGTGGGGCACGACTTTGATGTTAAAACCAAACAAGATGACGAGGGCAAACTCACCCGTCGTTTTACTGGCCTGTATTTCGGCGCGTTACGTTCTCACAGCAAATTCTATGATGAATACCGCGCGAAAAACGGTGTCGTGATCGCAGATAAATTAACTTCTCGCGTAAAAACTACCGCACTTAATCTTGGTGTAACTGATACGCGTTACAATGAAAATGGCACTTACATTGACTGGGTGGGACAAGTCTCTTGGTTAAATAACCGTTATTCATCGGTTGATGGCACAAGTGCGAAAAATCACGGCTGGGGTGCTGCCCTTTCAGTGGAAACTGGTCGCCCTTACGCATTAGGTAAAGATAAAACTAACAACGGGGATAGCTGGATTTTAGAGCCACAAGCACAACTGATTGCTCAATACTTGCGCTTGGGAGATTTTAACGACGGCACTCGTGCAGTTTCGCAAAAAGGTTATGGCTTGCGCGGTCGTGTTGGTTTCCGTTTGGCATATAACAAACCAAATGATAAACAACGCACTCGCACCTATTATCTCATCGGTAATATTTGGCACGATTTTAAAGCAACGGACAATGCATTAATTGGTCGTGATAAATTAACCGAGAAATTTGACCGCACTTGGTGGGAATTAGGCTTAGGCTCTCAATTCTCATTAAGTGAAAACACTTACCTTTATGCGGATGCTCGCTATGAAAAATCATTCGATAGCAACCGACACAAAGGCTACCAAGGCACCGTGGGTGTGAAATACTCTTGGAAATAATGAATAACAAAGAGAATAATCAGGGCGTATAAACGCCCTGTAGTACTACAGGGGGATGTGTAACATAGTTACACATCGAAAAAATTAAAATCCCAATCTATCACTGAAATTCAATGTAGTACTTCTCTTTTCCTGTTATTTGGTGACAGAAAAGATAAGGAGCTATCTATTCTAGCTAGTTAATTTTCTTCTGTCGTAAGAAATTCTTCTTTTATACGATTTTTTATTATGAATACAAAAACTTCTTTTTCTTATTCTCTAATTACTTTGACTTTGTGGTCCACTTATTCGTTTGGGGCGGATTCTAATAATAATTTTATTTTAGGAGGCACAACAACCTATGGTGCCTCAAATAAGCATAATATCATCGCTGGTGAGGGTACTAATTTATACTCAAACGCCAAGAATAATATTATGAATACAACAGGGAATCCAATATTTGGCGGTTCCTATAGTTTGGTTATTGGTCATCGCGCAGGTCATGAGGCAGGTAAGTATTCGGGCAATACTAAATATCTTTTACTCGTAGGTGAACATGCTGGTGAAAGCACGTGGGAAACAAGCCAATATAAATTTATCTTTGGGAACGGTGCAGGCTGGAATGCAGGTGGAACATATGTATATGCCTTTGGCAAAAATGCAGCTCGTCAAATGAATGGCAACTATAACTTTTCTTTCGGTGAAAATTCTTATTCTGCTGATACAATAACCGAGGGTCACTATAACTTCAATTTTGGTCAAAATTCTGGATATAACAACTCAGGAAGTCGAAATGTCAATATTGGTTTCCACGCAGGAGAAAGCTACACTACTGATATTAAAAGTGGTGATGACAACTTTGCTTTAGGTCATTCTGCAGGACAAAATGTAACAGGTAATCATAACTTTGCCTATGGTCAAGATGCTGGTACAAATACATCAGGTAGCCGTAATATAGCTTTAGGGCAAAATGCTGGTCAAAATGTAAAAGGGAATTACAACTATGCTTTTGGTTTAAGTGCGGGACAAAATATTGATGGTTTTATTAAAAATCCTGCAGGTACTACACCTAAAGATAAATATGGTCAATCTGTTGGGTGGAATAATATCGCTTTTGGCAAAGAATCAGGAAATAGCATCATTGGTAACTTTAACTTAGCTTTTGCTGAGCGATCAGGACGTTATGTTGGTTATAAATATAAATTAACAGCAGAAGAAAAAGCCCAAGGTTTTGCCGAACCAACTTGGATCGCAGATGGAGATGGAAGAGCTAATAGTTATATTAGCAATGTAGCCAAGCTTAAACCTGTAGATGGTGCAGAACACAACATTGCATTAGGATTTAATGCAGGTAACTTAATTGCAGGGCAAGATAACTTCGCTGTTGGCGTATATTCGGGCAATAAGATTATCGGCGAAAGCAATATCGCGCTCGGTAAAGTTGCCGGAAATGAAATTGAAGGTAACTTCAATACGGTACTCGGTTACAACAGTGGTAGCAATGTTGTTGGTCATAGCAACTATGCGGCTGGGCACGCAGCCGGCAGTAATGTTGAAGGCAGCGATAACCTCGCACTCGGCAAAAAATCTGGTAATAAAATCAAAGGGAACGACAACATCGCCATCGGTAACGAAGCTGGTACACTTTCGGATGACAAAGTATTAACCGCTAACGAAACTATCGCGATCGGTAAAAAATCTAAAGCAACAAAAGCCAATGCAGCAGCATTCGGAAATGAAAGTGAAGCTTCAGAAGAACAATCTTTGGCTTTAGGTTATAAAGCAAATGCAAGCATTGCAAAGAGTGTGGCAATAGGCAGTAATGCAACCACCGTTGCGACTTTAACGACATCAAATCCGTATACAAAGGGTACTAATAATACCTACTCATCTCAAGATATTGGCTATTACACAACTGCTGAAAGTGCGGTTAAAAATTTTGCTAATTTTGCAGGTGGCACAAATGTTGTAGGTGTATTTAGCGTAGGTAATGGAACAGAAACTCGCCGAATCCAACACGTTGCGCCAGGCTTAATTTCAGCGGACAGTACCGATGCAATCAATGGTTCCCAACTTTACAGCTTTATTCCTCGAGTATCTTTCTACAGCGGAGGTGAGAAAGCAACTACAGGCGCAACCACATCTCCAGCAATTGGTAGTACAGTTGTTGAAAACTTCCTCGCTAACGGCTTACGTATGGATTTTGGGGATGGTTTATATGCAGAAAAACGTAAAGATTCCAAAGGTGACTTTATTTTTGTAGGCTCGAATGCGAAAAATACAACTGATGGGACAGGAACCAAAGTTTCAGCGAAAGTTGCCACTAATAATGATGGTTCACATACCATTACTATAACGGACAGCGATGGCACAACGACTGCAACTATTACAAATGGCCAACCAGGTCCTAAAGGTGAGCAAGGTGTAGCTGGTCCTGCCGGCCCTCAAGGCCCTGCTGGACAAAATGGTACAGCTGGTGCCCCAGGCCCTAAAGGTGATAAAGGTGATACTGGTCCTGCTGGTCCTCAAGGTCCTGCGGGGCAAAATGGTACAGCGGGTGCCCCAGGCCCTAAAGGTGATACTGGTCCTACTGGTCCTCAAGGTCCTGCTGGACAAAATGGTGCAGCTGGTGCCCCAGGCCCTAAAGGTGATACTGGTCCTAAGGGCGAAGCTGGAACTACTGGTCCTAAAGGTGATACAGGCCCTAAAGGCGACAAAGGCGATAAAGGAGAACAAGGGATTCAAGGCATCCAAGGCACCAAAGGTGATAAGGGTGATAAAGGAGATACAGGTCCTATTGGTCCTCAGGGTCCAACTGGAATGAAACCACAAGAAATCCGTATTATGGACCAACGCATTCATCATCTTGAAAATCGCGTTAATAAACTTGATAAACGCGTAAATGGATTAAGTGCAACAATCGCTGCTGCGGCTGCATTACCACAATCGACTATTCCGGGTAAATCAATGTTTGCTGCGGGCAGTGGTATTTCTGCAGGCTCTTCAGCTGTGGCAGTTAGCTATTCAAGAATGTCTGATAATGCGAAAACCGTTGTAAAATTTGTCGGTACGGCAAATACCAGTAAGGATTATTCAGCGGGTGTTGGCGTTGGCTATCATTGGTAATCATTAATCTGGGGAGATAATCCCCTTTTAAAAAGACAAAGGGCTGATTTTAAATATCAGCCCTTTGTTTTTATGATAAATTTTATTCCACCACAGCCCAAAATTCGGCAACGGTGTGGAAAGATCCAAAGACTAAAACAACATCATTTTTTACCGCACTTTTGAGCGCTGTACGCACCCCATCCATAACAGAATTATCTGATGTAGCTTGAATATTTGGGAAATGTCTTTTCAGTTTTTCTGCTAGTTCATCGCCAGACTGCCCGCGATAACCGCCTAAGGTTACACAATGCCATTCATCAATAATAGGTGTTAAATGCTCAAATACCCCATTTGCATCTTTGTCTTTGAGCATCCCACATACAGCAATCATTTTGCCCTCAATGTTGCATTTAAGTGCGGTCAATTTTTCAGATAAATATTTTGCGGCATGAGGATTATGCCCCACATCAACGATGATTGTTGGCAAGGTTTCAACTGATACGCCAAGATAATCCGCTAGTTTCTCACGTTTATCTGTTTTTATAGCTTGAAAACGACCAACCAGTTCTACCTCTTGCAAAGATTTTCGCAAAGTCTGTTCTGAAACATCAAAAGGTAAACATTGAATGGCAGCCAGAGCCGTTGCGGCATTCGCTAATGGAATCTGACAAAACGGTAAATTTTCTAACCGCACTTTTTTATTTTGCCACTGCCAATTTTCAGCATTTTGATTAAAAAACCAATCCACATCACGTCGAGCAACTTGGCAATGTAATTTTTCAGCTTGCTTGAGCATTGTTTGTGGCACATTAGGTTCGCCAATCACGACAGGGCAATTTTTACGGAAAATGCCTGCTTTTTCAAAAGCAATATCCTCTCTGGTCTCCCCAAGAAAATCGGTATGATCAATATCAATGCTAGTAATCACAGCAAGATGGCTATCCACAATATTGGTTGCATCTAAACGGCCGCCTAACCCCACTTCTAAAATCACCACATCTAATTTTGCTTGCTTAAATAAATGCAATGCAGAAAGGGTGCTAAATTCAAAATAAGTCAGCGATTCTGTTTTGTTTTCATCAATAAAAGCAAAAGAGGCGGTATGTGCTTCATCGGGTAAATCTTGATTTTGAATACGTACTCGCTCGTTATAACGTAATAAATGGGGCGAAGAATACACGCCTACACGTAATCCGTGATTAAGCAGAATTGTTTCCAATAAGCGGCAAGTCGTGCCTTTACCATTCGTCCCCCCCACTGTTATCACATAAGAGGCGGGATGAAGTAAATCCAAATTTTCTGCCACGGATTTAATACGATCTAAACCAAGATCAATCGGTTTAAAATGGCTTTTTTCTAAATAAGAAAGCCACTCAGCGAGTGGCGAAGTGGCTTTAAGTTGCATATTATTCATCTTCTGAAATAAGTTCAGGTTCTACAAAAGGAGAAGGTTGATTCGTTAATTTACTCAGTACACTTGCCAAAGTTTTACGCATTTCTGAACGTTTTACGATCATATCAATTGCCCCTTTCTCAAGTAAAAACTCACTACGTTGGAAACCTTCTGGGAGTTTTTCACGTACGGTTTGTTCAATAACGCGTGGCCCCGCAAACCCAATTAAAGCTTTTGGCTCGGCAATATTTAAATCACCCAACATCGCAAAACTTGCTGATACGCCGCCTAAAGTCGGATCCGTTAATACCGAAATAAACGGCACACCTTTTTCACGCATTTGAGCAAGTACGGCACTGGTTTTTGCCATTTGCATTAAAGAGAATAATGCTTCTTGCATACGTGCACCGCCACTTGCAGAGAAACACACAAACGGACAATTCATTTCTATTGCTTTTTCAGCCGCTTTAACAAATTTTGCACCAACTACAGAACCCATTGAACCGCCCATAAAAGCAAAGTTCGATGCAGCCACAACAATTGGCATATTATAAAGCGTACCAATCATGGTAATTAACGCATCTTTTTCACCCGTTTCTTTTTGCGCCGCACTGATACGATCTTTATATTTCTTTAAATCTTTAAATTTTAAAATATCTTTTGGTTCTAAATCCGCCGCAATTTCTTGGCTTGAACCTTCGTCCAATAATTTTAATAAACGCTCACGTGCGTCAATACGCATATGATGACCACATTTAGGGCAAACATAAAGATTACGTTTAAGTTCTTCACTATAAAGTACTTGTTCACAAGAAGTACATTTTGTCCATACGCCTTCCGGCACGTTTGCTTTTCGAGTAGAAGAAGACGGACCTTTACTAAAAATTCGGTTAATCCAGCTCATTTTTCGACCTTTTTATTGACTAGAAAATTCTGCGTATTAGACCATAAATTTGCAGGATTTGCTACTTGTAAGGCGTTTTTGTACTGCTCCGATTTCCTTTGGAAACGTTCAATAAATATGAGAAATAAATCCATGATTGAACATTTTTTTTATTTCTTTGTCTCATAGAGCACGTTATCTGAAATCTATTTTGGAGTATTTTATGAAAAAAACACGTTTTGTATTAAGCAGTATTGCTCTCGGATTAAGTGTCTTGAGTACATCATTTGTGGCTCAAGCTGATTTACCAAGCTTCATTTCAGAGCAAAATAGTTTGGCTCCTATGTTAGAAAAAGTTCAACCGGCTGTGGTGACGCTTTCTATTGAAGGAAAAGCAAAAGTTGATTCACGTTCTCCTTTTCAAGACGATATTCCAGAGGAATTTAAATTTTTCTTCGGTGATCGTTTTGCTGAACAATTTGGTGGACGCAGTGAATCAAAACGTAACTTCCATGGTTTAGGTTCTGGCGTCATTATTAATGCAAGCAAAGGCTATGTTCTAACCAATAATCACGTTATTGATGGGGCCGATAAAATTACCGTGCAATTACAAGATGGTCGTGAGTTTAAAGCGAAATTAGTGGGTAAAGATGAGCAATCAGATATTGCATTAGTACAGCTTGAAAAACCAAGTAATTTAACAGAAATCAAATTTGCTGATTCCGATAAATTACGCGTAGGCGATTTTACTGTTGCAATTGGTAATCCATTTGGCTTAGGTCAAACTGTTACATCAGGTATTGTTTCTGCATTAGGTCGCTCAACTGGCTCTGATAGCGGTGCTTATGAAAACTATATTCAAACTGATGCTGCTGTAAACCGCGGTAATTCAGGTGGTGCATTAGTCAACCTAAATGGTGAACTCATTGGTATCAACACCGCGATTATTTCGCCAAGCGGTGGGAATGCAGGGATTGCCTTTGCGATTCCAAGTAATCAAGCAAATAATTTAGTGCAACAAATTTTAGAATTTGGTGAAGTACGCCGAGGATTGCTTGGTATTAAAGGTGGCGAACTCAATGCTGATTTAGCCAAAGCCTTTAATGTGAGCGCACAACAAGGCGCATTTGTAAGTGAAGTTTTACCGAAATCTGCTGCTGAAAAAGCGGGTATTAAAGCGGGAGATATTATCACGGCGATGAATGGTCAAAAAATCTCAAGTTTCGCGGAAATGCGAGCAAAAATTGCCACCTCAGGTGCAGGAAAAGAGATTAGTTTAACTTACTTACGCGACAGTAAATCTCACGATGTTAAAGTGAAATTACAAGCGGATGATGGAAACCAACTTTCCTCTAAAACGGAATTACCTGCGTTAGATGGCGCAACATTGAAAAACTATGATGCAAAAGGCATCAAAGGGATTGAAATCACCAAGGTTCAACCGAACTCGCTGGCTGCACAACGTGGTTTAAAAGCTGGCGATATTATTATTGGTATAAACCGTCAACTGGTTGAAAACACGGCTGAATTAAGTAAAGCGCTTGATGATGAACCATCGGCTGTAGCCTTAAATATTTTACGTGGAGACAATAATTTTTACTTATTAGTACAATAATTCTTCCACCGAAGATATAAACAAAAAGTCCGATCATGATGATCGGACTTTTTTTATGAAGTAATTGCTTTCAACAAATCTACCACAAATTCTAACCGCACTTTGTTATCAGATAAATCTTTCATGAACTTAAATTTTAATGGGCCATCAAATCTATATACAATAGGTTCTTTTTGAATTAATTGAATAAATTTATCTGGATTCACTTGTGCTTTTGGTGAAAACTCAATAAAACCGCCTTGCGTTCCTGCATCAATTCGTACAACTTTCAACGGCTCAACCAACAAACGCAATTCTGCAATTTGCAGTAGATTTTTTGTCGCATCAGGCAATAATCCGAATCGATCTATTAACTCAACTTTTAACTCGTCCAACTCTGATTTACTCTCTGCGGCGGCAATACGTTTATAAAAGGATAAACGCATATTCACATCACCTAAATAATCATCTGGCAATAAAGCTGGCACGCGCAATTCAATATCCGCTTGTTGTTGCGTCAACTCTTCTAATGATGGTTCTCGCCCTTCTTTTAACGCTTTAACCGCCGCATCCAATAATTCCATATAAAGCGAAAAACCGATGCTTTCGATTTGTCCGCTTTGTTCGTTTCCGAGTAATTCGCCAGCGCCACGAATCTCTAAATCGTGGGTTGCCAAGATAAAACCAGCCCCAAGATTATCAAGATTTTCCAAGGCATCTAGACGGCGTTCGGCATCTTTTGTCATCATTTTTGGTGGGGGCGTAAGCAAATACGCATAAGCCTGATGATGTGAACGCCCGACTCGTCCACGTAATTGATGCAACTGAGCTAATCCAAAATGATCCGCTCGTTCAATAATAATGGTATTTGCCGTTGGTACATCAATACCCGTTTCGATAATGGTTGAACAAACTAAGACGTTATAACGTTGATGATAAAAATCACTCATCACACGTTCTAACTCACGTTCTCGCATTTGTCCGTGCCCCACTATCACTCGCGCCTCTGGCACAAGTGCGGTCAGTTTTTCTGCTGTATTTTCAATGCTTGCGACATCATTATGGAGATAATAAACCTGTCCGCCACGTAAGATTTCACGCAAAATCGCTTCTCGTACAACAAGATCGTCATTCTGGCGAACAAAAGTTTTAATACTTAATCGGCGCGCAGGAGGCGTAGAAATAATAGAAAGATCACGAATGCCATTCATTGCCATATTAAGCGTACGCGGAATTGGCGTTGCCGTTAAGGTAAGAATATCGATATTCGCACGAAGCTGTTTGATTTTCTCTTTTTGCCCCACACCAAAACGGTGCTCTTCATCAATAATCAACAAGCCAAGATCGCTAAATTTGACATCTGATTGAATTAATTTATGGGTACCAATCAGTATATCAACTTTGCCTTCTGCAAGATTTTCCAGAATTTGTTTCTGCTCTTTTGCGGTTTTAAAACGCGATAATACTTCTACGTTCACAGGCAAATTCGCAAAACGATCTTTAAAATTCTCATAATGCTGTTGGGCTAATAGTGTGGTTGGCACTAGCACTGCTACTTGCTTATGATTCATCACAGCCAAAAATGCAGCGCGCATTGCCACTTCAGTTTTACCAAAACCCACATCGCCACAAACAAGGCGATCCATTGCTTTTGGCTGACACATATCCGAAATTACCGCATTAATTGCCATTTCCTGATCATAAGTTTCTTCAAAAGGAAAAGTTGCAGCAAATTGTTGAAATTCTTCACGATCATATTTAAAGGCAAAACCTTTCTTCGCTTCACGTTGTGCGTAAACATCTAATAACTCGGCCGCCACATCACGAATTTTCTCCGCTGCTTTTTGACGTGATTTCGCCCAAGCCTCGTTACCCAATTTATGTAATGGCGCACTTTCATCAGAACCACCGACATAACGGCTAATCAAATGTAATGAAGTCACTGGCACATAAAGTTTCGATTCATTTGCATAATTTAGTAGCAAATATTCTGCTTTAATGCCGCCTGTATCTAACGTTACCAAACCGCCATAACGCCCCACACCGTGATCAAGATGCACAACTGGCTGCCCTATTTTCAACTCGGCAAGATTGCGCACAAGCGTGTCAGGATTAATTGTTTTACGTTTATCTCTAGAACGTTGTTGAACGCGCTCGCCAAGTAAATTAGCTTCACCAATAATCGCAACAGGAAGCGATTGTTCAATAATAAAACCTTGTTCAAGAGAGCTGACTAACAAGCTAAATTTTTCATTTTCAGCCTGCTCTAATGATTGAATTTGTTTTGGCTTGAGTTTTAACGGTGAAAGCAAATCAAGCAAAGTCTCTCGGCGACCTTCCGTCTCCACCGAAAACAGTACATTTCCTTTAAAATGCTCAATAAATTGGCGGAGTTGTCCCAATGGTTCTTTTTGCTGGGATTGAATGGTCACTTCTGGTAAAGCGACAACAGGTAAATTTTTCTGGCGTACCGATGACCGCACTTTTTCCGCTTTAAATGTAATGCGTGGATAAGATTTCAATCGGCGATTAACTTCGTCCACATTAAGCCATAATTTTTCAGGCGGTAAAAGCGGACGCATCGGATCCACTTTACGTTGTTCATAACGCTGTTTGGCATCTTGATAAAAACGCTTGCCCTGAATTTGGTTGTTTTCCATATCCACAAACAGCGTTTGTTCTGGCAAATAATCAAACAACGTTGACATTTCAGAAAAGAAAAGTGGCTGCCAATATTCAATGCCAGAAATCAAGGTACCTTTACTGATTTGCTGATAAATATGTTCGGGATCTCGGCGAATTTCACCAAAGGTTTCACGAAATTGCGCACGGAAAAATTCAATCCCTTTGTCATCCGTTGGAAATTCGTGAGCAGGCAAAAGATTAATTGAGTTGATTTCATCAAGAGTACGTTGCGTATCCACATCAAAAGTGCGAATGGAATCAATTTCATCATCAAAAAAATCAAGACGAAAAGGCACCGCACTTCCCATCGGGAAAAGATCCAACAAGGCTCCACGAACCGCATATTCACCATGTTCTAATACTTGCTCCACCGCACGATAGCCTGCAGCTTCTAATTGTAAGCGCATTTTATCAATGACCAAGCGATCGCCTTTTTTAATCAGAAGCACATTGTGTTGTAAATATTGTGGCGGGCAAAGGCGTTGCATTAATGTCGAAATCGGCAATAAGAAAATGCCTTTTTTCGCATTTTGTAAATGGAAAAGCGCACTTAAACGAGAGGAAATAATTTCTTGATGGGGAGAAAAGGTATCGTAAGGTAAGGTTTCCCAATCAGGAAAAAGGCATACATTTTGGCTGCTTAATTCCGATAAAACACGTGATAAACGCACCGCACTTCGCGTATCTGGTGTCACTACTACGGTTAAATTTTGATTTTGCTCTGCAATTTCACTAATCGCCAATGCATCAGCGCCTGGTAATACATTGCCTAAAATTTTGTGATCATTGGGTTGGGTAGGAATATCAGGTTGAAAAAAAGCCGTTTTCATAAATATAAATAATGCGCCAATCTTGTATAAAATTGACGCATAGTGTACTGGAATTTGAATTATCTTTCAATAAATTCACTGTTTAAAAAAACAGTTGATGTTTATTTCTTTAAAGAAGATTCTTCTTTCTTCAAATTACCATTTTCATCTTCTGTTGCTGACATAGGCACACAGCTACAATTAGGTTGATCTAATCCCCACTCTTTAATGAAATTATCATATTTTTCAAGTGCACGCTTAAACCAACATTTTGGCTTCTCAGCTTGTTCTGTCATAAAGTTCCTCGTTCTAAATATTGTTTAATTTCTAAACGCAAATATTCTACGCCTTTTTTCTTGTTAATGGGAAGTTGTTTTTTTGTTAAATAAGCGGAAATTAATGGGAAATTTTCTTTGCCCGCTAATTTTAATAAACGCCTCATCGCAGGAACGCTCGAAAATAAAGTGCGGTGGAAATTAGCGAAGTTTTTTAAGCTCACGCAATCTAACTCATCAAGCTGCCAATCAAGCTGATTTTGCTCAAAATTTATGGATATCGGATGAAAAGATAAAGGGATATTACGCTGAAATTGATTATACGCAGTCTCAACTAAAGCCAAACCTTCTTCAGAAAGACCTTTAAGGGCAATGGCCGAATAACAACCACTACTCGCTTCTTGATGCTCGCCTAAATGCACCAAAACAAAACCGCACTTTTGCCAAAATTTTGCCAGTTCATCAGTGTAGCCAAAACTTACTGAAAGAAAATCCACTTCTGAATTTTCCATAGATTTCATTAGATTTTGACCAATACCCTGTTTTTGCCAATTTGGCTGAACCGCGATACGAGAAATACGTAAAGATCGTAATTTACAGGCTTGGGACAGATTTTCATGGAAACATAATGCTTGTGGAACAAGATTCCCTTTCGGACGGCGTTTGCCTTGTTGAATTTGAATAATCAACTCACCATCTGCCATATTTCCTTCTTCTAATGCCCAAATTGCACCGAGCAAATTCTGTTGATATTCGGCAAAATAAAAACGTTGATGTTCCGCATCCAGTAAACGGCGAAGATCAAGTGGCGAGGTTCGATAATGCGCCAATGTCATTAAGCCATAAAAATCTGCAATATAATGTGGGTTTTGCACTTCTCTAATTTGATAAGGGAGATGAGGCTGAAAAGGAAATTGCAGAAAATCATCTTCGGCATTTAGTAACAAAAGATCATCAATAAAATGTTCTAACGGATCATTTTCTTGCCAACGTAGGGGCTGTTTAAGCTCAAAATGCTGAAAAGTACGGTGGATTTTCCATTTAAATTTTAATTCGAAACCACGCCCCGTTCCTTCGTAGCTATGAATTGTAGTACTGAAGACAATATGTTGAAAATATTGAGAATATTCTTGTAATAACGGCAATGGGATCATCGCTGCTTCATCTACGAGCAACCAAGCAGATTGACTAAATTCGGGTTCATCTTGTAACCGAATAATCAGTTCATCAGGCGCAATAAATTTAATGCCCCCTTCTGAAAATTCGATAACCGAATGCACCGCACTTTTATTCGGTGCAGTGAGATAAACTGGCGCTTGAATTTGATTAGCCAGCATCCCCAATAATGCGGATTTCCCTCTTCCCCGCTTGGCGGTTAGAAAATAAATATCTTGCTCTGCTTGTAAAATAGTCTCAATAATTTGCTGCTGAGCTAACGTGGCATTTTTGTGATGCTCGTTAGAATAAAAAACAGGGGGAAATTCAACCGCACTTTCCTCTCTTAAAATGGGGAAATGATAGTGCTCAATGCACTGTTTGAAATGATTAATAAAATTAGGCGTGGCGATTGCTGACTGATTTCCATTCCAACGTAAACTATCTTGATCAGTCTGCTGAGATAAATTTTCCCAATCGGATAACACTAAACAAAGTGTGCCGCCCATTTTCAGTGTTCCAGCCGCAATAGCCAGCGATTCAAGATGAATGCCATTTCGTCCATCAAATAAGATATGTTCAAATTCTTGTCCAAGCAAATTCGTTGCTTTAGAAAAAGCAATGCCGCTTTCACCGATAATTAACACGTTATCAGGCACAAGCGGCAAAGTTTTGCAGATTAAAATTTGAAGATGGCGAGATGGCATCGTGTTATTTCAAATAAGCAATTAACATCGCACCAATAAAACTTACGCAAGCAAGCCAAAAGAAAATGCTTTTAGGTTGAGAAACTTTTTTACTGAAAAATTTTGCAGCAAACACAATATACAAAATCAGTAATGCGAATTTCGCTATCAACCACCATTCAATATCAAAAGCAAAGAGATATAAAATGACGACACCAGAAACAATCAACAAGGTATCTGATAAGTGCGGTAAAATTTTTAATAATTTTATCGAACGCCAGTTTTTGCCAGTAAGCTGCATTGCGCCACGAATCACCAACAAGGCAAAACTTAAAAAGGCGAAAAAAATATGTAAATAAACTAGCATAATCACTCCCAAAAAAGTAAGAAAAGTGCGGTTAAAATCCACCGCACTTTCTCAATATAAATTACTTCGCAATACGTTTATATTTAATACGATGTGGCTGAGTCGCTGCATCGCCTAAGGTTTTCTTTTTCCACTCTTCGTAGTCTGAGAAGTTACCTTCATAGAAGGTGACTTTACCTTCATCACCGTAGTCTAAAATATGCGTTGCGATACGGTCTAAGAACCAACGGTCATGGGAAATCACCATGGCACAACCAGGGAATTCTAAGATCGCATTTTCTAAGGCACGCAAGGTTTCAACGTCTAAGTCATTGGTTGGTTCGTCTAATAACAATACGTTACCACCACGCTGTAGAAGTTTAGCTAAGTGTAAACGACCACGTTCACCACCTGATAATTCGCCCACACGTTTTTGTTGGTCCACACCTTTGAAGTTGAAACGGCCCACATACGCACGGCTTGGAATTTCAAAGTTACCAATGGTCAGAATATCTTGTCCGTTAGACACTTCTTCCCACACAGTTTTCTTGTCATCCATTGAATCACGGAACTGATCCACCGAAGCAAGCACAACGGTTTCCCCCATTGTCACAGAGCCTGAATCTGGTTGTTCTTGACCTGACAACATGCGGAATAAAGTTGATTTACCCGCACCATTTGCCCCGATAATCCCAACGATTGCCCCTTTTGGAATACTAAATGATAAATCATCAATTAAAGTGCGGTCGCCATAAGATTTGGTTAAGTTTTGCACTTCAATCACTTTATCACCCAAACGTGGACCAGGTGGAATAAAGAGTTCGTTAGTCTCATTTCGTTTTTGATATTCGCCAGAGTTCAATTCATCAAAACGAGCCATACGTGCTTTGCTTTTCGCTTGGCGACCTTTAGGATTTTGACGCACCCATTCCAACTCTTTCGCAATAGATTTTTGACGCGCATTTTCAGCCGCTTGTTCTTGCTCTAAACGTTTCTCTTTTTGCTCTAACCAAGAAGAATAGTTGCCTTCCCAAGGAATACCCTCACCACGGTCAAGCTCTAAGATCCAGCCCGCTACGTTATCTAAGAAATAACGGTCGTGGGTAATTGCGACAACCGTGCCTTCATAATCATGTAAGAATCGCTCTAACCATGCCACAGATTCCGCATCTAAGTGGTTAGTTGGTTCGTCTAATAAGAGCATGTCTGGTTTTTCGAGTAATAAGCGACAAAGTGCAACACGACGACGTTCGCCCCCTGATAAATGCTCAATTTTTGCATCCCAATCTGGTAAACGTAATGCATCTGCGGCACGTTCTAACTGGTTATCTAAATTATGCCCATCATGTGCTTGAATAATGGCTTCAAGGTTCGCTTGTTCAGCCGCTAATTTATCGAAATCCGCATCAGGATCAGCATAAAGTGCATAAACTTCATCTAAACGAGTCAGTGCATTTTTTACTTCAGAAACGGCTTCTTCTACCGCTTCACGCACGGTTTGTTGAGGATCAAGTTTTGGTTCTTGTGGAAGATAACCGATTTTGATACCTGGCTGCGGACGCGCTTCCCCTTCAAATTCTTTATCCACGCCTGCCATAATGCGTAAGAGGGTTGATTTACCCGCACCATTTAAGCCTAGAACCCCGATTTTAGCTCCAGGGAAAAAGCTTAAAGAAATATCTTTCAAAATATGACGCTTCGGTGGCACTACTTTGCCGACACGGTGCATCGTATATACAAATTGCGTTGACATTAATTATTCCTCATTAAAAATGACGCCCTATTCTACTGGAAAATAGGGCTGAAATATAGGATAGCAATAGCAAGATTCAGTCCAATCCTCACAATTAACCAAAAATTTCTGAATGAGTATTAAGACGAGCTAGCCTTATTTCATATCCCACCACTTTATAAATAAGCACAAGATCATTCTTTATATGGCAATCTCTCCAACCTTTCCAATTTCCAGTTAAAGCATGATCTTTATATTTTTCTGGCAATGGTAAGCTATTCAAAAGACAATACATAACTTCAATATATTCTGGACTATTTATAATAAGAGGAATATGTTTTTTAAATTCTCTTTTATATTCCCCACTCACTGAAATCATGATTTCATCTCCGCTAGCATCGCTTGATGGAGTTCCTCCAATGTTTTGTATTCATGCCCATTATGATTATCTAACTCTGCCATAGCCATTATCGTTTTTGAGTTAGGCATCTGTTCAGTTTGATAATCTAATGATACTGGAATCGCTTTCGTTTTAGCTATTTGAGCTAAAAACATATTAAGTGCTTGAGTTGGGGAAAGCCCATAACTTTTAATCACTTCAAACGCTATATTTTTAGTTTCATCAGGTACTCGAAAACTAACTGCAGCCATATTATTTTCTCCTTATCAATTTATACTTAATATACACAATAACATACAATGAAATACAATTAAAACACGAAAGATATACAAATATCCTATCCTAATAAATTTTAGATAAAAAAAACCACCCGAAACGGGTGGCAGGAAAGTAGTTTAGCTATATTTATGATTATTTTATTTAGGAACTTTATGAATATCAAGCAATTACTTGACGGTGCTATGTTACTGAATATTGAAAGCTAAAGGAAATGCTATTGAGAGTTTTTTTGATTTACATCAACATTTTTAACAGAAAAATTCGTTTTTGCGTGTAGAATAAACAACTTCTAATGCTAATGTTCAAATAATTAGGATTTTTTGTGAAAACGTATTCATTATTACTCGGTCTATCCATTAGTTGTAGTGTTTTAGCTCACCCCCATGCATTTATAGATATGCAAACCACGCCTATCATAGAAAATAATCAACTCACTGGCTTATCAATGAAATGGACTCTAGATGAACCAAGTTCGTCCGCTGTTATTTATGATATGAAACAGG
Organism: Haemophilus sp. THUN1691; assembly: GCF_059704425.1. Taxonomy (NCBI): domain Bacteria; kingdom Pseudomonadati; phylum Pseudomonadota; class Gammaproteobacteria; order Pasteurellales; family Pasteurellaceae; genus Haemophilus; species Haemophilus sp. THUN1691. The sequence goes on along the minus strand of NZ_AP046578.1, from coordinate 1,132,060 downwards.
CTAAAACAAAAAATGAGCAACAAAAACTCATCGATGATGTCATGGGAAATATTGTGAGTGAACATTATTTTAGCTATCTATATGACGCTCAAAACAACAAAATTAAATATTCTTCACACCCGAAAAATTACGGCGTAAAAATCCAAGGCTTACAACTGCAATATTATTTTGATGTGCCACTAGCCCATTCACAACAGTTAGAAAAAAACACATTTAGCTTACAAACTTACGATCCCACTTATTATGTGGCGATGACTTACACCTCAAAAAGTGCGGTAGATTTTTCCGCACTTCCGAAAAATTGCCAAGGAAAATTAATTGAACCTAATGTGGATGAAAAAATCCAAGCCTACGCATCTTCACTTGATAAATCCCAAAAGAACGAAGATGATTCCTTAGGCGTGATGTTCGCGCAAAAAATAATAATTCAATGTGAGTAGAAATGAAAAAATATAAAACTGGGCTCGTGTTATTAGTGATTGCACTTGCCTTACTTGGCTATTTTTCCCCTTGGTTTTTCTTACATATTGCTGCATGGCAAAAAGATTTTAATCAGCTTATTTCGGAAAATTTACACCAAATTCAAAATAATAGCATCAAGGCAGGCATCACGCTTATTTTTGCTAGTTTCATTTATGGGGCATTACACGCGCTCGGTCCGGGACACGGCAAATTTATTATCGCCAGCTATCTTTCCACTCATGAAAGCCAATTAAAACAAAGCACCATTTTGAGTTTACTTTCTTCCTTAATGCAAGGCATTGTCGCCATTACAGCAACCACATTGCTCGTTGTGGTACTAAATCTATCATCACGTTATTTCAAATTAAGTCAGCTTTGGTTAGAACGATCTGCCTTGCTATTATTGGTATTTCTCGGTTGTTATTGGATTTGGCAAGGTTTACTTGTCTATCGCAAAAAAGCTAAATTAACCATTAAATCCCTAAATCCCCTCCCTCTACACGAAAAAAGTGCGGTGAAAAATAACCGCACTTTTCAACCAAACACTTGTAGCTGTGGACACCAACATTTGCCAAGCCCGACGCAAACTGCACAAGCAACCAATCTAAAATCACAATTTCTCGTGATTCTAACAATTGGTATGCGACCATGTAGCGGTGCAATTTTCGTTTTATTTTTAGCTTATATGCTTGATCTTTACGGCTGGGGAATTTTAGCTGTATTGGCCATGTCTTTCGGCACAGGACTTATGCTGTCAGCCTTCGCTGGAATTGTACGTTATGCACGAAATACTGCCATTCACTTAGGGAGTTGGTATAGTTCAAAACATACAAAAGGGCAAAGCGAAAGCATCATGAAATTAATAGCAGGTGGAATAATGCTATTTTTTGCCTTGAGTTTGTTGTATGGCACAACCATCTCAACTGGTGGAAGCAAAATCCTATTTTGAAATTAAAAATAAAGCCCATCAACATGATGGGCTCAAAATCTTTTGGTTACTAATTTAGAATCTGTAAAAGGAGACAAACAAACTCTAAACCAAAAGAAAAATTGGCTCCTCCTGCTGGACTTGAACCAGCGACATATGGATTAACAGTCCACCGTTCTACCGACTGAACTAAGGAGGAATAAACTTTGTATCACAAGGAATAGGGCACAGATTTTAATGAGAAGAAAATATCTTGTCAAGCAGGAAGATATAACAATTTAACGATATTAACGATAATTTTCTTTACAAATCTTTACAAAAAAAACGATGGTTTTATCATCATTTATATGACAGAATGCGCTGATATTTTTAGATGGCTTAGCTATACCTTCTAGAAATGTTTAATACCTAGAATTTAACCTATTGAGGATTATCAATGAACACTATATTTAAAGTTATTTGGAACAAAAGTATGCAAAGACAAGAAGTCGTTTCAGAATTGGCAAGAGGTGCAGCTAAATCTAACTCAACATCTCGTACAAACAAAATAGCCAAAACACATTGTGCATCTATTCTGGCTACAGTGATTACATCTATTCTTGCCAGTAACATAGCTTATGCAGCTAGTAATTCTAATGAAACCGTTGAGAATAAAGGTTTTGTGCATGTTAATGCATCAGGTAGTTCAGATGATAGTGCCAAGAACTTTGGTAACTTTACAGCTGCAGCTGGCGCGACGGGGGCTAATGCAATTACTGTTGGTGTATCGGCAAATACAGGAAGTGATAACTCTATCGCTATTGGTACAGAATCAAAAGTAAAGAAATGGTCAAAAAACTCATTAGCATTAGGTTATAAAGCTAGTGTCGGTAACGTTGGACCAACAACCCATGTCGATTCAAACAATGCGATTGCAATTGGATCTGAGGCAGAAGCTATTCGAGATAGCGCTATTGCCATTGGTGATAAGGCAAGTGCAGCTAATTATAATGCTATTTCTATTGGTAAAAAAATTCAAAATGGTTCTATTGGCGCTACCGCTATTGGAGGCGGCGCAGAGATTGGTGGCTATTCAGATAATTCCGTCGCTATAGGTACTGGCGCTACGGTTGGTGTTAAATATTCTGAAGATAAAACAACGAAAACTTCTAATCTACATCATGAGCGAGCTATTGCGATTGGATATAACGCAAAAGCATTAGGTCAACAAGGCATTAGTATTGGTACAGGATCTAACGTAGAAGCAGTGAATGGGCTTGCATTAGGTCAAGATGCAAAATCGAAGAATGCTGGTGATATTGCCATTGGTTATAACTCAGAGTCCTCAGCTGCAAATACTGTAAGCGATATCCAAATTGGTGAGCAAAGCCTTACTTTAAAGGATACTGTTAAACAAAGTAAGAATAATGGTACTGTCAGTTTTGGTAAGGATAAGATTAAACGTCAGATTCAAAATGTGGCAGCTGGATCAATTTCTGAAACCTCAACAGATGCAATTAATGGTGCACAGCTTTACAATGTAATCAAAGCAACTAATGAAATTGCCAACACGGAATATACATTCAAAGTAAATAACGTTGATGCTAAAACTATGGGGAATAAGAATAAATCAGCAACAAATAATGCTAGTAACACGCTTAATTTCGCAGCGGGTGAGGGGTTAGACGTCGCATATGAAAATGATACTGGTATAACCTACAAATTAAATGATAAATTGAAACAATCTATTGAGAATGCAGCCAACAAGACCGATGTTGATACTGCTGTAAATGCGGTTCGTACAGCAACTGATGAAATTGCCAAAACGGAATATAAATTCAAAGTAAATGGCAAAGACGCTAAAACTATGACGAATAATAGTCAATCAGCAAAAAATAATACTAATAACACGCTTAATTTCAACGCAGATGAGGGATTAGAGGTTTCATATGACAATGGTAATATAGCCTATAAATTAAAAGATAAATTGAAACAATCTATTGATAATGCGGCGAATAAGACCTATGTTGATAACTCTGTAAACTCTGTTCGTGATGAATTAAAACAATCTATTGCTGACGCGCCGAATAAGAGCTATGTTGATAATTCTATAAATTCTGTTCGTAATGAATTTAGACAATCTATTGCTAATGCACCGAATAAGAGCTATGTTGATAATTCTGTAAATTCTGTTCGTAGAGAATTACAACAAACAGATAAAAAACTGAGAGGCGGTATCGCAGGCGCTGTAGCAATGGCGAATATACCAACAGCAAACCGAGCTGGCGGAACTATGGTTGGTGTAGGTGTTGGTAACTTTAAAGGCCGAAGTGCTGTTGCTGTAGGTATCAACCGTGCAAGTGACACCAATCGAACACATTTCAAAATGAGTGGCTCTGCAACCACCTCTGGAGATTATGCTGTAGGTGCTGGTATGGGCTATCAATGGTAGTTCATTACTAAACGATAATAAAAACTCTCTCGACATCTCGAGAGAGTTTTTTTATAAGCAATGGATAATAGTTCATGCTAATAATCTTTTTTCATCATTCATTTTTATGAATTTTCGACTTCTTTTTCTATCCACAGAGCCTGTGGATAACTTTGTGGATTAACTTTTTAAAATTTTGCGGATCCCTTGTTCTTACAAGGCTTGTTCGATCTTGATTACAGATTAGCCTAAAATTAAATTTTAATTTAAAATCAACAAGTTAAGTTTTGTCTAGTAAAAAATTAAAGTTTTTTTTATGAATTTGTGACATCTTCCTCTTGACATCTATAAGTCTGTGTAAAACTTATATTTTTGCCTGATCAATTTTACACATTAAATATGCTAAAATAGACATTATTCAAAACTATGAAAAAACCGACCGCACTTTATGTCTGAAAAAATCAACACAAAACCATTCATTCTGCATTCTGACTTTCGTCCCTCTGGCGATCAACCACAAGCTATCGAAAAACTGGCTGAAAATTTAACGGATGGTTTGGCACATCAAACTTTGCTCGGTGTAACAGGCTCGGGGAAAACCTTTACTATCGCCAATGTAATTGCTCAATTAAATCGACCCGCCATGTTACTTGCGCCAAATAAAACCCTTGCGGCCCAACTTTATGCAGAAATGAAAGCCTTTTTTCCAGAAAATGCGGTGGAATATTTTGTCTCTTACTATGATTATTATCAGCCAGAAGCCTATGTGCCGAGCAGTGATACCTTCATTGAAAAAGATGCGTCTATTAATGATCAAATCGAACAAATGCGTCTTTCTGCGACGAAATCTTTTTTAGAACGTCGAGATACTATCGTGGTAGCTTCTGTTTCTGCAATTTATGGTTTGGGCGATCCTGATAGCTATTTACAAATGATGTTGCATTTACAACAAGGTGCTATTATCGATCAGCGCCAAATTTTAGCGAAGTTAGCGGAATTGCAATATACCCGCAATGATCAAGCATTTCAGCGTGGAACATTCCGTGTTCGCGGAGAAATTATTGATATTTTCCCCGCGGAATCCGATGATCGTGCGGTGCGTATTGAATTATTTGATGATGAAATTGAGCGTTTAAGTTTATTTGATCCGCTTACTGGCAGTAGTTTTGGTGCTGTCCCACGTTTTACGATCTATCCTAAAACTCACTATGTAACGCCCAGAGAACGTATTTTAGATGCGATAGAAAACATCAAAAAAGAACTCGTATCACGCCGTGAATACTTCATTAAAGAACATAAACTTTTAGAAGAACAACGTATCAGCCAGCGTACCCAATTTGATATTGAAATGATGAATGAATTGGGCTATTGCTCGGGCATCGAAAACTACTCTCGCTATTTATCGGGCAGAAATGAGGGTGAGCCACCACCAACATTATTTGATTATATGCCCTCTGATGCCATTTTAATTATTGATGAATCTCATGTGACTGTGCCTCAAATTGGTGGGATGTATCGTGGCGACCGTTCTCGCAAAGAAACCTTAGTGGAATATGGTTTCCGTTTGCCGTCCGCATTAGATAATCGTCCGTTACGCTTTGAGGAATTTGAACGCTTAGCTCCACAAACCATTTATGTTTCCGCAACACCAGGGCCTTATGAATTAGAAAAATCAGGCAGCGAAATCATCGATCAAGTGGTTCGCCCGACTGGTTTACTTGATCCACTCATTGAAATTCGCCCAGTGTCTATTCAAGTGGATGATCTACTTTCTGAAGCTCGCCAAAGAGCGGATAAAAATGAGCGAGTTTTAGTCACAACACTCACCAAGAAAATGGCTGAAGATTTAACGGATTATTTAGATGAACACGGGATTCGTGTGCGTTATTTGCATTCCGATATTGATACTGTGGAACGCGTCGAAATTATCCGTGATTTGCGTTTAGGCGAATTTGATGTATTGGTTGGGATTAACTTATTACGTGAAGGCTTAGATATTCCTGAAGTGTCTCTTGTGGCGATTTTAGATGCCGACAAAGAAGGATTTTTACGTTCCGAACGTTCTTTAATCCAAACCATCGGCCGTGCTGCACGAAACTTAAATGGTAAAGCAATTTTATATGCGGATAGCATCACAAAATCGATGGAAAAGGCCATTACCGAAACCAATCGTCGTCGTGAAAAACAAACCAAATACAATGAAGAACATGGCATTGTGCCACAAGCATTAAATAAGAAAGTCGGAGAATTGTTAGATATTGGGCAGGGTGCAAACCAAAAAGCGAAAGCCAATAAACAACGTGGAAAAATGGCAGCAGAACCAACCGCACTTTATAATGCACCGAAAAATGCCAAAGAATACCAACAACAAATCAAAAAATTGGAACAACAAATGTATAAATTTGCGCAAGATTTGGAATTTGAAAAAGCCGCGGCAATTCGAGATCAATTACATCAATTACGTGAACAATTTGTTTTTGATAACTAAAAGAAACGCCAGCTTAAGCTGGCGTTCCGTTTATTTGTTTTCACCCGAGGAATACAAGCGATTCTTATATAAATAACTGCCTAATAAAGCGTGAGCTAATGCCTCTTTTTTCATCGCATCAGGCACGTCTTTTGGCGTTAAAGTTTCTGTTGATTTATCATAATGATAACCTTGCGCCGCTTTATTTGGCATTTGAATCACCACATCATTATTACCTTTCATCATTGCTTGAGTTTGATCGTATTGCATAAAGGCACGATCTGGATTTACATCTTGCGTTAAATCAAACCCAATCATTGGATAATTGCCACTTACGCCTGCTAAAGAAAGCAATGTGGTTGGCATATCAATTTGGCTCACAAGACGGCTGTCACGACGTGGCGTAATGCCATCACCAAGAATCAAGGCTGGAATATGGAAATGCTTAATCGGCACAAGACTTGCTCCGCCTACACGAGAATCGTGATCCGCAACAATTAAGAAAATCGTATCTTTCCAATAATTAGACTGTTTTGCCATTTTAAAGAAATGACCTAACGCATAATCCGCATATTTTGCCGCATTATTACGAGTGGCTTTTGGTTGCTCATAAAGCTCAATTTTGCCATCTGGATATTCAAATGGATCGTGATTACTGGAGCTAAATACTAAACTAAAAAACGGTTTACCTTCATTTTGTAATTTCGTGAAAGTTTCATTAGCTTTATCAAATAAATCCTCATCACTCACGCCCCAAGTGCCAGTAAATGTTGGATTTTGGTAATCTTGTTGATCCCAAATATCTTTAAAACCATTGCCATAGAAAAAGCTCGCCATATTGTCAAAGTGCTTTTCGCCACCATAAATAAAGGAAGTGTTATAGCCTTGTTTATGTAATAAATCTGCAATAGTAAAGAAACCACTTTGGGCATTATTAAGTTTCACCACTGCACGAGCTGGCGTTGGCGTAAAACCTGCGGTGGTTGCTTCAATACCGCGTACTGAACGCGTGCCTGTTGCATAAAGATTTTCAAATAACCACCCTTCTTTTGCGAGCTGATCCACATTTGGAGAAAGTGGTTTGCCACCGAGTGTACCAATAAATTGAGCACCGAGACTTTCTTGTAACAAAATTACGATATTTTTAGGTTTACCCTGATAAGTCGCGACATTTTTCGTTAAAGTTGGGTATTTATCTGAAATGTAATCGCTGTCTGGGCGGCCTCGGCTAGCTTTAACAATACGAAACATTTCATCTGCATCCATTTTTCCGTACATTTCTGAAGATTTTTCTTCATCTTTAAATTGCTGTGCCGCATAAATGACGGAATAGCCCGAGTTAAGCACCAAAGAATTCACTAACGCATCAGAAGAAAAAGCCACCATGGCGGGATTGATACCGCGGTGTTGAAAACTTGAACGCGCGCCAAGAAAGCTCACTACAATCACAAGCAAAGCAATCACAGAGCGAAGTTTCCAACTCATTGAACGTAAATTTTTGACAGCCCAACCAGAAATTTTCCAATAAATCACGGCAGCTAAAACCGTGAAAACAAGGCTAAAAATCACCGCACTTAAATGCCCTTCCGCAAGCATTGAAAAAACTTCTTTCGGATAAATCAGATATTCGATAAATAAACGATTTGGACGGTAATCGTAGGTTTCAATAAAGGCAGGCGTGGCAATTTCCATAAAGATAATAAACACGCTACCAAGCGTTAACCAAAGGCGTAAAATTTTTACCCAAACTTTGTTGCTATGGAACAATGTTGTGAGCAATGCAGGTACGCCAAATAAATAACAGAGTGCCACAACATCCATTCGTACGCCTTGCAAAAATAATTGCAACCAGCCATCTACGGCGGATACACGCTCTGATTGCCATATAGCAAGTCCCAAACGTGATAAGGAAAGGATAATGAGATTAATCAACACGAATGTGAAGATGGGAAATAAAGGGGAATGCGCTTTTTTCATTGTAAAAACCACTAATGTAACGGCATCCAAGCCGTATTAAATTAAAGAAAGATAGGCAACTGTCTATCGGTCGGTTCCTTTTCGACACGACAAAAGTCTTAAAGTGCGGTCAATTTTCGCATAGTTTTACTTAATCTCAAATGTAAACAATATGCCGAATTCTGTATAGAGCAATTTTAGCTAATCACATTCACTAGAAAGTAAAAATAAAGCCTCGAGAAAAATCGAGGCTTTATAAAGCAAACAGCAAAAATTTAATAAAAATTCACCGCACTTTTTCGATTACTCTTGTTGTGCTTTCACCGCAGCATAGGCAATCATATTAATAATACGGCGAACAGACGCCCCTGGATTAAGAATATGCGCAGACTTGTTCATACCCATTAAGATCGGGCCAACAGTAATTGCCGTAGTGGTGCCGCGTAATAAGCTATAACTAATACGTGATGAGCTCAAATCAGGGAACACTAATAAATTTGCACTTCCTTTCAATGGACTATCAGGCATAACTTCTTTTCTATGAGCTTCATTCATCGCTAAATCGCCACGCATTTCACCATCGATCATTAAGTGCGGATTACGCTCTTTGACGATCTGTAACACTTCACGCATTTTTGGTGCACCGAGTGAATTAGAGGAACCAAAATTAGAATGGGAAAGCAATGCAACTGCAGGCTCAATACCGAAACGGTGAATTTCTTCTGCGGCCATTAAGGTGATTTCGGCTAATTCTTCTGTTGTTGGATTACTGTTTACATGGGTATCCGTTAAGAATACGTTACCCGTCGGTAATACAAGGCTATTTAAAGCTGCGGCAGTTTTCACGCCATCTTTTAAGCCAATAATATCGCGAATAGATGCAAGGTGTTTTCCGTATGAACCAAATAAGCCGCATACTAAAGCGTCTGCATAACCTAAGCTAAGTAACGTAGAAGCTAATACGGTTGTATTAGAACGCACCACGCGTTTTGCGATTGCAGGTGTAATGCCTTTACGTTTGGTAAGCTCGTAGTAATGTTTCCAACATTCTTCATAGCGAGGATTATCTTCGTTATCCACAATTTCAAAATCGACACCGGCGGTTAAACGTAAACCAAGTTTTTTAATTTTTTCTTCAATCACGCTGCGGCGACCAATTAAAATTGGATTTGCCAAGCCCATTGAAATGACTTCTTGGGTGGCATGCAATGCTTTATTTTCTTCCCCTTCCGCTAAAATAATACGTTGTTTTGCCGCTTTTGCTTGGTTGAAAATAGGGCGCATAAACAAGCTCGTTTTGTAAACAAACTGAGTTAGTTTTTCAACATAAGTATCCCAATTTTGAATTGGACGAGTTGCCACACCAGATTCCATTGCGGCTTTTGCTACCGCTGGTGCGATACGCACAATTAAGCGAGGATCGAATGGGCGAGGAATCACATAATCGGCACCAAATGTCGCGCCTTCACCACCGTAAGCAGAGGTTACAACTTCGTTTTGCTCTTCTAATGCAAGGTCAGCGATGGCATAAACTGCCGCACGTTTCATTTCTTCATTAATAGTGGTTGCGCCCACATCTAATGCACCACGGAAAATAAATGGGAAACAAAGCACGTTATTTACTTGGTTTGGGTAATCGGAGCGGCCTGTACATACAATCGCATCGGGACGAACCGCTTTCGCTTCTGGCGGGGTAATTTCAGGATTTGGGTTAGCTAAAGCAAGAATAATTGGATGTGCAGCCATGGTTTTCACCATATCTTGTGTAAGCGCACCAGCCGCAGAACAACCTAAGAAAATATCAGCATTTGGCATCGCATCGCCAAGTTTACGCCAGCCATTATCTTCAATTGCATAATCTTTTTTGGTTTGATCCATTTTGTCATCACGGCCTTTATATACTACGCCTTTCGAGTCGCAAACCGTGATATTTTCACGTTTCATACCTAAAGAAAGCAATAAGTTCAAGCACGCAATAGATGCAGCCCCCGCACCAGACGCAACAAGTCGAACATCTTCAATTTTTTTACCTACAATACGAAGAGAATTGATGATCGCAGCAGCACTGATGATCGCTGTTCCATGTTGGTCATCATGGAAGACAGGAATATTCATTCGCTCGCGCAATTTTTGTTCAATATAGAAACATTCTGGTGCTTTAATATCTTCTAAGTTTACCCCACCAAAAGTCGGCTCTAACGAGGCAATAATATCTACAAGTTTATCGGGATCATGTTCATTCACTTCAATATCAAATACGTTAATGCCCGCGAATTTTTTGAACAATACGCCCTTTCCTTCCATTACAGGTTTGCCCGCTAGCGCGCCAATATTGCCAAGTCCAAGCACCGCTGTACCATTGGAAATCACCGCCACTAAATTGCCACGTGCTGTATATTTGTAAGAGGCAGCAGGATCTTTTTCAATTTCTAAACAAGGCTCTGCCACACCCGGTGAATAAGCTAAAGCCAGATCGCGTTGGGTTGCTAATGATTTTGTTGGGGTAACTTCAATTTTTCCAGGAATTGGAAATTCGTGGAAATCTAAGGCTGCTTGACGTAATTGTTCGGTCATAATAAATGCTCCATTTTCTTGAAACAGGATTGAAATATTACGTCGATTATAGCGGTTTTTTATTCAAAAAATTGTGACAGACTGCAAATTTTCACAAAATCATTACAAAATTTTTTGATGCGAGGCATTAGCTAGACTTTTCATTTTTTAGCAAAAAAGGTAGGATTTTCACAAGAGAATCATAGAGGATAATAAAATGAATCCATTTCAAAAACTTAAAAGTGCGGTGAATAAATGCCAACGATTTTTTATCAATCGTTCATTACAACGTAAATTGACTAACCAAGGCATGACTGTCATTTCAGCCAATTGCGTGGGGGCTTTTATCTTACATGATTTGCACCAGCCGTTTAATTCCCCTTTTGTGAATCTCTATCTCTCGCCACAGGATTTTTTGCGTTATTTACAAAATATAGATTTCTACCGCACTCAACCTCTCACATTCGTACAAACAGAAAAAAGTTATCCAGTGGGAAAACTTGCCGATCTTGAAATTCATTTTATGCACTATCACAGTGAGCAAGAAGCCAATGAAAAATGGCAACTTCGCACGTCACGAATGAATTTAGACAATCTTTTTATTATGATGACAGATCGAGATGGTGTAACCGAAAAAGACATTCAACTTTTTGATCAACTCCCTTTCAAAAATAAAGTAATTTTTACTCACAAGCCCTACCCTACTTTTAAATCGGCTTGTTATATAAAAGGCTTCGAGAAGCAAAATCAGGTGGGCGATATTTTTGAATTTTCTGGCTGGAATGGGAAAAAATATTACGATCAATTCGATTACGTGAAGTGGTTTAACCAAGCTTAATAGATAAAGGCTGCATTGCAGCCTTTTTTGTTTCGTTCTAAAAGCAAAAACCTGTACAATGCCCAGCGAATTTTAACAAGAGAAAACATAATGAGATTAGATAAATTTATTGCTGAAAATACGGGATTAACGCGTTCTCAAGCAACAAAAGCGATCCGCCAAAGTGCGGTAAAAATTAATGGTGAAATTGTCAAAAGTGGCTCGGTACAAATTTCACAAGAAGACGAAATTTATTTTGAAGATGAATTATTAACTTGGGTGGAAGAAGGCCAGTATTTTATGTTGAATAAGCCACAAGGCTGTGTTTGTTCTAATGATGACGGCGACTATCCAACTATTTATCAATTTTTTGATTACCCTTTAGCGGGGAAATTACATAGCGCAGGTCGCTTAGATGTTGATACAACAGGTCTCGTCTTGCTTACCGATGATGGACAATGGTCACATCGCATCACGTCTCCAAAACATCATTGTGAAAAAACCTATTTGGTGACATTAGCTGATCCCGTAGAAGAAAATTATGCGGCTGCTTGTGCGGAAGGCATTTTATTACGCGGAGAAAAAGAACCCACTAAACCAGCAAAATTAGAAATCTTAGATGATTACAATGTGAATTTGACGATTTCTGAAGGTCGCTATCATCAAGTAAAACGTATGTTTGCCGCACTTGGGAATAAAGTTGTTGGATTACATCGCTGGAAAATTGGGGATGTTGTACTAGATGAATCCTTAGAAGAAGGCGAATACCGCCCATTGACTCAAAATGAAATCGAAAGTTTGGTGAAATAAGATGAGTCAACAAAAATCTACTTTTATCTTTATTCTTACGCTCGGTATTCTCTCCATGCTACCGCCTTTTGGAGTGGATATGTATTTGCCATCTTTTTTAGAAATTGCGAAAGATCTCGGCGTGAGTCCAGAGCAAGTACAACACACGCTCACTTCTTTTGCTTATGGCATGGCGTTTGGTCAGCTTTTTTGGGGGCCTTTTGGTGATAGTTTCGGACGAAAACCGATCATTTTACTCGGTGTCATTGTGGGCGCGCTAACCGCTTTGGTGCTCACCGAAATAAATTCGGTCGGAAATTTCACCGCACTTCGTTTTGTGCAAGGTTTCTTTGGTGCTGCCCCTGTTGTGCTTTCTGGCGCATTATTGCGTGATTTATTTAGTAAAGATCAGCTATCTAAAGTAATGTCCACCATCACCTTAGTATTTATGCTTGCACCTTTAGTTGCACCAATTATTGGTGGTTACATCGTTAAATTTTTCCACTGGCACGCGATTTTTTACGTTATTTCGCTCGTGGGATTATTAGCCGCGACATTGGTCTTTTTCATCATTCCAGAAACCCATAAAAAAGAAAATCGCATTCCGCTGCGCTTAAATATTATTGCTCGCAATTTCCTTCTGCTTTGGAAGCAAAAAGACGTGCTCGGCTATATGTTTGCCGCCTCTTTTGGCTTTGGTGGGTTGTTTGCTTTTGTGACTGCAGGATCAATTGTCTATATCGGCATTTATGGCGTTCCCGTTGATCAGTTCGGTTATTTCTTTATGATGAATATCGTTACAATGATCTTTGCCTCTTTTTTAAATAGCCGATTTGTCACTAAAGTGGGCGCAGAAACAATGTTACGGATAGCCCTCACAATTCAATTCCTTTCTGGAATGTGGCTAATTTTGACCGCACTTTTAGATCTCGGTTTTTGGCCAATGGCAATTGGCGTCGCCTTTTTCGTCGGTCCAAACCCAGTGATTTCATCAAATTCAATGGCATCAGCTTTAGAAAGATGTCCTCAAATGGCGGGCACAGCAAATTCTTTGATTGGTAGCGTACGTTTTGCAGTGGGTGCAATTATGGGAAGTTTAGTTGCGTCAATGAAAATGGATACTGCCGCACCAATGCTCTTTACTATGGGGGCATGTGTCGCGATTTCCGTATTGGCGTATTACTTTCTAACCAGCCGAAATTTAAAAAGCCGTAGGTAAATATCCCCACGGCTCAATGATTGTTTCCTTTATTAAGCGAAGACCATCCATAACGGCAAACAAACAGCAATAAATAATAGGATAAATAAACTATTGGCAGATAATTTCCACTTTTGGAAACTATGCAAAATCAGAATAGCCGCAATAACAAAATGGCAAACAAAATAAATGATGTAAGCAAAAATACTGTCAGAATTAACCGCACTTTCCATGCCATTTAAAAGTAAAAATAAAAATATTGCCAAAGCATTTAAGGCCAGCAATATAATCATGGCTAAGGGCAACAATGCAATAAAACCTTGTAAACGATTTCGTGCAATAACAAGCGCAAGATTTGCCAAAATCACGCCAGATAAAATCGGTGCAAACGGGTTATACTCAGCAAAATCACTTGCAGGAAGCACGGCAAAAATCATTAAATAACTCAAGCAACCTAAACCCGCAATTAATGCAGCCATCAATAAAAAACTGTTACGGATTTTTTCAGTTTTTGGTTGTTTCCAAATAAAATACACAACAGAAAGGCCACATACGCTCATCACGTTAGTAAGCGTGTGATTATTCTGTAATAGGCTTATCAGCAACCACACCGCCCAATAAATAGCAAAAGTCAAATTAACTTTGATTAAACGACCACGTTGTCCTGGGCAAATTTCGCCGCGATAAAACACCAACAAAGAAATTAGCTGTGCAACCAACACGCCTACACCTAAATGGGGCATTGTTTGCTTTTCAGATTGCAAAGAAAAAATAAATAGATCGATGCCAAGCACCATTGAGATCGATAATATCGCAAGCAATGCCGCGATATATTTAGAAGATTGTTCTGACATAATTTTGACGTCTGAAAAAATAATGCGCCATTATGCTAAAAATTCATTAAATTTTAAAGTAGAATGAAACCAATTATAACCGCACTTAGGTACATAAATGTTACTTAGTATTTTATATATCATCGGTATCACCGCTGAAGGAATGACAGGTGCACTTGCGGCTGGTCGTGAAAAAATGGATATTTTTGGCGTGATAATTATCGCATCCGTCACTGCCATTGGAGGCGGCTCTGTGCGTGATGTACTACTCGGACATTACCCTCTCGGCTGGGTTAAGCATCCAGAATATTTTTTAATGGTGGCAAGTGCAGCGGTAATTACCGTGTATGTTGCACCGTTCATCAATCATTTTATGCGCTACTTTCGCACTATTTTCTTGGTACTCGATGCGATGGGTTTAGTGGTGTATTCCATTATTGGCGCACAAATTGCGATGGATATGGGACACGGTCTCACCATTGTAAGCATTGCAGGCTGTATTACAGGTGCCTTTGGCGGGGTTCTACGCGATATGCTATGCAATCGAATTCCTCTCGTATTCCAAAAAGAACTCTACGCCAGCATTGCGCTATTTGCTACTCTGACTTATTACGCATTAAGCACACTTCAAGTAGAACATACACTTGCCGTGTTACTCACACTTATTAGTAGCTTTACTTTGCGCCTTTTAGCTATTCATTTCGAATGGGGTTTACCCGTGTTTAATTACCAAGAACTCACATCGGAAGAACAAGATAAGCTGCCAAATAAAAAGAAATAAATACAATAAAGGGAATAACTATGCTAGAACAAATGGGTAAACAAGCCAAAGATGCCGCATTTATCTTGGCTCAACTCACCACTGCTGAAAAAAATCGTGCATTATCCATTATTGCAGAACAACTCGAACAACAAGCACCGCTTATCTTAGCCGAAAACGCAAAAGATATTGAACTTGCCAAACAAAATGGATTGTCTGATGCCTTGATTGATCGCCTACTGCTCACACAAGAACGTTTACAAGGCATTGCTAATGATGTACGCCACGTTATTTCTCTTGCAGATCCTGTTGGGAAAATCATAGACGGCGGCACATTGGATAGCGGACTTAAAATCGAACGCGTACGCACTCCGATCGGTGTCATTGGCACAATTTATGAAGCTCGCCCAAATGTGACCATTGATGTGGCAAGTCTTTGCCTTAAAACGGGTAATGCAGTGATTTTACGCGGCGGTAAGGAAACACAGTTTTCTAACAAGATCTTAATCGAAGTTGTACAAAATGCTTTAGAGCAAGCAGGCTTACCAAAATTTGCAGTGCAAGCCATTACCAATCCAAACCGTGAACTCGTTATGCAATTATTAAAACTAGATCGCTATGTGGATATGATTATTCCTCGTGGTGGTGCGGGTTTACATGAATTGTGTAAACAACATTCGACTATTCCAGTTATTGTGGGTGGTGTGGGTGTTTGCCATACTTTCGTTGAAGAAAGTGCGGATCAAAATAAAGCGATTTGTGTTATTGATAACGCTAAAACACAACGTCCAAGCACCTGTAACACATTGGAAACATTGTTAGTTCAACATTCTATTGCTAAAGAATTTTTACCAAAACTCGTCTCTCACCTCGCTACCAAAAACGTAAAATATCACGCAAAATCCACCGCACTTAATATATTGAAACAAGCGGGTGCGAATGTCTGCGAAGTGACAGAAAAAGAATTGCGCGAAGAATGGGGATCATTGGATTTGAATATCGTTGTTGTGGAAGATATTCATGCTGCTATTGAGTATATCCGCCAATATGGTACGCAACATTCTGAAAGTATTTTAACTTCCTCACAAAACCTCGCGCGTCAATTTATCAATCAAGTTGATGCGGCTGCCGTTTATGTGAATGCAAGTACACGCTTTACTGACGGCGGACAATTTGGATTAGGCGCAGAAGTTGCCGTGAGTACCCAAAAACTTCATGCTCGTGGCCCAATGGGATTAGAAGCATTAACAAGTTATAAATGGGTATGTGAAGGCGAATATACGGTTCGCAAATAAAACCCAAAGTGCGGTAATTTTTAGAAGAGATTATTTGCATATAAAAAAGTCCGCGAAATGCGGACTTTTTCATTATCTTTATTTGTCAGACTTACCCAAGTTATCAAAGAATTTTTTCACACCGTCCAAAAATCCTGAAGATTTCGGTGCATGTTTACTTAAATCTTTACCTTGTAAACTTTCTTCAAGTTTTTGGAGTAATTCTTTTTGCTCGCTGGTTAAATTAACGGGTGTTTCGACCACGATACGGCAAATTAAATCACCCGCATAACCACTACGTGTAGAGGAGACACCTTTGCCTCGCATGCGGAATAATTTTCCCGTTTGCGTTTCAGCTGGGATTTTAAGTTTCACTCGGCCATCTAAGGTCGGTACTTCAATTTCGCCGCCAAGCGCTGCTGTAGCAAAACTAATCGGTACTTCACAATATAAGTTGTTACCGTCACGTTCAAAAATGTTATGTTCTCTCACGTGAATCACAACATATAAATCTCCTGCTGGCGCGCCATTTTCACCTGCTGCGCCTTTTCCTGCTAAACGAAGTTGGTTGCCCGTATCTACGCCTGCTGGAATTTTTACTGAAAGATTTTCTTTCTTATGAACACGCCCTTCTCCATGACAGCTGCGACAAGGTTTTTCAATTTTCTTACCGCTACCATGACAAGTTGGACAGATACTTTCAGATACGAAGAAACCTTGTTGACGACGAATTCGACCAGAACCGTGACAATGCGGACAAGTTTCAACTTTAGAGCCTTTTTCAGCACCAGAACCACCACAGCTATCACAATGCACAAGAGTATTGATTTGAATATCTTTAGTTATACCTTTTACGGCTTCTTCTAAAGTGATTTCTAAGTCATAGCGTAAGTCTTCGCCACGAACAACTCGTTGACGACCACGGCCACCGCCACCAAAAATATCGCCAAAGATATCGCCAAACATATCACCAAAATCAGCACCGCCAAAGCCGCCACCGAAACCACCTGCGCCACCACCTTGTTCAAAGGCTGCGTGGCCATATTGATCATAAGCTGCGCGTTTTTGATCGTCGCCTAATACTTCATAAGCTTCATTAATTTCTTTGAATTTTTCTTCCGCTTCTTTACTGCCTTGGTTTTTATCAGGGTGATGTTTAGATGCTAAACGTTTATACGCACGTTTAATGTCATTCTCACTCGCCCCTTTTTTCAATCCAAGGACTTCGTAGTAATCTTTTTTTGCCATAGTGTTTCCGTATTTTTATTTGCAAATATTTTGTCATTTCTGACCGCTTACATTCGCTATTTTAGCAATGCGGGCAAATTGAAATGTAAATATCCACTTTTCCATTTGGATAATATTTCTCAAAATCCACTTTATAAGCACGTTTTAATAAGCCTTGCTTTTCTTTATTCCAAATGCGTTGCCACGTTTGAACTACTAATTCACAAGTCGTGGGGAAGATTTCATACCAAGTCAGATCTTCAATTTCAATGGTTGAAAAACTGCCTTCAGGTTTACTTTCTTGAGCAACAGCAACATCATAATAGCCCGTAAAATCCGATTCGTAATTCAGATAAACACCATAATAAGGCTCATTTTGAGGCAATTTTGCAAAATTATTCTGCCAAAGCTCTCCTATCTTTTCTGCGGGATTTTCTTTTGTGTTATGCGTACAAATTGTAGCAAGTGGATAAAGTGTAAGTGGCATAACTATTCCTTAAATTTACAAAATTCTGGGTAAATTTGGGCGCTTATAACATACTCCCCTCTTTAGCAAAGAGGAGATTTGGCAGAAGTAAATTTAGCTAATAAGAGAATTTGATATCGCTATCAAATATCCCCTAACCCCTCTTTTCTAAAGAGGGGGATCATTTATATACACCAAAAGGGCGTGTTTCCACGCCCTTTGTTTATGGTAAGAAGAGCGGTGAATTATTTATTATCTTTCACTTCTTCAAATTCAGCATCTACCACGCCATCATCTTTTGCTGATGATTGTTGTGGTTGCTCGCCACCAGCTTGTTGAGCTTTTGCTTGGGCTGCTTGCATTAATGGTTCAGAGGCTTTAATTACTGCTTCAATTTTCGCTTCAATTTCTGCTTTATCTTCACCTTTTGCCGCTGTTTCAAGATCAGCGACTGCAGCTTCAATTTTCTCTTTGTCTGCGGCACTCAATGCATCGCCAGCTTCTGCAATTTGTTTACGTGTTGCGTGAGTAATACCATCTGCTTGGTTACGAGCTTGAACAACTTCTTCAAATTTACGGTCTGCATCAGCATTTGCTTCTGCATCACGCACCATTTGTTGAATTTCTTCATCAGATAAGCCAGAAGATGCTTGAATACGAATTTGTTGTTCTTTACCCGTATTTTTATCTTTTGCAGATACGTTGATTACGCCGTTTGCATCGATATCAAATGTTACTTCGATTTGTGGCATACCACGCGGTGCAGGATTAATACCTTCTAGGTTGAATTGACCTAAAGATTTATTGTCTGCCGCACGTTTACGTTCACCTTGAAGAACGTGAATAGTTACCGCACTTTGGTTATCTTCCGCTGTTGAGAACACTTGCGATTTTTTGGTTGGAATCGTGGTATTTTTCTCAATTAAAGTGGTCATCACACCGCCCATGGTTTCGATACCTAAAGATAATGGGGTTACGTCTAATAAAAGAACGTCTTTCACATCACCTTTTAATACACCACCTTGAACAGCCGCACCGATTGCCACCGCTTCATCAGGGTTAACATCTTTACGAGCTTCTTTACCAAAGAACTCTGCAACTTTTTGTTGTACAAGTGGCATACGAGTTTGACCACCCACAAGAATAATGTCGTGAATTTCACTCACGCCTTTACCTGCATCTTTTAATACAGCTTTCAAAGACTCAATTGAGCTTGCCACTAAATCTTCTACTAATGCTTCTAATTTTGCACGAGTGATATTTAATGCTAAGTGTTTAGGGCCTGTCGCATCTGCAGTGATGTAAGGTAAGTTTACTTCGGTGAATTGCGCTGATGAAAGTTCAATTTTTGCTTTCTCTGCAGCTTCTTTCACACGTTGTAACGCCATTGGGTCATGACGTAAATCGATGTTTTGTTCTTTTTTGAATTCATCAATAATGTAATCAATTACACGGTTATCGAAGTCTTCACCACCTAAGTGAGTGTTACCACCTGTTGCTAATACTTCGAAAGTTTGTTCGCCATCAAAGTTATCAATTTCGATGATTGAAATATCGAATGTACCACCACCTAAGTCGTAAACTGCGATCACTTGGTTCTCTTTGCTTGAACCTAAACCAAACGCTAACGCAGCCGCTGTTGGTTCATTAATGATACGTTTAACGTCTAAACCTGCGATTTTACCTGCATCAATAGTTGCTTGACGTTGTGCATCGTTAAAGTATGCTGGAACAGTAATTACCGCTTCTGTTACAGATTCACCCAAGAAATCTTCTGCCGTTTTTTTCATTTTTTTCAATACTTCAGCAGAGATTTGTGGTGGTGCTAATTTATCACCTTTTACGTTTACCCAAGCATCGCCATTGTCAGCACGAGTAATTTCGAAAGGCATAATCTTAATATCGCGTTGAACTTCTTCACTTTCAAAACGACGACCAATTAAACGTTTAATCGCAAACAATGTATTTTTCGGGTTAGTGATTGCTTGACGTTTTGCTGGCTGACCAACTAAGGTTTCATTATCTGTATAAGCAATAATTGAAGGAGTTGTACGTGCACCTTCTGCATTTTCAATTACGCGCGCTTTGTCGCCGTCCATTACAGCTACACAAGAGTTTGTTGTACCTAAGTCAATACCAATAATTTTTCCCATTTTGTACTCCTAGTAAAAATTTTAAAATTCGGGGTTGAACTTATAAACGTCTCAAAATAGCCTCTATCACAAATATTTTTGAAACATCTACAAGCCCTATTTGTTACGAATTGTAAGATGTGGATATTCTTTCGCATTTCAAGAGAAAATTTTAAAAATTTTTTATTTCTTCAAGTGCGGTGATTTCCGTTCTTGTTTTCAAGATAAGTCTCAAATGATGAACTTCAAGGGGAAAACAAAAATTTTCATGCAAGAAAAAGGGATTTATGATAAATTTGGCGAAAATTTTTACTTTAAAATAGGAAAGAAATAAATGAAAAAATCAAAAATTGCTGCAGGCGTAGTCGTTGCTCTTGCTGCCGTTTGGTGTACCGGTGCATGGTTTACAGGGAAAAAAGCGGAAGAAGAATATTTACATCAACTAAAACAGTTAAATCAACTATTTGCCAAAACAGATGCATTAGAAGAAAGTAAAATTTTTTATAAAAATATAAAATTTGATAGAGGATTATTTGCATCTCATATTCAAGATCAAATAGAAATCCACAAGGCAAATGAAACGATCCTTATTCCTTTATCATCAACACTTTATCACGGGCCTTTGCCGCTTGATCGTGTGGCGAAACTAAATTTCGTTCCAGCCATTTTTTCAAGCCAAACCTTGTTAGGAAAAAATGCAACAACTCAGGCATTCTTTGATATCACAAAATCAGAGAAACCGTTACAACTAAATGTCGCAATGAATTATTCATTAAGCGGTAATGCGGAATTAAAACTTGCAGCGGGGCAATATCACAATGAGCAATCCAAGGCTGATTTTGATTGGTCAAATGTCGTATTAAATATAGATTTAGACAAAAATGAACCAAGCAATTATACGTTATCTGTAGATGCATTTAATTCAAATGACCCAAATCATGCAGTTTCAACCGCTTCATCAATTAAAATAAAAGATCTTGTCGTACAAGGCTCACTACAAAGCACAAAATGGCCACTTATTTATAGCGGAAATATCAATAGTAAAATAGGCTATTTTGAGCAAAATACCGAATCTGCAGAGGCTGGGGAAAAATTCTCTCTGATTCAGAAAAACAGCCAAGCAAATTTAACTACACAAGTTCAGGGTGATACAGTAAATATCATCAATAAAACAAATCTGGATGAATTAAATATTAACGGTAACAACTTAGGTAAAGTGACCAACAATGTAGAATTCAACCATATTGATGGCAACGCATTACAAGAACTTTTAAACATTTTAGTAGCAATAGGCAAGGCTGATTCAGATATGCCGTTACCTAAACCATTAGTGCAAAAATTACAACAAGCAGGCATGGCCATTGCGAATAATCAGCCTCAAATTAAATTTGCCCCTCTTTCTATTTCTGATGAAAAAGGCAAAGTGGCATTGGATCTGAATATTGCTTTAGTGCCAAATCCTAAATTTGATTTAATGCGCAGCGACTTATACAAACAATTCAAAGATTTTTCGATCAATTTTGATGTGAACAAAGAAACTGCAATTTCATTGTTATCTAAATTTATACCAGAAAATCAAAAACAAGATTTAGTTTACAGAATGGACGAATTAATTGCTGAAGACGAAGCAAATGGCATTATCGTAAACACCGATAAAACCGTCACATTAACGCTTGCTTTAGAGAATAACGAATTGAAACTAAATGGTAAGCCAATCCCAGAAGAACAGTTGAAAATGGTACTCTTTATGCTTGTGATGGGGGGCTTTGGATGATAACAAAAACAGGGCGATAAATTATCGCCCTGTTTCACTATAAAGTGCGGTAAATTTTCGTTACAGTTTAAGCTAAACGTTCTTTTAAATACCCTTCATAATCTGGCACTTCAATTTCGACATCTTGTTCAAATAAAACTGAAGTTAACATAAAATCTGCGGAGCTTTGATTAATGGCAACAGGAATATTCCACACTGTTGCAATACGCATGAGGGCTTTCACATCTGGATCATGTGGTGCGGCATTCATTGGATCCCAAAAGAAGATCATCATGTCGATTTTCTTTTCTGCGATTAATCCGCCAAGTTGTTGGTCGCCGCCCATCGGACCACTTAATAAAGATTGAATGCTTAAACCTGTTTCTCGTTCTAAAATATGCCCTGTCGTACCTGTCGCATAAAGTATATGAGGCTTAAGTGCTTCTTTATGTTTTTGAGTCCAATTCAGTAAATTTTTTTTGCAGCTATCATGAGCCACAAGTGCAATACGTTTGTGTTGGGTGAGCGTTCGAGTTGTTATATGCATGATTGATTCCTTTTTGAAATAAGTTTGAAAAACTTTAAAGCAAAGCCCTACAGAATGCAATGTTTTACTTATGATTTTAATAGGCTTTACAAAAGGTGAGAAAAATTACCGCACTTTCAAAAGATTACCGATTAACACAGTACTCAACAGGGATATTTGATGAAAATTTACTATCTTTATCTCAAAAAATCTTCTAAAATTTGCAGGATTTGTTAAATGTTTGTAAAAAAGCAAGCATTTCTGATATTCGTGTTTAGTGTTTACTAAACTAATGTTCACTTAATTAACAGATAAGGAAAACCTATGTCTGAGATTTTAAAAAATGACGTTGATCCAATCGAAACTCAAGATTGGTTACAATCATTAGATTCTTTGATTCGTGAAGAAGGCGTAGAACGTGCACAATATATTATTGAGCAAGTTATCGGCCAAGCGCGCACCAACGGTGTTTCATTACCGACAGGTGTAACGACCGATTATGTCAATACTATTCCAGCTTCTGAACAACCTGCTTACCCAGGTGATCATGCTATTGAGCGTCGTATTCGTTCTGCTGTGCGTTGGAATGCTATTGCTATGGTATTGCGTAGTCAGAAGAAAGATCTTGACTTAGGTGGCCATATCTCAACTTTCCAATCTGCTGCAACCATGTATGAAGTTTGCTATAACCACTTCTTCAAAGCAGCAACCGAGAAAAACGGTGGTGACTTAATTTTCTTCCAAGGCCATGCAGCTCCAGGTATGTATGCGCGTGCATTCTTAGAAGGTCGTTTAACTGAAGAACAAATGGATAACTTCCGTCAAGAAGCCTTTACCGATGGTTTATCTTCATATCCACACCCTAAATTAATGCCTGAATTCTGGCAATTCTCTACGGTTTCTATGGGTTTAGGCCCTGTGAACGCCATCTACCAAGCGCGTTTCTTAAAATACTTAGATAACCGTGGCTTAAAAGATACCAAAGATCAAAAAGTCTATGCATTCTTAGGCGATGGTGAAATGGATGAAATTGAGTCTAAAGGTGCATTAACTTTTGCGGCTCGTGAGAAATTAGATAACTTAATCTTCACTATCAGCTGTAACTTACAACGCTTAGACGGCCCAGTTAATGGTAACGGTAAAATTGTTCAAGAATTAGAAGGATTATTTACTGGTGCGGGCTGGGAAGTGATTAAAGTTTTATGGGGAAGCGATTGGGATAAATTATTCGCGAAAGATACTTCTGGTAAATTAACTCAGTTAATGATGGAAGTGGTTGATGGGGATTATTTAACCTTTAAATCTAAAGATGGTGCTTATGTGCGTGAACACTTCTTCGGTCGTTATCCAGAAACCGCCGCATTAGTTGCTGATATGACGGATGATGAAATTTGGGCATTACGCCGTGGTGCACACGATAGCGAAAAATTATATGCAGCCTATGCAAAAGCACAAAATGCAACGAAACCAGTTGTGATTTTAGCGCATCAAGTTAAAGGTTATAAAATTCCTGAAGCGGAAAGTAAAAACACCGCTCACCAATCTAAAAAAATGTCTTACGAAAGCCTTAAAGGTTTCCGTGACTACTTCGATTTACCATTGACTGATGAGCAAGTAGAAAAATTAGAATACATTAAATTTTCTGAAGGTACCCCTGAATACGAATATTTACATGGCCACCGTAAAGCATTAAACGGTTATGTTCCTGCTCGTCGTACTAAATTTGATGTTGAATATAAAGTCCCTGCATTAGAAGAGTTTAAAGCATTATTAGAAGAACAACCACGTGGTATTTCAACTACAATGGCGTTTACTCGTGCATTAAACATCTTATTAAAAGATAAAAACATTGGTAAAACCATCGTTCCAATGATTGCTGATGAAGCACGTACTTTTGGTATGGAAGGTTTATTCCGTCAAGTTGGTATTTATAACCCACATGGTCAAAACTATGTACCTTCAGATCGTGACTTAGTTGCTTACTACCGCGAAGCAAAAGATGGTCAAGTTCTACAAGAAGGTATCAATGAATTAGGTGCAACCGCATCTTGGTTGGCCGCAGCGAATTCATACTCCGTTAATAATCAACCAATGATTCCATTCTTCATCTATTACTCAATGTTTGGTTTCCAACGTGTGGGCGATATGATGTGGGCTGCTGGTGACCAATTAGCTCGTGGTTTCATGGTGGGGGGTACTTCTGGTCGTACAACCCTGAACGGCGAAGGTTTACAACACGAAGATGGCCATAGCCATATTCAAGCAGGTATCATTCCTAACTGTGTCACTTACGACCCATCATTCGCATTCGAAGTTGCAGTAATTATGCAAGACGGTATTAACCGTATGTATGGCGAAAAACAAGAAGATGTATTCTATTACATGACAACATTAAATGAAGTCATGGATCAACCTGCAATGCCAGCTGGTGCAGAAGAAGGTATCCGTAAAGGTTTATACAAATTTGAAACAGTGGAAGGTAAAAAAGGCAAAGGCCACGTTCAATTGTTAGGTTCTGGTGCTATCATGCGTCATGTTCGTGAAGCGGCACAAATTCTTGCAAAAGATTATGGTGTCACCTCCGATGTATTCTCAGCACCTTCATTCAATGAATTAGCGCGTGAAGGTCACGATGCTGCACGTTGGAATTTATTACACCCGACAGAGACACAACGCGTACCATACGTTGCTCAAGTATTAGCTGATTTACCAACCGTTGCTTCAACTGACTATGTTAAAGCATACGCAGATCAAATCCGTGCATTCGTACCAAGTCGTCATTATCATGTGTTGGGTACAGATGGTTTCGGTCGTTCAGACAGCCGTGCAAACCTACGTGAACACTTCGAAGTTGATGCACGTTATGTTGTGGTTGCTGCACTTTCTCAATTAGCGAAAGAAGGTACAGTATCTAACCAAGTTGTTGCAGATGCGATTGCGAAATTCGGTTTGAATGTAGATCGTATCAATCCGCTTTACGCGTAATTGATGAAAACTGCGGTCAAAAAACATCG
This sequence comes from Haemophilus sp. THUN1691, assembly GCF_059704425.1. Taxonomy (NCBI): domain Bacteria; kingdom Pseudomonadati; phylum Pseudomonadota; class Gammaproteobacteria; order Pasteurellales; family Pasteurellaceae; genus Haemophilus; species Haemophilus sp. THUN1691. The sequence goes on along the minus strand of NZ_AP046578.1, from coordinate 1,106,495 downwards.
TGTTTTATGACCGCACTTTAAAAGGAACAAAAAAATGTCAAAACAAATTCAAATTCCTGATATTGGTAGTGATGAAGTTACAGTAACAGAAGTCATGGTAAACGTAGGCGATACCATTTCTGTTGATCAATCAATCATTAATGTTGAAGGTGATAAGGCTTCAATGGAAGTGCCTGCACCAGAAGCAGGTGTTGTAAAAGAGGTTTTAGTCAAAGTCGGTGATAAAGTCACAACAGGCACCCCAATGCTCGTATTAGAAGCAGCGGGCGCAGCACCAGCGGCTGAAGCACCTGCAGCACCAGTAGCTGCTACCGCACCAACTGCGTCGGCTGTTGTTGAAGTAAACGTACCAGATATTGGTTCTGATGAAGTAAACGTTACTGAAATTATGGTTAAAGTGGGTGATAGTGTTGAAGTTGATCAATCAATCATCAATGTTGAAGGCGATAAAGCTTCAATGGAAGTTCCAGCACCAATAGCAGGTGTGGTAAAAGAAATTTTAATTAATGTCGGTGATAAAGTTTCAACTGGCAAACTCATCATGAAATTTGAAACGGCATCAGCTGCTCCAGTTGCTGCGGCTGCACCAGCTCAAACAGCAGCACCTGTAACTGCCACAACATCTGCAATTAAAGATGTGAATGTGCCAGATATCGGTGGTGATGAAGTCAATGTGACTGAAATTATGGTTGCCGTTGGTGATACTGTTTCAGAAGATCAATCATTAATTACTGTTGAAGGTGATAAAGCGTCAATGGAAGTTCCTGCTCCATTCGGTGGTGTAGTAAAAGAAATTCTCGTGAAATCAGGTGATAAAGTATCGACTGGTTCATTAATTATGCGCTTTGAAGTAGCGGGTGTAGCACCAGCTGCAACAGCACCAGCTCAAGCATCAGCACCACAAGTTGCATCTCCTGCACCTACTGCACAACCTGCTCAATCTGGCAATGTATCGGGCTTAAGCCAAGAACAAGTGGTAGCAAGTGCTGGCTATGCGCATGCTACCCCAGTTATTCGTCGTTTAGCACGTGAATTTGGCGTAAACTTAGATAAAGTAAAAGGTACAGGCCGTAAAGGGCGTATCGTTAAAGAAGATATCGAAGCTTATGTGAAGACCGCCGTTAAAGCTTATGAAAGCGGTGCAACAGCACAAGCTGCTGGCAATGGTGTAGCAAATGGCGCTGGCTTAGGCTTATTACCATGGCCAAAAGTTGATTTCAGTAAATTTGGAGAAATTGAAGAAGTTGAATTAAGTCGTATCAACAAAATTTCAGGTGCAAACTTACATCGTAACTGGGTAATGATTCCACACGTTACTCACTTCGATAAAGCAGATATCACGGATTTAGAAGCATTCCGTAAAGAACAAAATGCGTTAGCAGAAAAACAAAAACTCGGCGTAAAAATCACGCCAGTTGTGTTCATTATGAAAGCTGTGGCAAAAGCATTAGAAGCGTATCCACGTTTCAATAGCTCAATTACTGAAGATGCACAACGCTTAATCCTGAAAAAATATATTAACATCGGTGTCGCAGTAGATACGCCAAATGGCTTAGTCGTGCCTGTATTCAAGAACGTGAACAAAAAAGGCATTATCGAACTTTCGCGTGAATTAATGGAAGTATCGAAAAAAGCACGTGAAGGCAAATTGACTGCATCTGATATGCAAGGTGGCTGTTTCACTATTTCAAGTCTTGGTGGAATTGGTACAACTCACTTTGCACCTATCGTAAACGCGCCAGAAGTTGCCATCCTTGGTGTATCTAAATCATCAATGGAACCAGTATGGAATGGTAAAGAATTTGCGCCGCGCTTAATTCTTCCGATGTCGTTATCATTCGACCACCGTGTTATTGATGGTGCGGATGGTGCTCGATTCATCAGCTATATCGGTGCTGTATTAGCAGATTTACGCCGTTTGATTATGTAATAACGCCCCTTTCTTCTAATTAGAAGAAAGGGCGTTTTAGCAAATCCATTACGATCGCCAAAAGTGCGGTCAATATTTTGAACGTTTTTACGAGGTAAAAATGAGTAAAGAAATTAAAACCCAAGTCGTCGTGCTTGGTGCAGGCCCAGCGGGTTATTCAGCTGCGTTCCGTTGTGCGGATTTAGGCTTAGAAACTGTATTAGTTGAACGTTATTCAACTCTTGGAGGGGTTTGTTTAAATGTAGGTTGTATCCCGTCTAAAGCATTGTTGCATGTAGCAAAAGTGATTGAAGAGGCAAAACACGCAAGTAAAAATGGTGTTTACTTTGGTGAGCCAAAAATTGATTTAGATGAAGTTCGTGCAGGTAAAGAAGCAGTTGTCGCTAAATTAACTGGTGGTTTAGCGGGTATGGCAAAAGCGCGTAAAGTCACTGTTGTTGAAGGCTTAGCAGCATTCACTGATCCTAATACTTTAGTCGCGCGTGACCGTGATGGGCATCCAACTACAATCAAATTTGATAATGCTATTATTGCAGCAGGCTCTCGCCCAATTGAATTACCATTTATTCCACATGAAGATCCACGTATTTGGAACTCAACTGATGCGCTAAAATTAAAAGAAGTACCTAAAAAACTTCTCATTATGGGTGGCGGTATCATCGGTTTAGAAATGGGTACGGTTTACCACGCATTAGGTTCAGAAATTGAAGTTGTGGAAATGTTCGACCAAGTTATCCCTGCAGCGGATAAAGATGTTGTTGCAATTTACACCAAACAAATCGAGAAAAAATTCAAATTAATGCTTGAAACCAAAGTGACTGCTGTTGAAGCAAAAGATGATGGTATCTACGTTTCAATGGAAGGCAAAGCATGCAATGACACCAAACGTTATGATGCAGTGCTTGTCGCTATCGGTCGTGTACCAAATGGCAAATTGATTGATGCAGGTAAAGCAGGCGTTGAAGTGGATGATCGTGGTTTCATTCATGTTGATAAACAAATGCGCACCAATGTGCCACATATCTTTGCAATCGGCGATATTGTTGGCCAACCAATGTTAGCACACAAAGGTGTTCATGAAGGCCACGTTGCTGCAGAAGTCATTGCGGGACAAAAACACTACTTCGATCCTAAAGTTATTCCATCCATCGCTTATACCGAACCAGAAGTGGCTTGGGTAGGTAAAACTGAGAAAGAATGTAAACAAGAAGGTTTAAACTACGAAGTCGCTAAATTCCCTTGGGCAGCATCAGGCCGCGCGATTGCATCTGAATGTTCAGAAGGTATGACAAAGTTAATCTTTGATAAAGACACTCATCGGGTACTTGGAGGTGCAATCGTAGGTTCTAACGGTGGTGAATTATTAGGTGAAATCGGTCTAGCCATTGAGATGGGTTGCGACGCAGAAGATATCGCATTAACTATCCACGCCCACCCAACTTTACACGAGTCTGTTGGTTTAGCCGCGGAAGTATTTGAAGGCTCAATCACTGACCTTCCAAATGCAAAATCGAAGAAAAAATAATTTCTATTTAAGAAGTTTTAATTCAGCTAAAATTATAAATTTAAACCTAAATAAAAATCCCCAATAGGGGATTTTTATTTTCCTATCTTTTTACTTTTTTATGATAAGATACCGTCCTAAAAACGTTTCTTTTTTACCGCACTTTTGAGCATTATTTATGACTACACAACTTGATTTAATTAAATCTTCTATCAAATCAATTCCTAACTATCCAAAAGAAGGCATTATCTTCCGCGACATTACTACCCTTTTAGAAGTTCCAGCAGCTTTTAAAGCAACAGTAGATCTTATTGTGGAACAATATCATGATAAAGAAATTACCAAAGTACTTGGAACTGAATCTCGTGGTTTTATTTTTGGAGCACCTGTTGCCTTAGCACTAGGTTTACCTTTCGAATTAGTACGTAAACCTAAAAAATTACCACGCGAAACCATTTCTCAATCTTATCAACTAGAATATGGTCAAGATACTTTGGAAATGCACGTTGATGCAATTTCAGAAGGTGACAATGTTTTAATCATTGATGATTTATTAGCAACAGGTGGCACAGTTGAAGCTACAGTAAAATTAGTGCAACGTTTAGGTGGAGTGGTAAAACACGCTGCATTTGTCATTAATTTACCTGAATTGGGTGGCGAAAAACGCTTAAATAATTTGGGCATTGATTGCTATACACTCGTCAATTTTGAAGGTCATTAATTAAGGATTCGATGAGCTATCAAGTCTTAGCCAGAAAGTGGCGACCAAAAACATTTGCTGATGTCGTTGGGCAAGAACACATTATCACGGCATTAGCAAATGGATTAAAAGATAATAGACTACATCACGCTTACCTCTTTTCAGGCACGCGTGGAGTAGGGAAAACCTCTATTGCCAGATTATTTGCAAAAGGATTAAATTGTGTACATGGTGTAACAGCTACACCTTGTGGTGAATGTGAAAATTGTAAAGCTATTGAACAAGGTAATTTCATTGATTTAATTGAAATTGATTCGGCATCCCGCACAAAAGTTGAAGACACGCGTGAATTATTGGATAACGTGCAATATAAACCTGTTGTGGGCAGATTTAAGGTTTATTTAATTGATGAAGTCCACATGCTATCCCGTCATTCATTTAATGCGTTGCTCAAGACTTTGGAAGAACCACCCGAATATGTAAAATTCTTACTTGCGACAACTGATCCACAAAAATTACCTGTAACCATTCTTTCTCGCTGTTTACAATTTCATCTCAAAGCATTAGATGAAACCCAAATCTCCCAGCATCTTGCCCATATTTTGACGCAAGAAAATATTCATTTTGAAGATCCTGCATTAGTTAAACTTGCAAAAGCGGCGCAAGGAAGTATTCGTGATAGCTTAAGTTTAACGGATCAAGCCATTGCAATGGGAGACCGACAAATTACAAATAGTGTTGTAAGTAATATGTTAGGGTTGCTTGATGATAACTATTCTGTTGATATTTTATACGCCTTACACCAAGGTAATGGTGAACTCTTAATGCGAACACTGCAAAGAGTTGCAGATGCGGCAGGCGATTGGGACAAATTACTTGGCGAATGTGCAGAAAAATTACATCAAATTGCACTCATGCAACTTCTTCCACAAAAATCTTCAGATGACAACGAACATTTTTCATTTTTAGCCAAACATATCTCTCCAGAAGATGTTCAGTTTTTTTATCAGGTCATTGTTTCTGGTAGAAAAGACTTATCAAATGCGCCAAACCGTCGTATTGGCACAGAAATGACATTATTGAGGGCATTGGCATTCCACCCAAAGTTCCTTACGGCAGTACCAAAGGCTAACACCAGTATTACTCGACCGCCATCAACTCCAAGTGCGGTTGAAAATACAGGTAATTATGTAGATGTGCCGGTACTGTCGCAAAGTATAAAATCAGCTTATTCTCAAGCAAAACCAAATAAAACGAGCATTCCAAATTTGGCAAGTCTTTCGGCTCTAGATGCGCTTGAACATTTAACACAACTGGAAAACCAAGAACGTCAAGAACACAAAGCTGAATCATTAGCTGCGGTAAGTGAAACTTTACATCACATCCAAGAGCTGGACGAAGAAAAATCCCATAAAAAAATGACCGCACTTCCTGTGCGAGAAATGACTGAGCCGAAGCCCAAGCACATAGAAAAGCCTACATCACCATCAAATGCCGCACAGACTCCACAAGAAAATAGCACTGAAGAAAATTCAAGTGATGATAATGTAGAAATTGCCCAAGATGAGCAAGAAATCTTGAGTGCTGACACCTATCGTTGGGAATGGAGCAATCCAGAACTTGCTAAAGCCGATACAGGCGTTCGTCCTTCCGATATAAAACAGGCGATTTTGAAAGATATTACGCCTGAACTACGCTTAAAAATCATTACCCAAACTCAACAACAAGATGAATGGGCAGATATAGTTGAGCGTTCTGGTGTAACAGGATTTAGCAAAGAATTAGCGTTAAATTGTTTCTTACAAAGCAAAACTGATGATGAAATCAATCTTGGACTACATTCAGAAAAATCTCATTTACGCCAAGACAGAAGCATAAAAAATTTGGTTGAAGCTTTAAGCAAATTGCAAAGTAAAGATATTCGATTAACAATTAATATTGATGATAGCAATGTCACGACTCCAATTGAATATCGCCGCAATATTTATCAAGCATTGCGGGAAAAAGCTCAAAATGAGTTGCAAAAAGATAGTAAATTACAAATTCTACTTAATGAGTTTGACGCAAAATTAGATATAGAGAGTATTCGACCAGTTTAAAGACAATATTATATTGAAAACTCCCGTTTCAAGTCAGAATATTTTTATAAACCTCTACCATTTTGTATTTTTTTAATCTAAAATTCGTCAATTTGTTTTTTAAGAGTCAAAAGGAGAGTGAAAATGAAACTGGTTGAAGTAAAACACCCACTTGTAAAACACAAACTAGGTGTGATGCGTGAAGCTGAGATTGATACAAAAAAATTCCGTGAACTGGCAACAGAAATCGGTAGCCTATTAACCTATGAAGCAACGTCTGATTTAGAAACTGAAAAAGTAACGATCAACGGTTGGAATGGCCCAGTAGAAATCGATCGAATTAAAGGTAAAAAAGTAACGGTTGTTCCAATTTTACGTGCAGGTTTAGGTATGATGGATGGTGTACTTGAACATGTACCAAGCGCACGTATCAGCGTAGTGGGAATCTACCGTAATGAAGAAACCCTTGAACCAGTCCCTTACTTCCAAAAATTAGCTAGCGATTTAGAAGAGCGTCTCGCAATTGTGGTCGATCCGATGCTTGCAACAGGCGGTTCTATGATTGCAACCCTTGATCTTTTAAAAGCAAAAGGTTGTAAACACATCAAAGTATTAGTGTTGGTCGCTGCGCCAGAAGGTATTAAGGCGCTTGAAGCTGCACATCCTGACATTGAACTTTACTGCGCTTCTATTGATGGCCATCTAAATGAACATGGTTACATTATTCCGGGTCTAGGTGACGCGGGTGATAAAATTTTTGGGACCAAATAATCCCAAAAAATAAAAGATAGACGGCATTTTCTTGCCGTCTTTTTGTGTGCGTGAAACACAAGAAAAACTGACCGCACTTTAAGTTAATTCAAACAGAGAGTTGAAACTAAATGACAAATCAAACTTCTTCGTTCCCTTCGGAAAAACAAAGTACATTAAAACAATCATTCGTTGGACTACAGATGCTCTTCGTCGCATTTGGTGCGCTCGTTCTTGTACCATTAATTACAGGACTTGATTCCAATACCGCATTATTAACTGCCGGCGTTGGCACCCTACTCTTCCAACTTTGCACAGGCAAACAAGTTCCTATTTTCTTAGCCTCATCTTTTGCCTTTATCGCGCCAATTCAATATGGTGTTCAAACTTGGGGCATTGCGACCACTATGGGTGGTTTAGCATCTGCTGGTCTTGTATATCTAGCACTAAGCATGTTAGTAAAATTACGTGGAACAGAAGCATTACAACGCATTTTCCCACCGATTGTCGTTGGTCCAGTAATTATTATTATTGGTATGGGACTTGCTCCTGTGGCAGTTGATATGTCACTAGGCAAAAATAGTGCTTATGCTTATAACGACGCGGTATTAGTTTCAATGGTAACTCTTCTTACTACTTTGTCTGTAGCTGTATTTGCCAAAGGATTGATGAAACTCATCCCGATTATGTTTGGTATTACTGCGGGCTATATTTTATGTTTATTCCTAGGTTTAATTAATTTCCAACCAGTGATCGATGCGCCTTGGTTCAGCTTACCAAAATTAACTGCGCCTGAATTTAACCTAGAAGCTATTCTTTATATGTTACCCATTGCCATTGCACCTGCAGTAGAACACGTGGGAGGCATCATGGCAATCAGCTCTGTCACAGGTAAAGACTTTTTAAAAAAACCAGGATTACACCGCACTTTATTAGGTGATGGCTTAGCAACAGCAGCTGCATCTTTAGTGGGTGGACCACCAAATACAACCTATGCGGAAGTAACTGGTGCCGTAATGTTAACCCGAAATTTCAACCCTAATATTATGACTTGGGCTGCAGTTTGGGCTATTGCCATTTCATTCTGTGGAAAAGTAGGCGCATTCCTATCAACGATTCCAACTATTGTAATGGGTGGGATTATGATGCTTGTTTTCGGTTCAATCGCAGTCGTGGGCATGAGCACCTTAATTCGTGGCAAAGTTGATGTTACCGAAGCACGTAATCTGTGTATTATTTCTGTCGTCATGACATTTGGTATCGGCAATATGTTTGTAGATGTGGGTAACGTATCACTAAAAGGTATCAGCTTGTGCGCGATTGTTGCTATCATCTTAAACCTTGTTTTACCGAAAGCAAAAAATGAAGTAGAATAAGATTCCTTTTAAAAGGGTTAAATACTAATTTAGCCCTTTTTCTTACTTATAATCTGTAATACATAAATATTTGAATAAGCAGCTTCCCTTACCTATTCATCAAATTGATGATGCCACATTAGAAAACTTTTACGGCGATAATAATCTTTTATTGCTCGATTCTTTACGCAAAAATTCATCTGAATTAAAACAACAGTTTTTCTATATTTGGGGAAATAAAGGTTCTGGAAAAACTCATCTGCTTAGAGCATTCAGTAACGAATATTTAATCAATCAACGTACTGCTATTTATGTACCGCTCAGCAAATCTCAATATTTTTCTACCGCAGTTCTTGAAAATCTAGAACTGCAAGAATTAGTGTGTCTAGATGATATACAAACCGTGATCGGCAATGATGAATGGGAATTAGCTATTTTTGATCTATTCAATCGAATTAAAGCGAGCGGAAAAACGCTTTTGCTTATTAGTTCAGATAAATCGCCTTCCGCACTTTCTGTAAAATTGCCTGATTTGAACTCTCGCTTGACTTGGGGTGAAATTTATCAATTAAATTCCCTAACTGACGAGCAAAAAATTAGTGTACTGCAGCATAATGCTTATCAACGAGGAATTCAATTACCCGATGAGACGGCTAATTTTTTACTTACACGACTAGCTCGAGACATGCATACATTATTTGAAGCACTTGATCTACTAGATAAAGCCTCATTACAAGCACAACGAAATCTTACGATTCCTTTCGTCAAAGAAATTTTGAATCTCTAACAAAAAAGGCGCTAATGCGCCTTTTTAATCATCCACCTGATAATTTAACGGTAAACCCTTTTTGCTCTAACAATTGCTTGAGCAAATCACGCTTTTCACCTTGAATCTCAATTATTCCATTTTTAACTGAACCACCACATCCACAACGTTTTTTTAATTCAGCCGCTAATTTTTTCAATTCCTCATCAGATAAATCTAAACCAGTTATAACCGATACGCCTGCACCTTTTCTACCACTCGTTTGTTTTTGGATACGTACAACACCGTCTCCTTTTGGGCGAACTACAGAAACCTTTTCCCCTTTAATTCGCCCCACATCTGTTGAATACACTAAAACAGAATCTGACATTATAATTACCCAATAGATGCATTAATAGAACGAAGAACCTCTGCTGGATTATCAGCTTTAGTAATAGGACGCCCTATCACTAAATAATCAGAACCAGCACGAATCGCAGCAGTAGGCGTCATCACACGTCTTTGATCACCAAAATCAGCTCCAATTGGACGAATCCCTGGAGTCACTAATTTAAAGTCTTCTCCACAAGCGTTACGTAAAATTTCAACCTCTTGCGGAGAGCAAACCACACCATCCAAACCTGCACGTTGAGTTAAATGAGCTAAGCGTAAAACTTGTTCCATTGGCGATGCATTAATCCCAATTTGTAATAAATCTAAATCTTCCATACTGGTTAATACCGTCACAGCAATAAGCAATGGCGCATCTTTTCCATAAGGTTCAAGAATTCTCTTAGCTTCTTCCATCATTCGTAGGCCACCACTTGCGTGCAGATCTACCATCCATACACCCAAATCAGCTGCAGAACGGACCGCTCTTGCTACAGTATTTGGAATATCATGATATTTAAGATCTAAGAAAACATCGAAATTACGTTGATGTAATTGTTTTACAAAATTAATACCAAGTGTAGTAAACATTTCTTTACCCACTTTTAATCGACACAAACTCGGATCAATTTGATCAACTAAAGCAAGAGCCTCTGCTTCTTTCTCATAGTCCAATGCCACAATAATTTTGCTTGTCATAATGTTACCTCGCTGAGTATCAATTAATTATGTTCTTGACTTGAAACTGGTTTAATACTTTCCCATTGACGGCAAGATGGGCAATTCCACAATAGCTTATGGATTTGATAACCACAATTTGTACAACGATAGGCCGATGTTTGCTTAATTCGTTCACCCACCATTTTATGTAATAAAATTAGGCTTTCTTTTCCCCGCCCTTCTTCTGCATCATCAATTTGATACTGCATAAAACGATGGAAAATTAAAGTACTTGGCTTTTTCGTGAGTTGCTGATAAAGCTTAGCCTGAGCAGCAGACTTACCATCTTTTTCTTCAATTAATTTAACCAAAGCTAGCTCTACTTCATCATTATTAGTAATTTGGCCAGCACGAATTAAGAATAACTCAAAGCTATCTAACTGATTTAATTCTTCATAACAATGTTTTAAAGGTGACAAAATTTCACCCGTATAATCTGGATTTTGCTCCAAAACATGTTCTAGTATTTTTGCAGCTTGTTGATATTGACTTTCAAGCATTTCTAAATTTGCAAGTAATAAAGAAGCGCGAACACAAGTAGGAGAAACCAACAAAGCTTTTTGTAAAACACCGCGTTTTTCAACCGCACTTTCAGGCTCTAAACTTTGTGAATATTCACAATAACACTGGGCAAGTTCAATATTATTCTCTTGTGGTTTTATTTTAGCGAGTTTTTCAGCAATATTAACTGCTTTTTTCCATTCTTTAGTTTTTTGATAAATTACTAAAAGTTGCTGTAAAGCATTTTCTGCAAATTCAGGTTCATCCACTAGTAAAATATAAAGATTCTCAGCGCGGTCAAAAAAACCAACCACCATAAAATCTCTAGCAAGCTGTTGCTTTGCGAGTAATTTTTGCTCAAATGTATAATTAGGACTAAGGTCTAAAGCTTGGTGAATACGTAATGCACGATCAACTTCGCCTCTAGAGCGGAATAGATTGCCAAGTGTAAGCTCAGCTTCAAATTGGGAGTGGCTTTCGATTTCATTTTCGGTTTCTTGCTTCTGGAGCATGTCCAAAAACAAATCTACAGCTTTATCGGTTTGATTGGAAAGTAAGAAGTTTACTCCCGTAACATAATCTCGGGAGAGTTTATTACTAATGTCATCTTGATCTTTCTTTGCACTACGCTGCCCCATGTACCAACCATAGGCTGCAGCGATAGGCAATAGTAGAAAGAGTAATTCTAGCATCAGGCGACCTTATCGCGCACAGTAGTCAATTCGTTGATTTGTAAAGTTTGACGCTTAACTTGACGAGCCAATGCCATATTTTTAAGTTTTAACTTAAGATAGAAAAAAGCGGTGATTAACCAGCCAAGAATTAAACCTAATCCAAATAAAATAGCAACAAGACTTGATAGTTGGAGCTGGCTTTCCGCCACAATATAATTAAATGTAATAACTTGATCGTTATTTGCTCCAACGGTAATTGCAACCAACACGATAGCGATAAAAATCACAATCCCTAAAATATATTTAATCATAACATTTCCTTAAAATATGGCTTTTCTAAATAATGGCAAAGGTTGTAGTTTAAAAGGCATATTCGTGCATTTTAATTTTATTAATAAATATCTACACGCTCTTTTAATTCTTTACCTGCTTTAAAGTGCGGTACAGATTTAGCTTCTAATTTAACAGAATCACCCGTTTTTGGATTACGCCCTAAACGAGGATTACGATAATGCAGTGAAAAACTTCCAAATCCTCTCAACTCAACACGATCGCCATTTTCAAGAGATTGAGAAATAAACTCCAAAATATCTTTTACCATATTTTCGATTTCTTTTACGGGTAAAGTCGGATGTTTCGCTAATAATTTTTCTATAAGTTCTGACTTAGTCATCGTCTTCTCTCCCTTAATATTATTCAAATTAAGATTTATTGCTAATACATTATTTCAATATATTAGCAATAAGCCCTAAAAATAAGGCTGGACATGAGCCCAGCCTTATGACGTGAATTAATTATTCACCTTTAGCTGCTTTAAATGCTTCAGCCATTGCGTTTGGAATAGCTACTTCTTCTTGTTTGTTATTCACATTTGCAACTGCAGCAGCTTCTTCAGCTTGATCTTTTGCTTTCACTGATAAGTGAACGATACGAGATTTACGATCTACACCAGTGTATTTAGCTTCAACTACATCACCTGCAGCAACTTCATTTGTTAAATCAGCTGCGCGGATATAACCTTCAACGCCGCCCGCTAATTCAACTTTAGCACCTTTTGCATCTGCTTCAACTACTGTTGCAGATACTACAGCGCCTTTTTTATTGATTGCTACGAAGTTATTGAATGGATCTTCTTCAAGTTGTTTGATACCTAAAGAGATACGCTCTTTCACTGCATCAACAGCTAATACTACTGCAGAAACTTCGTCACCTTTTTTGTAGTTACGAACTGCTTCTTCACCTGATACATTCCAAGAAATATCAGATAAGTGAACTAAACCATCGATGCCACCTTCAAGACCGATGAAGATACCGAAATCAGTGATAGACTTGATTTTACCAGTTACTTTATCGCCTTTATTATGAGTTTCAGCAAATTGAGTCCATGGGTTAGCTTTACATTGTTTTAAACCTAAAGAAATACGACGACGTTCTTCATCAATTTCTAATACCATTACTTCTACAGTATCGCCTAAGCTAACAACTTTAGATGGGTGGATATTTTTGTTAGTCCAATCCATTTCTGAAACGTGAACTAAACCTTCAACGCCATCTAAGATCTCAACGAAACAACCATAGTCTGTTAAGTTAGTTACTTTACCAGTTAATTTGCTGTTTACAGGGTGATTTTCAGCAATTGCAGCCCATGGGTCTTGGCCTAATTGTTTTAAGCCTAAAGATACACGAGTACGATCTTTATCAAATTTTAATACTTTAACAGTAACTTCATCGCCAACATTCACGATTTCGCTTGGATGTTTAACACGTTTCCAAGCCATATCGGTGATATGTAATAAACCGTCAACACCACCAAGATCAACGAATGCACCGTACTCAGTTAAGTTTTTAACGATACCTTTAACTTCTGAACCTTCAACAAGATTTTCTAATACTTGTTCACGTTCTTGGCTGTTTTCAGATTCAATCACTGCACGACGAGAAACAACAACGTTATTACGTTTTTGATCTAATTTGATTACTTTGAATTCTAATTCTTTACCAAGTAAGTGATCTGCTTCACGCGCTGGACGAGTATCAACTAAAGAACCTGGTAAGAATGCACGAACACCGTTTAACTCAACTGTGAAGCCGCCTTTCACTTTGCCGTTGATTAAACCGATAACAGTTGCTTTTTCTTCGTAAGCTTTTTCTAATTCAATCCAAGATTCGTGACGAACAGCTTTCTCACGAGAAAGTTTAGTTTCACCGAAACCATCTTCAACTGCATCTAATGCAACATTTACAGTATCGCCAACTTGGATTTCAAGTTCGCCTTGTGCATTTAAGAATTCAGCAACTGGGATTGCAGACTCAGATTTTAAACCTGCATCAACAAGCACAAAGCCTTTTTGGATAGCTACTACAGTACCGCTAACGATTGAACCTTGACGAGTTTCAAGGCCTTTTAATGATTCTTCAAAAAGTTGAGCAAAAGATTCTGACATATAAATAATCTTCTTAATTTAAGTTAATAACATCCACATTAAAATCCATAAAATGCGGGGTTGAGGATAAATGCTTATTCTTCCTTGAACAAACAGTTAAATAGAAACTGACACCTTTTCTTGAATATAAGCTAACGCCTGATCAATAACTTCATCAATACTCAACGTTGTGCTATCCAATAATAAAGCATCATCAGCCGGTTTTAGAGGCGCAACCTCTCGATTTCTATCACGAAAATCACGCTCTTTTATCTCGGCTAAAATCTGCTCAAAGTTACCATTTATTCCTTTATTTTGCAACTGTTTATAGCGTCTTTTTGCACGCTCTTCAGCACTCGCATCTAAAAATAACTTCACTTGAGCATTTGGGAATACCACAGTCCCCATATCTCTACCATCAGCAATTAATCCATCATTTTTCGCAAAATCTTGCTGAAGTTGTAGTAAAGCTGACCGCACTTCTGGAAACACAGCTACTTTAGATGCGGCATCAGCGACTTCTTGAGTGCGAATTAGATCGCTTACATTCATGCCAGCAAGCAAAATATTCACCTCGCCATTTTGAGGAATAAATTGAATATCTAAATGACGAGCTAACTCTGCTAGCACCGATTCATTTGTTAAATCAGTTTTACGTTGTAATGCAGCTAATGCTGTAACGCGATAAATTGCTCCACTATCCAACAACGCATAACCTAGCTTTTCTGCCAAAGCGTAACAAAGCGTACCTTTCCCAGCACCACTAGGGCCATCAACAGTAATAATCGTTCCCATATAACTTATCCTTTACTTATCAAAAGTTGACGTATTATAAAGATAAACACTCTATTTCGCTATTGCCACCTTTCAAACTTAACTCAAGATCCATTAACAAAGAGTAAAAAAATAACAAACGCGCACCTATAAGCTTTTTTAGTTAAGGAGCTAACCCACTTATCCCCTATCTTTTAAAATTAATTTTTTTCATTTTTTTCGCGGTTTTATATTAATTTTAATAAAAAACCATTGAGTTTGACAAAACATAATAAGATAATGCGAATCTTTTTCAAAAAAAACAATAAGGATATGTAATGAAGAAAGTTATTAAATTAAATTTAATCACACTCTGCTTAATCAATACCCTTAGTGTTTCTATCGTTGATGCAAAAGCTGAAGAAACATTAGATCAAATTGATGTAGTAGAAAAAAATGTCGCTAACGATAAAAAACCTTTTACGGAAGCAAAAGCGAAAAGTACCCGAGAGCATATTTTTAAAGAAACTCAGACTATCGATCAAGTCATTCGAAGTATCCCTGGTGCATTTACTCAACAAGATAAAGGCTCTGGCGTAGTTTCTGTTAATATTCGTGGCGAAAATGGGTTAGGTCGTGTCAATACTATGGTCGATGGAGTCACACAAACTTTTTACTCTACAGCCATGGACTCAGGTCAATCTGGTGGTAATTCTCAATTCGGTGCATCGCTTGATCCTAACTTCATTGCTGGTGTCGATGTCAATAAAAGCAACTTTTCAGGTTCTAATGGCGTAAATACCTTATCTGGTAGTGCCAATTTTAGAACGCTAGGTGTTAATGATGTTATTACTGATGACAAACCATTTGGACTCATCGTAAAAGGAATGACAGGGAGCAATGCAACTAAATCGAATTTTATGACAATGGCTGCAGGCAGAAAATGGCTGGATAATGGTGGTTATGTTGGTGTGGTATATGGTTACAGTCAACGTGAAGTTTCACAAGATTATCTTATTGGTGGAGGAGAACGATTGTCTTCGCTTGGACAAGATATTCTTGCTAAAGAAAAAGAAGCCTATTTCCACAATGCAGGTTATGTTTTAAATTCAGCTGGACAGTGGACACCTGATTTAAACAAAAATCATTGGTCTTGTAACGCACCTAATCCAACATTTAATGGAAATACAGACCCAATTACGACAACCGATGAACTCACTGGAACTATAGAAACAAGAACACCAGGCTGTATTACTCGAATTGAACGACAAGAAGAAAATTACGATTATATTAGTGAAGAGGACACGCCAGATGAGCCACGTTACAATACATCTCGCTATCAACTTGATAACTATAAAAATGAAACAAGAAAGAAAATTTTAAAAGAATTAGCAAATGGCACTCAGCCTCAAGAAATACCTGAATTACAGGATGAAGTAAATTCTACAAATGACTCATTTGAGCGCAATAAAGATCAATATAGTGTTGCCCCTATTGAGCCAGGTAGTTTGCAATCTCGTTCTCGTAGCCATTTATTAAAATTTGAATATGGCGATGACAACCATACCTTAGGTGCACAAATACGTACCCTTGATAATAAAATTGGTTCTCGAAAAATCGAAAATCGTAATTATCAATTAAATTATAATTTTAATAATAATCGCTATCTTGATCTAAATCTAATGGTAGCACATAACTTAGGTAAAACTATTTATCCTAAAGGTGCATTCTTTTCTGGTTGGCAAGTAGAAGATAAATTAATTACAAAGAATGTGGCAAATATTATTGATATTAACAATAGCTATACTTTTTTATTGCCAAAAGAAATTGATTTAAAAACCACATTAGGCTTTAATTACTTTATTAATGAGTATAGTAAAAACCGTTTTCCTGAAGAATTAAGTTTGTTTTATAACAATGAATCACACTCCCAAGGAAACTATAGCTATTTAGGTCGCTTCCAAGGAAGCAAAAGCGGATTACCACAACGTTCAGTGATCTTACAACCTTCCGGTAAACAAAAATTTAAAACTGTTTATTTTGATACCGCACTTTCTAAAGGAATTTACCATTTAGACTATAGTGTCAATTTTACGCATTATGCATTTAACGGTGAGTATGTAGGTTACGAAAATACACCAACACAAATTAATGAACCGATTTTGCATAAATCAGGACATAAAACAGCAATAAATCACTCAGCAACACTTAGCGCAGATATCAATGATTATTTTATGCCGTTTTTCACCTATTCGCGCACACATAGAATGCCAAATATTCAAGAAATGTTCTTCTCTCAAGCATCTGACGTTGGGGTAAATACGGCATTAAAACCTGAGCGAGCTGAAACTTATCAACTTGGATTTAATACCTATAAAAAAGGCATTTTCACTAAAGAAGATATATTAGGTTTAAAACTAGTGGGCTATCGCAGCTTTATCAAAAATTATATTCATAATGTATATGGTGTATGGTGGAGAGATGGCGTTGTTCCTGACTGGGCAGCTAATAATGGATTTAGATTCACCATTGCTCATCAAAATTATAAGCCTATTGTGAAAAAGAGCGGCGTCGAGTTAGAAATTAACTATGACATGGGACGTTTCTTTGCAAATCTATCTTATGCATACCAACGAACAAATCAACCAACCAATTATGCGGATGCAAGCCCACGTCCTAACAACGCATCAAAAGATGATATTCTGAAACAAGGTTATGGTCTATCCCGTATATCAATGTTACCTAAAGATTATGGAAGATTAGAACTTGGATCTCGCTGGTTTGATCAAAAATTAACTCTTGGTATCGCAGCACGTTACTATGGAAAAAGTAAACGAGCAACCATTCAAGAAGATTATATTAACGGTTCTCAATTTGAATTAAATACGAGCCATGAACGAACTTATTATGCAATCAAGAAAACAGAGGAAATTAATAAACAACCGATTATTTTAGATTTGCATGTAAGTTATGAACCGGTTAAAGATTTAATTATCAAAGCTGAAGTACAAAACCTACTAGATAAACGTTATGTTGATCCTTTAGACTCAGGCAATGATGCTGCTTCACAGCGCTATTATTCAAGCTTAAATGATTCAATTTGTAGTAAAAATAATACTTGTGAAGATGGAGGAAAAGATAAATCTGTACTTTATAACTTTGCACGAGGAAGAACTTATATTCTGAGTTTGAACTATAAATTCTAATTGGCTCATATAAAAAGGCATAGCTAATAAGCTATGCCTTTTTGAATAATGTTTATAATTCAATTTTAGAATTTATTATCTTATTAAAAGATTATTACTACAGTCTATCAATCATCCCTAATACTAATGACGAAGACTGTTTTGCAGCCAACGGTAAGAACTCTTCAAAAGACATACTTGCTTCACCATCTCCTCCATCCGAAATAGCTCGAACCACCACAAAAGGCACATTAAAAGCATAACAAACTTGAGCAATCGCTGTAGCCTCCATTTCAACCCCCATTACATTCGGGAAGTCAGCTTTTATTTGTGCAATTTTGTCTTCACTATTAATGAAACTATCGCCAGAGCAAATTAAACCACGTTTTACAGATTGTCCTTGTTTTTCTGCAATTTCTTGAGCGAGGTCAGCCAATTTTTTGTCTGATAAAAATGCTGTGGGATTAGCGGGCAACTGCCCTTTTTCATAGCCAAAAGCTGTCACATCCGCATCGTGATAGCGTGTTTCATCAGAAATTACAATATCTCCCACTTTCAAGCCTTTTGCTACCCCACCCGCAGAACCAGTATTGATCACAAAATCTGGCTTGGCTAATTGCAACAATGCAGTCGTACCAATGGCAGCTGCCACTTTTCCAATACCTGATTGCAATAATGCAACATCTTTACCATTAATTTTTCCTTCAAAAATGACCGCACTTGCTACTCGAGTTTCAGTTCTCTCTGCCATTAAATTTTTTAAAATTTCGACTTCTTGCGCCATTGCGCCAACAATTCCGATTTTCATCACTTTTGTTCCTGTTCTATTTTATTTACCAAAAAATCCAGCACAGCCACGCTATAATCATCGTTATAAAGCGTACTCGCCGTGAGTACATATTTTCCACCAATGACAACGTAAGGATAGGTAAAAACACCATATTCTTCCGTCAATTCAATCGCATCTTGAATTTGTTCTTTTACTCTTTCTGAATTTTCAGTTTGAATAAATAACTGCTTATCTAGCCCTTGTTCTTCCGCCCATTGTTGAATTTTATTTGTAGCAGACAACTCTGCATAACGGGATTTTTCTGAAGTTTCAAATAATAAAACATTAGATAATTCACCCGCACTTAGCGCTTGTAAGGTATAAAAAATGCGTGCGCTAAACTGACTATCCGCAGTTGCAATAGGATATTGTTCCAACGCAACTTTATTTGTACGCATTTGACTATAAAGCTCCAAAATATCTTGCGCTGACGAACATACGCGGCAATCGTAATCAAAAAAGAATTGAATACGTATTTTTTTATCCGCTCTAGGCGCTTGTTCAATAGGCTCTTGATAAGAAAAATAATCTCGGCCATCTTCAAAATGCATGACATCAGAAGATGGTAAGTGCGGTGAATTTTGAGTAGAAAATTCTTTTTGATTTACTTCAGCTAGAACCGATGATGTAAACCCAAATAAGCCTAATACGAATAATCCATAAAATTTCAAAACATTACTCATCAATCGCTTCAATATATTCCACTAAAAGCTGTACATTTCGGTTACCACGAAACTCATTAACATCCAATTTATATGCAAATCTCGCCTGTTTAATTGAAAGATCGGGATACAATCTTGTATCAATATTAAACGCAACTGCATCTAATAAAGGTCCACCTTGTTTTGGCTCTACTAACATTTTGAGATGGTTTTGATTTTGTCCAATTGCACGCTGATCTAAAATTTTAAATTCGCCATCAAAACAAGGCTCTGGGAAAGCTTGTCCCCAAGGGCCTACTGATTTTATCAGTTCCGCCGTTTCAAGATTAAATTCATTTGAATTTAATTCACCATCGGTCCAGATTACACCTTGTAAATGTTCTTCATCAAGCCAATCGGCAACGGTTTGATTAAAAACATGTTGGAAATCATCAAAGTGTTCTTCTCGGAGGCTTAATCCCGCAGCCATCGCATGGCCACCAAATTTTAAAATCATATTAGGATGTTGCGAATGAATACGTTCTAAAACATCACGCATATGCAAACCTTCGATAGAACGCGCAGAACCTTTCAAAATTCCCTCACTATCTTTCGCGAAGGCAACCACAGGGCGATGATATTGCTCTTTAATCCGAGATGACACAATGCCCAACACACCTTGATGCCAATCTGGTTGATAAAGTGTAATCCCCGAAGGTAACTCTTTAAAAAGTGCGGTGAGATTTTGGCAAATTTCTAGCGCCTCAAGCTTCATGCCTGCTTCAATTTCTTTACGCGTTTGGTTGAGTTGATCAAGATCTAACGCTAATTCTCTGGCTTTTAGCATATCGTCCACCAGTAAAAGCTCTACCCCAATCGACATATTGTCTAAGCGCCCCGCTGCATTTAAACGAGGTCCGATACAAAAACCGAGATCACTTGAAGTAAACTGTTCAATATTACGGTTAGCCACTTCTGCTAATGCAACAATACCGGGACGGCAACGCCGTGCACGAATCCGCATTAAACCTTGATAAGCAAGGATACGATTATTTTGATCTAAAGGCACCACATCTGCGACAGTACCTAATGCCACTAAATCGAGCAAGTCAGTAAAATTAGGTTGTGTTTCTGCAGTAAAAATACCGAGCTCACGAAATTTTGCTCGTACGGCTAACATCAAATAAAACGCAACACCAACGCCCGCTAAGGATTTTGAAGGAAAACCACACTGACTTAAATTAGGATTAACAATAGCATCAGCTGGCGGCAAAGTTTCGGAAGGTAAATGATGATCCGTGACTAAAACTCGAATACCTTTTTCTTTTAAAAATGCAACGCCTTCAAAAGATGAAACGCCGTTATCCACCGTCATTAACATCTGTACACCCTTTTCAATCGCCATTTCAGCCACAGGAATACTCAAACCATAACCCTGTTCAAATCGATTTGGTACAAGGTAATCTACATCAGAAAAACCAAGTTGTCTTAAAGCAAGCACACTCAATGCTGTACTAGTTGCACCATCAGCATCAAAATCCCCAACAATCACTATTTTTTGCTGTTGTTGGTAAGCTTCTACTAATAAATTTACCGCTTGTTCAATACCATATAGCTGATTTGGATTCAGCATTGATTTTAAAGTGCGGTCTAATTCTTCGGTGTTTTGAATATGGCGTGCGCGATAAAGGCGATCTAATAACGGATGGTTTGAAACAGAATTTCCAATTGGAATTTCACGGCGTTTGATAAGTTTTTTCACTGGATATTAATTCATATCTAAAAGCAAAAAGCTGTTGAAATCAACAGCTCTTTTATCTATACTTTTTCCTGTCGGTCAGGGCTTTTAACCCTGAATGCTGACAGGGGTTAAAAGCCCTACTGACCATTAGTCTAACTATTGTGTCAGCTAAGGATTTTAATAATGCCTAAATTATGTATTTATATCATAGTCTTCGTATTGTTAATGCTTTTAAGCTCCCCAGCATATTAAGCATAACCGACTAAATACAAGGGGTAGGCATCTGCCCCTTGCTTTTCATTATAAAATCATTTCGCTGTTTCTTCAAGTGCGCTCAATAAATCAGCTGGTTTTAAATAACCGCCAATAAGCTCACCAGTTGAGGTAACAATACTTGGTGTGCCATTTACGCCAAATTGCGCGCCTAATTCATAATGTTTTTTCACAACATTTGGGATTTTAACTTCTTTCGGTAAATTGCCTTTTTCAGCTTCATTTAAAGCAAAAACAGGATCTTTAGCCGTCCAAATTGCTTCCATTTGTTTTGCAGTTTGGTTATTCATGCCCGCACGAGGGAAAGCTAAATAACGTACAGTAATGCCAAGATCATTATATTCTTTTAATTGCTGATGTAATAAATGGCAATAATGGCAAGTAATATCCATAAATACCGTCACAACATGCTTTTCATTTTTAGCGGGATAAACAATCATCTCGTTTTTATAAGAATTAAGTTTATCCACTAAAATTTTACCAGCAACATCAACAGGACCATTATTTGTAAGTTCGTAAAGTTTACCTTGGAAAGCATATTTTCCATCTTCCGTCACATAAAGTACGCCTTGATCTGTTACGGCAGTTTTGATACCTGAAATTGGTGAAGATTTCACATCAATATTTGATGCACCAAGAGACTGTAATTTGCTTTTAATTGTAGCATCGTTTGCCATTGCATTAGTCGCAACCACGCACAAAAGTGCGGTAAAAATTTTCTTCATTTTTTGTTCCTAAATTTACCTGAGTAAGAAAGTCTGAAATTATAGAGAGATTGCTAATTTCTGCAAGGTCAAACTATCCAAAAATCAGAAAATAGCATATAATTTCACACTTTATCACACAGTGAATTTATTATGTTTGAAATCAATCCTGTAAAAAATAAAATCACCGACTTAACCGACCGCACTTCGGTGCTTCGGGGGTATCTTTGACTTCGATGCCAAAGTTGAACGTTTAGAAGAAGTCAATGCCGAATTAGAACAGCCAGATGTTTGGAATGATCCGGATAAAGCCCAAGCGCTTGGTAAAGAACGCGTTTCTTTAGAACAAGTTGTAAATACCATCAAAAATTTAGAACAAGGCTTAGAAGATGTTGATGGGCTATTAGAACTTGCCATCGAAGCAGAAGATGAAGACACCTTCAATGAAGCGGTAGCTGAATTAGATGAACTCGAACAACAACTCGAAAAATTAGAGTTCCGTCGAATGTTTAGTGGCGAACATGATGCTTGCGATTGCTATGTGGACTTACAAGCTGGTTCTGGCGGTACGGAAGCTCAAGATTGGACAGAAATGTTGCTCCGTATGTATCTCCGTTGGGCTGAAAGCAAAGGTTTTAAAACTGAACTGATGGAAGTCTCTGACGGTGATGTAGCTGGATTGAAATCGGCAACGATTAAAGTGAGCGGTGAATATGCTTTTGGTTGGTTACGAACAGAAACCGGTATTCATCGTTTGGTGCGCAAAAGTCCATTTGATTCCAATAACCGTCGTCACACATCATTCAGCGCGGCATTTGTCTACCCTGAAATTGATGACGATATTGATATTGAAATCAATCCTGCTGATTTACGTATTGATGTTTATCGTGCATCAGGGGCCGGTGGTCAGCACGTAAACAAAACTGAAAGTGCGGTGCGAATTACCCATATGCCAAGTGGTATTGTGGTGCAATGTCAAAACGACCGTTCACAGCACAAGAACAAAGATCAAGCGATGAAACAATTAAAAGCGAAATTGTATGAGCTTGAATTACAGAAGAAAAATGCAGATAAGCAAGCAATGGAAGATAATAAATCCGACATTGGTTGGGGAAGCCAAATTCGCTCTTATGTATTAGACGATTCACGCATTAAAGATTTGCGTACTGGCGTGGAAAACCGTAATACGCAAGCCGTATTAGACGGTGATTTAGATCGATTTATTGAAGCGAGTTTAAAAGCTGGGCTTTAAGCATAATTTGTAGGATAAGTAAAGACGCGTTACTTATCCCATCATAAGAAATAACCCAAAAGCGCGGTTATTTTTGAAGGTATTTTTAAAGTTAAAATTAAAGGTAAACAACATGTCAGAACAAGAAGTTAAAGAATTAGATCTCAATGGCGAAATGCTCGTTCGTCGTGAAAAATTAGCCGCACTACGTGCAAAAGGTAATGCATTTCCAAACAAATTTCGTCGTGATGCGCTCGCACAAGATTTACACAATCAATATGATGCAGAAGACGGTGAAATCTTAAAAGAGAAAAGCGTTGAAGTACAAGTTGCTGGCCGTATTATGACTCGCCGCGCAATGGGTAAAGCGACGTTTATCACCATTCAAGATATGAGCGGTAAAATCCAGCTTTATGTTGCACGAGATAATTTGCCTGAAGGCGTTTATAAAGATGACGTTGGCACTTGGGATTTAGGTGACATCGTTGGCGTTAAAGGCACTTTATTTAAAACAAAAACAGATGAACTCACAGTGAAAACCACAGAAGTTCAACTTTTAACTAAAGCACTTCGCCCATTACCAGACAAATTCCATGGCTTAACCGACCAAGAAGTTCGCTATCGCCAACGTTATTTAGATTTAATTTCTAACGAAGAATCTCGCCGCACTTTTATTATTCGTTCTAAAGTTGTCGCAGGTATTCGTGAATATTTCATTTCTAAAGGCTTTATGGAAGTGGAAACGCCAATGTTACAAGTGATTCCAGGCGGCGCATCTGCGCGTCCTTTCGTAACTCATCACAATGCATTAGATGTGGATATGTATTTGCGTATCGCACCTGAACTTTATTTAAAACGCCTAGTAGTGGGTGGCTTCGAACGAGTATTTGAATTAAACCGTAACTTCCGTAATGAAGGGGTTTCTGTTCGCCATAATCCAGAATTTACCATGCTTGAATACTACCAAGCTTATGCGGATTACCATGATTTAATGGATAACACTGAAGAACTTCTTCGTAAATTAGCGATTGATATTCTTGGTACTACCATTGTGAAATACGGCGAATACGAATTTGATTTTGGTAAACCATTCGAACGTATTACGTTACACGATGCAACGATTAAATATGGTGCAGACAAAGGTATCGTAAAAGAAGATTTATATGACTTTGATCGTGCAAAAGCCACGGCAGAACGCTTAGGTATTGAAGTACAAAAATCTTGGGGCTTAGGCAGCATTGTGAACGCAATCTTTGAAGAAGTGGCTGAACATCACTTAATTCAACCAACATTCTTAATGGCTCACCCTGCGGAAATTTCACCACTTGCACGTCGTAATGATGAAAATCCTGATGTAACAGATCGTTTTGAGCTCTTTATCGGTGGTCGTGAAATCGGTAATGGTTTCTCAGAATTAAATGACGCGGAAGATCAAAATGAACGTTTTGATGCACAAGTCGCTGCGAAAGAAGCTGGCGATGATGAAGCGATGTTTAAAGATGAAGACTTTGTTGTTGCGCTAGAACACGGTTTACCACCAACAGCAGGTGAAGGTTTAGGTATCGACCGTCTAGCAATGCTTTATGCAAATGCACCATCAATTCGTGATGTTATCTTATTCCCTGCAATGCGTCAGAAATAATAAAGACACAAATAAAAGCCACCATTTGGTGGCTTTTTTATCGAAACATGAAAAAGGGAGCTAATGCTCCCCTTACTTTTTAATAATTAACCATTAATAAATTTTTCACCTAATTCAATATCAGCACGTAAAGTCGGCAACATATTTTCTAAGGCTTGTTGTTCAAAATTGCTCAATAGGCCAATTGGTAAAATTTCTTCTACACCATCTTTGCCTAAACGAACTGGTTGAGAGAAGAAACGAGCATATTTGCCGTCACCTTCAACATAAGTACATTCAACAACTGTTTCGCCACTCAATCCTTTCACTAAAGAACGAGCAAAACGTGCTGCAGCTTGCGCCATTGAAAGCGTTGCAGAACCACCACCCGCTTTTGCATTGACCACTTCTGTACCTGCATTTTGGATACGTTTTGTTAATGGTTCGATTTCATCTTCATTCCATTTAGCATATTGAACTTGAGAAAGTAATGGAAGAATAGTCACACCTGAGTGACCACCAATAACAGGAACGCTTGTACGAGAAACATTTAAACCTTTTAATTCAGCCACAAAGGTTTCAGAACGTAACACGTCTAAAGTTGTCACACCAAATAATTTACGTTTGTCGTAAACACCTGCTTTTTTCAATACTTCGGCCGCAATCGCAACGGTAGTATTTACTGGGTTAGTGATGATACCAACACAAGCTTTCGGGCAAGTGACCGCGACTTTTTCAATTAAACCACAAATAATGCCTGCATTAATATTGAATAAATCTGAACGATCCATACCAGGTTTACGTGCAACACCAGCAGAAATTAATACAACATCTGCACCTTCAAGTGCTGGTGTTGGATCTTCACCAGAAAAACCTTTCACATTCACTGCAGTTGGAATATGGCTCACATCCACTGCAACACCTGGGGTCACAGGGGCAATATCATATAATGCTAAATCTGAACCAGCAGGCAACTGAAGTTTTAGTAATAACGCTAATGCTTGACCAATACCGCCTGCGGCGCCTAATACTGCAACTTTCATAAATACTCCTTATGTGTTAGTTAATTTAAGATGAGCTGATTTTAAAATTTTCATCTCACAATTACAAACAGAGAAATATCATTCTATGATCTAGTTCACATTTCTGAGGTAATTTTTTCCTTCTCTTAGCTTTTATTTACATTCAAGTTGATGAAAATGAATTTTTATGCAATTCTTATGCAAATTTTTGACTATTGAAAAATAAAATGACTGACAATTTAACTCGCGCTTTTAAAGAATTACTCAATCAAGAACGCTTTGGCTCTCAAAGTGAGATTGTCGATGCCTTAAAAAAACAAGGCTTTACAGGCATTAATCAATCAAAAATATCCAGAATGCTCACCAAATTTGG
Organism: Haemophilus sp. THUN1691; assembly: GCF_059704425.1. Lineage (NCBI taxonomy): Bacteria > Pseudomonadati > Pseudomonadota > Gammaproteobacteria > Pasteurellales > Pasteurellaceae > Haemophilus > Haemophilus sp. THUN1691. The sequence continues at coordinate 1,080,352 of NZ_AP046578.1, read as the reverse complement.
CGCTGTTCGTACCCGTAATACCAAAATGGAAATGGTCTATTGCTTACCAGGTGAATTAAGTGTTCCTAATACTAGTAGTCCATTAAAAAATCTTGTATTAGACGTTGATTACAATGATATGTTAATTGTCATTAAGACTTCTCCAGGTGCGGCACAACTCATCGCTCGCTTGCTCGATTCAATTGGAAAATCAGAAGGCATCTTAGGCACTATCGCAGGTGATGATACAATTTTTATCACACCAACCCGTGGTACAAAAATTGTTGACTTACTCACAAATGTTCAACGTTTATTTGAAAACGCGTTGTAATGAACATTTTATTAACTGGAGGCACGGGACTTATTGGCAAAGCACTTGTCGAACAACTCTGCTTACGCAATGAACAAGTGACGATCTTAACGCGCTCAAGTACGCCGTACACTATCTCAAAGCAAAAAAATATCAAATTTATTACCGCACTTTCAGAACTCGATTTACAAGAACAGTTCGATGCGATCATCAATCTTGCTGGCGAGCCGATTTTTCATAAAGCTTGGACGACAAAGCAAAAATCTATTTTACGAGAAAGTCGTTTAAGCCTCACCACTCAACTGGTTGAATTCATTAACCAATATCAGCAATACCCTATTTTTATTTCAGGTTCAGCGACTGGAATTTACGGAGATCAAGACGAACAAAAAATTACCGAAACAAGCAAAACAACAAAAACCTTCAGCGCACAATTATGCCAAGATTGGGAAAATATTGCGAGACAAGCTGATGCAAGAGTTTGTTTGATTCGAACAGGCATGGTCTTTTCTAAGAAAGAGGGTGCCCTTGCTCAAATGTTGCCTTTATATAAATGGGGACTTGGTGGCAAACTGGGCAATGGAGAGCAATATTTTCCCTGGATTGCTTTGGAAGATATGGTCAATGGCATTTTATTTTTACTCGATCATTCAGAATGCCAAGGCTCATTTAACTTCACCGCCCCTAATCCCATAAAACAGTATAAATTTAACCACACTTTGGCTCGAATATTAAAACGTCCTGCCTTTGCAACCATTCCAAAATGGATATTACATTTCATTCTTGGCGAACGAGCGAATCTATTACTAGAAAGCCAAAATGTTGTGCCTGAAAAATTACTCAACGCTGGATTCCAATTTCAATATTCTGATTGCGAAAACTATCTAAAAGATATCCTAAAAAACAAATAAAAAAATCACCGCACTTTTTTAATGCGGTGATTTTTATCGGACTAAATATCTCGCCTTATCGCCATTTATTGTTCATTATAAATTTCAAGATTAGATGCTTGTTTTTCACGTTTTTTCTTTGCACTATCGTTCCGTTGACTTGCGATTTTGTCCAAATATTCTGGCGTGATGTCACCTGTAATATATTCGCCAGTGAACACTGAACAATCAAACCCTCGAATAGACGGATTTTCTAATTGAACTGATTCGGTAAGTGCGGTCAGATCTTGGAAAATTAATTTGTCCACACCAATTAAATGCGCAATTTCATCAACATCTCGACCGTAAGCGATCAGTTCATCGCGACTCGGCATATCAATACCATATACATTCGGATAACGAATTTCTGGAGCAGCAGAGGCAAAGTAAATTTTCTTCGCGCCAGCTGAGCGAGCCATTTCAACAATTTGCTCAGAGGTTGTACCTCGAACGATAGAATCGTCCACCAATAAGACGTTTTTATCTTTAAATTCAGCTTTAATGGTATTCAATTTGCGACGAACAGAACTAATACGCTGTGCTTGTCCTGGCATAATAAACGTACGACCAACATAGCGATTTTTCACAAATCCTTGTCGGTAAGGTTTCCCTAGTACTCGAGCTATTTGTAACGCAATATCTGTGGAGGTTTCAGGAACGGGAATCACCACATCAATATTATCAATTTCATCCGTCCATTCTTTTGCAATTTTTTGTCCTAGTTTTTCGCCCATGTGAACACGTGCAGCATAAACAGAGACGCCATCAATCGTTGAATCTGGACGTGCAAAATAAACATACTCAAAAATACAAGGATTTAACACCGCACTTTCGGCACATTGTTGCGAATAAAGCTCACCATCAAACGTCACATAAACGGCTTCACCTGGTGCAATATCGCGAACAAAGTCAAAACCCACAATATCTAAAGCTACAGTTTCAGAGGCAAACATATAATCGGTTTTGCCATTTTCTTCGCGTTTACCCAACACCAAAGGACGAATACCAAAAGGATCACGAAACGCAACCATGCCATGCCCAATAATCATCGCTAAACAAGCATAAGCACCACGAACATCGTTGTGAGTTTTACGAACAGCATAGAAAATATCTTGTGGATCGAGATGGTTTTTAGGAATATGATCAAGATGATTAGCTAGAATATTAAGAAGAAGTTCGGAATCTGAATTAGTGTTTACATGGCGGCGAGCTGTTTTAAAGACTTTTTCTTTTAATTCCACTGAATTGGTTAAATTGCCGTTATGCACTAAAGTGACACCATAGGGAGAATTCACATAAAAAGGCTGCGCCTCTGAGACACTAGAACTTCCTGCCGTAGGATAGCGAACATGACCCAATCCAGCATTTCCTTGCAAGCGTAGCATATGCTCTTGATGGAACACATCGCTCACTAAACCATTAGCTTTACGTAAGCGGAAACGGTTTTCATCATCAACCGTTACAATACCTGCCGCATCTTGTCCACGATGTTGCAAAAGAGTTAATGCTGCATAAATAGATTCATTAACCGGACTTTGGCTAACAATACCGACAATACCACACATTTTGTGTTCCTTATTGATTAAGCGTTGGATTTAAAAAACTTGAACTAGCCTGAAGTTGTTGAAAGAACCATTCAATAATAAAACCAAAGTGCGGTATTAATTGAGATTCTTTCCACCAATCAGTTTGTTCAAAATTGGTGAAGGTATCCATAAAAAATAATAACGCAGCGACAATCAGCGCACCGCGTACTAAACCAAAAATCGCACCTAACACACGATCTGTGCCACTTAAACCCGTCTTATCTACTAATTGACTAATCACATAATTTACTATAGCGCCCACAATTAAAGTCAGTACAAATAAAATCCCGATTGCGGTTCCATTACGAACATACATTGATTCAATTTGCGTAAGATAAGCGGCAAGATAAGGATAGAACTGACTTGCTACAATAAATGCCACAACCCAGCTACCGAGTGAAAGCACTTCGCGCACAAAACCGCGTAATAAACTGACAAGAATGGAAAAAGCGATAATGCCAATAATAATGTAATCGATCATTAAAAAATCTCTCAATGAAAAACGGCCGTTTAAAACGACCGAGGTATTCTACAAAAATAAAGCCAAAAAGAAAACGTTTGCGTAAACTAAATTTCCTGCCAAAAAGCTCGTTCAAATTTGCTTTGAGCTTTCTTTAAGACTTCTGCTAAATGTTGGTATGTCGGTTGATCTTGCACAAAAGGCAAGGGTTCATGTAGTTGTTTTAAGCGTTCGCAAATATCATAAAACCACACCGCACTTTGATTTTCTAATGGCGAATTCGCACGCTTGCCAAGCCAATAAAGACCTTGAAAAGGAATAAGCAAGGCAAAAAGTGCGGTCAAAATTGCAATAGAAAAGGCCATCAAATCATTTTTTGCATAAATCTGTTGCCACACCACTGCAAATACAGCAACAAAGGGCATGAATTTTTGTGCAAAACTCGTGGCTTTCATAATGCGGTTTTCTGGGAAAATAATCCCTAATTTAGCCTCCTGTGGCCAAGTATTAAGATAAATCTGTCCCTGTTTTAAAATGGAAAAAAATGCCATAAAAACACCTTTAAAAAACAACCGCACTTATCATACCCCAGTTTGCCTGAAATTGTCACCTTACTGAAAAAGTTTAATTTTTCAAAAAGTTCCATAAATCGTTGTCTTTTTATGCTGGGATGAATTTATTTTGTTTATCAAAAGGTGTATCCTATGCCAGATTTTTTCAGTCCATCAGCAAGGTGGATTTCCATTAACTTTAATCAAATATAGGGTTCCCATGTCAAAACTTGTTCTTATCCTTAACTGTGGTAGTTCTTCACTAAAATTTGCAATTCTTGATCCTGCAACAGGTGAAGAAAAATTATCCGGCTTAGCGGAAGCATTTTTCTTACCAGAAGCTCGTATCAAATGGAAACTCAATGGTGAGAAAGGTAACGCAGATTTAGGCGCAGGCGCAGCTCATACTGAAGCACTTAACTTTATCGCGTCTAATATCATGACAGATGAGCTTAAAAACTCTATCGCGGCAATTGGTCACCGTATCGTACATGGCGGTGAAAAATACACCCAATCTGTTATCGTAACTGATGAAGTCGTTAAAGGTATTGAAGATGCTGCACAATTTGCGCCACTTCACAATCCAGCGCACTTAATCGGTATTCGCGAAGCATTCAACGCATTCCCGCACTTAAAAGATAAAAACGTAGTAGTTTTTGATACGGCATTCCACCAAACCATGCCTGAAGAAGCATACCTTTATGCCCTTCCATACTCTTTATATAAAGAACATGGCGTTCGTCGCTACGGTGCACACGGTACCAGCCACTACTTCGTTTCTCGTGAAGTCGCTGAATATGTAGGTAAACCAGCAGACCAAGTCAATACGATTATTTGTCACTTAGGTAATGGTGGTTCTGTTTCTGTTGTGCGTAACGGTAAATGTATCGATACATCAATGGGCTTAACTCCGTTAGAAGGTTTAGTCATGGGCACTCGTTGTGGTGATATCGACCCTGCAATCGTATTCTACCTATACAAAACTTTAGGTATGTCTATGGAACAAATCGAAGAGACTTTAGTGAAAAAATCTGGTCTTTTAGGTTTAACTGAAGTAACAAGCGACTGCCGTTATGCTGAAGATAACTACGATGACGCATCTAAACCAGAAGCAAAACGCGCTTTAGACGTATACAGCTATCGTTTAGCGAAATACATCGGTGCTTATATGGCTGTATTAGGTGATGATCATTTAGATGCGATTGCTTTCACTGGTGGTATTGGTGAGAACTCAGCACACGTTCGTGAATTAGCATTAAATCACTTAAAATTATTTGGTATTAAAGTAGATAACGAACGCAATCTAGCGGCACGTTTCGGTAAAGATGGCGTAATCACCACTGATGATTCCGCATTTAAAGCGATTGTTCTTCCAACTAACGAAGAATTAGTTATCGCACAAGATACCGCTAAACTTTGTTTCTAATTTAACAACAAGCTGCCGAATTTTTCGGCAGTTTTTATTTATAACATATACACATTAAGGTTTAACTATGTCTCGCACGATTATCCTTATCCCTGTAAGCACAGGCGTGGGTTTAACTAGCATTAGTCTGGGATTAATCCATTCTCTTGAACAAAAAGGCGCAAAAGTTGGTTTTATGAAACCTGTTTCTCAACCAAGCACAGGTGAAGATAAACTGGATCGTACAACCTCTATCATTCGCACCAGCACTACCCTTGAAACGTCTGAACCGTTTATGTTAAGCGTTGCGGAATCATTGATTGGGCAAAATCAGTCTGATGTATTACTAGAAAAAATTGTGGCAAATCACCAACAATTAACTAAAAACAACGATATCGTTGTGGTTGAAGGCTTAATTCCCACAAGAAAACACGGTTACGCAAATAGCATCAACTATGAAATTGCACAAGCATTAGATGCAGAAATCGTATTAGTTGCAGCACCTGCAACTGAAACCCCAACTGAATTAAAAGATCGCGTAGAAGCAGCAGCCTCTCTATTTGGTGGTAAAAACAATCCGAATCTTTTAGGCGTAGTTGTAAACAAATTTAATGCACCCGTTGATGAATCTGGTCGTACACGCCCTGATCTTGCTGAAATCTTTGATTCGTTCCAACACAGCCATGCATGTGAAGCAGAAGTGAGCAAATTATTTGCAAATAGCTCAATCAAATTATTAGCTTGTGTGCCTTGGTCAGCAGATTTAATCGCAACACGTGCGATCGATTTAGTGAAATACTTAGGCGCATCAATTATCACTGAAGGAGATATTAACCGTCGTATCCGTGGTATCACTTTCTGTGCAAGAAGTTTACCAAATATGGTTGAGCATTTCCGTGCAGGTAGCTTATTAGTCGCTTCAGCAGATCGTCCAGATGTACTTGTTGCAGCCGCTCTCGCAGCGTCAAATGGTATTGAAATCGGCGGTCTCTTATTAACTGGCGGTTACAAAATTGATGCTCAAATCAATAAACTTTGCCAACCAGCTTTTGAAAAAGCAAAATTGCCAATCTTCCGTATTGAAGGTAACACCTGGCAAACAGCATTAAATTTACAAAACTTTAATCTTGAAGTGCCCGTTGATGATAAAGAGCGTATCGAAAACATCAAACAATACACTAGCCAACACTTTAATGGTGACTTTATCAATAACTTAGTTGCAGATTCTACTCGTTTACGTCGTTTATCCCCGCCAGCATTCCGTTTCCAATTGACTGAACTTGCTCGTGCTGCGAAAAAACGCATTGTGCTTCCTGAAGGTGATGAACCTCGTACAATCAAAGCTGCCGTACTTTGTGCAGAACGTGGCATTGCGGAATGTGTGCTTTTAGCAGATCCAGCATCTGTTCAACGTGTAGCTGAAGCACAAGGTGTTAAACTAGGTAAAGGCATTACAATCATTAACCCAGCAGATGTTCGTGAAAACTATGTTGCTCGTTTAGTTGAATTACGTAAAGCAAAAGGTATGACAGAAACTGCAGCTCGTGAACAATTAGAAGATACCGTAGTGCTTGGCACCATGATGTTAGAAGCAAATGAAGTAGATGGTTTAGTATCTGGAGCCGTTCACACGACTGCAAACACCATTCGTCCACCAATGCAAATCATCAAAACTGCACCGGGTAGTTCAATTGTTTCTTCTATCTTCTTTATGTTATTACCAGATCAAGTACTTGTTTACGGTGACTGTGCGGTAAACCCTGATCCTACAGCAGAACAACTTGCTGAAATCGCAATTCAATCTGCGGATTCTGCGAAAGCATTTGGTATTGATCCAAAAGTCGCAATGATTTCTTACTCAACAGGTACATCTGGTAGCGGTGCTGATGTAGAAAAAGTGAAAGAAGCAACTCGTATTGCAAAAGAAAAACGCCCTGATTTATTAATCGATGGCCCATTACAATACGATGCGGCTGTGATGGAAGATGTGGCTCGCTCTAAAGCACCAAATTCACCAGTAGCAGGTAAAGCAACGGTATTCGTATTCCCTGACTTAAATACGGGTAACACGACTTACAAAGCAGTACAACGTTCTGCAGATTTAGTGTCTATTGGCCCAATGCTTCAAGGTATGCGCAAACCAGTCAATGACTTATCTCGCGGTGCCTTAGTTGATGATATTGTGTACACAATTGCCTTAACTGCAATTCAAGCGACACAATAGTTCAAGTAAAAACATAAAAGAAAATACCGCACTTTGCCCTAGGCAGTAAAAGTGCGGTATTTTTTATAACGTTTTTTACAAATCAACCAAAATCAAAATTGCGGCTTCACCGCCCCATTCTCTTGGCGCTTGATGTAATGCCCGCACTTTAGGATGTTGTACTAACCAACGTGGAATTTGCTTTTTCAAGGTAAAGGTGCCATAGCCCGTCATTATACTGGCACAATCAACATGCTCATTTTCACAAGCCAGTAAAAGTGCGGCTAATTCTTGTTTAGCTTGTTCACGGGTTAAACCATGTAAATCTAAAAACAATTCTGGCGAAAAATCTCCGCGACGAAGTTGTTTTAATAAATGGGAATCTTCCCCATCACGTAAATATTTCACAACACCATCATTGTCATTCAGTAACGGCTCATATTCATCAGAAAAATAGAACAATGTATCTTCTTTCGCTCGTAATTCTTTCAATTCTATTTTTTTCTGATCACGTTTTTGGCGAGGGGGAACAAAAGTATCTTGTTTAATTAGTTTAATGCCTTTGGTTTCCGCACGGAATAAATCAAATTCGTCTTGCATTTTTTCTCATTAATTTCAAATTTTGCGTATCATATCATAGTTCTACATTCTCATCTGTGGTATAACTACGCCAAATTTTCATACGGAATTTTATGCTAACTTTTCTACTCACTTTTATGGAGAAATGCGATGGAAACCTCACATAACCAAGAATTAGTTGCAACTATCTTGGAAGATAATGTTGCAAACGAACTGCAAACCATCCAAGATTTTCTGCGTTGGACGTATAGTATTCTCAATCGATCTGATATTTACTTCGGGCAAGGGCACGATAATCCTTGGGATGAAAGCCTGCAACTCGTTTTAAGTGGCTTACATTTACCCATTGATTTACCTACCGAATTATTTAACAGTCGATTAACCCCATCTGAAAAAGAAACCTTAGTTCAACTTGTATTAACCCGAATCGAACAACGCGTACCAGTGGCATATTTAACAAATAGTGCTTGGTTCTGCGGTCACGAATTTTATGTGGATGAACGAACCATTATTCCACGTTCTCCAATTAGTGCGTTAATTCAAGATCGCTTTGAAGATTTAATTTCACAAGAGCCGAATCATATTCTCGATCTATGCACAGGTAGCGGTTGTATTGCCATTGCTTGTGCTTATGCTTTCCAGAATGCGGAAGTGGATGCAGTCGATTTATCAGTTGATGCACTTAATGTCGCGGAGATCAATATTTCACGTCATCAATTAGAGCATCGCGTATTCCCGATTCAATCAAACTTATTTGAAAATATTTTAGGACAAAAATACGATCTTATCGTGACCAATCCACCTTATGTGGATGAAGAAGATCTCGCCGATATGTCAGAAGAATTCCATTTTGAACCAGAGTTAGCCTTAGGTTCTGGTCATGATGGCTTAAACATTACCAAACAAATTTTGAAACAAGCGCCAGATTACTTAACTGAAAATGGCTTGTTGGTGTGTGAAGTGGGCAATAGCATGGTGAGCTTAATTGAGCAATATCCAGAGGTACCATTTGAATGGGTAGAACTTAAAAATGGCGGACTAGGCGTATTTGCTATTCAGCGTAAAGATTTAGTGAAATATCACAATCTGTTTTAATCTTTCAAGTGCGGTAAAATTTTAATATCAATTTTAACCGCACTTATAAAACTCATGGCGCGCGTTATTCAACGCGTGCTTTTCTTTTTATCATTTGACTCTATGAATTTACAAAAACTTTTACTTACTCGGCGTTTCTTTTCCACCCTTGCCTTTTTTTCTGTGCAAACGGTATTTCTGATTTATCTACAAAGTAAAGGATTGAGCAACAGCGAAATCGCCTTTTCCTTATCACTACTCTTTTTCTCAAACCAAGCTCTTTCCATTCTTGCTGGTATTTGGGGCGATCGCTATGGTTTAGCCAAAATGATGTTGCTCGGCTGTTTTTTAGACGTGATAGCTTATATTTTCTTTCTCGCGGCAGATAATTATTTATTGCTTCTTATTGCGACCACTGGTTTTGGTTTAGGCAGTTGCTTATTTGGAACCAATGCCAAAGCATGTTTGCTTGTGCTGGCTGGGGATGAATACAAAGAAAAAACGCGCTTGCAAGGGAAATATCTAAAAGTGACCTCCATGTCATCCATGTTTGCGCCGCTTTTAGTCATCCCATTTATTACATACGAACATATCGACTTGCTCATTTGGGTCTGTTTTTCAATGGAAGCCGTATTATTCGCCTTAATGGTGAAGCCTTTCTATCAAATTCAAACCTTACAAACGTTAGTAAAATTTCGCTTTACACAAATCAAAGAAATTATTACAAAAGAATTCCTCATGGTGCATTTAATGCTCTTTTTACCTCTTGCTATTGCGAGCTCTTTCTTTGTCATTTTTCCTTTTTTATTTAACAATAAACTTGGCATGCCTGAACATTCACCGATAGCGTTATTTGGCAACGGCTTACTCACTGTACTATTACAAAGCTATTTTTCCAGAAAAATTAATTTAACAATCAAACAAGCGGCATGGGTTGCCCCTCTGTTGGCTATTGGAATTATCGTGCCTTGGTTTATAACTTTACGTTATCTTTCCGTATTTTCAGCCTATGCCTATCTTGTCATTTTTACAGTCATTGAAGTGTATGCCCTCACGGCGATGGCAAACTTATTAGTGAAATTTGATAATGGCACTAATCGTGGTTTTATTTTTGGCGCATCAAGATTATTACTTTCTATCGCGACAGTTGGTGTGATGAACCTTGTTCCAGTTCTATTTTTAGTATAAAAAAGTGCGGTTGAAATTCTTATTAAATTTCAACCGCACTTCATTTATACATTATTATTTGGTTTCCAATTCAATGCCTTCAAATAATTTTTTCACTGAATTGTTATCACGCAAACGCTCGGCTTTTTCCACGACGCTACGAGTTAAGTGCGGTGAAAAATATTCCATGAAATCGTACATATAATTGCGTAAGAACGTGCTATGTTTAAATGCAATATTCGTCATACTCGGGCGGAACAAATGACTTGCATCAATCGCCACAAGATCTGTATCTAATGGCGTATGAGCCATAGATGCCATAATGCCCACCCCTAAGCCTAAGCGTACATAAGTCTTAATGATATCGGCATCAGTAGCGGTAAAGACTATATTCGGCAAAATGCCTGCGCTATTAAATGCGTAATCTAAATCAGAAACACCTGTAAAACCAAAAGTGTAGGTCACAAGCGGATATTTACCTAATTCCTCAATCGTCAATTCTTTCACTTTGGCAAGCGGATGTTCTGGCGTAACAATCACTGCGCGATTCCACCAATAGCATGGAATCTGAACCAAATCATCAAATAAATAAGGCGCTTCGGTAGTAATCGCCAAATCCACCTCTCCCGACATTAATGCATCATGAATTTGTGTTGGCGAACCTTGGTGAATATGCAAACTCACATCAGGATATTTTTTGGAAAAACGTTCAATCACGCTTGGCAGCATATAACGCGCCTGAGTATTTGTCGTCGCAATGCGTAATACACCGTGATTTGGTTGAGTATATTCATCAGCAACGGCACGGATACCTTGCGCTTTAACAAGTAACTCGCGTGCAATCGAAATAATCTTTTTCCCTGCTGGTGTAATTGATTTTATATGCTTGCCATGACGTTCAAAAATTTCTAGACCTAATTCATCTTCCAGCAACCGCACTTGCTTACTAATTCCAGGCTGTGATGTATAAAGCGCATTAGCCGCTTCAGTTACATTTAAATTATGGTTAGCAATTTCAACAATATACCGCAGTTGCTGCATTTTCATAAAAAAAGTCCTTATTTTTTATAACGTTTGCTCAGTTCAGAATAACGTTTTACCGCTTTACGAATTTGTCCAGATTTTGGACGACGACGTGGCTGTGTAACATCTAATTTCGTTTCGGTTTCAGCCGGTAATCCCACAAGTTCACGCAAGTAGTTGACGCTTTCAAGATCCATTTCTTCCCAGCCACCACGAGGCAAACCTTTCATCAGTTTGATATTGCCGTAACGAATACGAATCAATCGGCTAACTTGAATCCCTTGGGATTCCCACAAACGGCGAACCTCACGGTTACGTCCTTCCATCAAGGTTACGTCATACCATTGGTTAATACCCACACCGCCTGTAAATTTAATTTCTTTAAAGTTGGCAGGTCCATCTTCAAGCTGAACGCCTTTGCGTAAACGCGCTAACATCGCATCATCAACTTGACCAAATACTCGCACCGAATATTCACGTTCCACTTCACGGCTTGGGTGCATTAAGCGATTTGCTAATTCACCATCAGTAGTGAAAAGCAATAAACCTGATGTATTAATATCTAAACGCCCCACCGCAATCCAACGAGAACCTGTTAAACGTGGCAAACGATCAAACACTGTGGCACGCCCTTCTGGGTCGCTACGAGTACAAAGTTCACCTTCAGGTTTGTAATACATTAACACGCGGCAAATTTCTTTTTGTGCGTGGCTAAGATTAATAATTTGACCATCAATACGCACTTTCACGCCAGAATGTACGTCAATACGATCGCCTAAAGTCGCAATTTTACCCTCTACGCTCACTCTGCCTGCGGCAATCATTGTTTCAATTTCACGACGAGAGCCTTGTCCAGCACGCGCTAAAACTTTCTGTAATTTTTCACCCTCTACTTTAGGTTGATTCGAGGCTTTTACAACGGGTTTCGCTTTTGGCTTAGATAAAAATTTGTTGTCAGAATTAACCGCACTTTTTTTCGTATTTACCATTTCTACGCGAGCAGTACGAGACACTGAACGTCTATCATTTTTAGCTGAAAAATCACTTTTCTTTGCTGAATCTTTGGAAAAGTACGGTTGTCTTTGAGTTTGTTTTTGACTAGGTTTCATTGTTTTCCTTAAATAATGGAAAGGTCGCTTTCACAAGCGTCTATAAGTTAAATAAAAGGAGCAGTACTTCCACTTCCTTCGCGCAAAATCACTGGCGATTCTTCCGTTAAATCCACCACTGTTGTAGGCTCTTGCCCTAAATATCCACCATGAATAATTAAATCAACTTGGTGCTCCAAACGATCTCGAATTTCCTCAGGATCAGATTGCGTGGTATGTTCTTCACCTGGCAACATTAACGAACAAGATAAAATCGGCTCATCTAAGGCTGAAAGTAAATCTAAAGCGATCTTATTATCTGGTACGCGTAAACCTATGGTTTTACGTTTTGATGTCATTAAACGGCGCGGTAATTCTTTCGTTGCAGTAAGAATAAAAGTATAACTCCCAGGCGTATTATTTTTAATCAAACGATACGCAGTATTGCTCACCGTTGCGTAAGTTGAAAGCTCCGATAAATCACTACACACCAACGTAAAATTATGTCCTTCAGGCAATTTACGAATCGCTACAATGCGATCCATTGCATGTTTATCGCCCATCATACAGCCCAAGGCATATCCAGAATCCGTCGGATACACAATCACACCGCCTTTTTGTAAAATCTCTACGGCTTGATTAATCAAGCGCGCTTGTGGATTTTCAGGGTGGATATAAAAAAATTGGCTCATCTGTTTCTTCCTTAAAAAGTGTGTGCTGATTATAGCAGTTTTGCGCTCACTTTATAATGGCAAATATATAAAAATAAAGGCGTAGAGAGTCAATCTACGCCTTATCAAACTAAAGTGCGGTTAATTTTATGAAATTATTTTAATATCTTTCTCAAGGCTGCACCAATTTCAGCGAGGCTTTTTACACAGGTCACACCTGCGGCCTCAAGCGCAGCAATTTTTTCTGCGGCAGTGCCTTTTCCGCCACTAATAATAGCCCCCGCATGTCCCATCCGTTTACCTTTTGGCGCAGTGATACCCGCAATATAGGCAACCACTGGTTTAGTGACCTTATCTTTAATGAAGGTTGCGGCTTCTTCCTCAGCGGAACCGCCGATCTCGCCAATCATCACAATGGCTTCTGTTTCGGGATCTTGTTGAAATCTTTCGAGAATATCAATAAAACTAGAGCCTGGAATGGGATCGCCACCGATACCCACACAAGTCGATTGACCAAAACCTTCATCTGTAGTTTGTTTTACCGCTTCATACGTTAAAGTACCAGAACGAGAAACAATCCCCACTTTGCCTTTTTTATGTATATGTCCCGGCATGATGCCTATTTTACATTCATCAGGTGTAATCACACCCGGGCAATTTGGCCCAATCATCACAACGCCTGTTTCATTTAATTTTTGTTTCACCTTAAGCATATCCAATGTAGGGATGCCCTCAGTAATGCAGACAATTAACTTAATCCCTGCATCAATAGCTTCAATTATGGCATCTTTACAAAATGGTGCTGGCACATAAATGACTGTCGCGGTTGCCCCCGTATTTTCGACAGCTTCACGAACTGTATTAAAAACAGGCAAACCAAGATGGGTAGTTCCACCTTTATTTGGCGATACGCCACCAACTAATTGCGTTCCGTAGGCTAATGCTTGTTCAGAATGAAAAGTCCCCTGTCCACCAGTAAAACCTTGGCAAATCACTTTCGTATTTTTATCAATTAAAATCGCCATTAGTGTTCTCCTTTTGCTGCATTCACGGCTAATTCTGCGGCTTGTTGTAAACTCTGTGCGGTAAGAATATTAACGTCGCTTTCCGCTAAAATTTGGCGACCTATTTCAGCATTAGTCCCTTCTAATCGTACAACCACAGGCACTCTCACGCCCACTTCATTTACTGCAGCAATCACGCCTTCAGCAATCAAATCACAACGAACAATGCCACCAAAAATATTCACTAAAATCACCTTCACTGAAGGATCGGTTAAAATGATTTTGAACGCTTCAGCAACCCGCTCTTTCGTTGTACCACCACCCACATCAAGAAAATTCGCAGGCTTACCACCATAGAGTTTCACAATATCCATGGTTCCCATTGCAAGCCCAGCCCCGTTTACCATACAACCAATATCGCCCTCTAAAGCCACATAGTTTAACTGGAATTTTTCAGCTTCTGCTTCACGAGCATCATTTTGAGTTAAATCTTGCAGTGCTAAGAGATCTTTATGGCGAAATAAAGCGTTATCATCAACAGATATTTTGGCGTCTAGACAAACCAAATTGCCTTGTTTAGTCAGAACAAGTGGATTAACTTCCACTAAAGATAAATCTTTTTCTAAAAACAAACGAGACAATCCCATAAAGATATCGGTAAACTGTTTGTTTTGCGTACCACTTAACCCTAATTTAAACGCCAATTCACGGCCTTGATAAGGCAATCCTCCAAATAAAGGATCAATGGTGACTTTGTGGAGTAAGTGCGGTGAATTTTGCGCGACTTCTTCAATATCCATACCACCCGCAGGAGAAGCAATAAACACCACTTTTTGAGAGGCGCGATCAACAACCGCACTTAAGTAAAATTCTTTATCAATATCGCAAGTTTCTTCAAAATAAATCTGGTTTACTGGCTGACCCGATTTATCCGTTTGAAAAGTGACTAAACGTTGTCCTAGCCATTTTTCTGAAAAAGATCTTGCTTCCTCTACATCGTGCACTAATTTAACGCCACCCGCTTTACCACGCCCACCCGCATGAACTTGGCATTTCGCTGCCCACTTATCGCCTGAAAGTTGAGCCAGTACCAAATCTACTTCATCAACAGATTGACAGACCGCCCCATTTTTTACGGGTAATCCATAATGCTCAAATAGTTGTTTTGCTTGGTATTCGTGTAAATTCATTCGCGACGTCCTTTTTGGTTATGAAAACAATTCACTCAAGATTTTAATGCTATATGTACCGTGATTTCTTCACGATCGTGATATAAATGTTTTGCTTGAATCTCAAAATTCAAATTCTGCTCAGCCAACATCACAGCCAAGTTTTCTAAACATAATACAACTTCCTGATAACGTTTTTTCATGGGTAATTTTAAATTGAAGATCGTTTCTCGGCACCAACCATTCAACAACCATTTACCAATCAATAAAGAAATACGACTTGGTTGTTCCACCATATCACAGACTAACCAATCCACTTTTTTCCTTTTTGGGGGCTGAAATTTAAAACCATCTTCCGCACAATGTTCAATGCGCCCCGTATCATGCAAACTCGCAGCCATTTTTCCGTGATCAACTGCATAAACAAATAAACCTCGTTTGACTAGTTGATACGTCCAACCGCCAGGGCAAGCCCCTAAATCAACACCAATCATATTTTCATTTAAACGTTTATTCTCTTCTTTACGTGGAATAAAAGTCAAAATAGCTTCTTCCAGTTTTAACGTAGATCGACTCGGCGCATCTGCCGGAAATTTTAAACGAGGGATTCCCATAAAATGGGGGGAATGATTATCCACATAAGAATATCCGACATAACAGCAATTCGGTTTCACAAAAAAACAATGTAAAAATTGACCGCTCTTTTGAGTCGCTTTTGCCGAAAGCCAGCCTTGTTTTTTTAATGTCTGACGTAAAGGCACGGTAAATTTACGACAAAAAGTGGAAAGCTCCTTTGCTTCATTTGTGTCTGCAGTTTCGACAAAAAGCTCGCTAGATTGAGCAAAATTAATTTGTTGTGATAATTCTTCAAACGCCGCCACGATGGGACTAATACGATCAGCGGGATCTAAATCTTCCAATAAATCGGAAACCACAATCATCTGACGAGCAAAAATCAAACGATTAAAAGGAATGTCTCGGGCAAGGCGATTAGCCTCATCAGGTTGATAACATTCAAAAATGACATAGCCCGAATTATCTTGTACTCGAGCAAAACCAAATACACCTAAATTACTTGCTTGATCAGTGATCTCTGCGGCAACTTCTTTCTCAAAACCTGGGCGACAATATAATACGAGTTTATTCATTTTCTTCTTGTTTAATTGAGTTAATAATCCACTGACGGAATGCTTGAATTTTTTGATCATCAAGGCGATCAAGATGATTGACCACATAAAATGATTTCGGATCAGGTAAATTGGTTGGCAATACTACTTTTAATGAGCTATTTTCAATTTCTTGCAAGGCTAATAACCGATTAGCTAATACAATGCCTTGTCCATGAATAGCAGCCTGTAACGCCATAAATGTATGGCTAAATAACGGCCCTTGCTGAATATTTAAATCATCTAACTGTAAATGATTTGCCATCGCTTGCCAATTATCGCGCGTATGAATGTGAATTAATGTGTGTTTTTTTAAATCTTCAGGCTGAATAATTGGATTTTCGGCTAACAATTCAGGTGAGGCTAAAATCAATAAATTTTCTTCACCAAGACGATCCACTTGAAGATTCTGCCAATGTCCTAAACCATAATAAATGGCAAGATCAATTTCTTTATTTAACAAGCCTTCATCTTGATCCACGCCCGTTAAACGCACCTCAATTTGCGGATAAAGCTGATTAAATTCACTTAAATGTGGCACGAGCCATTGAATACCAAAAGTTTGTGGCACACTAATATTTAAATGCGGATCCGTTTTTAACGTTAATAATCGCTCTGTTGCTTCATTTAAGCGACGCAGAATTTTATTAATATCAACAAAATATGCTTTTCCAAGCTCTGTTAATTCTAAAGAACGATTCTTTCGCTTAAATAATTCAATTCCTAAGAACTCTTCTAATAATTTAATTTGATGACTAACTGCCGCTTGTGTGACACAAAGCTCATCTGCCGCTTTAGTAAAACTTAAATGGCGAGCAGCTGACTCAAAAGATTTTAGCGAATTCAATGGTGGCAAACGTTTATACATAAGTATTTCCATTCATAAAATTTTTGTCTATAATAGACAAGATTTAATTCGAATTAGTTTTTCTAATACTTCAAATAAAAAAACGTCATTTGTCCTTTCCTACCCTTTTCCTTACAATACAACCATACTTAATGATTGGTAATTCCTTACTAGTTAATGAGTTTCGGACTTAAGTATGATGTTGTGTTTGCATATAGTTCGGGTAACCGAACTTGAGTAACAAATATGTTACTCATTTACTTCCTGTATATTATTAAACCGATTTGGTTAAACGCTGCTCTCATTGAGTGGCGTTTTTTTCATCCCGATTTTAGCATAACTATATCTTTATTTCCTGCCCTGTTTCCAAAATTTCATTATTCCTTTTTAATTGGCTAAAAATTGCATAATTTCGAGAATTTATTATTTAAATCACCTCGGGAATGGTGTAGATTAAACGGCATTTCATTCAAAAAAATAATATTAAGGAAGTAAAATGAAAGATTTAGACTGGAATAACCTTGGTTTTAGTTATATTAAAACAGATTACCGTTTCATCGCACACTGGAAAGATGGCAAATGGGACGAAGGCAAACTCACCACAGACAATACTTTACATATTCACGAAGGTTCTACCGCACTTCACTACGGTCAACAATGCTTTGAAGGCTTAAAAGCTTACCGTTGCAAAGACGGCTCAATCAACTTATTCCGTCCACAAGAAAATGCAAAACGTATGCAACATACTTCAGATCGTTTACTCATGCCACAAGTACCCACTGAATTATTTATCCGTGCATGTAAAGAAGTGGTAAAAGCAAACGAAGAATGGGTCGGCCCTTACGGCTCTGGCGCAACCTTATACTTACGTCCATTTTTAATTGGTGTGGGTGAAAACATCGGTGTGAAAGCTGCGCCAGAATTTATTTTCTCTGTATTCTGCTGCCCAGTGGGTGCCTATTTCAAAGGTGGTTTAACACCATCTAACTTTATTACCACAGAATACGATCGTGCTGCACCAATGGGAACAGGCGGCGTAAAAGTGGGTGGTAACTACGCTGCAAGCCTTCTGCCACATGTATTAGCGGCAGAACAAGGTACGCCAGAACGTAAATTCGCTGATGCTATTTATTTAGATCCAAAAACTCACACCAAAATTGAAGAAGTCGGTGCGGCAAACTTCTTTGGGATCACAAAAGATAATAAATTCATCACACCAAAATCAGAATCTATTTTACCAAGTATCACCAAATACTCTCTCTTACATATCGCAAAAGAGCGTTTGGGTATGGAAGCAATTGAAGGCGATGTTTATATCGATCAGCTAGATCAATTTGCTGAAGCTGGCGCTTGTGGTACTGCAGCAGTAATTTCACCCGTTGGCGGAATCCAACATAAAGGCAAATTCCATGTGTTCTATTCTGAAACTGAAGTTGGCCCAGTAACACGTCGCCTTTATGAAGAACTCACAGGCATCCAATTCGGTGATGTCGAAGCCCCTGAAGGCTGGATTGTGAAAGTAGAATAATTTCTACCAATAGAAAAACGAAAGTGCGGTTAAAAATCAACCGCACTTTTTTATTGATTCAATCCCCATTGGCGAGAATCTTTATCAAGTTTAACACCTGAATGCGAACCTTCTGCGCCGTTAAAATACACATCTTTATTCGCACAAGCTGAAATAATCAACGCGCCTGCGATAATCAACAACCATTTTTTCATAAGTAAACCTTTTTGCTAAATTAAAAACGTGCGAATTGTAGCACAACGACGCCACATCCCAACGAAATATTTTGCTTTCCTTGCCATCATTAACACCTCTCACCAAAGCCAAGCTTCCCTTCTTTGCTGATAAATTCGACTTATTAAACTATTAAAAAACGTAAGAAATTTAAACCGCACTTTAAATAAAATAAAAAATTTCTTATTTTTTCTTGATCGTTATAAATTTATGTATATAATGAATCCTGTTTTAGATACTAGATAGTAATTTAATAGTAATGAAACTTGGCTAGTGCATCCCCCACTCCTTCGCACTAGCCATTTTTTTTGGAATTTTGTACCATATCTCACCTATTTCCAATTAACGATCCATTATGAATAATCTCGAACTTGAACAACTCATTAATCAAAAACTTTCTTCTGATAAAATCAATGACTATGCGCCCAACGGCTTACAAGTCGAAGGTAAAACAGAAATCAAAAAAATCATTACTGGCGTAACAGCGAGCCAGGCTTTAATCGATTACGCAATCAGCCAAAATGCCGATGCGATTTTGGTTCATCACGGCTATTTTTGGAAAAGTGAAAACCCTTGTATTCGAGGAATGAAAGGCAAGCGAATTAAAGCACTTTTAGTGAATGACATGAATTTATATGGCTATCATTTGCCATTAGATGTGCACCCAGAATTAGGCAACAATGCGCAATTAGCCAAACTGCTCGACATTGAAAATTTACAACCATTAGAAAAAGGCGCTGTGAGTATTCCTGTTTGGGGCGAATTAAAAGAACCAATGACAGGTAAAGACTTTGCAGAAAAAATAGAAAAAATGTTAAATCGAAAACCGTTAATTTGCATTGAAAACGGACCGCACTTAATCCGAAAAATTGGTATCTGCACCGGTGGCGGACAAGGTTATATTAATCTTGCTGCAGAACAAGGCTGCGATGCGTTTATTACTGGTGAAGTGTCAGAACAAACGATTCATTCTGCCCGTGAGCAAGGATTACATTTCTTCTCTGCAGGCCATCACGCAACAGAACGCTATGGCATCAAGGCATTAGGCGAATGGTTGGCGAAAGAATATGGCTTTGATGTAGAATTTAAAGATATAGATAATCCAGCGTAAAATACAAAAGTGCGGTAAAAATATTTCTTTTTTACCGCACTTTTATCTTCTGAAATTATCGTTTAAACATTCCGCCTAAACCGCCAAGACCGCCTAAGCCTCCGCCCATTAAGCCTTGCATTCCACGCATCATTTTAGCCATGCCGCCTTTACGCATTTTCTTCATCATGCGTTGCATTTCATCGAATTGTTTAAGTAATTTATTCACATCTTGCACTTGAGTACCAGAGCCTAATGCAATACGACGACGGCGAGATCCTTTGATAATATCTGGGTTGGCACGTTCTTTTAGGGTCATAGAATTAATGATCGCTTCCATTTTGATAAACATTTTGTCATCCACTTGATTTTTAACGTGATCAGGTAAATTTTTTGCACCCGGTAATTTCTCAAGCATAGACATCATGCCGCCCATTTTTTTCATCTCGATAAGCTGCTCGCGGAAATCATCTAAAGTGAAATCATCGCCTTTCTTGAATTTCTGCGCCATTTTTTCTGCTTTTTCACGGTCAACAGAACGTTCAAGATCCTCAATCAATGAAAGCACATCGCCCATGCCCAAAATACGAGACGCAACGCGATCAGGATGGAACGGCTCAAGTGCTTCCGTTTTCTCGCCCACACCCAAGAATTTGATTGGTTTACCTGTGATTTGACGAATCGATAACGCCGCACCACCGCGCGCATCACCGTCCACTTTTGTCAAAATAACACCTGTAAGTGGCAATGCTTCATTAAAAGCTTTTGCCGTATTGGCCGCATCTTGACCAGTCATCGCATCAACAGTGAAAAGGGTTTCGATTGGATTTAACGCTGCATGGACTTGCTTGATTTCGTCCATCATTTCTGTATCAACGTGCAAACGACCTGCCGTATCCACAATCAACACATCATAGAATTTCAGTTTTGCATCAGCAAGCGCCGCTTTAGCAATATCAACTGGATTTTGTTTGACATCCGATGGGAAAAAATCCACGCCAACTGATTGAGCCAAGGTTTCAAGTTGCTTAATCGCAGCTGGGCGATATACGTCGGCAGACACTACTAACACTTTCTTTTTATGGCGTTCACGCAAGAATTTTGCCAATTTACCCACACTGGTGGTTTTACCCGCACCTTGTAAACCTGCCATTAAGATAACCGCTGGTGGTTGGGTTGCAAGGTTTAAACTCTCATTCGCTTCGCCCATAGCTTTTTCAAGCTCACGCTGAACGATTTTTAAGAACTCTTGCCCCGGCGTTAAGCTTTTATTGACTTCTTCCCCAAGCGCGCTTTCTTTTACTTTTGCGATGAATTCACGCACTACAGGCAAGGCAACATCTGCCTCAAGTAATGCCATACGCACTTCGCGCAAGGTTTCTTTAATATTATCTTCCGTTAAACGGCCTTTTCCAGTGATATTACGTAAAGTTTTGGAAAAGCGATCCGATAAATTCTCAAACATGGCTAACAATCCTGTTTTTCTTAAAAAATTGCGCTGATTATACCGAAATTTAGGCGTTTTTCATCATTTCAAATGAAAATGGCTTTTTGAGTAGGCGATTTCATAAAGAAAGCATAGGATATAAGGAAAAAGAATGATTATTTAGCCAATTTCAGGTATCATTCCGCCCACTATTGGCTATTTGAGTAGCCATTTGATTTAGCAAAATCAAATAACAGGTAAAAAGTGCGGTAAAAAATAACCGCACTTTTTGTTGATTAACGAACAAAAGGATTTTCCCTTGGACAGTATTCCCCTTAGTACTTTATTTATTATTCTCATTATCTGTTTAGTGTTATCTGCCTATTTTTCCGGCTCAGAAACCGGACTACTCTCTCTCAATAAATATCGCCTTCGTTTTCTATCTGAACAAGGCAATAAAGGCGCACAAAAAGCAGAAAAACTACTCGAAAAGCCAGATACCTTGTTAAGCTTTATTCTTATTTTTAATAACCTTGTGAATATCAGCGCATCGGCGATTGCGACCATGATTGGTATGCGTTTATACGGTGATGCCGGCGTGGCGATTGCAACGGGTTTGCTCACTTTCGTGATGCTTGTCTTTTCTGAAATTTTCCCCAAGACAGTGGCTGCAATGCACGCGGAAAAAGTCGGTTTTGTGTCCAGCCATATTTTGACAGTATTACTAAAAATCTTCTATCCGTTAGTTTGGTTGATGAATATTTTTACCAAATCATTAATGCATTTGGTGGGATTAAAACCCGATATGCAAAAACAAGTAATTAGCCGTGAGGAACTTCGTAGTATCGTATCAGAAGCGGGCGAAGCGACGCCTGATGAACAACATCCACAAATGTTGCTTTCTATTTTAGATATGGAAACCGTCACCGTTGATGACATTATGGTTCCGCGCAACGAAATTGGCGGCATTGATATTGATGATGACTGGAAAGCCATTATGCGCCAGCTCAATCACGCAGCACACAACCGCGTGGTGCTTTACAAAGGTAGCCTTGATGAACAAGTGCTTGGTATTTTGCGCGTTCGTGAAGCATTCCGCTTACTGCTGGAAAAAAACGAATTTACCAAAGAAACCTTAATTCGTGCCGCTGATGAAGTGTATTTCATTCCTGAAAGCACGCCATTAAAAACCCAACTTGCGAATTTCCGTGCAAATAAAGAACGCATTGGCTTAGTTGTAGATGAATACGGCGATATTAAAGGACTTGTGACGTTGGAAGATATTTTGGAAGAAATCGTTGGCGATTTTACCACTTCCACCGCCCCAAGCATTGACGAGGAAGTAACTCAACAATCCGATGGTTCCATGATTATCGATGGCTCTGCCAACCTACGCGATCTCAACAAAATGTTTAACTGGGAATTGGATACAGAAGATGCCCGAACCTTTAATGGTTTAATCCTCGAACACTTAGAAGAAATTCCCGATGAAGGCACTGTTTGCGAAATTGATGGCTTGCAAATTACCATTCTTGAAGTGGGCGATAATATGATTAAACAAGCGAAAGTCGTCAAACTTTAATCATAAAAACTCAGACAAATTGAACCGCACTTAGAGTTAAATATCTCTCAAAGTGCGGTTTGTTTTTAAAAGGTTTTTTCAAATTTCAATACCACTTCATTCTGTTTATAGCGATATAACATTTCTACGTTACTCTGATGATTTGTATGAATAAAATTGATACTAGGCACAATATCGTAAAATTTGAATTTAGGAATGGCAAAGGTAAACAGATATTTTTGTTCATTGTCTTTTCTTGTTTTTCCTAAAAGTGCATTATAATCTTGATAATCTATTTTTCTAAAAATACCTTGCGCAGTAATATCAATTCCGCTTTCAAAACTTTTATTAATACCTATTCTTAACCCCTTTCTAGCATATTGATCAATTTTTGATTCTGTTGAAAACTTTTTCGCATAATCCAATCCACCAAATAAAATCCAATCATTTGGTAAGCTATAAACTAAAGTAGAAAAGAAAGAGAGAATTTTTCCATCTTGATAAGATAAATTACGATCTTGATATTTTTCCCATTTATATTCTGTTTGCAAAGAAAAGTATAAATTCGGATTGAAAATCTTTGAATAAGAGATATTAACCCCTTTTCTTTCGCTATACCAATGATGATAGGCTCTTGTTTTTTCAATTAAAGGATAAAGATCTAATTGATTTTTTTGATCTTTAAAACGGTATCCTAATCCAAGTGAAATATTATGTTCAGTAAATTCTGATTTTTTCGGATAAAACTCACCATAAACTAATCCTTTAAAAATAATACCTTGATTATTTAATATTTCAGTATATTTATTTAATACCGCTTCATAACTAAATCCTGTGCTTTTTTGAATAGTTGGTCTAGTTCGTGTAAATTCTAATGTGCCAAGATAAGGATTTTCGACAATTTCTTTACTAGTTTCATTACCAGATTGATTTAAATTAGAATTATAAATTGTGCCAAAAGAAAAGGAACCCTGCCAAGATTCGCGATAATCAAGTTGTGATAAATATTGGTTTACACGTGCCATTACATTTGGTTGTTGTGGCAATGCTATCTGATTAAAAAGAATTTTAGATTGATTGTTTTGCCAGTTTAGAAAATAGAGTTTAGCTAAATCTAATTTTCCGCGTGTGAAATCGGGTTCTTGTTGAACAAGTTGCTCGTAAAGTTGAATGGCTTTTTTGGTATTTCCTTGATTAAATGCAATATTCGCTTCTGCAAATAAAATCATTCCTTGTTCTGCTTGCGGAAATTGTTTATAACGGATTAATAAATGTTCAATATCATTCGTTTGTTTGTGATTAATTGCAAGAAAAAGAGCGGTCATTATCTCTTCTATATTATCACTCACATCAAATTCTTGGTTGTTTATTGTTAATGTAGTAAAGAATTTATCTTGTTGAATAAATTGTTGTTCTTGTCGTTGTTGATTTAATTGAGATTGTTGCTGTAAGCGGAAATCTTTTTCTTGATTTTCGGCAAGAACCAAAAAAGGAATAAAAAGAAAAATAAAAGGGAATTTCGACATAAAACATCCTGTTTACAATAAGGCTTGCTTTCGCAAGCCTTTTGTTTATTAAACTTAATTTTTAGTACCGCCAAAGGCTGTGTTGTATTCAGGTTTTGAAGCAAATGTTGCCATACCTGCTAAGCCTTCTGCTTTCGCACCATAGAAACGACCTTCTGATTTACCAATTACTCCTTCAGCTTTAGCTATTCCCTCAAAAGTTGCATTTGTTTTATCAATTTTACTCTCAATAGAAAGAGATAAATTAGGTTTGCTTAAATAACCACTAATACTAGCTCTTTCAAAATCAACATCAAATGTCCCCTTCATTAATCGACTATTAAAGTTTCCGTACTTATTAATACCTTCCACTGTATAAGTGGCTTTACCACTTGGTAAGGTTTTTGTTGGATCTGAACCAGCATAATAAACACTAACATTTTTAGCCGCACTTGTTGCTGCATCTACATTTTCCCATTCACCAAAATAAGTATCTTGATTTCCTACTTGCTTAAAGGATAAACGACCTAAGCCACGATGATCTGGCATAATAAGTGTTAGATTTGGCATTTTATTCATTTTAGCCACAATTACACCATTTTTATCTTTTTTCGCTACCCCTGTAAGGTGTGAAATCCATTTATCGGCACGTTCTGCCATTTTTTCAAAGGACTGTCCTTTATTATTTGCTGTTTTACTTAAGACAGCGGGATCATTAGGAATACTACTGTCATATATCTCAACGCCAGCCTTTCCATCTTTTTCTCCTGCCTTGATTTTTATATATCGAGTTTGATTTGTATCAGTTGATACATTTCCCACTACCTGTGCTTGCGCAACGCTTACTACACCACATACTACCACTGCTAAAATTGTCTTATTAATTACAGACATAGTTTTTCTCCTATTTGAGATGTTGATGTAAATGAAATTCTTTTGAATTTCACGGTTTAGAAATAATTAAAATCTTGCGGTCATACCTAATTTTATAGTTCTTCCTGGAGCTGGCATTGTTGAACGAGTAATAGGGTCAAGATAATATCGATCAGTTAAATTTGTTCCAACTAATTCAATTGTGAAATTATCATTCACCCGATAATTAATATAAGCATCAACAACTAATACTGGATTCCAGCGATTAGTTTCTCCACTTGCCCACGTAATTCCTGCCTTTCTTAATGACTTAGCGCGAGTATCCTTTACTTGAGAATGATATAACCAGCGTGATCCAAGTTCTAATTTTTCATCTAAAAAACGTAATCCTAAATTAGCTGTAATTGAATATTTTGGCAGTATAGTATTCTTTAAATACCCACTTCCATTTCCTCCATTAACACAATAAGGTATTTTTTTAGAGACTCCTTGATTTTCATCATAATTAAATATTTCAAAACTATTATCACAAAATTTATTTTTTAAATTATAAACTACGCCTAAAGTTGCGAATAAATTGCCTTGATCGTAGCGAGATTGAAATTCTATTCCTGACAAAATTCGCTTATCAAACTGTTGCAAAGTATAATTTGAATCTCTATCAAAAATATTTTTTGTCAAATTATGAAAATAGTTTAAACGAACATCAGCACGTCTAGCGTTAGGTAGAAAACCTTTTAAATCATGGACATATCCAATTTCAATATTTTTACTATGCTCAGGTTTTCTTTTATATAATGGAGTAATTGCATCAAGAGAATATCCTATAGTATCCTCAAAAATACTTGGCATACGTTTTGTTTCAGTATAGCGAGTATATAAACGAATATTATCTGTAATAAATGCAGTTATTCCAAAAGATGGAGACCAAGCGTGAGCTGTACGTTGTGCCTTTTTCATTTTTTCCCATTGCTCTAGTGTAGGTGTAATCTTGTTAATTTCTGAATTTACTCTTTTAATAACTTTTTCCATTTTTCCTGTATATGCGTTATATTGCTCTTCAGTTAATTTATCTTGAATCAATTGTTTAGCCGCTTGATTACTTTCTAAATCAAATTTACCATACGCATTTCTCTTTATAGAAAATGTTTCTTTCTTTTCTTTGTTATTATCTATAATATCTAATATCATTGAATCAATATTAACATCTTTAGGTTCCTCAGGTTTCGTTATATTATTTTCCTTTAGTTTATTTTCAACATATTCTTTTTCTTTTTTCCGATAAATCTCATAATCCTCATAATATTTGTCATTAAGAGCAAAGCCACCTTCATCATTAATATCACAGGTTCCATCTTCTTCAAGTTCACAATATTTAGTAGAATCCTTATCATCTGGCTGATTTGGTCGATACTCCTTAGTAAATTCGTATTCTTTTTTATTATAATAATCGAGAGCTTTATTATATTCTTTTCTTGATTTTTTATATTTATTATACTCATCAACCATTTCTTGTGTTATTTTATGTCTTTTTACTACTTCTAATAATATCTCTCCGCCATATTTCACATCTTCTCTCATCTTATCCTGTAATAACTTAATTAACCCATCATCTCGAGATTTATAATGAGTATATTTTGCTCCAGCATCTAAAATTAACCAATCTACTGGGTTATACTGAAAATTAAATCCTATATTTAATTCTTTTCGTTTCCCCATCCGTTCTCCACTAACATAATTTTCTATGCTATTACAATAAATTTGACTATGCTCCTTTGAACCATTTCCAAACCCACCTTCGTTAGCATTACAAAGTTTTTTTACATCCCCCAATTTTTGGGCATAAACATTAGTTGAATTTAAATCTTCCCATTTATAAGCTGCCATCACATCTAAATTTAATTTTTTATGCAACTCAAAACGGTTACTGGCATTTACACCATAATGGTTATCTTTCGCCCATTGCGCTTGGGCTTCTTGGGTATTAAATAAGCCATAAAGATTTGGCGTTTTTGTATTAGATGTATAATATTTTCTCCATTCTTCTTGTACTCGTTTCATATACTCTGATACCGCGCGTAAATAGTTTTCATTGTAGCAGGCTTCTCCAGGGTAGCAGGGGGCAGGCTTACCACTAATATTCAAACCTTTACTATTAAAATCGTTGTCCCTTGCTAAGACATCAGCTGGGGAAGCACCAGAAGTATTGGTTTTTGCTTTGTTAAACACCGCATAAGCACCAAAAGCAAAATTAATCCAGCGGTTATTTTGTGGGTTGTATTCAAAGTGAGTATCCACGGCAGTTTGTTTTACATTGGCAAGTGGCCATTGCAACACCGTGCCTTGTTGGTAACCAGTTTGCCATAAACGTGAAGGCATAATTTCTCCGTAAGTCATATCGCTATGACGCACACCGAATTTAAGTTTGGTTTCATCATTAAATTTGAATGTGGCTTTACCTAAGTAAGATTTGGATTCAAAAGAAGTATTCGGCACTTCTTTTTTCGGTGTGTATACGGTAGCAATCCAAGGAATATAAGGATCATCAGTAGTGTAATTTGAACCGAAGTTATGGATTTTGTCATAGTCCCAAATTGTCATCCCCTCACCATAATTATGCCCACCATGACCACCAGAAAAATAATTGCCTTTACTGCGATAGGCATAAGATAATAATCCTTCAAAGTGTTCATCTTTGGTCGCGACAGCTAAACGATAAGCATTGTCTTTGAAAAATTTATTACGACCTTGAGATCGTGCAGGATAGCGATCCGACGTTTTAAAATATGCTGCATATTCTCCCGCAGTTACATCTTCTGGATGTTCTAAACTCCGGTAATCGACACCAATAGAAATAGGATAACCACGTTGCTTAATAGAATTATTAGCTGTTTCAGCTTTAAATTCGATACCAAATTTTTCACCTTTTTTAATAATGTCATCAGGTTCTAATGTGCTTAAACGAATAGTGCCCGCTGCGCCACTATCTAAAGTGCGGTTCAAATTTGGGCCTTTTTCAACAGAGACACTACTAATTAAGAAAGGATCAAGATAGTTACGGTTGCTCACACCCGCAAAACCACGCCAAACAGTGATAGCTTGTTCTGTGCCATCAACTAAAACAGGAATTCTACCCTGCCCCTGTACACCACGAATATTAGGATCCAACGCACCACTATTGCGTGCATCACCACTATATACGCCCGTTGTACCTGTCAATAAATCCGCTACAGAATGTCCTTTGTAAGTTTCAATTTCTTTCTTGCTTTTATATTCGGTTACTTGGTTTTCTGAAAACATTTTATCTTTACCTGCTTCGGCTTTACTTTCAGAAGTCCCTAAAACAGAGATCGTATCAAGCTGATTTATTTGTGGGGAAGCATAGATACTTTGATGAATAAGCAAGGTGAGTGGACAGAGCATAAAGGAAAATTTATGTTTCATTTTTTAATCTCCATATCAAACAATAACAATTATCATTTAAATGTTAGTCCTGTTTTTTTGTATCAGCAAAGAAAAATTGTTTATTTTGTGATCGATGTAACAAAATTTTTCACTAAAAATTTTTTGACTTAAATCACAAGTGCGGTTCTTTTTTGCGCATTTTTCAGAAAAGATTTTTATAATTCTTTCTAGGTATATTTTGATAGAGAAGAAAGATATGGAACACGAATATCAACGGGCGGTGACTCGCGTGTGCGTACAAACGGCACTGCTCTTGTTACAACATGGGGCAGAAAGCACTGTGGTAGTGCAAATGGCGCAGCGTTTAGGCATAGCACTTGGCGTAGAAAGTGTAGAATGTGCGCTCACGGCAAATGCAGTTGTGCTAACGACCTTATCAGATAATCATTGCATTACCACCGCACGAAAAAATACAGATAAAGGCATTAATATGCAAATGGTAACAGATGTTCAGCGCATTGTGATTGCCGTTGAACATCATTTGTATGACTTAGAAATCGCACAAAGAAAATTGGACCAATTAAAACCGCTTAAATATAACCGCTGGTTAGTAGTGTTTATGATTGGCTTATCTTGTGCGGCATTCGCCCATTTATCGGGTGGCGATTGGATAATTTGTGGCATTACCTTTATTGCAGCAATCATTGCAATGTTTGTGCGACAAGAATTTTCTAAACGGCACTATAATCCCCTTATCGTCTTTTCTATCACCTCTTTTGTCGCCTCGCTGATTTCTGGAATGAGCTTAAAATATAACTTAGGTAACGATCCTCAAATTGCCTTAGCATCTAGTGTGTTATTACTTGTGCCAGGATTTCCGCTGATTAATTCTTTGGCAGATATATTAAAAGGTTATGTCAATATGGGATTAGGCCGTTGGACAATTGCGACTATTCTCACTTTTGGTGCATGTCTTGGTATTGTATTCGCTTTAAGCGTATTACATATTACAACTTGGGGGCATTAAAATGTTATTAGATATCACAATATTTATCTTGAAATTACTTGATGATATGTTATTTGCCGCAATTCCAGCTGTAGGCTTTGCTTTAGTATTTAATGTGCCACCCAAAGCCTTAAAATATTGCGCAATTTTAGCCGCACTAGGGCATGTTACACGCACATTATTACTGCATATTAATATGCCTATTGTATTTGCCACCTTCTTTGCCACTTGCGTAATTGGATTTTTAGGCGTGCATCTTTCCCATCGTTATTTAGCCCATCCCAAAGCCTTCACCGTTGCCGCAATTATCCCCATGATCCCCGGTGTTCATGCCTATAAAGCAATGATTTCAATGGTACAAATCCACCATTTCGGCTTTTCCGATGCTTTATTTGAACAAATGATTAGTTCCTTTATTAATACCAGTTTTATCCTAGGCGCAATAGTATTTGGATTAGCTTTACCAGGCTTATTGTTTTATCGACAAAAACCCGTGGTGTGACACTAAAATAGTTCAACAAAAAAACCGGCATCAGCCGGTTTTCTTTTACTATTCTTGTGATTTTTTCTTGAGATATTCATAAAGCTCATCTTTAATCCGTAATTTCTCTTTTTTCAAAGCCTCAATTTCCATATGAGTGGCGAGCTGAATATTTTCCTGCATATTCTTAATTTCATGATCTAATTCGTTGTGCTTTTCAAAAAGACGATCGAAATAAGCATCATTACTTTTAAGTTTGGTGATTAATTCTCGGTATTCGGGAAACATAGCATTGCTCCTATAGTGGTTTTAACTGATTTCAGTTTACTACATTCGCTCCAAATAAACAGAACGCAATCTTAAAAATTTGACAACGATCACAAAAATTTATTTCTCGCAAATTATCCTTTACTCTTTTGCTTTTTTATTTTTTCCTGCACCTAAAATCAGAATAGATAACAAACTAAGAATAATTCCAAAGCCAGCACCAATACCCGTTGAGGTAACATAAGGTTTCTCTGCCATCACAAGATTAGGCTGTTACACAAAATGAAATGCCACCAAATTATTATCTAAGGGTTGAACAGATTGCATCATTTTCAATTTGTTTTCCCAAGAAACATCAATTTTAGCGTCTGCAGCATTTTTCACTTATTCGAATAACGATTTCCATTTTGTAATCAATCCATTATTTAATGTTTGAGGCGATGTATTTTTCTCTATTTTCAGAATCTTGCTTTTCCTTCAGCTTTTAACTGGTTTATTTCAATAACGTGCGATAGAATAAAACCGTTTTCATTTCAACGAAAAAAGTAAGGAAATACCATGATCGATCCAAATTTACTCCGTAATAATTTAGCGGAAGTCGCAGAAAAATTAAAAGTAAAACGTAACTTTATTCTTGATACAGCAAAACTCACCTCATTAGAAGAACAACGCAAGAACTTACAAGTCACTACAGAAAACTTACAAGCTGAACGTAATACTCGCTCCAAAGCCATTGGCGCAGCCAAAGCGCGTGGTGAAGATATCGAACCATTATTGGCTGAAGTGGATAATATGGGCAACCAATTGACTGAAGCAAAAGCACAATTAGATGCGGTACTTGCGGAAATCAATCAAATTGCATTAAGTATTCCAAATCTACCAGCAGATGAAGTGCCATTAGGCAAAGATGACTCTGAAAATAAAGAAATCTTACGTTGGGGCACTCCGCGTGCATTTGATTTTGAAGTGAAAGATCATGTCACTTTGGGTGAAGAAGCAAATGGCTTAGATTTTGCCGCAGGGGCTAAATTGGCTGGTGCACGTTTTGCCGTGATGAAAGGTCAAATCGCCAAAATGCACCGTGCATTAGCGCAATTCATGTTAGATCTTCATACTGAACAACACGGCTATTTAGAAACCTATGTGCCTTATTTAGTGAATCACGCAACACTTTACGGAACAGGTCAATTACCAAAATTCGGTGAAGATTTATTCCATACTTTAGCCTTAGAAGGCGAACAACCTTATGCATTAATTCCAACCGCAGAAGTGCCCGTCACTAATTTAGTGCGTGACGTGATTATTGATGAAGCAGAATTACCAATAAAAATGACCGCACATACGCCATGTTTCCGTTCTGAAGCAGGTTCTTACGGTCGTGATACTCGCGGTTTAATTCGTATGCACCAATTTGATAAAGTGGAAATGGTACAAATCGTTGATCCAGATAAATCTATGGAAGCGCTTGAAGAATTAACTGGTCACGCAGAAAAAGTATTGCAATTATTAAATCTTCCGTATCGTAAAGTTTTACTTTGCACAGGCGATATGGGCTTTGGTTCTTGCAAAACTTACGACTTAGAAGTGTGGGTGCCTGCACAAAATACTTATCGCGAAATTTCTTCTTGCTCAAATATGTGGGATTTCCAAGCTCGCCGTATGCAAGCACGTTGTAAAGCGAAAGGTGATAAGAAAACGCGCTTAGTGCACACCTTAAATGGTTCTGGCTTGGCTGTTGGCCGTACTTTAGTGGCAGTGCTTGAAAACTATCAAAATGCGGATGGTTCAATCACTGTGCCAGAAGTGCTACGTCCATATATGGGCGGATTAGACGTTATCGGCAAATAATCCTTGTATAAAATAAAAAAGCGTGGATTTTAAAATCTCCACGCTTTTTTATTAAGCTATTTCAACGACGACATCGGATTCTGATTTAGGGTTTAATTCACCCACTTCATATAAATCAATGCCCGCATCTTTGGCTATTTCAATGACCGTTTGAACGCTATTAGGCTCAACTGCCACCAATAAACCACCTGATGTTTGAGGATCACACAAAATCGCTTTTTGTTCTTCCGTCAATACCCCAACTTTATGTCCATAACTATCAAAATTACGCCCTGTTCCACCAGGTACGCAACCTTGTGCAATATAATCTTTGACTCCGTCCAAGGTTTTAATTTTATCCGAAAAAACTACCGCACTTAGATTTGAACCTTCACAGATTTCAATTAAATGACCAAGTAAACCAAATCCTGTGACATCCGTCATTGCTGTGACGCCATCCACTTGGGAAAATTGACTGCCAATAGAATTCATTTGACACATGGCGGCAGTGGCTAAACCTTGATGTTCTGGCTTAAGTTTTCTTTTTTTCTCCGCCGTCGTCAAAATACCAATACCAAGCGGTTTAGTCATATAAAGCTTACAACCTGATTTTGCAGAAGCATTACGTTTCACTTTTTCAGTGTCAATCACACCTGTCACGGCTAAACCAAAAATAGGTTCAGGCGAATCAATGGAATGCCCTCCCGCCAAAGCAATCCCCGCTTGATGGCAAGCAAAGCGACCGCCATCAACAATTTTCTGTGCAACTTCTGCAGGTAATACATTGGTTGGAAAACCTAAAATGGCGATTCCCATAATCGGCTTACCGCCCATAGCAAAAATATCACTAATGGCATTGGTCGCGGCAATTCGTCCGAAATCAAAAGGATCATCCACAATCGGCATGAAAAAGTCGGTGGTACTGATAATTGCAGTTCCATTACCAAGATCATACACCGCTGCATCGTCAGCAGTTTCATTGCCAACGAGCAAATTTGGATCATAAAATTTTTCCAGTTCTGAATGTAAAATTGTCCCTAACACCTTAGGCGAAATTTTACAGCCTCAACCTGCACCATGGCTGTATTGCGTCAGCCGAATTTTTTCTTCCATTTCTTATTTACCTTATTGAATATCCGTTTTCGAGAATATGACTTTCAAACCCTATTCTTAATCATAAAGATCTTCGCCATCCTTCCTTGTACGTAATAATTGCAAAATCCAAACATATTGCTCTGGCGTTGGCGTAACAAAAGATTCTATTTCTTCGTTCATTGCTCGTGCTGATTGTTCAGGATCATCACTTAAATTCATTGCAGGATAAATTTCCATTTCATATTTGCCAGCCTCAGCGTTATAACGAGGAAACATTGGAATAACAACCGCTTTAGAAAGTTTTGCCATTTTATTTAATCCTGGCAACGTTGCTTTATAAGTCCCAAAGAAATCAACAAATACGCTTTGCTCGGCTCCAAAATCTTCATCTGGTAAGTAATAACCCATTTCGCCTTTACGGACATGATTTAAAAAAGGTTTAATACCATTTTGGCGAGCATGCATTTTTCCGCCGAAACGTTGACGTGTAATCGTCCAAAGCCAATCCACCAATGGATTACGATGTGGATTATACATAGAAGTCATTGGCATACCTTGAGTGTGCAAAATAATACCAGACGCATCAATCGCCCAGCCATGTGGCACCATAAGAATAATATTCTTGCCCTCGGCTTTTGCCTGTTCAATATGTTCAAGACCGATAAATTCGCTACGTTTTTGCAAATGTTTCTTTGAACGGATGGCAATCTCACCAATACCAAACATAACCTGAGCAACAACCGCAAACATTTTATCAATGACTTGCTCACGTTGTTGTTCAGTCCAATGAGGAAAGCAATATTGCAAGTTAGTTTGTGCGCGCGTACGCTGTTTCTTTGCT
Source organism: Haemophilus sp. THUN1691 (assembly GCF_059704425.1). Lineage (NCBI taxonomy): Bacteria > Pseudomonadati > Pseudomonadota > Gammaproteobacteria > Pasteurellales > Pasteurellaceae > Haemophilus > Haemophilus sp. THUN1691. The sequence continues at coordinate 1,046,023 of NZ_AP046578.1, read as the reverse complement.
TTATGCCCAATCCAAATACCTAATTTTCCCGCAAATTTATCGCGCAGACGAAAAGGCACAAATGCTAACAACAATAAAAAGAAAATACCGAGCCAAATTCCCCAATATTGAGGCTTTAAATACGACCATGAAAAGTGGGCTTCATAGCCCACTCTCGCCGTCAAACGTAAATTTTGTTGATTATCCGACATAATAAAATGTAATTAATTTTAACCGCACTTTTGCGCGCTTTCCGAATTAAAAATGAAACCAACCTTGATCGTAAACCATTTTAGCCATCATCATAAAAGACATGATAACAACCATTGGTCGAATCAAGGTTTTACCTTTCGTCATCACCATTTTGGCGCCTAAATTTGCACCTAAAATGCTCCCAGCCATCATCACAAAACCCACTTTCCAAAGAATTTGTCCGCCCAATAAGAAAAGCGCAAAAGAAGCAAGATTTGAAGTAAAGTTCATCACTTTTGCATGTGCTGTCGCTTTCGGGAGATTAAATCCTAGCAGAGTAACACAGGCTAAACTCATGATTGAGCCAGTCCCGGGCCCAAAGAAGCCATCATAAAAACCTAAAAATGGGCTAACTAAAAGACCAAATAACAGATAATTTAATCGTTGTTTCCGATCTTCATCACCTAATTTAGGGGTAAATAAAAAATACAGACCAATAGCTAAAATCAAAAAAGGCAGAATTTTTTTAAAAATCGCCACATCAATTGATTGAATTAATAATGTACCTAGGGCAGAACCTAAGAAAACCCAAATCAAAATAAACCAAATATCGCGTAAATTGACCGCTCTTTTTCGCAAGAAATAAAGGCTTGCCGATAATGCACCGCCCATAGCTTGCAATTTGTTAGTGCCTAACGCCATTGCCGGAGGCATGCCAGTCATAAGCAACGCTGGAATAGTAATTAATCCACCACCGCCAGCAATTGCATCGATAAATGATGCGACAAAACCAACACAAAACAATATTGCTAAAAGATCAATTCCGATATCCATATTGATTTACCTTAATTCTATTCTAACCATTCACTCCGATTCGGTGAGTTCAAAATTTGTTGGCACAAAAACGGTTCAGGTGGTGTAACTTTAGGTTTACTCACTGAAGTACCTGGTTTTGGTGGTTCAAACCAAGAATATAATTCGTCTCCACAACCATCACCGGCAGGAACTGGGGCTTGATTTTCACAATAAGGTGCATCTGCTGGGCAAGTTAAACGAACATGAAAATGAGAGTCGTGACCATACCAAGGACGAACTTTGTGTAGCCAACCGCGATCATTACCAGCAGTTTGGCATAATTTTACCTTAATCGCAGGATTAATAAAAATACGCGTCACATTTGGATCTTCCGCGGCTAATTTGATTAACGTCGCGTGATTGCTATTCCATACGCGTTCATCCACTCGTTGCGCCTTTCTATCTACAACTAATAAGCCTTTACCATCAGAATTGAGCGCATCGGCATCTGACATTTCGCCCATTCTTAACCAAATATCCGCATCTAATCCCATCTGATGACTAGCATGACCCGTTAAAAACCTCCCGCCACCCGGCATGGCAATATCGCCCACTAACATAGTTGGTAACCCTGCAGATTTAGCGCGTTGTCCCAAACGTTCAAGATACTGAATCATATTTGGATGACCATAATAGCGATTTCGATTCATACGAATGACTTGGTAACCTTCCCCTTTCGGTGGTAGTGCTTGCGCCCCAATAATACACCCATTGGTATAACTACCAATAGGTTTTGCTTTCCCATCGTCACTTGGTATTGGACGTTTCACTTTTTGCCAATCTAGAGGAGACGCAACAATGTTCAGAGAGAAAAGTGCGGTAAAAATTATGGTTGTTTTTAATAAAATTTTATTCATTCTAAAGTTTTGCCGTAGGTAAGTATACCCTAGGTTTTGCCGTGGGTAAGTATATCCTATGTCTTGCCGTGGGTAAGTATACCACGGTTAGAAAAATAGTTCCCCTTTGGGGAACTTTACACTTACCCCAAAAGGGTAATATCAAACTAACCTAGGGTATACCTACCCTAGGCACAGACTCCCATCTTATACTAAGATTATTTACACTGTGCCTTAAAACGTAATAGATGATCTAATAAGACAATCGCCATCATGGCTTCTGCGATGGGTACAGCACGAATACCCACACAAGGATCGTGACGACCTTTTGTTACAACTTCTACGGGTTCACCATTAAGATTGATTGAACGACCAGGAATCGTAATACTTGAAGTTGGTTTTAGCGCAATCGTAGCGATAATTGGCTGTCCTGAACTAATTCCGCCTAAAATACCGCCTGCATGATTGCTTGCAAATCCATCTGGCGTCATTTCATCACGATGTTCACTTCCACGTTGCTCAACCACAGCAAAACCATCACCAATTTCGACGCCTTTTACTGCATTAATTCCCATTAATGCATGAGCAAGATCCGCATCTAAACGGTCAAATACTGGCTCACCTAATCCTACTGGAACATTTTCAGCGATAACAGTAAGTTTAGCGCCAATAGAATCTCCTTCTTTTTTAAGTTCACGGATCAATTCATCGAATTTTTCTACCGCACTTTCATCAGGACAAAAGAATGGATTACTGTTTACCTTTTCCCAATCAATTTGTCCCACTTTCTGCGGAGCAATTTTTATATTACCGATTTGGCTTAAAAAACCTCGCACCTCAATGCCAAAATGTTCGCGTAAATATTTTTTTGCAATCGCTCCCGCTGCAACTCTCATTGCTGTTTCACGCGCTGACGAACGCCCTCCACCACGGTAATCACGGATGCCATACTTTTGCTGATAGGTAAAATCCGCATGTCCTGGACGAAAACGATCTTTAATCTCTCCATAATCTTGCGAACGCTGATCACCATTTTTAATGATCATTCCAATACTTGTGCCTGTCGTTTTTCCTTCAAACACACCAGATAAAATTTGAACTTCATCATCCTCACGACGCGGCGTGGTATATCGAGATGCCCCTGGTTTACGACGATCTAAGTCTGGCTGAATATCTTTCTCTGATAATTCGAGATTTGACGGTACCCCATCAACGATACAGCCTAATGCAATACCATGTGACTCCCCAAAAGTTGTCACACGAAAAAGTTGTCCGATTGTGTTACCCGCCATATTATTTCTCTTTAATTAGTTTTAGTTAATTTTTCCATATTAATGAATGGAATCTCTTCACCCGTGTCTTTATTTTTAATAAAGATATCCAATTGATTGAAAGCAATGTCTATATTATTTTCTTTAAATAATTGATTTACACGACGATTTAATAAATCAAGCGTATCATTACGATCTGAAACCTGTCCGACATAAACTCGTAACTCATGGTCTAAAGTGCTTGCACCAAAATTCAAAAACAACGCTCTTGGTTCAGGCTCTTTTAAAACACTTGGCAATTCATTAGCCGCTTGTAACAACAAGCGTTTTACTAATTCTAAATCGGAGTTATAAGCAACCCCCACAGAGATGACTAAACGAGTAATAGTATTTGATAATGCCCAGTTGGTCACTTGCCCCGTTACAAACGATTTATTAGGTACAATCACTTCTTTTCTATCTGGATCAATCATCGTAATAGCACGAATACGGATTTTTGCTACCGTACCTGTGACACCGTTTATAGTAACGGTATCGCCCACTCGAATTGGGCGTTCAAACAATAAAATAATCCCAGATACAAAGTTTGCAAAGATTTCTTGCATACCAAAGCCCAAACCAACTGAAAGGGCAGCAAACAACCATTGCAATTTAGACCACGACATGCCTAATGTAGCAAATGCCCACGCACCACCAACCGCAACTAAAACATAGGTTAATAATGTAGTAATAGTATAAGGCGTGCCTTGTGAAAGTTTAACCCGTGAGAAAATTAATACTTCTAAAATACCTGAGATATTGCGCACTAACACATAAGTAATCCCTACAATTACCAAGGCAACGAGAAGATTAAATAAAGTGATACTTTCCATCACTGTGCCAGCTTCAGTAGTTGTTGTTTGCTGCCATAAGGTCACTTCACGCAAATAACTTGCCACCGTTACAAGATCTGACCAAACATAGTAGAAAATGCCAAACAAAGCAGTCCAAATGAAAAGATCTGCAAAACGCAATAATTGGCTACGCACTTCATTTAGCGCTAAACCTTCTTCTTTTTCATTAAGCACAAGCTCATCAGATGTTGATCCTTCATTGATGCTTGCTCGTTTCTGATTACGTTTTTCTTCTAAACGGCGATGAGCCAAGCGACGAGAAGATACAGTAATACCACGATAAATCACTTGACGAATCAACCACCACACACACCATGCGATATAAGAATTAATCAAATGCTGTATTAAATTCAACGCAGTGTAATAGTATCCCAACGCAACTAATATTACTAAGCCAACAGGAATAATCTGTAAACCAAATTGAACGATTTTGACAATAATATGGTTATGACTTTTTTTCTCATCTTCGTAAGAACGTAGCACATTTTTGAAACGTGGGGCGATGATAATAATGCAGAACAGCAATGAAACTATTGTATTCACCTGTCCAATCACATCATTTGCCAACCCATAATCAGTCACGTTACTAAATACTGATGTATTCAGTAATAAAACAACCGCTACAACAATACGTTTAATTACACTTTGAAAACGCACCGCACTTTGTTGAGAAAATTCAAAGTGACGAACAAAAATCCCATTCGGACGGAATAAAGAAAGCCAAAACGTGAAGAACCACCAATAGCCCGCCATACTAAACGACCAATCCCAAAACTCAGTTGGATTTTTCATAAAGAAGAAGCCAAGCATTTGACAAACTGCTAAGAACCATAAAGTTCCTGAAAGCGTTAAAAATGCAGTAAGCAATAAAGCTTGTGGAGTATTCCACTGATTATCATATTTTAATCGGTTAATTTCGCCGTTAATTTTTGATAGGCGTTGTTTGATGCGATCTTTGAATTTAAAAATAGCGCCACCAACAACAAACAAGCCTAAGCAGTACATCAATAAGTAAGGCAAGTTACTATAATTTGTGGGTAAACCAATTTTTTTCACAATACCATCAACTTGCGCCATAAAGGCTCGAGGCAATTCAGCAAACCAATCTAAATTAATAGGATTATTGCTTTTAACCCAGAAACTTTGTTGCTCCAATTTTGATTGGATTTGATCACTGATTTGAGTAATTTGTTGCTGAGTAAGCTCTAAAGAAATGGCTAAATTAAGTTGATTATTCAATGACTTAATTAAGTCAGAAGCCATTTTACGACGTTCAGTTAATAAATTAACTAATTGTGTTTTTTCAACGTGAGTAAATTTCTCACCTTCATCTGATTCGACTTTGGCAATATAAGCATCTAAATCGTAAAGTTCATTACGTTTTTGAGTAATATCGAAAATTTGTACCCGTAAATCCGCAATTTGTTTTGATAAACCTTGAATATTTAAGTTAGTTGGTAATTTTTGTTTTTGTTGTTGAATAATACGAGAAAGCACCAACGTACCTTGTAATGCACTAATTTGCTCTTCGATAGTGTGTTGAGTTTGGGTTAGGCTATCAAACACATTACGCATTCTTAAATCATCTTGTGTCAAGATGTTCGTCTTTTCAGTTTGTTGCAACAAATATTGACTCAGCTCTGCATTACGCGCCAATTCTTTCTGAATATAAGCATTTTTCGCACTATTTTGTTGCTGTTGCTGAACTTGTTCTACTTGGTTTTGAGTTTGCGCCAAGTTTTTCTGATTGATCACTTCTTGGATCGCCACAATTTGTTGTTGTAGCAATTGCAAACGAGCATTCAACAAATCATAACGGCTTTGATAAAGCAATGTCAGCTGATCGCTATTTTTCAATAAATCTTGGTTGTAAGCGTTTTTTAAATCAATCAACTGTAATTCTATTTGATTTTTTTGACGTAAAGTTTTTGTAAGATTGCTATCTGCTAATTGTTGATTAATTTCTTGTGTGCGTTTCAAATTCTCAGTAAGACTGGTTTGTGCACGCTCAGATACAGAACTTTGCCCCGCTAATTGAGTATTAGCTTTGCTTAACGCAGTTTGGGTTTCTTGCTGTTGAACATTAAGTTTGCTTAATGTAGCCTGTAAATCTGCTAAATTTTGAGCTTGATAATCGATTGATTTAGATTGTTCTAACTGCTTCTTAAACGCCAATAAATCTGCATTATTTTTCTTAATTTCACTATCAGCATGGGCTAAAACATCATGTAAATCTTCATTATTTTTTTGTTGGGTTTGAATGAGCTGCAATAAATCGAAAGAGGTTTGCAATTCATTAATAAGTGCTGTTTTTACATCACCATCAGACATTTTTTGCGCATCAGCTAAATCTGCAGAGAGCTCTTGCTCCGTAGGTAATAATATATTGATTTTATTTGCAGCCAATGTTGGATACACAGTTGCCCAACCAATTAAAGCTGTCGCTAAAAGTGCGGTGAAAAAACGTGATGTTTTCATAATTTACCTGTATTTTTTACTGTTCGTTTATTTGTTTTGCTAACCAATCGGCAAGCACTTTACGTGATATTTTTATTGCGCCAGCAGATAAATCTACAGGCAATTCATAATAAGCTATTGGCTGTTTAAAGCGAGCCAATTTATCTTGTAAAAATTCAGTGAGTTTTTCGACCGCACTTTGATTAAAGGGTTCATTCAAAGCAACAATCGCAACTGGGCGATAGCCAAATTCATGATCGGCTTTGGGTAAAACAAAAACTTGTTTCACCATAGCATTTTTCAACATCACTTGCTCTATTTCTTCTGGCTGAATATTTTCACCACCTGAAATAAACATATTATCAAGTCGTCCGATAATAACCAGTTCACCCTCTTGCAAAATGCCTTTATCTTTTGTCTGAAGCCAGCCGTCGCTATTCGTTAATGGAAAAATTTGTCGATCTTTCCAATACCCCATCGCCAAACCTGCGCCTTTTAACCAAACTTCATCATCCACCAAACGATATTCTCGACCTAATAAGGGTTGCCCTACGCCTTGTTTTTTATCAAATTGTTTGGCAAAAACCGTAGAAGCCATTTCCGTCATTCCGTAGCCAGAATACGTTTCGACACCATATTTCACCATTTTTTGTGTAAGTTCTGTCGGAATATGCGCACCGCCCAGTAAAATATGACGCGTAGCAAATGAAATGCTCGGATTTTCCTGTAAATAATCTAATAAACGCTGTAATTGTGTTGGCACAAGAGAAACGTGAGTCGCCTCCAATAATGAAGCGTAAAAATCCGTTTTCGGAAAATGCAATTCAGCGCCACAACTCAACCAACGCCAAACAATACCTTGACCTGAAACATGATATAACGGCAACGAAAGTAGCCAAGAATGTTCGCTATCGAACTTCATCAATTCGCATACGCCCTTCGCATTATCTAAATGCGCTTGAACATTATGTACTACCGATTTTGGCAAACCTGTCGAGCCAGACGTGAGCGTCATTGTTGCAGGGCGAAAGAAATCGGCTTTTTGTATAGCAAAGTCAGCTTTTGGAAAAGCTCTCAAATCTTCATCACAAAAACAAAAATCGATATGATGAACATTACGCAATTCTGTAATTTTTTCTTGAGGAAACGCTGGATTAATACCTAAAATTTTTGCACCCAGTTGGATTGTAGCAAGATATAAAAATAAAATGTTTTCTGTATTTTTTCCGACAAAAGCAACCGCACTTTCAGGATTTACACCTTTATTTTGTAAGAAAGAAACAGTTTGATTCACTTTCTCGGCTACTTGCGCCCAATTAAAAACATCGCCCTGTGCAGTGCGCAAGGCGATTTTATGAGAAAACTTAGGTTGGATAGCAAAGGCTTGCCAAGGATACATCATTAATTTACCGTGAAATATGCCCGCACTTCGTCAATTAAACTTTCAGGCAAATCCATTGATTGCATTGCGCCTTCCAACATCAGCATTTTTCGACCACTGTTTGTGTTCGTGATCACCCAATAAGGCGTATCTGGAATTTGTTTTGGTTTTGTATGATTGCCGGCCATTAACAATGTCGCTTCATCACGTGCAAAATAAACTCGAGTGCGCCCTTGTAAAAATTCTGTGGCTTGCGCAAAACTCTCAGGATTAGTGCGATAAAGCACGCGCAGAATAGCTAAGAAACGCGTAACAGCTTTGCCTTCCTCTTGAAATTCTGTCGAGCTCAACAACGTTTGAACTTTTTCTACAATCTGATTAATTGCAGTTATCGGCTGTTTTTTGGTCGGTTTTACACTTTCTGACTTAGTTAGTTCCGTCTGTACTTCCACTTTTGATTCTGTTTTTTCATTACTTTCAGCCGGAGCAAATGTTAAGTCATCGGCGAAAACACTCGCATGTGCCGGTAAATTAAGCAAACGGCGTAAAATATCCGAAGCACTTTCCCCAATAGAGCGGGTTTGGCTCGCAATGTATTGGTATAATTCTTCATCAACTTCAATGATCTTCATTTTTTTCTCTCTGTTTGCTAGAATTTTTTTAATTATAGCGACTTCTTTACAAATTCTCACGCAAAAATTATGGCAAATTCATTGCTCAATTATCAATTTAATCAAGTAAAACAAACGATTAATTCTCCAACTTTAGTTTTTATTCACGGTTTATTTGGGGATATGAATAACCTTGGCATCATCGCTAGAGCTTTTAGTGAAAATTACAATATTTTACGCGTAGATCTGCGCAATCACGGCCATAGTTTTCATTCGGAAAAAATGAATTATCAACTTATGGCTGAAGATGTTATCGCGGTAATCCGCCACTTGAATTTACCCAAAGTGATATTAATTGGCCATTCTATGGGGGGAAAAACCGCCATGAAAATCACCGCACTTTGCCCAGAATTAGTCGAAAAATTAATTGTAATTGATATGTCTCCCCTGCCTTACGAAGGATTTGGGCATAAAGATGTGTTTAATGGCTTGTTCGCTGTCAAAAATACAGCCCCTCAAACTCGTCAAGAAGCCAAACCGCTCTTAGAAAAGGAAATTGACGATCAAGATGTCGTGCAATTTATGCTGAAATCTTTTGAACCCAATTCACCTGATTATTTTCGGTTTAATCTCACTGCACTTTTCAACAATTACGCTAACATTATGGATTGGGAAAAGGTGCATGTACTCACGCCGACGCTCTTTATCAAAGGCGGAAATTCTTCTTATATAAAAATAGAGAATAGCGAAAAAATTTTAGAACAATTTCCTCATGCGACGTCTTTTACTATTAGTGGTTGTGGGCATTGGGTGCATGCTGAAAAACCTGAATTTGTTATACGTGCGATAGAGAGATTTGTAAATAAGAATTAATTAATTTAAATGAGAATACTTTTGTAGTATACTCCCACATAATTTAGGGGATATCCCCTATTTATAATCAATACGTTAAATTTTAAAAGGAAAGAAAAATGGCAGTTGTTGGTCTATTTTATGGCAGTGACACAGGCAATACCGAAAACATCGCAAAAATGATCCAAAAACAATTAGGTAATGACTTAATCGATATTCGTGATATTGCAAAAAGTAGTAAAGAAGATATTGAAGCATACGATTTCTTACTTTTCGGTATTCCGACTTGGTATTACGGTGAAGCACAAGCTGACTGGGATGATTTTTTCCCAACGCTAGAAGAAATCGATTTTACAGACAAACTCGTAGGCATTTTCGGCTGTGGCGATCAAGAAGACTATGCTGATTATTTCTGCGATGCTATCGGCACCGTGCGCGACATCGTAGAACCGCGCGGCGCAATCATTGTGGGTAACTGGCCAACTGAAGGTTATACTTTTGAAGCATCAAAAGCATTATTAGAAGATGGAACTTTCATTGGGTTGTGTATTGATGAAGATCGCCAACCTGAACTCACGGCAGAACGTGTAGAAAAATGGTGTAAACAAATTTACGATGAAATGTGTTTAGCCGAGCTCGCTTAGAATTTTTCACATAAAAGGAAGGGAACTTTATGTCTGAAGAAAACATTAAATTACTTAAAAAAGCTGGATTAAAAATCACTGAACCTCGTTTAACAATTCTTAGCTTAATGCAAGAACACAAACACGAACATTTCTCAGCAGAAGATGTGTACAAAATCCTACTTGAGCAAGGGAGTGAAATTGGCTTAGCGACCGTTTACAGAGTATTAAATCAATTTGACGAGGCTCATATTCTAATTCGTCACAATTTTGAAGGTAACAAATCTGTATTTGAGCTAGCTCCAACTGAACATCATGATCATATTATCTGCGAAGATTGCGGAAAAGTATTTGAATTCAGTGACAATATCATCGAACAACGTCAACGTGAAATTAGCCAACAATATGGTATTAAGTTAAAAGCACACAGTTTATATCTTTACGGTAAATGTAGTGATATCAATAAGTGCGATGAAAACAATTCAAATAAATAACATCACTAAGGCGACTCAATGTCGCCTTTCTTATATTCAAATTTTATCCTAAAAAATAACCGCTCTTTTCTAAAGTGCGGTTATTTTCTATTTGAAATTTTGAGGATTAATAAACACCTTGTGCCAACATAGCATCAGCGACTTTGACAAAACCTGCTACGTTTGCGCCTACCACATAGTTGATATTTTCTTGTCCCTCAATCGTACCGTATTTTTTACAGTTTGCGTGGATATCTAACATGATTCGATGCAATTTTGCATCCACTTCTTCTGCAGTCCAATACAAACGTTGTGAGCTTTGCGCCATTTCTAAACCAGAAGTCGCCACACCACCTGCATTAGCCGCTTTACCAGGTCCAAATAATACACCTGCAGCCTGTAATGCGTCGGTTGCTTCAATGGTAGTTGGCATATTGGCGCCTTCAGCGACCAATCTCACGCCATTTTTAATTAAAAGTTGAGCATCTGAAAGTTCTAATTCATTTTGAGTTGCACAAGGAAGCGCAATATCAACTTTCACTTCCCAAGGGCGTTTACCTTCAAAATATTGCAAACCAAATTGTTCTGCATAATCTTTCACGCGACCACGTTTTACATTTTTAATTTCTAAAAGTGCGGCTAATTTTTCAGTAGTAAATCCCTCCGCATCATAAACATAGCCTGATGAGTCAGAGCAAGTCACCACTTTTGCGCCAAACGATAATGCTTTTTCAATAGCATATTGCGCTACGTTACCAGAACCTGAAACCGATACGACTTTACCCGCAAAGCTATCGCCTTTTTCAGCCAACATGGCTTGAGCAAAATAAACTAATCCATATCCCGTTGCTTCTGGACGAATTAAACTACCACCAAAAGATAATCCACGCCCAGTAAAGACGCATGCTGCTTGGTTCGATAATTTTTTCATATAGCCCGCTAAATAACCAACTTCGCGCCCACCAACACCAATATCACCCGCAGGCACATCAGTATCCGCCCCGACATGGCGATAAAGTTCAGCCATCAATGCTTGGCAAAAACGCATGACTTCTGCATCTGATTTCCCTTTCGGATCAAAGTCCGAACCACCTTTTGCTCCGCCCATAGGCAATGTAGTTAAAGCATTTTTAAAAATTTGCTCAAAACCTAAAAATTTTAAAATAGATAAGTTTACTGATGGATGGAATCGCATACCGCCCTTAAATGGACCAATTGCACTATTAAATTGCACTCGGAATGCACGGTTAACTTGCACCTGACCATTGTCATCGATCCAAGCTACACGGAATTGAAATGCACGTTCAGGCTCGACTAAACGTTCTAATAATCCCTCTGAACGATATTTAGGATTCGCTTCTAAAAAGGGCCAAATAGAAGTAAATACTTCTCTCACCGCTTGTAAAAACTCAGGTTGATGACCATCACGTTGAGCGACTTTTGCTAAGAATGCATCTAAGGAAGCAACTGTTGACATAATGAATTTCCTTCTTTGTTGTTGATGTTGTGTGTATTGTGTTTTTTATTATGTTCGCCTCATAGGCTCGCAATGACAATATGCAATGAGCGATTTAACGTTGCAATAATTTTTATGAAGGAAATTTAAAGAAAAACAAAACAAAAAGAAATTATCTAAAAAATCACCTTATCTATTAAATATAAAATAAAAATAAAGATAATAACCTAATAAAATGATGCTGTTTTAGGTGAAAATATGAAACTTTTACTAAGCTATAAATAACATTTATTCGTGAATAAAGAAAAAATATTGTTTTATGAAAAAACAACGCGAGGATGACATCAATGCAATAAAAAAGGGGCTAAGCCCCTATTTAATATATTAATCGATTTATTATTCTGTTTTTTCTGATTCATCGTTGTTTTCAACCGCAATTTCATCGTCTTTAGGTTGATAAAAACGAGCTACTAATAGGCCAAGCTCAAAGAGCAAGCACATCGGTACTGCGAGTAAAGTTTGTGAAAAAACATCAGGAGGCGTTAAAAGCATGCCGATAAAAAACGCTCCCACGATAATATAAGGACGTTTTTCGGAAAGAGCTTTCACAGTGGTAACGCCAGTCCAGCAAAGTAGAATGATAGCTATCGGTACTTCAAAACACACACCAAACGCTAAAAATAATGCCAAAGCAAAATCTAAATAGCTGCTGATGTCTGTTGCAATAGCAACACCTTCTGGTGCAGTTTGTGTAAAGAAACTAAAGACAAACGGGAACACAACGTAATAAGCAAAAGACACGCCACAATAAAATAAAATCGTACTTGAAAATAGCAACGGATAAATCATCCGTTTTTCATGTTGGTACAATGCAGGCGCAACAAAAGCCCAAATTTGATAAAGCAAATAAGGGACAGAAATAAAAACAGCAACAATCGCTGTCAATTTAATTGGCGTAAAGAAAGGCGTTTGAATATTGGTTGCGATCATCGTCGCACCTTTTGGCATAACAGCCGTTAAAGGTGCAGCAACGAAATGATAAATATCATTAGAAAAATACACCAATGCGACAAAAACCAATACGACACAAATCACACAGCGTAATAAACGGTTTCTTAGCTCAACAAGGTGTGTAATTAAAGGTTGAGATTCATCCACATTACTCATAAAAACTCGCTATGATTCAGTTTTTGAAGATTGAGATTTTGGTGCTGGAGCGATGTCAATCTCATCCGGCGGATAATAATCAGATAAACGCTCAGTCAATTCTGCTTGCTCGTGGGCTTCAAGTGCGGTTAAATCTGCAGGTTTTTTTTCTACTTCAGGTAAAGTTTCTGTAGAATCCTCAGTTAATGCCACATTTTGAGGCTTTTCTGCATTTTCAGCCGCACTTTTAATTTCTTTAATTTGCTCTTCCACCGTTGTACCAGCTTGAGCCGCTTTATCTTCTAGCTCTGCTTTCATTTTATCTGCTTGAGCTTTTAATTCTTCCACCGTTTTACTCAATTCTGGTGAAAGGGTTTGCAAGTTCAAAGATTCAGCTTTTTTGATACTATCCTGTAATTCTTGCAATTTTAGTTCTTGTTTCAACTCATTTTGCACATTGGCAGCTAAACCACGAATCGTTTTCACCCAGCCCATCACTGTGCGAATAGCGATAGGCAAACGCTTCGGTCCTAGCACAACTAGGCCAACCACCATTAACAAAACAAGTTCTGAAAAACCAATATCAAACACGGATTAAGCCTGTTCTTTCTCTTTTGTGGTTTCAGTTTTTGCAGATGTTGCATTATTGTCAATAGACTTAAATTCAGCATCCTTTGCTTTTTCATCATCTTGCATTGCTTTCTTAAAGCCTTTCACAGCAGCGCCAAGATCTGAACCCGCATTTCTTAATTTTTTCGTACCGAAAACCAATAAAATGACCACTAATAAGATAATCATTTGAGCAGGGGATAAACCAAACATAATAAACTCCGTTCTGTAAAAAAGAAAAAATTTGGGTCGGAATATACCCTTTTTACCCACGTAGAACAATAGCTATCGCGGATTATTTTTATGTTATTCTGATCTTAATCATAAAACTCAATTTTTAACTTGTTTATGTAATAAAAAAGTTAAAAAATTTATCTATATGCCAAAATGAGATAAACAATCTACAGATTTTCTATAGCTAAATTTAACAAATTCGTTATGTTGGAAAAGATGGATATAGGTAACTATGAAATTATTGTAAGTATAACTAGTGCAATCTATTTGATGGATAGGTAACTATTCCAATATAGTAACATAAGCCATCGATTAGAGCAGATTACTACTTTATCTTCAATATCAAAGCATTCGGCGTGATAACGGTAAGACAATCTTAAAAAGCGGTTTATTTTTAGCTAAATTTTGACCACTTTTCCCCTTTTAGGTCGTTTCAGGAATCTGCGGCAAATTTACGGCTTCCACCGAGCCTAATGCTTTGGCTTTTTGATAAAATGCTAACTTGTATTCCAGTAAGTTTAAATAGCGTTTTAATTCAGCAATCTGGCACTTCACATTTTCTGTTTGGCTTTCAAATAATGCAAGGCGTTCGTCAATGGTATCGTCGCCAATGGTGGTACATTCAGCGAAGCGTTTGATGTCTTTTAAGCTCATTCCTGTATTTTTCAAGCATTGTAATAAACTCAACCATTGCAAGTCGTTATCTGTAAAACGGCGATTGCCGTGTTCATCGCGTCCAACGTTAGGCAATAAGCCCTCTTTGTCGTAAAAGCGTAAGGTGTGGGCGGAGATACCGATTTTTTCGGCAGCTTTAGCGGTGGTGTAAGTCATTTCCCTTTCTTCCCAATAAAAAATTGCAAAAAACGCTTGCCTTAGAGTGAGCTCTAAAGTGTAAACTGTTGCTATCTTGCTTAGGCAAGGCAACTTTGTCAATGAATTAAGAGGAAGAACAATGGAAATTAAACAAATCAATTCAACAATCAAATCTCGTGCGGCGGTAGCATTCGCCCCAAATCACCCCTTACAAATTGTAGAAATCGACGTAGAAATGCCACGCAAAGGCGAGGTGCTAATCCGTAACACTCACACTGGCGTGTGCCATACTGATGCATTTACGTTATCAGGAAGCGATCCTGAAGGCGTATTCCCAGTAGTGCTTGGGCACGAAGGTGCCGGTGTAGTTGTCGCCGTGGGCGAAGGTGTGTTAAGCGTAAAACCAGGTGATCACGTTATTCCGCTTTACACCGCAGAATGTAGCGAATGTGAGTTTTGTCGTTCAGGTAAAACTAACTTGTGCGTCTCAGTGCGTGATACACAAGGTAAAGGCTTAATGCCAGATGGCACGACACGTTTTTCTTATCAAGGTCAGCCTATCTATCACTATATGGGCTGTTCAACCTTCAGTGAATATTCTGTTGTTGCAGAAGTGTCACTGGCAAAAATCAATCCAGAAGCGAACCACAAACAAGTATGTTTACTCGGCTGTGGTGTTACCACAGGTATTGGTGCGGTACATAACACAGCAAAAGTACAAGAAGGCGACTCTGTTGCCGTGTTTGGCTTAGGGGCAATTGGTTTAGCTGTGGTGCAAGGTGCACGTCAAGCCAAAGCGGGTCGTATTATCGCCATTGATACTAATCCTGCAAAATTCGAGTTGGCAAAACAGTTTGGTGCAACGGATTGTTTGAACCCGAACGATTACGATAAACCGATCAAAGATGTGTTGTTAGACATCAACAAGTGGGGCATTGACCACACCTTTGAATGTATCGGTAACGTAAACGTAATGCGTCAAGCATTAGAAAGTGCACACCGTGGTTGGGGACAATCCATTATCATCGGCGTAGCGGGTGCAGGACAAGAAATTTCAACGCGTCCGTTCCAGTTGGTCACAGGTCGTGTTTGGAAAGGCTCCGCATTTGGTGGCGTGAAAGGCCGCTCTGAACTGCCGAAAATGGTGGAAGATTCAATGAAAGGTGACATCCAGTTAGAACCGTTTGTGACTCACACAATGACACTCGATCAAATCAATGAAGCCTTTGAGTTAATGCACGAAGGTAAATCGATCCGCACGGTTATTCATTACTAAGGTACGCTATGAAACTTATTGAACAACATCAAATTTTTGGCGGTTTGCAGCAAGTTTGGGCACATGATGCCCAAACGCTTCAATGCGAAATGAAATTTGCCGTCTATTTGCCAAATAATCCGGAAAATCGACCGCTTGGTGTGATTTATTGGCTTTCCGGCTTGACTTGTACGGAACAAAATTTCATTACTAAATCAGGCTTTCAGCGTTATGCAGCAGAACATCAAGTGATTGTGGTTGCCCCTGATACCAGCCCTCGCGGAGAGCAAGTGCCGAACGATGCAGCTTACGATTTAGGGCAAGGTGCGGGCTTTTATCTTAATGCGACCGAGCAACCTTGGGCGACGAATTATCAAATGTATGATTATATTTTGAATGAATTGCCTGATCTGATTGAAGCAAATTTCCCTACCAACGGCAAATGTTCCATTATGGGACATTCAATGGGCGGACACGGTGCATTGGTATTAGCACTACGAAACCAAGAACGTTATCAAAGTGTTTCTGCCTTTTCGCCTATTTTATCGCCAAGCCTCGTGCCTTGGGGAGAAAAATCCTTTACTGCTTATTTAGGGGAAGATCGTGAAAAATGGCAGCAATATGATGCCAGTTCGTTCATTCAACAAGGCTGTAAAGTGCAAGGCATGCGCATTGATCAGGGCTTGGAAGATGAATTTTTGCCAACACAATTGCGTACCGAAGATTTTATTGAAACCTGTCGTGCGGCAAATCAACCGGCCGATGTGCGCTTCCACAAAGGCTACGATCATAGCTATTACTTCATCGCCAGTTTTATTGATGAGCATATTGCCTATCATGCGGCATTTTTGAAGTAAGCCAAAGAGTGGACAATTTTCAAAGCTGTTT
This sequence comes from Haemophilus sp. THUN1691, assembly GCF_059704425.1. Classification (NCBI taxonomy): domain Bacteria; kingdom Pseudomonadati; phylum Pseudomonadota; class Gammaproteobacteria; order Pasteurellales; family Pasteurellaceae; genus Haemophilus; species Haemophilus sp. THUN1691. The sequence goes on along the minus strand of NZ_AP046578.1, from coordinate 1,029,199 downwards.
GGGATAGCCGGCACGAGGGCGGTAAAGATGTGCCGGCAAAAGTTTATTCCGTCTGAACTAGAAGAACCAAGCCTGAAACAATATCAAAACATTTCTTTAAATAAGAATCTAACTTTTTGGAAAGGTAGATGATCTCTTTCTAGCCATTTTATCTTTATTTCCAAATACGGGAATCAAATATTTTCTTACGTAATTCAGGGTGTTCGTCAATTTTAAACTCTGGCGTTTTTCCTTCTTTAAGCTGGCGTTGATAATCCTTCATCAATTTCCATACGATTGGCGACAACATCAAAATTGCGATCAAGTTAATAATTGCCATGACTGCCATTACCGTATCTGCGAAATTCCACACTACATTGCCTGAACGAACCGAACCAAAATACACGAAGAATAGCACCATTAAACGGAACAAAAATACAAACCAAGGTTTATTCTTGATAAAACGGATATTACTTTCCGCATAAGCATAGTTACCAATAATAGAAGAATAAGCAAATAACAATAAGATAAACGCTAGGAAATGCACCCCAAATTCACCTATGTGATATTGCAAGGCATTTTGCGTAAGTGAAATACTTTTTAGCGTTTCGCTACCATAATTATTTGAAAGCAAAATAATCACGGCAGTACAAGAACAAACAATCATGGTATCAACAAACACACCCAACATCTGTACTAAGCCTTGACTAACAGGATGTTTAACATGAGCAGCCGCCGCTGCATTAGGCGCAGAACCCATCCCAGCCTCGTTAGAGAATAATCCGCGTTTAATTCCCATCATCATTGCTTTTGATACCAGCGCACCAAACATTCCGCCAGCGGCAGCGTCAACACTAAATGCACTTTGAATGATACGATGAATCACAGAAGGAATCATATCAATATGCATGCCAAGAATAATCACAGCCATAATCAAATAGAAAAGCGCCATCATTGGCACAAGACTACTCGAAATAACCGCAATACGCTTAACACCACCGAAAATAATAAGTGCGGTCAAAATTACTAATGAAATACCGACATATTCTCCTTTCCAATTCCACGCATTGCTCGTTGCTTCCACAATGGAGTTCGCTTGTACAGAATTAAAGGCAAAACCAAATGTAAAAATTAATGCAAGCGCAAAAGCCACTGCCATACAGCGTGATTTTAAACCTTGCACAATATAATAAGCGGGGCCACCACGGAATGAGCCATCTTTATCTTGAATTTTAAATAATTGAGCAAGAGTGGATTCAGCGAAAGCACTCGACATACCAATAAATGCCGTTACCCACATCCAAAACACTGCGCCTTCGCCTCCTAAGGCGATTGCCGTTGCAACCCCACCAATGTTACCTACACCAACGCGGCTCGCAAGACCTGTCGTAAACGCTTGGAAAGGTGTTAACGAACTCCCCTCCACCGCACGACCAAACCACATTTCACGAAGGCTTGCTGGGAATAAACGGAACTGTACAAATCCTGTTGTAATGGTAAAAAATAGACCCGTCCCAAGCAAAATAATAATTGTGGCATCCCATAAAGGTCCATCAAGGTGTGCGACTATCCAAGTTAGCACTTCTTCTAACATTTTTGAAAATTCAAATTCCATAATCATCCCTCAAGCGATAAATAATTTGATTGTATGGGTTTTCAATGAAAAGGCGAGATTTTTTAATAATTTCTCTAAAGAAAAGAAATACAAAGAAGAAAAAATCTAATAAATTTAGAATATTCTAAATATTTTTCAAAATAAAGGGCGTATTATTTAAACACGCCCCACTAGTTTGCTGAATTATTTGGTTAAAAACAACGCTGCCGCACCACGCACACCACCGGAATCGCCATGTTTCGCTTTTTTAATTGGCGGAACTTTTGCTGTCCGCATCAAATGAGGCGGGAGTGCTTTTGGTAAAGCCTCATAAAGGTAATCAAAATTAGATAATCCACCACCTAACACAATCATATGAGGATCAAATGCCGTAATAATATTGCCAATAGAAATCGCCGCTAATTCAACAAAAAGATTCACAAAATCTACCGCACTTTCATAGCCTTGATAGAACAAATCAATAATTTCACGAGCGGATAATGTTTCGCCTTTCAAATCTCGATAAAGCATTTCAAAACCGCGACCTGACAGATAATTATCCAAACAAGCCTTGTTGCCACAACCACATTGATAAATTGGGGCTTTATCCCATCCCAATAATTTCAAGGCATGATAATTTAGTTGTAAATGACCAAGCTCTCCCGCCATTCCTACTTGACCTGAATGAACTTTACCGTTTAAGACAAAGCCACCACCAAAACCAGTCCCAAGAATTAAACCAAGTACAGTCGGATATTGCTGATTTTCCGTATCCCACGCTTCAGATAACGCAAAACAATTTGCGTCATTTTCAGCCCGCACTTCTCGGCCTAAACGCGCAGACAGATCGCGTAAAATTGGTTTATTATCTGCCACACGAATATTGGTAATTTCGGCTAATCCAGTTTGTTGATTAACAAAACCAGGTACGCCCAAACCTACGGTGCCCACTTCACCAAACTTTTCATCAGCACGATTCACTAAATCTACAATCGTGTTAAGCCATTCTTCATAGTCGTTTTTAGGTGTTGGCACCCGTTCAGAATATAATTTTTCTAATTTTTCATTGAATACGGCAAGCTCTATTTTCGTGCCACCAATATCTAAACCATAATACATAATCTACTCCCTTATAAAGAAGTGCGGTTAAAATTAGCCAAAATTTTAACCGCACTTAAATCATTATTTTATGACGAAGATCGCCTTTTTCTTCAAAAAGGCAAAAATAATGCTATTAATCAACCATGCCAGTAATGTCGCTACCAATAAATCAATTGGGTAATGCATGCCTAATCGCACACGGCTAATCAACATCAACAAGCCCCACGCCGCAATACCCACCACCAGCAATTTTGCTTTAAAAGAACGGTTACCCAATAATTGGGTAAAGCCAACAGCAAGCATAAGCCAAGTTGCCGCAAAAATTGTATGTCCAGAGGGGAATGAATACCCCGTTTCATTTTCATAATGATGAACTAACCAAGCTGGTGTGATGGCATCCATCGCATAAAAATCCTTAGCTATTTCAGCACGCAAAGTGCGGTCATTTTTATAAAAGTTTTCAGGCGTTGAATGAGTTTGCTCAGCCAGATAAACGGTGAATGGACGAGGTTCTTCAAATAATGCTTTAGCCCCTGTTTTTGCGGCTTGAGTTGCAATAACTGAAATCCCCATCACAATTACGCCTAATAGCCATTGTTTTGGATTTTTAAATAAAAACGCGAACAAAAATGTAAACAACACACAGGTGATCAACGCATAAGGTACGCTACCCGTTTCAGTGAGCAAATAAAGCCAATAATCAGCTTCAGTTAATTGGCTATTGCCATGCCACTGATAGGAAATACCCCAAATAAAAAATGGTACAAGACAAAGTAATAACGTATATAATGACAGTCTTTTAAACATGCTCGCCCCTTGATAATAAAAAATAACGCGCGCATTCTAACAGAAATGACTACGAATAAGGATCACTTTATGGCAAAAATTCAGCTAGTTGCCCAAGCTAATTTACCTACTGAATACGGCATTTTTAAAATGGTGGGATTTGAATTTCCAGATACAAAAAAAGAACATGTAGCCTTAGTGATGGGTGATATTTCTAATGCAGATGAACCTGTGTTAGCACGTATCCATTCTGAATGTTTAACTGGCGATGCACTTCACAGCTTAAAATGCGATTGTGGGTTCCAACTGGCGACAGCATTGAAACAAATTCAAGAAGAAGGACGTGGCGTCTTAATTTATCATCGTGAAGAAGGCCGCGGAATTGGTTTGATTAATAAAATCCGTGCGTATTCTTTACAAGATAAGGGAATGGATACCATTGAAGCCAATCTTGCTTTAGGTTTCAAAGCAGATGAACGTAACTTTGAGGTCTGTGCCGATATGTTCGAGCTACTTGGTGTCAAAAAAGTTCGCTTGATGACCAACAATCCAGAAAAAGTAGAAACCATGAAAAAAGCAGGTATCAATGTGGTTGAGAGAGTTCCGCTTAATGTTGGCGAAAACCGCTACAACACAAAATATCTTGATACTAAAGCGAAAAAAATGGGGCATTACATTGTGCATAACAATGATGAACAACATTTAATGACTTGCCCACATTGCCAGGAAGAGATTATTTGATACTTCTTAATATATAAAAAATTAACTGAAACTAACCTTCCAGATTGATATAACCTTTAGAAGTCTCAATTAAGGATTTTTATTTAGAACTTTCTAGTAACTAAAAGATACGATCCATTAATACATATTAAGATAAAAAGAATAAATCTTATGTATTAAATGGATCATATTCTTAACTAAGAATGAACCTAAAGTTAATTATAAAAATAAACGCTAACGTTATTTATATGAATTATTCTTGCATTCAGTATTTTCTATTAAATAAAAACCATCTACGCGGCCCACAATAACACAGCCAATAACTGTGGCGACATTATCCGCAAGAACATCACCAATGGATACACTGTTGCATAAGAAAGTGCTGCAGCACCATTATCTTCTTTAATTTCATTAGCAAATGCTAAAGCTGGAGGATCTGTCATTGAACCGGCAAGTAAACCACATATTGTAAGGTAATTCAGTTTACCATATAGACGAGCCAAAATACCGGTAATCATTAATGGAATAAAGGTGATAAAAATACCGTATCCCATCCATTCAAGGCCTGAGCCATTCAACAAGGTATCAAAGAAACTTCCACCTGATTTTAAACCTACCACAGCCAAGAAAAGAACAATCCCTATTTCGCGCAATGCCAAGTTAGCACTAGGTGGCATAAACCAGTAAAGTTTACCAATCGTGCCAATTCTCGCTAAAATCAACGCAACCACTAATGGTCCACCAGCAAGCCCTAATTTTAACGCAACAGGGAAACCTGGAATATAGAATGGAATCGAGCCGACAAGCACACCTAAACCAATACCGATAAACACTGGTAACATCTGTACTTGAAGTAATTTTTGTTGTGCATTACCAATTACGGAAATCGCTTTGTTTAGCACATCGGTATGCCCCACCATATGAAGTACGTCACCAAATTGCAAGGTCGTATTCGCAGTTGGCACTAATTCAATACCCGCACGATTCAAGCGCGAAATCACTACGCCATATTTTTGATGAATACCCAACGTGCGGATCTTTTTACCTAAGACTTTTTCATTAGTAACCACTACTCGTTCGGCACGAATCTCCCCACTATAAGAGGATGTTGGCGCATCTACCTCATGACCAATAATCAAGCGCATTTTTGAAAGCGCAGCATCATCTCCCACTAATTGCAAAATATCATTGGCACGAATTTCTGTGCTAGCCTTTGGAACAATTTCCATATCCTCGCGTTTCAGGCGAGAGCAAACCACTTCCTCATCACTAAATCCAGGCACTTCAATCAGCGTTAAACCATCTAAATTTTGGTTGGTCACTTTCACAGAAATGCTATGCAAACTTTCTTTTTCTTGACCGCTCTCTGCATTAAAACGAGCGGCTTCATCGTCCACTTTGACTTTAAAAAATAAGCGGATCAACCACATTGCAAGCAAAATACCACAAATCCCGAATGGATAAGCCATCGCATAAGACATCCCCATTGTCACTGTAGTTTGTTGCACGCCAAGTTCAGTCAAAATTTGCTGACCAGCACCAAGGGCTGGCGTATTAGTTACCGCCCCTGCGTAAATACCAAGAGCGATATCTAACGGAACATCCGCGACCTTATGCACAATAACCGCAGCAACAGAACCTAGTACAACGATTAAAATGGCAAAAGCATTCAGTTTTAAACCTGATTTTCTTAAAGATGCAAAAAAGCCAGGCCCAACTTGAATCCCAATCGTATAAACGAACAGAATCAAGCCAAATTCCTGCACAAAATGCAACGTACGCGCATCTAGTTGCAAACCATATTGATTGGTGAAATGAGCCACAATGATGCCGCCAAACAGCACACCACCAATGCCAAGCCCAACCCCACGGATCTTCCAATGCCCGATCCATAAACCGATTACGGCAACAAGGGCAAGAAGACTAATCGTGATTGCAATATCACTCATATTGACCCCTTAAAAATGAAATTTAACTCCTTCGGATTATATCCAAGTTGTTTTTTGAAAACCTTAATCAAACTCAAAAAATGATACGTTCGTCACATTTTTTCTTGCGAAATTGAGCATAGACTCTACAATACCGAAAATTTTTGACCCTTTTACAAAAAGTGCGGTTATTTTTCACCGCATTTCTATCTCGGATGGAATATTTATGGATTACGGCCAAGAAGCCATTACTTCTCTTATTTGGATTTTACAAACGCTAGCCATCACCTCAGTCGTCTTTAGTTTCGGCATTTTTCTTTTGGTGCGTTTTACCCAATGGGGAAAACAATTTTGGATGTTTGCAGGTGGCTATCTTTCACCTAAACGCAGCATCAAACCTATCCTATTCTTTCTGCTTATCGTTGCGATGACATTACTCAGTGTGCGTATCAGCCTAGTGCATTCTGAGTGGTACAAAAATATGTACACATCATTGCAAGAATTTAATGAACATGTATTTTGGCAACAAATGGGCTTGTTCTGCGTCATTGCTGCAAGTTCTGTTTCAGCAGCATTAGTAAGCTATTATTTAGAACAACGTTTCGTCATCAACTGGATTGAGTGGCTTAATGAACAGCTTGTTGATAAATGGATGGCACATCGAGCCTATTACAAAACACAGTATTTATCAGAAAATCTAGATAACCCCGATCAACGTATTCAACAAGATGTCCAATCTTATGTAAAAACCACGCTTTCTTTAAGCACCGGAGTGATTGATGCGGTCACCTCGATGATCTCTTACACGATTTTGTTATGGGGATTAGCGGGTCCAATGATGGTACTTGGCATGGAAATTCCACATATGATGGTGTTCTTAGTGTTTGGCTATGTCATTTTCACTACCCTCATTGCATTTTGGCTCGGTCGACCATTAATATCGTTAAATTTTATTAATGAACGCTTAAACGCAAACTACCGTTATTCTTTAATTCGCATAAAAGAATATGCCGAAAGCATTGCTTTTTACGCAGGTGAAAAAGTAGAAAAAAATCAGCTTTACCAACAATTCAACGCTGTCATCCATAACATGTGGGTAATCGTATTTAGAACACTAAAATTTTCAGGATTTAACTTAGTTGTAAGTCAAGTTTCTGTTGTTTTTCCATTGTTAATTCAAGTTGGACGTTACTTTGAAAAACAAATAAAACTCGGTGATTTAATGCAAACTTTACAAGTATTTGGAAAATTGCACAGCAATCTTTCATTTTTCCGTAATACTTATGATAGTTTTGCTGGGTATAAAGCGACGCTTGACCGTTTAACTGGTTTCAGCTATGCCATTGAAATGGTGAATCATGAGTCGCAGGCACAAATCTACAATCACCCTACAAATGTTATTTTCAACAACTTAAGTGTTAAAAATCCATTAGGTCACACTCTGGTAGAAAATCTCAACATTACGCTACCGCAAGGAGCGAGCTTACTCATTCAAGGAAAATCTGGTGTAGGGAAAACGACTCTTTTACGAACAATCGCAGGACTCTGGAGCTACGCAGAAGGTGAAGTGATTTGCCCAACAAACAGTCAACTTTTCTTATCGCAAAAACCCTATGTGCCACAAGGAAATTTGATGTCGGCATTAACTTATCCCAATAAGCCTGACAATATTTCACATAAGCAAGCGGTAGAAATATTAAACAAAGTGCAACTAGGACATTTGGCTGAACAATTAGAAAAAGAACAAGACTGGACGCGTATTCTTTCTCTTGGTGAGCAACAGCGTTTAGCGTTTGCGCGTTTGATTCTACACAAACCTGCCGTCGCCTTCTTAGATGAAGCCACAGCAAGTATGGATGAAGGTTTAGAATTTGCGATGTATCAACTATTAAAACAAGAGCTACCAAAAACCACACTAATCAGTGTTGGCCACCATTCAACGCTGAAAGCTTTACATCAGCAACAACTGACCCTACAAGATAAAGGCCAGTGGCAACTAACGTAAAAAACACGAAAAACAACTGTAATTTCAACACATTTTTTGGTACATTTAGCACAATTTTTTTGCGTGCTTGGCTGTGAAATAATTTCACTTTTTCAGCCAAACAAAATTAACTCTGATTTTAGAATGGAATAATTATGTTATTTAAAAAAATTCGTGGACTTTTCTCAAATGATCTTTCTATTGATTTAGGTACAGCAAACACTTTAATTTACGTAAAAAGTCAAGGTATTGTCTTAGATGAACCTTCCGTTGTTGCCATTCGACAAGATCGCGTTGGTTCACTAAAAAGCATCGCTGCTGTAGGTAAAGAAGCAAAATTAATGCTTGGACGTACACCCAAAAGCATCGCTGCAATTCGCCCAATGAAAGATGGCGTAATCGCAGATTTCTTTGTTACAGAAAAAATGTTGCAATACTTTATTAAACAAGTTCACAGCGGTAATTTTATGCGTCCAAGCCCTCGTGTACTCGTCTGTGTGCCTGCTGGTGCAACACAAGTAGAACGTCGTGCAATTAAAGAATCCGCAATCGGTGCTGGTGCGCGTGAAGTATATTTAATTGAAGAACCAATGGCAGCTGCAATCGGCGCTAAATTACCTGTTTCTACTGCAGTTGGTTCGATGGTAATTGACATCGGTGGCGGGACAACTGAAGTCGCTGTAATTTCTTTAAACGGTATCGTATATTCTTCTTCAGTTCGTATCGGCGGTGACCGTTTTGATGAAGCGATTATTTCTTATGTTCGCCGTACTTTTGGTTCTGTTATTGGTGAGCCAACAGCAGAACGAATCAAACAAGAAATCGGTACAGCCTACATTCAAGAAGGTGATGAAATTAAAGAAATGGAAGTGCATGGTCATAACCTTGCTGAAGGGGCACCTCGTTCATTCACCTTAACCTCACGCGATGTTTTAGAAGCTATCCAACAGCCATTAAATGGTATTGTTGCGGCTGTTCGAACTGCACTCGAAGAATGTCAACCAGAACACGCTGCTGATATTTTTGAACGAGGTATGGTGTTAACTGGTGGTGGTGCACTATTGCGTAATATTGATACGCTTCTCTCTAAAGAGTCTGGCGTTCCAGTAATTATCGCAGAAGATCCATTAACCTGTGTTGCTCGCGGTGGCGGTGAGGCATTAGAAATGATCGATATGCACGGTGGCGACATTTTTAGTGACGAAATTTAATTTAGAACAAAAATAAAAAGTGCGGTTAAAATGACCGCACTTTTCCTTTTAATCTTTTTATCTCAATGTAGGACGCTTAATGAAGCCTATTTTCGGTAAAGCCCCCCCGCTTGGCATTCGATTATTATTAGCTGTAGCAGCTTCCCTTTCTTTAATCTTAGCTGATGGTCAAACTAATTCAATGACTAAAGCTCGCAGCGCCATGGAAACTGCAGTGGGTGGCCTCTATTATCTTGCCAATAGCCCTCGTACAGTATTAGATGGGGTATCTGATAATTTAGTAGATACCAGTAAATTACAAATCGAAAATAAAGTATTACGCGAACAATTACGTGAAAAAAATGCAGATTTACTCTTACTAGATCAACTCAAAGTCGAGAATCAGCGTTTACGTTTATTGTTAAACTCCCCTTTACGCACCGATGAATACAAAAAGATTGCTGAAATTTTAACCGCAGAAACAGATATTTATCGTCAACAAATTGTTATTAACCAAGGCGAAAAAGACGGTGCTTATGTAGGTCAGCCTGTAATTGATGAAAAAGGCGTCATTGGTCAAATTATTTCTGTGGGAGAGAATACCAGCCGAGTACTACTCTTAACTGATGTCACTCATTCTATTCCAGTACAAGTTCTACGTAACGATGTTCGCGTCATTGCAAGTGGTACAGGACATACTGATGAGCTAACTCTTGATAATGTACCTCGTTCTGTAGATATCGAAAAAGGCGACTTACTTGTAACGTCTGGTCTTGGTGGTCGTTTCCTTGAAGGCTATCCAGTAGCGGTTGTACAAAGCGTTTCACGCGATGGTTCCAATTACTTTGCGACGGTCAAAGCCAAACCTCTCGCGGCCCTTGAACGCTTACGCTATGTATTGCTGCTTTGGCCAAGCAATTTAGATATGTCTAAAGTAAAATCTATGTCTCCAGAAGAAGTGCGTAATTTAGTGCAAAAACGTTTAGAAAGCCAAGCGAATGAAGCTGATTACAAAGTAAAAAAAGCCCCATTAACAGACGATAATCTTCAAGAAAATAAGGATAAATCAACGGTTGAACCTGAAATCCCAACCGATGCACCGCAAAATGAAGAAGCTGTACCGTCAGAACAACAAGAACATAGGGAAGAAGATTAATGCAAACTCGCTTTATTTTACAATGGCTCACAATTTTAAGCTTCTTTGTCGTGGCATTAGTGCTAGAACTGGCACCCTGGCCGCTTGGTTTTCAAGCATTTAAGCCAGCTTGGTTAGTTCTCGTTTTACTTTACTGGGTTCTGGCTATTCCAAATAAAGTCAGTATTGGATGGGCATTTTTATTAGGACTTGTATGGGATTTAATCCTAGGTTCCACATTAGGCATTCATGCTTTAGTCCTTTCTGTGACAATTTATTTTGTGGCAAAAAACTATCTCGTACTCAGAAATTTATCGCTTTGGTTTCAAAGCCTTTTAGTGATTGCGTTTGTGTTTATTGTCAGATTAGCTATTTTCTTAGTTGAATTCTCCCTGCATACCGCATTTTTTAACTGGCAAGAAATCTTTGGGGCTTTAGCATCGGGAATACTATGGCCATGGGTATTTTTATTAATGCGTAAAATGCGCCGAAAAGTTAAATTACATTAAAAAAGAGAGATAAATATCTCTCTTTTTTATGACTTACGAGTATCTAAAAAGCTAATTCAACTGTTTATTAGAATCCATCAAAGAATCACATTCCCAGCCGATATACTCTCCCGCAAATTGACCAGCCAGTTTTTCAAAACGTTCTACTTGTTCAAAAATCTCACCATTATCTAATGAAATTTCTTGCTCTAATTTTACCAAGAAATAAGGTTCATCATCTTCATTAAACTGAATAGCTTGTGCGGAATATTGTAATGTCGTGAAAGAATAATCTCCTAAACTAAGCTCATCCATAAAAGGGAACATTTTCTCTTCTACATCAAAATGAAAACTATGCTCCACCAGATACGTATCACTTAAATCGCGACCTTTATTTTTCAGCAAATCAAGTAACTCTTCCGTTGCATTTAATTTAATCTCTAATGGAGAAGCAAGCAAAAAGTCAAAATAAGTATCCCAACTTAAATCCTTTTGCACATTAATATCTTTAACAAAATCAATTTGCTGTAAAGTTTCTACAACAAGATTTTCATGCTCACAGTAAAAATGCATTTTAGCTTGGGCATTACAAATAAAATGTCCGGCAAAAAATACATTCGGAAGTGCGGTTAATTGCGCCAGAATTTTAAATACACGATTAATTAACTTATCGTATTCAATTTCTGAGGGCAAACCAGTTTCATCATCTGCCTTATAAGCGATTGTGAATTGCACTATTTTATCGAGATCTTTACCGTGATATTTTTCAACATCTTCAATATTTGCGGTAAACACGGCGGGCATACCATTCACAGTAGAACGATAATTCTGCCAATTTGCCATATCCATTTCGCTTTCCTATTTAAATTCAGCCCAAATCGGTGCGTGATCAGACGGTTTTTCCATTGCTCGAATATCCAATGCAATGCCCACATCGACACAGCGCTCAGCCAATTTTTGACTTACTAAAATATGATCAATTCGTAAACCTCGATTATCATCAAAACCTTTAGAACGGTAATCAAACCACGAGAATTTATCATTTGCTGTTGGATTTAGCTTACGAAAACTATCTTCTAATCCATAATCATACAAACGTTGATACCACGCTCTTTCTTCAGGTAAGAAAGAACATTTCCCTGTGCGTAACCAACGTTTACGATTTTCATCTCCGATACCAATATCTAAATCACTTGGGCTAATATTCATATCGCCCATAATTAAAATAGGATTCGATTTGTCATGTTCTTTTTCTAAATACTGTTGAAGATCCGCATAAAATTTCTCTTTAGCTGGAAATTTAGTCTCGTGCGCACGACTTTCCCCCTGCGGGAAATAGCCATTAATTACGGTCAACAAACCAAAATCAGTTTCAAGATCAGCCATAATAATGCGTTTTTGCGCATCTTCATTGTCTGTTGGAAAACCACGACGAACCGCTTTAGGTTCTTGTTTAGTCAATAATGCTACGCCATAGTGACCTTTCTGTCCGTGATGAAATACGTGATAACCTAAGTTTTCTGTAATTTCATAAGGAAAAGCCTCATCAGCGACTTTAATTTCTTGCAAGCCGATTACATCTGGCTGATATCTTTCAATAATGGCTTCAAGTTGATGTGGTCGAGCACGTAAACCATTTATATTAAAAGAGATAAATTTCATTTTTGTTCCTATTAAAGAGTAAAATTGTCTTTATTATACAGAGATTTCTATTTTGATAAAAACGGCTTTGTCAGATAAGCCTTAATTTGCTCAAACACACTGGATTTAATCCAAAATTGACCTTGAGAGGGTAAACAAGTTACCGAAATAAAATCATTCAAATAATCAAATTCCAATTGAGCAGCATGCAAATAAGTGCGGTCAATTTTTTCAGTATTTTTACCATAAAGTCCATCGCCTAAAATCGGGCTACCTAAACTTTTCATCGCAACACGTAATTGATGCGTTTTCCCCGTTTGTGGTTTTAAAATAAATAAACGTAAATTAGGTTCACAACTTACACTCTCAAAACGGGTAATTGCGGGATTTTCTTTTGTTTGACAAAGTTTCCATGCGCCATCTCTGGCTTTCTTCATATCCCCGACGATCAATCCTTGTTTCTTTTTAGGCTTTTGGTTACTTAATGCCAAATACGTTTTATGAATTTTATGTTCAGAAAAAAGTCGTGAAAATTCAGCCGCACTTTCAGCATTCAATGCCAAAATTAATAGACCCGACGTCACTTTATCCAAGCGATGAACTAACCATACTTGAGGCACATTCAGTTGTTTTGCAACAAGTTCTGTTAAGCCTTGTTCTTCTTGATCTTTATGAACACTAATACCTTCAGGCTTGTTGATAATAATAAAATCGCTATGTTGATAAGCAACCTCGATTTTCATCAGACTTGCTCCTTTTTGTAAATTTTATTTTTACCGAGAACAATATCTTTTACCGAGCGAAGTAATTCCTGTTGAATGTGTGAGAGCTTTGGTTTTTCATTTAATTGAAATGCTAATGGGCGACAAAGCTCCATTGCTTTCACGCCTAATCTAGCAGTGAGCAATCCCACGCCGATTCCTTGAGCTATACGTGCAGAAAGCTTTGCTGTTACATCTTGAGAAAGCCAATCCATTCCAATATCTTGTGCCACTTCGGTTGCCCCAGCAAAAGCGATATTGACCAATACCATTCTTAACAATCGAATACGTGAAAAATACCCCAATTCAATTCCATAAATCTCAGCAATCTTATTCATTAATCTAAGATTTCTCCACGCGATAAAAAACATATCCACTACAGCAAGTGGACTAATCGCGACAATCACCGCTGATTCAGCAGCAATTTTACTAATCAATTTTTTAGCTTGTGAATCAAAAGTAGACAAAACATTACGACTAAATAAATGTGTAATTTCTTGCGCTGAATAAGCTTCATTTAATTGCTGTTGCCATTGAATTACCTCTGGAGAGTCATTTTCCAAACGTAGCGATTTTGCAATATCTAAGCAAAGAACTTTACTTTTTTCTGAGTTATGAACAGAAAAAACATCACCATTTTTTACCGCACTCTCTAACCAAATTTGCTGACTTTGTTGTTGCAATTGCTCACGTTTTTTTAAACGAACTAAACGTCGCCACTCACCAATAATCTCTTTAATACCCAATAAAATGACAATTAAACTGACTAAAGCAAAAGCAAGATAAATCCATTGATGTTGTTGATAGCTATCCCAAATCCACTGCACAGATTGCGCAACTGTCGCCGCACCAAATAAAAGTGCGGTAAATTTTAATAAAGTTTTTCCAAAACCTGATTTTGGTTTCAATGCCTGTTCAAGTTGAGCATCAAGTAATTCCCCTTCTAAGGGTTCATCCAGCTTTGTTTCTACATGATGAAACTCTTGCTTAGGCTGATATTGTTCTTCCTCAACGTTGACTGCATGTTCAAAAATTTGTTTTTCCATTGCCTATTCCAAAAAATAACCCCACTGAAAAGTGGGGTCACAATGTCAAAATTCAATCATTATTCATCGTTTGAGAAGATAGAAAGTAATCTTAATAAACTCAAGAATAAATTGTAGATTGAAACATAAATATTCACGGTTGCGCGAATGTAATTCGTTTCACCTCCATGGATGATATTACTGGTTTCATACAAAATAGTCATTGTAGAGAACACAACAAATAATGCACTAATTGCGACTGATAACGCAGGAATTTGGAAGAAGAAACTTGCCACCATACCAAGCAATAGCACAATAAATAATGCAAACATTGCGCTTGATAAAAATGACATATCTTTTTTCGTAGTCAATACATAAGCGGAACACGCGAAAAATACGATAGCAGTTCCAGCGAATGCAAGCATAATCAAATCTTCCATTCCACGTGCCACATACATATTTAAAATTGGCCCGATGGTATACCCCATAAATCCGGTGAAAGCAAAGGCCGCCAAAATACCAGCAGGACGATCAGCTAATTTATTTGTTAAGAAAAGTAAACCATAAAAACCCACTAGTAACACAATAATATTTGGATACGGCAGGTTTAGGCTCATTGAAATAAATGCAACAACCGCTGAAAATGCCATGGTTAATCCCAATAAAAAATACGTGTTACGCAACACTTTATGTGTGCTGAGTAGCGATTCCTGCTGAACATCCACAATAAGACGTGATTGCATAAAAGCTCCTTGTAGAATAAGTAAAAAGTCTCTTGTAAAGTAAGGGTTAGGGGTAAAAAAGTCAATGGTATTGATAGAATTAATTTCATCAAAATGAATAAATTATCATCACCTAAACTTAAATCATGAGATTTCTGTTTACATCAATAAAATATTCATTATACTACGCCCATCAATCACGGAGGAATGGTCGAGTGGTTGAAGGCACCGGTCTTGAAAACCGGCGAGGGTTTACGCCCTCCTAGGGTTCGAATCCCTATTCCTCCGCCATCAGAATTAAAAAATCCCTAAGTCGAAAGGCTTAGGGATTTTTACTTTGTATTACATTATTTGGTTAATCCATTCACTAGTGAAATAACAGCCTGAATATCGCTATCAGACAATTTTCCTTCTTTCACAAATTTTACTTTTCCCATTTTGTCTAACACGATAATTGCACTATCTTTAGGATTTAATCCCCAAGCATTTTTCACTGCACTTTTATCATCTAATACAACCTGGCTATGTGGATTTTGCTGTTTTCCTTTTTGTGCACCATTTTTTACAAACATACCTGTACCAACAATCGCATCATCTGCATTAATAATGGTCGTTGTTTGGTATTTTGCAGGATTAAAATGAGATGCTTTTATTGCATCAATCATTGGCTGATTTTTCTCTTTTGCTGCAGTTCTACCCGCTAAATGATGTACAACACGCACTTTACCCGCTAACCCCGCAGCCCCCCAAGGTTGAAACGCGGTATCTTTTCCAGAAAGTACAATTTCACCATACTCACTCACTTTGACCGATGGTAAAGATTGCTCTAATTGCAAATTGTGAGCCCAAGTTGAGCTACTAAACATCACGCCACAAACTAAGGCAAGAATTTGTTTCTTCATACATTTTCCTCAAAAATTTATCAAATACTTTCACGCTTTGGCGAAAGACATCTTTTTTGCTATACTCGCGCGCCTATTATATGTAATCAAGAAGGAAAACCCAATGGATCAAATGCCTAATTGCCCAAAATGTCAAAGTGAATACGTTTACCACGATTCAATTAATTTTGTTTGCCCTGATTGCGGTAATGAATGGGACAATAATGAAATTCAAGAATCAGATGACGATAAACTAATCGTAAAAGACAGCAATGGGAATTTGCTTGCAGATGGCGACGATGTACTTTTGATTAAAGATTTAAAATTAAAAGGTTCATCAGAAGTATTGAAAAAAGGTACAAAATTCAAAAACATCCGCTTAGTAAATGGCGATCATAACGTCGATTGCGGCAAAATCATGTTGAAATCTGAGTTTTTGAAAAAAGCTTAATCGAAAAAAATGCGGTCTAAATGATCTGACCCCAAAAAGTTAGACTCTTATTTAAAGGATTGTTTTCGATATTGTATTGGACTCAGTCCTTTTAATTTTAGTTTAATCCGTCGATGATTATAGTAATCCAAATAATCCCTGACGGCATCAACTATCTCTTCTCTACTGTAAATTCCAGGCCATAAAAACATTCCGGTTTTAATCGCCCAAAGAAACTTTCCATCGCAACATTATCCAAGAAGCAGCTCCCTTTTCTCGACCTACTTTGAATGATACCATGTTCAGCCAAAATTCGACGATAAATCACCATTTGATACTGACAGCCTTGGGCTGAATGTAAAATGGCACCAAAAGCTTTGTTTAATCCTTTGGCGTTTGGATAATTTCCGTTGTTCGGTTTAGTTCTAAAGTCGGAGCATTCTCAACTCCTTTAAATAAGCTACCTCCGCTTCAAGCTGTAAAATTATCAAACGTAAGCGGTCTTCTTCCGTTTTAGAAGGAGGCATTTGGGCATATTTATTTCATAGAGGGTCGTTCTAATGGATTACAAGGAATCAGCCTATTTATGCTATTTTTTCAATGCGTTTCAACTAGGTTCCAACTAATGTATCTGAGGGAATATTATAAAAATGAGCCGCTTCTCTGATAATCATTTTTCAATTCAGAATAGATTGGAGAAGCTGTAATTTAAATTCGATTGTGTAGTGTTTACCCATAATAAAATCTGCACCTCAATTGTTAGTTTGTTTAATCCAACTCTTGGGGTACAGATCATTTCTTATCTCTTAACTTAAGTTGATACTACATTTCTATATTTGGAAACAACATTTTAATGACGTTCTTAGTCAATCTTCTTGATTTACCTTGATAAGGGAAAATATGCATCATCATCATTGGATTAAAATTAGCTTCAATTACTCCCCAGGAATTTAAGGATGGTTCAGCTTGTTTTGTTAAATCAGGAATAATTAAATCAACCCCGCAAACTTTAGCCCCCATCGCACGAGCAACCCCTACAGCAATCTGTTTATAACTCTCATGCATTTTATCAGTCATATCAATAGAATCACCACCTGTACTGATATTAGAATTAGCACGTAACTGCACAATTTGACCATCCTGAGGTACACTATCAGGTGTTAATCCTTGTTCTTTTAACTGTAATAATTCTATGTCACCTAAAGCGATCTTTTTGAGAGGTGAACGAGAACCATCTCCCCGTAAAGGATCTGCATTTTTTATCTCGACCAATTCACGCACCGTGTTCTTTCCATCACCAATAACATTTGCAGGTACACGCAACAACACTGCAAGCGTTTCATCCCCCAAAACAAAGAAGCGATATTCTGTACCAACTAAATAATCTTCAACCATCACTTCTTTATCTTCGCGAAAAGCAATCTCAATCGCTTTGACAAAATCATCTCTATGTGCCACACCCTGTTTGAAAATTGTGATGCCTAAACCATAATTTGTGGATTTTGGCTTAATAACGACAGCGCGCCCTTCAAATAAAGCATAATGTGCAACAGCTTGTTCAATCGATGTAAATTCCAAGCTTTTTGGTACATTAAAACCAGCCTTTGATAATACTTTCTTCGTCACTACTTTATTTTCCATAATCAATGGAGAGATATATTGATCATGGCTAGTCATATTACCGTTTTTAACATATTCAAAGTGTTCACCAAATTTAAGTGCAAGAAATTGATCATTCTCATCTAGAATTTCAGTTGTAACACCTTTTTGAATCAAATCAAATAGTAAAGCTTGAGTGGAAAGCTCCATATTATCAAATGCAGATAAAGCATAAAAACGTTTAAAAGCTTGAGATTTATATAGCTTCGCAAGTTTTATCCCCAAGGCTTTATAACTTCCCTCCTGCTCAATCGCTTCAAGCAATTTTCCATTTACTGTTAGACTTGGCTCTGCCAATTGCACCAATTTTTCTTCCGAAATTTTAACCGATCTTTCATCTGCATTGATAATTTTCAACATATCAATAATTTGGCGCAATATTGCTTCCCCCTCTTCTCGAAATGCTGTTTGCTCACGAGGATCTTCAAGGGATACTTGATATAATCTTTGTTTACCAAGCTCTACTTCTTTTTGACCACTTGTCTCATCAAGCCATAACATTCCTAATAAGAAAGTATGAATAAATTTTGCATCATCTAGACTGATACCATATGGTTCAAGTGGATTCAAATCAAACAAACGAAATTCTGCATACTGAACGCCTTTTTCTAGCAATTCACGAGCTTTTTTCGAACCTCGTAAACGAACATTAGAATAAAATTCTTTTTCTGCAATCAAATGACCAGATTTAACTTGAAACTCTAATGTTTCTACATAATTTTCAAGGTTATCATGATTCACCACAACATTAGATGAATTAACGTAACCATAGGGACTAGAACGTAAACTACGTACTAACTGCCCCTCTTTCAAAGGAAAATTCAGTACGCCATTTCGAGAAAAATAATTTGCTTCCACTATAGGACTTGCTGCAAGTAAATAAACTAAGATCCACTGATAGCGTAGAAAATTATTAGCCAATTTCATATATAAAGCATTCTGAAAATCTTTAAGATGAACATATTCATCTTGCAACAGGAATACAGCTTTCACAAATTCAGGTGACAACTGGAAATTGTAATGAATTCCACTTACCATTTGCTTGTATTTGCCATATTGTTTAGACAGATGCTCTCGATATTCCACATCTTCCTGTTTATCAAGCTGCGCCTCTTGAATCTCATTTTCTGGTGGTAATCCCGCAGGCATACTAAATGGGAAAATATATTCATTTTCAGGTAAAGAACGCAGCACCACCTCATGAATTGCAGAAAGCCAACGTAGGCTATCTTCCAGTTTAGCATTTGGTGGCGTAATCAACTCAAGCTGACTCTCGGCAAAATCTGTTTGAATATAGGGATGATAAGAACGGTTACCAAATACTCGTGGATGGGGGGTCGTCACAATATTCCCCTTATCGTCAATACGTTGACTTTCCTTTTCTAAACCAAATTGACCCTGCTGAAAAAGTAAACCTAGTTGATATTGTTTAACCCATCGTTGTAATTTCATTATGTCCCCTTTCAAATAAAAACTTTTATTGAAATAATACCATACTAAAAGAGTCCCATTTATGTTGAAATGGAACTGAATAGATAATTTAGTTATATAAAGATTAACTAAATAAACTAAAAGGGCCAAGTTCCTCAAATCACAGAACTCAGCCCTTAAATTATTTTTAATCTTCTATTTAATCCGTTTTCTCATTCGAATATTGATCATTTCGACCACAACAGAGAATCCCATTGCAAAATAGATGTAACCTTTCGGGATGTGAATATCTAAACTTTCTGCAATTAAACTAATTCCCACTAAAACCAAGAAGGCTAAAGCTAGAATTTTCAAGGTTGGATGCGTATCTACGAAATCGCCGATTGGTTTTGCTGCAAACATCATCACGCCAACGGCAATAATAATCGCCAAAATCATAACAGGAAGGTGGCTTGCCATACCTACTGCAGTAATCACGGAATCTAAAGAAAACACAATATCTAGCACTGCAATTTGAATTAATACACCAAGATAACTCACTTTGTTTTTGCTTTCAGATTCATGGTGTTCTTGATGATTGATTGCTTCTTTAATTTCGCCTAAACTTTTTACAATCAGGAATAAACCACCGATTAATAAAATCAAATCACGCCCAGAAATTTCTTGATTAAACACAGTAAATAACGGTGCGGTAAGCTTCATCATCCAAGCAAGTGACATTAAAAGTAAAATTCTTGTCAGCATTGCTAAACCAAGTCCAACAATACGACCAGACTGGCGTTGGCTTTCAGGTAAACGCCCAACTAGGATACTAATAAAAATAATATTATCGACCCCTAAAACGATCTCCAAAGCAGCAAGTGTCGCAAGTGATATCCACGCTTCAGGATCAGTAATCCATTCAAACATAATTTTTCCTATAATAAAGTTAAATAAATCCGAAAGTGCGGATCATAATGGCTTTATGATGAAAAGCAATCGTTATTTACATTTAAGAGATAATTGATTAATCGTTTCTGAGCGTTTCAAAAATCGTTTCGGCAAGTTTAAGGGAAATCCCAGGTACAGAGGCTATTTCATCTAAGGTCGCCTTTTTCACACCTTGTAAACCACCAAGATATTTCAGTAAAGCCTGACGACGTTTAGCGCCCACACCTTCAATGGTTTCTAAACCACTTTGTGTAAAGGCTTTTTGACGTTTTTTACGGTGCCCGCTTATTGCGTGATTATGGCTTTCATCACGGATGTGTTGAATCAAATGCAATGCCAAACTATCATCAGGTAAATGAATTTCGCGGTCTTGTTTGCTGATGATCAGTACTTCCTGCCCTGCTCGACGATCCACACCTTTTGCCACGCCAATTAAGTGCGGTCTATTTTTATCCCATTTTACTTGAAGATGTTGGAATACATTCAATGCACGATTTAATTGCCCTTTTCCACCATCAATAAAAATAATATCGGGAATTTTATCTTCTTCTAAATCACGCTCATAACGTTTCTGCAACGCTTGTTCCATCGCAGCATAATCATCCCCGCCAGTAATCCCTTCAATATTAAAACGACGATAATCAGATTTCATTGGACCTTCTTGATTAAAGACAACACAAGATGCCACCGTTTGATTTCCCATCGTGTGGCTTATATCGAAACATTCCATACGCTTAATTTCAGGAAGATTTAACAGATCACACAACGCTTGATAACGCTCTGACATTCGTGAAGATTGTTTAAGTTGTACATTTAAAGCCGCTTTGGCATTAACTTGTGCGAGCTGTAAATATTTACTCTTATCGCCTTTTACGCTTTCTTGAATCGTCACTTTTCTGCCCGCTTGATCAGTAAGAAGTTGCTCAAGCTCTGATTTTTCAGCTAATTGACGATCGACAATAATGCTATTCGGGATACTTCGTCCTTGATGACCTTGTAAATAAAATTGCCCCACAAAAGTTTCGGTAAGTTCTGATAAATCCGTATTGGCGGGTACTTTTGGGAAGTAACTGCGATTGCCGAGCACTTTTCCTTGACGAATAAACATCACTTGTACACAGGCTAAACCGTGTTGGTAAGCGATGGACATAATATCCATATCATCTAAACGCTCATTGGATACAAATTGTTTTTCAATAACCGAACGCACCGCCTGAATTTGATCGCGATAACGAGCAGCCTGTTCAAAATCTAAATTTCTGCTTGCCTGCTCCATTTTACCGATTAAATAATCTAACACCTGTTGATCTTTGCCTTGTAAAAATAAGCGCGCTAATTCAACTTGCTGATTATATTCTTCATCAGAAACATATCCCTGTACACAAGGTGCGGAACAACGCCCAATTTGATATTGCAAACAAGGACGAGAGCGGTTGGAATAAACGGAATTTTCACATTGACGAACAGGGAAAAGTTTTTGCAAAAGCGATAACGTTTCACGCACGGCTCCGGCGTGAGGATAAGGCCCGAAATATTCACCCGCAAATTTTTTAGACCCACGATAGGAAGTGATTCTTGGATGACGTTCTTTGGTTAATAAAATAAATGGATAGGATTTATCATCTCGCAATAACACATTATAACGAGGTTGATAAAGCTTGATAAAATTATGCTCTAGCAGTAAAGCTTCCGTTTCAGATGAAGTTAGCGTGGTGTCAATATGATGAATTGATGCCACCAACGCCTCTGTTTTTTTACTGCTCAGATTTTTACGAAAATAGCTTGAAAGACGTTTTTTTAGATCCTTTGCTTTCCCAACATAAATAACCTGATCTTTATCGTCATACATACGATAAACACCTGGTTCGTGAGAGACATCCGCTAAGAACTTTTTAGCATCAAACATTTTAATTCGCCGCTAAAATTGCCCGCACTTTTTCCAAATCTTCAGCGGTATCCACCCCCACTGCTGGCACTTCTTTCGCAAGTTCCACATGAATGCGTTCGCCGTTATATAACACACGAAGCTGCTCAAGTTTTTCTAGATTTTCAAGTTGAGTCGGTGCCCATTGCACATATTGTTTTATGAAACCCGCACGATACGCGTAAATACCAATATGACGTAAGTAAGCATCCGCAAGCTGTACTTTCTGAACATCCTGTAAATTCATAAACTGATCACGATCGTAAGGAATAACCGAACGAGAAAAATACAGTACATAGCCCTCTTTATCTGTTAACACTTTCACTGCATTTGGATTGAATAATTCCTCAGCATCATGAATTTTTACCGCAAGGCTTGCCATGTTCACGTTAAATTTTGCTAAATTATCTGCCACTTGTCGCACGATAACGGGAGGAATCAAAGGCTCATCCCCTTGAATATTGACAATGATTTCATTGTCAGGAATCGCTAATTTTTCTACAACTTCCGCTAAACGTTCTGTACCAGAATTATGATTAACCGAAGTCATACACACTTCCGCACCAAAACTTTTGGCAACATCAGCCACATTTTCATTATCGGTGGCAATAATCACTCGGCTCGCCCCAGACTGCAACGCTTTCTCAAATACATGTTGAATCATTGGCTTACCCGCAATATCAGCAAGAGGTTTTCCAGGCAAACGACTTGATGCAAAACGAGCGGGGATAATCACAGTAAATGACATAATTTATTCCTTATTCTTTAATATTTCAGCTTTATCGGCAAGTAATCAAAACAACTGGAGATTAATTCTTTCAGCCATTTCTATATTGCGCCACAAGTTTGTCTATTTTGTCCCAAAAGAGCGGTAAATTTTCACTTTGTTTTTCAGCCTCAATAATCTCCGCATCCACAGGGACATACCACCAATTATCTTTGGCAAAAGATTGGCATTTTACGGCATCTTTTTCCGTCATAAAGAGCGGTTGATTTTCAGCAATTTTTTCTAATTGAGACGCTTCAAAATGTTGATGATCTTGAAATGCTTGAGTTTTCTGTAATTGAATCCCTAACTTTTCTAACATAGTAAAAAAACGCTGTGGATTGCCAATCCCTGCAATGGCAAAACCTGATTGAAATTCCTTTAATTGGCGTTTTTCATTGGTTTTTAAATTAATCGCGAAATGAGGCACAAGACGCATAACCGCATCTGAATACTGATTTTGTCCACCATTAGTGATCACAAAATCTACGGATTTTAATCGACTTGGTAATTCACGCAATGGGCCTACAGGCAATACAAAACCATTTCCTAATGCACGCTCAGCGTCCATTACGACAATTTCTAAATCACGCTGTAATTTATAATGCTGTAAACCATCATCAGAAATAATAATATCGCACTCTGCTTGGCTTAAGAGTAATTCAATCGCTTGCTGGCGATTCGGGGAAATCACTACTGGCGCATTGGTTCGTTTCGCGATCAATACTGGCTCATCGCCACCTTCAATTGGATTCGTATTTTCAGTGACAAATAACGGATAAGTTTTAGATTTACTGCCGTAACCACGAGAAATCACACCTACGCGCAAACCTCGTTTTTTTAATTCTTCCACAAGCCAAACAACCACAGGCGTTTTGCCATTTCCACCAACAGACAAATTTCCCACAATTATCACCGGTTTTGGTGCGCGATAAGAAGATTTTATCCCCAAAGAGAATAAGGCGCGACGAAGTTGGCTAATCAACCAAAACAATAAAGAAAAAGGCGATAAGAGCCAAATAAGTTTGGAGTTGGAATACCAGAAGGGCATAGAAAATCCTTTCTAATAAGTGCGGATAAATAACGCGAGTTTTTCAACTCGCGTTTTCGATAATCAATAAATTAGCCACTAAACTGCATACTGTGTAATTGTTTATAGGCACCATTTTGTTCAAGCAATGCCTTATGGTTACCACGCTCACGAATTTCACCATGATCAATCACAAGAATTTCATCCGCATTTTCAATGGTTGATAAACGATGAGCGATTACGATAACAGTACGATCTTTCTTCAATTCATCTAATGCAGATTGAATTGCTCGTTCTGATTCTGTATCTAGTGCAGATGTAGCTTCATCTAAAATTAATACTGGAGAATTACGCAATAAAGCACGAGCAATCGCTAAACGTTGACGTTGCCCACCGGATAAGCTAGCACCGTTTTCACCAATGACCGTATCAAAACCTTGTGGTAATTTTTCGATAAACTCTAAAGCATAAGCCGCTTTTGCTGCTGCAATAATTTCTTCGCGAGAATACTTATCCTGCGCTGCATAAGCAATATTATTCGCAATGGTATCGTTAAATAAATGGACTTGTTGAGAAACCACAGCGCAGTTTTCGCGTAAATTAGATAAACGATAATCTTGGATATTTACGCCATCCAGTAAAATTTCACCTTGCTCAATATCGTAAAAACGGGTCACTAAATTAGCAATAGTTGATTTACCCGATCCAGAACGACCAACCAAAGCAACGTTTTTTCCTGCAGGCACGCTAAAAGAAATATTATTTAATGCAAGTTCCTCTTTTCCTGGATATGCAAAACTCACATTTTTAAATTCCAGTGCACCCTTCGCAGGTTCTGCTTTATAAGTACCGTTATCTTTTTCTGGTTCTAAATCTAAAATGGCAAATAAAGTTTGACAGGCTGCCATTCCACGTTGGAATTGAGAGTTTACATTGGTTAAAGATTTTAATGGACGCATCATCGCCAACATAGATGAGAAAACCACCGTAAAAGAACCCGCACTTAGGTTATCTTCCGCAATCAATGGAGTAGTCGCTAAAAACAATACTGCCGCCAAAGCAAGAGAAGCAATAATCTGCACAACAGGATCGGAAATGGAATCTGCGGTGACCATTTTCATACCTTTACGACGCATATTGTTACTGACTTTATTAAAACGTTCTTCCTCGACAAGCTGACCACCAAAAGAAAGCACGACTTTATGTCCTTTCAACATTTGCTCGGTCGTCGCTGTCAATTCCCCCATTGAATCTTGTAAATTCTTACTCAATTTACGGAAAATTTTTGAAACGATAGTGATCAATACCGCAATAATTGGCCCGATAACAAATAACACAAGCGTTAATTCCCAGCTTGTGTAAAACATTACGGCCAATAGCGAAATAATATATGCTCCTTCTCGCACAATTGTAATCAAAGATCCTGAAGAAGAACTTGCAATCATCTCCGAATCATAAGTGATACGAGAAAGTAATTTACCCGTTGAATTTCTGTCAAAGAAACTCACAGGCATAAACATCAAATGTTTAAACAAGCAGCGACGCATTGTCATCACAACTTTGCCTGACACCCATGCTAAACAATAATTAGAAATAAAGTTAGAGATCCCACGCAAAAAAATCATTCCCACGACGACCACAGCCATCATTTTCAAAAATGAATGATCCGCCTTACCGAATCCATCATCTAGCAAAGGTTTTAATAAATAAATAAGGCCTGAATCTGCCAAAGCATTAAGCACCAATGCGATAGCAGCTACCACTAAACCTGCTTTAAAAGGTTTAATTGTTGGCCATAAACGCTTAAACGTTTGTAAGGTTGAAAAATCATTTTCTTGTAATTTTTGCTCTTGCATAATCACTATCTAATGGTAAAAATTGCGCGCATTGTACCTTTTATTCGCTCGAGAATCCAATTACACGCGCATACCAAGGGGAAAATTCTGTGCGTGCTTGTTGGATTTCTAATCGGTCTTTAAAAAAATTTACCCGTACTTGCCCTGAAATAGCGGTATTTTCTACCGCACTTTTATAGCGTTGAAGCCTTTCTATAACCGAATAATGAGGGAATTTCCACGGATTCCAACGTCCACTAGAAATAATCGCCACATCTGGTCTAATCTGAGAAAGCAAGTATTCACTTGTCGATGTTTTACTCCCATGATGCCCCACTTGTAACATATCAATTTTTCCTAAAGTGCGGGCAAAAATTTGCTCATTTTTTACTTCAGCATCGCCAGTTAGCAAAACGCTATGCTTTCCATCATCGACTAAAATCACACAAGAATGGGCATTATCTGCTCGCTCCACAATAGAATGCGGCGAAAGTATTTGAAAATGTAGCTCTTGCCAATCCCAATCACGTCCAGCAGTACAAAAAGTGCGGTAATTTTCCCAATAATTTCTTTGTGAAGGGGTAATAAATTCCACATTGGGATACGTCTTTAAAATTGCCGAAGCACCACCTGCATGATCGTTATCATCGTGGCTCAAAATCAACTTTTCCAAAGTAATCCCTTCTCTTTGCAAATAAGGCAAAATTTCTAATTCAGCCATATTTCCACTTTGCCATGCTGGGCCTGTATCATAGAGAATCCCTTTACCATTTTTCACAATCAACGTTGCCAAGCCTTGCCCCACATCTAAAGTATCTACCTGCCAAGTTGGCTTGCTCAATTGTTTAAACAACAAAATCATAAAACAAAGCGACATAATGCCGAAAGAACATCGCAAAACGTTGATTCGCTCATCTTTTAGCAAAGGTTTACTAAGATTTAATGTAAAAAATTTTGCTCGTTTTATTTGCCTGGTTGATGATGAAATCTCGGGTTCTCGGTAAATACTCCAAATAATTAACATAAAAATTCCGCCACAAAATGCAGTTAAAACCAGTGCTAAATTAAATGAAACATTTAACCAATTCCCTTGAAAAACAGAAATTAACCAAGTAATTCCTTCGGCTAGCTTATTTGCAAGTTGCCAAGAAAAAACTGCGCCGTTGGTAAAAACAGCAAATAAAATCAAGGGAACAAGGAAAAAGCTATAAAGTGGTACAGCAATAAGATTGGCTAAAAAACCACTCAGCGATAAGCCATTAAATAGAAAAAGTTGCAAAGGCGTAAAAAAGATCAATAACCCAAATTGCAAATGAAATAAACTCAAAATCCACCGAGCTTTTGGTGAAAAGGTGTGATTTTTCCATTGAAAAAGAGAAAAAGGTACATAGCGATACCAGACGATCAAACAACCAACTGCTCCACAAGAAAGCCAAAAACTGACCGAAAGCGGCATTAATGGATCACATAAAAGCAAGAATCCAACAACCAGCATAAAAAGCTGAATAGGAGAATAATGTCGCCTCATTATTTGAATGAAGAAAACGAAAACAAGTGCTGAAATGGCACGAAAAGTTGGTACGCTAAAACCAGCCAAATACGCATAAATTAAAGCAAATAAAACACCAAAAACTAAAGAAAAATAAGGATGAATAAAACGGGTGGGTAAAAATACTTGCACAACACACGCCAAGTAAAATCCAATTCCCATAGCCAACCCAATATGTAAGCCTGAAATAGCAATAAGATGTGCGGTATTGGTTTGTTGGTAAATTGACCAGGTGTTTTTATCTAACCAAGCCCGTTCACCAAAAGCTAACGCGATCAATAAACCTTGTAGAGATAATCCTTCCGTTTGCTTCTTTACTTGTTGCAATTTTTCTGCGCGCAATGATGAAATATCAGAAATTTTCACCGCACTTTTTACGGTTCCAACAGCAGTAACCCCCTTGGAAAAATACCATTGTTGCCGATCAAATCCACCAAAATTTAATCGCGCAGAAAGTGGCCGTAAGGAAATTTCCGCTTGCCAAATTTCCGATAATTGAGGCACCTCTTTTGCTTTCCAATTTAAAAAAACTCGTTGCTCTCGCAAGTTATCCGCAAATTTTGCTGTAGCAATGAGAGTTTGATAATCCTGTTGGTGCAAAATTTCTTGGATCTTAAAAGTTACCACTTGCTTTTGAGCGGTAATACTTTGAGCCTGTTGTAACAAGCTGAATGCGGAATGATGTGTATACCCTAGAGAAACAACAAAAAAAGCAAGAAAAACTAAGAAATTTCTACGCAAAAAAATAAAAAGAAAAATCAAAGCAAGCGCAATAACCAGAGCAACTTGCCAAGTCAGTAGCCATGACTGCGGTAGAAATAACAACGTTAAATCTGCAACAATTAACAAGACAGCTAAAGTTATTAAGTTTAATTTCATTTTTATAAAAGATTAATTCCAGTCTCTCTAAGCCTAGGCTAGTTTTATTTAAATATGCAAACGGTTGCCTCAAATTTTGCGATCCATATCGTAAAAATAAATTTCTCAGGAAAATTTACTTGCTAAAACAAACAACTTCTGATATTTATACCGCCCGCAAAAATTGGGTTCCTAAAAGTGCTGTCAGGAACAAACTAAAATAACAAGACAGGAAGTCGTGAAGTTCACGCTTAAATTCTGTATGTATTAGGAGTGAGAGATGTCAAGAGCATCATTGAGCTTGCTAGATTTAGCAGGCGTTAAGCCTTATCAAATGAAAAAAGATGAAGAATATATGAATGAAGAGCAAATTCTTCATTTCAGAAAAATTCTTAATGCTTGGCACGAACAAATCGTGGAAGAAGCTTCTCGCACCGTTGCACATATGCAGGATGAAGTAACCAATTTCCCCGATCCTGCAGACCGAGCAACTCAGGAAGAGGAATTCAGTCTAGAATTACGTAATCGCGATCGCGAACGTAAACTAATGAAAAAAATTGAAGCAACCTTAAAAAAACTTGATACAGATGATTTCGGTTACTGCGATTGTTGTGGTGAAGAAATTGGCATTCGCCGTTTAGAAGCACGCCCAACAGCAGATCTCTGCATTGATTGCAAAACGTTAGCTGAAATCCGTGAAAAACAAGTCGCTGGTTAATTCATTCTATTGAAAAATACAAAAGTGCGGTTAAAATTAGCCGCACTTTTTTGCATTTAAAAATGCGGAAAAATCCCCTTGCCTTTTTCTTTACAGAAAAAGAACTAAGTCATTTATTTCCAACTAAAAAAACGGAGTAAATTATTCTTACTTATATCAAAAATTTGTTTGGCAA
This sequence comes from Haemophilus sp. THUN1691, assembly GCF_059704425.1. Classification (NCBI taxonomy): domain Bacteria; kingdom Pseudomonadati; phylum Pseudomonadota; class Gammaproteobacteria; order Pasteurellales; family Pasteurellaceae; genus Haemophilus; species Haemophilus sp. THUN1691. The sequence continues at coordinate 999,959 of NZ_AP046578.1, read as the reverse complement.
AAAGACAAAAAAATCAAAAGAGGTTGCCAAAACAAGTGCTCATTCTAAACGAGTTGAGCGTTCTAATAGTCAAATGCCAAAAGCGCGGGCAAAAAAATCAGAACAAACACACCGCTACGATAAAAATGTGATTAAAGCGGCTCAATTTGATATTTCACCGCGTGATTTTAGCCGTAATGCACTCACCGTAGTGGAAAAACTGCAACGTCAAGGTTTCGAGGCTTATATCGTCGGTGGATGTATCCGCGATTTATTGCTCGGAAAAAAACCAAAAGATTTTGATGTTGCAACAAACGCCCGTCCTGAGCAAATCCAAAACATTTTTCAACGCCAATGCCGTTTAGTGGGTCGCCGTTTCCGATTAGCACATATTATGTTTGGTCGAGATATTATTGAAGTCGCCACTTTCCGTGCAAATCACAGTGATGCTCGCAATGAAAATCAAGCGAAACAGAGCAATGAAGGCATGTTGCTGCGCGATAATGTTTACGGCACGATCGAACAAGATGCAGAACGCCGTGATTTTACGGTCAATGCGCTGTATTACAATCCTCAAGACAATACCTTACGTGATTATTTTGATGGTCTTCAGGATCTCAAAGCGGGAAAACTGCGCTTAATCGGCGATCCAGTTACGCGTTATCAAGAAGATCCTGTGCGCATGCTACGCTCAATTCGTTTCATGGCAAAACTTGATATGTTCCTTGAAAAACCAAGCGAACAACCAATTCGTGAACTTGCACCTTTATTAAAAAATATTCCGCCAGCTCGCTTATTTGACGAAAGTTTAAAATTATTGCAGGCGGGACAAGGGGTAAAAACCTATCGTTTATTACGTCAATATGGTTTATTTGAACAACTTTTCCCTGCATTAAGCGCATATTTTACAGAGAAAGAAGATAGCTTTGCAGAACGCATGATCGTAACCGCGCTTACTTCTACGGATGAACGTGTTGCGGATAAACTTCGTATTAATCCTGCATTTTTATTTGCAGCATTTTTCTGGTATCCATTGCGCGAAAAAGTGGAAATTTTGAAAAATGAAGGCGGTTTAAATAATCATGATGCTTATGCTTTAGCGGCTAATGAAGTTTTAGACTTATTCTGCCGAGCTTTAGCTGCGCCACGTCGTCATACTGCGGTCATTCGTGATATTTGGTTCTTACAGCTACAATTATTAAAACGTACTGGCTCAGCACCAATGCGCACCATGGAACATCCAAAATTCCGTGCAGGCTTTGATTTACTGGCTATGCGTGCGGAAATTGAAGGTGGCGAAACGATTGAATTGGCCAAATGGTGGCACGAATATCAATTCAGCAATGGTGAACAGCGTGAACAGTTAGTACACGAGCAACAACGCTTACATCCTAAACCAAAGAAAAAATACTATCGTCCACGCCGTCGTAAAACCACGCGCTCAGCAGAATAAGGGAAAAGATGATTACTGCATATATTGCCCTTGGTAGCAATTTAAACACACCAGTGGAACAATTACATGCTGCGCTTAAAGCGATAAGTCAGTTACCAAACACTCATTTGGTAACGACGAGCTCTTTTTATAAAAGCAAACCGCTCGGCCCACAAGATCAACCCGATTATGTGAATGCTGTTACAAAAATTGAAACCAAGCTTAGCCCGCTTGCTCTATTGGATGAATTGCAACGCATTGAAAATGAGCAAGGTCGAGTACGTTTACGTCGCTGGGGTGAGCGTACATTAGATTTGGATATTTTGCTTTACGGCAACGAAATCATTCAAAACGAACGCCTAACGATTCCCCATTATGATATGCATAACCGTGAGTTTGTCATTGTGCCGTTATTTGAAATCGCATCGGATTTGGTCTTACCTAACACTCAACCACTAGTAGATTTGGTCAAGCAATTTGATGACCATGAAATGATAAAATTAAATCCCTAGAAATTTCACCGCACTTTTATGAACCTCAAAAGTGCGGTAGAATCAGCCCACATTTTTCTTCATTCATGACCCGTTATGGAAAGCTTGACTCAATATATCCCTGATGAATTTTCTATGCTCTGCTTCGGCAAAAAATTCGCGGAAATTCTTTTAAAATTGCATACAGAAAAAGCCATTATGGTTTATCTTAACGGTGATCTTGGGGCAGGAAAAACAACGCTGACACGCGGAATGTTGCAAGGTATCGGTCATCAGGGTAATGTAAAAAGTCCAACTTATACGTTGGTTGAAGAATACAATATTGCAGGCAAAATGATTTATCATTTTGATTTATATCGTTTAGCAGATCCTGAAGAGCTCGAATTTATGGGCATTAGAGATTATTTTAATACGGATAGCATCTGCTTAATTGAATGGTCTGAAAAAGGCCAAGGCATATTGCCGGAAGCGGATATTTTAGTAAATATTGATTATTACGATGATGCACGAAATATTGAATTAGTCGCACAAACAAACTTAGGTAAAAATATTATAAAAGCATTCTCTAATTAATTTATTTATGAAAACAAAAATTTTATTTTTTCTTTTTTTCTCAACGTTTAGCTTCTCTCTTTTTGCAGCCCCAATCACGATTGCGATTGACCCTGGTCATGGGGGAAAAGATCCCGGTGCAATCAGCCGAAACTTGGGCATTTATGAAAAAAATGTCACACTTTCGATTGCAAAAGAGTTAAAAGCCTTACTCGATAAAGACCCAAATCTTCGCGGCGTATTAACACGCAGTGGCGATTACTATATTTCCGTGCCTGAGCGTTCAGAAATCGCACGTAAATTTAAAGCGAATTATCTCATTTCCATTCATGCGGACTCATCTGAATCACCTGAACGTCGCGGTGCATCAGTCTGGGTATTGTCAAACCGTCGAGCCAATGATGAAATGGGTCAATGGTTAGAAGACGATGAAAAACGCTCTGAACTACTCGGTGGCGCAGGAAAAGTGCTTTCACACAATAACGATAAATATCTTGATCAAACTGTGCTTGATTTACAATTTGGTCATAGCCAACGTACTGGTTATGAACTTGGCAAACATATCTTAAGTCATTTTTCAAAAGTGACAACCTTAAGCCGCAGCATTCCTCAACACGCAAGCCTTGGCGTTTTACGTTCGCCCGATATTCCTTCCGTATTAGTGGAAACAGGTTTTCTATCAAATTCTGACGAAGAACAAAAACTTAACTCTCCAGCTTATCGCCGTCGTATCGCCTATATGATTTATGAGGGATTAGTGGTTTTCCGCGGCGGAAAAGCCAAATCTTTCATTAGTGATGATATTGTTCAGAATAGCAAACAAAATGATACAAAAAATACTGAAAAAAATGACCGCACTTCCGATAAAAATGCCAATGAAAACAGTGTAAAAGATAGCGGCCTTCGCCATACAGTCAAAAATGGGGAAAGTTTAGGAAGCCTTGCGAATAAATACGATGTCAAAGTGGCTGACATTGTGGCGTTAAATAAATTAAAACGCGAAGCGCTTTGGATTGGAGAAACCATCAAAATTCCAGATAATGGAAAAACTCAGAAAGCACAAGATGACAAAACAAATTCATCAAAAAATAAAGAAAGTGCGGTGAAAAAGACAGAGAAAACGACTGAAAAAACCAACAATCCAAAAATAGAAAAATCAGAAAATAAAACGGATAAAAATAAATCCTCAAATAAAATGAAAAAAGAGGAAACCTCATCCACTAAAAAATCGGATGATGAAAAAAAAGAAATTCCGCTTTACCATGTCATTCAAAAAGATCAGACAATCTATGCTGTATCGCGAGAATACAATATTTCAGTCAACCAAATTTTAAAGCTGAATCCAAAATTAAAAGATGGTAAAGCCCTGAGCGGACAAAAAATTAAATTAAGAGAAAAATAAATGCCAATTAAAATTCTTTCCCCACAACTTGCGAACCAAATTGCTGCTGGTGAAGTAGTAGAACGCCCTGCGTCTGTGGTGAAAGAATTAGTGGAAAATAGCCTTGATGCAGGTGCAAATAAAATCCAAATCGATATCGAAAATGGTGGGGCAAATTTAATCCGCATTCGTGACAACGGCTGTGGCATTCCAAAAGAAGAATTAGGCCTTGCTTTGGCACGACATGCTACGAGTAAAATAGCTGACCTTGACGATCTAGAAGCCATTTTAAGTTTGGGTTTTAGAGGCGAAGCATTGGCAAGTATCAGCTCGGTATCGCGCTTAACGCTCACCTCTCGCACAGCAGAGCAAACTGAAGCGTGGCAAGTTTATGCGCAAGGTCGTGATATGGAAACCACAATCAAACCTGCATCACATCCTGTCGGCACAACAGTTGAAGTTGCCAATCTTTTTTTCAACACGCCAGCTCGTCGAAAATTTTTGCGCACAGACAAAACAGAATTTACTCATATTGATGAAGTCATTCGCCGCATTGCTTTAACAAAATTCAATACGGCATTTACATTGACTCATAATGGGAAAATTATCCGTCAATATCGTCCTGCTGAAGAGCTCAGTCAGCAACTAAAACGTGTTGCCGCTATTTGTGGGGATGATTTTGTCAAAAATGCCTTACGAATTGATTGGAAACACGATGATTTACACTTATCGGGCTGGGTAGCTACACCAAATTTTAGCCGAACTCAAAATGATTTAAGTTATTGCTACATTAATGGCCGAATGGTGAGAGATAAAGTGATCAGCCATGCTATTCGACAAGCCTATGCACAATATTTACCAACCGATGCTTATCCTGCGTTTGTGTTGTTTATTGACTTAAACCCACACGATGTGGATGTCAATGTTCATCCGACCAAACATGAAGTGCGCTTTCATCAACAACGCCTCATTCATGATTTTATTTACGAAGGCATCAGCCATGCGCTAAACAATCAAGAACAGCTTAATTGGCACACAGACCAAAGTGCGGTAGAAAATCACGAAGAAAATACGGTGCGTGAACCCCAACCAAATTACAGAATTCGACCTAATCGTGCCGCTGCGGGGCAAAATATCTTTGCGCCACAATATCATGAAAAACCACAGCAAAATCAACCGCACTTTTCTAACACACCAGTGTTGCCAAATCATGTAAGTACTGGTTATCGAGATTACCGTTCTGATGCGCCGAGTAAAACCGAGCAACGTTTATATGGTGAATTGTTACGTACATTACCACCTACAGAGCAAAAGAATATATCAAAAACAGTACAACAAAATATTTCAGATACAGCTAAAATCATCTCAACTGAAATAATTGACTGCCCATCACATCTACGCGCCCTTTCACTTATTGAAAATCGCGCGTTGTTATTACAACAGAACCAAAATTTCTTTTTGCTTTCATTGGAAAAATTACAACGCTTGCAATGGCAATTGGCTTTACAACAAATACACATTGAACAACAACCTTTATTGATTCCCATCGTGTTCCGATTAACTGAATCACAATTTCAAACATGGCAACAATACTCAGACGACTTCAAAAAAATTGGCTTTGAATTTATCGAAAATCAAGCACAATTACGCTTAACCTTAAATAAAGTGCCAAGTTTATTGCGTACACAAAATCTACAAAAATGCGTAATGGCAATACTGACTAGAGATGAAAATTCATCACTATTTTTAACCGCACTTTGCTCACAATTAGAATGTAAAACCTTTGACGCTTTAGCGGACGCACTCAATTTATTGAGCGAGACGGAACGTTTACTGACGCAAACGAATCGCACGGCATTCACCCAATTACTCAAACCTGTTAATTGGCAGCCTTTATTAGACGAAATTTAGATTCTTCATGAAACCAACCGCAATTTTTTTAATGGGCCCAACAGCCTCAGGTAAAACAGATTTAGCCATTCAACTACGAAGCTCACTTCCAGTCGAAGTGATTAGTGTAGATTCAGCGCTCATTTATAAAGGAATGGATATTGGCACAGCGAAACCATCAAAAGAAGAACTTGCTCTTGCCCCTCACCGTTTGATTGATATTTTAGATCCATCAGAAAGCTATTCCGCAATGAATTTCCGCGATGATGCGCTACGAGAAATGGCAGATATTACCGCACAAGGCAAAATTCCGTTACTAGTGGGCGGCACGATGTTGTATTACAAAGCATTAATTGAAGGGCTTTCTCCCTTGCCTTCTGCTGATGAAAATATTCGCGCCGAGCTTGAACAAAAAGCAGCTCAACAAGGTTGGGCAACATTACACGCAGAACTCGCCAAAATCGATCCTATTTCTGCCGCCCGAATTAATCCGAGTGATTCTCAACGAATCAATCGTGCTTTAGAGGTTTTTTATATCACGGGAAAATCACTTACTGAACTTACAGAAGAAAAAGGCGAAGCCTTGCCTTATGATTTTGTACAATTTGCAATCGCGCCGCAAGATCGTCATATTTTGCATGACCGCATTGAACAACGCTTTCATAAAATGATTGAACTGGGCTTTCAAGAAGAGGTAGAAAAACTTTATGCGCGTGGTGATTTAAATATTAATCTACCGTCAATTCGCTGTGTAGGCTATCGTCAAATGTGGGAATATTTACAAGGCGATTACGATCACGAAGAAATGATTTTCCGTGGTATTTGTGCAACTCGCCAGCTAGCTAAACGCCAGCTCACTTGGCTGCGCGGTTGGAAAACACCAATACAATGGCTTGACAGTTTGCAACCTCAACAAGCGAAAGAAACCGTATTACGTCACTTAAATTCTTATCAAAAAGGTTAGAAAAAATGACCGCACTTTCTGCCCTCATTGAACAAAAATTGCAATCTCTTGGCACAATTCTGTGCCAATCTTTTCCAGAACTTTCCCCAGAAAAAATTCACGAAGCTATTCAACAAAATTCAAATCATCCAGAACTGCCTGTTTATCAATTAGGCTATGCTATGGCAATGTCTGACTTTGTAGAAAATGTCTTGCAAAAATACCCGCACTTAGTGAAACAATGGTGGGAAAAATCCCCCTGTTTTGCAGATTGCTCTGCCTATATTGAACGTTTGAATAAAGAGTTAGCCAATGTTCATGACGAAACCTCACTCTATCAAACATTACGCCAATTCCGTAACATTGAAATGGCAAAATTAAGTTTTTGTCAAAGTTTGAATCTTGCGACTGTTGAGGAAATTTTTATTCAGCTTTCACAACTTGCAGAGAGTTTAATTATCGCTGCCCGCGATTGGCTTTATCATCAAGCCTGTATGGAGATGGGCACGCCAATGGATGAACAAGGCAATCCGCAGCAGCTTTATATCCTAGGAATGGGGAAATTAGGCGGCTTTGAACTAAATTTTTCCTCAGATATTGATTTAATTTTTACTTATCCATCACAATGGGAAACGTCCATTGAGAATACGAATGCTCGACGTTCTGTGGATAATACGAAATTTTTCACACGGTTAGGGCAACGTCTTATTTCTGCCTTAGATGAATTTACCTCTGATGGTTTTGTATATCGAACCGATATGCGCTTGCGCCCATTTGGTGACAGCGGCGCGCTTGTTCTCAGCTTTGCAGCAATGGAACAATATTATCAAGATCAAGGTCGAGATTGGGAACGCTATGCAATGATCAAAGGACGACTATTGGGCGCACAAACAAAGGATCCCAACGTTTCAAAATTGAAAAAAATGTTACGCCCTTTTGTGTATCGTCGCTATATTGACTTTAGTGTGATTCAATCTTTACGCGAAATGAAAGGCAAAATTGAGCGAGAAGTACGCCGTCGTGGTTTGAAAGATAATATTAAACTAGGTGCTGGTGGTATTCGTGAAGTCGAATTTATCGTGCAAGTTTTTCAACTCATTCGAGGTGGACGAGAAATCAATCTGCAACAACATTCACTCTTAAAGATCTTACCTGAAATTACCAAACTAGGATTAATTACCGAGCAACAATTCCACGATTTACGTGAAAGTTATATTTTTTTACGCCGCGTAGAAAACATTCTACAAGCCATTAACGATCAACAAACTCAAACACTACCAACCGATGAAATAGATCAAATTCGTTTAGTCGAGGCATGTACAACATTCACCTGTTTAAATGAAAATAATCAAACCATTGAAAAACATTATCCAATAGAAAATTGGGATGATTTTTACCGCACTTTGCAACAAAAACAAGAAAAAGTGCGAGCGGTATTTACTCAATTAATCGGTGATGAACAAGATGAGCCTTCACCAACGGATAGCCAGTGGCAAGATTTTTTAGAATCAGACTTTGAGGATATTGAACAAACATTATTAGAGAGTGGTGTATCAGAAAATAATATTGATGAAGTTTTAGAAAAGCTTTCTCAATTCAAAGACAGCCTAAATCACAGAGTGATTGGTTCGCGTGGGCGTGATGTTTTGAGTCATTTAATGCCAACAGTATTTGCACTCATTTTTCAACAAGAAAATTACCGCACTTTGCTCCCCCGAATTCTGAACATTATTGAAAAAATTTCGAGTCGCACGACTTATTTAGAATTATTATTGGAAAATCCTCGCGCACTTCAGCAAGTTATTGAACTTTGTGCTCAGTCTCAACTTATTTCAGAGCAACTGGCCCGCCATCCTATCTTATTAGATGAATTGCTTAATACAGAAGCGCTAGCCCATCCGTTGCCATTTACCCAATATCCTGCGGAGTTACACCAATATTTGCTTCGTTTACCTCCTGATGATGAAGAACAGCTTATTGATGCTTTACGTCAATTTAAACAAGCAACCCTATTAAAAGTGGCCGCAGCAGATATTTTGGGGGCATTACCAGTGATGAAGGTAAGCGATCATTTAACCTATCTTGCCGAAGCGATTATTGAAGTCGTTGTGAATCTAGCTTGGAAACAAGTTTCGTCTAGATTTGGCGTGCCTGAACATTTGCAAAATAATGAAAAAGGATTTTTAGTGATTGGTTATGGAAAACTGGGTGGTATTGAACTCGGTTATAAATCCGATTTAGACCTCGTATTTTTGTACGATGCCGTAGAAAATCAAACAACAGGTGGCAAAAAAGTGATTGATAGCAATCAATTTTACCTACGCTTGGCACAAAAGATTGTAAGTATTTTCAGCATAAATACTTCCGCTGGCGTACTTTATGAGGCAGATATGCGCCTACGCCCTTCTGGCGATGCTGGCTTAATTGGCTGCTCTCTTTCTGCATTTGCCCATTATCAATTAAATGAAGCTTGGACATGGGAAAAACAAGCGCTTGTGCGTGCTCGCCCTGTATTTGGCGAATCATCTCTTAAAGCTAAATTTGAGCATATCCGCCAACAAGTACTTTCTGCATCACGAGATCTTGAACAATTAAAGCGAGATGTTGCGGAGATGCGAGGAAAAATGTTCACTCATTTGTCCCATTCAAAAGATGGTGAATTTAATCTTAAAACAGATCGCGGTGGCATCACTGATATTGAATTTATTGCTCAATATTTAATGCTTGCCAATGCCCCACAAAACCCACAACTGACAAAATGGTCAGACAATGTACGTATTTTCGATGATATGGCAGAGGCTAAAATTATTAACCAAACAGACTGCGACGCTTTAAAACAAAGTTATGTCGATTTACGCAATGCTATTCACCATTTAAATTTGATTGGCAAATCCCCTGTTGTAGATGAAACTGAATTTGTCAAAGAGCGGTCATTTATTCAAGCATTTTGGGATAAGTTATTTAGTTCATAAAATACTAATTAAATCCCATTTTTAATGAACTAAATCTAACATTTCCTGAGCATTGGCTAAAGCTAATTCTGTAATTTCACTTCCGCCCAAGAGTCTTGCCAAGGCTGGTACACGTTCAGCTTGTGAAAGTGCGGTCATTTGTGTTTCAGTTTTATTATCCACAGTAAATTTTTCTACATTGAACTGATGATGGCCATGACAAGCAACCTGTGGTAAGTGAGTTACGCATAATACTTGGCAACGTTCACTTAATTGACGTAAGAGTTTTCCGACAACGCTTGCAGTTTTTCCGCTAATGCCCACGTCCACTTCATCGAAAATTAACGTTGGAATAGCCGATTGATCAGAAGTTAAAACTTGAATCGACAAAGAAATACGAGAAAGCTCACCACCAGAGGCAATTTTAGCTAACGGTTGAGGTTGTTGACCTAAATTACTACGCAGAGTAAAAATCACATTATCTGAACCGTTTGATCCCACTTTATCGAAGTCCGTATTCAACTCTACATAAAATTCTGCATTTTCCATTGCAAGTTGTTTTATAGACTGCGTGACATTCTGCGCTAAGCGAGCTGCAGATTGCTGACGACTTTCAGTTAATGCTTTAGCCGTTACTTGCATTTGTTCAAATGCGAGTTTTTCTTGCTCAATCAACATCTCTTCACTTTCAGAAAAATCTAAAAGTGCGGTTAATTCTGCTTTTAATTTTTTGTGATGTTCCACAAGATCTTCAGGTTTAACTTGATGTTTACGAGCAAGTTGTAAAGCCTGACTAATTCTTTGTTCGATTTCCTGTAAAAGTTGAGGATCTTGCTCGATATTACTCGATAAATTTCGCACTTCACTGGTTGCTTCTTGCACTTGAATCAACGCATCATTCAACATACTTTGCACTTCAGCATATTGCGGATCAAGTTCAGCTAATTCATCAATATATTGTGTCGCACGATACAGCAAGCTATCGATATTTACTGTGTCATTTTCACTTAAAATTTGCAGGGCTGATTGAGAAAGTTGGGTTAACTGTTCACTGCTAGATAAACGACGTTGTTCATCTTCTAATTCCAAATATTCATTTGATCGAAGATTAAATTCATCTAATTCATCAACTTGATACTGTAAAAGTTGTTTACGTGCTTCATTTTCTGCCACTTTTTGTTGAAAGGTTTTAACTTGATTTTGAAGATTTTTCCATGCTTGATAATCTTCACGCATTTTCACAAGTAATTCAGGATGAGCGGCAAAATTATCAACTAACTGAAGCTGATAGTCATTTTTTAGCAATAATTGGGAAGCGTGCTGCCCATTAATATGAACAAGATATTGACCAATTTCTTTTAATTGAGAAGCGGATACAGGAGTGCTATTAATAAAAGCTTTAGAACGTCCGTCTGCATTAATCACACGACGCAAAATACATTCAGTGGGATTATCGGGATCTTGTAATTCTTGCTCACTCAACCATTGATAAGCAGAATTTTGCGATTCTAGTTGGAAAGTTGCACAAATTTCTGCTCGTTCTTGCCCTTCGCGTACCATTGAGGTTTCAACTCTTTGTCCGAAACATAAACCTAAAGCATCAATAGCGATAGATTTACCAGCCCCAGTTTCCCCAGTAATAACAGACATTCCTTTCGCCAATTCGATATCAAGCTGGCGAACAATCGCAAAATTATTGATAGTAAGTTGAGTAAGCATAGCAAAATCCTTTAACTGTATATCAATTATATTACAACTGATTTAATTTACAGTAAAGGATTTTTTTACAGTATTTTAATGATGCGTTTCTACTATGCTTTTTTATAAAAATTAAAATGATTTCAACCAACCTAATTTGGTACTTAATACATTATAATAATTATAATTTTTTAGATGAAGCAATCGGAGTTTATGCTCACTTTTTTGAATATGAACCACATCATCAGGCGTAAAAGGTAAGGCTATTTGACTATCACAGCCCACCTCCAATTGAGATGTATTATGTTCAGCAAAACGAATCGATATTTTGCTATCACCATCAATAACAAGAGGACGAGAAGTTAATGTATGTGGAAACATTGGCACTAACGCAATAGCATTAAGGTTTGGTGTCAAAATAGGTCCACCAGCAGAAAGAGAATAAGCCGTAGAACCTGTTGGCGTAGAAACAATTAATCCATCAGAACGTTGTGAAAATGCAAACTTATCATTGATATACACATGAAAATCGATCATATGTGCAATTTTCGCAGGGTGGATAACCGCCTCATTCACTGCATTGCCTGTCGATACAATTTCACCTGCTCGCTCAATTTTTGCTTCCAATAAAAAACGTTCTTCCACGAAGAATTCACCGCGTTCTAAACAAGCTTCAAGTTGAGCATAGGCATTTTTCGGGTCAATATCTGTTAAAAATCCCAAATTACCGCGGTTAATTCCAATCAATGGAATATCATATTTTGCTAATACGCGAGCACGGCCCAACATATTACCATCACCACCAATCACAATAACCAACTGTGCTTGGCAACCAATTTCATCAAGTGTCGCAAGATTTTCTGCAGGAAGCCCCAGTTTTTCAGCAACATCTTTTTCCATCATTACTTGATAACCACGTTCCGTTAACCAGTGAAACAAATTTTTGTGCATTTGTAGGTTAATGTCATTTCTAGGTTTTCCTACAAGTCCAATGGTTTTAAAGGAACGATATAAATTATTCATAAAATAAACCGCACTTGAATTTAACATTTTCATCATTATATAGTTTTTTGTTAGACTATAGCTAACGACTATAGCGAATTTTGTATTTACGGAGAAAAAAATGTCAGAACAAGAACAAAAAGTTGAAACCCCAGAAGTAGAAAAAGAAGAGGCTGTTGTGGAAGAAACACAACAAACAGAGCCTTCTCAAGAACTTGATCCTTTAGAAGAAGCTATTGCCCGAGTACAAGAACTTGAAGAGCAACTAAAAACTCAAATTGAAGAAGCGGCAAACAAAGAACAGGATATTTTACTTCGCTCTCGTGCTGAAATTGAAAACCTTCGTCGTCGAACTGAACAAGACGTAGAAAAAGCACATAAATTCGCATTGGAAAAATTCTCAAAAGACATTTTGAATACTATCGATAACCTAGAGCGTGCGCTTGCCACTCCAGCAAATAAAGAAGATGAAAGCGTAAAAGCCTTATTTGACGGCGTAGAACTGACCTTAAAAGAATTAGTTTCAACCGTTAGTCGTTTTGGTGTGGAAGCTGTGGGGGTTGTCGGTGAAGCATTTAATCCTGACTTACATCAAGCCATTTCAATGCAACCTGCTGAAGGCTTTGAAAGCAATCAAATTAGCGTCGTATTGCAAAAAGGCTACACCTTAAATGGTCGAGTCATTCGCCCAGCGATGGTAATGGTGGCGGCTTAAGCCATAAGATAAAAAAGAGCGGTCGATTTTTCGGCCGTTTTTTTATATTCATCAATAACAATTATATGATTAATTTTATTGTTCACACTGCCCTTCAGTTTTAAAAATAAAAACTTTGATCTCGCTCACAAAATCAAAAAATGTTTGAGAAAAGTTCTCAACAACTTAATTTGATATTTTTCTAATAAAATCAATCTTTAACAAAATTCTATTACAATAAAACACCTAAAAACACTACATATTGTGTGTTGATTATCTTTTTAGATCTATATATAGTGCAGCCCGCATTTCAAAAACACTATATATTGGAGCTATATCATGAGTAACTTTGGGGTCATCAAGCGCGATGGTTCTCGTGCGGAGTTTGAGATTCAACGTATCATCAATGCCATTAAAAAAGCCGCAAGTGCGGTCAATATTTCCGATGAATTTTATTGCCACCAAATTGGACAAGAAGTAGGAAATGAAATATTCACCCATCATCAAGGCGAGATTGATATTAATCAGATTCAAAAAATCGTTGAAGATAAATTGATGGCAAGTCGTTATCCTGAGGTTGCTCGTGCGTATATCGAATATCGTCATGATCGTGATTTAGCGCGAGAAAAACGTAGCCAGCTAACAAAAGAAATTGAAGGCTTGATTGAACAAAGCAACGTAGAATTACTTAATGAAAATGCCAATAAAGACGCGAAAGTGATTCCAACGCAACGTGATTTGCTTGCTGGAATTGTGGCAAAACATTATGCCAAACACCATATTCTTCCACGCGATGTAGTAGAGGCTCACGAAAAAGGTGAAATTCATTATCACGATTTAGACTACGCACCGTTCTTCCCGATGTTTAACTGTATGTTAGTGGATTTAGAAGGCATGCTTTCTCGTGGTTTCAAAATGGGCAATGCGGAAATCGAACCCCCTAAATCCATTGGCACCGCTACTGCAGTGACAGCACAAATTATCGCTCAAGTTGCCAGCCATATTTACGGTGGCACAACCATTAACCGTATTGATGAAGTACTTTCCCCTTATGTGCAAATCAGTTACGAAAAACACCTCAAACATGCCCAAGAATGGAACGTGCCTGATATTGAAGGTTACGCCAAAGCATTGATTGAAAAAGAGTGTTTCGATGCCTTCCAATCTTTAGAATATGAAGTGAATACACTGCATACGTCGAATGGGCAAACGCCATTTGTGACCTTTGGTTTTGGTTTAGGTACAAGTTGGCAATCCCGCTTAATTCAGCAAGCTATTTTAAAAAATCGTATTCGTGGACTCGGAAAAAACCATAAAACGCCAGTCTTTCCAAAACTTGTTTTCACCATCAAAAAAGGCTTGAACCAAACTCAAGGCGATCCGAATTACGATATCAAACAACTCGCATTGGAATGTGCATCAAAACGTATGTATCCAGATATTCTCAATTACGATCAAGTTGTCAAAGTCACAGGCTCTTTTAAAGCCCCTATGGGATGCCGTAGCTTTTTAGGTGCATACGAAGAAGACGGACATGAAATTCACGATGGGCGTAATAATCTTGGCGTGGTGAGTTTGAATTTACCGCGTATCGCGTTGGAGTCTAAAAACGAAGAAGATTTCTACCGCACTTTAGATGAACGTTTAGCTATTGCGAAAAAAGCATTAATGACACGTATTGCCCGCCTTGAAAATACCAAAGCTCGCGTTGCCCCCATTCTTTATATGGAAGGCGCATGCGGAGTGCGGTTAAAAGCGGATGAAAATGTGGCACAAATTTTCAAAAATGGACGCGCCTCTATTTCGCTCGGCTATATCGGTATTCACGAAACCATTAATGCGCTATATAGCAAAGGGCATATTTTTGATGATGAACAATTACGCGAAAAAGGCATTGCGATTGTTCGCCATCTTAGTGAGGCAGTAAAACGCTGGCAAAAAGAAACAGGCTATGCCTTCAGCCTTTACTCCACGCCAAGCGAAAACTTATGCGACCGCTTCTGCCGTCTAGACACCAAAAAATTTGGCGTGATTGAAGGCGTCACGGATAAAGGCTACTACACTAACAGTTACCACTTAGATGTAGAAAAGAAAGTGAATCCTTACGATAAACTGGATTTCGAAATGGCATATCCCCCACTCGCCAGCGGCGGTTTTATTTGCTACGGCGAATACCCAAATATTCAACACAACTTAAAAGCATTGGAAGATGTGTGGAATTATAGCTACGATCGCGTACCTTACTACGGCACAAACACACCGATTGATGAATGTTATGAATGTGGTTTCACCGGTGAATTTGAATGTACCAGTAAAGGTTTTGTTTGCCCGAAATGTGGCAATCACGATAGCACAAAAGTGTCTGTCACTCGCCGCGTATGTGGCTATCTAGGCAGCCCTGATGCCCGCCCATTTAATGCGGGAAAACAGGAAGAAGTGAAGAGAAGAGTTAAACACCTTTGATTTAACTCTCTAGCAATAGCACGCGTTTTTTAATGCGTGCTTTTTATTTCCAACTTTGGCATTCCTAAAAATCTTCGATAGAATAACCGCACTTTTATCGTCTCTTCAAGGAAAGCAATATGTCAGATATTCTCAATAACCTCATTCATCTTCTTAAACTTGAAAAAATTGATGATTTAATCTTTCGTGGTGAAAGCCAAGATTTAGGTTTTCGTCAAGTATTTGGCGGGCAAGTAGTGGCGCAGGCGTTATCAGCGGCAATGCAGGTGGCGCCAGAAGATCGAATTTTACATTCTTGTCATGCCTATTTTCTTGCTCCAGGAGACAGCCAATATCCGATTATTTACGATGTGGAAACCTTGCGTGAAGGGCATAATTTTTCTGCATTACGCGTGAAAGCTATTCAACATAAAAATACCATTTGCCATGTAACTGCTTCTTTCCAAGTGCCAGAAAAAGGTTTTGAACATCAAAATACAATGCCAAATGTTGGCGCACCTGAAGACTTTACAGATGAAAATGTGATGCTACAAAAAGTAGCTCAAACCTTGCCAGAACCACTCAATGAAAAATTTGCCGCAGAGCGTCCATTTGAGGTACGTACCAAATATTTGAATAACCCATTTAACGGGACAAAATTGCCAGCCGAGCAATATTCTTGGTTTAAAACCAATGGTGAAACGCCGCTTGATATAAAAATTCAGCAATGTTTATTGGCTTATTTTTCCGATTTTCACTGTATTTTGACCGCACTTCATCCGCACGAAAAAGGCTTTTTACAAAAAGGAATGAAAGTGGCAACCATTGATCATAGTATTTGGTTCCATCGTCCGTTTGATTTAAATCACTGGCATTTACACGCAATTGAAAGCAATAATGCCTTTGGAGGCCGTGGTTTGGCTCGAGGGCAGATTTTCTCGCCAGATGGTCAATTAATCGCAACAACACAACAAGAAGGCTTGATCCGTTTTAACGAATGAGAGAGAAAAAATGACCGTACTTATTACACAATTTTGGCAACAAGTTGAAACTGCACTAAAAACAGCGAATCCACAAGAAAAATGTCGTTTAGTTAATGATCTCTACGATAATCTTCTGCCACAAATTCAGTTAATAAAATTAGAAGATTTTCCCAAAGTCGTGCCACAAGATAATATTGCCGCTTTTCCTGAAAAACCGCTCTTAGTTACACCGAAAGATGTGCCAAAACGTTCTTTTGCTACAGAAGAAGGCTATGCTGCCACATTGCACGCTATCGCACATATTGAGTTTAATGCGATTAATTTAGGCTTAGATGCGGCTTGGCGATTCGGGCGTAATGCACAACAAGAACTTGGCGAAGGCTTGGCTTTTGTGAAAGATTGGCTGCGTGTCGCTCGTGAAGAAAGCACTCACTTTTCCTTAGTCAATGAACATTTAAAAACATTGGGTTATCAATATGGTGATTTTGAAGCTCATGCTGGATTATGGGAAATGGCGCAAGCCACCGCGTACGATATTTGGGAACGAATGGCGTTAGTTCCTCGTGTATTAGAAGCACGCGGCCTCGATGCAACACCTGTTCTGCAAGAAAAAATCGCACAACGTAAAGATTTTGCCGCAGTGAACATTTTGGATATTATTTTGCGCGATGAAATTGGCCATGTTTATATCGGCAATCATTGGTATCACGCCCTTTCTAAAAAACGTGGTTTAGATGTGATGAAATGCTTTACTGAGTTGCTACACAAATACCGTATTGTGATTTTTAAAGGTGTCATTAATACCGATGCTCGCATTCAAGCGGGTTTCACTCAGCATGAGTTGGATTGGATTTATGAAGTGGAACAAACATTAAAATCCTATATTAAGAAATGATGAAAGAGCAAAAGACTAAGTTCTATTACATTCTGAACTTAGTCTTTTTAATGAAATTAATTTAACATTTAAATTTATTGCTTACGCCAAGTTGTTCCATTCGGCCCATCTTCTAATACGATGCCCATAGCGGTAAGCTCATTACGCGCAGCATCTGCAGCAGACCAATCTTTAGCAGCGCGGGCGTCATTGCGTTGTTTAATCAGCGCTTCAATTTTTGCTACTTCATCATCGTCGGAACCCGATTGTAAGAATTTCTCTGGTTCTTGTTGAAGTAATCCTAAAATCGCACCCAATTCTCGCAAACGCGCGGCAAGTCCATTGGCTTTCTCAACATCTTCTGTTTTTAACTTGTTAATTTCACGCGCCATTTCGAATAAAACAGAAAGTGCATTTGGCGTATTAAAATCATCGTCCATTGCTTCACGGAAAGTTGCCACAAAATTTTCTCCGCCAAAAGCAACCGCACTTTGAACGGTGCCACGTAAAGCGGTGTACAAACGTTCTAATGCACCTTGTGCTAAATTCAAGTTTTCTTCGCTATAATTGAGCTGGCTGCGATAGTGTGCCGTTAGTAAGAAATAACGCACCGCTTCTGCATTGTAGTGGTTTAATACATCACGAATAGTGAAGAAGTTGCCGAGAGATTTCGACATTTTTTCTTTATCCACCATAATCATGCCGGAATGGATCCAATAATTCACATATTGGCCGCCATGTGCACAGCAAGATTGCGCGATTTCATTTTCGTGGTGAGGGAACATTAAATCAGAGCCACCACCGTGAATATCAAAATGTTCGCCAAGCTGTTTGCAGTTCATTGCAGAACATTCAATATGCCAACCTGGACGACCAGCCCCCCATGGGGATGGCCAGCTTGGTTCGTTTTCTTTCGACATTTTCCAAAGCACGAAATCCATTGGATTTTTCTTGATTTCATTGATTTCAATACGTGCACCAGCTTGTAATTGCTCAAGATCTTGACGAGATAATTTGCCGTATTCTTTAAAACTTTCCACATCAAACATCACATCGCCATTATCCGCAACATAAGCATGTCCGCGTTTAATCAATTTTTCCACAATTTCAATAATTTCTGGAATATGATGGGTCGCACGAGGCTCAAAATCAGGGCGTAATACATTAAGTGCATCAAAATCTTTATACATTTCCTGCACCATACGATCCACAAGTTGATCGCAGGTTTCTTTGTTTTCTAACGCTCGTTTAATAATTTTGTCATCTACGTCCGTAATATTGCGTACATAAGTTAAATCGTAACCCAAAGAACGTAAATAACGGGCAATCACATCAAAACACACAAAAGTGCGTCCATGACCGATATGGCACAAATCATAAACAGTGACGCCACAAACATACATTCCCACTTTATTTTCGTGGATAGGTTTAAAGATTTCTTTTTCTCTCGTTAAGGTATTGAAAATTTTTAGCATTTTTAAGCTCGTAAAATGAAATAAAAACAAACCGCACTTTTATAGCACTTTTACCTCGATTGTGGAATAATACGACCCTTAATTTTTCAGAAGGAAAACAAAATGGTTACGTTACACACAAACTTTGGCGACATTAAAATTAAATTGGATTTTGATAAAGCTCCAGTTACAGCAGAAAACTTCTTAAATTACTGCAAAGACGGTTTTTATAATAACACAATTTTTCACCGTGTTATTGATGGCTTTATGATTCAAGGCGGTGGTATGGAAAGCGGTATGCGCGAAAAAGCAACAAACGCACCAATCCAAAATGAAGCGAACAATCGTTTAAGTAACAAACGTGGAACCATTGCAATGGCTCGCACTTCAGATCCACATTCAGCGACAGCACAATTCTTCATTAACGTAGCAGACAATGATTTCTTAAATTATCGTTCAAAAGAAATGTTTGGTCGCGAAGTCGTTCAAGAATGGGGCTATGCGGTATTTGGTGAAGTAGTTGAAGGTATGGATGTTGTTGATAAAATCAAAAAAGTGAAGACAGGCAACAAAGGCTTTCATCAAGATGTTCCAACTGAAGATGTGGTTATTACATCAGTTTCAGTAGAATAATCGTGAATGGCGGATAAATTCCGCCATTTTTTATTGACCTAAAGGAAAATGCTCATGCCTTTCTTCGACACTCACACGCATCTCGATTATCTCCAACAATTTACAGGAGAACCGTTGTCACAGCTTATTGATAATGCTAAGCAAGCCGATGTGCAAAAAATACTGATTGTGGCGGTGAAAGAAACTGATTTTAAAACAATCCAAAATATGACCGCACTTTTTCCTGATAATTTGCGCTATGGGCTTGGGCTCCATCCTCTTTATATTAAAGAACACGCCGAAAATGATTTAATTCTGTTAGAACAAGCCTTAAAAAATCGTGATGCAAATTGCACGGCGGTGGCAGAAATTGGTTTGGAACGCGCAATTCCTGATTTGCTCACCGATGAACTTTGGGCAAAACAATGTCATTTTTTTGAAAGCCAACTTTATTTGGCAAAACAATTTAATTTACCCGTCAATATTCACAGTCGAAAAACTCATGATCAAATTTTTACTTTTTTAAAACGTATTCCATTATCTAAACTTGGCGTGGTACACGGTTTTTCAGGAAGCTACGAGCAAGCAAAACGCTTTGTTGATTTAGGTTATAAAATCGGGGTTGGCGGCACGATCACTTATGAACGCGCCAATAAAACTCGTCAAGCGATCGCGAAGTTGCCACTTGATGCCTTAGTGTTGGAAACAGATAGTCCAGATATGCCTGTATTTGGTTTTCAAGGCCAACCTAATCGACCAGAGCGTATTGTGGAAAGTTTCAAAGCTCTTTGTACCTTAAAAAATGAACCTGCTGAATTGATTAAAAAAGTCACATGGGAAAATTCTTGCCAGATTTTTTCTTGATCCACGTCACATTACTGAAATTATTTTGAATTAAATACTAGAAAAAAGAAACCGAGCATAATAATATCCGCCTCGTAGAAAGTTTTTCTCAACACACAATAAGGATATATTATGTCGCAAATCTATACTCAGGTGAGAAAGTTAGCGGAACAGTTTATTGAGCCTTACGCCGACGAACTCGATCAAAAAAAAGAATTTCCTGTTCAGGCATTTAAGGAATTAGGTAAAGCCGGTTGGTTTTCACTTTTAATTCCGAGAGAATACGGCGGAATGGGATTAACCCTGAAAGAACATGCTGAAGTCTGTATGGCGTTAGCAGAAAGTTCAGCCTCTGCTGGTCTCTGTTACATGATGAGTAATGTTGCAGTGAATTGCTTAAATCTATTCGGCAGCGATCAACTCAAACAAAAAATCTTTTCTGACATTGTTCAAAATCAAACCTTTGCCGCACTCGCCTATAGTGAATTAGGCACAGGTACTCACTTCTATATTACCGATGCAACCGCACAATTTAATGCTGAACATGCAGTATTCAATGGCTTAAAATCCATGGTGACATCAGGCAATTATGCCTCTTATTATTTAGCACTTTTGCCTTCCGAAAATGGTGAAACTATTGATAACTGGGTGCTTCCACTTGGTACTCAAGGCTTAACGTTTGAATCCGATAGCTGGAATGGCTTAGGTATGCGTAGCAATGTCTCTTGCTTTATGCGAATGACCGATATGCCATTAGATCGTGGCTGGCGCATTGGCGAAGTTGGCGCAGGCGCAGAACAAGTATTTGGTGGCATTGCACCTGCCTTTATTTGTGGCTTGGCTGCTGTCTATAGCGGCGTCTGTAAAGCAGTGCTCACTGAGGCAATTAAACATTCAACACACCGTAAATACACATCTGGCACTGCATTAGCTGAAATCGAAACCGTGCAAATTCACTTAGCTAAAATCTATGCAAACACAAACGCTGCTGTATGTGCTACGCGAGATGCGGCTCGATCAGCCACAGAAGGTGATGCAGATGCATTAGCTAAATTATTAGCTGCCCGAATTCTTGCGAGCGAAAACGCTATTACTCTTGCTCAAATTGGTATGCGTATTGGCGGTGGCAAGGCTTATAACAAAATGGGGCCAATGGAACGCTATTTACGCGATGCATTAGCAAGCCAAGTAATGGCGCCAAGTGTCGATGTGCTAAATATTTGGTTAGGTAAAGCCATTACAGGTCAACAAATTCCATAAAGAGTGGTGAAAAATGAGTGAGAAATTAAAAATCGGGGCGGTAATCTACGCCCCACAAGTGACAGTTATTTGGGGCATTATTGCAGACTTTTTCGAAAAAGAAGGTTTCCCTATTGAGCCAGTCTATTTCAAAGACTACAAAGGACAAGTTGATGCGTTACTCAATAATGAAATTGATATGGCGTGGAACTCTCCCCTTGCTTGGTTAGATGGTTACTTGCGTAGTGCGGGTAAAACCTTAAATGGTGCAATGCGTGATACCGACCAAGATCGTCAAAGCTATTTAGTTGTTAATGATCCAGCTATACAATCTATTGAAGATTTAAAAAATAAAACTATAGCTTTTGGTGCGATTGATTCCCCACAAGCGCGGTTAATTCCAATCGAGTTTTTACATCAACATGGCTTGGAATTTGGTCAAGATTATGTAGAAAAACGCTTTGATGTGGGTGTTGGTTTACACGGTGATCATGTAGGCGGTGAATTAGATGCAGCCAATGCATTAAAAGATCGCCAAGTTGCGGCGACATGGATGTTAGATTTCAATTTTGAACGTTGGACAAAAGATGGTACGCTCGATCCTGCAACAGTTCGAGTACTCGCAAAAACACCATCATTTGACCATTGTATTTTTAGTGGGCGCGTGGGATTAGATGAAACCAAATTCAATGCATTCACCGAAACCTTGTTCAAAATGGATTACAACAATCCAGAACATAAAGAAATGATGGATTTGGAAGGATTAAAACGTTGGGTTGCGGGTAGAACAGAAGGTTTTGCTCAATTACAAGCTGCCAATGAATATTTAAAATTCTTTTAAGATTGATATGTCATGATGGGCGTGTAATAAACGCCCATCATTGTGGATTTTCTATGGAACTTTTCACAACTTCCCTTTTAGGCTCAATGCCTCGTAGCCAAGCACTTTTGATGGCGCGTAAAAAGCACGCACTCGGTAAAATCACCACAACAGAGCTTAAGCAAATTGTTGTTCAAGAAACAAAACAAGTTGTCGAACTTCAACAACGTACTGGCATTGATATTATCACGAGTGGCGAATTACTTCGCGACAATTACCTTTCTTTTATTGCACAAAAAATTCAAGGCGCAATCTTAATGAGCATGAGTGAAATGTTCGATCACATTAAAGAAAAGCAAATTTTTGAGTCAATGCTAGAAACCTTGGATGTTCCCGCACTTTCCATAAAAAATGCGATTTGCGTGGGAAAAATCAGCTACAAACAATCTTTAGTAGCAGATGAAATGCTACTACTGAAAAATCTAACTAAGCAACCAATTAAAGCAACCTTGCCAGGGCCTTACTTAATGGCTCGCTCCATGTGGCTTTCGCCTGTGTCAGGGCAACATTATTCATCAAAAGAAGAAATGGCAAAAGATGTTGTTACTATCTTAAAGCAAGAAATTGATCATTTATGTGAGCTAGGCGTAAGTGTAGTCCAATTTGATGAGCCTGTTTTGACTGAGGTTATTTTTAGCCATCATCAAACACGTTCATTTATGTGTGCGGCGTTAAGCGAAAAACAAGATTTTGCAGCGGAACTACAGTTTGCAAAAAGTTTAATTACTCAAATCTTTGAGTATGCAAGAAATAAAAATATCAAAACTGCATTACATGTATGCCGTGGCAACTGGAGCAAAGATGAGAGCGTATTACTGCGCGGGCCTTATACATCATTAGTGGATTTATTTGAATCGGCATTACCTGATATTTTAATGCTCGAATTTTCTACGCCAAGAGCGGGAGAATTAAGTTCGTTGTTAGAAAGTAAAATCTTAAGACAAAAATGTATTTTAGGCTTAGGCGTCATCAATCCTCGTTCAGATGAAGTGGAAACCGTAGATCAGATTACTCAACGAGCAGAAAAAGCCTTAAATTACCTTCCACCAGAGCAAATTTGGCTAAATCCAGATTGTGGATTTGCCACTTTTTCTAACCGCCCTTTAAATGGATTTGACATTATTGAAGCCAAACTTAAGGTATTAAATGAAGCAAAATCAATATTGAGGGAACGTTATGTATAACGTACCTGAAAGTGAATCTTTTACAGCGAAATATCGAGCCGTATTACGCGGAGAAGAAATTAAATTATTCACACCAAATGACAGTATTTCTCTCTATTCACAAGTCAATTTCGATAACCAATCGTTACAAAAAAGTGCGGTGGATTATTTTGCCGTTTCTATTTTAGGTGGTATTTTGAGCAGTGTAAAAGCACATTTTGCTCAACAACGTGCCGATATTGTAGAAATGGAAGGAAAAATTTGGCTCAACCTCGCCAATCCTTTAACCTTACTTGGCGTTCGCGGCTATAGTGAGCAGCCTGTCATTAATGACGGAAAAATTAAAATTTTTATTTCATCGGATTTAACCGATGATATCTTCACACAACTCACACAAAACGCATTACGCTGTTGTTTTATTTACAATACGATAACCAAAGCCTTTCCTTTAAATATAGAATTTGAGCAAGTGCTTTGATTCTCATCAGGTCGTTCATCAAAATTTTAGACAAAAAAATTGCCCCATTAAGGGGCAATCTTATCAATGCACTAAAGTTACTTATAGCTTTAAACAACGATTAAATATGTTGGTTAATGAAGTTAGCCAATTGAGTTTTTGGTAATGCACCAACTTGAGTTGCTACAACTTGACCATTTTTAATCAATAATAATGTTGGGATACTACGAACACCAAATTGTGCTGGGGTTGCTTGGTTGTCATCCACATTCATTTTCACGATTTTAACTTTACCAGCAAATTCAGGTGCAAGTTCATCTAACACTGGAGCAATCATTTTGCAAGGACCACACCAAGGTGCCCAAAAGTCTAATAAAACGGGGATATCTGAATTAACTACAACACTTTCAAAATCTGCGTCATTAATGTGTAATACTTCGCTCATTTTGTTTTCCTTAATTTTGTGAATGGAATCCCTATATAAGGGCTTTTTTTAAACTTACAAGTGCGGTGCAGAATAACACCGTTTTAAAAAATGTAAACTAATCGTTTTAATTGCCAAAAGCTAAGACGGCAAAACAATATTTTCACACACTTTACCAGACTTCAATTTATAAACGTTTGATAAAGTCACATCCGCAATATTGGTTAGTGCCTCTTCGGTTAAAAATGCTTGATGGCCTGTCAGCAATACATTATGGCAAGAAGATAAACGGCGGAAAATATCATCTTGAATCACTTCGTTAGACTTATCTTCAAAGAACAAATCTCGCTCATTCTCATACACATCCATACCTAACGCCCCGATTTTGCGCTGTTTTAACGCATCAATTGCAGCTTGGGTATCAATCAAAGAGCCGCGACTCGTATTAACGATCATCACGCCATCTTTCATTTTGGCAAAAGCTTCGCGATTTAATAAATGATAGTTTTCTGGCGTTGCTGGGCAATGAAGCGTAATCACATGAGATTTAGCATAAAGCTCATCTAATTCAACATATTGTCCCCCCAGTTCTTCCACCACTGGATTTTTGAAAGGATCGTACGCCAAGATATTCATGCCGAAACCTTTCAGAATGCGCATCACCGCAATCCCAATTTTACCCGTTCCGATTACGCCGACCGTGCGCCCATGCATATTGAAACCAATTAACCCCTCAAGAGAGAAATTTGCTTCGCGGGTACGCTGATAAGCACGATGAATTCGACGGTTCAGAGTCATCATCAAACCGATGGTATGTTCTGCCACTGCTTCAGGCGAATAAGCGGGAACGCGGACAACTTGGATGCCCAATTCTTGAGCTGCTTTTAAATCAACATTATTGAAACCCGCACAGCGCAAAGCCACGATTTTCACGCCAAGTCTAGCTAATTTTTCTAATACTTTTCGGCTACCATTATCATTCACGAAAATGCATACTACTTCGCAATGTTCTGCCAAACGTGCAGTGCTCTCGTTCAGCATAAAATCAAAAAATTCTAAATCAAAATTATATTTCGCGTTAATGAGCTCAATATATTTTCTGTCATAGCTTTTAGTGCTATAGATTGCAATTTTCATGGTTTGCTCCAATTATTTTAAATGTGCAAAAGCCTGTAATAAGTCCGCTTTAATATCTTCTACATCTTCAATACCGACTGAAAAACGCAACAAGGTATTAGTAATCCCGCGAGCTACACGCTCGGATTCTGGAATATCCATATGAGTTTGAGTAGCAGGATAAGTAATAAAACTTTCTGTGCCACCTAGACTTTCTGCAAAAGTAATCAATTTGATGGATTTTAAGAACGTATTAACCCAAGCTTCATCTTGCAAACGGAAAGACAACATCCCACCTTTATTTGGATAAAGCACTGATTCCACTTGTGGTTGAGCTTTTAAAAATTCCGCAATGGCTTGTGCATTCTTTTGATGACGTTTCATTCGTAAAGAAAGGGTCTTCATACCACGAATAGTCAGCCAAGAATCAAAAGGTGAAAGCACCGCACCCGCACCATTTTGAATATAAGCAATGCGATCGCAAAGTTCTTGTCCTTTCGCAACAATTAAACCAACAAGTGCATCATTATGACCGGCAATATATTTAGTCCCGCTGTGAATCACCACATCTGCGCCTAAATCTAATGGGCGAGAAAGCACTGGCGTTAAAAACGTATTATCCACGATCAACATCAAATTATGTTTTTTCGCAAGTTTTGCAATTTCAACCACATCACATTCTTCCATTAAAGGATTTGATGGAGTTTCAATAAAAATCGCTTTCGTATTTAGGTTAATGGCAGCCTCAATTTCTGAAGCAGATGCCGTATTGACATAAACAGGTTTTACACTATTGTTATTTTTATAAGAAAAATCTAATAGTCGATAAGTACCACCATACACATCGCTAGAAACGATCCATTCATCTGGTGCGGTGAAAAGTGTCATCAAAACTTGAATGGCAGCCATACCTGAAGAAAAAGCAAAACCACGATCTCCATTCTCTAATTTAGCTATCGTTTCTTCTAATACTGTACGAGTTGGGTTTTTGGTACGCGTGTAATCAAAGCCCGTACTTTCACCGATACCATAATGTCCATAAGCCGTAGAAAGAAAAATTGGTGTAGAAACCGCGCCCGTACCCTCATCACTACGATTTCCTGCTTGAGCTAATAAAGTATCGATAGCATATTGTTGTGTCATAACATCCTCTAAAAATAATGAAAAAATCAACCGCACTTTACGTGCTAAAAACGTTTAACATTTTGGCACAAAGGAAAAAGTGATAAAAGTAGAAATTAGAAAATTACATAAAATTCCATTTTTCCATCATTTTCTGTGATTTATTTGAACAAAATGAACTTTTTTTAAACGGTTAGATAATTTTTTTAAATCTGTAATTGACAGTTATCTGAATTTCCGTAAAATGCGCACCACTAACAGCGAATGCGGGAATAGCTCAGTTGGTAGAGCACGACCTTGCCAAGGTCGGGGTCGCGAGTTCGAGCCTCGTTTCCCGCTCCAATTCGTGGCGTGTTAGCAAAGCGGTTATGCACTGGATTGCAAATCCATGTAGCTCGGTTCGACTCCGGGACACGCCTCCATAATACGCAAATGTTAGTTGTCTATATGCCCGAGTGGTGGAATCGGTAGACACAAGGGATTTAAAATCCCTCGCCTTTCGAGGCGTGCCAGTTCAAGTCTGGCTTCGGGCACCATTTAAACACCAATCTAAAGATTTTAAAATTTACTTTAAAATCATCTAATTGGGTCGTTAGCTCAGTCGGTAGAGCAGCGGACTTTTAATCCGTTGGTCGAAGGTTCGAATCCTTCACGACCCACCACTTTAAAATAAAGTAAGCACCGAAAGGTGTTTTTTTGTTATCTAAATTCCTGAAATTTACTATAAAAAATCCCCGACTCAAAGAATCAGGGACTTTTACAATCAAATGTGTTTATTAATTAACGCTCATTCCAACGTTTAATAGACTCACGAATCACTTCTTTCGCTTCTTCTACATCGCCCCAATGCGTTACTTTCGTTGAGCCAGGTTTCTTAAGCGCTTTATAGTTATTGAAATGGAACTCAATTTGTTTAATTAAGTTTGCTGGTAAATCTGCTAATGAATTGTACGCATTGCCTGTATCACGATCATCTGCAGGAACACAAACGATTTTGTCATCCACTTCGCCATCATCAACAAATTTCATGACACCAATTACTTTAGCTTCAAGGAATACACCTGTTGCTAATGGTTGGCGAGTGATTAATAACACATCTAACTCATCGCCATCTTCATCTAAAGTTTGTGGAATGAAGCCATAGTTAGTTGGTTTTGCAAAAATTGCTGGCTCAACACGATCTAATTGGAATGCCGCAACTTTACGGTTCCATTCGATTTTATGGCAGCTACCTTCTGGAATTTCATTTACTACATTGATAATGCCAGCATCTACATCGCCTGGCGTTAAAATTTGATTAAAATCAGCCATTTTGTTTCCTTCATTTTATCAAGTTAAAAAACGCGACAAGTATAGCAGTTTTTCTGCTGACTCGCAGTCTCATTTGTAGAGAAAATCAGCAAATAGATTATTTCATAACTATTCATAATTTTGACCGCACTTTATCCTAAACAAAACTCACGCAAACGTTTACTTATCATTTTTATGATGTAAAATAGCGCACCTTATTCACTTCAATTTTTCACTCAACTTTAAGGAACACTATGCCAACTTTAGAAAAAACATTTGAGCTCAAGCAACGTGGTTCAACTGTTCGTCAAGAAATTATCGCAGGTTTAACCACGTTCTTAGCAATGGTTTATTCTGTAATCGTGGTACCTAATATGCTAGGTGCTGCAGGTTTTCCTGCGGAATCTGTCTTTATTGCCACCTGTTTAGTTGCAGGGTTAGGCTCTATCTTAATCGGCTTATGGGCAAATGCACCAATGGCAATTGGTTGTGCAATTTCTCTTACTGCTTTTACAGCATTTAGCTTAGTGATTGGTCAAAAGGTCGCCATTCCCGTTGCGCTAGGCGCAGTATTCTTAATGGGGGTTGTGTTTACCTTAATTTCTGCCACAGGTATCCGTGCATGGATTTTACGTAATTTACCATCCAGTATCGCTCACGGGGCAGGCATTGGTATCGGACTCTTTTTACTTTTAATTGCCGCAAACGGCGTTGGTTTAGTCGTCAGCAACCAAGCGGGCTTACCAGTAAAATTAGGCGATTTCACCTCATTCCCAGTCATGATGTCCTTAATTGGTTTAGCACTCATTATCGGCCTTGAAAAAATGAAAATTAAAGGCGGTATTTTATGGGTAATCATTGCTATTACTATCGTAGGTTTAATTTTTGATCCAAATGTAAAATTTGGCGGAGAGATTTTCACAATGCCAACCTTTGGTGAAAATTCTCTTTTCTTACAATTAGACTTTATGGGCGCACTACAACCAGCAATCTTACCTGTCGTATTTGCTTTGGTGATGACTGCCGTATTTGATGCGACTGGTACAATTCGCGCAGTTGCAGGTCAAGCCGACTTACTTGATAAGGATGGTCAAATTATCAATGGCGGTAAAGCCCTAACTTCCGACTCAATCAGTAGCTTATTCTCAGGTTTATTCGGTACAGCACCAGCTGCCGTTTATATTGAGTCAGCAGCAGGGACAGCAGCTGGCGGTAAAACAGGTATTACTGCTATCGTTGTTGGTGTGTTATTCCTATTAATGCTTTTCTTCCAACCATTAGCGTTCTTAGTGCCAGGATACGCAACTGCCCCAGCATTAATGTACGTTGGTTTATTAATGTTAAGCAATGTAAGCAAATTAGATTTCGATGATTTCGTTGGCGCGATGAGCGGATTAATCTGCGCAGTATTTATCGTACTTACCGCTAACATCGTAACAGGCATTATGTTAGGTTTTGCGGCATTAGTGATTGGAAGAATCGTGAGTGGCGATATTAAACGCTTAAATGTAGGGACTGTGATTATTGCAATCGTACTCGTTGCATTCTATGCAGGCGGTTGGGCTATTTAATAACAGAAATAAAAAAGGGGAAAATCCTTCCCCTTAATTATAATCACAAAAGCGCGGTGAAATTTCACCGCACTTTTTTTATGTCTGAACTACTCTTTCTTCAATAAGAAAATACCGTGATCAGATAAATTGACATAAGCTTGTTTTAAATCGGCATTAAAATCTTCTGGCTTACAATTCACCAATAAATCTTTTCCTGACCAATTTGCGACCACTTCCCAATGGTTGCCCATATAGACCGCACTTTTAATCTCACAACGTTGAGCATCGTTGCCCTCTGCAGCAAGATAAATTGCTTCTGGGCGAATACCAACTAAGCATTCACCATCGGGTAAATTAAACTGTGCAGCGTCTTTTAAAGGTACATAATAGCCATTAATATCCACCACGCTATTTTCTAATTTTCCATCGAAAATACTAGATTCACCCATAAAGTTTGCTAAGAACAAAGAATTTGGTCGGAGATAAAGCTCTTTCGCTGGCGCTTTTTGCATAATTTTACCTTTATGCATAACGATAACTTCATCAGATACCGCAAAGGCCTCTGTTTGATCGTGTGTCACATAAAGCGAAGTAATGCCTAAACGTTGTTGCAATTCACGGATTTTTTCACGCATTGAACGACGTAAGTTTGCATCCAAATTACTTAATGGTTCATCAAACAATAGGACTTTTGGTTTCAATACCAAAGCACGAGCCAATGCAACACGTTGTTGTTGACCGCCAGAAATTTGATCTACAAAGCGGTCTTCGAACCCTGCTAAATCCACCAATTCTAAAGCCTCTTTTACACGCTGAGCACGTTCTTCTTTGCCAATGCCTTGCATTTTTAAGCCGTAGCCCACGTTATCGCCAATGCTCATATGCGGGAAAAGCGCATAAGATTGGAAGACAATACAAATATCTCGATTTTGAATAGAAGATTTTGTTACATCTTCACCATCAATAAAAATTTGGCCTGATGTTGGATTTTCTAATCCGGCAACCAAACGCAATACAGTTGTTTTGCCACAACCTGATGGCCCTAACAATGTCACCATCGTGCCCCGTTTGATCGTTAAATCTAAATTATCAATGACGACCGCTTTACCAAATGCTTTGGTAATATTTTTTAATACTAAGAAATCATTATTACTCATAATTTTTACCTACAACTTAACGAGTTAATTCATTTTTTTCGCTTTAGAACGAGAGATACGTGTATCACCTACAATCCAGTCGAAGAATAAAATAATTGCCATCATGACAACAATTAAGATTGAGCCGTATGCAATAGCGACACCGTATTCACCATCTTCAACGCGATTTAGGATATAAGCTGTTGCAACCCGAGTATCTGCTGTCACTAAGAATATAATTGCGCTCACCGTCGTCATTGCACGAACGAAGCTGGTAACAAGCGCTGAAAGCAATGCTGGTTTTAATAATGGCAACACGATATACCATAAGGTTTTCCACGAACTTCCTTTTAAAGAAAGCGATGCTTCATCAAGAGATTTATCAAGCTGACCTAAACCAGCAATCGCTGCTCGCATACCAATTGGTAAATCACGCATAACCATTGAAATAATCACGATAATGCCAGTTCCCGTAATATAAAGCGGCGCATTGTTGAAGGCTAAAATGTAAGACACCCCCGCCACGGTACCTGGCACGGCAAAGCAAAGCATGGTTAAGAACTCAAGGGATTTTTTACCTTGGAAATCTTTACGCACCACAATGTACGCAATCAATAATCCAAAGAATGCGGTCAATGGTGCGGCAATACCTGCATAGATTAAGGTATTGATTAGTGACGGCCACGCTCCATCGCTCAATCCTTGGCCGAATAACATGGCATAGTTTTTCAAGGTTAAAGTGTAATCTACGCCCCAGTTTACAGTGAAGCTTCCGTAGAAAATACTTCCGTAAAGCGCCATATTAAAGATTACCCAGAATCCAAGCATGCCGATGATGGTATATTTCAAACCAGTTGGAAGATCTTGCACATCACCACGATAAGATTTACCTGAAACGGTGACATAAGAGCGGTTACCAATCCAAATGTATTGAATGATAAAAATCGCTAGAGAGAAAATTAATAATATTGAACCTAAGGTACTTGCTGATGCGTAATCTAATTGTGAACCAGCAATATAGAAATAGATCTGTGTTGCAATCACATCAAAGCTACCACCCAATACCAATGGGTTACTAAAATCTGCAAGCGATTGGATAAATACAATTAAAAATGAGTTCGCCAATGCGGGGCGTAACAATGGAAAAATAATATTATAAAAAGTTTGATAGCGATTGGCTCGTAACGTATAAGAGGCTTCTTCAATAGAAGGATGTACCGATTTTAATGCGCCATCTAAAATCATAAAAGAAATCGGAGCAAATGCGAGAATTTGAGCAATCGCAATCCCATTAAAACCATACAGCCAGTTATGATTGGTGAAACCAAAATTCGTACTTAAAAATTCGGTTACATAACCAGAACGGCCAAGCATCAAAGTTACCCCTAATCCCACAACAAATGGTGGCGTAACAATTGGCAAAATAGAGAAAATTTTTCCGATAAATGCTGTTCTACGAGCGATACGCGTGGTATAAAGCGCAAAGGCTAAACCAAATACAGTAGACACTACGCCCACAAAGCCCGATAAGAAAAGAGAATTGGTAATTACGCGAACAATATAGCTCTGCGTTAAAATACGCATCACTTGTTGTGGCGCAAACGTGTCTCCGTCATAAAACATTGAAACGAAAATCGCCAATGTTGGATAAACGATAAAAAAGAAAATAAGCAAAATAATACAAAGTAAAGAAGCGATGATAAATTTATCACCTTGCATCACTTTTAGTTTTGCTAATGAAAGTGTTGCTAATGCGGTATATCCCACAAGTAACACAATCACAGAATAGCCCATGCTGATTTTACACACCGTCGCACTGATAAACATAAACAATACAGAAAGTGCGGTCAAACATAGCTCTGTTTTTGCTTGGGTTTGCTGTGGCAATCTAAATAACGGCAAAGCACCATACACAATAACAGGCAGGAACCAAGCCCAAGTTAAATTGAAAGAAGACCATCCCATTGCATCTAAATATTCATCTGAAGTACTTTCAAACAAACCGTAATCAAGAGCATTGGAAGGCAGAAGCGCAAACGCCAATAAGGATAAAATAATCCAAAAATAAGCAGAATGCATTATGGAAAGTTTTTTTGCGTTCATACAACCTCGCATAAGGTAAAAAAACGAAGCGATATGCGACATATCACTTCGTTAGTGACATCATTATTTGGCTAATTTTACTTCATCAACCCATTTTGTGATTAAGCGTTTACGTAAATCAGTCGCACCGTATTTATCAAAATCATAGTTAATTAAATTAATTGATTTAAAATCTAACGCATAAGGCGATTGTTGTGCGGTGGTGTTCGTTAAAATGGAATACGCCTCGCCTTTTTGCCAAGTTAATTCTTGCGCCTCTTTAGATAATGCCCAATCAACAAAAAGTTTCGCATTATCTAAATTTCTAGCTCCTTTAATGACACTCACACCACCAATTTCGTAGCCAGTGCCTTCACAAGGTACAACTAATTCTACTGGTGCACCTTTCGCTTTTTCTAAAGAATATTCATGTAAGAAACCAATGCCAATGGCCGTTTCTCCACGCGCTGTATTACGTGTTGCCGTATTACCAGATTTAGTATATTGCGATACGTTTTTATTCAACTCTTTTAAGAATTTAAACGCCTCGTCTTCTCCCCAAAGTTGCATATAAGTGGCTAACTGAGTGTAACCCGTACCAGAACTTTGTGGATCTGCGGCTTGAATTTCATTTTTGTAAATTGGGTTAGCTAAATCCTTCCAGCATTTTGGAATAGGTAAATTCAATTTTTTCAAACGTTCTGGATTTACCCCAAAACCTAACACGCCTAAATAAATCGCCGAAGAATAATTCCCTTTCATTTTGGCTGGATCGCGGAATTTTTCTACGATCTGAGGAAGATTGGATGATTTATAAGGCTCCAACAAGCCCATTTCTCCTGCTTGAGAATGAGGATCCATCGTTCCACCATACCAAACATCACCTTGCGGATTATCTTTTTCAGCATCAATTTTCGCTAAAATAGTTCCCGTGCCGCCACGAATAAAACTTGTTTTAACATCAAATTTTTTCTCAAATGCCATCGCTTCTTGCTCACACATCGTATTTTGCGCGCTGCAATAAATGACTAAGCGTCCTTTTGCAAAAGATGGATTACTTAACACTAATCCACTTAACATGACACCCGACAAGGTTACTGCGATTTTTGATAGTTTCATCTGATTATAACTCCCTTATGAATGAAGGTTTTGCAATCTCTTAGAGGGAAAACGAAATCACATTAAAAATACGAAAAAGTGCGGTCAAAAACTTCGGTATTTCTAACCGCACTTATTCTGTGCTATTTCGCTAATTTAACTTCTTGTACCCATTTTTCAATTAAGGCTTTACGTTGTTCTGTTGCACCGTATTTTTCAAAGTCATAATTGATTAATTTGAGTTTATTTGGATCAAATGCAGTTGGTGATTGCTCTGCTGTTGTGTTAGTTAAGATTTGTAAAGAATCCCCTTGTTTCCAAGCTAATTCTTGGCCTTCTTTTGATAAAGCCCAATCGACAAATAATTTTGCATTATCAATATTACGCGCACCTTTTAAGATGCTCACACCACCTAACTCATAACCGGTTCCTTCACAAGGCACAACTAATTCTAACGGTGCACCATTGCGTTTTTCTAATGCATAATCGTGTAAGAAACCCACGCCGATTGTCGCTTCGCCACGCGCAGAGTTACGTGATGGCGTGATACCTGATTTGGTATATTGAGAAACATTAGGATGCAATGCTTTTAAGTATTCAAACGCCTCTTTTTCCCCCCATAATTGGACGAAAGTAGCCAATGCTGTGTAAGCTGTACCCGCACTTTGAGGGTCTGCAATTTGAACTTCGCCTTTTAAGCGTGGATCAGTTAAGTCTTTCCAGCATTTCGGCACTTCTTTAATACCTAATTTTGCCAAACGTTCAATATTCACACCAAAACCTAAGATCCCCATATAAATTGAGGAAACATAGTGACCTTTCGTTTTCGCTGGATCACGGAAACGTTCTACGATTTCATCAATGTGTTTGGATTTATAAGGCTCAATTAAGCCTAATTCTGCGGCCTGTGCTTGAGGGTCAAAAGTACCGCCAAACCAAACATCTGCTTGAGGGTTATTTTTTTCAGCTTCAACTTTGGCAAAAGTACTGCCTGAACCATTACGAATAAAGGATGTTTTCACATCATATTTTTCGCCAAATGCTTTTGTGGTGGTTTCGCACAAAATGTTGGTTGCACTACAATACACAACTAAACGACCTTTAGCGTTAGCAGAACCAGAAATAGCCAAGCCCGCAGCTAAAAGTGTGGCAGAAACAGAAAGAGAAATTTTGTTGAACTTCATAATAAATACTCCTTATTGGATAGAACGACTCGAATCCTACGTGAAAAAGGCGAATAATACCGTGATGAAGCTCACACTTTTTAAAATTCAAGTGAAAAAATAAACGTGAAATTCACTGCACTTTTACTTATAATTGCCAAAATTTCCCTTACATCAAAACACAATTATGTCAGATTCTTGTATCATCATCGCCATCACTGGCGCATCCGCATCAGGCAAAAGTTCTATCGCCTCTACCGTTCACAAAGAACTCTGTAATGAATTAGGCTGCCAAGAAATTGGCATTATTGCTGAAGACAGTTACTACAAAGATCAAAGCCATTTAGAAATGAGCGAACGTATAAAAACAAATTATGACCATCCAAGCTCAATGGATCGCGATTTGCTCATTCAACATTTAAAAGATTTAAAATCAGGAAAATCGGTTGATGTGCCTGTTTATAGCTACGTTGATCATACTCGTACAGGTGAAACCACAACATTTACACCAAAACGTATTGTGATTTTAGAAGGGATTTTACTGCTTACTGATGAACGTGTTCGTCAACTTGCGGATATCTCCGTATTCGTGGATACACCATTAGACATTTGTTTTATTCGTCGTTTACAACGCGATATGGAAGAACGTGGTCGTTCCCTACAATCGGTTATTGATCAATATCGTGCAACCGTGCGCCCAATGTTCTTACAATTTATTGAGCCTTCTAAACAATATGCGGATATTGTTATTCCTCGTGGTGGTAAAAACCGTATTGCAATCAATATGTTAAAAGCTCAAATCCTTCATTTATTGAATCAAAAATAGGAAATCTTATGCGTCTTTGCGATACTGATATTGAACGCTATCTCGATGATGGCATTATTTCTTTAACTCCTCGTCCAAGTAATGACAAAATCAACGGTGCAACAATTGATGTTCGCTTGGGTAATTCTTTCCGCGTATTTCGTGAGCACTCGGCGCCTTTCATTGATTTAAGCGGCCCGAAAGAAGAAGTGTCCGCCCAGCTTGAATCCGTAATGAGTGATGAAATTATTGTGCCTGAAGGCGAAGCATTTTTCTTACATCCAGGTACTTTAGCATTAGCAACTACACTTGAATCAGTGAAATTACCTGCCAATATTATCGGTTGGTTAGACGGTCGATCTTCTTTAGCGCGTTTAGGCTTAATGGTACACGTCACGGCACACCGTATTGATCCAGGTTGGGAAGGAAAAATCGTATTGGAATTTTATAATTCAGGGAAATTACCATTAGCATTACGTCCAAATATGGTGATTGGTGCATTGAGCTTTGAAATATTAAGTGGCGAAGCGAAACGACCATATAGTAGCCGCAAAGATGCAAAATATAAAAATCAACAAAGTGCGGTTGCGAGTCGTATTGACGAAGACAAGGAATAATCGATGAAAAAGTTCGCGCTTGGCGTAGGGATCGTCGCTTTGGCGATCTTTTCTTTTTTGTATATCCAACTTTATCGAGTACAAAGTTTCATAGGTGAACAACTAGCACAACAAAATATTGCGGTTCAATCAGTCAATTTATCTCTATTTCCACCCGCACTTTCTCTTAAAAATATAAAAACTACGCAATTTTCAGTTCAAAAACTTGAAGCTAAACTTAATTTTTTGCCTCTTTTTTATGTCAACGCAAAACTTCACTCACTTAATCTTCAACAAATCACTCTAAATCAAAACGCACAAAACAGCGCAAATGTGTCAATGGATTTAGCTCCGTTTTCCTTAAACCAATTATTATCTAAAAAAGTGATGTTGAATGGTGAAAGCCATATTCGTATTGAACTTGATAAACCTGTATATGGAAATAAAACATTCAATTTTACTTTCAACAAAGCGAATTTAGATTTTTCAAAAGCGAAATCAGCTCTAATTCAATTTGTAGATGCAAGCTTAAATAACCAGCCTCTTGGTTATATGGAAACCCACGCAGATTTTACGTCCCCACGCCAACAAATGGTGACTTATATAAAACCACAGTGTGATAACGATTGTTTAGCCATATTGAAATACCAACAAATAGACAATCAAAGTGCGGTAAATTTATCAGGCAAATATTTCCCAGTTAAACGCTTATTCGCGCTATTAAATTTGCCAGAAATGTTAAGTGGACACTCAGATTTTAATATTGATTTCACATTTTTACATTCGCAACTTATTCAAGGAAAGTTAAATATCCTCGCTCAAAATGCTGAAATTCTTGGTGTGAATTTATTGGATATTGTCAGTCAATATTTCCCTATCAATTACAACAGTGATCTGTTACAAAACAAAGAATTAAACACTCGCTTTGAACAATTTCACTTACAATTATTTCTCCAACAGAATCAACTGATTGCTGAAAAAATTGAATTAAAAACACCCGCACTGTTGGGGCAAGGAAAAGGCGTCATTGATTTAAATCGAATGGAATGCAATGTGGATATCAATTTACATTCTACTGATCAACGCTATCAAAATTTAACACTACCAATCAATTTTTTTGGTAACTGCAGTTCACCACAATATAAAATTAATTTTACGAAGAAATTCCGCCATCAATTAATTGATGCGATTAAAGAAAAGTTACGTTAATGTCGTTATATTTAAAAGCTGAAAAAATCCAATCATGGCGTGTGCTTATTATGGCTTGCGCAGGATTTATTTTTAATACTACAGAATTCGTACCCGTTGCAATGTTAAGCGATATTGCACAAAGTTTTAATATGCAAACTGCTGATACTGGTTTAATGATGACAGTTTATGCTTGGACGGTGCTAATTATGTCTCTGCCTGCGATGCTCGCTACAGGAAACATGGAACGTAAAAGCCTGCTTATTAAGCTTTTCATTATATTTATTGTTGGGCATATTTTATCGGTCATTGCATGGAATTTCTGGATATTACTTCTCGCTCGAATGTGTATTGCATTAGCACATTCGGTGTTTTGGTCAATTACTGCCTCACTTGTGATGCGCATCGCACCTAAACAGAAGAAAACTCAAGCATTAGGAATGCTCGCTATTGGCACCGCACTTGCCACCATCTTAGGCTTAC
The DNA here is from genome assembly GCF_059704425.1 of Haemophilus sp. THUN1691. Classification (NCBI taxonomy): domain Bacteria; kingdom Pseudomonadati; phylum Pseudomonadota; class Gammaproteobacteria; order Pasteurellales; family Pasteurellaceae; genus Haemophilus; species Haemophilus sp. THUN1691. The sequence goes on along the minus strand of NZ_AP046578.1, from coordinate 961,943 downwards.
CGATTGGACGAATTGTCGGACAGATCGTCGGTTGGCGGGTCACTTTTGGAATCATTGCCGCACTGGCATTATCTATTATGTTTTTAATTATTCGATTATTGCCAAATTTGCCAAGTAAAAATGCTGGCTCTATTGCAAGTTTACCCTTGCTTGCTAAACGCCCATTATTACTTTGGCTTTATGTAACAACGGCAATCGTCATTTCCGCACACTTTACCGCTTATACTTATATCGAACCATTCATGATTGATATAGGACACTTGGATCCAAATTTTGCCACGGCTGTATTATTAGTTTTTGGTTTCTCAGGTATTGCCGCAAGCCTATTATTTAACAGGTTCTACCGACTTGCTCCTACAAAATTTATTATTGTTTCGATGGGATTATTGATGCTCTCTCTATTGCTACTACTCTTCTCTACCGAAACAATGATAGCAATGTTCAGCCTTGTGTTTATTTGGGGAATTGGCATTTCTTGTATCGGACTATCCCTACAAATGCGCGTACTAAAACTTGCACCAGATGCAACAGATGTTGCCATGGCTATTTACTCAGGCATTTTCAATGCAGGAATTGGAGCTGGCGCATTATTTGGAAATCTTGCAACAACCTATTTAGGATTAAATGAAATTGGTTATACAGGCGCAGCATTAGGTTTAATCGGTTTCATCATTTTTATTACAACGCACTTAAAATATCGCCATACCTTTCTTCTACAAAACAAATAAAAAAATAACCGCACTTTAGTTCTCCAAAAAGAGTTTTAAAAGTGCGGTTAAATCTTGCTAAGTTTTATTTATCTTGCGTTTAACGTTTCGCTTTCTTAATAAACTTCATCAAACGTTTACGTTTACGCAATTGGTTCGGGGTAAGTTTATTTTTGCGTCCTGCAAATGGGTTTGAGCCTTCTTGGAAAAGCAGACGAATCGGTGAACCAATAATTTTTAAGCTCTTACGATAATAATTAGATAAATAACGTTTATAAGAATCTGGTAATTTATCCATTTGGTTACCGTGAACCACAATAATCGGCGGGTTGTAACCACCTGGATGGGCATATTTTAATTTAATGCGACGACCGCCAATCATCGGTGGTTGATGCTCATCGGTTGCCATTTGCAAAATACGAGTTAAAAGCGAAGTCGTCATTTTTTGAGTCGCGCAAGCATAGGCTTCTTTAATCGAATCAAAAAGATTCCCCACACCACTGCCGTGCAAGGCTGAAATAAAATGCACGCGAGCAAAATCAATAAAATCTAAACGACGATCAAGCTCAGATTTAACCCGGTCTTTCACATCTTGATCTAAACCATCCCATTTATTCACAACGATCACTAAAGAACGACCTGCATTTAAAATAAAGCCGAGCAAAGATAAATCCTGATCAGAAATGTTCTCTCTCGCGTCAATAGTCAATAACACAACATTAGCATCTTGAATCGCTTGTAAGGTTTTAATCACGGAGAATTTTTCAACCGCCAAATGCACTTTACCACGCTTACGCACACCAGCTGTATCAATCAACGTATATTGCTGCCCATCACGCTCCATTGGGATATAAATACTATCGCGTGTCGTACCTGGCATATCAAAAACCACCACACGATCTTCGCCTAAAATACGATTGGTTAAGGTGGATTTACCCACGTTTGGACGACCAACAATGGCAATCTTAATATTTTTATCTTGCTCTTCTTCTGATTCTTCTAACGCCTCATCAAGCAATGCCGTATCTTCTTCTGAATCAAAATCGAATTCTTGTTCCCATTCGTCTTGTTCTTCCTCAGAAGTGCGGTCATTTTCATCGGAGTTTTCCATTTGCTCCGCAAAAGGCGCAAGTACTTGTTCCATTAACTGAGTGACACCACGGCCTTGTGAGGCAGCAATTTGCTCAATTTCCCCTAAGCCTAATTGATAAAATTCAGCACAATGAGAATCTGCATCGATACCATCAGTTTTATTTGCCACCACAATCGTCGTTTTGTTTTGACGTTGACGTAAGTAATTAGCAATACCAATATCAGCTGCCGTTAAACCCGCTCTAGCATCCACAAGGAAAAGAACAATATCGGCTTCATCAATGGCAAGCAAAGATTGCTCCGCCATTTTTTCTTCTACGCCCTCTTCGGTTCCATCAATACCGCCGGTATCAATAACAATAAACTCATAGCCAGCAATATGAGCATGGCCGTATTTTCTATCACGAGTTAAACCAGGAAAATCAGCGACTAACGCATCTCGTGTGCGAGTAAGGCGATTAAACAATGTGGATTTTCCCACATTCGGGCGACCAACAAGGGCCACAACTGGAGTTGCCATAAAAAATCTCTTATTTTGTCAAAAATGGCGGCTATTATATCGGAAGTTAAAGGATTGGTAAAAAATGATTTCAACAAGGAAAAGAAAAAGCCACAGGATACAATCCTATGGCTTTCTAAACACTGTTTATTTATCTATAATCTAACGTTATAACAATCTCGCTTTCAAGGATTCACCTTGAAAGCGAGTGTTGTGCTTTTTCGCAACCTTTGAAGAGGATAAGAAAATGATTAAACTCATTATCCTTGTCGTACTACTACTATTATTAGTGAGTTTACCGACTTACTAATAACACGACATACTAGGGAGTGACAGTTCCCTAGTTCTTCAAATCTTAAAAGTTTACTTTATTTTTGTCAAGGATGAAGCAAATTTCAGATACAAAAAAAGCACCATTAGGTGCTATCTTTATTTATCTTAATTGGCGGAATGGACGGGACTCGAACCCGCGACCCCCTGCGTGACAGGCAGGTATTCTAACCAGCTGAACTACCACTCCGAGATAAGATATTAATTTTAAATTGGCGGAATGGACGGGACTCGAACCCGCGACCCCCTGCGTGACAGGCAGGTATTCTAACCAGCTGAACTACCACTCCGCTAAGTGGTGCGTATCATAATGACGAACATAAATCTCGTCAATCTTTTTTTATTAAATTTTACTTACCTGCTTAAATTCCAAACGATTAATGCACATTATCATTGCCAAAGCGTTTATCCCAAAGGCAATTATTTCCACTTTTTTTATTAATCATCTTTAATAATTCTAAATGCGCTTGTAGCTCATCACCAGTAGGTTGAAGTAATTTTAAATTGTGCGCAAAATCCACCGCACTTTTTATTTCTTCCGCCGATTTTTCTTGCACAACATGGATAACTTCAGACTCAACAGATTCTTCTTCATCGAATAAATTTGTTTGCCCCCCCGTCATCATCAAATAAACATCCGCCAAGATCTCGGCATCCAGTAACGCACCGTGCAAAGTACGTTTGCTATTATCAATACCTAAACGATCACAAAGTGCGTCCAAATTATTACGTTTTCCAGGGTACATTTGACGCGCCATTTGTAGTGTATCTGTCACCAAACAAATATCGTTAGTTTTCACATTGAGGTTGAGTTTACGAAATTCATAATCCATAAATCCAACGTCAAAGGGCGCATTGTGAATAAGCAATTCCGCACCATTAATATAATCCAAAAAATCTTGGGCAACTTCTTTGAATTCAGGTTTATCCGCTAACATTTCATCAGTAATACCATGAACTTTAATCGCATCAGGATCAACGGGGCGATCTGGCTTAATGTAAATATGGAAATTATTACCTGTGTAACGACGATTTATTAATTCAACTGCACCAATTTCAATAATGCAGTGTCCTTCATAATGCGCGCCAAGCTGATTCATACCTGTAGTTTCAGTATCTAATACAATTTGGCGATTGGGATTAATCATTTGTTCAACCTATCTCTTTCCATTAAAATACTTGTCATTCTACACAACAACCTTTTTGTTATGCAAAAACAGATTGAAATTTTTACTGATGGATCTTGCTTAGGTAATCCCGGTGCGGGCGGAATTGGCGCCATATTGCGTTATAAACAGCATGAAAAAATGCTCTCAAAAGGCTATTTTAAAACTACCAATAATCGAATGGAATTACGTGCTGTCATTGAAGCATTAAATGCATTAAAAGAACCTTGTTTGATCACGATTTATAGTGATAGCCAGTATATGAAAAATGGCATAACAAAATGGATCTTTAACTGGAAAAAAAATAATTGGAAAGCAAGTTCTGGAAAGCCTGTAAAAAACCAAGATTTATGGATAGCCTTAGATGAATCCATCCAACGCCATAAAATTAATTGGCAATGGGTGAAAGGCCATGCTGGACACAGAGAAAATGAAATGTGCGATGAATTAGCTAAAAAAGGAGCAGAAAACCCAACACAGGAAGATATTGGCTACATGGAAGAATAATATAGAAACCGACATATCATTCTATTCCCCAATACCTAAAAATATTTATAGACGATACTCAAGCCTCAGAAACAGAACAAAAAACAGACAAAAATATACAAAAAGTGTGATCTCGATCAGATTTCAAGAAAATTAAAATTTTGGAGAGTTGACATCAAAATGCGAATTTGCAATGATTCGCCATGTCTATTTAGGCGGTTGGACAATCTTATATAAAAAGAGTTCAATCATAGATAGTAAACAACCATAAGGAATACAAATTATGAAAAAAACACTTGCAGCATTAATCATCGGTGCATTCGCAGCTTCAGCAGCGAACGCAGCAGTAGTTTACGATAACGAAGGAACTAAAGTTGAAATTGGCGGTTCTATTCGTGTTCAGTTAGAAAAAACTAACAAAGGCGGCAATAAAGCAGATACTAAACGTACTCATTCTGGATTAAAAAATGCTGGTTCTCGTTTAGAAGTTAAAGTAAAACATAATTTAGATAGCGGCTATTACGCATTAGGTCAGTTACAAGTTCGATTTGATGGAAAACAAGGAAATGGCGCTAAGGGCGACGGTTTCGGCGCTTTAGGTACTAGACGTGCGTTCGTTGGATTAGGTCACAAAGAACGTGGTGAACTTACATTTGGTCGCCAATTAACCACAGCAGACTCTTTAAGCACAGCTAACGATTACACCTACGGTATTATTGATAAAGACGAATATATCCCAACAGAAGGTGATTCAGTTATTCGCTATGCTTACAAAGGTATTGAAGGTTTAGTTATCAGTGCAGATTACTTATTCGCAAATGAACGCGATGCAAATAATGAAGTGTTAAGCGGTAAACTTCAAAATGGTTTCCAAGTTGGTGCATCTTATGAAAAAGATGGAATTATCGCTAAATTAGGACTTGGACGTACAAATTATAAAACTGGCACAGAAACTATTACTAAAGTAGTTCCTGGCGCAGCAAATGCCCCAGCTACAACTAAAATCACTACTGAAGACTATACTACTCAACATAAAGATGCAGTTCTTGCAAGCCTTGGTTATGAATTTGATGGTCTTACTCTTTCTGTAGATGGTGGTTATGCTAAAACTAAATTCATTAACACACCTAAGAATGAAAAACGTTTCTTTGTATCTCCAGGTTTCCAATATCAAGTTACTGATTTAAGTAGTGTATATGGTAACTATAAATACGAACAAATTAAAAATGGCGATGATTATCCAAAAACCAAACAACACGGTTTCTTGTTAGGTGTTGACTATAAACTTCATAAACAAGTTGTAACCTATGTTGAAGGTAAATACCAAGTTACTAAAGGGTATGATGCACAAGGTAATTACGACCAAAATAGTAAAGTCAAAGACAAAGCTATCGGCGTAGGTATGCGTGTATTCTTCTAATTGAATAATTAGAAAAAACTATGAAGGCGAATCGAAAGGTTCGCCTTTTTGTTTGTTCTAAAATCGAATAAGACAATCTAAAGTTTTTTAAAATATTTAAGGCCGATAGGAATTACAAAGTATATGACGTTATTTTATAGTTGTTCATTTCGATTTTTCTCTACGTTAAATCCTCACATATATCTATTCAATAAGAGATACCACAAAATTCAGCTAAAGAAGATTTTAAAAATGATGAGGAAAATAAGATAAAGATGACTTATATAAAATAAATAATTTGTGGAAGTTGAAAGAATATTTCATCGAACAAAAACGGCACAAACTTAAGCTTATGCCGTTTTTAAAGAAGGGAAATTATCTTGTTTTAATTTTGCTATAAGCTAATGCAATAACAAAAAAGACAGCTTGCAACAGAATAATACAAGCTCCAGTTGACGCATCAAAATGATAGCTCAATATTACGCCAATTAGGCTTGATGTAATGGAACTGACAATAGCAATCCATAACATTTTATCAAAAGATTTTGTAAGCGTAAGTGCGGTAATTCCTGGCGCAATTAACATTGCCACCACCAAAATAACGCCTACCACTTGCATCGTGCTTACAATGGTTAAAGCAAGCAACATTAATAAGCCATAATGTAAAATCTTTGGAGAAAGCCCTGCAACACGAGCATGACTTGGGTCAAAACAATAAAGTAAAAAGTCTTTACGTTTAAAGACAATCATACAAAAAATTATCGCAGAAATGACCGCACTTTGAATAAGCTCTTGATGACTAACACCCAATACATTACCAAACAAAATATGCGTTAAATGCTGTTCTGTTTGAATTTTGGTGAACATAACAAGACCAATGGCAAACATTCCAGAAAATACAATGCCCATTGCGGTATCTTCTTTTATGCGACTATTTTCTTTCAAATATCCCACGCCAAGCGAGCAAAAAATGCCTGAAAAAAATGCGCCAATCGCTAAAGGAATTCCTGCCAAATAAGCAAGTACAATACCAGGCAAGACGGCATGGGAAATCGCATCGCCCATTAATGACCAACCTTTCAAGACTAAATAGCAAGAAAGCAAGGCACAAATAATTGAAACAATAAATGCGGTCAACAAGGCATTTTGCATAAACTCAAATTGTAGCGGTTCTAAAAACCAATCAAACATTTTCCACCGCCTTTTTATTACGAGTGAGCAAACCATATTTTGGTGAAAATAAGAAAGCAGCCAAGAATAATAATGTTTGCAATGTGACAATCACACCGCCAGTAGCACCATCTAAATAATAGCTAATATAAACACCAACAAAACTTGTCACCGCCCCTAAAATAATGGCGATGATTGACAAGGTTTTGAATTTATCCGTCAGTAAATATGCTGTCGCACCCGGGGTAATGACCATCGCAATCACTAAAATAGCACCCACAGTTTGTAATGCAGCTACCACACAAGCACTTAATAATGTGAAAAATAAGATTTTATAAAATAATGGGGAAAGACCGACTGTAATCGCTTGAGTTTCATCGAAAAAAATCAGCAGTAAATCTTTCCAAAATAATAAAAGCAATACTAAACAAACGCCGATGATAATTGCCACTTGGTAAATATCTTCATCAGCAATACCTAAAATATTGCCTAAAATGATACTTTGCACATTTACTGCGGTTGGATTTAAAGAAATGATCAATAGACCTAATGCAAAGAAAGTACTGAAAATAAACCCGATAACGGCATCTTCTTTCAGTTTAGAAATGGATTTAATCCAAAGAATAGAAAGTGCGGCTAAAATTCCGGCAAAAAATGCACCAAGGGCATAAGGCAAAGAAAAGGCATAAGCTATCGCGACACCAGGCACAACAGAATGAGAAAGCGCATCGCCAATCAAAGACCAGCCTTTAAGCATTAAATATGAAGACAAAAAAGCACAAATCCCACCAACTGCCGTACTCAAGATCATCGCCTTGAGCATATAATCATAGGAGAAAGGTTCGAGCAATAAATCTAACATCACCTATTCCTTCTTATTTTCGACCGCACTTTTATAAGGACAATCTTCAAAATGGCAATCCTTTGTTGTTGGTGCAGGTGGATCTTGTTTAGTTTCACCATAGAATACAACGGCTTTTTCATCATCCGTCAAGACGGTAACAGCACGTTTATCTTCATCATTATGTAAATCTTCGCCCAATAATTTAATATGGCGTAATACCCCACCAAACACAATTTCCAAATTATGTTGGTTAAAGGTATCTTCCGTTTTCCCTGCTGCAATCACCGTACGATTAATCATCACCACTTGATCACAAAAATCAGGAACAGAACCTAAGTTATGAGTTGAGACAAGAATCAGATGACCTTCTTCTCGAAGCTGTTGAAGAAGATCAACAATGGCATTTTCAGTTTTCACATCAACGCCAGTGAAAGGTTCATCCAATAAAATAATTGGACTTTGTTGTGCTAAAGCGCGGGCCAAAAACACGCGTTTTTTCTGCCCGCCAGATAACTCTCCAATTTGACGATGCGCGAGATGTTCAATGTTCACTCTCTGCATCGCCTCTTGAACTTTTTGTTTATCAATCGCCTTGGGAATACGAAGGAAATTCATATACCCATAACGTCCCATCATCACGACATCATACACTGACACAGGAAATTGCCAGTCTACTTCTTCAGATTGTGGAACATAAGCAACCAAATTACGTTTCAGTGCTTGGGAAATTGGCAGATCACAAAGTTTGATTTCGCCTTGTTGTGGCTTCACAAGCCCCATTATGCTTTTAAATAATGTGGACTTTCCACTGCCATTCACACCCACTAATGCACAAATAGTTCCACTGTTTAATGAGAACGTCATATTGTGAATAGCTGTGTGGCCATTGTTGTAACGAACAGTTACATCATTAACCCAAATTGATGCCGAGAAAGAGTCCATTATTTTCCGAATCCTTTAACAATGGTTGATACAGTTACGTTAAGCAAATCAATATAAGTTGGCACTGGGCCTTTTTTCGCAGAAAGAGAGTCAACATACAACACGCCACCGTATTTTGCGCCACTTTCTTTCGCTACTTGTTGTGCTGGTTTTGGTGAAATTGTACTTTCACTAAACACAACAGGAATATTGTTTTTACGAACTAAATCAATCACTTTACGCACTTGTTGTGGTGTGCCTTGTTGTTCAGCATTAATTGGCCATAAATAACCTTCTTTTAAGTTGTAATCTTTCGCCAAATAACTGAAAGCACCTTCACTTGTCACAAGCCAGCGTTGAGCTTCTGGAATCTGTGCTAATTTTGCACGAAGTGGCTCATCAAGTTGTTTAATTTTTTGAGCATAATCAGCAGCATTTTTTTCGTACATTGCTGCATTTTGTGGATCGTATTTCACCAATGCATTTTTAATATTTTCAATATAAATTAATGCATTAGATGGCGACATCCACGCATGTGGATTAGGCGCATCTTTATACGGGCCTTCATAAATAGACAATGGTTGAATCCCTTCAGTCACCACCACGGCTGGTTTGTCTTTAATATTTTGGAAGAAACGTTCAAACCAACGTTCCAAATTTAAGCCGTTCCATAGAATTAAATCGGCAGACTGTGCTTTCACAATGTCTTTTGGAGTAGGTTCATATTCATGAATTTCAGCACCTGGTTTGGTGATAGATTCCACTGTAGCTGCATTGCCTGCCACATTTTGTGCGATATCTTGAATCACGGTGAAGGTGGTGACGACTTTGAATTTTGCATTAGCCTGCATTGCAAATAAACCAAGTGCAAGTGCGGTCATAATTTTTAATGAATTTCGCATAAGATGTCCTTATAAAAAAGTATTAGATTGGATGCCTGAATAATCGCTCAACAGCTCAACAATTATTCATCACAGGTAATAGTACTATTTTTATTACGCTTTTCAAATGAAAATAATTATCAAATTAAGTGATTATTTTTAATTATATAGAGAATAACAAAAAATGTGATAGATTTTCCCTATGTGTTCAACGGTTATTCTATTAGCCTGATACTTTCTTTATTAGGTCATTTAAACCTTCTTCATCATAGCCATCTTCATATTGTGCCTCGCCTTCAACATCATGAATGGTTCGTCCATTCAATGCAGTACAACCGTATTTTTCTAATTTGCTTTTAGTAAAGCTAGAACGATATGCAGAAGAAGAATTATTGAGACTAATTACACCGATGGTAGAACTTTTACATGGGTGTTTATTGATGAAAACAAGGTTATAACCAGATTCTCGAATGTAGCCCGTCTTATTTACCACAGCATCAAAAATTTCATCACGCACTAATTTATTTGTATTTTTCATTAATACGCTATGTCTTCCAGCTTGAATATTCGTAGCACTGATATTCGATAATTGTCGAATTTCAGGCTTATTTAAAGAATGTTTAGCAAGTTTAACTAAATCCATAGGACTGGAGATATTGCTACTCGATAAACCTGAACTATCATGAAAACGAGTAGAATACATGCCTAATTGGCGAGCTTTTTCATTCATTTTATTAATAAATTGTATTCTGCTCATTCCTGCAGCACGAGAAAGCGCATGAGCGGCATAGTTATCAGAATGCACAAGCATCGCCTTTAATAATTCTCTGCAAGCCATCGGAACATTCATCGGTAATTTGGTGCTTGTACCTTTAATGTAGTCACGATCGTCACTGGTTATCGCAATGGTACAATTAGGATTTGTATTATTCTCTAGAAAAACGTTCGCCGTCATTAATTTCGTTACAGAAGCAATGGGCTGAACGCTATCAGCCGCATGACTTTCCAACACTCGATTATGCGTAAAATCATACACAACATAAGACTGTGCCAGCGCAAAAGAAGGACACAAAGATAAAATAAATAAAGCTTTTTTAAACATTATTGGTCACCTTAGAAAATAGGCTTACATTTTACCGCACTTTTTACGCTGTAATTGGAAATATTTGCGATCTAGATCGCAAAAAAGTGCGGTGATATTTTCCATCGTTTTTTAATTCCGCTAGATTATGCGGTGACAAATCTGTACAATCTCCGTTCATTTTTTAATTGCGAATTTTTCGTTGTGAGTTTTTAATAAAAACACCAGTACAACGCTATCGCCACAATGTGTAATAACGAGGCTAAAATGTCAGAATTATTGTCTGTGCAATCAGATGCACCAGCTAAAAAAATTAATCTAATGGATTTAACGCGCCAACAAATGCGCGAATTTTTTAAAGAACTCGGCGAAAAACCATTCCGAGCAGATCAATTAGTTAAATGGATTTATCATTTTGGCGAAGATAACTTCGACAATATGACAAATATTAATAAAAAATTACGTGAAAAACTTAAGGCTGTTGCAGAAATTAAAGCCCCAGAAGTTGCCGTTGAACAGCGTTCAGCCGATGGCACGATAAAATGGGCAATGCAAGTGGGTGAACAACAAGTTGAAACTGTGTATATTCCCGAAGCAGATCGCGCTACGCTTTGTGTATCTTCCCAAGTTGGCTGTGCCTTAGCTTGTACATTCTGTTCAACAGCACAACAAGGATTTAATCGCAATTTAACAGTTTCAGAAATTATCGGCCAAGTTTGGAGAGCATCTAAAATTATTGGCAACTTTGGAGTGACTGGCATTAGACCAATTACAAATGTGGTAATGATGGGAATGGGTGAACCCTTATTAAATGTCGCTAACGTTGTTCCTGCAATGGAAATTATGTTAGATGATTTTGCCTACGGTTTATCAAAACGTCGTGTCACTTTATCAACTTCTGGGGTTGTACCAGCACTGGATAATTTGAGCAAAATGATCGATGTGGCTTTGGCTATTTCATTACATGCCCCAAACGATGAATTGCGTGATGAAATTGTGCCAATCAATAAAAAATATAATATCAAAATGTTGATTGACTCGGTAAATCGTTATTTGAGTGTATCAAATGCGAATCACGGCAAAGTCACGATTGAATATGTCATGCTCGATCATGTAAATGATGGCGTAGAACATGCTCATCAACTTGCAGAAGTATTAAAAAATACACCTTGTAAAATTAATTTAATTCCGTGGAATCCGTTCCCAGAAGCACCTTATGCAAAAAGCTCGAATACGCGAATTGACCGCTTCCAAAAAACCTTGATGGAATATGGCTTTACCGTGATTATCCGTAAAACTCGTGGGGATGACATTGATGCAGCTTGCGGACAGTTAGCTGGAGATGTTATCGATCGTACTAAACGTACGGCAATGAAACGCCAATTTGGACAAAATATTGGGGTGACAGAAGTTAATTAATATTCTAGGCATGTGAATTAATCAAGTTCACATGCCCTATGTTTTCATACAAATTAAAGCATATTAAATATTTCTTCCTGCCCTGTTAAAAGGAGAAAAAATGCAAACAATAAGTAAACAACTCAGTGCGGTTATTTTCCCTTTCATTTTTTCTGCTTGCGTTTCTCAATCAACAATTCAAAATTTCAATCAACAATCTGCAGCGAAAGCTCGCGTAGAACTTGCCCTCGGTTACCTTCAACAAGGTAATCCTCAACTAGCCAAAATTAACTTAGATAAAGCACTTCAACACGATAAAGATTACTACCTCGTGCATTCAGCACTTGCACATTATTACCAGCAACAAGGGGAAATCGAGAACGCACATCGTGAATATGAAATAGCTTTAAAGCTCAATAATCAACAGGGGGATTTACATAATAATTTTGGTACATTTTTATGTCGTCAAAAGCAATTTGAACAAGCTCAGCAGAAATTTCAACTCGCACTAAATTCCCCTAATTATTATCATCAAGCAGATACATTTGAAAATATGGCTATTTGTGCTTATTCCGCTCAAAAAATGGATATTTATCAACAAGCATTACAAAAATTGCGACAAACTGATAGTAAACGAGCGGAAAAATTTAATACCTTCAAATAAAGCATTGCCAAATCAAGCGTTGGACTTTAAAATTTAGCCTTTATTTATCGCATATTATTTGATTGAATTTATGAATCCAACAACTGAGCAAGAACTTTCACCAGGTGAGATTTTTCGCCAAGCACGTGAAAACTTGAATCTTTCTCTCGAAGACGTCGCCAAAGAAATTGCGCTGCGTCCTTCCATATTACAACAACTTGAAAACAACGAATTTATTCAAAAATCTACCCCTGCAATCTTTGTAAAAGGTTATGTGCGTAGCTATGCCAAGTTCTTACGCTTACCCGATTCTGTATGGGAAAATATTACATTTGCAGAAAATGATAAAAACGATCTGAGTAAAAATGCTCGTTCAACTCGAGAAGTAAATCAATATTCATCGCACTCTCGCTGGGTCGGGCGTTTATCTATCATTGTACTTCTTTTAGTCCTTGGCATGACTGGACTTTGGTGGTGGCAAAGTTATCAGCAAAATAACCAAGAACGTGATGACTTAGTACAAAGCTATGTTGCTTCAACTGAAAACAATCAGCCAGCCACAGCCCTTGTGACGACAGAAGAAAGTAATAAAACTGCACCAGAAACAACAGCAGCTGTCTCACAACCCGTAGAAATAACAAATAATGTGTTACCAGAAATAGCACAAGAAAATGCCGTTCAACAAACAAAAAACGATGAAAAATCAGTTTCAGACACTCAAAGTGCGGTAGAAAATCCATCAATTTCTCCAGCAGCACCGACTGTAAAAGGAGACTTGATTGTAGAAATCTTAAATAATACTAGCTGGCTCAGCGTAAAAGATAAAAATCGCAGAGTATTAGCACAAAAAGAGTACAAAAAAGGTGAAGTATTAACTTTTAATGGCGATGAGTTTTCATTAATTGTTGGCGCACCAAGTAATGTACGTATCACCTATAAAGGTGAAAATTATCCACTCAAAGTGGATGGCCGCATTGCAAAATTCAAACTTTCACAACCTTAATAAGGAAAAAGATGTCAGCTTTTCAACCAAGCATTAAGCGTCGTGAATCGACAAAAATTTATGTAGGAAATGTACCAGTTGGTGGTGATGCGCCAATTGCCGTGCAATCAATGACAAATACTCGCACCACTGATGTGGAAGCGACAGTTGCTCAAATTAAATCATTAGAACGTGTTGGCGCAGATATCGTTCGTGTATCTGTTCCAACAATGGATGCCGCAGAAGCATTTAAACAAATTAAACAGCAAGTGAATGTCCCTCTCGTAGCAGATATTCATTTCGACTATCGTATTGCACTAAAAGTCGCAGAATATGGAGTGGATTGTTTACGTATCAATCCAGGCAATATTGGTCGTGAAGATCGCATCCGTGCCGTTGTTGATTGTGCTCGTGACAAAAATATTCCGATTCGTATAGGCGTAAACGCAGGCTCTTTAGAAAAAGATCTGCAAGAAAAATACGGCGAGCCAACACCAGAGGCATTATTAGAATCAGCATTACGTCATGTAGAAATTCTAGATCGCCTTAACTTCGATCAATTTAAAGTGAGTGTAAAAGCCTCCGATGTCTTCTTAGCGGTAGAAGCTTATCGTTTACTTGCTAAATCTATCAAGCAACCATTGCATTTAGGGATTACAGAGGCAGGTGGCGCGCGTGCAGGTGCGGTCAAATCTGCAATAGGTCTAGGCATGTTACTTGCCGAAGGTATTGGCGACACATTACGTGTATCATTAGCTGCTGATCCCGTAGAGGAAATTAAAGTAGGCTTTGATATTCTTAAATCTTTACGAATTCGCTCTCGTGGCATTAATTTTATTGCATGCCCAACGTGCTCTCGCCAAGAGTTTGATGTAATCGGTACAGTAAATGCGTTAGAACAACGCCTTGAAGATATTATTACACCAATGGATGTATCAATTATCGGTTGCGTAGTGAATGGTCCAGGCGAAGCACTCGTATCTGATCTCGGGGTAACCGGTGGTAACAAAAAAAGCGGTTATTATCTTAATGGCGAACGTCAAAAAGAACGCTTCGATAACGAAGATATTGTTAACCAATTAGAAGCAAAAATTCGTGCAAAAGTCGCACAACAAGATCCCAAAAACAGAATTATTTAAGGAAAGCTCGTGGCTAAAACTATTCAAGCAATTCGTGGAATGAACGATTGCTCCCCTACTGAATCTCCATTATGGCAATGGATTGAAGCGCAAGTACGCCAAGTATTAAACAACTACGGTTATTCCGAAGTGCGTATGCCAGTTGTAGAAAGTACACCATTATTCGCTCGTGCAATCGGTGAAGTAACAGATGTTGTTTCAAAAGAGATGTACACATTTTGGGATAACGATGAACAATTAACCTTACGCCCTGAAGGCACTGCAGGTTGTGTGCGTGCCGCCATTGAACACGGTTGGATCTATAACAATGAACAACGCTTATGGTATATGGGGCCAATGTTCCGTCATGAACGTCCACAAAAAGGTCGTTACCGTCAATTCCATCAAGCAGGTGTTGAGGTATTCGGTATTGCGAATCCAGAAATCGATGCAGAATTAATCATGCTTACCTATCGTTTATGGAAAGCATTAGGTATCGATCAATATGTTACACTTCAACTTAACTCAATTGGCTCTTTAGAAGCTCGAGCAAATTATCGCTCAGCTTTAGTTGGATTCTTAGAAAACCATCAAGATTTAATGAGCGATGAAGAAAAAGATCGCTTGGTAAAAAATCCGCTTCGTATTTTGGATACCAAAAATCCAGAATTACAAAAAGTATTAGATAACGCACCAAAATTGCTTGATTATCTAGATGATGAAAGCCGTGAGCATTTTGAACAATTATGTTCATTATTAGATGCAGTGGGTATTCAATATGAAATTAATCCTAAACTCGTGCGTGGCTTAGATTATTACAACAAAACTGTATTTGAATGGGTAACCTCTGCTCTTGGCGCACAAGGTACTGTATGTGGTGGCGGACGTTATGACGGTTTAGTAGAACAACTTGGCGGACACTCAACACCAAGCATTGGATTTGCGATGGGTTTAGAGCGTTTAGTCCTGTTGGTACAAGAAGTTAATCCAAATATTCCTGTGAAAAGTGCGGTGGATATTTATGTTGTTTATCAAGGTGAAGGCGCAACATTAGCCGCTTTTGAATTAGCGGAAAAAGTACGCTCAGAATTACCGCACTTAAATACGATGTTACACTGCTCTGGTGGTAATTTCAAAAAACAATTTAAACGTGCAGATAAATCTGGTGCAACATTGGCATTAGTTATCGGCGAAAGCGAAGTACAAAATAAACAAGTCGTTGTTAAACACTTGCAGGGTGGTGCAGATCAGCAAACCTTAGATTTAGTGAATATAATCGACTATATTCAAACTCAATTTTAATTTAAAAGGGGAAAAACATGGCTTATTCCATTGAAGAAGAACAAGAGATTAACCAGTTGAAAGACTGGTGGAAAGAGAATGGCAAAACAATTATTGTCGCTTTTATCTTAGGTGTTGGTGGTATGTTTGGATGGCGTTATTGGCAAGCCCACCAAGCAGAACAAATCGCTCAAGCTTCTGCACAGTATGATGCTCTAATCTATTCCACACAACAAGATGAGCAGGCTAAAAAAGCAAATATAGAACAATTTGTGCAAACTAACAGCAAAACTGTATATGCTGTCTTTGCTTTGTTAGATGAAGCGAAAAAAGCGACAGAGAAACAAGACTTTGCAGCAGCAGAAGCAAACTTAAATCAAGCATTAACGCAATCTCAAGATGAAGTATTAACATCTATTGTTGCATTACGTCTCAGTGCGGTGCAATTTCAATTGGGTCAATTAGACAATGCATTAACCACCTTAAATCAAGTGAAGGGTGAAAGTTTTGATGCTCGTAAAGCGATTTTAACTGGTGATATCCAAGTCGCTAAAGGAGATAAAGTTGCGGCCAAAAACAGCTTTGAGCAAGCACAACAAAGTGGTAGCCAATTAGAACAACAAATGGCCAAAATGAAATTAAACAATCTTTAAAAAAGAATACCCGCATCAAAGTGCGGGTATTTTTTCAATCAAATTTCTAATTATTCAAATTCATCCAACCATTTCAACAAAATAGCCTCAAGAATTGCTTCGTTTGACTTATTAGGATCGTCATCAAAATCCTCAAGTTCACAAATCCATTTATGTAAATCAGTAAAACGAACTGTTTTTGGATCTAAATCTGGATTACGATCGTAAAGTTCTTCTGCAATTAATTGTGCATCAGTCCATTTCATTAGTGGGCCGCCTCATTGGCATGGTTGATGTTATATTTCGGAATTTCTACCACAAGATCTTCGTCTCCCACTACACATTGGCAAGATAAACGACTATCCATTTCTAATCCCCAAGCTTTATCCAGCATATCTTCTTCTTGATCACTCGTTTCATTTAGCGAGTCAAAACCTTCGCGGATAATCACATGACAGGTTGTACAAGCACAGGAGCCATCACAAGCATGATGAATTTCTACTCCTGCATTGTGTGCAACTTCTAATAAATTATCACCTGCAGCTGCATCAACTACCATACCTTCGGGACAAAATTCTTCATTAGGTAAAAAAATCACTTTTGGCATAACACTTTCCTCAAAATTATTTAATAATCTGACCGCACTTTTACGGTTTTTCAATATCTGACAAATTTTTGCCTGTCAAAGCTTTATTAATTGATGCATTCATTCGACGTGCTGCAAATTCTTGGGTAGCAGTATCCAAGGATTTAATTGCTTGCGCGATTGCATCACGATCTGAACCTTGTTTTACATCCATTAATTGTTTTAACACACTTTCAATATGATGAAATTCTTCTGTACTCAGCAATTCATCCCCATCTGCTTGTAACGCAACAATTACGCTTTCAATCACTCGATCTGCTTCTACTCGTTGCTCTGCTAATTCACGAGCTTGTAAATCCTCTTGCGCATTATCAAAAGAAGATTTTATCATTGCGGTCACTTCTTCATCGGTTAAACCATAGGAAGGTTTAATTTGAATTGATGCCTGCACTTTCGTCGATTTTTCCATTGCAGTCACACTTAATAAACCATCTGCATCGACTTGATAAGTCACTCGAATATGAGCAGCCCCCGCAGCCATTGCAGGAATACCTCGTAGAGTAAAACGCCCTAAAGAGCGACAATCATCTACCAGCTCACGTTCACCTTGTACGACATGAACGGTCATTGCTGTTTGGCCATCTTTGAAAGTAGTAAACTCTTGTGCACGAGCTACAGGAATTGTTGTGTTACGAGGAATAATTTTTTCCACTAATCCCCCCATCGTCTCAATTCCTAAAGAAAGCGGCACGACATCCAGCAACAACATATCAGAATCAGTTTTATTACCGACTAAAATATCCGCTTGAATTGCAGCACCAAGTGCCACAACTTTATCTGGATCAATGGAGGTGAGTGGTGTTTTACCAAAAAACTCGCCAACTTGTTCTCGTACGTATGGCACTCGAGTTGAACCACCAACCATCACCACAGCTTGCACTTCTTCAGATTCAACGTTGGCATCTTTCAAAGCTCGACGACAAGTTAGCAATGAACGTTTTACAAGTGAATGAATCAACTCATTAAATTGTTCCCGTGAAATTTCTACTGAAAAATTCTGCCAAGAAATGACCGCACTTTTCTCAGTACTTAAAGCAATTTTGGCTCGGCTCGCAAGGGTTATCAGTTCGCGCTGTTGATTTGGGGTTTGTGGTTTTAGTTGGGTTTGTTCTACAACCCAATCTGCTATTAAATGGTCAAAATCATCACCACCTAGCGCAGTATCGCCACCCGTTGCTAGGACTTCAAAGACACCTTTTGATAAACGTAAAATTGAAATATCAAATGTACCGCCACCTAAATCATAAACTGCAATAATCCCTTCCTGCCCGCTATCCAATCCATAAGCAACTGCAGCTGCAGTAGGCTCATTCAATAAACGTAATACATTTAGCCCTGCTAAACGCGCAGCATCCTTAGTACTTTGACGTTGAGCATCATCGAAATAAGCAGGAACCGTAATCACAACCCCAGAAAGCTCACCACCAAGGCGTTGTTCTGCAATATGATTTAAACGCGATAAAATATCTGAAGATACTTCAATTGGACTTTTGGGGCCCTGTGCCGTAACAATTAAAGGCAATCCATTTTCACTCGCCACAAATTCATAAGGCAAACTAGAATAACGAGACTGAACATCAGCAAGACTACGACCAATTAGACGTTTTACTGAAATCACCGTATTTTTTGGATCAAGTGATGCTTGTTCAAAGGCTTCTAAACCAACTTTCTTCTCTTCAACGCCATAATGAACAACTGACGGCACAAGACTACGTTCTTGTTCATCATTAAGAATCACGGATTGCCCACTACGCACGGACGCAACTAAAGAATTGGTTGTTCCTAAATCAATCCCAACGGCTAAACGATGTTGATGCGGTGCAGCAGCTTGTCCGGGTTCTGCAATTTGTAATAATGCCATATGCTATTTTTCTACTGGTTATGCGACGGAATACGCCAAATCAAATTTATTTTTTTCTGCAAAGCTTGCTTGGTAATGGGTTTCAATATTGACTTCATGTTTTTGACGTTCATCAATCGCTATTTTTCTATCTTCACTTAAGTCAGGCGAGAATACAAAAATTTGATTACCATCCAATTGTTTCACATCATCTTGCCAATTTTGCCAAAATAGACCTTGATAAAAAGCCTCTAAATCACCATTCAATACCCAAGCTAAAAATTCTGTATAAGTAAAATTTAAATTATGCCAAGTGAGATCTTTCGGTGAAAAATAATAAATTTTGCCAAGGTTATCGCCTAACGAACCACCATTTAATGCAAAGTAACCGCCTATCACATCATCTGCAACCAATAAATATTTTGGTTTTTCATCAGACTGACTAAAAGACTTACTAAAATTCCAATCCATCAATCCGCGCGGTAATTTCAAACTTCCTGAACCTAAAATACGCAACCAACCATAATGAATTAAAATCCCACCTGTTTCATAAATCACAGCCCCCATTGGTGATGATGTAGGCATTTGCATGGTAAAAAGTTCACGTTCTGCACTTGATTGATCTTTTTTAATGACATAACAATGATTACGTGCACTTTCAATCCATTGGGAAAGTATAGGCCAAGCAGAATTTTCAGGAGATATTAGTTGTTCGAGAGTTTGCATAATATCAAGAGATATTGAGATATAGATCTATTACAGTTCAAAAAGGCGTTCTTCTACACGTTCAATTTCTTCATAAAGCTTACGAGTAAAACGTAATTTATCACACTGTTGAGATGCTTTCGTCCATTGTTGGGATTTCAGACTCTCAGAAAGTGTGGTCAATAATGACTGAGTTTCTTGTTTAATTTCTTTTGCAAAAGAATTTAATGCTTCTTCATCTTTCTGATGTTCAAGTTCTTCTAGTTGTTCTCGCCACTGTAACTGTTGCATTAAAAACGCCACATCTTGCGTACTTTTTTGTTCAAGATCGATCTGTTCACCTGTATTAAGGGCAATGATAGCTTCTGCTCGCAAAATTGGGTCTTTTAACGTTTTTAAGGCATCATTCACTTCGGTGGATTTTTGCATCGCAACGCGTTGTTCTAACGCACTACTTGATACAAAATTATCTGGATGCAGCGCCTTTTGTAATTCTAAATAACGTATATTTAGCGCCTTCTCATCTAACTGAAGATCAACAGGTAAATCAAAAATTTGAAAAGGATTTAACATTAGATTATTACCTTAAACATGGAAACTTTCGCCACAGCCACAAGATTCTTTTACATTTGGATTATTGTATTTGAAGCCTTCATTTAAGCCTTCTTTCACGTAATCCAACTCAATACCATTAAGATAAACTAAGCTTTTTGGATCGACAATAATATTCACACCGTGCTGTTCAAAAACTTGATCTTCTTCATTTAAGACATCAACAAATTCAAGCACATAAGCTAAGCCAGAGCAGCCTGATGTTTTCACACCTAAACGTAAACCAATACCTTTGCCACGATTATCCAAAAAAGCTTTCACTCGTTGAGCCGCTTTTTCTGTTAATGTAATACTCATATATCTCCCAAAACCACTAAAAGTGCGGTCAAAACCGACCGCACTTTTTCATATTATTCGCCTTTTTTGGATTTGTAATCAGCAATTGCCGCTTTAATTGCATCTTCCGCTAAAATGGAACAGTGTACTTTCACTGGTGGCAATTCTAACTCTTCTGCAATTTGGCTATTTTTGATAGCGCCTGCTTCTTCTAAAGATTTACCTTTCACCCACTCTGTAATTAATGAGCTAGATGCAATAGCAGAACCACAACCATAAGTCTTGAATTTTGCATCTTCAATAATGCCGTTATCATTTACTTTGATTTGTAACTGCATTACATCGCCACAAGCTGGCGCACCCACCATGCCAGTACCAACATTGCTATCTTTTTTATCCATGGAACCCACATTGCGCGGATTTTCATAATGATCGATTACTTTTTCGCTATAAGCCATTTTAACTTTCCTTTTTTAAATCCTTGAGAAATGCCATTTAATAATAGCAGTTAAATCCTAGTGAGCTGACCACTCAATGGTACTAAGGTCTATGCCTTCTTTAAACATATCCCATAATGGTGATAATGCACGAAGTTTTTCCACCGCACTTTTCATTAAATTAATGGTATAATCAATTTCTTCTTCAGTAGTGTAACGACCCAACGTAAAACGAATTGAGCTATGTGCCAATTCATCATTTAAACCAAGTGCGCGCAATACATAAGATGGCTCTAGGCTAGCTGATGTACAAGCAGAACCAGAAGATACAGCGATATCACGTAACGCCATCATTAAAGATTCACCTTCAACATAGTTAAAGCTAATATTTAAGTTACTATCTAAACGGTGCTCCATTGAGCCATTTACGTAGGTTTCTTCAATATCTTTTAAGCCATTATATAAACGATCACGAAGAGCTTTTAAACGTGGCATTTCAGATGCCATTTCTTCTTTTGCAATTCGATAAGCCTCGCCCATTCCCACGATTTGGTGGACAGGTAATGTACCTGAACGCATTCCACGCTCATGACCACCGCCATGAATAATCGCTTCTAAACGAATACGTGGTTTACGACGAACGTATAATGCACCAATACCTTTAGGTCCATAAAGTTTATGGCTAGACATAGATAATAAATCAACTGGTAGCTCTTCCAAGTTAATCGCAACCTTGCCCACACTTTGAGTTGCATCCACATGGAAAATCGTTTTATTTGCACGACAAAGCTCACCAATAGCTTTAATATCTTGCAACACACCAATTTCATTATTGGCATGCATAATTGAAACTAAAATAGTATCAGGACGAAGTGCGGCTTTAAATTTTTCTAAATCAATTAAACCATCAGACTCAGGTGATAAATAAGTCACTTCAAAACCTTCACGCTCTAATTGACGACAAGTATCTAATACGGCTTTATGCTCTGTTTTGCAAGTGATGATATGCTTACCTTTAGTTTGGTAAAAATGCGCAGCGCCTTTAATTGCAAGGTTATCTGATTCTGTCGCACCAGAAGTAAACACAATTTCACGAGAATCGGCACCAATAAGATCTGCAATTTGATTACGAGCCACGTCAACCGCTTCTTCTGCTTGCCAACCAAATTTATGCGAGCGAGAAGCTGGGTTACCGAATGTACCGTCAATGGTTAAAAATTCCATCATTTTCTTCGCAACACGCTCGTCCACAGGACAAGTTGCTGCATAGTCTAAATAAATAGGTAATTTCATTTTTCACTCCTAAATCATTCTAAATTTGACCGCACTTTAATGCATTCTGCACTGTACGGACTACTTTCCTTTATTGATTAACAATTAATAAATTCTCAAAATCGCTATGAGTTTGGCGTTTTGACTCACGTTTACTCACCAATTCAGCCAAAGTAATTTCATTGAGAAAACTTTCAATGCGATTACTCAGATCTTCCCACAATGTATGAGTTAAACATTCTACGCCATTTTGACAATTTCCACGACCAAGACATTTTGTCACATGAATATTTTCATTTACCGCTGAAATAATCATTCCCACTGAAATTTGATCACTTGGTAAACCTAGCTGATACCCACCGCCAGGTCCACGAACACTTTTTACTAATCCATCACGACGTAATTTAGCAAAAAGTTGTTCTAAATAAGATAACGAAATATGTTGACGTTCAGAAATATCTGCAAGGCTCACAGGACCTTTTTCTGCATTTAAAGCGATATCTAAAACCGCAGTGACTGCATAACGACCTTTCGATGTAAGTTTCATAAAGTGTTCCTAAAAAGTGATGTTGCAATATTTACATATCCTACCAAATCAGTCAATTAATCTAAATCAAGATCAATTCGTTTTTCGACCGTACTTAGCATGCCATTTAAAATATTTAATTCATTTTTTTCAAGTTGAGCGCGATAATATAAACGCTTTAATTTTTGCATAACACCTTGATTTTGAATGAATCCGAGTGACTGATATACACGCTCAGTATGCTCAAAAAAATAAGCGAGTTGTTCTGCAGTTGGATAGTTTTGTTCTATTAAAGAAAGTGAATTTTCCTTATTATCTTGAGCTAAAAATGCCATGCGCAATTCATAGCTTACCAACTGTACCGCCATTGCCAAATTTAAAGAAGAATAATCAGGATTAGCTGGGATATTCAAATGGTAATGACATTTCAACAATTCTTCATTCGTTAATCCAATACGTTCACGACCAAATACAATAGCTATCTTGCCTTCATGCGCTACAACTTTCTCCGCGCATTCTCTAGGCTCGATCAATGTACTTTGTAAATGACGTAAACGAGCACTTGTTCCAATCACCAGAGAGCAATCATCGACGGCCTCATCAAAACTATCGACAACTCTAGCATTTTTTACAATATCTTCTGCACCAGCTGAAAGAGCATAAGATTGTTCATCAACGGATTTTGGTGAAACAAGACAAAGCTGGGTCAATCCCATTGTTTTCATTGCTCTAGCAGCAGAACCAATATTACCGCTATGCGAAGTCTCAATTAAAACAATACGAATATTTTCCAACATAATGATGCCCGACTAAAATTTAAGGGTATTCTACCACAATAACCGCTAAAAATAGTCAAGAATTTAAGCAACTTAAAAGAAATTTAAAATATTAGAGATGAATAATACAAATAAGAATGGTGGGTTGTGAGAGGCTCGAACTCTCGACCAACGGATTAAGAGTCCGCTGCTCTACCAACTGAGCTAACAACCCAACTGGACAACTAAATCAGAGAGTGGTGGGTCGTGAAGGATTCGAACCTTCGACCAACGGATTAAAAGTCCGCTGCTCTACCGACTGAGCTAACGACCCACTGTGTTGATGAATTAATGATAGCGCATTTGTTTTAGAATCAAAAGAATAAATTCATTCTTTCAAGCTAATTGGTTAAATTACAAACGATGAAAACAAAACAGGATCCAATAAAAAATGGATCCTGTTTTTCAAGCATTAGAAATACTAAGAATTAGTACGCTAATACTGCACGACGGTTTTTAGAATATGCAGCTTCATCGTGACCTAATACTGCAGGTTTTTCTTCACCGTAAGATACTGTGCCTAATTTACCAGCATCAACACCTTTACCAGCTAAATAACCTTTAACTGCATCTGCACGACGTTGACCTAACGCGATGTTGTATTCTGGTGTACCGCGTTCGTCAGTGTTACCTTCTACTAATACTTTAGCAGCTGGAGTTGCATTTAAATATGCTGCGTGTGCATCTAAGATTTGAACGTATTCACCTTCGATGTTGTATTTGTCAAAACCGAAATATACGGTGTTGTAACGTTGTTGAAGATCAGAAACAGAGTAACCGCCAAAAGTTTGGCCTGCGCCATTGCCAGCAGCATCGTTGTTAGATGAACTACAAGCAGCTAATGCAGCTACAGAACCTGCAACTAATAATGATTTAACAAATTTGTTCATTAGATTTCTCCTCAATGAGTTTTCTTTATTTAGTTAAGTATGGCGACCAAGCAGGAAATTTCACTTGGCCATTACTTCCTGGAAGGCTCGCTTTGAAGCGACCATCTGCAGAAACTAATTGTAGCACCTTTCCTAAGCCTTGTGTAGAGCTATAAATAATCATAATTCCATTTGGTGAAAGACTTGGACTTTCGCCTAAGAAAGAGGTACTAAGTACTTCTGATGCACCAGATGTGAGATCTTGTTTAACAACATTATTGTTTCCATTAATCATCACAAGGGTTTTGCCATCAGCGCTAATTTGTGCACTACCGCGACCACCAACCGGTGTTGCACCACCACCGTTTGCACTCATACGATAAACTTGTGGTGAACCACTTCTATCGGATGTAAATAAAATTGAGCTACCGTCTGGAGACCAAGATGGTTCTGTATTATTACCTGCACCACGAGTTAATTGAGTCGGAGCGCCGCCGTGAGAGTTCATCACGTAAATATTTAATGAGCCATCCTGTGAAGAGGCGAAGGCTAAACGTGAACCATCTGGAGAGAATGCAGGAGCACCATTATGTCCAGGAAAAGAAGCCACCACTTTACGAGCACCAGAATTTAAATCTTGTACAACAAGTTGTGATTTTTTATTTTCAAAAGATACATACGCTAAACGTTGACCATCTGGAGACCAAGCTGGTGACATGATTGGTTGAGAGCTACGATTTACGATAAATTGATTATAGCCATCGTAGTCTGCAACACGCACTTCATAGGGTTGTGAACCGCCATTTTTTTGCACAACATAAGCGATACGAGTTCTAAACGCACCACGGATCGCAGTTAATTTTTCAAACACTTCATCACTAACAGTATGAGCACCATAGCGTAACCATTTATTTGTCACTGTATAGCTATTTTGCATTAATACCGCCCCTGGCGTACCTGATGCACCAACGGTATCAATTAATTGATAAGTAATACTATAACCATTACCAGATGGAACAACTTGTCCGACCACAATTGCGTCAATTCCAATATTAGACCAAGCTTCAGGATTTACCTCAGCTGCTGAAGTTGGACGTTGAGGCATCTGAGACACTGCAATAGGATTAAATTTACCACTGTTACGTAAATCATCAGCAACAATTTTGCTAATATCTTCCGGTGCAGATCCAGCAAACGGCACAACAGCTATAGGACGTGCACCATCAACCCCTTCATCAATTACAATGCGAACTTCATCATCTGCGAATGCATTGCTTGCAACAGCAAGTACAATCGCTAATACGCTCACTAAACGTTTTAATAATTTCATTTTGTTACCTTTAAAATTTAACAATAAATTTTTATAAAGAATTATCGAATATCAAAGTCAATAATTGGCGATTTATATTTCTCATAGATAGCATCCGATGGCGCTGCTGGAACTTTTTTCGTTCTAGCCACTGCACTTAATGCTGCTGTACAAATATCATCAGGACCTGAAATTTTTTGATATCCCAAGATTGTTCCATCTCGACTCAATTGAATTTTAATACGACAAACTTTCCCTGCAAAACTTGGATCTTTTAAGAAACGACGTTGAATCTCTTTCTTAATCACTCCAGCGTATTGATCTCCTACTTTGCCACCATCGCCAGAACCAAGCGCAGCACCGCTACCTTGAGATCCACCTTTATTCGCATTTCCGCCTTTAGATGCACTACCGCCACCAATATCTCCGCCATTTAAGAAATCATCTAAACTGGCTTGGTCCGCTTTTCGTTTTGCTGCATCCGCTTTAGCTTTAGCATCTGCAGCAGCCTTAGCTTTCGCCTCTGCCGCAGCCTTAGCTTCTGCATCTGCTTTTGCCTTAGCATCAGCAGCGGCTTTAGCTTTTGCATCTGCTTCAGCTTTCGCTTTAGCCTCAGCTTTTGCTTTAGCAGCGGCTTCAGCTTTTGCCTTGGCTTCTGCTTCTTGTTTTGCTTTTTGTGCTGCAAGTTCTGCCGCTTTAGCTTTCGCCTCTTCTTCAGCTTGTTTTGCTGCGGCAGCTAAACGTTTAGCTTCTGCATCTGCTTTTAATTTTGCAGCTTCAGCCGCTTGTTTAGCCTTAGCCTCTTCAGCTTGTTTCTGTTTTTCCGAAGCTTCTTGACGAGCTTGCTCTTGTTGTTTTTTTATTTCTTGCTGACGTTGCTGTTCTTGCTGACGTTTTAACTCTTCTTGTCGTTGAACTTCCTGTTGACGCTTAATCTCTTCTTGATTAGGTTGTGGCGGTTTTTCTTCAACAACGGGTTCTGGACGTTTCTGCTTATCCGCTTGCCCTTTTTTCTGTTGTTGAATTCTACCCCATTCTTGCGCTGCAGAGCCAGTATCGACCATTACCGCCCCCATTGCATCGCCCTCACCTTCACCACCACCCATAATTTCAACTGTATGGTAGAAAGAGCTGACAATCAACAATCCAAACAAAACAAGGTGCATCACTATAGAAATAACAAATGCATTTGCGCCTTTTTTTTGTCGATTATTTTGCACGGTTACCTACTTAGTTAAATTGGGTTTGTCATTAAACCAACAGATTTAATTCCAGCAAGGTGGAGCAGATTAAGTGCTTTAATCACTTCTTCATAGGGAACTTCCTTAGCTCCACCCACTAAAAATAGTGTGTTATTATCTTTATCAAATTCTTGTCGAGATAACTGTCTCACCATTTCTTCCGTTAACCCTTCTTGACGTTCTCCGCCAATAGAAATCGCATATTGTCCAACCCCTGAAACTTCAAGAATTACCGGCACTTTATCTTCATTAGATACATTTTGACTTTGCACTGAATCCGGCAATTCCACTTGTACACTTTGGCTAATAATTGGCGCTGTTGCCATAAAGATCAACACAAGCACTAACAATACATCCAAAAACGGGACAATATTAATTTCAGATTTAATATCTTTACGCTGACGACGAGCCATAATTCAAATCTCTCTTATTTTTCACCGCACTTAACGAAAGAGTGCGGTGTATTTTTTCTATATTTTAGTGTGGTGCTTTGCCGAAAGCTTGGCGATGTAAAATCGTCGTAAATTCATCAATAAAGTTACCATAATTCTGTTCAATAGCATTCACACGTAAACTTAAACGGTTATAAGCCATTACAGCTGGAATCGCAGCAAATAAACCGATTGCAGTAGCAATCAATGCCTCGGCGATACCAGGAGCAACCATTTGTAAAGTTGCTTGCTTAGCACCACTTAATGCCATAAAAGCGTGCATGATACCCCAAACGGTTCCGAATAAACCGATATAAGGGCTAACAGAAGCTACTGTAGCCAAAAATGGTACGCGACTTTCAAGGCTTTCAACTTCACGATTCATTGTAAGATTCATTGCTCGCGTGGTTCCTTTAATAATTGCCTCTGGCGCATCAGGATTCACTTGTTTCAAGCGAGAAAACTCTTTGAAACCAACAAAGAAAATTTGCTCACTACCCGTTAAAATATCACGACGATTTGATAATCCTTCATATAGCTTATTCAAATCTTCACCAGACCAGAAACGATCTTCAAAAGTATTCGCTTCTTTTAAAGCAGCCGTTAAAACTCGGCTACGTTGGATAATAATCGCCCAAGAAATAATTGAAAATGAAATCAAAATCACAATTACAAGTTGAACAACAATACTTGCTTTTAGAAAAAGATCTAAGAAATTCAATTCTGCAGTCATTGCATACTCCGAAAAGTTTATTTTAGGTTGTAAAATGCAGCTTTTACTTCTTTAGGAAGAGCCACAGGTTTCATATTGCCAAGATGAACACTGGCTACCTTGACTGTAGCCTTTGATAACATCACCGTATCACGCATAAGTCTTTGCTCAAAAAGGATTGTTGCACCTTTTATCTCTATGACATCTGTTTCTACCGTGAGTAAATCATCCAATTTTGCCGCAACGCAATAATCAATAGCGAGCGATTTGACAACAAACGCGAGTTGTTGTTCTTGTAATAAAGTTTGCTGCGTAAAATTTAACGCTCGCAAATATTCTGTTCTAGCCCGCTCAAAAAAATGCAAATAACGAGCATGATACACAACGCCACCAGCATCAGTATCTTCATAATATACTCGAACGGGAAGATAGAAGGTTTTTTCTGACATTATTAAGCTTTGCCCACCGCAATAGGTCGGATATTTTAGAACCTGTTTTTTAGATAAGCAATATGCCGAAGAAAAAAATCATCCTCGTAAATAAAAATGCTCTACAGCACTAATCAATATAATGATATAAGCGATATAAGGTAAGAAAAGTAGTTTCCAAATTACGCTTTTAATTTCAAATCCGATTCCATGAATCCAAACCGTAATCAATCCCCAAAAGATCATCAAAATCCACCAAGGAGAATCATTTCGTAACAACGTTGAAAAATTATCAATATTAAAGAAAAATACGGCTGTTAGTCCTAGCGCTAAAATAAATGAAAGGGTTCGAAACGAACCCTTATTAATTAATTGATAGAGTGAATGAATCATATTACTCGTCAAATTTTCCTGCTTTTTCTTTGCCAATGGTTAATTTTGCGCTGGCAAATATAGCTAATAACACACCCACTACCCAAATTACATATAACATATTAATCTCCTTAGTATAATGAGTGTTTATTTTCATCAATGAAATTCGCATCTAAGCGACCAAACATCTTCGAATAAGACCAAATGGTATAAACCAAAGAAATAGCCACAAAGATAAGTGCAAAAATCAACATTAACGTTAATGTTAATTCACTTGAAGTTGCATCCCACATTAACAAACTCTGTTCAGGGTGTGAGCTTGAAGGCATCACAAATGGGAACATAGATACTGCAGCAGTAATAATTACACCGGCCATTGTTAATGCAGAGAAAAAGAATGCGAAACCACAACGATTAGCTTTAGAAAATGCCGCATTTAATAGCGCAGCAACTACTGCTAATGCAGGGAAAATCCAAAGAATTGGCATTTCATTGAAATTTCTAAACCATGCACCAGTTTCGACAGCAACTTCTTTATTCATTGGAGAAGATGGAGCGTAATGATCCACTACACTCGTTACTACATAACCCTCTTTAAAGTATAACCATGCTCCAGCTAATACAAACGCAATTAAAGTGACAATCGCACCGATTTGGCTCACTGAGCGAGCGCGATCACGCAATTCTTCGGTTGTTTTCATTTGTAACCAGTTCGCACCGTGAGTTACAAGCATTGATAAGCTAATAACACCACACAATAATGCAAATGGATTTAATAATTCAAAGAATGAACCGGTATAAGTTACTTGAGTCAATTCGTTGAAATGGAATGGAACACCTTGTAATAAATTACCAAAAGCCACACCAAATACTAATGCTGGAACAAAACCACCTGCGAATAGTCCCCAATCCCAAACAGAACGCCAAGTCGGGTTATCAATTTTTGCACGATATTCAAAACCCAATGGGCGTAAGAATAACGCAGCTAAAACCAATACTAAAGCGATGTAGAAACCTGAGAATGAAACTGCATATACAATTGGCCATGCCGCAAATACTGCGCCGCCTGCAGTTAACAACCAAACTTGGTTACCATCCCAATGTGGGGCAATAGAGTTGATCATAATACGGCGTTCCACTTCTTTTTTACCTGTTACAGGTAAAAGTGCAGTCACGCCCATATCAAATCCATCAGTTACAGAGAAACCGATCAATAATACAACGACTAACACCCACCAAATAAAACGTAGAAATTCATAATCAATCATAATTCATCTCCTGCTTATTTAGATGATTGTTCAAAGTAGTATTTGCCGGTTTTTAACGCACTAGGACCCAAACGCGCATATTTAAACATCAAATACATCTCAACAATAATGAACGCAAGATAAAGCGCACAAATTAAACCAATAGAGAACCATAAATCGCCAGTACTTAACTGAGACGCCGATACCCCAACAGGTAAAACTTCATAAATTGCCCATGGTTGACGACCAAATTCAGCTAAGAACCAACCAAATTCAATCGCTAAGAATGGCAATGGAATACTCCAAAGCAATGCTTTAAGTAATAAGCGAGAAGAAGTCACTTTGTTACGTAAATTCTGAACAAATGCACCGAAAGCTAATAAGATAATTAAACCACCAGCCGCTAACATACCACGGAAAGCCCAGAAGTTAGGACCTACATTTGGAATAGTATCACGCGCAGCTTGTTTAATTTGTTCCTCAGTCGCATCAACAATATTATTTGTGTAGCGTTTTAACAATAAACCGAAACCAAGATCTTTTTTAACTTCATTAAATTGTGCTTTTGTTTCTTCATTTACTTGGCCATTTGCTTTTTTCTCAGCCTTTAATTGAGTAAACAATTCATAAGCATGAATACCGTTACGTACACGATTTTCATTTAATAATTGAAGATCTTTCAAGCCAGTAATTTCTTTATCTACAGAGCGAGTAGCAATTAAACCACCAAGATAAGGAATTTCAATCGCAAAATCATTTTTCATTTCTGTCGAATTAGGGATTGCGACTGGATGGAATGGTGCTGGAGCTGCATGAGTATCAAACTCAGCTTCCATTGCAGCCAATTTCACAGGTTGTGCTTTACCGATGTCATAACCTGATTCATCACCCATAATTAATACAGCTGATGCAGCAATAAAACCAAATGTTGCCGCGACAGAGAATGAACGTTTAGCAAAACCAATATCGCGACCTTTTAATAAATAGAATGCGCTGATACCTAATACAAACATTGCACCGGTTGTATAACCTGCTGTTAATGTGTGTAAGAATTTACTTTGCGCAACTGGATTTAACCAAAGATCTAAGAAGCTCGTCATTTCCATACGTACTGTCTCAAAATTAAATTCTGAGCCAGCTGGAGACTGCATCCAACCATTAGCAACTAAAATCCACATTGCAGATAAGTTCGAACCGAAAGCTACACAATATGTAGCAAGTAAGTGTTTACCTTTAGTTAAACGATCCCAACCAAAGAAGAATAACCCCACAAAAGTTGATTCTAAGAAAAAGGCTAGTAACGCTTCAATCGCTAATGGCGCACCAAAAATATCACCTACATAATGAGAATAATAAGACCAGTTAGTACCGAATTGGAATTCCATAATGATACCTGTGGTCACCCCAAGGGCGAAGTTAATACCAAATAACTTACCCCAGAATCTTGTCATATCTTTATAAACTTCTTTGCCTGTCGCCACATAAATGGTTTCCATAATCACAAGGACGAATGACAAACCTAATGTCAGCGGCACGAAAATGAAGTGATACAACGCAGTTAAAGCAAACTGCAAGCGAGAAAGGTCAACAACGTCCAACATTCTCAACTCCTCTGTATAAACAACATTAGTTCCAATGATGATTAAAAAGGCAAAGCCTTAAATAATCCCTAATCACTCAACTCCAATCAGCTAAGCTTAAATTGGTTTATCTACATAATCATTCTCAAATAGTTAAAAAACACCAATTATTATAGAGATAAGCCAAATTGGCGGGTATTCTACTACTAAATACAAGGATAAAAAACAGTAAAAACGATATCTAGATCACATTTTTGACATAAGACATAAAATACCTATTATTTATTAAAGATAATTTAATTGATATAAATCAATTTTGCTATTTTTTGTACAAAAATATACGTTACACGTGATCCTTATCACAATTTACAACAATAAATGACTTCAAAAGCTAGACATACTAAGTATATTTTGCTATTTTCCCGCCTAGTTTAATTTTTAGATTTCATAATAAAGAGAAACAAGGACTTAAAATGAAAAAAACATTCCTTATTTTAACCGCACTTTTCTCTACTGTATCAACCTCTACTTTTGCATCAAATATTCTGCCACAACAATGTGAACAACTATTTAAAGAAACAGAGAATTTGATTGCGCAAGCAGAAAAACAACCTGGCACACATACACAGGTAGGAAAAATTAAAAATAAGTTAAACCAAAGTAAACAACAAATTCTTCAAATGGAATTAGCGACTCAGTTAAAAAGTTGTGAAGTAGGTTTAGCAAAATTAAGTAACTTGAAAAGTTATAGTGAGTAATTAAAAAAGCCTTATTGAGTACAATAAGGCTTTTTTAGTGGTTAAATTTATCTAGTCTGATAATTTCTGCAGACCGAAATGGCGATAAGTTTGCGATGTTGCGATACGGCCACGCGGCGTTCTTTGTAGAAACCCCTGTTGAATCAAATAAGGCTCTAACACATCTTCAATGGTATCGCGTTCTTCACCGATTGCAGCAGCAAGATTATCCAGTCCTACTGGCCCGCCGTCAAAACGTTCAATAACTGCAGACAATAATTTTCTATCTAAATAATCAAATCCGGCATCATCTACATCCAACATTGAAAGCGCTTGTTTTGCCACATCTACCGAAATTACTCCCCCATTACGTACATCTGCATAATCACGCACGCGTCGTAATAAACGGTTTGCAATTCGAGGCGTGCCTCGTGAACGACGAGCTATCTCAAAAGCGGCTTGCTGTTCTAATTCAAGATTCAAACACCCCGCACTTCTTGCAACGATAGATGTTAAATCTTCTACAGAATAGAATTCCAAACGTTGTACAATACCAAAACGATCACGCAATGGCGAAGTCAAAGAACCCGCTCTTGTCGTCGCGCCAACCAAAGTAAAAGGTGGCAAATCTAATTTAATAGAACGCGCAGCAGGCCCTTCACCAATCATAATATCCAATTGATAATCTTCCATTGCTGGATAAAGGACTTCTTCAATTGCAGGGGAAAGTCGATGAATTTCATCAATAAATAACACATCGTGCGGTTCAAGATTAGTTAGCATTGCAGCCAAATCTCCCGCTTTTTCTAATACTGGCCCAGATGTCGTACGAATATTCACGCCCATTTCATTTGCCACAATATTAGCAAGAGTGGTTTTTCCTAAACCTGGAGGGCCAAAAATCAATAAATGATCTAAGGCATCTTGACGTAGTTTGGCTGCCTTGATGAAAATATCCATTTGCTCGCGCACTTGCGGCTGCCCAACATAATCTGCTAATAATTTCGGACGAATAGCGCGGTCAATAACATCTTCATCAAGTTTAGCTTGCCCGCTAATAATTCTATCTGCTTCAATCATGTCTCACCTACAGTGCGGCTTTTAAAGCTTCGCGAATAACTTGCTCACTGGTTAATTCTGGCTTAGCAACTCGTTTCACCATTTTTTCTGCTTCTGCAGGTTTATAACCTAAAGCAATCAAGGCTGAAATAGCTTCATCAGATGAATTTTCTACACGCGATTCAATAGATGGAAGTGACGGAATATGAGTACTTTCTACAAAGAAATCACTTTGTTTTACGCCTTTAAATTTACCTTTGAGCTCAACTAACAAACGTTCACCTGTTTTTTTGCCAACTCCTGGAATTTTAGTGAGTTTAGAGAGCTCTTCTCTCTCAATTGCGTAAGCAAATTGTTCGACTGACATGGCGGATAAAATCGCTAAGGCTAATTTAGGCCCCACCCCATTTGTTTTAATTAATTCACGAAATAAAGTGCGGTCTGTTTTCTGAGCAAATCCAAAAAGTAAATGAGCATCTTCACGAACAACAAGATGGGTGAATAAAGTAGTTTCTTGTCCAATTTCTGGTAAATCATAGAAACTCGTCATAGGCAAAAGCAATTCATAGCCTACGCCTTGCACATTGAGTAAAATTTCTGGAGGTTGTTTTTCTAAAAGAATGCCTTGTAAGCGACCGATCATAATTCTTCCGAATGATAAAAAACGTAACGCATAGAATAAAATAAAACTGGACGAACATCCAGTTAAATTTTTAATCTAAAGCGTCCTCGACTATATCTGGTCTTTAAAAGTGCGGTCATTTTTTCTTGCGTTTCTGTCATTTTCACAGAATTGGCAATATGTAAAGAATGTTGAATAGAATGAGCGTGTGTAATCGCGATAGCCAATGCATCCGCGGCATCGGCTTGAGGTTTATCTGACAACTTCAAAATACGAGTCACCATTTCTTGCACTTGCACTTTATCTGCGGAACCAATGCCCACAACCGTTTGTTTGACTAAACGTGCGGCATATTCAAAAACAGGTAAATCATGATTTACCGCGGCAACAATCGCCGTACCACGAGCCTGCCCGAGTTTCAAAGCTGAATCCGCATTCTTCGCCATAAACACTTGCTCAATCGCAAACATATCAGGTTGAAATTGCGTGATGATTTCAGTTACTCCAGCATAAATACGTTTCAAACGGGTTGGTAAATCTTCAACTTGAGTACGAATTGCGCCACTGCCAAGATATTCCAAATGTCTTCCTGTTTGACGAATCACACCATAACCAGTTACGCGAGAACCTGGGTCAATACCTAAAATAATGCTCATAATTTCTATAAAAAATGGGTAATTAAATTACCCATTTATTGCATTATTAAAGTTGAGATGCCACTTCGTCACTGATTTCACCGTTGTGATATACGTTTTGTACGTCATCACAATCTTCCAACATATCAATTAAACGAAGTAATTTTGGTGCAGTTTCAATATCAAGATCAACGGTTGTTGATGGAATCATCGTCACTTCAGCTTCTTGAACTTTAAAGCCAGCTGCTTCAATGCCATCACGTACTGAACCTAAATCTTCCCAAGCAGTATAGATTTCAAATGAACCATCATCTTGTGGTTGAATATCATCAGCACCCGCTTCTATAGCCGCTTCAGTTAACGCATCTTCATCTGCTTGTTCAATTAAAATTAAACCTTTTTTGCTAAATAAATAACCAACAGAACCTTCTGTTCCCAAGTTACCACCACATTTGGTAAAACTTGGGCGAACCTGTGAAATGGTGCGGTTTGCATTATCACTCAAACACTCCACCATAACCGCTGTACCGCCTGGGCCATAACCTTCATAGATTTTGGTTTCCATATTGGTATCATCGCCACCGCCTACACCACGATCAATAGCGCGGTTGATAGTATCGCGCGTCATATTGTTGCTAAGTGCTTTATCTACTGCTGCACGTAAACGCGGATTAGCACTCACATCGCCACCACCAATTTTAGCTGCAGTAACAAGCTCACGAATTAATTTAGTAAAAATTTTACCGCGTTGTGCATCTTGTGCTGCTTTGCGGTGTTTAATATTAGCCCACTTACTATGGCCTGCCATGTTGTTTTCCTTCTATTTATCTTTAAGAATATATTTTCTAATTGCTTCCGCATTATTGGAAGATTTTGTCATTTGGATTGCTTTTTCAGGAGAAACCCATTGATATGCCAAATGCTCACTTAATATTGGTTCGAATTCTTGCTCCATTGCCAATAAAAACCAATGCTCACGGCAATGCGTCACATTCGGTGCGTATTTATATCGGAAATATGGAAAAATTTCAAATTCTATGCTCTCTTTGCAATCAAAAAATGCGGTGGAATTTTCTGAAATTTCTAACCGTACTTCTTCCCAAAGCTCACGAATTGCTGTTTTTTTTGGTGTTTCACCACTTTCAATGGTGCCAGTAACAGACTGCCAAAAATCAGGATCATCTTGGCGTTGGAGCATTAAAACTCGGTTTGTATCTTTAGCGTAAATTACAACGAGAACCGATTGATTATTTTTATATTGCATCATTAAAAATGCGGCCAAATCTGACCGCACTTCATTCCTAATATTTCAAACTTATTCTGCTTTAACGACAGAAATTGCCAACTCACCCAACGCCTGCGGATTCGCAAAACTTGGTGCTTCTGTCATTAAACACGCTGCCGCGGTTGTTTTCGGGAATGCAATCACATCACGGATATTTTCGGTGCCAGTTAAAAGCATGGTTAAACGGTCTAAACCGAATGCTAAACCAGCATGTGGAGGTGTACCGAATTTTAATGCATCTAACAAGAAGCCGAATTTTTCGCGTTGCTCTTGTTCGTTAATACCAAGAATACGGAATACGGTTTGTTGCATTTTCGGATCGAAAATACGTACTGAACCACCACCTACTTCGTAGCCATTAATTACCATGTCGTAAGCATTTGCTACCGCACTTGTTGGATCGGCTTCTAATTGCTCAGGACTAAAATCTTTTGGTGAAGTGAATGGATGGTGCATTGCTGCAAGATTACCCTCTTCATCACGTTCAAACATAGGGAAGTCGATCACCCAAAGTGGTTGCCACTCATCTAAACGCGTTAACCCTAAATCGCGACCAAGTTTCAAACGCAATGCGCCCATTGCATCAGTAGTGGTTTGCCATTTATCTGCACCGAAGAATAAGATATCGCCAGTTTGTACATTCACACGTTCTGCTAATGCTTTCCATACATCTTCATTTAAGAATTTCGCAATCGGGCTTTGTACGCCTTCAAGGCCAGCATGAATGTCATTTACTTTCGCCCAAGCCAAACCTTTTGCACCGTAAATACCAACAAATTGTGTGTATTCATCAATTTGTTTACGAGTGATTTCAGTACCATTTGGTACACGAATCACTGCCACACGGCCGTTTGGATTGTTTGCAGGCTCATTAAATACTTTAAATTCAACATCTTTAATGATATCTGCCACATCGACTAATTCAAGCGGGTTACGCAAATCTGGTTTATCTGAACCAAAACGAGTCATCGCTTCTTGCCAGGTCATTTGTGGGAATTTACCTAAATCCACACCAATAATGTTTTGCCATAAACCGTGTACCATGCGTTCCATGATCTCACGTACTTCTGGTGCAGTTAAGAAAGAAGTTTCCACATCGATTTGGGTAAACTCAGGTTGGCGATCTGCACGTAAATCTTCATCACGGAAACATTTCACGATTTGATAATAACGATCAAAACCAGACATCATTAAAAGCTGTTTGAAAAGCTGTGGTGATTGCGGTAATGCATAGAATTTGCCTTTATGTACACGACTTGGCACTAAATAGTCACGCGCACCTTCTGGCGTTGCTTTGGTAAGCATTGGGGTTTCAATATCAAGGAAACCATTATCATCCATGAAACGACGCACAAAGCTGGTGATTTTTGCACGGGTTTTCAAGCGTTGAGCCATTTCAGGGCGACGTAAATCTAAATAACGGTATTTTAAACGTTGTTCTTCGGTGTTATTTTGGTTGAAGTCTAATGGTAAAACGTCAGAAGCATTGTAGATGCGTAATTCTTTCGCTAATACTTCTACTTCGCCTGTCGCCATATTTTTATTAACTTGATTATCAGGACGCGCAATCACCTCACCTTTAATTTGAATACAGAATTCATTACGTAACCCAGCAGCCGCTGTCAATGCATCTTGATATTTCGGATCAAAACAAACTTGCACAATGCCATCACGATCGCGCATATCAATAAAAATCAAGCCACCTAAATCACGACGGCGGTGAACCCAACCGCTTAATGTTACATCTTGTCCAATATGGTTGCGGTTTAATGCACCGCAATAATGTGTACGCATCATATTCAATTCCTTAACTCTCTATAAAAATGGAAAAATACCGCAGAATTATACGGAAAAAGGCGCGTCTTTTAAATCTTAAACGGAAATTTATTTGACCCCTTGAAAACTTTCCTTAAAATGACCGCACTTTTTAAATATTTTCTAATTCGTAGGGTGTGGAAAAGTGAAAAACACACATACTCCACACAATGTAAACCATGAAAGATACTATTTTTTCTGCTCCAATTGAAAAACTCGGCGATTTTACCTTTGATGAAAACGTTGCTGAAGTCTTTCCAG
This sequence comes from Haemophilus sp. THUN1691, assembly GCF_059704425.1. NCBI lineage: Bacteria > Pseudomonadati > Pseudomonadota > Gammaproteobacteria > Pasteurellales > Pasteurellaceae > Haemophilus > Haemophilus sp. THUN1691. The sequence continues at coordinate 923,581 of NZ_AP046578.1, read as the reverse complement.
ATATGATTCAACGATCCGTACCTGGCTACTCCAACATTATCACGACGATTGGTATGTTGGCTGAGCGTTTTGTGACTGCTGACAGCCAAGTCTATGATTTAGGCTGTTCACGCGGTGCGGCAGCTCTTTCTATGCGACGTAATATTAAACAACCGAATGTGAAAATTATCGGTGTCGATAATTCTCTGCCAATGGTGGAACGCTGCCGTCAGCACGTTGCGGCTTATCATAGTGATGTACCCGTAGAAATTCTTTGCGATGATATTCGTCAAATTGAAATTAAGAACGCCTCAATGGTAGTGCTCAACTTCACATTGCAATTTTTACCACCAGAAGATCGTGTAGCCTTGCTCACAAAAATCTACCAAGGTTTAAACCCAAACGGTGTGTTAGTGCTCTCTGAAAAATTCCGTTTTGAAGATGAAAAAGTGAATGAGTTGCTTATTGATCTCCATCACCAATTCAAACGTGCTAACGGTTACAGTGAGCTTGAAGTGAGCCAAAAACGCACTGCACTTGAAAATGTCATGCGTACTGACTCGATTAACATTCACAAAGAGCGGTTAAAAAACATCGGATTTTCACACGTAGAATTATGGTTCCAGTGTTTTAACTTTGGCTCGATGATTGCAGTTAAATAATTCATAACAAATTTATTTAATTCAACTTTTTTGTGGCATAATGCCCGCACTTTTTATCACAAAAGGATTAAACCAATGCGAATTTTACACACTATGTTACGCGTGGGCGATTTAGATCGTTCAATCAAATTTTATCAAGATGTTTTAGGTATGCGTTTATTGCGTACGAGTGAAAACCCGGAATATAAATATACACTTGCTTTTTTAGGTTATGAAGATGGCGAAAGTGCCGCAGAAATTGAATTAACATACAACTGGGGCGTAGATAAATATGAACATGGCACAGCATATGGACATATCGCTATCGGCGTGGATGATATTTATGCGACTTGTGAAGCTGTTCGCGCAAGCGGTGGTAACGTTACTCGCGAAGCAGGGCCAGTGAAAGGTGGCTCAACCGTAATTGCTTTTGTTGAAGATCCAGATGGTTATAAAATTGAATTTATCGAAAACAAAAGCACTAAATCTGGTTTAGGCAACTAAAGTGCGGTCAATTTTTATTGTATTTTTAATAACGTAGGGATTCCTACGTTATTTTATTTTTAAGAGATAGATTATGTCCGATTCTCAAGAAATCCCTTATCACAACCAATTAAAAAATCGCTTTCGTGGCTATTTCCCCGTCATCATTGATGTTGAAACTGCAGGTTTTGATGCAAAAAAAGATGCATTACTCGAACTAGCCGCAATCACATTAAAAATGGATGAACATGGTTATTTGCATCCTGATCAGAAATGCCATTTTCATATCGAGCCTTTTGAAGGGGCAAATATTAATCCAGAATCCTTGAAATTTAATGGCATTGATATTCATAATCCATTACGTGGTGCGGTGTCTGAACTCGATGCAATCACAGGGTTATTTCAAATGGTACGTCGAGGACAAAAAGATGCAGATTGCCAACGTTCTATCATTGTGGCGCACAATGCTGCTTTTGACCAAAGTTTTGTGATGGCTGCCGCTGAACGTACCGGCGTAAAGCGTAATCCCTTCCACCCTTTTGGGATGTTTGACACGGCAAGTTTAGCGGGCTTAATGTTTGGTCAGACTGTTCTCGTTAAGGCCTGTCTTGCCGCTAAAATCCCATTTGATGGGAAACAAGCGCACTCTGCGTTATACGACACCGAACGTACAGCAGAATTATTCTGTTATATGGTCAATCATTTAAAAGATTTAGGTGGCTTCCCACATATTGCGTCTGAACTAGAACAGGAAAAAACAACTGAAAAATAGACCGCACTTTAAGAAAAATAAAAAAGTGGTTGCAATAGTTTTATTTTTCCAGTAGTTTAAAAGCAATTCTTATTTGGAGATAAAAAATGAACATTATCCGTCGTCACCATCATCACCATTCAACTGAATAATCTTTCAGGTTTTTGGTGTGCTTGGAAGATTTCTTCCGAGCTGACAGGATAATAAAAATCTTACCCCTCGGAAGGCAACTTTCGAGGGGTTTTGTTTTGTTACTACACAGGAGTCATCAATGCAACGACATTATTATTTATTCGACAATCAAAAATTTTAAAGTAAAGTATTCACTATTTAATTCACAAGGAAAAATACAATGTTAACAAATCCCGTTGTTATTTCGATTATCGTTTTACTAACACTAAGTTTGCTACGTATTAACGTAATTATTGCGTTAGTTATTGCCGCACTCACTGCCGGACTCTGTGGCGGTCTAGGTTTAAGCAAAACAATTGAAACCTTCACTGGAGGTTTAGGTGGCGGCGCAGAAGTCGCGATGAACTATGCGATGCTTGGTGCATTCGCGATTGCGATTTCTAAATCAGGTATTACCGATTTAATTGCCTATAAGATCATCACTAAAATGAATAAAACACCAAGTTCCAGCAACTTAACTTGGTTTAAATATTTAATTTTTGGTGTATTGGTATTATTCGCCATTTCTTCACAGAACTTACTTCCTGTACACATTGCTTTTATTCCAATCGTCGTGCCGCCGTTACTTTCTATTTTTAATCGTCTAAAAATAGACCGTCGCGCTGTAACCTGCGTACTTACATTCGGTTTAACCGCAACTTATATGTTACTTCCTGTAGGGTTTGGTAAAATCTTTATCGAAAGTATTTTAGTAAAAAACATCAATCAAGCTGGGGCTGCTCTAGGTTTACAAACCAATGTTGCTCAAGTATCCCTCGCGATGTTATTGCCTGTAATTGGTATGATTTTAGGGTTGCTCACCGCAATATTCATCACTTATCGCAAACCAAGAGAATATGATGTAACTATTCAAGAGCCAACCACAAAAGAAATTGAAGCGCACATCGCAAACATAAAACCAAAACAAATCACTGCAAGTTTAATCGCCATTGTAGCGACCTTCGCAACACAATTAGTGACAAGTTCGACTATTATTGGTGGTTTAGTTGGGATAGTCATTTTCGCAATATTTGGCATTTTCAAACTGAAAGAAAGTAACGATATCTTCCAACAAGGTTTACGTTTAATGGCTATGATTGGATTTGTTATGATTGCGGCATCCGGTTTCGCTAATGTTATTAATGCCACAACGGGCGTAACAGATTTAGTTCAAAGCTTAAGTAACGGAGCGATTCAAAGTAAAGGTTTGGCCGCATTCTTAATGTTACTGGTCGGATTGTTGATTACAATGGGAATTGGTTCATCATTCTCAACGGTACCAATCATTGCCTCTATCTATGTACCACTTTGTTTATCTTTTGGTTTCTCACCATTAGCCACCGTTTCAATCGTTGGTGTTGCTGCTGCATTAGGAGACGCTGGCTCCCCTGCATCTGACTCGACCTTAGGTCCAACATCAGGTTTAAATATGGATGGTAAACACGACCACATTTGGGACTCTGTTGTACCCACCTTCCTACACTACAATATTCCATTATTAGCGTTTGGCTGGATTGCAGCAATGTACCTTTAACGATTATAATCCCCCGAATTGGGGGATTTTTTATGACAGTTCAACAACTTATCCAGATTTTAGAGCAAAAAGTTCAGAGACTTTGTGAAGCTCATTTATCCAAACGAGAAGAAAAAATCTTCGCCAAATTTGACCGCACTTTGTTCAGTGAAAATGGACAGAATATTTCCTTTTATCTAAAGGAAATCAATCAAACGCTAGATAGAATAAAGACATTAGAATCTAGCAATCTTAATCACTATAATTTTCTGACAGAGCGTTTACTCGCCCAATGTTCCGTTCTTTCAGAAGCCCTAACTCGCAAGAATACTCATCTAACAGCCTCCCAAAAAATAACGAAACAAACCATTAAAAAATCTCAACATAGCATTCATAAATTACCGCCAAGAGAACGATTGGAAAAATACTATGAAGCATTAGAACGCTTGAATAAACTTTATCAACAACATAAAGATTTAGCACAGGCAGAAAAAAATAATGATGAAAAAATACGTTACGCTCAACTTGCGGAAGGTTATAAAAAACGCCAGCAAAAATGCCAAGAAGCAATAGATCTTTTAGAAGAATATTTGGTATTTAAAGAAGAAATGGAAAACCGTGAAAACACAGAAAATAGATGATCAGAAATAAAAAAACTAATCCTTTCGAATTAGTTAACTTTAAAAAGTTGATGGCGGAGGAATAGGGATTCGAACCCTAGGAGGGCGTAAACCCTCGCCGGTTTTCAAGACCGGTGCCTTCAACCACTCGACCATTCCTCCGTGATTTAATGCGCACGCATAATACGTTTTTTGAGAAAGACCGTCAAGCAAAAATCATCTCGTTTTTATCAAGTGATTATTTTTACTGCAACCTAAAAATAAAAAGAATTGACGTAATAAACATCACGCCAATTCTAATTTTTTATTTTAGATTACTCTGATTTTGCTCGGGTAGGCTCAGAATATACATGGCTAATCGCACAATGATGCCCTGCTGCCCCTTTACCGTAAAAATAATAGCGAGAATCTTGCCATTCAGTAATTGGGAAAGCTTCTGGCATTTCATCACTTGCTTTCGCCAAAGTCACCTCTGCTTTTGTATGAGTCACTGAAGAAATGGTACCTAAACGCCCATTAAACTCATAAGTGCGGATAAAGGCTGGTTCATTTACAGTTTCAGACTCATTTACGGTAATCGTTGACTCAATAGACTCAACTGTTTCCTGAGGTTTATGAAAATTTAAACGCTCTAAAGATTCTTGTACTTTTTTCTGTACAGATTCATTAGCTGGCTGAGTAATAAAATCTAATGCTGGTTTTACTTCAAGAGATTTTTCTTCAACCACAATACCCATTGCTGGCGTGATAAAACCTTTTTTAGTTTTTTCTTGCTCAAGCAATTCATCCACCGATAAGAAATTATTTTCTTTCGGAGTATTCACTGTTGAATAGTCCACCCAAGCTTTTCCACTTGCCAATTCAGGTGAAGCCACTGCAGCAAATAATGGCATTGGCGATTTAGGCTCTTGATTACGGCGACGACGTTGATTATTCGCTGCACGTAAATGACGTGGAGTGCGGCGTTGGCGATCTTGACGTTCAGAACGCTCTTGGTTTTGACGAACTGGTTTTTCATCATCTTGAACGGCCTGAACTTCGACAACATCCACTTCTGGCATTTGTTCAACAATGATTTCGTTATTTTCAACAGAAATCTCATTATCTTCAACGCGCACGCGTTTACGTAAATCACGACGTTGACGGCGTTGAGTCACTTGCTCAGTTTTTTCATCCTGAGCCTCAAAAACCGGTGTAGAATTTACCGCACTTTCAGCGATACTTTCTTCCACTAAGTTACGGCGAGGACGGCGTTGATTACGCTCGCGGATATTACGAACTTGCTCTTCGGTTCTTTCCGTTTCGTTATTTTCAGAACGTGGTCGACGAGAAGTACGGCGATCCTGTGGACGACGTTGATTACGATTAGAATTGCGCGAAGTGCGGTTATTTTTCGGTTTATTTTCTTCGGATTCAGAAGCAAACAAGCCTTTAATCTTCGCGATAATTTTAGCTAATAAAGACGGTTCATTCGATTTACGCTCAACTGGAGTTGGAGCTGCTTCAGAAATAGAAAGTGCCACTGCCGCACTTTCAACTGCTGGTTGTTCAGCAACAACAGTTGTTTCCACATTACGAGAAACAAGAGATTCCTCGGTACTTTCATCTTTCTCACAGTGAATTTTCGCTAAGTTATAGCTCAATTCATTCACCTCTTCGCCATCGCGTAAGCGGAAAACGCTAAAGTGCGGTGTTTCCATTGCTTCATTTGGCGCAACAATGACATCTACATTGTGACGTTTTTCAATATTGCTAATTGCTTTACGTTTTTCGTTAAGAAGATAAGAAGCAATTTGTATAGGCACAATCGTATGCACTTGCTTGGTGTTTTCTTTTAACGCTTCTTCCTCGATTAAACGCAAGATAGACAAGGAAAGAGATTCGTTATCACGCACTTTACCTGTTCCTTGACAACGAGGACAAATGTGATGTGAAGACTCACCTAATGAAGGACTTAAACGCTGACGCGACATTTCTAACAAACCGAAACGAGAAATGCGGCTAATTTGAATACGAGCACGATCTTGGCGAACGGCATCACGAATACGATTTTCCACTTCACGTTGGTGACGAACTGGCGTCATATCAATGAAATCGATAACAACTAAACCACCTAAGTCACGCAAACGTAATTGACGCGCAATTTCATCTGCCGCTTCAAGATTAGTATTCAATGCCGTTTCTTCAATATCGCCACCACGAGTAGAACGCGCGGAGTTAATATCAATAGCAGTTAAGGCTTCAGTTACATCAATAACGATTGAACCACCAGAAGGTAAACGCACTTCACGTTGGAATGCTGACTCGATTTGAGATTCGATCTGATAGTGGCTGAAAAGAGGCACTTCGCCTTGATAAAGTTTCACACGATTGATGAAATCAGGGCGAACAAGTTTGATATGCTCTTTTGCTTTTTCAAACACTTTCGGGCTATCAATAAGAATCTCACCAATATCACGGCGCAAATAATCACGAATAGCGCGCACAATCACATCACTTTCTTGATGAATCAAGAAAGGCGCTGGACGATTTTGAGATGCTTGTTTAATCGCTTCCCAATGGTGAAGTAAAACTTTTAAGTCCCACTGCAACTCTTCTGGAGATTTCCCCACACCAGCAGTACGAACAATCAAGCCCACGCCTTCAGGCACATCTAATGAACTTAATGCCTCTTTTAATTCAGTGCGCTCATCCCCTTCGATACGACGAGAGATCCCACCGGCACGCGGATTATTTGGCATAATAACCAAATAACTACCCGCAAGAGAAACGAAAGTGGTTAAGGCTGCGCCTTTGTTTCCGCGTTCTTCTTTATTAACTTGAACGATAACTTCTTGGCCTTCGCTCAAGATATCGCGAATATTCGGACGGCCTTGGAAAACATAATCATCGGGAAAATATTCACGAGCAATTTCTTTTAATGGCAAAAAACCATGACGTTCTGCACCATAATCTACAAAAGCCGCTTCTAAGCTTGGCTCAACGCGAGTAATTTTCCCTTTGTAGATATTCGCTTTTTTTTGCTCGTGTCCTGGACTTTCAATATCCAGGTCAAATAAGCGCTGTCCATCAACAAGCGCTACACGCAACTCTTCTTTTTGAGTCGCATTGATTAACATTCTTTTCATTGTCAATTCTCTTATTAAATTTTTAAAAGGCCTCAAAATAAACCGCACTTTGCTTCGTTATCGACCTCGTGTTTCTCGCGCCAGTCAATCTCACGACTGTATGTTGCTGGGTGCATTGATAACGTTATTAAGCATAAACGTTTGCTTTATAAAACAACGCGATATTCCACACGCGTTGCAAGCGGCTAATTTATTTCAAGAAAAATGTTGATTATCAATGTCTTATGCCGATTGCTGCATTGAGTTTTCACCAACAAAACTCATCCTTTTTTACGCAAATTCTTAGGCGCAAAAAGACGCTCTATTATCCATAGAAAACGATTAATTAGCAAGGTGAATATTACGTTCATAGAGTTACGTTAATAGCGCCTTTGTGATATGATTCGCGCCAATTTTCAAAAGGAAAAAAGATGACAGAACAAAACGAAAAAATCATTAATTCATCAGTAAAAATGCTGACAATTAGTGAAGATGAAAGCGGCCAACGTATCGATAATTATTTATTAGCAAAACTCAAAGGCGTGCCCAAAAGTTTAATTTATCGTATTGTGCGTAAAGGTGAAGTGCGGGTAAATAAAGGCCGGATTAAGCCAGAATATAAACTGCAAACAGGTGATATTGTTCGCGTTCCGCCAGTGCGTGTGGCTGAAAAAAACGACGCGTCGATTTCAAAAAATCTCAATAAAGTCGCCGCACTTGAAAACCAAATTTTGTTTGAAGATGATTGTTTAATTGTTTTAAATAAACCTTCAGGAATCGCTGTGCATGGCGGGAGTGGTTTAAATTTTGGTGTGATTGAAGCCTTGCGGACATTGCGTCCAGAAGCACGCTTTTTAGAACTGGTTCATCGTTTAGATCGCGATACATCAGGCATTTTATTAATTGCTAAAAAACGTTCAGCATTGCGTAATTTACATGAACAACTTCGCGTAAAAACTGTTCAAAAAGATTATTTAGCGTTAGTACGAGGGCAATGGCAATCCCATGTAAAAGTTGTTCAAGCACCGCTTTTGAAAAATGAATTATCCAGCGGAGAGCGCATTGTGCGTGTCAGCGAGCAAGGCAAACCATCTGAAACCCGATTTAGCATTGAAGAACGCTATATAAATGCTACGCTCGTGAAGGCTTCACCAGTCACGGGGAGAACTCATCAAATTCGTGTACACACACAATATGCAGGACATCCTATTGCATTAGATGATAAATACGGTGATAAAGATTTTGATAAACAAATGAGTGAATTGGGATTGAATCGTTTGTTCCTACATGCCTTTTCAATTCGGTTTGAGCACCCTAAAAATGGCGAAACACTACGTTTCAATGCACCACTAGATCATAAAATGAAAGCAATTTTACAAAAGTTACGGGAAAGCAAATAGACAATATTTGTGTTTATTGCTACACTTGCGCGCGGAGACAACTAGTTTCTATCAGCAAAATTTCATAATAACGACAACAAAGGATAGCAAAATGGCAAAAGGACAATCTTTACAAGATCCTTATTTAAATGCGCTTCGTCGCGAACGCATTCCTGTATCAATCTACCTTGTAAACGGAATCAAACTTCAAGGTCAAATTGAATCATTCGATCAATTCGTGATTTTATTAAAAAACACTGTGAACCAAATGGTATATAAACACGCAATTTCAACTGTTGTGCCTGCGCGCTCTGTTTCTCATCACAATAGCAGCCATCATGTAGCAACAACTGAAGCCGTTGAAAGCGTGGAAACTCAAACAGAATAATCACAACTCCATCAATGGATAATCAATATTTATTAAGTGCGGTTGAAAATTCTCAGGAAATTTCAACCGCACTTTCTTCATCCCAACAATCTGAAAAAACGCGTGATACCGCCATCGTGGTTCACGTTTTCTTTGCGCAAGATAAAAACACTGACGATCTACAAGAGTTTTTGCTACTCGCTGATTCTGCCAATGTAGATGTATTGGATACAATCACCACAAGCCGTAGCACTCCTCAAGCTAAATATTTTGTAGGCGAGGGAAAAGCTCAAGAAATTGCAGATGCAGTGCAATCACATAATGCTGATGTTGTACTTTTTAACCATCAATTAACCCCAGCACAAACACGTAACTTAGAAAGTTTATGTCATTGTCGAGTGGTCGATCGCACTGGCGTCATTTTAGATATTTTCGCCCAACGAGCGCGCTCTCATGAGGGAAAATTGCAGGTTGAACTTGCGCAATTAAAACACTTATCTACTCGATTAGTCCGTCGCAAAACAGGCTTAGATCAACAAAAAGGGGCTGTAGGATTACGCGGGCCAGGTGAAACTCAGTTAGAAACCGATCGTCGCTTGATTAAAGTACGCATTTCTCAATTACAAAATCGCTTGGCAAAAGTGGAGAAACAGCGTAATCAAAATCGCCAAACACGCCAAAAGGCAGATATCCCGACCATTTCACTTGTTGGCTATACCAATGCAGGGAAATCAACCTTATTTAATCGTTTAACCAATGCAGAGGTTTATGCCGCAGATCAGCTTTTTGCAACATTAGATCCCACTTTACGAAAATTACAGATTCAAGATGTAGGTACAGCAATTTTAGCGGATACGGTAGGATTTGTTCGACAGCTTCCGCATGATCTGGTTTCAGCCTTTAAATCGACTTTACAAGAAACGGTAGAAGCCAGCTTATTACTCCATGTGATTGATGCGGCTGATTCACGAAAACAAGAAAATATCGATGCAGTCAATGATGTGCTAGAAGAAATTGGTGCAGGAGAAGCTCCTGTTCTATTGGTATATAACAAAATTGATTTGTTGGAAAATGTTACGCAGCATATCGAATACAATGATGAAAACCAGCCTGTTGCAGTCTATCTCTCTGCGCAAGATGATCTGGGTATTCATTTATTGTTTGAAGCCATTAAAGTGCGGTTAAAAAACGAGATACTTTCTCTTTCTTTAATTTTGCAACCGCACGAAGGCAAACTTCGCCATACTTTTTATCAGCTTGATTGTGTACGACATGAACAAATTTCTGAACAAGGAGAATTCTTGTTAGATGTGCAGATTGATAAGATTATGTGGTTAAAGTTATGTAAGCAATTTTCTAGATTAGCAGATATTAAAATATAATCTGAGAATGCTTAATTTATAGAAAATTATTTTCCAATCCCATATTGTTTCAATTTATTCGCAATCGCAGTATGGGAAACGCCTAAACGCAGAGCTAATTTTCTCGTGCTTGGGTATTCTGCATAAAATAATTTTAGAACTTGTGCCTCATAAGAACCGATGATTTCATCTAAGGTTTTATTTTCAAATTCATCCAAAGAAATCACTGCACTTTGTGGCGGAGCAAGATTTAAACTTTCGATATTTAAATGATTATCTTGTACCAGAGAGCAGGTACGATAAAGGGTGTTATAAAGCTCACGAACATTCCCTTTCCAATCATATTTCTGCAAATAAAGAAGAAAATCTTTATCGAAAGTTGGTTTGGCAATTTTTAATTCTTCACTGATTTCCTGTAAAAACCCTTGTGCTAGCGGCTCAATATCTGCCATGCGATCACGTAATGGTGGCACATTAATAGTGAGAACATTTAAACGATGAAACAAATCAGCACGCACTTTACCTTGCTCAACAAGCAAATAAAGCGGAACCTGTGATGTGCAAATCACTCGTACGTTTGCATGATGCTCCTTCTCTTCACCCACTCGACGGAAAGATCCATCCGTTAAAAAACGTAATAATTTAGCCTGTAAACCCAATGAAAGTTCTGCGATGCCATCTAGTAATACGGTTCCCTCATTCGCGTATTCAAAAAAACCGATGGTTTCACTGTCTCCAACTTTTCGACCAAACATTTCACTTTCGGCATCTTCATCAGGCAAACCTGCACAGTTTACTGCGATAAATTTTTTATCACGACGCAAACTCTGATAATGGCAGGCTTTCGCCAACAAATCTTTTCCAGTCCCTGTTTCGCCTTGAATTAACAAAGGCGCATCAAACATAGCAAAACGTTTCGCGTTTTCTACAGCTCTTTTCATGGATTCACTTTGCACAATAAAACAATCAAAAGGATTTTGTGGATTAAATTTGAAACTGGTCATATATCAGAAATGTAGGGAAAATAAGATTGGATTATGATAGTTTTTTTACATAAAGGTGTAAATATTATTTTACACATTAGGGAATGAAAATGCGGTCGTATTTGACCGCACTTTATATGATTATAATTTTAACATTCGCTCTGCTTCACGTGCACGAACAAGGAATTGTTTACGTTCGGCAGTTCCCATACCACTACTTGTACCAGGCAATTTAACCGTCAACGGATTGACCGCCCGTCCATTAATATGGAATTCATAGTGTAGATGTGGTCCTGTTGAAATTCCGGTATTACCAGAAAGCGCAATTCTCTCACCTTTTTTAATTTCTTGTCCTGCGCGTACAAGCGGTTTACTTAAGTGCATATAAACAGTCTCATACTCACGACCATGGCGCATAACAATATAACGTCCAGCACCTCCAGCCTGATATGCCACTTTTTCAACTACGCCATCTGCAGGGGCGATAATCGGTGTACCTTGAGAAACGGAGAAATCCACACCTTTATGCGGTCGTACACGCCCAGTTACTGGATGGCGACGATTCGGATTAAATGATGAAGAAACTCGCGCTTGTCGTTGCAATGGATAACGAGCAAAACCTTTACCTAAGGTTTCCCCTTGTTGGCTATAGTAACGACCATTGGCAGCCTGAACTGCATAATAACTCTTACCTTCAGACGAAATATGTAACGCTTCAACATTACCTTGACCAGTCAGTTTATCGCCTAAATATTCGCGAGAAACTAAAATTGCAAATTTAGTCCCCTTTTTCAACTTCTGAATGCTCACTTGCCATTGAAGTGCGGTGGTTAATTGGTTGATTTGACGATTATCCAATCCCTGAGCTTTTAAACTAGTTGCAAACGTTCCGTTAATTTCACCTTTTAATACTTCTTTTCGCCAAACACTTGTTTTTTCAACAACTTGACGTTTAAACTTACCACCTTCAACACGTTCATAAATGCGTTCTTCTTTTTCAGATACAAGCCAATTTAAATATTCTAGTTCATCATTTTTATCTAAAATCCAATAGAACTGTTGACCCGCTTTCAAATTTGCCAATTCCCCGTCCACAGCAATTAAACGCTGTGCGGTATCATCTTCCAAACCAGAAAGTTCCAATACGTCTTTTAGGCTATCGCCACGCGTCACAGTATGGCTAAATTGATCGGTAATACGAATTGCTTGATCGGCAGCATCTAATAAGCCACTTAATGCATCTTGTGCATTTTGCGGCAAATTATCCAGTTCATCTGTTGAAGGCTTCACTTCATCAACTTCATCATCTTTAGCCTGTAATTCATCATCATAAGATGTTGCATCTTCATCATTAAGATGCCCAGTTGCCTGATGCTCAACTGAAGTGTGTACTGTTTTTTCTTCTTGTTTATTTGAGGTATTTAATGATTGATATTCAACATTATCTACCACCGCTGGAATAACTTGTTCCGGTGAATCATGATGTTCTGAATTATCTTTTAGAGTAAGTAAAATCCCTGAGAAAATCAGTAAAATAGCAATAAAAAACACTCCCTCTTTAATACGAGAGCGTTTTTTTCTTCTATCTCTAGCTAATTTTACGTGTTGCACAAGGATTCCTAAAATAAAAAAGTTTTCAGCATTCAGACTACATATTATAAAGAAAATTCATTTCTACGGGAAAAGCATTATTCAAACGCTTAAATATTCGACATTGGCTAGAAAATCTTGAGAATTCTATAAAAATGCGTTATTTTCCCCAACCATTGTTGAAAACACGGCGATTTTATGAATATCACAGCCATTCGCAACGAGCAAAACCAACAACCGCTCATTCAATTAAAAAATATCAATGTGGTTTTCGCACAAAAAACTGCACTACAAAATATTAATTTAAATATTTATCCGAATTCTATTATCACTATTGTTGGGCCAAATGGTGGCGGCAAATCAACGTTATTAAAAACCTTATTAAAACTACAAACGCCCACTTCTGGCGAAGTCATTTACAGTAAAAATGTTCGCATTGGTTATGTACCACAAAAAATCCATTTGGATCATAGTTTGCCTATTACGGTTGAGAGATTTCTTTCACTAAAAAAAGGTCTTAAAACACAAGAAATATCCATCGCACTTGAGCAACTTTCAATTTCACATTTACGCAAAAGTAATATGCAAAAACTTTCTGGCGGTGAAATGCAACGCGTATTATTGGCGCGTGCAATTTTAAATAAACCAAATTTACTTGTGCTAGACGAACCCACTCAAGGCGTAGACATTACTGGACAAGCAGAGCTTTATCAGCTCATTCATCAAACCCAACAAAAATTAAATTGTGCCGTATTGATGGTATCACACGATTTACACATTGTGATGGCGGATAGTAAAGAAGTATTGTGTATTAACCAACATATTTGCTGTGCTGGCACGCCTGATGTTCTCTCAAATGATCCAACATTTATGCGTTTATGGGGAAATCAGCTCGCACAAAATGTCGGCTTTTATACCCATCATCATAATCATCACCACACCTTACACGGTGATGTGTGCGGTTGTAATTCATCAGCAGTGCATTGTCAAAATAAGGATAAATAATGTTTGAGATTTTATTTCCTGCCCTTTTAACAGGCATTTTGCTTTCGCTAATTACCGCGCCACTTGGCGTATTTGTGGTGTGGCGGAAAATGGCTTATTTTGGCGACACCCTTTCTCATTCTGCCTTGCTCGGTGTGGCATTAGGTATTTTCTTACAAGTCAATCCTTACATTGCGATTATCGTGCTGACCTTGATTCTTGCTATCGCAATGGTGTGGTTAGAAAGCAACACGCAATTTTCCATTGATACCTTGCTCGGCATTATCGCCCATAGCTGCTTATCTCTCGGAGTTGTGACAGTGGGATTACTACAAAATGTAAGAGTAGATTTGATGAGTTACTTATTTGGGGATTTGCTCGCAATTAATTATACCGATTTAATTTATATTGGGATTGGTGTGATAATAGTGCTTTCAACATTAATTTACTTTTGGCAATCCTTACTTTCCACCACCGTATCGCCAGAACTCGCGCAAGTTGAAGGCATTAATATCAAAAAAATGCGTTTTATTTTGATGATATTAACCGCATTGACTATTGCCTTGAGCATGAAATTTGTCGGTGCATTAATTATCACATCCTTATTAATAATCCCTGCGGCAACCGCTCGTCGTTTTGCGAGAACGCCAGAATCTATGGTGGGCAGGGCAATTGTAGTCAGTATGTTATCGATTATAGCTGGGCTAATATTATCAGCCTTTTATGATACCGCTGCTGGGCCTTCCGTTGTCATTTGTTCCGCATTTTTATTTGTCTTATCACTCTTCAAAAAAGAGCGATTATAAGCTTGCCCAACCAGTGAAAACCATTTGCGCCACAGTTTAATTCTTGATAAAGTGCGGTCAATTTTTACGGTCTTTTTAGGATAAGAAAATGAGCCAAGAATATTTAGATTTTGAATTGCCGATTGCAGAATTAGAAGCAAAAATTGAAGCATTACGTGCAGCATCGGATGATAAAGTTGATTTGACTGATGAAATCAAACGCTTACAAAAGAAAAGTAACGAACTCACTAAAAAAACCTTTGCTAACCTCGATGCTTGGCAAGTTTCACGTATGGCGCGTCATCCAAACCGCCCTTATACATTAGATTATATCGAACATATTTTTACTGAATTTGAAGAACTTGCAGGTGATCGCGCATTTGCTAATGATAAAGCGATCGTGGGCGGTCTTGCACGTTTAGATGGTCGCCCAGTGATGGTGATTGGTCATCAAAAAGGTCGTTCCGTAAAAGAAAAAGTACAACGCAATTTTGGTATGCCGGCACCTGAAGGCTATCGTAAAGCGTTACGTTTAATGGAAATGGCTGAACGTTTTAAATTGCCAATTATCACATTTATTGATACCCCAGGAGCTTATCCAGGTATTGGCGCAGAAGAGCGCGGTCAAGCGGAAGCTATCGCTCGCAACTTACGCGAAATGGCGCAACTTACCGTTCCCGTTATTTGTACCGTTATCGGTGAAGGCGGTTCTGGCGGTGCATTAGCTATTGGCGTGGGCGATAAAGTGAATATGTTACAGTATTCCACTTATTCTGTTATTTCTCCAGAAGGCTGTGCTTCTATTCTTTGGAAAAGTGCAGAAAAAGCATCAACCGCAGCTGAAGTAATGGGATTAACTGCAAGCCGTTTAAAAGAATTAAATCTCATCGACAGCATTGTGCAAGAACCTTTGGGTGGAGCACATCGTAATTATGCGAAAATGTCTGAAAACTTAAAACTTCGTTTAAAAGAAGATTTAGCAGAGCTCGATGGACTAAGCAAAGAAGAATTATTAAATAGACGCTATGAACGTTTAATGTCTTACGGTTATTGCTAACTAACATTCTAAAAGAGCGGTGATTTTTGCCGCTCTTTTTTGATCTAAATATAACAACAAAGGAGCAAACACAATGAAAAACGTACTTTCGATCCAATCCCACGTGGTCTATGGTTTTGCGGGTAACAAATCCGCGACTTTTCCAATGCAGTTGTTAGGCGTAGATGTATGGGCATTAAATACCGTTCAATTTTCTAATCACACCCAATACGGAAAATGGACAGGCATGGTCATTCCACAAGAACAAATCCGAGAAATTGTGACCGGACTCGATAACATTGAAAAACTACAAGAATGTGATGCCTTGTTATCTGGTTACTTGGGTTCTGCGGAACAAGTTGATCAAATTCTTTTTGCCTTAGAACAAATCAAACTGCGTAATCCAAATGCGCTTTATTTATGCGACCCTGTAATGCCACATCCGAAAAAAATCTGCGTGGTTGCCAATGGTGTTCGCGAGGCTCTTATTGAAAAAGCGATTCCAGTGGCAGACATTATGACGCCAAACTTGCATGAATTGCGTCAGCTCACAGAATTCCCAATTAATACCTTTGATGATGTGTTAAAAGCAGTGAATGCGCTGATTGCAAAAGGCGTGAAGAAAGTTCTTGTTAAACATTTAGGCAGTGCGGGTAAAATTAACGATCCTGATACATTTGAAATTATTATGGCAACCCCAGAGGGTGTTTGGCATTTAAACCGTCCGCTTTATAAATTTAACTTTGAACCTGTTGGTGTGGGTGATTTAATTGCGGGGACTTTCTTAGCAAATTTACTCAATGGCAAATCTGATGTAGAAGCCTTTGAAGCTATGAATAATGAAGTAGCGGGCGTAATGAAAACCACCTTTGAACTGGGTTCTTACGAATTACAAACCATTGCCGCACGTTTTGAAATTCTCAATCCAAGCAGCCATTATAAAGCTGAAAAAGTTGCCTAATGGACTTACTTTCAGACATTGAAAAACAACTCAAACAAACCACCTATCAAGCATTTCTTATTGCCTTGAGTGGTGGTTTGGACTCCACTGTACTTCTTTCTTTATTTGCAAAGCTTCGTCAAAAACAACCGCACTTACCGCCTTTATCAGTACGAGCAATCCACATTCATCACGGATTAAGCCAAAACGCAGATAATTGGGCCAAACACTGCCAAAACTTATGTGATCAATTTCAAATTCCGTTGATTATCGAGCGCGTACAAGTAGATAAAACCAATGGTATTGAGGCTGGGGCGCGTGAAGCACGCTATCAAGCCATAAAAAAACATCTTCAAACACAAGAAATACTCGTCACAGCGCATCATCTAAACGATCAAACAGAAACCTTTTTCTTAGCCCTAAAACGTGGCAGCGGACTACAAGGCTTAGGCGCAATGCAACAACAAAGCGTATTATTCGGCATGCCAATTTTACGTCCTTTGTTAGGCTTTACTCGCACACAGTTAGAAGATTATGCACAAAAAGAAAATCTCAACTGGATTACAGATGAAAGTAATGAGGATAATAGATATGATCGTAATTTCTTGCGCAATGAAACTTTGCCAAAATTACGTGAACGCTGGGCTCATTTTGATTTAGCCGTACAACGTTCCGCACAACATTGTTTTGAACAGCAACAATTAATTAATGATTTATTGAGCGAATCCTTTGCAGAACATTGTCAAATTAAAAACCAATTTAAACTGCTCCAATTTCGCCAATATTCACCTGCAAAACAAACCGCACTTTTGCGTATGTGGCTTGCCGAAAACCAACTTGAAATGCCAAGTAAACGCCAGCTTACACAACTTATTAATGATGTTGTTTTTGCAAAAGAAGAGGCAAATCCTCAATTTCAGCTTGTAAATAAAGTTATTCGACGTTATCAAGATAGTTTATATTTAACTAAGCCGTTTTCAGATCTAACTAAATACACCCTAAAATTAGAACAAAACACGCTAAGTTTACCTGATGATTTAGGGAATCTCACAATTCAAGAAAATGAACACAATCTGATTTTCTACTGGCAGGATTACTCTATTACACTAGACAAAACAGACTTGCCTATTTCTATCCGCTTTAGCTATTCGGGCAAAGTTAAACATCATCCGAAACGCCCAAGAGAAGATATAAAAAAAATCTGGCAAGAATTAGGCGTGCCAGTTTGGGAACGAAATCGGATCCCTTTAGTTTTTTATGGCAACAAACTAAAAAGTGCGGTAGGTTTTTTTCGTGTTTTTGACGAATATTAAAATCAAGTTAAAGCGAATTTACATCTAAAAACGCTTTCAAAATTTGAGCAGTGAATTCTTTTCTTAGATAAAAACCTAAAGGCAAGGTATCTATAATTTCGCCATTTTTTCCTATGCCTTTTGTCACAGCACGGCTATTTGCACCCTTCGGGCGAAGTTGCATAACCTCCCCAATTCGAGCGGTAATCTGCTCCAATTTGCCAAGTACAATTAAATCCATCAATTCTTCCCAATCTTTTCGTAATTGATGATCCTGTTCACTCGAAGGTTGCCATAAGATAGGTTGGCCAATATGCCGCTCACGCAAAGGAATATCACGACTGCCTTCAATGGGAATCCACAAGACTTTCGATAATTTATGACGAACGTGTGAATTTTCCCAATTCACTCCCGAATTTTGAACTAAAGGTGCAAGGCTCACAAATGTAGTTTCTAACGGAAAGCCTTCTGCATTAATGGGTAACGTTTTTAATTCAATGCCTAAATGGGAAAAATCCTGCTCTGCTTTACTGCCAGCAGTCGCTCCTAATGCGATTTCGAGTAACATTCCAACCCACCCTTTATCGCGTTTTAAATCGGGTGGAACGGGAATATTTAACTCATCTGCAAGTTCGCCAAAGGTTAACCCCGCAATAGATTGTGCTTTTTCTAATAAGGCTTGTTCGGTTTGTGGGATCATTCGTGGTATTTCTTCAATAATTTCGGTTTAACGTATTCTACGCCTTTGTCTATGTAAGGAATATTTTCTAGTTTCAATAAAAAGCGTTTTGCCGGCAATCCACCACCAAAACCGGTGATTTCACATTTTTTCCCTAATACACGATGACATGGAATGATAATACTAATTGGATTACTCCCAACAGCACCGCCAACGGCTCGCACCGCCTTAGAGTTATTAATACTTTCGGCTAATCCACCATAACTGGCTGTTTTACCATAAGGAATTTGACGCAATGCTGTCCAAATCGCTTGTTGAAATGCGGTACCTTTAGGCGATAAAGGTATATCGGAGAAACTTTCTGGCTCGCCATTAAAATAACGCCTTAAAGCGCACCGTACTTTTTCAAAAAGCGGTAAATCTTCTCGTAAAATCCAATTTGGATTTGGCGTGGTTTGTTCTAACTCACAATCTAAATTTGTAAGGTTTTCACCATCAGAAAGCATTAATAACCGACCAATTGGTGAATCCATATAAGCATAAAAAAGTGCGGTCATTTTTCTCTCATTTTTATGAAGTCATATAAGAAAAAAGCACACCGAACATACATTCGGTGTGCTACGTATTATGCTAAATTTTTTACAAATTAGAAACTGTAGTTTAAGTTTAAACCGTAAAGGTTAGCACTTGCTTTAGACGTATAGTTTGCTGTAACAGTCGCTAAGTTGCTAATTGATTGTTTCTCGGTAAAGTTAAGTTTTTTACCACGTAAGTGAGCAAAGCCCGCATCAATAGAAAGATTCGGGGTAAATTTATAAGTTGCTCCTACGCTATACCACATACGATCAGTATCAGGAATAGACGCACTTGCGTGTTCAGTTGGCGCTGCTGCTTCATCATAAGCAATACCTGCACGAACTGTTAATTTATCATTCACGTCATAGGTTGCACCTAATGCATAACGAGAGTTGCTACGGTATTTTTCATCTTTATGGAAAGCCACTTCACCATCATTAAATGTTGCGTGTAACTCTTTGAAACGGCTCCAATGTGTAAATTTGTAGCTATAGTGCAATGCCAAATTATCTGTAACTTGGTGGAAACCTGATAATTCTAAATAATCTGGTAAGTGTAGTGTTAATCCACCTTTTGCTGGGCCTTGGCCGCGAAGTGTACGGCTCGCACTCACCGCATTATCATCTTCAAAATCGATATCGACTTTTGAGTGATAGGCTAAACCAACTCGGTTGCGCTCATTAAACTCATAGGCTAAACCTGCGTTCCAACCAAAACCCCATGCATTTTTATCTTGTAAGTGGGTTAATACAGTTTCTTTATTCACACCTTGTAATTTTGCTAAAGAAGCGGCGGCGTTTGGTGAAACTTGTCCATTTCTCACTAATGCAGGAAGTAATGGTGCAACATTTTTCACTGCATCACTTAAAATACCAGCACGACGCTCAATTTCCGCTTTTGCATAAACTGCATTTAACCCCACACCAGCAGTTAAACCTTGAGAAACACGATATGAACCGCTTAAATTTAAGTTAATCGCGCTTAAATCGGTTTTACCGCCGAATACACCTGCATTGTAATCTGATTCATATTCACTTTTTAATCCAAAATTCACATTCATACCACCACCAATGGCAAATTTGTCATTAATTGGTGCCACAAAATACATATTTGGAATCAATGAACCAGGAACAACACTATTATGAGCTGCAGAACCAACAGCAACGGTACGACCTAGTGCATTAACTGTAACTGGACCACTCATGTGAATTTTAGAATCCACATAAACGCCCCCAACAGAAAATTGATTCGTTTTAAATAAACTCATCAACGCTGGGTTCGTTGCCACTACAGATGCATTATCTGCTACTGCTGCATTACCTGCATAAGCCATACCAAGACCCGAAGTCGATACTTCCGCCAATTGAAACGCTGCAGCATTTGCCCCACCAGCAGCGAATAACATTGCAGTTACTAAGACAGATTGATTAAATTTTTTCATTTGGAAACCTTTGTTATAAATAAAAATCTGGGCGATTCTAAAACCCGAATCTATTGAGTGCAAATCCATTTCCTTGTTTTTATTAGAGTTCCGACCAGTTAGCGGGAACTTTTTGCATTTAATGGGCTATTTTGTTCAATTTTTGTCATTTATGGACAAACAGAAAAATGATAAAATGCACAAAAATATTCATATAAGGAAAAGAAAATGACCGTAAAATGCAAAGCAGAAGAATCCTTAACTTGTAGCTGTGTTGATGTAGGCACGATTATTGATGGCTCTGACTGCACCGTAGAAGTACATCAAGTTTATAACACAGAAGCTGATGCTAATGCGGCGCTTGAACGATTAACGAAGAAAGCGCGCGATACAGAAAGTGATCCTTGCGAAATTAAAAGCGAAATCGTGGCGGTTGAAAACGGTGTTCAATTAAATGCCTCTTTTACTTTTAGTTGCCAAGCAGAAGCGATGATTTTTGAACTCGCAAATCGTTAAAAACAATGAGAAACTCGACCGCACTTTTTCTAAAGTGCGGTCTTTTTTTATCTCAAAATTTAAATCGCAAACGTTTGCTTAAGCTGTTAAAATAAATGGCAATTTATTTTTCAATACTTATCGATATAGGAAAACACTGTGAGCAAACAATCATTAAGCTATAAAGATGCCGGAGTTGACATTAATGCTGGCAATGCCTTGGTTGAACGAATTAAACCAGAAGTAAAACGTACCACTCGTGCAGAAGTGATCGGGGGATTAGGTGGGTTTGGCGCCTTATGTGCGATACCAAGCAAATATAAAGAACCTGTTTTAGTATCTGGCACCGATGGAGTCGGCACGAAATTACGCTTAGCCATTGATTTAAAAAAACACGACACGATTGGCATTGATTTGGTCGCTATGTGTGTCAATGATTTAGTCGTTCAAGGTGCTGAACCACTATTTTTCTTAGATTATTATGCAACAGGAAAACTAGATGTTGATGTAGCTGCTGACGTTGTAAAAGGAATTGCAGATGGTTGTGTGCAATCGGGTTGTGCATTAGTGGGTGGCGAAACAGCAGAAATGCCTGGCATGTATCATGAAGGCGATTATGATTTAGCTGGATTCTGTGTAGGCGTTGTAGAAAAATCTGAAATTATTGATGGTAGCCGTGTAAAAAATGGTGATGCGTTAATTGCCTTAGGTTCCAGTGGCCCACATTCAAACGGTTATTCTTTAGTTCGTAAAGTGATTAATGTCGCGGGCGTTAATCCTGCAACAGAACTGCTTGATAATAAACCATTAAGCGAGCATTTACTTGCGCCAACAAAAATCTATGTCAAATCCGTGTTAGCACTTATTAAGCAATCCGATGTACATGCGATTGCGCATTTAACAGGTGGCGGGTTCTGGGAAAACATTCCGCGCGTATTGCCTAAAAACACCAAAGCAGTAATTGATGAAAAAAGCTGGGAATGGCCTTCCGTGTTTAATTGGTTACAAGAAAAAGGCAATATCGACACATATGAAATGTACCGAACCTTCAATTGTGGTGTGGGCATGGTAATTGCACTTCCTCAGGAACAGGTCGAAACTGCATTAGCGATCTTAAAACAAGCGGGTGAGAATGCATGGTTAATCGGGCGTATTGAACACGCTGAAGACGATGCTGAACAAGTTGTGATTGCGTAATAAAATCATAAAAAAATGGTACAGATTTACTGATGTGTACCATTTCTAACGAGAAAAAAGTGCGGTGAATTTTCACCGCACTTCAATTTGATTAATACCCTTCTTCTTGCATATTCGGCAAAAATTCCGCTTGCTGAATGCGCTTTACTTCCGTACGAATTGAACCATCTGAATGTAGCTCAATTTCACGCCAACCTGGCTGTAACGTATCAAGAGAAAAATACTGGCAATCAGGTTTAAATTGAATACAAGTCGCTGGTGTTGCCATCACTTGATAACCATTCCATTCACTGTTTACTTCTTGATGAATATGCCCATACAAAATAGCCTTCACATTAGTAAAAGGCGCAAGCACTTCTGCCAATTCGTGAGAATTACGAAGGTTATGTTGATCAAGCCATGCAGAATTAGTTGGTAATAAATGATGGTGTAATACAACTAACGTATAACGTTCAGGATTTTTTTCTAAGGTTTCTTTTAATAAATCGAGTTGATACTGACTTAGTTGTCCATGCGGCACACCATACACTTGGCTATCCAACAATAAAGCTTGCCAATGTTCGCCTAGTAGAAGATGTTTTGCTCCATCCATTGGCAACTGATTTAAGAATTCCGCCATTTTAGGCTGAAAATCGTGATTTCCCGGAATCCAAAACACAGGTTTATTGAAAGGTTTCATCATTTTTACAAAACGAGTGTAACCCTCATCACTACTATCCTGCACAAGATCGCCTGTAGCAAGAATCACATCAAATTCGTTATTTTCTTGCTGAATTTCCTTTAATACTTGAGCAAAACTTGCTTGTGTATTTACCCCCAATAATTCCGCACTTTCATCTTTAAATAAATGGGGATCCGTAATTTGTAATAACTTAATAACAGGCTTTTCCGCCTGATAAACAAACGTATTTTTCATTAATGCCCCCTAACTACATTTCCAACTTTGTTGTAACTGAGCATAATTTAATTGAAGCCACTGCAATCCAATCACTGCAATGCCATTATCAATTTTCCCCTCGCACATCCATTGATACGCCTGTTCACGTTTTACTACGTGTACTCGAATGTCTTCATTTTCTTCAGCCAAACCATGAATACCTTTTGCTTGTGAACTATCAACCTCACCAGCAAACAAATGAATTCGCTCCACTGTTCCACCTGGGCTATCCCATACACTTAAGCAATGCGTTAAATTTTTTACTTGAATTCCCGCTTCTTCTTCACTCTCACGCAAAGCAACGTCTTCCGGGTTTTCACCTTTTTCCACCATGCCTGCAATTAATTCGAGTAACCAAGGCGAACGATGAGATTCAGGATAATAAGCCGCGCCAATACGAACTTGTTCAACTAAAATCACCGAATCTTCTTTTGGATCATAAGCGATGACGGCAGAGGCTGCACCTTTAATAAGTAATTCACGCATTACTACATCGCTTTCACCACCAGCAAAAAGCTTATGTTTAAATTGAATTCGTTTGAGTGTGAAAAAACCTTCATACAAAGTTTGTTCACCCAATATTTCTATATCTTGTTGGCTAAAGTGTTGAATTTCTGACATCTTTTTCTCCAAAACTGCGCGCAAAATCATACGCTTAAAAGACTATAAAAAAAATAGAAGGTTTCCACTTTTTGTTGAAAGTTTGAAGTGAGTCACAAAAAAATAAAATGCCATGATTATTTATTCAACAATCACAGCATTCTTTTTTAGAAGTAAGCGAAACAGTATTTCACTCCATTTTTATGAAATAGGCATCCTACAAAACTTTACTCACAATTTTTCCATCAGCCACTTGAGTTGTAATTAAGTCCCCTTGATTGACATCTTTCATGCTAACAATGGCTTTACCTTGCGGGTTCTCTGCAATGGAATAACCTCTTGCCAATACCTTCAACGGGCTTAAACCATCCAATTTTCCGCATAACGTTGCCAGTTTATTTTGACGTTCTGTCACTTGGCGATTGACACAAAAATTTAACCGCACTTGTAACTGCTCTAAGCGTTGTTGATGACGTTGCACTCGATATGGCAATGGATTTTGTTTCAAACGAGAAGAAAGTGCGGTAAATTTTTGTTGTGTATTTTCAAATTGACGCCACATAGCAAGTTGCAAACGATGCATAAGCTGTTCATTTTTTACTTGTTGAGCTCGTAACTGATTCTGCGGATGCTGATTTTGCAATCGTAAGGTTAGCTGTTTCAAACGCTGGCTTTTTCGCGTAAATAAACGATCAAATGCCATATCTAAACGTTGCTGTTGATGGCGAAGTTGTTGCAATAATTCATCTTGATTACGACTAACTAACTCTGCCGCTGCAGAAGGGGTCGGCGCACGAAGATCTGCAACAAAATCGGCAATCGTCACATCTGTTTCATGTCCCACCGCACTGATAATGGGTAAGGTTGAATGAAAAATCGCTCGCGCCACTTCTTCTTCATTAAAACACCAAAGATCTTCTAATGAACCACCACCACGCCCCACAATTAATACATCCACTTCTTGTCGCGCATTAGCAAGTTCAATCATTTGCACAATTTCTGCGGTCGCCTCTTTACCCTGAACCGCAGTGGGATAAATAACAACTTTTAAACTTGGATCACGGCGTGCCAAAATATGCAAAATATCTTGCAATGCTGCACCTGTAGAAGAAGTTATAATTCCAACCGCTTTACTAAAGTGCGGTAGATTTTTCTTGAGGTTTTGAGCAAATAATCCTTCCGCAGCCAACTTCATTTTTAACGCTTCAAATTGCTGTTGCAACAAGCCCTCGCCAGCAGGGTGCATAGAATCAATAATAAGCTGATAATCACCACGAGGCTCATATAAACTCACATTAGCACGCACAAGCACTTGCATCCCATTTTGCGGACGAAAAGCAACACGCAAATTTTTCATGCGAAACATCGCACAACGCACCTGAGCGTTTTCATCTTTCAGCGTTAAATACCAATGCCCAGACACAGGTTGCGTAAAATTGGAAATTTCACCCGTTAACCAAATTTGTGAAAATTTGCCCTCAAGCATCTGACGCGCAGCAGAGTTGAGTTGAGATACGGAATAAATATTGTCTGACATAGTTTGTTCTATATTAAAGGTAAAAGATAATCCCCCTCTTTAGCAAAGAGGGGGGAAGGGGAGATTTGGCAGAAGTAAAATCAACCTCGTAAGTAATTAAACATCGTTATCAAATCTCCCCCATCCCCTCTTTTCTAAAGAGGGGAGCTTGATTATTCTATAATTACCCAACCATCATCGACCCAGTTACAAATTGAATCCAACAACAAATCCATCGAAGTTTCAGGATCTTCGGTTTCATTCACTAAATTAGATAGAAATGCCCAATCCAAACTTTCACCATCAGATAAACGTTTCAATACTTCGGTCTCAATCACATTAAGTTCATCTAGCCATTCACCGTTCGCATAAATACGCAACGGATTTTCAGTGTAAAGCAATTTACAATTGTTGTCTTGAAAAAGGAATGCTCCATCCTCTTCTAAAATTGACCGAACTTCATCAGGATCACACATTTCATCAGAGACTAATAACTCGTAACGACGAGAACTCACCGCACTTGCTACGGCTTGTTTAAACAATGCATCAAAAGCTTCTGAATGAGCCAATTTATCTAATAAAAGCTGTTTCATTGCTTGAATATTTTCATCCGCAAGTTTACCTGTACGTTGTTCAGACTGGCTTAAACGTAGCGGCAAATCAAACTCACTTAAATTCAAATCAGGATCTTGATGACAAAAACCTTTGCTTATTCCATCAATCAAATTACTTAAATTTGGATAACGCAAGCCAAAAGAGAAGGTTAAACAATCATCTTCAGCTACGCCATAATGTGCCATACGCGCTGGAATATAGAGGATGTCGCCCGGATTCATCACTTCATCAATCACCAATTCGCCCATATCATCAAAAATTCGGATTGGCTGATTAGGTTTAAATTCGGTACTTGGATCACACCATTTACCTAATTGCCAACGACGATGACCATATCCTTGCACCAAGAATACATCATACTCATCATAATGCTTACCAACTGAGCCTCCTTTCGGTGCGTAAGACACCATAATGTCGTCACGTTGCCATTGAGGAATAAAGCCAAATTTATTCCAAAGTTGTCCTAATTCAGGCGACCATTGCTCCAAATTTTGAACCAACACCGACCATTTTTCTGGCAATTTTTGGAAATCCTTTTCGCTTAAAGGACTAAAAAAAACTTTCCAATCATCAGAAAATGTCTTCACTAAACGAGCGGTGACATCTTCATTTTGCGCGAGCTCAATAATATCTTGTGGCTCAAACTGCCCAACAATTTCAGGCAAACCGTTCCGAATCACAAGTGGCTTTTTCTGCCAATAATCACGTAGAAAAATTTCTGGCGTGATATGTTCAGGTAAACAAAAATCAACAGATGAAAGTGCGGTCATTTTTAAGCTCCTTTTTCTTTGTCTTTGGCTGCAGCTTGCTCTGCTGCACGCTTACGGCGAATTTCTTTCGGATCAGCAAGTAATGGACGATAAATTTCAATACGATCGCCCTCTTTTAATACATCAGTCAATTTTATTGGACGACTGAAAATCCCAATTTTATTTGTGCTCAAATCAATCTCTGGAAATTGGCTTAAAATCCCTGATTGCGTAATCGCCGTTTGCACGGTGATTCCTTCATCAAATTGAAAAGATTTCAAATAATAACGTTCGGGCAAAGCATAAGCGATTTCAATATTAATCTGATTCATTTTTACTTCTTTGTTAAAAAATTTTAACCATTATAACGGAAAAGTGCGGTGACTTTTAATGATAAATCACGAGCAATAACATCACTCAATTATAGCGGCTTGTTTTAGCGTTATAGATTGAGAATTTAAGGCTTTTTCGCTACAATACGCCACTATTTTTTACATCATCAAATAAAAATGTCAGAAATAAAACTCATTGTTGGTTTAGGAAATCCTGGCGATAAATATACCGATACGCGCCACAATGCGGGCGAATGGCTTATTGAACGCTTGGCACGTCGTTTTAACGTTTCGCTAAATCCAGAAAGTAAATTCTTCGGAAAAACTGCCCGCACTTTAGTGGATGGAAAAGAAGTTCGCCTTTTAGTGCCGACAACTTTTATGAATTTAAGCGGTAAAGCGGTTGGGGCATTGGCAAGTTTTTACCGTATTAAACCTGAAGAAATTTTAGTGATTCATGATGAATTAGATTTACCGCCAGGCACAGCAAAACTCAAACAAGGCGGTGGGCACGGCGGACATAACGGCTTAAAAGATATTGTGGCTCAATTAGGCAATAACAATAATTTCTACCGCTTACGTATTGGCATTGGACATCCAGGCCATCGTGATTTAGTGGCGGGTTATGTTTTAAATAAACCATCACCGGCAGATCGCGATGCACTTGAAAAAGTGCTAGATGAGGCAACTGATTGTGTAGAAATGATTTTCAAAGATGGAATGGTCAAAGCAACCAACCGTTTAAACAGTTTCAAAATTTAAAAGTGCGGTTAGTTTTACAACCGTTTTACTCAAAATAAGGAAAAATTATGGGATTCAAATGTGGTATTGTGGGATTGCCAAATGTCGGCAAATCTACTCTTTTTAACGCGCTCACTAAAGCTGGTATTGAAGCCGCAAACTATCCATTCTGTACTATCGAACCAAATACGGGTGTAGTACCAATGCCAGATCCGCGTTTAGATGCATTGGCAGAAATCGTTAAACCTGAACGCGTATTACCCACCACGATGGAATTCGTGGACATCGCAGGCTTAGTTGCGGGAGCAAGTAAAGGTGAAGGCTTAGGTAACAAATTCCTCGCTAATATTCGTGAAACCGATGCGATCGGCCACGTTGTTCGTTGCTTTGAAAATGACGATATCGTACACGTTGCGGGGAAAATTGACCCACAAGATGACATTGATACCATCAATACCGAATTAGCCTTAGCAGACTTAGACAGCTGCGAACGCGCGATTCAACGCTTACAAAAACGTGCCAAAGGTGGAGACAAAGAGGCTAAATTTGAACTTTCCGTTATGGAAAAAATCCTCCCTGTGCTTGAAAATGCTGGAATGATTCGCTCTGTTGGGTTAGATAAAGAAGAATTGCAAGCAATCAAGAGTTACAACTTCTTAACTTTAAAACCAACAATGTACATCGCAAACGTGAATGAAGATGGCTTTGAAAATAACCCATATTTAGATCGCGTTCGTGAAATTGCCGCAAAAGAAGGGGCGGTAGTTGTTCCTGTATGTGCAGCGATTGAATCTGAAATTGCAGAACTTGATGATGAAGAAAAAGTCGAATTTTTACAAGATTTAGGCATTGAAGAACCTGGATTGAACCGCGTAATTCGTGCTGGTTACGCACTTTTAAATCTTCAAACTTACTTTACCGCAGGCGTAAAAGAAGTACGAGCTTGGACAGTTTCAGTCGGCGCAACCGCACCAAAAGCAGCAGCTGTAATCCATACCGACTTTGAAAAAGGCTTTATCCGAGCAGAAGTTATCGCTTATGAAGACTTTATCCAATTCAACGGTGAAAACGGTGCAAAAGAAGCGGGTAAATGGCGTTTAGAAGGCAAAGATTACATCGTACAAGATGGCGATGTAATGCACTTCCGATTCAACGTATAAAAATACACAAAAAATAACCGCACTTTTTAAGTGCGGTTATTTGTTATGTTCACTTGATGAGATCAACTAACTTTTCACCAATAAGTTTGCGCCATCCAATCAGCAACTCTGGTAGTTTGTCTTGAGAACAATCATATTTCCAAACCCATTTAATCAATTCTTCTAAAGTTCGTTTACTTGCAACGATTTCAGGGGTTAAACCTTCCGGTGTTAAGCTATTCACTTTTTCTTGTAATAATCGAATTGTTTTTTTATAACGAGGATCTTCAGAAATACGTTCAATAGTTTTTGGATAGTCATTAGAAGAAACTCGTCTTGCTTGAGCAAGTAATTGCAAAATCTTTTTACCACGTACACGCACTTCATTTTCAGTTAATCCCATTTCTAACATTTCAGATGTATTACGTGGATTATTCTTTGCCACTTTCCAAAGATTATCTGATTTCACAATATAAGAAAGTGCTAAATCACGCTCTATTGCGACGTTTTGTCGCCACTGCGCCAAAATTCTTAAACGAGACAATTCTAATGGATTTAATTTCCAAACATTTGGAATGTCTAAATAAGCTTTTTCTGAATCTCGTTCTTGCAATTTATGCGTTTTAGAAATAGCAAGTTCGCAATCATCTCTTAGTGCTTGTTCCCAAGGTGTTTTCGCTAACTCTTTTTCAAGAATATGATAAAGCGGCAACAAATACCAAACATCACCTGCGGCATATTGAAGTTGAATATCAGAAAGGGGGCGCTTAATCCAATTGGTGCGAGTTGCGCCTTTATCGATTTCTACATTTAAGTATTGTTGTGCTAATTTAGCCAATCCTACTGATGTACCAAGCCCAAGAAAGCGCGCCATAATTTGCGTATCAATCATTGGGCGTGGAAGCTGATCAAATTCTTGTAAAAAAACCAATAAATCTTCACTACAAGAATGTAAGATTTTTAATACCTTAGGATTGGCTAATAGTGCAACAAAAGGCGAAAAATCCGTAATCGCTAAAGGATCAACTAAAGAGACGCGCTCGCCATCATAAAGCTGGATTAATCCCAATTTAGGAAAATAAGTGGAAACACGCATAAATTCTGTATCTAGGGCAACCGCACTTTGCTGCTGAGCTAAATTGCAAATTTCCAATAGCGCAGTATTATCCGTAATGACTGTAAAGTGCGGTAGATTTTGACATTCTTTTATCATAGTGATTTTTTATTTAAAAAGAACAAAAATGGGATATTGCTATCCCATTTTGACATTAATGTTTTGAACGTTTTGCGATCTCTTCATCGCGTAAAACCCGACGTAAAATCTTACCTACATTGGTTTTTGGCAGTTCGTCTCGGAACTCAATTTCTTTTGGTACTTTATAGCCAGTGAGATATTGGCGACAATGGTTTCGAAGTTCATCACGGGTTAAACTATCATCTTTTTTCACCACAAATACTTTAATCGTTTCACCAGAAACTTCATGAGGTACACCGATTGCCACGGCTTCGGCAACTTTGTAATTCAACATAACGACATCTTCAATTTCATTTGGATAGACATTAAAACCAGAAACCAAAATCATATCTTTTTTACGATCCACAATGCGTAAGCTATATGATTCATCCATAATGACAATATCGCCAGTTGCCATCCAACCATCTTTTAAAACTTCGCTAGTTGCTTCTGGTCGTTGCCAATAGCCTCGCATGACTTGGTCACCTTTAACCCATAATTCACCAGGCTCGCCAATTTTTGCGTCTAAACCATCATCTTTAATGATTTTTATATCAGTATTTGGCACTGGCACACCAATAGTGCCATTATGTTTCACAACATTAATCGGACAAGCAGCAATTAATGGCGAACACTCCGTCATTCCATAACCTTCAATGATGTTACAGCCCGTCAATTCATGCCAACGTGTTGCTACAGACTGTTGAATAGCCATACCGCCACCTACAGAAAGTTTTAAAGCTGAAAAATCAACTTCTTTGAAATTTTCATTATTTAATAGAGCATTAAATAAGGTATTCACACCCGTGATTGCTTCAAAACGATATTTTTTCAACTCTTTCACAAACCCTTCAATATCTCTCGGATTGGTGATTAAGATCGCCGTAACACCTAACTCTAAAAATAATAAGCAATTTACGGTTAAGGCAAATACGTGATAAAGGGGCAAAGCTAAAATAGCTGAGCGAGTTCGAGAATGATCACCGATAAATGGCTCTGCAATCCATTTTGCTTGAAATACATTGGTTATAATATTTCCGTGCGTCAGCATTGCACCTTTCGCTACCCCCGTTGTGCCGCCAGTATATTGTAAAAAGGCCAAATCTTCACGCTCCATTTCAGGACGAACATATTGGCGATATTTACCAATACTTAATACTTCTCGGAACGTCACTGCGTGCGGTAATTTATATTTCGGCACCAGTTTCTTCACATATTTCACAAAAAAATTGACTAAAGTACGTTTACCAAATGAAAGTTGATCGCCCATTCGGGTAAGAATAACGTGTTTAACATTGGTATTGAAAACGACTTTTTCCAAGGTAGAAGCAAAATTTGATACCACGACAATCGCTACCGCACCACTATCTTGCAACTGATGCTCTAATTCTCTCGGTGTATAAAGAGGATTCACATTTACTGCAATTAAGCCCGCACGCAAAATACCAAAAAGTGCGATAGGATATTGCAATAAATTTGGCATCATTAATGCCACACGATCACCACGTTGAAGTTTAAATTCATTTTGCAAATACGCGGCAAATGCACGACTACGCTCTTCTAATTTACGGAAAGTAAGTACTTGCCCCATATTAATGTAAGCGGGGCGATCTGGATGTTCGCGCACAGCTTTGTCGAACATATCCAAAATAGATTCATATTTTGAGGTATCCAGAAATTTTTCAGAACCTTCTGGATAATTTTGAAACCAAATTTTTTCCATTTTTAATCCTAATTTGTTGGAAAATCTTTAAGATTTTATCATTTAATTCAAATAATAGCGAATTTCAGGCTGAACATACCAAGGGCGATGTCTCCATCTAAAAAATCCCCAATCATCGTCTTCATCCCAATCATCTGTCGGATAACCATAGGTGGTACTGAGTGTCCAAATACGGTATTTATCAGGTTGAATAACAGGATAAGTATAATCAGCTTGTTCTATCTTGCCTTTCTCTGTTCCAGCTAATAGCCCGCCCACAGTAATATAACGTTCTTTTAAATTTTCAGGGTCAACAAAACCATTGAAATACACGATGAATCGGCCATCTGATTGAAATTCAACGAATGGTTTACCTGAAATTGATGACACCGGTAAACTTAACACTTCAATTTTTGTTTGATTTGGTAAAACAGCCGCCTGAACAATTTTCCCGCCAAGTCGAACAGTTTTACAATGACAGGTTAAATCTTGAGGTGAAATATCGCGATAGGAATTAATAGAAAACCGCTCTTCTTCTAATCCTTTCGGCGGTACCATACAGCCTGTCAATCCCAAACAAAGTGCGGTAAAAAATAAGGTAATTTTTCCTTTCATTTTCTATCCTCCAGTTATTATTCACGTCCTGGCAATTTCTTCCAAGTAACTTCGTTCCGTAAATAAATCGGTTCAATTTCTAAAGCTGATATTGTGCGTTTTTGCAAGTATTCTACTCGTGCGAGCTCCAGCATATATAATGCATTAGGCAACGCTATATCTGAGCTCGTTAGATTTTTTTCAGTAAATTGAGAATACGCTGCCCAACCTGTTCCGACTCTAAATGCATTATGATCTCGAAGCTGATTAATCGCTTGTTCTGGGGAACAAACTTGTTCAGTTATCATTTCTCGCCATTGAAAAAATTCCCCGACATCAGACCGCACTTTTTCTCTCACTAATTGAGAAAAATAAACTTCGTTCATTCTCGCATCAATCGCTGCAACGACATTTTCTACTTGATGTAATTCAAATGCTGCCTGTGCCATTGCGGTTAAATTTGAAATAGGAATGACAGGCAAATCCGCACCAAACGCTAAACCTTGTGCAATCCCAGCACCAACACGAACACCAGTAAAACTCCCCGGACCTCGCCCAAAGGCAAGTGCATCAACTTGATTTAAACCTACCCCTGAATTTGCCAAAATTTCATCGATCATAGGTAAAATTCGTTTGGTGTGAGTGCGTTGAGCAAGTTCATTAATATGTGTTTTCTCACCACGATACAATAAAGCGACAGAACAAGCCTCAGTTGAAGTATCTAGCGCCAATAAAGTTAAATTTTGCATTATTATTCTCGTTTATTTATTTTGTAAGAATTGTATCACTTTGTTGAGATCACGGGTACGACTTGAGTTAGGTAAACTTTTCAAAAAAGTTTCGCCATAATTGCGCATCACTAATCGATTATCACAAATAATCACAACGCCACGATCTGTAACATCGCGAATTAAACGCCCAACGCCTTGCTTCAAGGTAATTACCGCTTCGGGCAGCTGAATGTCGTTAAATGGATCGCCACCTTGCAAACGACAATCCTCAATACGGGCTTTCAACAAAGGTTCATCTGGCGCGGTAAAGGGAAGTTTATCAATAATCACTAAAGAAAGTGCATCACCGCGCACATCTACCCCCTCCCAAAAGCTAGAAGTTGCTACCAAAACACTATGCGTTTCTTTTATAAATTGCTCGAGTAATTTTCCTTTTGAGGTTTCACCTTGTAATAGAATAGAAAGATTACTTTTTTCACGAAAGTATTCTGATAAACCACGCATCATTGAATAAGAAGTGCAAAGAACAAAGCAACGCCCTTTGTTTGCTTCAATCACGGGTAATAACATTTCGCCTAGTGAATTTAATGTATTCACTTGATTGGTATTCGGCAAATATCGAGGCACACAAAGCAAAGATTGTTCAGGATAATTAAAGGGACTATATAAAATTTTTTGTGTCGCATTTTCAATACCTAAACGTTGGCAGAAATGATTAAAAGTCCCCCCCACCTCTAATGTCGCGGATGTAAATATCCAAGCGGCTTCTTTAGCTTCAAGCTGAGCACCAAATTTATCGGCCACCGTCAATGGCGTCATATGTAAACCAAACTGGCGACCATTTCCTTCATACCAATAACAATAACCTACAATATTTGTTTCAGATAAACGCTTGAGCTGAATTTTAATGGATTCAACACGTTCAAAAATACTATCCAAAGTTTGGGAGCGACCAAGAGCTAATTTAATTACCTCAGCTAAAAAATCTATTTTCTCCTGTAATAATTCAAAGGATTTTTTCACCGCACTTTGCGTGTAAAGCTCACGCCAATTTCCTCGAACATTACTCCCATTACCCAGTAATAAACGAAAATCTTGTACAACCTTCAGTAAGGTATCAGATGTTGTGCCAAGCTGCTGCATATCTTTAAGTTCTGTGCGATAGACAATATTAATATCCTTACACAAATCAAAAAGCTGGCGTGATGTTAAAGATTGACCAAAATATTGACTCGCAATATCTGGTAACTGATGAGCTTCGTCAAAAATAATCACTTCTGCATTCGGAATGAGTTCTCCAAAACCACTTTCTTTCACGGCCATATCTGCAAAAAATAAGTGATGATTAACTACAACTAAATCAGCATTTAATGCTTTTTTACGCGCACTTGCTACATAACATTCTGAATAATTAGGGCAATCGGTACCTAAACAACTTTCCGCTGTACTAGTAAGTTGAGGAATAATTGGGCTATCTTCTGCAAGCTCAATACATTCTGTAAAATCACCTGTCTTAGTACTGTTATTCCATTTACGTACTTTGCTTAATTCAGCTAAAACAGACTTATCTCCAAGCACACCCTGAGCAATCACTTGATCTAAACGCTCTAAACAAAGATAGTTTGCCCGACCTTTTAGCAACGCAATTTTTCCTGTGAAATTAAGGGCTTTTTTAATAGCAGGAAGATCTCGATTAAAAAGCTGATCTTGAAGATTTTTAGATCCTGTAGAAATAATTGTTTTTTTACCAAATACTAGAGCTGGAGCCAGATATGCGAAGGTCTTTCCTGTACCCGTTCCAGCTTCAATAACAAGGGAAGATTTATTTTGGATTGACTCGCCAACAGCACGTGCCATTTCAATCTGCTCAGTTCGAGGTCTAAAACCTTTGATACTTTGACTTAATTCGCCATTAACAGAGAAAATATTAGAAATGCGATCTTGATAATTCATTAAATTAGGAAAACATAAATTTTTATTAGTTTAACAAACTTATAAAAAATCGTATATGAAGATAGTTGTTTTATTAAAACTAAAATCAGACTCTTGTTTCTTTAATATTATAAATAGATTATGAAAAACAAAAACCCCATATCTTTCGACACGGGGTTCTTATCTTTTATTCTACTCTGCTTTATTCTATTTATGTATTTGGTAACCTGGCGGTGCCCTACTCTCACATGGGGAAGCCCCACACTACCATCGGCATTACAGCGTTTCACTTCTGAGTTCGGTATGGTGTCAGGTGGTTCCACCGCACTATCGCCGCCAGGATAATTCTTTGATAACGTTTATTTTAAATTCTATCTATGTTCTTCATTGGCCACAAGCTGAACGTTTAGTTAATTTCTTTTTCTTTCACTCTGTTTTCCAAAAACACTTGAGCGTTGTATAGTTAAGCCTCTCGGGCAATTAGTATGCGTTAGCTCAATGTATCACTACACTTACACACCGCACCTATCTACGTCTTAGTCTTAAACAACCCTTACAGATTTATAATCTGGGAGAACTCATCTCTTGGCAAGTTTCGTGCTTAGATGCTTTCAGCACTTATCTCTTCCGCACTTAGCTACCCGGCAATGCGTCTGGCGACACAACCGGAACACCAGTGGTGCGTCCACTCCGGTCCTCTCGTACTAGGAGCAGCCCCAACCAATTCTCCAACGCCCACGGCAGATAGGGACCGAACTGTCTCACGACGTTCTAAACCCAGCTCGCGTACCACTTTAAATGGCGAACAGCCATACCCTTGGGACCTACTTCAGCCCCAGGATGTGATGAGCCGACATCGAGGTGCCAAACACCGCCGTCGATATGAACTCTTGGGCGGTATCAGCCTGTTATCCCCGGAGTACCTTTTATCCGTTGAGCGATGGCCCTTCCATTCAGAACCACCGGATCACTATGACCTACTTTCGTACCTGCTCGACTTGTCTGTCTCGCAGTTAAGCTTGCTTATACCATTGCACTAACCTCACGATGTCCGACCGTGATTAGCAAACCTTCGTGCTCCTCCGTTACTCTTTGGGAGGAGACCGCCCCAGTCAAACTACCCACCAGACACTGTCCGAGACCGCGTTCCGCAATCTTCGTTAGAACATCAAACGTTAAAGGGTGGTATTTCAAGGACGACTCCATAATCACTGGCG
The DNA here is from genome assembly GCF_059704425.1 of Haemophilus sp. THUN1691. Lineage (NCBI taxonomy): Bacteria > Pseudomonadati > Pseudomonadota > Gammaproteobacteria > Pasteurellales > Pasteurellaceae > Haemophilus > Haemophilus sp. THUN1691. The sequence goes on along the minus strand of NZ_AP046578.1, from coordinate 887,193 downwards.
TGACTACTTCTAAGTCTCCCACCTATCCTACACATCAAAATTCAATGTTCAGTGTCAAGCTATAGTAAAGGTTCACGGGGTCTTTCCGTCTAGCCGCGGGTACACCGCATCTTCACGGCGATTTCAATTTCACTGAGTCTCGGGTGGAGACAGCCTGGCCATCATTATGCCATTCGTGCAGGTCGGAACTTACCCGACAAGGAATTTCGCTACCTTAGGACCGTTATAGTTACGGCCGCCGTTTACTGGGGCTTCGATCAGGAGCTTCTCTTTCGATTACACCATCAATTAACCTTCCAGCACCGGGCAGGCATCACACCCTATACGTCCACTTTCGTGTTTGCAGAGTGCTGTGTTTTTAATAAACAGTTGCAGCCAGCTGGTATCTTCGACCGGTTCAACCTTCGCCCGCGAGGGACTACAATCTACGCCGGCGCACCTTCTCCCGAAGTTACGGTGCTATTTTGCCTAGTTCCTTCACCCGAGTTCTCTCAAGCGCCTGAGTATTCTCTACCTGACCACCTGTGTCGGTTTTCAGTACGGTTTAGATAAACCTGAAGCTTAGTGGCTTTTCCTGGAAGTGTGGTATCGGTTACTTCAGCTCCGTAGAGCCTCGTCATCATCTCTCAGTGTTTAATAGAAGTCCGGATTTGCCTAAACTTCCCACCTACCAACTTAAACGCACATATCCAACAGTGCGATAACCTAACCTGCTCCGTCCCCACATCGCAGTTTATCCAAGTACAGGAATATTAACCTGTTTCCCATCGACTACGCTTTTCAGCCTCGCCTTAGGGGCCGACTCACCCTGCCCCGATTAACGTTGGACAGGAACCCTTGGTCTTCCGGCGAACGGGTTTTTCACCCGTTTTATCGTTACTTATGTCAGCATTCGCACTTCTGATACGTCCAGCAGCCCTCTCGAGCCACCTTCATCCGCTTACAGAACGCTCCCCTACCCAACAGACTTACGTCTGATGCCGCAGCTTCGGTGCTATATTTGAGCCCCGTTACATCTTCCGCGCAGGCCGACTCGACTAGTGAGCTATTACGCTTTCTTTAAATGATGGCTGCTTCTAAGCCAACATCCTAGCTGTCTAAGCCTTCCCACTTCGTTTCCCACTTAATATAGACTTTGGGACCTTAGCTGGCGGTCTGGGTTGTTTCCCTCTCCACGACGGACGTTAGCACCCGCCGTGTGTCTCCTGAGTATCACTCTTTGGTATTCGTAGTTTGCATCGGGTTGGTAATCCGGGATGGACCCCTAGCCGAAACAGTGCTCTACCCCCAAAGGTGTCCGCTCAAGGCTCTACCTAAATAGATTTCGGGGAGAACCAGCTATCTCCCGGTTTGATTGGCCTTTCACCCCCAGCCACAAGTCATCCGCTAATTTTTCAACATTAGTCGGTTCGGTCCTCCAGTTAGTGTTACCCAACCTTCAACCTGCCCATGGCTAGATCACCGGGTTTCGGGTCTATACCTTGCAACTATTCGCCCAGTTAAGACTCGGTTTCCCTTCGGCTCCCCTATTCGGTTAACCTCGCTACAAAATATAAGTCGCTGACCCATTATACAAAAGGTACGCAGTCACCCTTTCAGGCTCCCACTGCTTGTACGTACAAGGTTTCAGGTTCTATTTCACTCCCCTCACCGGGGTTCTTTTCGCCTTTCCTTCACAGTACTGGTTCACTATCGGTCAATCAGGAGTATTTAGCCTTGGAGGATGGTCCCCCCATCTTCAAACAGGATATCACGTGTCCCGCCCTACTTATCGTTAACTTAGTACCACAGCCTGGATGTCGAGTACGGGGCTATCACCCTGTGTCGCTAAGCTTCCCAGCTTATTCCTCTATCTCTGCTGCTATCATTAACAGGCTCTTTCGCTTTCGCTCGCCGCTACTGACGAAATCTCGGTTGATTTCTTTTCCTCGGGGTACTTAGATGTTTCAGTTCTCCCGGTTTGCCTCACCTACCTATGTATTCAGTAAGTGATAGTAGATTCTTCATCTACTGGGTTTCCCCATTCGGATATCTTGGATTAAACGCCTCTTATCGACTCATCCAAGCTTTTCGCAGATTAGCACGTCCTTCTTCGCCTCTGATTGCCAAGGCATCCACCTTGTACGCTTAGTCACTTAACTATACAACCTCAAATGTTTTCAATCACTTTAAGTTTTCACTTGAAAGTGCGGTCAATTTGATGCGTATCTTCATTCAACTAAACACTTGATTGCTTTTGTTCAATCAAGATTTTATGCAAAACAGGTTTTATTTTTAGATTTCCCTTTTCAGTTCCCTCTTTCACTTTCCTGCCTTGCCTACTCAGACTTTCTCTCGAAAATCTCTTGTTTTCAGCTTGTTTCCAATTTTTTAAAGAACAGTTGATAAAACTTTTCAGTTATCATCGTTAAATAAACTAAATAAATAAATTTACTTAACGATGATAAGTGGTGGAGATAAGCGGGATCGAACCGCTGACCTCCTGCGTGCAAGGCAGGCGCTCTCCCAGCTGAGCTATATCCCCATGTCATCGTTTATTTATCACCTTATTCACCTTCATCACTCACTCAGTTTGAGTGGTGGGTCTGAGTGGACTTGAACCACCGACCTCACCCTTATCAGGGGTGCGCTCTAACCACCTGAGCTACAGACCCAAGGAAATAACGGCTTTCTGCTCGATATTGTCTACAATATATCAATCAATCTGTGTGGACACTTATTGTCTCTCGTTTTCAGTAAGGAGGTGATCCAACCGCAGGTTCCCCTACGGTTACCTTGTTACGACTTCACCCCAGTCATGAATCATACCGTGGTAAACGCCCTCCAAAAGGTTAAGCTATCTACTTCTGGTACAACCCACTCCCATGGTGTGACGGGCGGTGTGTACAAGGCCCGGGAACGTATTCACCGCGACATTCTGATTCGCGATTACTAGCGATTCCGACTTCATGGAGTCGAGTTGCAGACTCCAATCCGGACTTAGACGTACTTTCTGAGATTCGCTCCACCTCGCAGTTTCGCCACCCTCTGTATACGCCATTGTAGCACGTGTGTAGCCCTACTCGTAAGGGCCATGATGACTTGACGTCATCCCCACCTTCCTCCAGTTTATCACTGGCAGTCTCCTTTGAGTTCCCGACCAAATCGCTGGCAACAAAGGATAAGGGTTGCGCTCGTTGCGGGACTTAACCCAACATTTCACAACACGAGCTGACGACAGCCATGCAGCACCTGTCTCATGGTTCCCGAAGGCACTCCCGTATCTCTACAGGATTCCATGGATGTCAAGAGTAGGTAAGGTTCTTCGCGTTGCATCGAATTAAACCACATGCTCCACCGCTTGTGCGGGCCCCCGTCAATTCATTTGAGTTTTAACCTTGCGGCCGTACTCCCCAGGCGGTCGATTTATCACGTTAGCTACGGGCACCAAGCTTTAAGCCCAATCCCCAAATCGACAGCGTTTACAGCGTGGACTACCAGGGTATCTAATCCTGTTTGCTCCCCACGCTTTCGCACATGAGCGTCAGTACATTCCCAAGGGGCTGCCTTCGCCTTCGGTATTCCTCCACATCTCTACGCATTTCACCGCTACACGTGGAATTCTACCCCTCCCTAAAGTACTCTAGTTACCCAGTCTGAAATGCAATTCCCAGGTTAAGCCCGGGGCTTTCACACCTCACTTAAATAACCGCCTGCGTGCCCTTTACGCCCAGTTATTCCGATTAACGCTCGCACCCTCCGTATTACCGCGGCTGCTGGCACGGAGTTAGCCGGTGCTTCTTCTGTATTTAACGTCAATGATGTCTACTATTAGCACACATCCCTTCCTCAATACCGAAAGAACTTTACAACCCGAAGGCCTTCTTCATTCACGCGGCATGGCTGCGTCAGGGTTCCCCCCATTGCGCAATATTCCCCACTGCTGCCTCCCGTAGGAGTCTGGACCGTGTCTCAGTTCCAGTGTGGCTGGTCATCCTCTCAGACCAGCTAGAGATCGTCGGCTTGGTAGGCCTTTACCCCACCAACTACCTAATCCCACTTGGGCTCATCTTATGGCATGTGGCCCGAAGGTCCCACACTTTAATCTTTCGATATTACGCGGTATTAGCTACAGTTTCCCGTAGTTATCCCCCTCCATAAGCCAGATTCCCAAGCATTACTCACCCGTCCGCCACTCGTCAGCAAGAAAGCAAGCTTTCTCCTGCTACCGTTCGACTTGCATGTGTTAAGCCTGCCGCCAGCGTTCAATCTGAGCCATGATCAAACTCTTCAATTCAAGTTCAATCGCTCAATACTGCTGACATAAAATGTCACTACTTAAAAAGTATAATGAATTTCTAGTTAGCACCTATTAAGACTTCAAAATTAAAAAATATTTTTAAAACAAGTCAATCAACAAGTGCCCACACAGATTGTCTGATACATTGTTAAAGAGCAAAAAACAACGACGCACGTGCAAACTTAAATACTTCACAACAGTGCGTCGTTGTGTGCCGTGCATTATAGGGATTTTCAAAACCCTTGCAAGTACTTTTTTGTAAAAATATTTAAAAAAATGATCTTTTGATGGAAATATAAACATTTCATCAAAAAGTGCGGTTAGAATGCTCAAATTTTTATCGCTATAATTTCTTACGTAATGAAACTTCACCACCATTAAACATCTGAATTTTATTGCCACATAATACTTTTAAATAACCGTGTTCATCTATGCCTTGTTCAATACCTGAAATAACGCCTTGTTCAGTCAGCACATTTACTTCACTATTTGAAAATGCATTATATAATTGCCATGCTTGTTGAAATTCCGTATTAATACCATTTTTCTCAAAGATATTTAAACGTGTATATAAATGTTGTGTGAGTTTGGGTAATAAGGTTTGTCGGTCTACATCAGGATCTATTTCACATACTTCCGCATAAGGCTGACTAATTTCTGTTTGTTTTGGCAACAACACATTAATACCTACGCCAATCACTAAATTGAGCATACCATTTTTATGGTTAGCGATTTCAACCAAAATTCCACCTAACTTTCGCCCATCAAACAAAATATCATTAGGCCATTTCACTTGCACGTTTAACACTTCAGCAATCGCCAAACCAATGACCAAACTCAGGCCTTCGATAGGTTTTCTCGGATCAAACGTCCAATAAAAACTAAAAATGATTTGCCCGGCAAAAGGCGATAACCATTGGCGACCACGTCGACCGCGTCCTGCAGTTTGATATTCAGCCACACAAAGATCGCCTTTTTTTAAGGAAGGAATATTTTGTAGTATCCATTCATTTGTAGAGGAAATAATCGGCTGATAATGGATACTATAAGGAAAAAGTGCGGTTGAAATTTGCTGAGGATTTAATAAAGGAAGGCTAGGCACTAAGCAATAATTTTGGCCATCAACGACAATTTCCAAACCTAGCTCGCATAATTGTTTAATATCCTCTTCAATATCCAGAGAAAACTTTTCCAATTCTAACCGCACTTTCGACTGACAGTCAGCTAAATATCTCAATAAAGCGAAATTCATTATTTATTCCTTGTACCAAACGGAGCGAAAATCATAGCACAAATCCAAAAATTTCGTTTTCAAAATCAAGTAAAATCTGTATAATCCCACCGCAATATTTTTTAACTTCAACTTAGCGAGAATATTGCAATGTCATTACGCATTAAACAAGAAGCCCTTACTTTTGACGATGTTCTACTCGTCCCGGCACATTCAACTGTGCTTCCAAATACAGCCAATCTTTCAACCAAACTCACTAAAGAAATTAGTTTGAATATTCCTATGCTTTCAGCTGCAATGGATACCGTAACCGAAACCAAACTTGCGATCTCTTTAGCACAAGAAGGTGGCATCGGCTTTATTCATAAAAATATGACGATCGAACGCCAAGCGGATCGTGTTCGTAAAGTGAAAAAATTCGAAAGTGGTATCGTTTCTGAGCCTGTGACTGTTTCGCCAGATTTAACTCTTGCAGCACTTGCTGAAATGGTGAAGAAAAACGGCTTCGCTGGCTATCCTGTTGTAGACGGTGAAAATAACTTAATCGGTATCATCACTGGCCGTGACACACGTTTCGTAAAAGATTTAAGCAAAACTGTTTCACAAGTAATGACGAAAAAAGAAAACTTGGTGACAGTAAAAGAAGGGGCTAGTCGCGAAGAAATTTTGGAATTAATGCATCAACACCGTGTTGAAAAAGTGTTAGTGGTTAATGATAGTTTCAAACTTAAAGGTATGATTACCGTTAAAGACTTCCAAAAAGCAGAACAAAAACCAAATGCATGTAAAGATGAATTCGGTCGTTTACGCGTGGGTGCCGCTGTAGGTGCAGGTCCTGGTAACGAAGAACGTATCGATGCTTTAGTGAAAGCAGGTGTAGATGTATTGTTAATCGACTCTTCACATGGTCACTCTGAAGGCGTGTTACAACGCGTTCGTGAAACTCGTGCAAAATATCCAAGCTTACCGATCGTTGCGGGTAACGTAGCAACCGCTGAAGGTGCAATCGCATTAGCAGATGCAGGTGCAAGTGCTGTGAAAGTAGGTATTGGCCCTGGTTCTATTTGTACTACTCGTATCGTGACCGGTGTAGGCGTACCACAAATCACCGCTATCGCAGATGCTGCTGCGGCATTAAAAGATCGTGGTATTCCTGTAATTGCTGACGGTGGTATCCGTTTCTCTGGCGACATTGCGAAAGCTATCGCCGCAGGTGCAAGCTGTGTAATGGTTGGCTCTATGTTTGCCGGTACTGAAGAAGCACCAGGTGAAATCGAACTTTATCAAGGTCGTGCATTTAAATCTTACCGTGGTATGGGCTCATTAGGTGCCATGGCGAAAGGCTCATCAGACCGTTATTTCCAATCTGATAACGCAGCCGATAAACTTGTACCAGAAGGTATCGAAGGCCGTATTCCATACAAAGGTTACTTAAAAGAAATCATCCACCAACAAATGGGTGGCTTACGTTCTTGCATGGGCTTAACTGGCTGCGCAACCATCGAAGAATTACGCACGAAAGCGGAATTTGTTCGCATCAGTGGTGCGGGTATTAAAGAATCTCACGTTCATGATGTGACGATTACGAAAGAAGCGCCTAACTACCGTATGGGCTAATCCGCAAGGTGGGCTTTAGTCCACCTTTTGTTGTTTTAAAGTGCTGCTAATTTTAAAAATATTTCTTACTTATTTTTCAATACAAGGAAATTCTATGTCATTTGATGCAAAAGTATATAAAGTTCTAATCGCTAGTCCTGGTGACGTTCCAGATGAAAGAACCGCAATATCAGAAGTTATTTCCAATTGGAATAACATCAATTCAGAACAACAAAAAGTGGTATTAATGCCTGTTGGTTGGGAAACTCACTCTGCTCCACTATTAGGTAAACGCCCTCAAGGAATTATCAATGACCAAATAGTAACTGGTTGTGATATGCTTATCGGAGTATTTTGGACAAGACTTGGCTCACCAACAGGTGTGAGCGATAGTGGTACAGTAGAAGAAATTGAGCACTTCATTCAAGCTGGCAAACCAGTAATGCTGTATTTTTCAGGAAGAAAAGTAGAATTAGCAACTTTAGATCTATCCCAATTACAAAATTTGCGTGAATTCCAAGCAAAAATGCAAAAAATAGGTTTAATAGGCTCTTATGTAGATATTAATGATTTTAAAGAGCAACTCAGAAACCAAATTAGTATAAATGTTAAGAACCTTTTAACAAATACTACTATAACTCCGCCTACGGTAAAAGAAAGAACCGAACAAGTAAAATCCATCGAAAAAATTTTAAAGCAAGGCAAAATCTATATCGAAGACTATAAGAAAGATGACGAAATTAAGTCCTTTTTAGTCAAGGGAGATACTAGTCCAATTAAAGAGGATATTAAAAAACTAGGAGGAAAGTGGAATAACTCTCTTAAAGGGTGGATATTCCCTAAATTTAAAGAAATTGAAATCGCTGAATTTATAAAAAATTATTTGAATAATAAAGCATAAATACTACTGGTACACAAAATGACAAACATCCACAACCATAAAATCCTGATCCTCGACTTCGGTTCACAATATACACAACTGATTGCACGTCGTGTGCGTGAAATCGGTGTGTACTGCGAACTTTGGGCCTGGGATGTGACTGAAGAACAAATCCGTGAATTTAATCCAGGCGGTATCATTCTTTCTGGTGGCCCTGAAAGTACCACTGAAGAAAACAGCCCGCGTGCACCTGAATATGTATTTAATGCCGGAGTGCCTGTATTGGGTATTTGCTACGGCATGCAAACCATGGCAATGCAACTTGGTGGTTTAACTGAGACCTCTGATCATCGTGAATTCGGCTATGCTTCTGTTTTAATGGATAATCCAACCGCACTTTTCGCTCATTTAAATGATGGCGATAGCAAATTAGATGTATGGATGAGCCATGGCGATAAAGTAACGCGTTTACCTGAAAACTTCCAAGTTACCGGTACGACTCCAACCTGCCCAATTGCGGCAATGTCTGACGAAAATCGTCGTTTCTACGGCGTACAATTCCACCCTGAAGTAACCCATACCAAAAAAGGTTTGGAATTATTGATGAATTTCGTGGTGAACATTTGTGGTTGCGAAACCAAATGGACAGCAGAAAACATTATCGAAGATGCCGTTGCTCGTATTAAAAAGCAAGTGGGCGATGATGAAGTGATTTTAGGTTTATCTGGTGGTGTGGACTCTTCTGTGGTTGCATTACTTTTACACCGTGCTATCGGCAAAAACTTACACTGCGTATTCGTGGATAACGGTTTACTCCGCTTACACGAAGGCGATCAAGTCATGGAAATGTTCGGTGACAAATTCGGTTTAAATATTACCCGTGTTGATGCTGAAAGCCGTTTCTTAGGCGAACTTGCTGGCGTATCCGATCCTGAGGCGAAACGCAAAATTATCGGTAAAGTGTTCGTGGATGTATTCGATGATGAATCGAAAAAACTCACTAACGTGAAATGGTTGGCACAAGGTACGATCTACCCTGACGTGATCGAATCTGCAGCAAGCAAAACTGGTAAAGCGCATGTGATAAAATCACACCACAACGTAGGTGGCTTACCAGACTATATGAAACTTGGTTTAGTTGAACCTTTACGTGAATTATTTAAAGATGAAGTACGTAAAATCGGTTTAGCATTAGGCTTACCGGCTGAAATGATCAACCGTCACCCATTCCCTGGCCCAGGTTTAGGCGTGCGTGTATTAGGCGAAGTGAAAAAAGAATACTGTGATTTATTACGCCGTGCAGATGCAATCTTTATCGAAGAATTGCGCAATAGCGGTTGGTATGAAAAAACCAGCCAAGCCTTCAGCGTATTCTTGCCAGTGAAATCTGTAGGTGTGATGGGCGATGGCCGTAAATACGATTGGGTTATCTCACTACGTGCAGTAGAAACCATCGATTTTATGACCGCACATTGGGCGCACCTGCCTTATGATTTATTAGGCAAAGTGTCTAACCGCATCATCAACGAAGTGAACGGCATTTCCCGCGTGGTGTATGACATTAGCGGAAAACCACCAGCCACTATCGAGTGGGAGTAAAAAAGCACTTTTTCAGATACGTTCTAATTATTTCAGTAACTTTAATAAGTGCGGTTAATTTTCACCGCACTTTATTTTTGTTTAAAAGCCCTTCTATGCCAATCACAATGAGACTTAACCAAATAGGCACATAGGTAAAATAGTCGCTTGTGGTTATTTGATTATCCAGCACAAAGACAGCTATTAAAAAAAGCAATATGGGTTCGATATAACTCAACACCGCAAAAATACTGACTGGAATTTGTTGGCTTGATTTTAAGTTGGCTGAAAGCGAAATCGCACTCACCATGCCAAGTGCTGGTAGCAATAACCAATAACGATATTCTTGCGTAACTAAAGAAAGCGTCGTACTTTGATAAAGAATATAAATAACGCAAGGAATCGAAATTAAAATAATATCCAATGTAATCCCTTGTAGGGCAGGGATTTTCATCAATTTACGGCTTAGATAATAAAATGGATAAACCGTACAAACCCACAAGCTTGTCCATGAAAAACTTTGAGTGTGCCATAATTCATGTGCAACACCGCAGGCAGCCAGTAAAAGTGCGATTTTCTGAATAAGTGATAAGCGTTCTTTTAACCAAACCCATCCTAAAACAGCCATAATCAGCGGAAAAAGGAAATATCCCATCGCAATATTTACCCCTTCGCCATTGAGCGGAGCCCACATAAAGAGCCAGAATTGACTTCCCGCATCTAATGTCCCCAGTAAAAATAAAACCCAACGCATCCAACTTTTTCCTAAAGTTGTCGTAATAAGAGACAAAAGAGAGCGGCAACCAATAGTCGGGAATAAAATTAAAAGTAACCCAAAGATCATGGTTAACATACGCCACGCAAAAACATCCGTTCCGCTAAGTGGTTGGAGCCATATGCTAAATAAATACAATATGCCAAATAAACATTGTGAAAAAATGCACAATAATACGCCTTGAGTGACTACTTTCATCTTGGACCTCATCTCATCAATATGATTATTATAAAATCCCAAGACAATAAAAAATCTCAACTTTATTTTTATTGTGATAATATTTTTCCCAATTATTACATTTTTGAGAAATTATCTTATGCAAACACTGGATAAATTAGATCGTCATATTTTGAATGTATTACAACAAGATGCCATGATTCCGTTAAAAGAATTGTCAGAAAAAGTGAATAGTTCTGTTGCAACCTGTCAACGACGTGTACAAGCATTAACTGATTCGGGAGTTATTACAAAACGAGTTGCGGTAGTTTCCCCAAAAGCCGTTGGGCGTACGATTAGCGTGTTTGTTTATGGTTGAAATGGACAATCAACACTCTTATTATCAAGAGCAATTTGAACGAAAAATGCGCCAAGAAGACGAAGTGGTGAGCTGTTACGAAATCTCAGGTGACTATGATTTTATGTTGCTACTCCATGCAAAAGATATGGAAAGCTATCACGCATTCACACGTCGAGTATTGACTGGCGAATTTCATGTAAGAACTTATAAAAGTTTATTTGTAATGAATTTTACCAAAGCAGATAGTGGAATTATCTTATAGAACAAGTGCGGTAAATTTTGCTCTTCTCCCACAAAGTGGAGCTAAATAATTACCGATAAATTCAACTGAAATTAAAAGGACTGGGTTCGATACAATATCGTCATCAGTCCTCAAGTAAATAATTTAGTTTTTGAGGTCAAAGCAAATTTACCGCACTTTTCTTATGAACCTAAGCGCTGACGTACAATTTCAAATAAACATACCCCTGTTGCGACAGATACATTTAATGATGAAACTGAACCAGCCATTGGAATACTAATCAGTTGATCGCAATGTTCACGCGTTAAACGACGCATCCCTTCGCCTTCAGCTCCCATAACAAGTGCTAGTGGCCCTGTCAGTTTGCTTTGATAAATGGTTTCAGTTGCTTCGCCAGCAGTGCCAACCACCCAAATATTATGATTTTGCTGTAAATCGCGTAGCGTGCGAGAAAGATTGGTTACACGAATTAACGGCACAGTTTCTGCTGCACCACAAGCAACTTTACGCGCGATAGATGTTAATTGTGCTGATTTATCTTTTGGTACGATCACGGCCACTGCGCCAGCCGCATCAGCTGTTCGTAAACATGCTCCCAAGTTGTGTGGATCCGTCACGCCATCCAAAACTAATAAAAGCGGATTTTGTTTATTTGCAAGAATTTCATCAAGATCATTTTCATTAAGTTCTTTTGCCGCTTGTACTCGAGCAATGACACCTTGATGAACTTCGCCATCGGCTTTTTTATCGAGTGTTTGCCGATTAACGAATTGCACACCAATTCCGAGGGAATAAAGCTCATTTAAGAGTGGCTGTAGGCGTTTATCTTCACGTCCTTTAAGTACGAAAACTTCAATTAAACGTTCTGGTGAATGGGTTAAAATACTATTAACAGCATGAATGCCGTAGATTTGTTCTGACATAAATTTCTCTTTTTCTTATTTGAATTTTTAATTCATTCTTACAATGGGAAGTGAATTATTTTCGTTTTCTAGATGTTTTCTTCGAAATTTTTTTCTTTTTTACCGCACTTTTTCGTTTTTGGGAGGCTTTAGACGGTAGTTCTTTAAAGACTTTCTTGGATTTTTCTTTCGCGGTTTTTCCAGCACGACGAGGTTTACGTTCACTGCCCATCAGCGAGAAATCGACCATTTTATTTTCTAAATGTACTGCTTCAACTTTGATGCGAACTTTATCGCCTAAGCGATATTGCATTCCGCTATTTTCGCCGATTAAACGTTGTTTTGCTGCATCGAATTGGTAATAATCATTTTCTAAGGTGGAAATATGGACTAAACCATCGATGAATAAATCATCTAAGCGTACAAATAAACCAAACCCCGTCACAGATGAAATAACACCGCTAAATTCACCGCCAACATGATCTTGCATATATTCGCATTTCAGCCAATCAGCCACTTCACGAGTGGCGTCGTCAGCACGGCGTTCCGTCATTGAACAGTGATTGCCAAGTAAATCCATTTCATCAAAAGAGTAATGATAACCGCCAGTATCCGTTGTTTTACGTTTTGCGCCTTGTTCTTTAGCGAGTAAATACTTGATGCCTCGATGAAGTGTTAAGTCAGGATAACGGCGAATTGGTGAAGTAAAGTGTGCATACTCTTCCAAAGCTAAACCAAAGTGCCCAATATTATCAGCGTGATAGACAGCTTGGCTTAATGAACGTAGCAACATTGTTTGAATAAGTTCATGATCTGGTCGTTCTTTAACTTTTTCTAAGAGAGCAGCATAGTCTTTTGTGGTTGGTTTTAATCCACCTTCTAAAGTTAAACCAAACTCACTTAAGAAAGTGCGGAACGATGTTAATTTTTCTTCGCTCGGGGTGGCATGAATACGATATAACGCAGGCTCTTTATGTTTTTCCATAAAATTGGCTGCTGCGATATTCGCAAGAATCATACATTCCTCAATGATTTTGTGGGCATCGTTACGAACAACGGGTTCAATGCGCTCGATTCGCCCCATTGCATTGAAAATAAATTTAGTTTCAATGGTTTCAAAATCGATCGCACCACGTTGATGACGTGCACTAAGCAAAGCTTGATAGAGTTTATAAAGTTCTTCTAAATGAGGCACAAGCGTAGAATAACGAGTGCGTAATTCTTCATCGCCTTCAAGCATTTTTGCTACTTTGGTATAAGTGAGGCGGGCATGAGAATTCATCGCCGCTTCATAAAAGCGATAATCTGTGAGCTTACCTTTGGCAGAAATTTGCATCTCACACACCATACACAAACGATCCACTTGTGGGTTAAGAGAACATAAGCCGTTTGATAAAATTTCAGGTAGCATTGGTACAACTCGGTTCGGAAAATAGACCGAGTTACCACGATTATGCGCTTCTACATCCAAAGCGGAACGTAAACGTACGTAATAACTAACGTCCGCAATCGCTACCCAAAGTTTCCAGCCTTTACCATGTTTTTCACAATAAACAGCATCGTCAAAATCGCGAGCATCTTCACCATCAATGGTCACAAGCGGTAAATTTCGTAAATCCACACGGCCTTTTTTGGCTTCTTCAGGGACTTCTTCAGTGAATTTTTTTACGTATTTTTCCACCGCACTTGGAAACTTATGGGGAATATCGTGATTACGCAAGGCGATTTCCACTTCCATTCCTTTCGCCATATTGTCGCCTAGAATTTCAGTGATTACGCCAATTGGTTGGCTAAAACTGGCAGAGCGTTCTTGCAATTCGACAACGACAACTTGTCCCATTCGTGCGCCATTACGATGTTCATTTGGAACGAGAATATCTCGGCCGATTCTGTTGTCATCAGGCACCACATAGCTAAAACCGTTTTCTAAGAAAAAGCGACCCACAATTTGTTTTTTACGACTTTCTAATACGCGTACAATTCGTACTTCACGGCGACCACGACGATCTAATCCTGCAGGTTGCGCTAAGACAAAATCTCCATGCATGACTCTTTGCATTTGATGGTTTGGAATGAATAAATCATCTTTTTTGCCATCGACCTGTAAAAAACCAAAACCTTCGCGATGACCAATTACCGTGCCTTTAAATAAATCTAATTTTTCTGGTAAGGCATAGCGTTTACGTTTGGTGAACACTAATTGGCCGTCATTTTCCATCGCGCGTAATCGGCGACGCATCGCTTCTATTTGCTCTTCATTTTGAATGGAAAGTGCGGTCAAAATTTCATCCCGATTCATCGGCGCATTATTGTCTCGAATAACGCTTAAAATAAATTCACGGCTCGGGATTGGATTGCCGTATTTTTCCAATTCTCGTTTGTAATGAGGATCTTGGTTGATTAAGTTTTTACGTTTTTTTGTCATTATTTTTTACAGTTTTAAAAAGTGCGGAAAGTTTGACACTGTAAGGGGGATAATGCAAGGAAAAGAAAATCTGCACTCATGATGAGTGCAGATAAAAAGTGAATTAAGCCGATTTTTTGGTAAAGCCAATATAGGCGCAGAATATAAATCCAAGAACTAAAGCGTAAGGCGTGAATTCACCAATGCCAGAGCCTGAAGCTGCAAGGCTTAAACGATGTGCAGCGGCTGCACCTAAAAGCATACCAAGCACAAAAATAGCGGAGTCATTATCGCCTTCACCAAGATGAACTAAATGTTTGCCTGGGCAACCACCGCCAAGGGCGAAGCATAATCCGCAAAGTGCCATGCCGAGGAAATTCCAAAGATATTGATTATGTGCGCCAGGTTGTTGTTCAAACCCTAAATGGAATTGACCAAGTAAAGCATTGGTAATAGCAGCAAATACCACTAAAGCGATGACCCCATTCAATAATGAAGAATCACGGAATAGAATGAAATTGCGAAATGCGCCAATTGAGCAGAAACGTGATTTTTGCATTAATACGCCTATGATTAACCCGCCTGCTAAAGATAATGCCCAAAATGCATGTTGTGCGCCGGGGCCTTTTTGTGAGAAATAAAGGGGTAAGCCTTCGCCAAAACTAAATTGTGTGATAACGCCAATAAGTAATAAACCCGCGATAATCACAGAAATCCAGCCTGTAATAGGAGCTTGTTCTTTTGCTTTGCCGAGCGAAAATCCTCGATTGCTAAAGAAAATTCCGACTAGTACGCCGACAAATAAACCGACTATACCTGCAATCGCAGATAAATCTCCGCCTCCTAAACGCAAATATGCACGCCATGGACAACCTAAGAATGTTAGGGCACCAATCATGGCAAATGCCCCTAAAATTAAACGAATAAATGGTGATGAACCACCACGAGCTCGGAATTCTTTTGCAAATAACGCACTCACTAATGCACCGAATATTAATCCGATGAGTTCTGGGCGAATATATTGAAGTGGAGCGGCTTGATGTAAGCCAATGGAGCCAGCTGTATCGCGTAAGAAACAGGCCGCGCAAAATCCCATATTGCCAGGATTTCCGCTATAAGTAAGTAGTGGAGCGATGATACCAAGTGCAGCACCTGCAACCACAGGCCATTTTGATCCTTTCATAATGAAACCCTTGTGATATCTAAAGTTAAACTAAATTGTGTACTCTCGAATACTCGAAAAGCATGTTCATTTTAATCTAAGAAGTTAAATGGTAAAGAATGTTTTGATGAAAAGATGAGATAAATCAAAAATTTGGTAGGAAGAAAGTGCGGTAAAATTTTTATTGATTGTCGTAATGAAAATAAAAGATCTATACTAACTCCGTTTATTTTTTACTCGGAAGATACGATGACAGAACGTTCAGCCAATATCATTACCCACGATCCTTTTGGTAGCTTACTTGGATATGCGCCTGGTGGCGTGGCAATTTATTCCTCAGATTACAATACTGCGGATGATAAAGAGTTCCCAAATGATGCTGCATTTCGGAGTTATCTAGGGCGAGAATATATGGGCTATAAATGGCAGTGTGTGGAATTTGCACGTCGTTATCTATATCTCAATCATGGCGTCGTGTTTGCTGATGTCGGTATGGCGTATGAGATCTTTTCTTTACGTTTTTTACGCCAAGTAGTGAACGATGCCTTGTTGCCCTTGCAGGCATTTGCTAATGGTTGCAAACGTAAACCTCAAGCAGGTTCCTTATTAATTTGGCAAGAAGGGGGCGAATTTAAACACACGGGGCATGTGGCAATTATCACTGAGGTATTGGCTGATAGAATTCGAATCGCCGAGCAAAATGTGATTCATTCCCGCTTGCCAAGTGGTCAGCAATGGACGCGTGAATTGCCGATGATTGTTTCAGAACAAGGATATTTTTTACAGGATACTTTTAATGATACTAAAATTCTTGGTTGGATGATTCAAACGAACGATACTGAATTTTCAGAACCTCAACCTTTTCCAAAATCAACCGCACTTCGGTTACAAGCTCATCATGTTGATAATCATGGGCAATTTAGTGGGAAATGGTTAAATGAAAATGAACCATTTGATACGGCTTATATCAAGGCGATGGGCGGACATAAAGTAAGTCATTCTGATCAATATCGCTATTTCGCTATGTCTGAAAGTGCTCAACAGGAATTAATTCACGCCACGAACGAACTGCATTTAATGTATTTACATGCGACAGATAAGGTACTCAAAGATGATAACCTATTGCAGTATTTCAATATTCCGAAGCTCCTTTGGCCACGCTTAAGACTTTCTTGGCAAAATCGCCGTTATCAGACGATTACTGGTCGTTTAGATTTCTGTATGAGTGAACGAGGTTTGAAAGTCTATGAATATAATGCCGACTCAGCTTCTTGCCATGCTGAAGCAGGCGATATTATGAATCGCTGGGCAAAACAAGCTGATTGTGTATTGGGGGAAAATCCATCCGATGGTTTGCGTAATGCATTGGCTGATTGTTGGCAACATAGTCAAGCCTCAAAATTAGTTCATATTCTGCAAGATCACGATGATGAAGAAGATTATCATGCCATGTTTATGCAACAAGCATTGGTACAAGCGGGATTTCAAGCCAAAATTATTCATGGAACAGAAGGCTTACATTGGGATAATCGTGGCCGCCTGATTGATGATGAAAATAACCAAGTTCAAACCGTTTGGAAAACCTGGGCATGGGAGACCATGCTAGAACAACTTCGTGAAGATACAACAGGAATGGAAGTCGCTCCACCTATTCGCACAGGTTATCCTGAAGATAAAGTGCGGTTAATTGACGTACTACTTCGCCCTGAAGTGTTGGTTTATGAACCGCTTTGGACGGCAATTCCAAGCAATAAAGCAATTTTACCGGTGCTTTGGTCTTTATTCCCTAATCATCGTTATTTGTTAGAGGCAAGTTTTCATCTCACACCAAACTTAATTCAAAATGGCTATGCACAAAAACCAATTGCAGGTCGCCGAGGTGATAACGTTAAATTGATTGGTGAAAATAATTCGATGCTAGACACAACCGATGGACAGTTTGGTCAGCAAGATAGTATTTATCAACAACTTTGGTGCTTACCACAAGTGGAAGAGCAATATTTGCAAGTCTGCACTTTTACCGTGGGGGGGCATTATGGTGGAACTTGCCTACGTTCTGATTCGAGTCGAGTGATTGTAGGCAATAGTGATATGCAACCATTGAGAGTGTTGAAGGATAAATAAAACACCTTGTGATATTAAGAATGGGTTTTACGCAATGCTTTTCCAATTAAAATGCTTGCAACTAACATCACTAAAGTCGGAACCAACCAAGCCATTCCTTCAGATGAAAGAGGGAAGTGTTCCAATAATGAATTAATGCTTTCTGGTAACATTTTAACGTTATTTAAGCTGTCACATAAACTAAAACAAACAGTTACGATTAATGTGCTGTTGTATGTAAATTTTATTGATGGAAGTTTTTTGCGTAAGAATTGCAATAATACAAGCACAATAGCTACTGGATAAATTAATAACAAAGCTGGGATCGTTATGCGAAGTAGATCCGTTAAACCATATTGTGAAACAGTGATTGTCATTGCGGTAAAAAGTGCGACCCAAAACGGATAAGAAAAACGCACAGAGAATTTTGAAAAATAGTCAGCGGCAGCACTCGTTACACCAACAAGGGTTGTTAAGCTCGCTAATACAATAATACCCGCCATAATCCAAGTCCCAGCAGAACCGAATAAGACATTTACATAACGAGAGAAAATTTGTCCGCCATTAGTTGCACCTTCTGCAACTGCAGCACTAGTCGCACCTAGATAGAAAAGCGAAAAATATAAACCCGCAAGTAGAATGACTGAAACAAATCCGGCTGAGATAGTGTATTTAACGATATCTTTGGGTTCAGTTACATTTTTTGCGGCAAGTGCGCGAGCGACGATTCCACCGAAAGCAATGGCTGCGAGTACATCCATGGTTTGATAACCACTGGTTAAGCCGATTAATAAAGAATGGCCATTTTCATACGCTTTACTTGGCGCTTGAATTTCAGATAAAGGTGAAATGAAGACAGTGACGGCTACAGCAACTAATAACACAAGCAATGCAGGTGTCATGAATTTACCAACACTTGAAATAATGGTATTTGGGCGAATCATAAAGCCCATCGCAATTAAGTTGAAAATTAATGAAAAGAGGAAACGAACACTCTTATTATCTTCCACTAATCCTAAAGGTAACCACGCCATTTCGTAAGCAACATTCGTGATACGTGGCATTGCAAAGGTAGAGCCAATGGTTAGATAAAGTATAACAAGAAAACCTGCGCCCGCCCATTTAGGTAAATCTTTCGTGAGTTCTTCACCACGACCTAAAATAGATACAATAACAAGTGTAATAAAAGGCATTAAAACGCCAGTTAATACAAAACCAAAGGAGGCTCCTGCCCAATGTTGTCCAGAAGTAAAGCCTTCCATTGGTGGAAAAATGATATTACCTGCACCTAAAAATAAGGCGAAGATCATCATTCCTAAAACGATAATATCTTTACGTGAAAACATAATTTTTTAACTCTAAAAATAAAAAGGCCTGCATTCTACTACAAAGTGTAGAAAATCCCTATTCTGTAAAACTAAAAATGTGAATTTCGTCACAATATGAAGAATCTTATCGACAATTCGATAAAAATCCCTGCAAAATCGACCGCACTTTTCCCTTTGAGGGCAAAAATATGCTAGGATTCAGCCTCTGTTAATTTTTTGTTATTTATTTTTGGAAGGAGTTTGCGTGGTACAACTGATTCAACGTTTTTTAAAATTAGAATCCGCTGGTGGTATTTTGTTGCTTTTTTCTGCTGCAGTAGCGATGTTGCTGGCTAATTCGCCATTAAGCAGTCAATATCATGATTTTTTGAATTTGCCAGTCAGTTTGCAAATTGGCAGTTTCTCTATTAATAAAACCTTAATCCACTGGATTAACGATGGTTTTATGGCGGTGTTTTTTGTGTTAGTGGGAATGGAAGTTAAAAAAGAATTATTTGAAGGTGCACTTTCTTCCTACCAACAAGCTATTTTCCCTGCCATTGCTGCAGTGGGTGGAATGATCGTGCCCGCATTGGTTTATTGGTTTATTGCAAAACAGGATCCTAGCCTTGCAAATGGCTGGGCTATTCCTATGGCGACAGATATCGCTTTTGCACTTGGCATCATGGCATTATTGAGCAAGCAAGTGCCATTGCCTCTAAAGATTTTTTTACTCGCACTCGCTATTATTGATGACTTAGGCGCGATTGTTGTAATTGCGCTGTTCTTCTCTCATGAATTAAGTGTGCAGGCTCTAATTTTCTCAGGTATTTCTATTTTGACTTTGGTTTTATTAAACCGCTTTAGAGTTAGCGCGCTTTGCGCCTATATGGTGGTTGGAGCAATTTTATGGGCGTCTGTTTTAAAATCTGGTGTTCATGCGACGTTGGCTGGCGTGATTATTGGTTTTTGCATTCCATTAAAAGGTAAAAAAGGTGAACGACCATTACACGATTTTGAGCACATTCTAGCGCCTTGGTCATCCTTCGTTATTTTACCGCTCTTTGCATTTGCCAATGCAGGCGTTAGTTTTGACGGTATTGATGTGAGTATGATTTCATCGCCATTATTATTGGCTATTGCGTGCGGTTTAATTATAGGTAAACCAGTCGGCGTTTTCGGATTTAGTTATATTTCCGTTAAGTTGGGATTAGCTAAATTACCGGATGGAATCAATTTTAAACAAATTTTTGCCGTCGCAGTTTTATGTGGTATCGGCTTTACGATGTCAATGTTCTTAGCAAGCCTTGCTTTTAATGCGGATGCTGGAGAAAGTGTCAATACGCTTTCTCGTTTAGGAATCTTACTCGGTTCAACGGTTTCGGCAACTCTTGGGTATTTATTCTTAAAACAAACGACAAAACTAAACTAATCATACACAAAGTGAGGTAAATTGATCTGCAGCCCTAAAAGTTGGACTAAATAAGCGACCGATGACATACAAACTATGTCAAGAAAAGAAAACTATCTAAACAATGCGGAAATGGAAAGTTTATTTGGTCGATTAAAAACGGAATGTTTTTATAGTTGAGAATTTAACTGTAGCGAGGAAATAATTGATACAGTAAGATATTACTATCATTACTACTCCTTAAATAAACATTCCTTTTTAGCAGATCAATTTACAGAACTTTTGTTTTATAAATTCAAGCAAAATGAGATAATGCAATTTCTAATTTATTAGTTGCAATTATTTCGTTGGTTCGAGAATTTTAGTCACCACTTTCAAATACTCAATCGCCAAGCTATGTTGCGCAACACTGGCATTAAAAACTAAGTCTTCGGAAAGTACGCCACAAGGTTGCTCTTTCGGTACCTCGCCATTTTCGTAAGCCTCGAAATCCTCTCGCCAATCCCCTTCGAAGTAATAATGTTCTAAGCTTTTCATCTTGGGTAAAAACACCTGCCATTTTTCCAAAAACTGCTCCGCCTCTGCAAGAAAACCATTTGCCTCATCTAAAATACTTTCCATTTCGACAAGTTGAGATAATCGTTCTTTTGATAGCATGTTTTTCTCCCATTCAATTAAAGTGCGGTTAAATTTTACCGCACTTTTCCCATATTAATATCTTACTAACTCTCGGAAAGCATAGCATAAATAATCTATATTGAATGTAAAGATTGTAAAGTTTGGTAAAGTGATCCCTCCAAAAGTTGGACTAAACAAACCAACAATTTAGGTGCAGATTTTATTATGGGCAAACAAGATAATTGAGTCATTTTATATCCAGACCAAGACTGGCGTATCTGATAATAGCTTATCGTCTAATTTTGGCTACAAATCGCATCATTCCAAAGTATGTCTAGAAAAGGAGATAGTTAATACAGTAAAGGATTATTGGGATTACTATAATCACTAACGAATTCAACTGAAATTAAAAAGGACTGAATACGATACAATATCGTCATCAGTCCTTAAGTAAATATCCCAGTTTTTTTGAACTCAGTTCAAATTTACCGCACTTTTTAACACCTATTGTCTAGCTTGAACTTCTGCGTTGGCGTAATCAATAGTAACAACCTTACCAGGTAATAACGCACCAGATAGAATTTGTTGTGCCAAGCTATTTTCGATCTCTTGTTGAATTGCACGTTTCAATGGACGCGCGCCATAAATTGGGTCGTAACCCACTTCACCAATGAAATCTAATAAAGCATCGGTAAACACCAATTCGTAACCACGAGTTTCCATACGTTTTGCTAAGCGCTCTAATTGAATATTTGCAATCGCACGAATATTCTCTTTACCAAGCGGATGGAATACCACTGTCTCATCAATACGGTTGATAAATTCCGGACGGAAATGCTGGCTCACCACAGACATCACTAAGGCCTTCATTTCGCTATAACTTTCGTCTTTGCTGCCCTGAATTAAATCAGAACCCAAGTTAGAGGTCATAATCACCACGGTGTTACGGAAGTCCACAGTACGACCTTGCCCGTCAGTTAAACGACCATCATCCAACACCTGTAATAAGATATTGAACACATCCGCATGGGCTTTTTCAACTTCATCTAATAAGATCACTGAATACGGACGACGACGAACAGCTTCAGTTAAATAACCGCCTTCTTCATAACCAACATAACCCGGAGGTGCCCCAACTAAGCGAGAGACACTGTGTTTTTCCATAAACTCTGACATATCAATGCGTACCATCGCATCTTCACTATCAAACAAGAATTTAGCCAAAGTTTTGCAAAGCTCTGTTTTACCTACGCCTGTTGGCCCTAGGAACAAGAAAGAACCAATTGGGCGATTAGGATCGGAAAGACCAGCACGACTACGACGAATTGCATTTGAGACGGCATCAACTGCTTCTTCTTGGCCAATCACTCGTTTATGTAGTTCATTTTCCATGCGCAAGAGTTTTTCTTTCTCGCCTTCCATCATTTTTGATACTGGAATGCCAGTGGCTTTAGAAAGCACTTCTGCGATTTCTTCATCTGTGACGCGATAGCGCAAAAGCGTCATTTCTTTTCCTTCGCTGGTTTCAGCTTGCTCAAGTTGCTTTTCAAGAGCAGGGATACGGCCATATTGCAACTCAGACATTTTAGCTAAATCACCCGCACGACGAGCTTGTTCTAGTTCGGTTTTTGCAGTATCTAACTCTTGTTTAATATGTTGAGAGCCAGAAAGCGTTGCTTTTTCAGATTTCCACACTTCTTCAAGTTCGACATATTCACGTTCTTTGTCAGCCAATTCTTTCTCTAACATTTCTAAACGTTTGCGACTTGCTTCGTCTTCTTCTTTTTGTAACGCCTGTTGTTCCAATTTTAATTGGATAATACGACGTTCAAGGCGATCAAGCGGTTCAGGTTTAGAATCTATTTCCATACGAATGCTAGACGCTGCTTCATCGATCAAATCAATCGCTTTATCTGGTAACTGACGATCGGAAATATAACGATGTGAAAGCGTTGCTGCAGCGACAATCGCAGGGTCAGTAATATCTACATGGTGGTGAATTTCATAGCGTTCTTTCAAACCACGTAAGATCGCAATCGTATCTTCGACACTTGGTTCATCCACAAAGACTTTTTGGAAACGACGTTCAAGTGCGGCATCTTTCTCGATATATTGACGATATTCGTCTAGTGTTGTTGCGCCCACACAGTGCAATTCACCGCGAGCTAAACTTGGTTTTAACAAGTTACCGGCATCCATCGCACCATCGGTTTTACCTGCGCCAACCATAGTATGAATTTCATCAATAAAGAGGATAACGCGACCTTCTTCTTTCGAAAGTTCATTGAGTACCGCTTTTAAACGTTCTTCAAATTCACCACGATATTTCGCCCCAGCAATTAATGCGCCCATATCTAATGAAAGTACGCGTTTATTTTTCAAACCTTCTGGCACTTCGCCATTTACAATACGTTGTGCTAAACCTTCTACAATCGCCGTTTTCCCCACACCGGGCTCACCAATTAATACTGGGTTGTTTTTGGTACGACGTTGTAATACTTGAATCGCTCGACGAATTTCTTCATCACGTCCAATCACAGGATCAAGTTTGCCACTTTCGGCACGAGCGGTTAAATCAATCGTATATTTTTCTAATGCTTGTCTGCTTTCTTCTGCATTTTGATCGTTCACGTTTTGTCCCCCTCTAATTTGCTGAATGGCTTGCGAAATTTGCTCTTTTTTCGCACCGCACTTTTTCAGAATATCGCTGATCATTCCACGTTCTTCTAAAGCTGCCAGCAAAAACAATTCGCTTGAAATAAATTTATCTTGGTTTTGCTGTGCAAATTTATCACATAGATTAAGTAAATTAATGAGCTGGCGTGAAAGTTGTACATCACCGCCATTGCCAATAACCTGTGGCAATTTATTTAGTTCAGTTTTTAATTCATTACGCAATAAAGTTACATTTACGCCACTTGCAGTTAAAATTGGTGCAATGGACCCGCCCTGTTGATTTAAAAGTGCGGTCAATAAATGCACTGGTTCAATAAATTGATTATCTTTTCCGATAGCAAGTGATTGTGCTTCGCTTAAAGCGTCTTGGAATTTTGTCGTAAATTTTTCAATGTTCATACACTTTCCTCAATTTAGTTTTGGCTTTCGCCGTTTGCCTAAATTAAGTAAGATCGTTTGAAAAGATTTCAAGAGAAAAAATGAAATATTTTTGATTTTATCTATCAATAAAAATCTAATGATAGGTTTCAGCCCACCAAAATATCGAATAGTGAGACATCCCAATGCTCAGTGGGAAGATTTTCTACTTGCTGACATTGATGCGCTAAACCTACAGGAATAAAAGACTTATTTTGCCAATTCTGCAATGTGCGATCATAAAATCCACCGCCCATGCCAAGGCGATTTCCCTGTTTATCAAAAGCCACTAACGGCGTAAATAAAATATCCAGTTCATCTAATGGTAAAACATTTTGAACATTCAGCTTTGGCTCCCAAATACCAAACTGATTTTGTTCCATTGGCGTATCAGGTAAATAGCGTAAAAACAATAAATGATGTTTAGTAAAAGGGTGTAAAATAGGCAAATACACATTTTTATTTTGCATCCAAAGGGACTGGATTAAGGCCTTTGTAGAAATTTCACCATCAAAAGAAAAATATAATGCAATATTTTTGGCTTGTCGTTGGTCGATAAGATTTAACGCCTGTTGAGTCACTGATTGTTCAGCTTTTTGCTGTTGAAGTGCGGTTAAATTTGCGCGTATTTTTCGAATTTCAGCGCGTATTTGCTGGCGTTTTTGAGTATTCATAGACATGAAAAGAGAAGATAGGACCCAGAGTGCCGCTGCGGGCGGTAGTCCTTGAACCCGACGGTTCAAGGAAATCAGTTGATACCGTTTTCAGGTTTCTTAGCCCAATGAACGAGTCAAAGGTTAAGCCTACACACCAACGATAGGAAACCAATTTATAAGATTTAAAGTATCGGCTCAGGGACATAGCCTACTGACGAACACTCCAGGTAATTCTTATGGGTTTATACTAGCCCAAATTCTCAGTATTGACTAGCATTTATTTATCAATTTTGATGAGTTGATTATAAAACGACAAAACAGGTGTGATAACACAAATTAGTTTTAGGTATTTATTGATCTTGGAGAGGAGAATCTAAAGAATATGGCGGTGACTTAAGTAATTTTTAACTAATTGCGCTGAATTAGCTACATCTTTTAATTTGAAAAAATCTCAGCTCTATTTCACCGCACTTTACAATTTAATATTGTTCTTTATTTACACGAATATTTTCTAACGAATGGTCTAATTGTTGGATACCCGTTCTCAATACCTCTTCAATTTTAGCTGCTTTATTTTTTTCTTGGCTTAATTCAAAACTCAAATTGAGCGCCACAATCGAAAGCACACGCTCAAGCTGAATAAGGCCTGTCTTTTCTTTCATTTCGGAAACCAATATATCTAAATTACGCGCAGCTTGGCGCAATAATTCTTCTTGTTCAATGGGCACGTTTAAACGCAAGACCTGACCCAAAACTAAAATTTCGACCAATTTTAACGACATTTGATTTCCTTAAATTAAATATTTGAGTGGCTGATATTATGCCATAGCAAAAAACGTTCGTCACAAATTTTACATTGAATCCGCCGTTCGCTCATCACCATAAATTACGCTATAATGCCCGCATTTTTCAGTTTAAAACGAGATTTTTATGGCCCAAATTGCAACAAATCCACTTGTATTAGTAGATGGTTCTTCTTATTTATATCGTGCATTTCATGCCTTTCCTCCTTTAACTAATGCCGCAGGTGAGCCAACGGGTGCGATGTACGGCGTGTTAAATATGCTAAAAAGCCTCATCTCACAAGTACAACCCACTCATATAGCTGTTGTTTTTGATGCAAAAGGAAAAACTTTCCGTGATGAAATGTTTGAACAATATAAATCTCACCGTCCACCAATGCCTGATGATTTACGCAAACAAATTCAGCCTTTGCACGATATGATTCGCGCATTGGGGATTCCACTTTTAGTGGTGGAAGGGGTTGAAGCTGATGATGTGATCGGTACGCTCGCACTACAAGCATCTAGTTTGGGTAAAAAAGTGCTCATTAGTACTGGCGATAAAGATATGGCACAGTTAGTTGATGACAATATTATGCTCATCAACACCATGAATAATAGCTTATTGGATCGCGAGGGTGTGATTGAAAAATACGGTATTCCACCTGAACTCATCATTGATTATCTAGCACTCATGGGCGATAGTGCAGATAACATTCCGGGCGTTGCTGGCGTTGGAGAAAAAACCGCACTTGGTTTACTACAAGGCATCGGAAGTATGGCTGAAATTTATGCCAATCTTGAAAAAGTAGCTGAATTGCCAATTCGTGGTGCAAAAAAACTAGGTGAAAAATTACTGGCTGAAAAATCCAATGCAGATCTTTCTTATACATTAGCAACCATCAAAACAGATGTTGAACTTAACGTGACAACAGATGAATTGTTGCTTGGAGAAAGTCAAAACGATCAACTCATTGAATATTTTGGTCGCTACGAATTTAAACGCTGGCTTAATGAAGTGATGAATGGCGCAGACTCCATTACCCAAACCACTGAACAGCCTATGAAAATGAACCAGTATCAGGCGACCTCACCAGCTAAAAATTCTGTGGAAAATAGTGCGGTGGAAAATACGCCTAAAATTCAAATCGATCGTACAAAATATGAAACCTTGCTCACTCAAGCGGATTTAACCCGCTGGATTGAAAAACTCAATGCAGCAAAACTCATTGCAGTGGATACTGAAACAGACAGTCTTGATTATATGTCTGCAAATTTAGTAGGTATCTCTTTTGCTCTTGAAAATGGCGAAGCCGCTTATTTACCATTGCAATTGGATTATTTGGATGCACCAAAAACACTCGAAAAATCGACCGCACTTGTGGCTATCAAACCCGTTTTAGAAAATCCTGATATTCACAAAATTGGACAAAACATTAAATTTGATGAAAGTATTTTTGCCCGTCATGGCATTGAATTACGAGGTGTTGAATTTGATACGATGTTGCTTTCTTATACGCTAAATAGTACGGGTCGTCATAATATGGATGATTTAGCTAAACGTTATTTAGGGCATGAGACTATCGCATTTGAAAGCATTGCAGGAAAAGGAAAAGGCCAGCTGACATTTAATCAAATTCCATTAGAACAAGCCACAGAATACGCGGCAGAAGATGCAGATGTGACAATGAAGTTACAACAAGCGCTATGGTTAAAATTGCAAGAAGAACCAACGCTTGTTGAATTGTATAAAACAATGGAATTACCATTACTCCATGTGCTTTCTCGCATGGAACGTACGGGCGTTTTGATTGATAGTGATGCCCTCTTTATACAATCTAACGAAATTGCCACAAGATTAACCGCACTTGAAGAACAAGCTTACGCATTAGCGGGTCAGCCATTTAATTTGGCCTCCACAAAACAATTACAAGAAATTTTGTTCGATAAACTTGGGCTACCTGTTTTACAAAAAACACCAAAAGGTGCGCCATCAACGAATGAAGAAGTATTGGAAGAATTAGCTTATAGCCACGAATTACCAAAAATTTTGGTCGAACATCGTGGCTTGAGTAAACTTAAATCCACTTACACGGATAAACTGCCTCAAATGGTCAATTCACAAACAGGCCGAGTGCATACCTCTTATCATCAAGCGGTGACGGCGACAGGACGTTTATCATCAAGTGATCCAAACTTACAAAATATTCCAATTCGGAATGAAGAAGGTCGTCGTATTCGACAAGCATTTATCGCGCGTGAGGGTTATTCTATTGTCGCCGCTGACTATTCTCAAATTGAGTTACGCATTATGGCGCATCTTTCGGGCGATCAAGGCTTAATTAATGCCTTCTCTCAAGGCAAGGATATTCACCGATCCACGGCTGCTGAAATCTTCGGTGTATCATTAGATGAAGTCACCAGCGAGCAACGTCGCAATGCTAAAGCAATTAATTTCGGCTTAATTTATGGAATGTCCGCCTTTGGACTTTCACGCCAGCTTGGTATTTCCCGTCTTGATGCACAAAAATACATGGATTTATATTTCCAACGCTACCCTGGCGTACAGCAATTTATGACCGATATCCGTGAAAAAGCGAAAGAACAAGGCTATGTGGAAACGTTATTTGGTCGCCGTTTATATTTACCTGATATTAATTCTAGCAATGCCATGCGTCGTAAAGGAGCAGAACGCGTAGCGATAAATGCACCGATGCAAGGCACGGCTGCGGATATTATTAAACGAGCGATGATTAAGCTTGACGAAGTAATCCGTCACGATCCAGATATTGAAATGATTATGCAAGTACACGATGAATTAGTGTTTGAAGTGCGGTCAGAAAAAGTAGAATTTTTCCGTGAGCAAATTAAACAACACATGGAAGCCGCTGCGAAATTAGTTGTTCCGTTGATTGTGGAAGTGGGTGTTGGACAAAATTGGGATGAAGCGCACTAAGGAATTTAGCCATGAATAAAGTTATTCAAAGTCGCCACTTTACGGCAGAACGTGCCTGGGGAGCCCTTGATATTACCAATATGAATGGTATTTCGGTGCGTCTTCACTGGACAAATAAACCTTACAAATGGCATATCAATGACGGTGAAGAAGTCTTTGCGGTGATGGATGGTACGGTGGAAATGCGCTACAAAGAAGAGGGCCTAAAGAAAGCCGTATTGCTCCATACGGGTGATATTTTTTATGCGAGTATCGGTACCGAACATGTTGCTCATCCACAAGGTGAAGCGCGCATATTAGTCATAGAGAAAGAAGACAGTATTTAAAAAGAATTTTATGAATCAAGAAAGACTCAACGAAATCGAAAAACCATTAATTCAAATTGTAGAACGCGATGTTGTTCCTGCACTTGGATGTACAGAGCCTATTTCTCTGGCACTTGCATCTGCAACAGCGGCTAAACATTTAGGAAAAACACCTGAACGCATTGAAGCCAAAGTGTCTCCTAACTTAATGAAAAATGGATTAGGCGTTGCAGTACCAGGAACGGGCATGGTGGGCTTACCAATTGCCGCAGCGATTGGTGCTTTGGGCGGTGACCCTGAAGGTGAGTTAGAAGTGTTAAAGCACATCACGCCAGAGCAAGTTTCCCAAGCTAAAGCGATGCTTGATAAAAAGCTCGTTAATGTGGATATTCATCAAACCGAGCATATTTTATATTCAGAAGCTGTGTTGTTTACGGATAATGACCGAGTGAAAGTCGCCATTCAAGATCAACACACTAACATCATTTTGATTGAAAAAAATGGCGAGATCATTTTTGAGAAAGAGCATGATGAATGCGCTGATTGTGATCCTTATGATATTTTCAAGCAGGTGAGCGCACGTGAAATTTTTGAATTTTCTTGTGAAGTTGATCTCGATAAAATTCGCTTTATCGAACAAGCTGCCACACTCAATCGAGCACTATCTAACGAAGGATTGAGCGAAAATTACGGCCTACATATTGGTAGAACGCTACGCAAACAAGTTGGTAGTGGCTTAATGTCAGATGATTTACTCAGTAAAATTATAATCGAAACCACTGCAGCCTCCGATGCCCGTATGGGCGGGGCTACATTGCCAGCAATGAGTAATTCAGGCTCTGGCAACCAAGGTATTGCCGCGACTATGCCTGTGGTTGTGGTCGCCGATTATTTAAACGTGAGTGAAGAAAAACGTCTCCGAGCGCTCTTCTTATCACACTTAATGGCCATTTATATCCACAGTAAATTGCCCAAACTCTCTGCCCTTTGCGCAGTAACAACTGCATCAATGGGAAGCTGTGCAGGTATCGCCTATTTGCTTACAGGGAAATTTGAAACCATGAGCATGGGGATTTGTAGTATGATTGGTGACATCAGCGGAATCATCTGCGATGGTGCATCTAATAGCTGTGCAATGAAAGTCTCCACCAGCGTGGCTTCAGGCTATAAATCAGTACTTATGGCAATGGATGAGACCCATGTTACTGGCAATGAAGGTATTGTCGAACACGATCTTGATCGAACCATTGATAATCTCTGCGCTATTGCATCAAAAAGTATGCAACATATCGACAGACAGGTTATTGAAATTATGGTGAGTAAACCTTGTCCTTAATGAAAATAAAGTGCGGTGAAAAATAAAGAAATTTCAATTTCACTCGAATTTATCGTAAACAAAAGGGTTGAGTATAAATTTATACTCAACCCTTTATCTTCATTAAGAGACGATATTATTTATCGCTTTCTTTTTCGTGTGGATTTCCTTTAACACCAATATGAGAAATTTCCCCATTAGCATCAATCAAATAAGCTTGGCCAAAACCTCTCACAAAACGACCTGTTCCAAGTGTAAGTTCAAATAAATCAAAATCAGTAAATTCACGAATCGTTTTAATTCCGCCCACATCATTCATCGTTTCCGCTAATTTATCTAAAACTTTTTCAACAATTGGATCTTCACGAGGAATAAAACGTGCACTTGCTTTATAACGTAAGCGAGTACGCACAATAATTGATTTCGCTTTATTTTCATCTTCTAAAAACATCACTTCCACTTGATTTGGATTGCGTTTTAAATTGTCATAATGCTCTGCAATGGCACTGATATAAATATAATATTTTCCATCAAGCGAAATAATTGGCGCATAAGATGCCATCGGTAAGCCATCTTTATCTAAAGTGGCAAGCACACAGCTTTTAAATTCTTGACGAAATTCATCAATTTTAGCTTTGATACGATCGTAATTTGCAACTGGTTTATTTTCTACACAAAGATTGATGATTGCTTGTTTAATTGAACCTTCGTCAGCTTGTTGTGGAAATTCCACGCGTAATGTTTTTCCACCATTATATTTAAAATCTAAACCACCAAAATCTACATTAACTAATGTCACATCCGTGATTTCCTTTTCGCCACCAAATTTTTTACAAAGAGCAACCATATCATCTTGGTGATGATCATTCATGTGAGTAATAATTCTATTGAAATCCATTTTTGTTCCTTATATTTACGATTAATCTCATTATTCTACAGATTATCTTCCGTAGGGAATAATGCTGAGCATTATACTCAAGTAAAATATATTTAACATATTTTTTACAAAATAATAATATTTCAAATAAAAAGGCCCTTACGAAATAAGGGCCCAAAAAGAACTGAAATAGTATTAATTATTTACCGTCTACACTCACGCCATAGAAAGCATCATAGCCAAATGGGCTTTGTACATAGCCTTTTACGCGTGGACTAAGTGGTGCAAAACCTACAGAGTGCGCAACTGGAATCCAAGGTGCCTGATTATGAATGATGACTTGCGCTTGTTTATAAAGTGTGGTGCGTTCTTCCTTATTTGTTAATCCGATTGCTTTATCTAGTAATGCATCAAATTCTGGATTTTTAAAACGAGCCATATTGGAATTACCCGCATTTGAACTTGCCAATAATGGAGATAAGAAGTTATCAGGGTCACCATTATCACCAGACCAGCCAAAGATACCAGCAGTTAACTCACCTGCTTTCGCACGTTTTTGGTAATCCGCCCATTCATAGGTAACAGGGTTGGTTTTTACACCAACTTTAGCCCAGTCCGCCATGATAAGTTCAGCCATACGTTTTGGATTTGGGTTAGAAGCTCGTACAACAGGTTGAATCCAAAAATCAGTTTCAAAACCATTTGGGTAACCCGCTTCTGCTAAAAGTTGTTTTGCTTTTTCTGGATCATACGGATAATCTTGAACTTCATCGTTGTAACTCCAAATTGTTGGAGGAAGTGGATTTTTAGCTGGTGTACCCGCGCCTTGGTAAACTGCTTCAATAATCGCTTTTTTATCCACTGCGTAGTTCAGTGCTTGACGAACTTTGACATTATCAAACGGTGCTTTTTCGGTATTGAATGCGATATACGCCACGTTCAAACCTTTTTGTTCCAAAAGTTGTACTTTTGGATCTGTTTTCATTTTGACTAAATCCGCTACATTCGGGAATAAAATTAAATCACAAGATCCAGCCTGTAATTTTGCATAACGTGTTGTCGCATCTGGCACAATATTGATAACTAAACGATCCAATGGTGTTCTACCTTTCCAATAGTTTTCGTTTGCTACATACTGGGCTGCCTGATCTGTTTTGTAATCAACAAAAACAAATGGGCCAGTCCCTACTGGGCGATTATCAATTGTTTCTGGCTTACCTGCTTTCAGCATTGCATCAGCATATTCTGCGGAATAAATAGAAATAAAATCCATACCTAAACTTGCCAAGAAAGTCGCATCTTTTTTGTTCAAGGTAATACGAATTGTGTTGTCATCTAGTTTTTCCACTGATTTTAACAATTCAGGGAATTTCATTGCTTTGAAATATGGATAAGTCCCCTTAGATACATTGTGATATGGATGATTTGGATCTAACTGACGTTGGAATGAAAATACAACATCATCTGCATTAAAATCACGTGTTGGGGTAAATTCTTTTGTTGTATGGAATTTAACACCTTTTCTTAGATGAAATGTGTAAGTTAAACCATCATCGCTAATTTCCCAGCTTTCTGCTAAAGCCGGTTCAATATCCGTTGAGCCTTTTTTAAATTCAACTAAGCGGTTATACACTTGTTGTGAGCTGGCATTATAAGATGTTCCCTCCATTACAAGTGCAGGGCTAAATCCTAAAGGTGCTTTTGCTGTACAGTAAACGAAAGTGTTGTTAGATGCAGATTTGGTTTCAGATTGTGCGGTCGGTTTATTTGCTGAACCTGATTGATCGCAAGCTGCTAATACAAGCGTTGCAGCCGCAAGAGTTAGTGTTGCTTTTAGCTTCATGATAGTTCCTCATTTTGTTGGCAAAGATTTATTCGAGCATAGTGATATACCAAAGATGCTAGATAAATCCTATCTAAAATAAATGTTTAATAAGATATAAGCAAATGTCGCTTTTTTTAAATAAAAAAATTCTATGGATTATAACAAATTAATCTAAGGATTCTTCCGTAAATGATCACCATCATTTTTATGTAATTTCATAAGTGACCAAACTAAGGCGATTGCAAAAAGTGATGAGGTTAAGAAAGTATAGCTAAATGCCTGTTGTAAGCCATCACTTGCGCTAAAGAAATGTCTATAAAGATTTAGAATTATCGATGAAATGGCAATACCAAATCCAATCCCAACTTGCTGCACAATACTTAATACTGTAGAACCTGTGCCTGCCTGTTGTTTTGAAAGATCGCCTACAGTCAACGTATTAATTGAAGTGAAAATTATCGACATGCAAGCACCGTACCACATAAGATTACAAATAATCCAAGTCAGAGAACTTTGTTTATCCAACCAAGCCATGGAAATCACAGATCCCGCCATCAAAAGTGCTGATGAAATTAACGTTGTTTTATAGCCCCAACGATTTAAAATTCGTCCAATTAATATTTTCAAAATTACAGAAATTAACGCAATCGGTGCTAATAGCCAGCCTGACATTTCAGCACTGTAACCGAAAGATAATTGAAACATCAAAGGCAATAAAAAGGGAACGCCAGATGCAGATAATCGGATAAAAATATTGGCAATAATGCCTAATCTAAATGTACGAGTACGGAAAAGGGATAAAGGTAAAATGGCATCTTCATTGTTTTTGGCATAGCTACAATAAGCCACGAGTAACAGAATACCGACAACTAATACGCTATAGGTTGCAATTGGGCTATGCTGGCTTTCACCGAGTAAATCCAAACCAAGCGTGATGCCAACTAACCCTAATGCAAACAGTAAAAAACCTGTCCAATCTAGTTTCTCTGCTTCGCCTTTGATGTTACTCATCACTCTGCCCGATGCCAAAATCCCTAGTGCACCAATTGGAATATTAATTAAAAAAATCCAGTGCCAACTGGCGTGAATGACTAACCATCCACCTAAAATAGGCCCTAGAATTGGCCCAATCAAACCTGCAGTTGCCATTAAATTCCAAGCATTAACTAATTGTTGTTTAGGGACAGCTTGAATAATAGCTAAACGCGCCACTGGCATCATAAAAGCACCGCCTATCCCCTGAATCACTCTGGCTAAGATTAAACTTTCTAAATTAGGGGCCGCGGCACAAGCAACTGAACCTAAAATAAACGTGAAAACTGCACCGCGAAAAACGGTTAATGTCCCAAATTTTGCCGCGGACCACGCGGTTAGAGGAATAAATAATGCAACGGCTAAAGAATAAGCAATAATCGCCATTTGCATTTCAAAGGCGGGCTTATGTAAATCGGAGGATATCGCCGGTAAGGCAGTATTAAGAATGGTGGCATCTAGGCTCTGCATAAAAAGCGCCATTGCTGCTACCCAAGCTAAACCGCGATAAGCATTGGATTCAGTCATCGTGCTCCGTGAAAATGGTGCAACCAATTTTCAATAAAATCGGCAATTTTCGGAATGCGGTTAATATCCAACAAAGTGCGGTCAATTTCAAGGAGATAATTAGTAGCAACCGCCACAACATATTCGTCAATTTCGGGTAAAGGTTTTGCCATTTCTTGACGGTGAAGCAAAATCTTTGGAATAGGCTCTTGTTTAAAGCCTTCCACCAACACTAAATCCGTTAAAGTGTGGTCAAATTGTTGCGCTAAATAATCCAATGAAACAGGTTTTGGCGTTTCCGTCATGATCGCCCAGCGTTCATCATTCGCTAAAATGACTTGAGAAGAACCCACCTCTTTCATACGCCAACTATCTTTGCCTTCTTTATCAACTTGCATATTGTGATGGCTATGTTTAATCACTGAAACGCGAATGTGACGAGCGATAAGCTCTGGGATAAGTTTTTCTAATAATGTTGTTTTACCACTACCGCTATAACCGGTAATTCCAAATAAAGGAATCTGATTGTTCATAAAAATAACCTTAAAAATAACCGCACTTTAGATACCGAAAACCCCGAAAGATCGGGGTTAATAAATTAAGAATGTTTTGCTGCATAATTGGCAAAAATAAGTCCGCCAATAGCAAGAAGAGCAACAATGCCAAGCCCTATAGCAAGCCACATATTATTTTCCCTCCACTAATTGACGAAATTTACGCCCCATCACAAGGCAAGCATAAGCAATAATGAGCAAAAAACTAATATTTAATCCTTTTAGGAAAAGCGGTTGCTCGCCATAAAGTATAACAGGCATTGCTAGAATAGCAACTTTTGCCACATCATCACTAAGTTTTGACCAAGCCTCTAAAGAACTTTTCTCAATGGGTAATTTAAATAAATTCGGCATAGTTTCTCCGATAAATAAAAAAGAAATTTTGCTTAAATAAAAATAGAATTACTCAACTAGCTTTATAGCTTGCGATCTAGATCCAGCAATAATAAAAAGCGAATAAAAACTTAAGATAATATGCGCAATAAAACAGGCTGAAATTCTGTTTGTTGCCCTAATTTTCTGCTATAAGATTTTACAAAAATGAAAGAAAGTGCGGTTAATCCAAAGATTAAAATTGCACGCAAGATTTCATTATGGCTGATGTAATCAGATAACATCGTCGCAATCAATAAGGTCAAAAGCGGTACAACATACATCAATAATGCCGATAACAACATCGACTTTTCTTCTAATCCAATTTCAACAATTTGACCTTCTCGTAATGGCATTAATGTGTCCACATAAAAAATATGCTCGCCACGTTTACCGTTTAATTCGGAAAGACTTGATGTTCCACAACTGTTTTTAGCTGCACATTGGCCACAGGCACTTTGGGATTGGCATTTCACTTTGGCAATGCCATTTTCATAGCTAATAACAACGGCACTTTCTCTTAGCATTGGGATTCTCCCATATAAATATCAAAGCGATGATTTTTCGTTTCACGGCTAAAGTGTGGTTGTTTTCCACAAAGAAATTCTGCATAGTCAGGACGCTTCACGACCACACGTTTTTTAGCGAGTTGTAGTGCAGGTAAAAGTAATTCATCGGCATCTAAATCAGCCCCGACTAAATGCTGGAATACACGCATTTCTTTTTTTACTAGTGCAGATTTTTGTTTATGTGGATACATTGGATCGAGATAAACCACATCGGCATAATCGCTATTAGGATCAAGTTCATTAATATGGTGAACATTCAGCAAGCGCAAATTTTGTTGCAACATCTCACCGATTTCCTCATCTTGATAAGCACGATTTAGACCATCTTGCAGAAGTAAAAAAACAACAGGATGACGTTCTACTAAACAAACTTGGCAACCAATAGAGGCTAGCACAAAGGCGTCACGTCCTAGACCAGCTGTGGCATCAATAATCGTTGGCAATTCCGAACCTTTAATCCCTACTGCTTTCGCTACAGCTTCACCGCGACCACCACCAAATTTACGACGGTGAGCCATTGTCCCACCTACAAAATCAACATAAACCGCCCCGAGTTTAGGTTCGTCTAATTTACGAAGTTCTAAACGTTCATCGGTTTGAACAAGTGCAAGTGGGCTTTGTTCATCATGAATAATGTTATGTTCAGCACAAAGTGCGGTCAATTCTGCTAATGTTTTTTCTGGAGATTCAGAAATTAGTTGAATACCTACTTGCGAATGAGCCATACGCCGCTTTCCATGTGGTCAGTGTAAGGGAATTGGTCAAATAACGCTGCTTTTTCAATACGGTGCGTTTTTGATAGTTCAATAAGATTATCGCACAGCGTATGTGGATTACAGGAAATATACAAAATGCGATCGTAATTTTGTACAAGTTTCACTGTATCAGGATCAAGCCCTGCGCGAGGTGGATCGACAAAAATGGTATTACATTCGTAAGATTTTAAATCAATCCCTTTCAAGCGGTTAAAGGCTCGAACCCCATTCATTGCCTGCGTAAATTCCTCTGCCGACATACGGATAATTTGTAAATTATCAACTTTATTTTCAGCGATATTAAACTGTGCGGCGGCTACGGAAGGTTTGGCGATTTCTGTTGCCAATACCTTGCGGAAATTCTGTGCAAGTGCAATAGAAAAATTACCGTTTCCGCAGTAAAGTTCTAATAAATCGCCTTCGCTATTTTGGGTACAATCAATTGCCCATTCAAGCATTTTACAGTTTACCATTGGGTTTGGCTGGGTAAAACTATTCTCGACTTGGCGATAAACATAATTTCTGCCATTCACAGGTAAAACTTCATCCACATAATCTTGCTCAAAACAGATTTTTTGTTTACTTGCACGCCCGATTATTTGCACATCAAAATCTTGCTTTTCGAGTAAATCTTTTAGATTTTTAGCCGCACTTTCCCATTCTTCAGTGAGTGTTTTATGATAAAGCAAGCTCACAATAATCTTATTACTCAAAGTGCTAAGGTAATCAATTTGGAATAATTTTTTGTGTAGCACTTCTTGTTGTTTTAACAAAGGTAATAAGGTTTGCATCATGCGATTTATCAGCGTGCTAGCGATTGGAAATTCATCCACGCGATAACGCTGCAACGTCGCTTGATCAAACATAATATGGTAAAAATCATCTTGCTCGTGCCAAATACGGAACTCCGCACGCATGCGATAATGACTTGTTGGAGAGTCAAAAACTTGAATATCAGGCGCATTGAAAGGGCACAAAAGTGCGGTTAATTTTTCAAGTTTTTTTTGTAGCAGTTCGTTGTATTGAGAAATCGGTAATTGCATAGAAATTAGTATTCATAGGGCGTATGAAGACGAATCGTTCATACAAAGATAGGAGAATAAAGTTATCAGCCGTGAATTACGCGAGATTTCACAAGCTATCAAAAACAAAAGGCAGACTTCCGCCTGCCTTATTTAACGTCTCTTATTCGCCGGAATAATCTTCACCGCCAGAGGCAGCTTCACTCACATCACCAGATAAGGTGTAAACACGTTTTTTAGTGTTAATACGAGTACGATATTTATTCCAAGTTTTTTCAAAGAAAGTCTCTGCTGCGCGCTCACCACGGCAAAAAGCGACGAAATCTTTTTCTTCTTTAGTCGCTGGCTCACGTTCCCCTAAGTCTAATGCTTTGAACGCTTGGCCATATTGCTCAAGCACCTGTGATTCCTTGATTGTGTAATCACCGTGACGGGAAAAACCACGTGGGTAGTTTTTATCGTCAAAGAAACGACGCGTTACGCTAAAACTTGCAGCCATAATATTCTCTCTTCTTTCATTAATATTTACAAAATAGGGCAGGCATTAAACCAATTTTTCGTTATTTTTGCAATAAACCTTTTACGGTTTGCACATAATCTTTCACGAAATCATCGTAATTTAACCCTTCAGGGTTTACGCGGAATTTTCCATTTACATAAAAATCAGGTACGCCACGCACCTTAAATTGTTCTGCGGCATTTACTTGTTTATTGACCAAACCATTCACGGCAAAACTATTAATGCCGCCATCAAATTGCTCGGCGGTTACACCATTCGATAAGAAAATGGCTCGAATATCATCCATTGATTTCAAGGCATCCTTTTGAGCCGCTTCAAATAATGGTGCCTTTACTTTACTTTCTGCACCTAATGCCATTGCTAACGCCCAAGCACGCGTTAAATTTTCAGACTGGCGACCTAAGAAATTTACATGATATTGTTTAAATTTCACATCTTTTGGTAAAGCATCTGCGACTTGTTGTGGAATTTTGTATTCCATTTCAAAGGCGTAACAATGCGGGCAGTAGAATGAGAAAAACTCAATCACTTCTTTTTGCTGTGAAGCCTGTTGGCTCACTTGAACATATTGTTTACCTTCTTGTAAATCTGCTGCAAAACTATTTACAGACATAAGCGTGCTGATACCTAAACCTAACGCAAGTAATACTTTTTTCATTTGCTTTCCTTCTTATTTAATGATACCGCGAGCACGGAGCAATGCGGTTTTAAAATCTTCTTCGTAATCTTTTTTGAGACCAGGAATTGGCTCATGTTTATCTGTACCATCCATTTTTAACTGATAAATAATCACTTCATCAGTTAATTCATTTAATGGCTTTTGGAAACCTGATTCATTGGCAATTTTTTGCAAAATTTCCATTAAACTCAAATCTGGGTTTTTAGACCAATAAGGCTGTAAAAGTTCCAAAACTTCATTTAAACGCTTACATTTCATTGCTATTTCCTTTTTAATCGTAAAAAATAGGCAAATGATACTTGAAATAACGATAGATTAAAATATGACAATTACAATAAGCGCGGTAATTTTGGCTGGTGGCAAAGCACGCAGAATGGGTGGACAAGATAAAGGATTACAGATTTTAGGTAAACAATCTTTAATTCAGCATGTTATTCATCGCTTGCAACCACAAATTTATCAGATTTCAATTAACGCTAACCGAAACCAAACAGAATATGCAAAATTTGGCGTTCCTGTATTTTCCGATGAACTACCCGATTTCCAAGGGCCATTAAGTGGTATGCTAACAGCCCTAGAAAAGACAACAAGTGACTTCATCCTTTTTACACCTTGTGATACGCCTTTTTTCCCAACTAATCTTTTAGATAAACTCAAAAGTGCGGTTGAAAATCACCACACTTTAATTGCTTATGCTTGCGATGAAGAACGTGAACATCCCGTTTTTTGTTTGATGTCCGTTCAGCTAAAGGAAAAATTGCGACACTATTTAGCATCGGGTGAACGACGCCTTTTACAATTTATGAAAGAAAATGGCGGGATTTCAGTAAAATTCACGCAAGAAGAAGGTAACTTCGAGAATTTTAATACACTGGATGATTTAAAGAAAACAGTCATCTAACCGAACACTAACAAAAGTGCGGTTTATTTTTATTATTTCCGCGCACCAAATATCGCAATCAATTCTTTCACTTTTACGCGTTTTTCTGAATTCTGACTAATAGAACGTTGAACTTTTACCCGTTTAAATTTAGCACCGTTATAAATTTCACGCGTAAATTTAGTATCGTGATTAGAAATCAATATCGAGATTTGTTTTTCCTTTTGTATAGATTTCGCTAAATCAGCCAAAGTGCGTTGTTGCGCTAGGCCAAACTCATTGCCCGCATAACCAGTAAAATTAGTATCTTGTTGTAGCGGAGCATAAGGTGGATCACAATAAATCACCGAATCTTTATCAGCAAATTCAAAAGTTTTTTGAAAATCACAACACAAAAACACCGCACTTTGCGCTTTATGCGCAAAATAACGTAATTCATCCTCTGGAAAATAATGAGTTTTATAAGCTCCAAAAGGCACATTAAATTCATTTTTGCTGTTATAACGGCATAATCCGTTAAACCCAAAACGGTTCAAATACAAAAAAATAATCGAACGTTCGAAAGGATCCGTAGAAGCATTGAATTGACGACGTTTGGCATAGTAATAATCGGATGTATTGGCATCATCAGCGAAAAAGATCAGCTTACAAGCTTCAATATAACCCTCTACATTTTCTTTAACAATATTGAATAGATTGATTAAATCAGGGTTGATATCTGCCAAAATATAGCGTTCAAAATTAGAATTCAGAAATACTGCTCCAGCGCCCACAAATGGCTCAATTAAGCAGTTTTTTTTGTTTGGAAAGGCTTTATTTATTTCGTCCGTTAAACGAAATTTCCCCCCCGCCCATT
Organism: Haemophilus sp. THUN1691; assembly: GCF_059704425.1. Classification (NCBI taxonomy): domain Bacteria; kingdom Pseudomonadati; phylum Pseudomonadota; class Gammaproteobacteria; order Pasteurellales; family Pasteurellaceae; genus Haemophilus; species Haemophilus sp. THUN1691. The sequence continues at coordinate 846,634 of NZ_AP046578.1, read as the reverse complement.
TTAAAAATGGACGGTGCTTTAACTTGGGTTTTAAAGATTGTTTTTTCGGACGTAACATCTTAATCCGTTTGAGTACAACGACGAATTGCGTTTAACACGAGGGTATGAGCAGTATCATTCGCCACATAGGCTTGGCCTAGAGATTTGAGTAGCACCAGACGCAATTTACCCGCTAGAACTTTTTTATCACGCATCATATGCGGTAAATAGTCCTCCGGCTGCATCGTATCCGGTGATACGGTGGGCAAATTGGCACGAGCAAGTAATTTTTCAAGGCGAGACACATCTGCAATAGAAATATCTCCAAGTTCTTCCGAAAGCGCCGCTGCCATCATCATTCCAGTCGAAATAGCTTCGCCATGAAGCCAGTTTCCATAACCCAAGTGAGTTTCAATAGCATGGCCAAAAGTATGTCCAAGATTGAGCAATGCACGATCGCCTTTTTCTGTTTCATCTCTCGCAACCACATCCGCTTTAATTTGACAACAACGAGAAATACAATATTGAAGCGCCTCAGGATGCAAAGCAACAAACTCATCAATATGTTGTTCTAGCCATTCAAAAAATTCGTAATCTAAAATGGCACCATATTTGATAACTTCGGCAAGACCCGCATTTACTTGACGTTTAGGAAGCGTATTAAGCGTGAGCGTATCAATAATAACCATTGATGGCTGATAGAACGCACCAATCATATTTTTGCCTAATTCATGATTAACCGCCGTTTTACCGCCAACTGAAGAATCCACTTGTGAAAGTAATGTTGTTGGAATTTGAATTAAACGCACACCGCGCTGATAACTTGCCGCAGCAAATCCAGCAATATCGCCAATTACGCCACCGCCCAATGCAATAATCGTGGTATCTCGCCCATGATTACCTTGCAAAAGTGCGCTGAAAATTAAGTTTAAAGATTCAAGCGTTTTGTATTTTTCGCCATCTGGCAATAAAACATGATCGACCACGCAACCACGTTTTTCCAACGCATAGATGACTGTATCAAGATAAAACTGTGCAACCGTGGGATTCGTTACAATCATCACGCGATCCCCTCGTTTAATCGGGTAACTACGTTCATCTTGTAACAATCCGCTACCAATTAAAATAGGATAGCGACGCTCTTGCAATTCCACGTTGACGCACAGCATAATTTATCCTTAGGTGTGTTTAAAGTGCACCATTCAATCCATTCATATTATCAATTAAATCAACAATTTGATTTACCATTACTTTGGCATTTTGCTCATCGGTTGGCAAAGTGATGTCCGCAATTTCTTCATAAAGAGGGTTGCGAATTTTTGCTAAATCTTCCAATACTTGACGAGGATTATCTGTATCTTGGAGCAATGGACGTTTTTTATCACGTTGAGTACGTTGGAATTGTTTTTCCACCGTTGTTTCTAAATAAATCACGATACCGCGTGCAGATAAATAATTACGACTCTCTTTAGAAAGCACCGCGCCCCCCCCCGTTGAAAGTACAATACCTTGCATTTGAGTAAGCTCATTAATAATGCGTTCTTCACGCTTACGGAAGCCTTCTTCACCTTCCAAATCAAAAATCCAGCTAATGTCCGCGCCCGTACGCTCTTCAATCACGGCATCGGAATCAATAAAATCCATATTAAGCTGTTGTGCTAATTGACGACCGATAGTGCTTTTACCTGCACCCATTGGTCCCACTAAAAAAATATTACGTTTTTCCGCCATTGTTCTTTTCTAATTAAATTAAAGGTGAAATAAAAATTTGATCTTTCTAACAAAAATACACAGTCCAAAACAAATTTGACTACTTGAAAGATCTCCCCAAAAATGGCCTAGATTATCGCAATAAACCACCCTATTTTTCAACCTTTCTAGGGAATTTATTTTCCACGAGAAAGCATTCAGGTGTGGAATAATCAAGATTCTCAATCATCTATGACATCTTAAAGCAGCAAACTCATAACAAAAATAGCGCGTTAAGTACGCGCTATTTTTAGTCTATTTTTCAATTTTATTTTTTAGGTAACGCATCACTAGAAGCATTAAATTTCACATTTGATGAAGTGTAAGCCTCAAAGTGCGGATGTTTTTTCATAAATTTAATGAAGCTTTCCGCATCAGGCAAATATGTATCAACACCTTCATATTTAGGATCGTTAAATAATTTACCAAAAGTTTTGTAACCATCTTTACCGCTAGCTACATAGGCATTGGTACCAACAAGATAACGTTTATTATCATCAATTGATTCCCATTGTTGGGTTTGTTTATTCAAGACTTCCACGCTCACTAAGCGTTTACCTTCCGCATTTGGTGTTTCATTCGCTTCGTAACGAATGCCTGCGCCATAAGGGAATGCCCCTGTAGAACCATCAACTAAAGCAAATTGCATCGCATCTTCAAGTACTTGTTTCACTAACGAACCTTCCATTTTATAGGTATATAACGTATTCCCGAAAGGTAAGAAAGTATAAGCATCATTAAAGGTTACATTGCCCGGTAAAATATCTGCGCGTACACCACCTGCATTTTGAATGGTTAAATCCACCGTTTTGAGTTCGTTATACATCGTTTCTGCAATAAAGCGTGTCGCGATAGAACCTTCTGGATTAGAACCCGCTTTATTTGGGATACGGTTTGCTGAACCACCCGGCATTGCAGAGCCAGTGATGACGCCAACAATTTCTTGTGCTAAACGATCTTTTTCGCTTTTATATTTTGAAATAAGCATGTCTGTTTTAGCATCATGATCATCAAGTGAAATACTCTTCATTGATTTTAAAGTATCAAGCGCTTTTTTACGTTCATCGCCTGTTAATTCAGCCCATTTACCCTCCGCATTTTTCACTTGAAGTTTATGAGAACTCATTAACACGTGAGGAATTTTACGAGTAATAGACGCAATACCTTCAGGACTGAATTTAACACCTAAATCCCCCACAACAGCAGAATAAGCCCAACCTTCCATTACAAATACTGGTTCGCCATTCGGATTTTTAAATTCAAGTGGATATTCATAGATTACTGGCAATTTTAAACCACGTAATTCATCGTTTCCGTATAAATAATGTGAATCGCCAGTAACGATCACATCAATATCATTTACTTTTTGAGCGATTTCGATATTTTTTTCACTACCTGCATGTGAAAGTAAAATGATTTTATTAATACCTTGTTGTTTTAGCGCATTTGCCATAATTTGTGCGGTAGCAATTTCATCATAGAACTTCACATCCTTACCTGGTGAAGATGAATTAACCGTTTTATTCACGGTATCTAAACCGATAATGGCAATTTTCTCTCCATCCACAGTGAAAATATCGTAAGGTTTCCATTTGTTATATAAAATTGAATTTTTATCAGGAATAACATTAGCTGAAAGTACTGGAATTTTTAATGGCTCGAGTAGTTTTAATAAACCTTCATTACCAGCGTCAAATTCATGATTACCCAAAGTAAAATAATGGAAATTACCAGCATTCATGACAGCCGCATCAGCGGAACCGCCAAAAAGGGTGAAATACAGCGTACCGGTAATCGCATCACCAGCATGTAGCACTAATGGATTTTTATACTTTTTACGTAACTCATAAAGTTTTCCATTCACAGCAGAAAAACCGCCAATATCAACCTTTGTTTGTTGACCATTTAAATTAATTCTTGCTTCGTGCGGTTCCAAATAAGAATGGTGGTCGTTAATATGTAAGATACTTAACTCCACAGCTTTATGTGCTTGCGGCACTTCTTTAGCAAAGGTTGCACCTGAGCAAAGCATTGCTAACGCACTAACTGCAAAGGTAACTGATTTTTTAGATAAAAACATAATGGCTCCTTGTGAGTAAACGGATTAATTTAAGCCTTCAAGCATTGCTTGGAAAGTCTTATAACGAATAACATAGTTATTGTGTTGAAGATTTTCACGTGCTTGATCTAAATACGAAAAATCATCAACCTCCACCCCTTTAAATTGGCGAGCAAACATCATATTAGCTAGAGCGAGGCGGGGCTTAATTTCTGAAGAAGGGGTTATCAAACTCACTCGATTCTCGGTAATAGAAAAAGTTGTTTGATTAGGAAAATCTTGACGTATCTGTTCAATAATTTTTTGAAATATGCCTTTAGCATCCAAAGACAATAATATGATTTGATCTGCTTTTGCTCCCCGTTCTCTTAAAGCCTGAACAAATTGCTCCGAATTATCTGTTTGACGAATATAAATTTTTGCCTGCTCATTCGCTAAAAAAGACACCAGTAAGTTTTTCTTCATTTCCTGAATTAAATTAGCATCGCCAGTATTTATCGGTTCAAAGTATAAATAATCAAGAAATTTAGGGGTGAGATTTTTATCTGTTTTAAAAATGCGAGTGAGGATTTTTTCGCTTATTTGGATCTGATTATCTAGGAATTGAGGAGGTAAAGAAAAAAGTGCTGTGAGTTTTTTCTGTAAAATCGAAACTTGTTGCTTTTCTTGCTTAGCCAAAGCGATTGAAAATTGTTGCTTTAAAGCCTCAGCGGACTCAGTAGATACTGATTGTTGAGAAGACGAAGGAGGACTCGCTATCACAGATTGTTGAATGCCAATACATGACGCTAATCCAAGTAACACCGAATGAAAACCGATTTTCATAATAAACCTCATTTAACTGATATTTTATCAATGTAAAATACCGCTTAACGCGTAAACTTGACCTAAAACTGCTTGAGAGTTTCTTACATTATACGTAAAACAAAATTGCATGTGAATGATAATGTTTACCTTTTCAAGAGAATATAACGTACTTATTAGAATGCTCATCAAAAACTTGCAATTTTGCTCAAAAAGTATAGAATTCGCAGGCTTTTTGTCTATATATACAGAGAAAAAAGTAAGCTATATTCTTAAATCGCTTTCGAGTTTAGGAATATTCTTTTAGTAATTAAACATTTAGAGGAAGGTTATGGTAACCATTCGTTTATCTCGTGGCGGAGCTAAAAAACGCCCATTTTATCAAATCGTAGTAGCTGACAGCCGTTCACCACGTGACGGTCGTTTCATTGAGCGTGTAGGTTTCTTCAATCCTATCGCACAAGGTAACGCAGAACGTGTTCGTATCGACCTTGACCGTGTTAACCACTGGGTTGGTCAAGGTGCATCACTTTCTGATCGTGTTGCTAGCTTGGTAAAAGAAGCACAAAAAGCAGCATAATTTTGCTTTTTGATTTAGTTCTTAAACTAAGATAGGTGAGAAATATGGAACAACAACGTATTGAAGTTGTGGGCAAATTAGGCTCAACCTACGGTATTCGTGGGTGGTTACGTATTTATTCATCAACAGAACAAGCTGAAAGCATTTTTGAATATCAACCTTGGTTTTTAAAAATCAAAGGTGAGTGGCAGCCAACAGAATTAGAAAACTGGCGTCATCATAATCACGAAATCATCGTTAAATTAAAAGGCGTTGATGATCGTGAAGCTGCACAAACTTTAGCAAATGTTGAAATTGGTGTAGATCTATCTGTTTTCCCAGAACTGGAAGAAGGCGATTATTACTGGCACGATTTAATTGGTTGCTCAGTCGTAAACCTAGAAGGTTATACAATGGGAACAGTGACAGAGATGATGGAAACAGGTTCTAATGATGTATTAGTGGTGAAAGCCAATACGAAAGATGCTTTTGGAAAACAAGAGCGGTTAATTCCGTTTTTGTATGAACAAGTAGTTAAAAGAGTCGATCTCACCACGAAAACTATTGAAGTGGATTGGGACGCTGGTTTCTAATCTCAAGTATGCACAAACGTAATGTAGTAGGCTTTTTATGTGGATAGGGGTGATTTCATTATTCCCCGAAATGTTTAAAGCGATTACGGAATTTGGGGTTACAGGTAGAGCCGTAAAACATAATCTTCTGCAAGTGGAATGTTGGAATCCAAGAGATTTTACATTCGACAAGCATAAAACCGTGGATGACCGCCCTTATGGTGGTGGTCCGGGAATGCTGATGATGGTGCAACCTTTACGGGATGCGATTCATGCTGCGAAAGCAGAGGCAGGAGAAGGTGCAAAGGTGGTTTACCTTTCGCCACAAGGACGTAAACTCGATCAAGGTGGCGTAACCGAGCTTGCTCAAAATCAAAAATTGATTTTGGTATGTGGACGTTACGAAGGTATTGATGAACGATTGATTCAAACTGAAATTGATGAAGAATGGTCAATTGGCGATTACGTTCTGACCGGTGGGGAATTGCCGGCAATGACATTAATTGATGCTGTTGCGCGTTTTATTCCCGGTGTATTAGGCAAGCAAGCCTCCGCAGAAGAAGATTCTTTTGCAGATGGTTTATTAGATTGCCCGCATTACACCAGACCAGAAGTGTTAGAAGGATTAACTGTACCACCCGTGCTGATGTCGGGACATCACGAAGAAATTCGGAAATGGCGATTAAAACAATCGCTGCAAAGAACATGGCTCCGACGCCCTGAGCTCTTAGAAGGCCTAGCTCTGACTGACGAACAACGTAAACTGTTAAAAGAGGCTCAAGCCGAGCATAACAGTTAGTTTCAGTTACATCTAGGATCAATAAAGGATCAAACAATGTCTAACATTATCAAACAACTTGAACAAGAACAATTAAAACAAAACGTGCCTAGCTTCCGCCCTGGTGATACTTTAGAAGTTAAAGTATGGGTAGTTGAAGGTAGCAAACGTCGTTTGCAAGCATTCGAAGGCGTGGTTATTGCAATTCGTAACCGTGGCTTGCACTCAGCATTTACTTTACGTAAAGTATCTAACGGCGTAGGCGTTGAGCGTGTATTCCAAACTCACTCTCCAGCTGTAGATTCTATCGCAGTTAAACGTAAAGGTGCGGTACGTAAAGCTAAACTTTACTACTTACGTGAACGTTCAGGTAAATCAGCTCGTATTAAAGAGCGTTTGGGCGAATAATTTCGCAAAGAAAAAGGCTTGGAATTCCAAGCCTTTTTTGCATTCATCATATTAATCAGCACTATAATACAATTTTCCGATTTCAATTTTTTGACGACCAGTCTCTTCTCGCCATTTATTACTATCACGTAAAGAATACACACAGCCGCAATATTCCTGTTGATAAAACCGCTCCCGCTTACTAATCTCAATCATGCGTTGCGAGCCACCTTCTTTACGCCAGTTATAATCCCAATAAATAACATCATCATATTTTTCCGCAGCACGATGTCCACAGCCATTGATTTGATTCATATCCTTCCAGCGAGAAATACCAAGACAACTAGTAAATACAGGGAAACCATGTTCATGAGCATATTCAGCAGCTTTTTCAAAACGCATATCAAAACACATAGTACAACGAATTCCCCTCTCAGGCTCCCATTCCATTCCTTTGGCACGATCAAACCAATTTTGACGATCGTAATCTGCATCAATAAATGGAATGCCAAATTTTTGGGCAAAACGAATATTTTCTTCTTTACGAATTAAATATTCTTTGAGTGGATGAATGTTTGGATTATAAAAATAAATCGTAAATTCAATGCCAGATGCAAGAATTGCTTCCATCACCTCACCCGAGCAAGGCGCACAGCATGAATGTAAAAGAAGTTTATTATGCCCATCTGGCAACTCAAGTTTTTCACGAATAAAAGGTGCGTTAGGATCTTTGCGTACCTTTTGTTTACGAGTTTTACCTTGAAAGTTAACCGCACTCTGCTCAGGTTTAGATTGAAATTCTGTATTCATAAAGTTTAATTAAAATTAATGGGTATCAAGTATATAAGCTAAATAAAGGGCTAATAATTTCTATCCACAGACAAATAAGCCAAAGAAATCAACGCCTTCTTATAATCAGTGTCTGGCAAAATTGCAATTGCATCTACAGCTTTTTGAGCTTCTTCTTTTGCACGACTCATCGCGTAATCTAAAGACTTATGCTCAGCCATAATGGCTAATACTTCATCAATAGCTTCACGTTTACCACCTTGCTCAATCGCTTCGCGAATTAAAGCCGCCTGTTGAGCATTACCATGACGCATAGCATGTAGTAGAGGAAGGGTTGGTTTTCCTTCAGCTAAATCATCGCCTACATTTTTACCTAGAGCTTGTGCATTTGCACTATAATCCAATACATCATCCACAAGCTGAAATGCAGTTCCAATATAACGCCCATAATCTTGTAAAGCCTTTTCTTGCACTTCTGTTCCGCCCGCAACAATTGCCGCAGCTTGACCAGCCACTTCAAACAAACGCGCAGTTTTACTATAAATTACACGCATATAATTAGCTTCGCTCGTTTCAGGATCATTAACATTCATTAGCTGCTGAACTTCGCCTTCCGCTAAAACGTTAGTCGCATCGGCCATGATTCCTAAAATCTTCAATGACTCTAATTGTGCAACTAATTGAAATGCACGCGTATAAATAAAGTCTCCTACAAGTACACTTGCAGCATTCCCAAATTCTGAATTCGCCGTAGCGCGCCCACGACGCATATCGGACTCATCCACCACATCATCATGTAATAAAGAGGCAGTATGAATAAATTCAACAAAAGTAGCACAAGTAATTGAACTAGCTCCTTCGAACCCTAAAGATCGAGCTGCGAGAACTGCGATCAATGGTCGGATCCGCTTACCACCGCCTTGAACAATATAAAAACCTAACTGTCCTATTAATGGAACATCTGAATTAAGCTGAGCAAAAATATTTTGATTCACTTTTTGCATGTCGGGATCTGCAAGTTTCTGGATCTCGTCTATGCTCATAAGATCTTGTTTCTTCATTTTTTCATCAATTATTAGCCAAAAGTGCGGTGCATTTTACCCGAATTTTCAGACTTTCTGAAATCAATCCGCAAATGAAGGGAATTTTTTTATTTTATTGTAAATAAATTCTTGCCATAGGTAGGATTTTTCCGTAGAATTTGCGACCTATTTATATGAATTTTTAAGTGTGGACTGCTAAAGAGCAGGGAAACACAATTAAGCGGAGTATTTATGTACGCAGTTTTCCAAAGTGGCGGTAAACAACACCGTGTGAGCGAAGGTCAAGTTGTTCGTTTAGAAAAACTTGAACTTGCAACTGGAGCAACAGTTGAGTTCGATTCTGTGTTGATGGTCGTTAATGGTGAAGATGTTAAAATCGGTGCACCAGTAGTTGCTGGCGCAAAAGTAGTGGCTGAAGTAGTTGCACAAGGTCGTGGCGAGAAAGTTAAAATCGTTAAATTCCGTCGTCGCAAACACAGCCGTAAACAACAAGGTCATCGTCAGTGGTTCACAGAAGTGAAAATCACTGGGATTCAAGCATAATTTCAGAGGAGATCAAGTAGATGGCAACTAAAAAAGCTGGTGGTTCAACTCGTAACGGTCGCGATTCTGAAGCTAAACGCCTTGGTGTTAAACGTTTCGGTGGCGAATCTGTATTAGCAGGTAGCATCATTGTTCGTCAACGTGGTACTAAGTTCCACGCGGGTAGCAACGTAGGTATGGGTAAAGACCACACCTTATTCGCAACTGCAGATGGCAAAGTTAAATTTGAAGTAAAAGGCGAGAAAAGCCGTAAATACGTAAGTATTGTTACTGAATAATTTAAAATCTATTCGATTGAAACGCCCTACAATTTTGTGGGGCGTTTTGTCTTTTTTAATTTCACATAAGCGAGCACGCAATGAAACAACAACCTTTATTAGGCTTTACCTTTGCGCTTATTACCGCTATGGCTTGGGGCTCCTTACCTATCGCTCTCAAACAAGCTTTATCTGTAATGAATGCGCAAACTATCGTATGGTATCGTTTTATTGTAGCGGCGATCTCATTATTAGCCCTACTTGCTTATAAAAAGAAATTACCTGAACTAATGAAAGTCGGCCAATATGCTTGGCTTGCTCTTATTGGGGTAATTGGTCTTACCGGCAATTTTCTATTATTTAGTAGCTCGCTGAATTATATTGAACCTTCGGTTGCACAAATTTTTATTCATTTATCCTCTTTTGGAATGCTTATCTGTGGTGTACTAATCTTCAAAGAAAAATTAGGGCTACACCAAAAGATCGGACTTTTCTTATTATTAATTGGTTTGGGTTTATTCTTTAATGATCGTTTTGATGTATTTGCCGGACTAAATCAGTATTCAACAGGTGTCATCTTAAGCGTAGCAGGATCCCTTATCTGGGTCGCTTATGGAATGGCACAAAAATTAATGTTGCGTAAATTTAATTCACAACAAATCTTGCTAATGATGTATTTAGGTTGTGCCATAGCTTTTATGCCGATGGCTGAATTCTCACAAGTACAAGAACTCACACCTTTAGCTCTGATTTGTTTTATTTACTGCTGTTTAAATACCTTAATTGGATACGGCTCTTATGCGGAAGCACTTAATCGTTGGGATGTATCAAAAGTCAGTGTTGTTATCACACTTGTACCTCTTTTCACGATCCTATTTTCTCATATTGCGCATTATTTTAGGCCAGCAGATTTCGCAGCACCAGAATTGAATAATATTAGCTATATTGGTGCATTTGTTGTAGTATGCGGGGCAATTTTATCCGCAATTGGACATAAATTATTACCGCATAAAACTCATTAAAGTGCGGTTTATTTTGGAGAAGTTTTAATGAAATTTATTGATGAATCCCTTATTCGAATTGAGGCTGGGGATGGTGGCAACGGTTGCGTAAGTTTCCGTCGAGAGAAATTTATTCCGAAAGGCGGCCCTGATGGTGGTGACGGTGGCGATGGTGGCGATGTATATTTACAAGCTGATGAAAATCTCAATACCTTAATCGATTACCGTTTTAATAAACGCTTTGCCGCAGAGCGTGGAGAGAATGGACGGAGTTCAGATTGTACAGGACGTCGCGGTAAAGATATTATTTTACCTGTTCCCGTAGGAACTCGCGCTATTGATAACGACACCAAAGAAACCTTGGGAGATTTAACCCAACACGGTCAAAAAATGTTAGTAGCTAAAGGTGGTTATCACGGTTTAGGGAATACCCGTTTCAAATCATCGGTAAACCGTGCACCGCGTCAAAAAACAATGGGAACACCGGGCGAAAAACGAGATTTATTATTGGAATTAATGCTACTTGCTGATGTGGGAATGCTCGGTTTACCTAATGCGGGTAAATCTACTTTTATTCGTGCCGTTTCAGCAGCTAAACCAAAAGTTGCAGATTATCCGTTTACTACCTTAGTACCAAGTCTCGGTGTTGTGAAAGTGGACGACTCACATAGTTTCGTAGTCGCCGATATTCCAGGATTAATTGAGGGCGCAGCAGATGGTGCTGGGCTAGGAATTCGCTTTTTAAAACATTTAGAACGTTGCAGAGTGCTTATTCATTTGGTCGATATTGCTCCAATTGATGGCTCTAATCCAGTAGATAATGTCGCTATTATTGAATCTGAACTTTTCCAATACAGTGAAAAATTATCAGAAAAACCACGTTGGTTAGTATTTAATAAAATTGATACGATGAGCGATGAAGAAGCTGAAGAGAGAGCTCGAGAAATTGCTGAACAATTAGGTTGGGAAGAAGACTATTACCTGATTTCAGCGGCAACAAGGAAAAATGTTCCACCACTTTGTCGTGATATTATGGACTTTATCATAGCAAATCCACGCGAAGCTGAAACACAACAAGTTGCGCCTGAAGAAGTGAAATTCAAATGGGAAGATTATCATCAAGAACAACTAGCGGAGCATCAATTTGATGATGACGAAGATTGGGATGATGATTGGACCGAAGAAGATGATGAAGGAATTGAGTTCATCTATAAACCTTAAGAAGGTCTGATTTTATAAGCATTAAAAATTCAAAAGCACCTAAACTATTGTTTAGGTGCTTTTATTATATAAAGGAAATACCTTAGATGAAAACTTCTAGTGTTTTACCCGCACTTTAACACTTGATTTATTATTTTTTACCAATTGTAAGTGGAGACCTCGTATAGGTTTGACTATTGGTTTCACACTCTCTGGAAGTTTGCTTTCTACACGTTGTTTAATTTGTGTTGTAGCATCTACTTTAAAATGAAGTTGACGGCTATGAGCATTCTTCATTTCAGTACGGGTTTTGACACCTTTTACTACAACCTGATTATGCTTAGCATTCACCCCAGCATTAGTTGCAGTTTGTTGTTTTTTCGCATTAACTTCAACTTTTGCGTCTGCTTTCACACCAGCAATAGTCCCATTATCCCAATCTTTTTTAGCACTTTCGGCCCATTTATCTACTGTTGGAACAGCGAGTTTTCCACTGCCATTAGCAGAGAGATTGACACTCACTTCATTCACTTTATTTGCTAGTTGTTCAGTGTGAGAATCCCCAGAAATTGTACCGCTTACATGATTTGCATTAACAGAACCACCCACAAATTTAGCGTTACCACCAGCATTAATTGTCGCTGTATTGGTATTCATAGCGGTTTCCGTATGAGTTTCATTACGAATAACATTTACCGATAAATTTCCGCTACCAGATGATGGCGTCCATTTTTGATCATTAACGCTGCCGCCTAATTTTAATCCTACGGATACATCGGTTTTGTTCACATTATCTTTTGCTGCTGTAAGTGATAAATTACCTTTACCTGCATTTAAATTAAGATTTTGAGATTGAGAGTTTACGCCTTGTAAATTCACCCCATTCTGTGCGGTAATATTGACATTCTCGCCGTTTACTGAAACACCAGTATGAGTTTTGCTATTACTAACATTTACGCCAACATTCGCATTAAAGTTAACATTAGATACATCAGCACCAATATTTACACCTAATCCTACGGTAGCTGCCGTATTTTGATTATGATTATTTCCTGCCGTGATATTTACTCGCTTACCCGATAAATTTGCATTTTCTGTAGCCTGTACATTAGTTCCTTGCAAATTTAACACGCCTTGAGTTTGGACATTCACATTTTTACCAGAAATAGAGCCTGTTACTGCTTGGCTTTGATTACCTTGGTTACCATTTGCAGACACACTTACATCAATAGATGGTACTGCAGCTCCCGCCGATGGTACAACCATTGCACCGACACCTAACTTAGCATCAAAACCACCACCAGATTGGTTCTTACTGTTTGTTGCTTGATTAAATTGTGCAGTTTGAGCATTAATATTCACATTTTCTTTTCCATGAATATTTGCTTGGCTATTTAATTTACCTGTGTTGATGTTTATATTTTTAGCGTTAATAGAACCTTGCACTGAATTGCTTTCATGATTGCTTGATTGACTATAATTTGCGCCTACATTAGCGGATACATTAAAACGTTGGAAATCACTCGTATTCGCAGAAACACCCACACTTGCTCCCGCATTCATTTTGTCTGTTGAAGTCTGATTAAAGACAGCAACAAGTTGATGATTTTGTGAGTTAAATTGAGCCGTTTCACCCACATTATATTTCGTTGCATTATCTTGAATATGATTTGCCGTTACATCCACATTTTTACCCGCTTGCAATGCTGAAGCATGATGAGTAACACTTGAGGATGTTTCACGCCCACCTTTTGCAGAAAGATCTGCTTGAACGCTAAATACTTTTTTATTATCAATGCTGGCTGAAACTGTTACTCCTACATTTACATTATTACCAAAACCATTATGGCTATCCTGTGCGGTAGAATGAACAATCTGTTTGGCATTTTCTTGAATATTTCCATTAGCCTGTACTTGTGTACCTTGATGCTCAATACGATTTGCATTAAGTTGAACATTATTTGCAGCGGAAAGCTTACTCACTTGTGCTTTATTATCTACAGATGAATTAAGTGAATGATTCACGCTTGTACCTAAAGTAGCACTGACTTTACTTTCTGTTACTGTACCAGTTAAACCGATATTCACCTCGTTTTTCACACTATTTTGGATAGATTCGTTAGAATCTGCTTTCGTAGAGATGTGATCAGCTTGAATAGTCAAATTACCTTTTGTTGCAGCAACTTCACTACCAGAAATCACCACTTTTTTTCCAGTTAAAGAGACGTCCCCACCTTTTAATGTTGAGGCAGTATGCGTCGTAGCTTGGCTATTTTGACTATTGTTATAGGCATGTAAACCCACATGGAATTTACCTTCTGCTTTTCTCGCATCGGGCTTTTTATCAATACTGATTTCAGCATCAGAATTAATACTTGGTTTACCTTTACTGTTATCTATATTTAAGTTAGCTGTTAAATGCTCATGCTGGAATGTATTTTTTAAGCCATCAAATCTCCCAAAAAGACTAAAGCCCACTTCATTTGAAGATTTTTCAATATGGTTAGTCGCACCTTTAATCTCAATACCGCTTTTCGCAGCAATATCCAGTAAACCAGCAGATTGAACATTTGAGCCTATAATACTGACATTTTTATTAGTAGAAAGCTGTAGGTTTGACTCTGATTTAAGCGTTGAACCATGCGCAGTGGAAGTATGTTCATAACTGCTTTTACGAGCTTTAGTTATATCAAAAATCGTCCCCTGACGAGCATAATCGTTCGAAGTTTTATCGGCATGAGCACTATCAATAGTTAAAAAACCCTCATTTCCTTTTACAACACCATTACCACCAGTCACCACTCGACTACCAGTAATATGGACGCCTCTTTTAGCATCTAATACAGCATCACCTCTTACGGTGAGATCTGAGCCATGAATAATCTCAGCGTTTCTCCCTGTTCCCACAGTTTTAGAACCAGCCAATCCCCCCCAAAAACGCATATGATCATTTAAACTATAATGCTCCGTTGTTTTTTCTGCGTTAAAAGTTAAATCTCCTTCATTTTTAGCTAACAAGTCTCCATCAACCTTAGCAACCACGCCGATAAGATTAACATCACCTTTGCCACCTAAAACAAGATCATTTTTCGTTGAAATTTCAGTTGCAGTATAACGTTGAATATGACTATCTTGATTGCTCGTGCCCGTTTTTAAACGAGCCGTTTCATTTTTGAAATCAGCATAAGCTGATTGAGATTGAGTCGCACTTGTGCCACGTAAAGTTATGCCTTGTTCGCCATAAAGTGCGGTTGTTTTTGCTGAAATATTTGCACCTTCAGTGGTCACTTTACCTTTTGTAGCAACTATATTGATATTGTCGCCTTCGATAGTCGTACGGTGAGTAATTTCTGTTTTGTTGCTATCCAATTCATTACGATACCAACTACCTTTGTTTTGAAACTTGCTGGATTTATTGGCAACAACCGTTTTTTCTGAACCTAAATGAACGCCACCACCATTGATTTGACTACTTTTAGCTTGAATATCGGCACCATTAATATTCAATTGATTAATAATATTAATATTAAGTTTATCTGCTTTAATATGTGTCGCTTGATAATTTTCAGAGGTGCCACTACGTTCTTCACGAACATTAACGGTTCCTACTTTGCCAGATTTACCTGAACTATAACCATCTCCACGACTTACTTTCCCATTTATATTAGCTTGACCAGCTGTAATACTAATTTCTTTTGCACTTAACTCTGTTGATTGAGCTGTAATTGTGGCTCGGTCATCTGCAGAATGAATACGAATTCGGCCAGCTTGAATACTACCAACCACTCTCCCATCTAATACTTGCCCTGTTTTTTCTGTCGTGGTTATTTTTAATGTTCCGTTATCTTCTCGAGTAATTTTATTTTTACCTGCGATAACATTTACCCCTTCACTTGTTGTGATTTGACCAGCAATATTTACTTGTGGTGCAATTAAATCAATATCACCACTTGTTGTAATTTTGCCATTGGTACTCAATTCCTTATCGCCAGTAACATCATAACCATTTAAATTTCCAGCCGATACTTGAGGTTTACCAACGACTAAAGAAGCTCTAGGGGTATTTATAAAATCACCACCTTCAACGCTAATTCCATTTGGGTTAGCCAATACATAATCAGCCTTATCCCCAAAAACTTCTTGTTTACCTGCAATTTTAGAAGGATTACGACTAATCACTTCATTAAGGATAACTTTTGCAGATTGAGTTTTGAGATTTGGGTTAGCATTAAGATCGCCAGCAAGTTGGGACTTTCCATTTTGACGCGCATTGTTTAAAACAGCGCCCGCTTGCTCTACGTTAAATTTATTATATCGGTTATGGGAAAGCCCAGAATTACTTGGATTAGCAATATTGATGATTTCAATATTTTGTTTTTTACTAACTTGAGTATTACTGTCTGCAGAATTGATCTCAGCAAAAGCTGACTGCCCTGCAATACTTAGTGTAATGGCGAGAGAAATTTTACTTAATGAGTAAGATTTAGACATATTATTACCTCTAAGATAAAAAAGAATTCAGAGACACTCACTATGTAGCTATAGCGCCTCTTAATAGTTATGAAAAGTTTTTGTATTAAAACAAAATCAGAGAAGTTCGACCAGTATTTAAAATCTAGAAAATGTGATCTATATCACAAGATTAAGATTTTTTATTAATTACACTAGAACAAATAGACAAAATTCGTTGAAATAAAACGCTCTTGCTTTACTCCATCTGATTTATCAAATAATCGTCCTGTTGCCCATTCAAGATTTGCTTGAAATGCTTTATAAGACCAATTTAATCCTATCGCATAAGCAAGTGCTTTTTCACGTTGATCTTCATTAACAGATTTCTGTACACCTAAATCAAACCCCAAATAAGGCGAAAATGTTCCTATTTTCGTTTGCTTGATCCAAGCAATATCGTTATGTGATACAAGAGTTTTTTCAGCCGATAGATTCAAATCATTTAGCCCACGAACACGATTATACCCTGTTAAATCCTCTTGTTTTACCGATGGTAAATAATGCGAACTATATTGCCCGGTGAGCTGATGAGAGTGACGAAAAAGCTCACTAGCTAACGCTTGATAACGATTAAATTTCAGATCCAAATTCCAACGTTTAAATTGAGATTCAGGTTGTTCTTCCCCTCTGTTGTTTCCCTGTTCGTAACGAATATCGACAACTAAGTTTCCATTTTCAAATAATTGGAGATGATTGATACCAACAGAAATACTAGAAAGTGTCGGACTTTGTAATGCCAACACTACATCTTCAAGACGATGCTTACTATTGAGTTTTTCAAATTGGGTAGAAAATGTAGATATATGATTCCCCCCCCGGTGGAAAACATATTCAGCTGAAATTCCAGCTTGAACAGTACGACCATTTTGCTGTAAAGAAAAGTTTTCCAGTATTAAAGGTGATTTAAATTGTGAGAAAGATGCAAAACTACTAAATGTCCAATATCCATATGGTAAAGAATAATGCAGTAACAAAGAGCGGTTAAATTGATAACGGGATTTTAAAGTATGTGCTCCACTTAAATATAACGTATCGGATAAACCAAACGGATTTCCAATGTTCACAGCAGCACGTGCTTGCCAACGTCCATAATTTTTTGACGCTCGATCATCTATACCAATAGTTCCTGAAATACGAGAAGTTGACTCATTACTAAAAGACAATCTTATTTCACCATTTTTAGCAGGCAAAACATCAACGGTCACATTGTTTCCAGGTATACGATTCGCTTGATCAAGTGCTTGATCAAGATCTTGCACTTTAAGGGGATTACCCAAAACATTTGGTAACAACTGATTTAAATTAAGTTGCTTATCATCACTTTCTAATGCTGTAGTTTTTCCTTCAAAAACATGCAAAGTTAATAAACCTGAGTGATCATCTTCAAATTGGAATGGATTATGAATATATCCCTTATCAATATATTCCTGTGTAAGCTGCTGACTAAGCTGATTCAGTCTTTTCTCATTTATGCACTCTTCTTTCTTTGGTAATAAGTGGTCTGCCTTAACAAGTGTCACGCCCTTAAATTGAATGCCTTGATAATTTAAACACGCTTTTGAAAGAGAATCATTTTTTGATTGTTGAGTAGCAGATTGAAAAGAATGTTGTTGAATCCAACGATTTTGATTCAAAGATTGAAATTCATTGAATTGCTGTTTAGTTTGTTGAAATGATTGAGCCAAATTGTCTGCTAAAACCATAGGTGAAGTAGCAAGTAAAAGAAATGAGAAAGAAAGGTATTTCATATGAGAAAGCTTAATAACAATTACAGTTTATATTCAGTATATCGGAATCTACTTCTTAGTTTAATAAGAGAAGTGCTTATAACTATAATCAAAACTAACGTTCTAATAATACTAAAACGCCATTTATACATTTATGAGTTCAAGATACTGAATCCGATAAACTTTATATAAATGGCGCGTAATGAGACTAAATCAATTTAGTCACTATCAAGAATAAAAATGGCAATTAGCCTTTAATGTATATCACTTCTTGCAAGCTAAGAATCAACGCTCAAAAATTTCAGAATCAGTAAAGAAATAGGCGATTTCACGATTTGCACTTTCCACACTATCTGAACCATGAACCGAGTTCTCACGCTGACTTAATGCAAAATCTTTACGAATTGTACCTTCTGCTGCAGTTTCTGGATTCGTTGTACCAATCAAAGTGCGGTAATCTTTCACTGCATTTTCTTTTTCAAGAACAGAAACCACTATCGGTGAAGACATCATATAATCAACTAAAGGAGCAAAAAATTCTTTGCCCTGATGCTCGGCATAAAAGCCTTCTGCCTGCTCACGAGTTAAGCGAACCATTTTAGAGGCTATGATTTTAAAGCCATTTTGCTCAAAACGAGTTAAGATCGTCCCAATTAGATTGCGCTTTACCGCATCAGGTTTAATAATCGAAAAAGTTCTTTCTGTCATCATATCTCCTTACTTCAATGATTTTGATAACATTAAATTTGCTAAAGTTTGCACACCAATCCCAGTTGCCCCAACAGCCCATAAATCACTACCAGATTTACGATAAGTCGCGGAACAATCAATATGTAACCAATTTTGTTGATAATTTTTTACAAAATACGATAAAAATGCAGTTGCAGTGCTTGCTCCCGCTCCAACTGGAACTGAACCAATATTAGCAATATCAGCAAAGAATGAATTAATTTGTGAGCGATGAAAATTTTCAAATGGTAAACGCCAGAAGGGTTCATTTTCTTCTTGTGCTGATTGAAAAAGATTCTTCACGAGATCATCATCCATAGACAATACAGAATGATAGTCATTTCCTACAGCCACTTTTGCTGCACCAGTTAACGTCGCACAATCAATAATAAAACTTGGATTTTGGTTATCAGCCTCAATTAATCCATCGGCTAACACCAAACGCCCTTCAGCGTCAGTATTCAGCACTTCTGCTGTCACGCCATTTTTATAAGTAATAATATCACCCAGTTTAAATGCATTATTGCTTACCAAATTTTCTGCGCAACATAAATACAGTTTAACGCGTTGATTTAATCCGCGAGCGATTGCGAAACCTAAAGCCCCCGTTAATAATGCAGCCCCGCCCATATCAGTTCGCATTGTACTCATACCATCACTTGGTTTAATGCTGTAGCCGCCACTGTCAAAAGTAATCCCCTTACCAACTAAACAAGCTAACACTGGCGCATTCGGATCTTGCGTTGGATTGAAATCAAGTTGCAACATTGCTGGCAAGTTAGCAGAGCCTTTACCCACAGTCCAAATTCCGTGATAACCTTGTTGCTCAAGTTCCTCACCAGAAATAATCTTAAAACTTACCACACTTTTTTCATTATAAATGTCCGCTTGGTTTAAGATAAATTCAGCTGCACGTTCTGCTAATTTTAATGGTGTTAGGATTTGTGCTGTCTCATTAATAATCCCACGCACAAAATCACCACATTCGATACGCGCTAATAATTCATCTTGTAGATCATGATCGAGATGAGGAAACTCAATCCCGTAATCTTGTTTTGCGGTATAAAAACCTTGATAAAACGCCCAACAAAATTCTAAATCCCATTCTTCACCGACCAATTCCACATCTTTAATTCCCTGCCCACGCAATTTACGAGCGCCTTGTTGAACTAAAGTGCGGTCAATTTTTTCATTATTTTTTAAATGAATCGTAGCTTTATTAGAGTCAAAGCTCAAAATAGCATTTTTTCCCCAAGCGTCAGAGGCTAACGCATTTGAAATCGTGATTTGCATATATTCCCCACACATCATACATAAAACAAAAAAAGATTAAAAACTATACCAAATTTTATACCTAATTTCACATCATTCCATCATTAATAACAAGCATTTTACAAATATTTAAGGTAGAATCTACTCAATTTAAGTTTGTACATACTTTTATTCGTATGATTCAAGAAAAACATCTAACATTTACAATTAACCTCTTAGTTTCCCTATTTTTCTTAACCGTTTTGATCATTCCAAAGGGTTATAACTACGCGCCAATAATATTAAGCGCAATTGGATTGATTTATTTCATACCATTAAAGAAAAAACTATCTTTTAGCACTGAAGATAAAAAACTGATTTTTTCTTTTTTATTTTATTTCTGCACATTCTTATTATCCATCATTATCAACAAAGATGGGATTAGAGAAATAGACAATCCAAGCCGACTTCTTTTATTCATCCCCCTACTACTTTTATTCAAAAACTTTCCAATAAAAAGGAAGACAATTTTATATGCAATTCCTTCTAGTGCATTAATTACAGGATTTGTTGCGTTATTTCAGAAGTTTGCATTAGGATATGAAAAACCATTCCCCGAAACAATGCATATACAAATGGGTGATATCTCCATATCTTTAGCAATATCAAGTCTTATTATTAGTATCTATTTTTCTATAAAAAAAGAATATAAATCAGCACTATTCGGAATGATTGGTCTGATACTAGCTGTAAGTACTAGTGCGCTATCTGGAGCTAGAGGTGGATGGGTTGGCTTCCCTATTGTATTTTTTATTGTTTTAGTTCTATATAGAAAATATATTAATAAAAAATTAATTCTATCTTTATTTATAATAACCACCCTGGGATTTTCCACATTACTTTCAAGCTCTAAATTTGGAATTGAGCAACGTTATAATGAAGCAAAATCAGATATCATTAATTACTTTGAAGAAAGTAATAAAGATACATCCTTAGGGGCTCGCTTTGATATGTGGGAAAATGCCTTAATTGCTATAAAGGAAGCACCTATCTTTGGTCATGGAAGTAATGGATACGAGTCATTTAAACATAAACAAGTAGAATCTAAACAAATGGCTAAAACCACTTTAGGATTTAACAGTTTACATAACCAATATTTAGAGTCTTGGGTGAAACGGGGGATAATTGGATTTATAGGATTGATTCTTGTTATTCTAACACCATTATTTTTCTTTATTAGAAATTTAAATACCCATAATTTAGAAACAAAATGTATTTGTATTTTAGGAATTATACATATTGTTTCCCATATATTTTATTTCACAAGCCAGTCATTCTTGGCTCATAACTCAGGCAATATTTTTTACTTCTTCAACTATCTTATATTTTATTGTCTAATAAAAAGAGAAAAAATCACAAAATAGATAAACATTCTTATCGTTTACTCTATTTAATAAGAGGAACCATTAAACAAATACCATTTTACCGTCTGACGAAGTCCTTGTTCAAAGGTTGTTTGCGGTTGCCAACCTAATTCTGCATGAATTTTAGAACAATCCAATGAATATCGCACATCGTGACCAGGTCGGTCTTTTACAAAAGTCATTAAATCTTCGTAATACTTAATGTGATTAGGCTTATTTGGTGCAAGTTCTTCGAGTAATTGGCAAATTGTTTTAACCACTTCAAGGTTTGTTTTTTCACAATTTCCACCGATATTATAGTTTTCCCCGACTCGACCTTTTGTCAAAACTAAATATAAAGCTTGAACATGATCTTCCACAAATAACCAATCACGTATCTGCTGCCCATCACCATAAATTGGCAAAGGCTTTCCCATCAGCGCATTTGAAATCATTAAAGGGATAAGCTTTTCAGCATGCTGATAAGCCCCATAGTTATTGGAACTGTTTGTGATAATCACCGGCAAACCATAAGTGCGATGCCAAGCGTGCACCAAATGGTCACTCGCTGCTTTTGAGGCTGAATAAGGGCTACTCGGATGATAAGGGGAATGTTCAGTAAAGGCAGGCTCAGAAAGGGATAAATCCCCATATACTTCATCTGTAGAAATATGGTGGAATCGAAAAGTCGTTTTTTTAGCTTCGTCTAAGGTATGCCAATAATTCTTAGCAACCTCTAACAACGTATAAGTACCAACAATATTGGTTTGAATAAAATCAGCTGCTCCCAAAATAGAACGATCGACATGACTTTCTGCCGCCAAATGCATCACTGCATCAGGCTGATATTTTTCAAAAATACTCTCTATCGCCTTAAGATCACAAATATCAATTTGCTCAAAAGCATAGCGAGGATTATTTTCTACCTCTTTCAAAGCTGACTGATTTGCCGCATAGGTCAGTTTATCAATATTGATAACAGAATCTTGAGTCTGATTAATGATATATCGAATAAGGGCGGAACCGATGAAGCCAGAACCGCCGGTGATGAGAATTCGCTTCATTAATAGGCCCCTGTTTTCTTACAAACCACTTTAGCTGTTTTAAGTAAGATCACAATATCATTCCATAAAGACCAGTTTTTAGCATACCAAGTATCGAAATAAACTCGCGTATCATAGCTCACATTATTTCGCCCACTGACTTGCCATAAGCCTGTCATTCCAGGTTTTGCCATAAGGTAATAATCAACATCCTCTTGATAATAAGACAATTCCTTTTTCACTATTGGACGAGGTCCGACTAAACTCATTTCACCTTTAAGTACATTCCAAAGTTGAGGTAGTTCATCTAAGCTTCTCGCTCTTAACCATCTGCCTATTGGTGTAATGCGTGGATCATTTTTAAGTTTGAAGTCTTTTTCCCATTCTAATCTAGCACTTTCATCCGTTGCCAAAATCTTTGCTAACACTTCATCTGAATTATTCACCATTGTTCGAAACTTCAAACATTTGAATTTCTTTTTGTGCTGACCAATTCTTGGATGCTCGTATATGAAATTACCGCCATCCCTTGTAATTATAAAATATAAAGGAATACAAAATGGTAACAATAAAAGCAGGAGAAAAGATGAGCCTAAGATATCAAAGGTTCTTTTAACAATCTTAGATGAACGTTTTGCTAAATTATTATTTACTCTAAAAAGCACCATTTCCTGACTAAATAAAAAAGACATATCCGTGCCATAAAGTGGAATACCTCGAAAATCAGGAATCACAGAAATAGAACGGCACCCCTTGCGAATTAAATAACGCAACCAAAAATCTTGTTTGGCTTTATTTTCTTCATCAATTGCAAGAATAAACTGAGTAAATTCTGGCGACACTAATTTCATTAGCATCTCAGGGTTATGACGCATGACAGGAATACCTTCAATAAACTCTGAATGATAATCTTCCGTTGTCACAAATAATTTTATGTCGAATCCTAAATACGATTCATTATTTAAGGCGTTAAATACTTCTTTAGCATTTTTTCCATTGCCAATAATGATCGTTTCTTTCAAATATATTCCACTTTTTATCAAAAGCTTTTTTACAATAATCCTGAAAAAAGGAAGCCCTACAAAGATACAAATCCAAGTCACGGACCAGAAATAACGAGAAACATATAGACGAGAAAAGGCAACTATCGCCAATTCAATAATAAAAAGGATCAGTAAGGTACGGATAATTTCTTTTAATTCAAACCAAAACGGTTTGCGGTAAGTATAGTGCCGTAATCGTATCCAAAACCATAATACACCGACAAAAGATACACAGGCATGAATCAATACATAAGCATTAAATTCTTCCAAAGGAAAATAAAAACGGCCGCCACGAGTGATATCTAACACTTCATAAGCAATAAATAATGAACTAAAAAGTGTAAAAAAATCAGTAGCTAACAAAATAAATTTACACCACGTAATTTTATGCATAGTGAAACCCTTATCTTAAAAATTTCCGTTTTAATAAATTAATCGCTTTTTTAAACAAATTCTCGCCTTCCAAATTAACTACCTGAATTTCACAAAACTTTAACTGATGATGAACCATCCAAACATTGAATAGGCGCTCGGCAATAAAACCAAATACTCTTTTTTGGTAGCTATCATACTGGATTGTATCTATTCGCTTTTCTAATTCAAACAAAATAGGGAAAAGCCACTTACAGTATTCTGATGCTTTCTCTGATGACATGACAAACATATTATAAATATGAATCTTTCGGCCTTGCATAATTGCATCAAAGCTCGTTATGTACTCAGGATGCAATTCAGAAATAATTTCCCTTGTACAATTCAGATCCTTAACATGATGGGCATGTTGGTAGTGAGAATAAATTGATTCAATAAAATAATTTCGTTTTTTCGGTAAAATCGCATCATATTTTTCTAGAAGAGATAGCAACTCTCTTTCTGATGCAATATGCTGTTTCTTCAAACATAACTTTTTACCTGCAAAATAACGGCGATAGTGTACCAATCCAACATATTGATTATCCTCAAACACACCATTTTGCCAAGCCCAATAAAGTCCTGTTAATTCACAAAAACTACTATTTTTCTCAGCAATATTTATACCTGTGTTATCTCGGTACAACTTCTCACTTTTTAAACTGCTTGCTATCTTTCCCCCTACAAAAAGCGGGCGATAGCATGCAGAATTTGGAAACTCGTAGTCTTTATGCGTAATCACTAATACAGTAAGCTTTTGCATGTTATTTTAAGTAATCCTTGTGATGAGAAAAATCACCAGTAAGCCCGTGCCACATTGCACGCCAAGCAAATAGCAAACGAGAAAAGCTTGGTTGAGTAAATGCATAAAACCAAGTTGTTTTTAGGAAAAAAGCTGCTACATAAAATTTTCTCTTATATTTAGCAAAAGTTGCTACAGAATTTCGTAAAAAACAATACTGTTTTAAATCTGAGTGTGCATTATTAAAACGTAACTTTCCAAATAGCATTGGTGAAGATTGAGAACTATCAATAGGGTGGTAAAATATCGCATCAATCACGGTTAATATTTTGGCATTAAACTTTTCTGCTCGTAATGTGTATTCTCTTTCATCTCCCCAAATAAAATAATCCCTACAAATTAATCCCATTTTTTTGACTAATTTAGCTGAAATTAAAGTCCCGTTAAAAGGCAATACAGTATTCAGAATGATATTTTCTTTTTTTAATGCTTCTGGAATATCTTGGTAAGTATCAAACACTTGCAATGAATTTGGAACACGCAGAGCAAAACTGAGTTTATTTTTCGTTTTACTATCTAACACCATTGGACCAATATAACAATTCTCCGAACAATAAGGCATAAGTTTCTCTAAACAGTTTTCAGATGGAAAACCATCATCGTCCATTAACCAAATATAATCAAAGCCTTGTTCTGTTGCATATTTTATCCCTTCATAAAAACCACCTGCCCCACCACTATTTTCATCCAAGAAAATAAAGGTAAAAAATTCATTATTTATCCAATTATTTTGAAGTAAAAAGTCTGCCGTACCATCGGTACTGGCATTATCAATAACAACAATATGATTAATAATATAGGTCTGGTTTTTTAATGCATTTAAGCAATTAAGTAATAATTTTTTTCGATTATAAGTCACTATAACTGTACAAATTAATTTCTTACATTCCATAATTCTAAATTCTAATCTATTTTATGTTATTACTAACCAAATATATAAAATAGTAAGCCATATGGCTTACTATTTTTACATTTCATACTTAAAACTTCCTTTTCCTTACCATATTTAAAACAACGATAGAGAGGACCATACCGAACAGTGAAAACCATAAAGAATATTTCCAACTACTTGGGAAATACTTGATTTCCAAATGACCATTTGATATATCCCTATCTAAGATAATTTTAAGAAGACCATTTTGATTATTTATCTTATATTCTATACCATCGATATATCCTTTATATCCGTACCAAAAAACTCTACTGAAAATAATTTCGTCTCCTTTTTTCCCAGTAATATCATAAACTTCGCTATTATAGTTTTGAGACTTAACTCCATTAACAACAACTCCATCCGATATATAGGATATATTACCTTTAAATAAGAAGCTATCTTTAATGAAGAAAACTACATTAGGATTTCTAACTATAACTTTTTTAAAATTACATTTATATAAACTATCTAACATTTTAGGCTTAATCTCATTACTATTTATAACTATCGTATCTATATTAAGTAAATCAAAATAGCATGATTCATTATATTTCTTAGATAGTTTTTCAATTGTATTCTCACCATTGAAAAAATTTTGTGAAGACCACGTTGATATTAATTGAGAAATATATTTATTACCTACAGGAGAAGCTCCATTGATTGCCTTAATACCATATAGCATAAAATGCGTTGAGTTAAGATCCTCTATATGATCTTTCGGATATCTACCATTTGTTAATGATAATAAATATCCTCCTTTAGAATAATTGTTTTCCATATTTAATTCGTTTTTCAAATCTGGAAAAGATAAATATCCTATAATAGAACTCTTAGCAAAAAGCATAATAAATAGCATTGATGCAGTATATAATACCCCAGATACAAATGAAATTATTTTATATTTCATAATGTAGATTAGTGTAAGCACGAAGAATATTATTTGCAATATAATAAATTTAGAATGTTCTCCATCCAAAGAAAAAATAGATAATAATAAAGATACAACAAGAATAATTACTAAAGCAATAATTCTATTTTTTGATTTTTTTGCTCCAAATTTTTCTAATGAAACAACTGAAAATAATATTAGAGCTTCAGAAAAATATGGTGTAAATCTGAAAGGATATCTCGTAGGTCCCAAATCTACAGGGGTCTGAGTTAAAATGAAAAATAAAACTGTAAGAATAAATAGAAATTTTGTTTCTTTTTTATTAAAAATCTCTTTCACACTACCAAAAATCAAAAATATTAAAATATATATAGATGAATAACCAAATGGTATATGTGTAATATTATACCCTCCATATCTATGCATAAAATGGAAATATGATGCATTGAATGTAAATATTATTTGATTTAATGTAGTAGATAAGAAGTTACCAGTATTATTGAATTTAAAAGACTCTCTATTGATCAAATCTCCTGATATAATGTATTCAGAATACAATGGTATAGCTATTAAAATTATAGATAAAGAGATTAATAAGAAATACCATATATCTTTATATCTTTTATCTAAATACAGAAAGTAAATAAAAACTAGAGACAATACAGCATATACAAGGACTGAATGAGGCCAACCTGATGCTAATATACACAATACACTAATAATATTTAGCACTAGCCTTTTTAAATTAAACCCTTTAAATAGCCAAATAACACTAGCTAATGAAGCGACAAAAAATGCTTGACCTGAAGCTGCATTCCACCACGACTCCATATAAAAATAAAGAAATATTGGATTGATGCAAAATAATATAGAGATTACGATACCTGCACTTTTACTTAGTGATAGTCCCTGTGATATCTTTAGACTAGAAAAAGACATTATAAATAGGTTTATAAAGGCATAAATCACTGAAAGCAATTTTAATGATTTAATATAAACCGATGATACTGATAATAGAATGTTTTGTGGTAAAAATATAGCCCTATGAATATCAATCATAGTATTTGAACCAATAAAAGTATCTTTTAATATAAAAGGTATCTCACCATTTAACCATCCTTTTCCAATTTCTCTAATAAACGGTAGAAACTCATTTTGAGCATCATCAACAAAAAAGAAACTTTTTTCAAATGACAGGCAAATAATGACAATGCTTATGGAAATTAATATAGCATAAGAAAAATCATTCTTTATCAACTTATTCATTTCATATTATCCTCATTTTTTTAATATATATTTTGGTCTATTTTTAGTTTCTATATAGATTCGACCGATATACTCACCTAATACGCCAATCCCAATAAGCTGCACTCCACCTAAGAATAAAATTGCGGCCATTATAGAAGGGTATCCAGGTACAGGATTACCATAGAAAACTTTATTTACGATTAAGAAAAAAGCATATAAAAAGCTAATACTTGCAATAATTAACCCCATATAGCTCCATAACTTTAATGGCATGGAACTAAATGAAGTGATACCCTCCAAAGCTAAGTTCCATAATTTCCAACCATTAAATTTTGTTGCACCAGCTACTCGCTCTTCTCTAGTATATTCAACAATAGTTGTATCAAATCCAACCCAACTCAAAACTCCTTTCATAAATAAGTTTTTCTCAGGTAAAGATTTTATTGCCTCCACAACTTTACGAGACATTAATCTAAAATCACCTACGTTTTCTTCAATTTTAGGCTTTGAAATTTTATTATGAAATTTATAGAACCAAAGGGCAGTTTTTCTCTTTAAAAAGGAATCAGATGCTCTATTAGAACGTTTCGCTAATACAACATCATATCCTTCTTCATATTTTTCGATGAGTCTAGGAATTACTTCGATTGGATCTTGTAAATCGACATCTATAGGAATTACTACATCTCCTTTTGAATGCTCTAAACCCGCAAATAAAGCGGGTTCTTTGCCAAAATTACGAGAAAAGTGTAGAGATATAACCGATTTATCTTTTTTAGATAAGGAATTTAGTATAGATTCTGTTGCATCGTTAGAACCATCATTAATAAAAACTATCTCAAGGTCAAAATCTTTGAAATAAGAATAAGTTTTTACTTTGTCATAGAAAATTGGAATTGCATCTTCTTCATTAAAAACAGGAACGACTAATGATACTTTCATATATTACCTTCTAAAAACAATTAATTTTGAATACAGAAAACCACAAATTAAGCTTAATGCAGAAAATATTATAGGCGTAAATAATGGATGAATTAGAAATATATCCGCAAGCACTCCTATTATATAACTTAAGCATCCCATGAAAATCGTATAACTCAAAAACCGAGTAATTGACACATTCTGCTTAAATGTGAATTTAGCATTCATAAAGAATGAAAATATTACTGCAACGATAAACCCAACTAAATTACTTATTGATTGTGCAATATCAAAAATAAAGTAACTAAGCGAAAAGATAACCCAATGTAATAAGGTATTTAACACACCTACAGAAAAGTATTTTGAGAATTGTTTCAGCCACATATAATAAAATCTAAAGTAGTTAGAGTGGCAACTCCAACTACTATGCTAATTGTTATACATCCATATTAACGTAAAATGGTTGCAATTTTTGACCATTTGCAAGAGATTCTTTAATACTATCTGAAGTTTCTAATGCTTCTTTAATCGTCACATCCATATCTAGATAACGATAAGTACCTAAACGACCAACGAAAGTCACTTGTGTCTCTTTATTTGCCTTTTCTACATATTGTTGTAAAAGTGCTTTATCTTTCACTAAACGAATCGGGTAATACGGAATATCATTTTCACCACACAAACGACTGAATTCACGATAACAAATTGTTTTCTCGTGTTGTTCCCACGGTGCAAAGTGTTTATGTTCTGAAATACGAGTATAGGATACTTCTTCATCGCCATAGTTAATTACCGCATTACCTTGGAAATCGCCTTCATCACGGAATGCCTCGAAATCTAAGGTACGGTAACCTAAGCGACCTAATTCAAATCTGAAATACGCATCTAAAGGCCCCGACCAGAAAATATGATCAAATTCAGCCTTCATCGATTCAGCAAATGGCGTATTTAAACGTACTTCAATATTTTCATGATCTAAAATCGCTTCGACAATTTGCGTATAACCTTCTTTCGGCATACCTTGGAATTTATGTGCGAAGTAGTTATCGTCATAGTTAAAACGTACAGGTAAGCGTTTTAAAATGCTTGCTGGTAACTCTTTTGGCTCAACACCCCATTGTTTTTTAGTGTAACCATAGAAGAAAGCTTTATACAAATCCTTACCTACAAAACGCATAGCTTGCTCTTCAAAGGTTTGCGGATCAGTAATAGACAAATCTGCTTGCGCCTCAATTAACGCTTTTGCTTCTTTCGGTGAACACGTTTTGCCAAAGAATTGGTTAATAGTATGCAAGTTAATTGGGAGAGAATACACCGCACCTTGGCTAATCGTTTTTACACGATTAACAAACGGCATAAACTCACCGAAATTGTTCACATAAGTCCATACTCTTTCATTATCTGTATGGAAAATATGTGGGCCATAAACATGAACCATCACATTTGTTTCAGTATCACGTTCAGAGTGACAGTTACCTGCCACATGGCTACGAGAATCGATAACAACAGTCTTATAACCTTTCTCTGCTAATTCGCGAGCGATAACGGCGTTGGAGAAGCCTGCGCCAACTAATAAAAATTTTTTCATCACTATTTACCTTTTATTTATCTTGCTTAAATTGTTTTTTCCAAAACTCCGCACTGGTTAACTCATCATAAGATGATTGATACTCTTTTTTAAGAGAATCATAATTCTTATATAAATTAAACGCAGCTTTAGTATATCTAATTAAATAACTAAAGAATTTTTTCTTATTATGCTCAAGAATAAAACCCTTTTGAGTTGGCCAATGGATATAAAGCACTTTATTATAACGATAAACTTCTCTTAAATTACCGCCAAATCCTTTAGGTTGCCACACCATACCTTTTTTAAAAAATACTTTTGGTAAAATATGTCCATTTAATGTTGCCCAACGGAATAATCGAGCAAAAAGTCTTTCCTCTGGTTTACCCCAAATAACATTCGACGAAATCTCATAAGGAATATCGATAACTTTTTCAGCAGAAATTATTTTTTGAATTTCAGGTCGTCTTTCAGACATACTAACATTCTGTTCCCAGAAAGACTTTCCTTTCATCACATCTTCCATCGCTAGAATGGAAGCCAATGCTGTTTCATATTGATACGCCAATAGATTTTTTAGGCACATTCTAGCGGTTGTTTTTATTACATCTTTTGCATTTCCTTGAACCAAATTATGTAAATAATGCATTATGTGATAACGAGTATCTAAATAATGAGGTAATGGCCCATTTTTTAACGAGAAATCTTCTTGCCATGAAGAAATACCATTTAATGTTAAAATTTTAAAATCATGGACTAGGCTAAATCCAGAATCATCCCCACGCACAAAATAAGGAAAAGCATAGTGTTTTACTTCTGATAATGGAAATGCAAAGAACCACCAACCACCGTAATCAATGTGCTCCTCTTGTTCATTGATTAATAAAGAATTAACCTCTCTTAGATCTAGATTCGGTTTAACTGCTTTACAGACACCATCAAATTTTGCTCCATTTTCAAATTGACGGAACATCTCGGCCTCTCTAAGCATAGCTCCAGCTAATGCTGTCTTATGATCTAAAGCATGCTCTAAGAAAGATATTGTACGCTTAATGCCTTCAACCTCACATGAGGCATCATCATCCATAAACAAACAGTGAGTATAACTACCGTTTTCTTTAAGATGCATTAAACCTCGAGTAAATCCACCTGAACCACCTAAGTTTTCATTAGGAATGATATTTACACCATCAAATTCTGGTAAATTTTGGCTATTATCTATTACATTAAGAGAAACTTTATTCTTAAAATAAGAATCTAACAACAACTCACTTTTTAATCTATCTAACGCAGGTAAAACATATTGTTGTCGGTTAAAATGGGTAATGACAACCCCCATTGATACCGGATTTAGAATTTCAGATCTTGTAGAATAGTAAAAATCATATAATTCTGAGTAATCTAAAGCCTCAATATCGAATGATAACATTCCATCCTCTAAATCTTTCCAAAACGTTAATGAAAACGAAATTTCAGATATATTATCATTTTCAAAATACATTTCTTCAATCAATCTATGGCTAAAATGTAATCTATGCAGATTCCAAATAATTTTAATTTTCCCTTTAAACTTAATTGAAAAAATAAGATCATTTACATTTGTATAACGCTTCCATTTTCCTACACTTAAACTATTAAAATATGTATCCGTACTTACTTTTCCAAATTTATCTAAGGAAAAAAACGAATCATTTATATGCAAATTCGCAAATTGATTATTTCTAAAATAGAGATCAATTTGAGAACATAATGAAAGTTTAGGGAAAATACCACTCTGAACTATATGAAACATACTTATTAACATTCCTATTTATTATATAGAGGGATTATATCCTCTGCGTTACCTATTGCTCTTACAATACCTTTGTCAATCCAAATTACGTTTGGACAGAGTTCTTTTACTTGCTCGATAGAATGAGAAACAAATAAAAGCGTTGTACCGCCAGCTAACATTTTTTCCATCCGTTGCTTACATTTTTCTTGAAATGCCGCATCGCCTACAGCTAAAACTTCATCAACGATTAAGATTTCTGGCTTCACTATCGTTGCCACTGCAAAGCCCAATCGTGCAGCCATACCAGATGAAAAGTTTTTAAGCGGCACATCCACAAAATCTTGAAGTTCCGCAAATTCAATAATTTCATCAAAATGCTGCTCCATAAAAGCTTTCTTGTGCCCAAGTAAAGCACCATTGAGATAGATATTCTCTCTTGCAGTCAGCTCACCATCAAAGCCAGCCCCTAACTCAATTAATGGCGCAATATTACCGTGCACCTCTACAGTACCTTTATAGGGTTTTAAAATACCACAAATTAACTTTAAAAGAGTCGACTTACCAGAACCATTGGTACCAATTAACCCCCAAGACTCACCTTTCTTCACTTCAAGATTAACATCTTTTAATGCTAAAAACTCTTGGAACATAAGTTCCCCCTTTAGCATCTTAATCACATATTCTTTTAAGCCATTATATTGTTCGGTTGCTTTATTAAAACGCACAGTGGCATTAGTGACTTTAATTACTGTTTCTTTATTCATTAGATATATAAAATAAACTCGTCTTGTTTTTTATTAAAATACCAAGCCCCAAGGACAAGAACCAAAATAGCTGTACCAAAACCAATTAGAATCGAATCAGTCTGTGGAAATTTTGCATGTAAAACAATATCTCTGAATTGCTCAATATATCCATACATTGGATTAGCATTTTTGTATAACTCTTGGTATTCCTCAGGAATGATTGATACAGGATAGAACAATGGAGTAAGATACATCCACATCGAAATAAATACGCCCCATAAATACTGAATATCACGAAAAAAAACGGTGATTGCAGCTAGCCATAAACCTAATCCAAGACTAAAGATTAATACTTCAAGAATAATTACAGGGAAAAATAAGAGATTCCAAGAGAATTCAGCATTAGTAAAAACCATAACTAGCAATAAAGCACCAAGTGAGAAAAGCAAATTCACTAATGAACTTCCCACTCTAGAAACTGTAAAAATATATTTAGGTACATAGGTTTTTTTGAGTAATGATGCGTTTCCGATAATAGAGCCAACGGACATATTCGTTGCCTCAGTCATAAAATTAAACAAAAACTGTCCTGCAATCATATAAAGTGGGAAATTAGGAATATCAAAGCGAAATACATTAGAAAAAATAAAGACAAGAACCATCATTAACATTAATGGATTCAAAATACTCCAAAGATATCCCAAATAACTGCGGCGATATTTGAGTTTTACATCTCTTATGATAAGTTGTTTTAAAAGCTCATCGAATGCATAAAATCGACGAACCCCCTCTAAAAATTTATTTAGCATAATCTAGTCCTATCTATAATCGGATTTTGATTATATACGAATTCAACGTGATATCACATACAAAAAGTGCGGTCAAAAATGACCGCACTTTTCTTATTCAGCAACTAAAAGCCCATTGTTTCTTATGCATAATACATCTCAAACTCAACTGGATGTGGCGTCATGTTTAAACGCTCAACATCTTTACGTTTAACACTAATAAATGCTTCGATAAAGTCTTTAGTAAACACACCACCCTGCGTTAAGAATTCATAGTCTTTTTCTAATGAATTCAACGCTTCTTCTAATGAGCTTGCAACTGCTGGAATATCTTTTAATTCTTCCGGTGGAAGATCATAAAGATTTTTATCCATTGCATCGCCTGGATGGATTTTGTTTACTACACCATCAAGGCCTGCCATCAATAACGCAGCGAATGCAAGATATGGGTTTGCCAATGGATCTGGGAAACGCGCTTCAATACGAATTGCTTTCGGGTTGGTTACTGCTGGGATACGGATTGAAGCAGAACGGTTGCTTGCAGAGTAAGCCAGCAATACTGGCGCTTCAAAACCTGGTACTAAACGTTTATATGAGTTCGTACTTGGGTTAGTAAATGCATTTAATGCTTTAGCGTGCTTAATGATACCGCCGATGTAATAAAGTGCGGTTTCAGAAAGGCCGGCATATTTATCACCTTGGAAAATGTTTTTACCGTCTTTACTTAATGACATATTACAATGCATGCCTGAACCATTGTCACCCGTGATTGGTTTAGGCATAAAGCAAGCGGTTTTACCGTGTTCTAATGCCACGTTTTGTACCACATATTTATAGATTTGTGTTTCATCCGCTTTCAAGGTTAAGCTGTTGAATTTCGTTGCAATTTCGTTTTGACCTGCGGTTGCCACTTCATGGTGATGAGCTTCAATGACTAAGCCCATTTCTTCTAAAATCAAACACATTTCAGAGCGAATATCATGAGCCGTATCAATTGGAGCAACCGCACAGTAACCACCTTTTTTCAATGGACGATAAGCGTTGTTACCACCTTCGTATTTTTTGTTGGTATTCCAAGCAGCTTCAATATCATCAATGGCGAAAGAAGCGCGGTTCATTGATACATCAAAACGTACATCATCAAATAAGAAGAACTCTGGTTCTGGACCAAAGAATGCTTGATCAGCAATACCAGTTGAACGCATATAGTTTTCAGCACGAATAGCAATTGAACGCGGATCACGATCATAGCTTTGCATGGTTGTTGGCTCATAAACGCTACAACGAATTGAAAGTGTTGGGATCTGCGCAAATGGATCGACTACTGCAGTTTCAGCAATTGGCATTAAAAGCATATCGGCTTTGTTAATGGTTTTCCAACCTTCAACAGAAGAGCCATCGAACATTTTGCCATCTTCAAACATATCTTCATCAACAAGGCTAACCGGGATAGAAACGCCATGTTCTTTACCTTTAATGTCGGTGAAACGAAGTAGCGCGAACTTAATATCGTTCTCTTCGATCAGTTTGAATACGTTGGCAATTGCATTTGCATTTGGCATAAGGAGTCCTCTATTTTGCTATCTATATAATCTTTATAAAAATCAAAGGGGCATTATAATGCAACCGCTTCTTTTTTTCATGGGATTTATTTTAAACACCAGCGTAGCAGAGTAACGAAATATCGTGTATAATTTTCGCCCTTTCGAGATTCTCGTAGGGTGAGTGTGACTCACCAATTTAAACTACTTGGACTATTTGGTGGCATAAAAATTCCACCCTACAAAACTTAAACATTAAGAACGTAATAAATGAAAAACGACATTGATATTAATAAATTGCGCAATATCGCAATTATCGCTCACGTTGACCATGGTAAAACCACCCTCGTTGACAAACTCCTTCAACAATCCGGTACATTTGAATCAACTCGCGGCGATGTTGATGAACGCGTAATGGACTCAAACGATCTTGAAAAAGAACGTGGCATTACCATTCTTGCAAAAAATACCGCAATTAACTGGAATGGTTATCGCATTAACATCGTAGATACCCCAGGACACGCCGACTTCGGTGGTGAAGTAGAACGTGTACTTTCTATGGTGGATTCTGTGCTTTTAGTCGTAGATGCCTTTGATGGCCCAATGCCACAAACGCGTTTCGTGACACAAAAAGCCTTCGCTCATGGTTTAAAACCAATTGTAGTAATTAACAAAGTTGACCGTCCAGGCGCGCGTCCTGATTGGGTTGTGGATCAAGTATTCGATTTATTCGTTAACCTTGGCGCAACCGATGAGCAATTAGACTTCCCTATTATCTATGCTTCAGCATTAAATGGTGTCGCAGGGCTTGAACACGAAGAATTAGCGGAAGACATGACTCCGTTATTTGAAGCGATCGTTCAACACGTTGAACCGCCAAAAGTGGAGCTTGATGCACCATTCCAAATGCAAATCTCACAATTAGACTATAACAGCTATGTGGGTGTTATCGGTATCGGTCGTATCAAACGTGGTGCAATCAAACCAAATCAACCTGTAACGATTATTGATGGCGAAGGTAAAACTCGCCAAGGTCGTGTGGGGCAAGTATTAGGTCATCTTGGTTTGCAACGTTATGAAGAAGATATTGCTTACGCAGGCGATATTATCGCGATTACCGGTTTAGGTGAATTAAATATTTCTGACACCCTTTGTGATATCAATGCGGTTGAAGCACTACCTTCATTAACCGTTGATGAACCAACCGTAACCATGTTCTTCTGTGTAAACACCTCTCCGTTTGCGGGTCAAGAAGGTAAATATGTGACTTCTCGTCAAATTCTTGAACGTTTAAACAAAGAATTAGTTCACAACGTGGCATTACGTGTAGAAGAAACACCAAACCCAGATGAATTCCGTGTTTCTGGTCGTGGCGAATTACACCTTTCTGTATTAATTGAAAATATGCGTCGTGAAGGTTATGAGCTTGCGGTTTCTCGTCCTAAAGTAATCTATCGTCAAATCGACGGCAGAAAACAAGAGCCTTATGAGCAAGTGACTATCGACGTAGAAGAACAACACCAAGGTTCTGTCATGGAAGCATTAGGTATCCGTAAAGGTGAAGTTCGTGACATGATGCCAGATGGCAAAGGTCGTGTACGTTTAGAATACATCATCCCAAGCCGTGGCTTGATCGGTTTCCGTGGTGAATTCATGACCATGACGTCAGGTACCGGTTTACTTTACTCTAGTTTCGATCACTACGATGACATCAAACCAGGTGAAATCGGTCAACGTAAAAACGGTGTGTTAATTTCTAACGCGACAGGTAAAGCATTAGCTTATGCGCTATTCGGTTTACAAGAGCGTGGTAAATTAATGATCGAAGCCAACGTAGAAGTTTACGAAGGCCAAATCATCGGTATTCACAGCCGTACAAATGACTTAACCGTAAACTGTTTACAAGGTAAAAAACTCACCAATATGCGTGCATCAGGTAAAGATGATGCCATCGTATTAACTACACCAGTGAAATTCTCCCTTGAGCAAGCCATCGAGTTTATCGATGATGACGAATTAGTGGAAGTGACACCAGAATCGATCCGTATCCGTAAAAAACTCTTAACGGAAAACGATCGTAAACGTGCAAACCGTACAACGACAAGTACTAGCACGCATTAATAAACAACGATAGCACGAAAATTTGTAAAAAATTAACCGCACTTTTGGAATATAACTAAAGTGCGGTTATTTTTATGCTCAATTTATTAAGGAGAAAGTCTTTCTCTAATCCAATTATCGCTTTCTTTACGATAACGAATGCGATCATGTAAACGGCTTGGTCGCCCTTGCCAAAACTCCACGGTTTCTGGCACGACTAAATAGCCACCCCAATAATCTGGTCGAGGCACATTTAACGGATGTTTAGCGGCAACTAATGTGGCTTTTGCTAACAAAGATTTATAATTAGAAATCACCGCACTTTGCTCACTTGCCCAAGCCCCTATACGACTGGTGTAAGGTCGGGTAGCAAAATATTTATCGGATTGTTCCGCTGGGATTTTCACCGTCTTACCTTCAATTCGCACTTGGCGCTCCAATTCTGGCCAAAAGAAAGTCAGCGCGACATAAGGATTGCGTTCAATACAGCTGCCTTTTCGGCTAAGATAATTGGTAAAAAAGACAAAACCTTGCTCATTGACTTCTTTTAGCAAAACCATTCGGCTATTTGGGCGACCTTGTTCATCAACAGTCGCAATATTCATTGCTGTTGGCTCATTAACTTGAGCATGAATAGCCTCTTTCTGCCACTGTTCAAATTGCGAGATTGGATTTTCATGGCAATCATGTTGTGAAAGCACTCGTTTAGTATATTCATCGCGAATATCATGCAATTCCATTTTATCTCCTTTCAAATTTGATGAAAAACGCAAATAGAATAAAGATTGTAAAATCGTTCGTCAATTTTCATAAAATACAACTCAAATGACATCGAATCTTGCAATTATTTGAAATATGCGTATTATCTAGCCCCCTATATTCAACCTCGGGTTCCCTAACCCCGATTTATTTAAACTAAAAAGGTACAACATGAAATTAAACTCTCCGATCTTTAATGATCAACAAAAACGTCGTGCAATCATCTGGCTCAGCTTTTTCCACATATTCATCATTGCAGCGAGCAATTACTTTGTACAAATCCCTTTTGAGATCACGCTAAAATTAACCGCACTTGGTGCAGCAAATGATTTTTCTTTCCACAGCACTTGGGGAACGCTCACATTCCCATTTATCTTTTTGGCTACTGATTTGACTGTGCGTATTTTTGGTGCTGAAGATGCGAGAAAAATTATCTTCGTGGTGATGTTTCCTGCACTGATTGTAAGTTACGTCATATCTGTTTTATTCTCTGAAAGCAAATTCCAAGGTTTCGAATCATTAACGCATTTTGATCTGTTTGTATTCCGTATTGCTATTGCGAGCTTTGCCGCTTACGTGGTAGGACAATTACTTGATGTGATCGTATTTAACCGCTTACGCCAGTTAAAAACATGGTGGGTAGCGCCAACTAGCTCAATGACATTTGGCTCAATGGCGGATACGTTTGTTTTCTTCAGTGTCGCCTTCTACCAAAGTGCAGATCCATTCATGGCTGAACACTGGGCACAACTCGGTTTTGTAGATTATCTATTTAAATTATTTATAGGAATTATCTTGTTCGTCCCAGCCTATGGCGTAGTATTAAATGTTATTTTACGAAAACTACAAATGCTCGTAGCAGAACGCGTTCCTGCATAAACCAAATTTCTGGCGTACATAAAACAACTAACCCCACTTTTTTGAGTGGGGTTAATTATTATTACGTTGCTAAAGCAGTGTGGTAAAAAAGTATAAATTTATAACCGCACTTTTTTATATCAAAAAAATATATTTTCTAGCTAAAAGTTATTGGCGCTACCTTCTTATTTTTTTAGAAAATACCGATCTACTTAGTTCTAAAATAGAAGGAATATTTATGCTTTTAACCGGATTACTTTGCGGAATTTTACTCGGATTTGTGATGCAGCGTGGGCGCTTTTGTATTACTGGCGCATTTCGCGATATGTATGTCACCAAAAATAACAAAATGTTTGTAGCCCTTCTATTGGCGATTACCGTGCAATCCATCGGTTTCTTTCTCTTAAAAGAAATCGGTGTATTAAATGTCGATCCGGCTGAAAATTTTGCCTTTTTAGCGGTGATTATCGGTGCCTTTGTGTTTGGTATCGGCATTGTTCTTGCTGGCGGTTGTGCAACAGGTACATGGTACCGTGCTGCGGAAGGCTTAGTCGGCAGCTGGGCCGCGTTATTCACTTATATGTTATTAAGTGCCATCATGCGTACTGGCCCATTAGGCGAACTCAATAAAACCTTACGCAGCATCAATATTGAACAACGCAACATTTACGATACATTCGGTATATCACCTTGGTGGTTAGTCGCATTATTAACTTTAGTGACGGCTTTCTATGTATACAAACATCTCAGCAAAACAAGCGTAAAAGTCGCAGCATTAAAACCGAAGAAAACGGGGCTTTCTCACTTATTATTTGAAAAACGCTGGCACCCATTTTTCTCAGCAGTGCTAATCGGATTAATTGCTCTTGCAGCTTGGCCACTCAGTGTCGCTACAGGTCGTGAGTTTGGACTTGGGATCACTGGTCCATCCGCTAATATCATGCAATTCCTCGTTACTGGCGACGGTAAATTTATTAACTG
This sequence comes from Haemophilus sp. THUN1691, assembly GCF_059704425.1. Classification (NCBI taxonomy): domain Bacteria; kingdom Pseudomonadati; phylum Pseudomonadota; class Gammaproteobacteria; order Pasteurellales; family Pasteurellaceae; genus Haemophilus; species Haemophilus sp. THUN1691. The sequence continues at coordinate 806,887 of NZ_AP046578.1, read as the reverse complement.
GGGCGTATTCTTAGTTTTAGGGATTTTTATTGGGTCATTCATCGGTGCGAAAGCGAGCAATGAATTTCGTGTCCGCGTACCAGATGCCACCACGATTCTACGCAGCGGACTCGGCGGTATTCTCATGGGTATTGGGGCAACCCTTGCAGGTGGTTGCTCCATCGGTAACGGTTTAGTCGAAACTGCCTTTTTCTCTTGGCAAGGTTGGGTCTCATTGCCATTGATGATTCTCGGCACCTGGGTAGCCGCCTACTTCACCATTATCCGTCCACAACGTTTAAAATTAACAAAAACATCATAAGGAGTTTATATGATCGTTAAATTACCAACACTCGGCCTAGTTTGTCCCTTTCCTCTCATTGAAGCCAAAGAAGCTATGACTAAGTTAAATAAAGGAGATGGCCTAGAAATTGAATTTGACTGCACACAAGCCACCGAAGCTATTCCCGCTTGGGCGGCTGAAGAAGGCTATGAAGTCACAAACTTCGAGCAAATTGATGATGCCAAATGGTCAATTACAGTGGTTAAATAACACACAAATCAAATCCTAAATATCTTTTCTATTAGCTTGGTCAGAATAGCTGGCCAAGCACTAAAAAAGCAAGCAAGCAAGCAAGCAAGCAAGCAAGCAAGCAAGCAAAATAATACAATCAATGAGTTAAAATTCGCCACCTCATCGCCCTGTGCGTACAATTTTCAAACAGCAAAATCGCGTTTGATTAGAACCTATAAGTATATTTTAAAGGACTTTATTATGAGACTTTCCAAACTTTTTACTGCAGCGATGGCAGCTTTCATGCTATCTGCTTGCTCATTAAACAACGAAAAATGGTCAAACTTTGATAATCAATCAACGAGTGTGACACCACAAGAAAATCATGCTGGCTTAGTTTTCTATCGCACTGATGCTGGAGCAAACCCAATCGCAGTCAATATCAAAGTAAATGGCGAATACCTGTCTTCTCTTCAAGTCGGGGGATTCACTAAAACTGAAATTTGTGCAAAACCGACCGCACTTGAAGCGCACTATGTTGCAATGAAGCCTGCAACAAACTTAACTGTCAATCTCGCGAAGCAATCTGTTCATTATTTCTACGTCGATACCTCTAATGCATCAAAACCACAATTAAAAGAGGTAGACGCAGCAACAGCACAAGAAGCTTTAAAAATGCTTAAGCATCAAGCTAATACTATTTCTCGTGTAAACAACACCGCTTGTGCAACTCATTAATCAATTAAGGGAGATTATTTATGTCAAAAAATATTAGCGTAAAGATTAATAACGGCAATACAACTATTGAAACCGTCAAATTAAACACTTCAGCCAAAAAAGTTATTATCAAAGCACAGCCTAATGTGAACTATGAATTGGTTGACGAAACAACACAATATGCCCCTGAAATGATCGACACCAAACGTGTTGGCAACGATCTTTATATTGCGTTTGAAGGCACCGATATCAATAAAGAAAGCGATTTAGTCTTAGAAGGCTATTATGAACATGATAATACTGAATTAGTATTAGGTATGGCTGAAGATGGGCAATACTATGCTTACGTTCCACAAAGTGGTGTAGAAAGCGATGCAGTGACATTGCTTGCAGATCAAGTTTTTGCACCACAAGCATTAGGCGGAAACAGTGTAACTGCGCCATTCTGGGCATTTAATCCAAACTGGTTATGGATGGCCGCGGGTGTGGCTGCTGTAGGTGGTATTATCGCGGCAGCAAGTGGCAGTCATGGTGGCGGCTCATCAAATAACGCTGCTGACAAACCATCTGATAATAGTGATAAAAATAATAACGCTAATAACAATACCGCTAAAGACACCACTGCACCTGCTAAACCAAGTGTTGAAGCGAAAGACAATGGCTCAGTGGACGTCACGCCTCCTACAGATGCAGATACCCAATCTGTAGAAGTGAACTACACTGACGAAGCAGGCACACCGAAAACTGCAACCTTGACTAAAGGTAACGATGGCAACTGGACTTCAAACAATCCAGATGTTGCAGTAGATCCCGCGACAGGCAAAGCGAAGATTCCAGCAGATAAAGTGCAAGATGGCTCCCCAGTGACAGCAAAAGCAACTGATACTTCAGGTAACACCGGTGAAGAAGGTACAGCGAATGCGGGGAATAATCTTGACACGACTGCACCAGCTAAACCAACTATTGAAGCGAAAAAGAATGGTTTTGTTTATATTACTCCTCCTACAGATGCTAAATCGGTTGAAGTGCACTACATTGATGAAAAGGGAAATCCCCAAACAGTCACGATTACTAAAGATGCTGATAAAGGTTGGGTATCATCTAATCCAGAGAATATCTGGCTTAATTCAGAAACTGGCAAAATAACACTTCTAGCACATAAAGTGAAAGGTGGCTCTCTAGTGAAAGCCTCTGCAACGGATAATAAAGGTAACATAGGTGAAGAAGCAACGAATACAGGTGAAGAAGCAACGGCAAATGCGGTTGACATTCCGGATACTTATGCGCCAAGCATGCCGGGAGCAGATAGTTTACAAGATCGTTCTGTAAAAGTAACAATGCCAAAAGAGGCCGAAGTTGGTGATTTTGTTGTAATTAAACGAGCTATTTATAAAGATTACGATGATTTTGATTTTGATGGGGATTTGCTAGAGTATAAAATTAATGCTGCTGAAACTTTAGCTACCTTGACTAAACAACAGGATGGTAGTTGGATTTCAGATAATCCAGAGAATGTGCCGAATGTTGAAGCAGGCAAGGATAATACAATTGTTCCAGCGAATAAACTTAAAGGATTCGGGGATATATATATTTATGCAGAGGATCCTGCAGGTAATAAAAGCGCACTAGCGCTAACTTATTTTGGTAGCGAAATAGCTTCTCCAAACGTAACCGTAAAAACAGATGGTTTTGTGGAAATTACCCCTCCTGCAGCTCAAGACCTTAAGTCGATGAAAGTAAGATATACCGATAAAGCAGGGACACAAAAAATCACAATCTTAACAAAAGGTGAGGACGGTAATTGGACTTCAGACAACCCGGATGTGACGGTAGAACCCGCGACGGGAAAAGCGATGATTTCAGTGGATAAAATACAAGCTGGTTCGCAAGTAACTGCGAAAGCATTTGATAATTCGGGTATAATTAGTCATGAGGCTTACCAGACAGTCGGTAAAAACCCTGATACTACTGCACCAAGCGCACCAGAAATCATTCCATCGACTACGGATGGATCAGTCATTGTGAAAGTACCAGATGATGCAAAAGTGGGCGATACGGTTGAAGTAAGAGTAGTCCCTGAAACTTCTAGTGTGTTTTTAAACCCAGAGGATTCGGCTATGCCTTTCTACCTGACTTTAACCAAAAATGCAGATGGTAGCTGGACTTCAAGCGATCCTACAAGGTTACCAAACATTGAAGCAGGTCAAAACAGCACAACCATTCCACAAGACCAAGTAAAAGATGGTTCGAATGTGACAGCTCAGGCGAACGATACTGCGGATAACTATAGCGCACAGGTAACGGCTCAAGCGGGTGAAGATTCTAAAGTCCCTGATGAGACTGGGGTATCATCTAATACTATAGATAGTAACGGTATGGGCAGTAGTGGTAATGACTATGCAAGCTTTGAGCAAATTGCGGGCACCATTAATATGGGCGCAGGTAATGATACTCTTGAAGCGCGTTCTATACACTTTCCGTTCTCCCATATATTCTCCACCGCAAAGGTAGATATGGGCTCAGGCGATGATATCGTAAGAACATCTGGTGATATAGACTCACGAGCATCTATTAATGGTGGTGATGATTTCGATACACTTGAGTTTGTGAATCGAGACGGCAAAGCGATTGCAACCTCGCTTTCAGCGATCTCTAACTTTGAGAAAATTGATATTAAAGGTACGTTAAACAACACAGTTAATATCCAAAAAGATGATGTTGAGAGAAACCACAACGCTAAAGCAACGGTTGATGACAGTGGTAAATCTCACAACAACGTGTTAATTGTTGATGGCGATGAAGGTGATAAAGTGAATTTAAGTGAGATTAGTAAAGTTGCAAGCTCACAAGTTAATTATGAAGGCAAGACTTATCATGTTTACCACTCTGGTTCTAACGAACTCTGGGTTGATTCAGATGTTGCTGTTGGTTAATTTGTAACGTCTATTAGAAAAACGCACCTTCGGGTGCGTTTTTTGTAAAAATAGAGAAAAGAAGGCTATGAAGTCACAAACTTCGAGCAAATTGATAATGCCAAATAGTCAATTACAGTTATTAAATAACAATCAAATCAATGAGTTAAAGCAAGCAAGCAAGCAAGCAAGCAAGCAAGCAAGCAAGCAAGCAAGCAAGCAAGCAAAATAATAAAATCAATAAGTTAAAATTACATTGTAAATAAAGTGTAAATTTCTTAATTTTTCCTTCCTTTTTTTTAAATTTCAGCTAGAATGCCCCGCTTAAAAGTCTACGAGCGTTCAGTTTTTAATCACTCGTGTTTTTTCTAAACTATTTTACAATTATAAAAGGACACTAAATATGAAACTTCATAAATTATTAGTAACAGCATTTGCTGTTTTTGTACTAACAGCTTGTACACTAAGCAATGAACATTGGTCAAACTTTGATAATCAATCAACGAGTGTGACACCACAAGAAAATCATGCTGGCTTAGTTTTCTATCGCACTGATGCTGGAGCAAACCCAATCGCAGTCAATATCAAAGTAAATGGCGAATACCTGTCTTCTCTTCAAGTCGGGGGATTCACTAAAACTGAAATTTGTGCAAAACCGACCGCACTTGAAGCGCACTATGTTGCAATGAAGCCTGCAACAAACTTAACTGTCAATCTCGCGAAGCAATCTGTTCATTATTTCTACGTCGATACCTCTAATGCATCAAAACCACAATTAAAAGAGGTAGACGCAGCAACAGCACAAGAAGCTTTAAAAATGCTTAAGCATCAAGCTAATACTATTTCTCGTGTAAACAACACCGCTTGTGCAACTCATTAATCAATTAAGGGAGATTATTTATGTCAAAAAATATTAGCGTAAAGATTAATAACGGTAATAAAACTCTTGAAACCGTCAAATTAAATTCAGCAAATCAAAAAGTTATCATCAAAGCACAACCTCATGTGAACTATGAATTGGTTGATGAAGCAACGCAATATGCCCCTGAAATGATCGACACCAAACGTGTTGGCAACGATCTTCATATTGCGTTTGAAGGCACCGATATCAATAAAGAAAGCGATTTAGTCTTAGAAGGCTATTATGAACATGATAATACTGAATTAGTATTAGGTATGGCCGAAGATGGGCAATACTATGCTTACGTTCCACAAAGTGGTGTAGAAAGCGATGCAGTGACATTACTTGCAGATCAAGTTTTTGCACCACAAGCATTAGGCGGAAACAGCGTCACTGCACCATTCTGGGCATTTAATCCAAGCTGGTTATGGGTAGCGGCTGGTGTAGCTGCTGTAGGTGGTATTATTGCGGCAGCAAGTGGCAGTCATGGTGGCGGCTCGTCAAATAACGCTAATAACAATAGCAATACTGCCAAAGACACAACAGCACCAGCTAAACCAACAGTTGAAGCGAAAGACAATGGATCTGTGGAAGTAACACCTCCAGCAGATGCGGATACCAAGTCTGTAGAAGTGAGCTACACAGATGAAGCGGGTATACCAAAAACTGCAACCTTGACTAAAGGTGAAGATGGCAACTGGACTTCAAACAACCCGGATGTTGCAGTAGACCCAGTAACTGGCAAAGCAACCATCCCAGCAGATAAAGTGAAAGATGGCTCTCAAGTGACTGCGAAAGCGACTGATACTTCAGGTAACACCGGTGAAGAAGGTACAGCGAATGCGGGTAATAATCCTGACACCACTGCACCAGCTCAACCGACTGTTGAAGCGAAAGACAATGGCTCAGTGGACGTAACGCCTCCTACAGATGCAGATACCCAATCTGTAGAAGTGAACTACACTGACGAAGCTGGCACACCGAAAACTGCAACCTTGACTAAAGGTAACGATGGCAACTGGACTTCAAATAACCCAGATGTTGCAGTAGATCCTGTTAGCGGTAAGGCAACCATTCCAGCAGATAAAGTGAAAGATGGCTCTCCAGTGACAGCGAAAGCAACTGACAACGCAGGTAACACTGGTGAAGAAGGTACAGCGAATGCGGGGAATAATCCTGACACCACGGCACCGGCTAAACCAACTATTGAAGCGAAAAAGAATGGTTTTGTTTATATTACTCCACCTGCAGATGCTAAATCGGTTGAAGTGCACTACATTGATGAAAAGGGAAATCCGCAAACAGTCACGATTACTAAAGATGCTGATAAAGGTTGGGTATCATCTAATCCAGAGAATATCTGGCTTAATTCAAAAACTGGCGAAATAACTCTTCTAGCACATAAAGTGAAAGGTGGCTCTCTAGTGAAAGCCTGGGCAACGGATAATAAAGGTAACACCGGTGAAGAAGCAACGAATACAGGTGAAGAAGCAACGGCAAATGCGGTTGACATTCCGGATACTTATGCGCCAAGCGATCCAAAAATAACTTATTTACAAGATCGTTCTGCAAGAGTAACAATGCCAAAAGAGGCCGAGGTTGGTGATTTTGTTGTAATTAAACGAAAGGCTTATAGAGATTACGATGATTCAGATGGAGAACAAGATGAGATTCATGCTGGTGAAACTTTAGCCACCTTGACTAAACAACAGGATGGTAGTTGGATTTCAGATAAACCAGAGAACGTGCCGAATGTTGATGCTGGCAAGGATAATACGATTATTCCAGCGAATAAACTTAAAGGATTCCAAAGTGTAGATGCTTATGCAGAGGATCCTGCAGGTAATTCAAGCCCAGTAAATTTAACTTATGGGTTGAATAACGAAATAGATTCTCCCAAGGTAACCGTAAAAACAGATGGCTTTGTGGAAATCACCCCTCCTGCAGCTCAAGACCTTAAGTCTATGAAGGTAAGATATACCGATAAAGCAGGGACAAAAAAAATCACAATCTTAACGAAAGGTGAGAACGATAATTGGACTTCGGACAACCCAGATGTGACGGTAGAACCCACGACGGGTAAAGCGATGATTTCAGCGGATAAAATACAAGCTGGTTCGACATTAAGTGCGACAGCGTTTGCTAATTCGGGTATAATTAGTAATTCGGGTGGCCAGACAGTAGGTAAAGCCCCTAAGACTCCTGCACCAAGCGCACCGGAAATCATTCCATCGACTACAGATGGTTCAGTCACCGTGAAAGTACCAGATGATGCAAAAGTAGGCGATATGGTTGACGTAAGCATAGTTCCTGAAAAGTCTGACATATTTTTAAACCCAGAGGATTCTAATATAGGTATCGGAGTGACTTTAACCAAAAATGCAGATGGTAGCTGGACTTCAAACAATCCTACAATGTTACCAAACATTGCAGCGGGCCAAAACAGCACAACCATTCCACAAGACCAAGTAAAAGATGGTTCGAATGTGAGCGCTCAGGCGAGAAATCCTGATTACAACTTTAGCGAACGGGTAACGGCTCAAGCGGGTGAAGATACTGGAGATGCTAAAGATCCTGATGAGGGTGGGTTATCATCTAATACTATAGATAGTAACGGTATGGGCAGTAGTGGTGATGACTATGCAAGCTTTGAGACTATTGCGGGCACCATTAATATGGGAGCGGGTAATGATATTCTTGAAGCGCGTTCTGCAGACTCTCCGTTCTTCTATTTATTCTCTACCACAAACATAGATATGGGCTCTGGCAATGATATCGTAAGAACATCTGGTGGTGTAGGAACAAAAGGATCTATTAATGGTGGTGATGATTTCGATACACTTGAGTTTGTGAATCGAGACGGCAAAGATATTATAACCTCTATTTCAGAGCTCTCTAACTTTGAGAAAATTGATATTAAAGGTACGTTAAACAACTCAGTTTTTATCCACAAAAGTGATGTTGAGAGAAACCACAGTGCTAAACCAATGGTTGATGATAGTGGTAAATCTCACAACAATGTGTTAATTATTGATGGTGATGAAGGTGATAAAGTGAATTTAAGTGAGATTAGCAAAGTTGCAAGCTCACAAGTTAATTATGAAGGCAAGACTTATCATGTTTACCACTCTGGTTCTAACGAACTCTGGGTTGATTCAGATGTTGCTGTTGGTTAATTTGTAACGTCTATTAGAAAAACGCACCTTCGGGTGCGTTTTTTATAAAAATCGAGAAAAGCAGGTTATGAAGTCACAAACTTCGAGCAAATTGATAATGCCAAATAGTCAATTACAGTTATTAAATAACAATCAAATCAATGAGTTAAAGCAAGCAAGCAAGCAAGCAAGCAAGCAAGCAAGCAAGCAAAATAATACAATCAATGAGTTAAAATTCGCCACCTCATCGCCCTGTGCGTACAATTTTCAAACAGCAAAATCGCGTTTGATTAGAACCTATAAGTATATTTTAAAGGACTTTATTATGAGACTTTCCAAACTTTTTACTGCAGCGATGGCAGCTTTCATGCTATCTGCTTGCTCATTAAACAACGAAAAATGGTCAAACTTTGATAATCAATCAACGAGTGTGACACCACAAGAAAATCATGCTGGCTTAGTTTTCTATCGCACTGATGCTGGAGCAAACCCAATCGCAGTCAATATCAAAGTAAATGGCGAATACCTGTCTTCTCTTCAAGTCGGGGGATTCACTAAAACTGAAATTTGTGCAAAACCGACCGCACTTGAAGCGCACTATGTTGCAATGAAGCCTGCAACAAACTTAACTGTCAATCTCGCGAAGCAATCTGTTCATTATTTCTACGTCGATACCTCTAATGCATCAAAACCACAATTAAAAGAGGTAGACGCAGCAACAGCACAAGAAGCTTTAAAAATGCTTAAGCATCAAGCTAATACTATTTCTCGTGTAAACAACACCGCTTGTGCAACTCATTAATCAATTAAGGGAGATTATTTATGTCAAAAAATATTAGCGTAAAGATTAATAACGGTAATAAAACTCTTGAAAGCGTCAAATTAAATTCAGCAAATCAAAAAGTTATCATCAAAGCACAACCTCATGTGAACTATGAATTGGTTGATGAAGCAACACAATATGCCCCTGAAATGATCGACACTAAACGTGTTGGCAACGATCTTTATATTGCGTTTGAAGGCACCGATATCAATAAAGAAAGTGATTTAGTCTTAGAAGGCTATTATGAACATGATAATACTGAATTACTATTAGGTATGGCTGAAGATGGTCAATACTATGCTTACGTTCCACAAAGTGGGGTGAAAAGCGATGCGGTGACATTACTTGCAGATCAAGTTTTTGCACCACAAGCATTAGGCGGAAACAGCGTCACTGCGCCATTCTGGGCATTTAATCCAAGCTGGTTATGGGTAGCGGCAGGTGTGGCTGCTGTAGGTGGTATTATCGCGGCAGCAAGTGGCAGTCATGGTGGCGGCTCGTCAAATAACACTACTGATAAACCTTCTGATAATAACGCTAAAGACACCACTGCACCAGCCAAACCGACAGTTGAAGCGAAAATGAATGGTTTTGTTTATATTACTCCACCTGCAGATGCTAAATTGGTTGAAGTGCACTACATTGATGAAAAGGGAAATCCGCAAACAGTCACGATTACTAAAGATGCTGATAAAGGTTGGGTATCATCTAATCCAGAAAACATTTGGCTTAATTCAGAAACTGGCAAAATAACACTTCTGGCACATAAAGTGAAAGGTGGCTCTCTAGTGAAAGCCTCTGCAACGGATAATCAAGGTAACACAGGTGAAGCATCAACGGAAAATGCGGTTAACATTATAGATACTTATGGTCCAACAGAACCAGACCTATTTCATTTAGAAGATGGTTCTCTATTAGCAACAATGCCAATAGAGGCCGACGTTGGTGATTCTGTTGTAATTAAACTAGGTATTTATAAAGACCGCAATGCTTGGGATTGGGATCCGCATAAGGGCGATATTGATTCTGCTGAAACTTTAGCTACCCTGACTAAACAACAGGATGGTAGTTGGATTTCAGATAAACCAGAGAATGTGCCGAATGTTGATGCAGGCAATACTAATACTATTATTCCAGCTAATAAACTTAAAGGATTCCAGATTTTACATATTTATGCGGTAGATCCTGCAGGTAATCAAAGCCGAGTAGAGTTGACTTATATTAATAACAATCTTTATGACAAAATAGGTTATGCAACAATAACCGTCAAAACAGATGGTTTCGTGGAGATTTCCCCTCCTGCAACTCAAGACCTTAAGTTGATGAAAGTAAGCTATACCGATAAAGCTGGTACACGAAAAATTACAAGCTTAACGAAAGGTGAGGACGGTAATTGGACTTCGGACAACCCAGATATGATGGTAGAGCCCGCGTCGGGTAAAGCGATGATTTCAGCGGATAAAATACAAGATGGTTCGAAAGTATATGTGAATTTGTTTGATAATTCGGGTATGAATACTTATTCACACCAGACTGTCAATAAAACCCCTGATACTACTGCACCAAGCGCACCGGAAATCATTCCATCGACTACGGATGGTTCAGTCACCGTGAAAGTACCAGATGATGCAGAAGTGGGTGATACTGTTATATTAGGCGTAGTCCCTGAAACTTCTAGTGTATTTTTGAACCCAGAGGATTCTGCTATATCTTCCTACCTGACTTTAACCAAAAATGCAGATGGTAGTTGGACTTCCAACAATCCTACAATGTTACCAAACATTGCAGCAGGTCAAAACAGCACAACCATTCCACAAGAAGAAGTGAAGGATGGTTCTAAAGTGACTGCTATGGCGATAGATCTTGCTGGTAACAGGAGCGCAGATGTAATGGCCCAAGCGGGTGAAGATACTAAAGTTCCTGATGAAGCTGGGGTATCATCTAATACTATAGATAGTAATGGTATGGGCAGTAGTGGTGATGACTATGCAAGCTTTAAGCAAATTGGGGGCTTCATTAATATGGGCGCGGGTAATGATATTCTTGAGGCGCGCTCTACAGAGATGCCGTTCTTCTTTCAAATCTTCGAAGCAATCGTAGATATGGGCTCAGGCGATGATATCGTAAGAACATCTGGTCCTATTCAGGATGATAACCCTTTTTACAAAGACATTTTTATTGATGGTGGCGATGATTTCGATACACTTGAGTTTGTGAATCGAGACGGCAAAGAGATTATAACTACGATCTCACTGATCTCTAACTTTGAGAAAATTGATATTAAAGGTACATTAAACAATACAATTAATATCCAAAAATATGATGTTGAGAGAAACCACAACGATAAACCAACGGTTGATGACAGTGGTCAATCTCACAACAACGTGTTAATTGTTGATGGTGATGAAGGTGATAAAGTGAATTTAAATGATATTAGTGAAGTGGCAAGCTCACAAGTTAATTATAAAGGCAAGACTTATCATGTTTACCACACCGATTCTAACGAACTCTGGATTAATTCCGATATTGCCGTTGCTTAATTTGTCACGTCTATTAGAAAAACGCACCTTCAGGTGCGTTTTTTGTAAAAAGAGAGAAAAGAAGGCTATGAAGTCACAAACTTCGAGCAAATTGACAATGCCAAATGGTCAATTACAGTGATTAAATAACAATAAAATCAATGAGTTAAAGCAAGCAAGCAAGCAAGCAAGCAAAATAATAAAATCAATAAGTTAAAATTACATTGTAAATAAAGTGTAAATTTTTTTAACTTTCCCTTCCTTTATTTAAAATTTGAGTTAAAATGCGCCACCTTATCGCCCTGTGCGTACAATTTTCAAACAACAACATCGCGTTTGCTTAGAACCTATAGGTATATTTTAAAGGACTTTATTATGAGACTTTCCAAACTTTTTACTGCAGCGATTGCCGCTTTCATGCTATCTGCTTGCTCATTAAACAACGAAAAATGGTCAAATTTTGATAATCAATCAACGAGTGTGGCACCACAAGAAAATCATGCTGGCTTAGTTTTCTATCGCACTGATGCTGGAGCAAACCCAATCGCAGTCAATATCAAAGTAAATGGCGAATACCTGTCTTCTCTTCAAGTCGGGGGATTCACTAAAACTGAAATTTGTGCAAAACCGACCGCACTTGAAGCGCACTATGTTGCAATGAAGCCTGCAACAAACTTAACTGTCAATCTCGCGAAGCAATCTGTTCATTATTTCTACGTCGATACCTCTAATGCATCAAAACCACAATTAAAAGAGGTAGACGCAGCAACAGCACAAGAAGCTTTAAAAATGCTTAAGCATCAAGCTAATACTATTTCTCGTGTAAACAACACCGCTTGTGCAACTCATTAATCAATTAAGGGAGATTATTTATGTCAAAAAATATTAGCGTAAAGATTAATAATGGCAATACAACTATTGAAACCGTCAAATTAAACACTTCAGCCAAAAAAGTTATTATCAAAGCACAGCCTAATGTGAACTATGAATTGGTTGACGAAACAACACAATATGCCCCTGAAATGATCGACACCAAACGTGTTGGCAACGATCTTTATATTGCCTTTGAAGGCACCGATATCAATAAAGAAAGCGATTTAGTCTTAGAAGGCTATTATGAACATGATAATACTGAATTAGTATTAGGTATGGCTGAAGATGGTCAATACTATGCTTATGTTCCACAAAGTGGTGTAGAAAGCGATGCGGTGACTTTGCTTGCTGATCAAGTTTTTGCACCACAAGCATTGGGCGGGAACAGCGTAACTGCACCATTCTGGGCATTTAATCCAAGCTGGTTATGGGTAGCCGCGGGTGTGGCTGCTGTAGGTGGTATTATCGCAGCAGCAAGTGGCAGTCATGGTGGCGGCTCATCAAATAACACTGCTGACAAACCATCTGATAATAGTGATAAAAATAATAACGCTAATAACAATACCGCTAAAGACACCACTGCACCAGCTAAACCAACTGTTGAAGAAGGTTCAGCAAATGCGGGTAATAATCCTGACACCACGGCACCAAGTGCACCACAAGTAACGCCATCAACCTCTGATGGCTCAGTAACCGTGAAAGTGCCTGACGATGCGCAAGTAGGTGATACTGTAGAAGTAACCGTAATTAGCGAAACCTCTGATACCCCCGAAAAAGTCACCTTAACTAAGAATGCAGACAGCAGCTGGACTTCTGATAAACCAGAAATCTTACCGAATGTTGATGCGGGTAAAGACAGCTCCACTATTCCACAAGATAAAGTGAAAGATGCTTCTGATGTAACGGCAGTAGCGAAAGACCCAGCGGGCAATAATAGTGCACTAGTAACGGCTCAAGCGGGTGAAAATGTAGATAAAACGGCACCAGCTAAACCAACTATTGAAGCGAAAATGAATGGTTTTGTTTATATTACTCCTCCAGCAGATGAAGATACTAAATCAGTTGAAGTGCACTACATTGATGAAGAGGGAAATCCACAAACAGTCACGATTACTAAAGATGCTGATAAAGGTTGGGTATCATCTAATCCAGATAATGATATCTGGCTCAATTCAGAAACTGGCAAAATAACTCTTCTAGCACATAAAGTGAAAGATGGATCTCTAGTGAAAGCCTCGGCAACAGATAATCAAGGTAACACAGGTGAAGCAGCAACGGAAAATGCGGTTAGCATTCCGGATACTTATGCACCAAGCCGGCCGGAACTGTTTTCTTTAGAAAATCGTTCTATAGGAGTAACAATGCCAAAAGAGGCCGAAGTTGGTGATTCTGTTGTAATTAAAGGAGATATTTATAAAGATGACGATAATCTGGATTTGGGGCAGGATGAGATTGATACTAGTAAAACTTTAGCTACCTTGACTAAACAACAGGATGGTAGTTGGATTTCAGATAAACCAGAGAACGTGCCGAATGTTAATGCTGGCGACACTAATACTGTTATTCCAGCTAATACACTTAAAGGATTCGAGGAGGTATATGCTTATGGGATAGATCCTGCTGGTAATCAAGGCCCATCGTCGGGAATTGGTCTTCATAGCGAAATAGCTTCGCCAAACGTAACCGTAAAAACAGATGGTTTTGTGGAAATTACCTATCCTACAGCTCAAGATCTTAAGTCTATGAAAGTAAGATATACCGATAAAGCTGGGACACAAAAAATCACAATCTTAACAAAAGGTGAGGACGGTAATTGGACTTCGGACAATCCGGATGTGACGGTAGATCCTGCTACGGGTAAAGCAATAATTTCAGCGGATAAAATACAACCTGGCTCACTAGTATGGGCGAAAGTGTTTACTAATTCAGGTATATTTAGTGATGAGGTTGGCCATGTAGTCGGTAAAAAACCTGATACTCCTACTCCTGCACCAAGCGCACCAGAACTTATTCCATCAACTACGGATGGTTCAGTCACCGTGAAAGTACCAGATGATGCAAAAGTGGGCGATGCTGTTGAAATAAGAGTAGTCTTTGAATATTCTGACATATTTTTGAACCCAAAGGATGCGGCTATGCCTTTCAACCTAACTTTAACCAAAAATGCAGATGGTAGCTGGACTTCAAGCGATCTTACGACGTTCCCAAACATTGAAGCAGGTCAAAACAGCACAACCATTCCGCAATACCACATAAAAGATGGCTCTTATGTGACAGCTCAAGCGAGGAATTCTGCGTACAACTATAGCGAACTGGTAACAGCCCAAGCGGGTGAAAATGCTAAAGATCCTGATGAGACAGGTGGATCATCTAATACTATAGATAGTAACGGTATGGGCAGTAGCGCTAATGACTATGCAAGCTTTGAGCGAATTGCGGGCACTATTAATATGGGCGCGGGTAATGATATTCTTGAAGCGCGTTCTACAGATTTACCGTTCACCTATGGATCCCTCTATGGAACCTTACAAGCTAGGATAGATATGGGCTCAGGTGATGATATTATAAAAACATCAGGTTCTATTTCGCGTTACTCTTTTTACAAAGAACTATCTATTGATGGTGGTGATGATTTCGATACACTTGAGTTTGTGAATCGAGACGGCGAAGCGATTATTACCTCGATTACATCGCTCTCTAACTTTGAGAAAATTGATATTAAAGGTACGCTAAACAACACACTTAATATCCAAAAAGATGATGTTGAGAGAAACCACAGTGCTAAACCAACGGTTGATGACAGTGGTAAATCTCACAACAACGTATTAATTGTTGATGGTGATGCAGGTGATAAAGTGCGTTTAAATGATATTAGTGAAATTGCAAGCTCACAAGTTAATTATAAAGGCAATACTTATCATGTTTACCACACCAGTTCTAACGAACTCTGGATTGATTCCGATATTGCTGTTAGTTAATTTGTAACGTGTATTAGAAAAACGCACCTTCGGGTGCGTTTTTTGTAAAAATCGAGAACGTTTGACTGCTTGATGCTGAATAAAAAGAGGTATAGCTGAGATGTTTTTAGCGCAGCTTTATGCAATATTTATCTTGAACACTGCCTTTACAAGCGGTTAAATTTTACGAGCAGTTTGCATCTTTAATTATTACTCTTAACTTATTTGAGCTATAATTAAACAGTTAAAAAATTTTATTTTGATTACT
Organism: Haemophilus sp. THUN1691; assembly: GCF_059704425.1. Lineage (NCBI taxonomy): Bacteria > Pseudomonadati > Pseudomonadota > Gammaproteobacteria > Pasteurellales > Pasteurellaceae > Haemophilus > Haemophilus sp. THUN1691. Next base: position 791,269 of record NZ_AP046578.1, on the reverse strand, counting down.
CTATAAGAGAGCCTTTCCATGAAACTTGTACATCATAAAATCATTGCATTGCTACTCCTTGGTGCATTGCAATCTCCATCTGCTTTTGCAGAAGAACTTGCTGATATTCTTCGCAATGCTTTGCGAAATGATCCTGCATTACTTGAGGCGAGCGCTAATACAGAAGGCGCTTATAATGAAATGGAAGCATCTAAAGCTGGGCACTATCCAACATTTTCGTTAACGGGACAAAATGTTGTCGCCCAGCAACATACTTCTAATAATGCCAGAATGCGTGATGATGTTGGCATTAAATCGCGTTTAAATTTATATGCTTGGGGTGGAATTCAAGCTGCTGTTGAGCGTGATAAACATAAAATGGAATATTATCAACATAAATATTATGAAACGCGCGAAGAATTAGCCAACACGATTAGCACTCTTTATTTAACCGCACTTCGTGCAAAAGAATCCATTGCAGTTGCGAAAAAAAATATTAAACGTCATGAGAAATTCTTAGCAGATTTGCGAGTAATTAGTGAATATGATTCTGGTCGTCGTTCAGAGATGACACAGGCACAATCCCGTTATTTACAAGCACAATCAACAGAAGCAAGTTTACAGAAAACGTTATCAGTTACTTTGAGTAAATTAAACAAATATAGCTCAAAACGTTTAACTGAAAAAGATATTGTCGATCCGTTTAATAAACAGAATTCAGCACAGCTTATTGCACTATTCGATAAAGTGCCAATCACTGAACATCCAAGTGTGAAAGCGCAAGAATCAGAATACAGTAGTGCATTATCGGATGCTGAAGTTGCAAAAGCTTCAAAATATCCCTCTATTAATTTAGAAGGAAGTGCAACTCGCCATGATAGAAGTGTTGCGGTAACGATGACTTGGGATCTTTATAATAAATCTGCTGATTATGCACTGGAGAAGAGCCACGCAGTAATACGATCTGCTAAAGCGCGTTCAGATGAGTTATTACGTGATATCCAGGAACGAGCAGAAACAGCAAAAGTGGATATGAAGCAAAGTGAGCAGCGCGCTAAAATTGTAAAATCACTGATTTCGACACAATCTCAAGTTGCTCAAGACTATGAGCAACAATTCTATATTTCTCACCGCACTTTGCTAGAAGTATTAGATTCTTATGCAGAATTAGCCGCAACAGAAACAAGTTATGTGGAAGCACAAAATGATTACCGCGATGCAGCTGTGGCATATTTATTGGCGAAAGCAAGTTTAGCAAAATGGGCAAAAATCCCAGATTTTAATGCAAATGGTCAGTTCTAAGTAGAAGGCATTTTGTAGATAAATTTTATGAATTCAATTATTAAACATTTAGCTATTGCAACAAAGCTACTCAATCAACCTGTTGCAGAAGAGGCGTTAGCCGCAAATGTCGCAAGGGATCGAAATTTAAATGCGAATATTCAATCACTTAGCGAAGTATTGCGTAGTTATGGATTTGAAAACCATATTTCTCGCCGTAAGTTAGTTGAGATTCCTTCACTAGCGATGCCAGTTATTATTATTTTACATAATGACGAAGCTGCTGTTGTGAGTGAGGTAAAAGGGCGTGGCGAAGAGCGTGTTTATGTTATTCGCCAAGGTGATGCGCCAGCACATGAGGTTAGCCATAAAGATCTTGAAGCACAATATTTGGGATTCTGCTGGTTTATTAAGCCAAAATTAACTGCGGATCACCGTTCTGAATTACCAGAATATCATTTACCAAAAGCCTGGTTCTGGAAGGTTATTGGTCGCTTTAAAAAATATTACTACCAAGTCATTTTAGCCTCTTTTTTAATCAACATTTTGGCATTGGTGAGTTCACTTTATGTGATGAATGTGTACGATCGAGTGATTCCAAACCAAGCATATTCAACATTATGGGTGTTAAGTATAGGCGTATTCTTAGCTATCACCTTTGAATTTATTGCTAAAATGATACGTTCGCATTTAACTGATATTGCTGGTAAAAAAGCAGATTTAATTGTCAGTTCGGCGCTTTTTAGGCGGGTTATGGCATTACGTTTAATTGAACGTCCAATTTCTTCAGGCTCTTATGCGAATAATTTACGCGATTTTGAGGCTGTGCGTGAATTTATGACAAGTGCTAGCTTATTGGTATTAGTTGATGCACCGTTCTTATTGCTTTTCTTATTTGTCATGTTTGTTATTGGTGGAAAATTGGTTATTGTACCTGCAGTAACTTGCGCTTTAGTATTGCTAATTTCTTTTGCAGTGCAGCCAACATTAGCAAAACGTATCAATGAAAGTATGAAAGAGAGCTCCCAACGTCAGGGCCTAGCGGTTGAAGCGGTAGAAGGCATTGAAACATTAAAGGTTAATAATGCAACTAACTGGGCTCAGCAGCGTTGGGATAGACTCAATGCTTTAACAGCTATCAGTTCAATGAAAGTTAAGCAGATCAATGAATTTGTTTCTAACTTTACAGTAGGGCTACAGCAATTAAATACCGTAGGTTTAGTTGTATTAGGTACTTATTTAATTCACGATGATGTCGTTGAAGCTCGTATTACAATGGGTGCGGTAATTGCTTCGGTAATCCTTTCTGGCCGCGCACTTTCATCTCTTGGGAAAATTGCAGGATTAGCCATTCGATATCAACAAGCTAAGAATGCACTCAAAGGTGTAAACTCCATTGTTGAAAGACCAATTGAACGAGATCCAGAACGTTCTTATGTAACACTTGATCAAGTACAAGGTCAGATAACCTTTAACAATGTCGTATTTAAATATAATAAAGATTCGCAACCTGCTATTGCAAACCTTAATTTAACCATTCGTCCAGGTGAAAAAGTTGCAATTTTAGGGCGAATCGGTAGTGGTAAAAGTACATTATTGAAATTAGCGAGTGGGCTATATGAGCCAACGGGCGGAAATATCTTGTTAGATAATGTAGATATTCGCCAAATTGATCCGAATTTCCTACGTGATAAAGTCACTTTACTTAATCAATCCCCACGTTTATTCCTTGGGACATTACGTGAGAACTTAGATTTAGCCAGAATGGATGGTTATTCAACAGACCAGGAATTGCTTGGTGCATTGCGTAATTTCCATTTAGATCAGTTGGTTCGTAACCATCCTAAAGGTTTGGATATGCCACTCGGTGAAGATGGTTTGGGGCTTTCTGGTGGACAAAAACAAATTGTTTCATTAGCACGTTTGACTTTACGTCATCCTCGTGTTGTTTTATTAGATGAACCCACAACAGGTTTAGATGAGCAAACTGAACAACAAGCGCTAGGCGTGTTATCTCAATGGGCTAGAGATAAAACCGTTGTAGTGGTGACGCATCGTTTACAAGTGTTACCAATGGTTAATCGTGTCGTTGTTGTTGATAATGGCCGTGTTGTAATTGATGGCCCTCGAGATGCAGTTATTGCAAAATTGCGTGAAAATGAAGAGCGACAAGCACAAGCAGCACAGGCAAAAGCTCAAAATGTTGCACAGGTTGCCGCTGAGAAAAAAGAAGAAAAAGGTGAGTAATATGTCAAATCAGCAAAGAGAAAATATCAATCAAGACGATTTAAAGCTGATTAACGATCTAAATGCAGCCTTACAATCGGAAAAACATACGGGTTATTTTTCAATAATTAGTTTATTTTTGTCTTTTATCATTGCTTTTATCATTTGGGCATATTTTAGTCCGCTCGAAGAAGTTACCCAAGGACAAGGACGAATTATTCCAAGTAGCCGTGAGCAAATAGTACAAAGCCTCGATCCAGGAACGATTCAAGAAATGTTAGTCAAGGAAGGAGATACCGTTGAAAAAGGGCAAATTCTCTTAAGATTAGATGATACCCGTAGTTCTGCTATTTTACGTGAAAGCCAAGCAAAAGTAGAAAACTTAGAAGCCATGGTAGCTCGTTTACAGGCAGAGGCCTACAACACAAATCTTGTTTTCCCTGACCATATTTCAGATGAATTAAAAAAGCGTGAAGAAGCCGCTTACGTTTCTCGTCGTAGAGCGATGGAAGAACAAGTTTCGGGTTTAAGACAAAGTAAAGATGCGCTTGAACAGCAAATAGCTATAGCAGAACCAATGGTAAAACGTGGCGTTATGTCACAAGTTGATCTTTTACGTATGCAACGTGATTCACATGATTTAGAAGCACAAATTACAGAACGTCAAAACCGTTATACAACAGATGCAAGTAATGAGTTAGTAAAAACAGAATCGGAACTCGCACAGGCTAAGGAAAATATGGCAATGCGAGCTGACCCCGTTGAACGTTCACAAATTCGTGCACCAATGAAAGGGATTGTAAAAAATATTCGCATTAATACGATTGGTGGAGTTGTTAATGCTGGGCAGGATATTCTTGAAATTGTACCGATTGAAGATAATCTTCTAGTTGAGGCTTATATTCGCCCGAATGATGTTGCATTTATCCGCCCTGGTTTGCCTGCAGTTGTAAAACTCACCGCTTATGATTATGCCATTTATGGTGGTTTACAAGGCGAAGTGACGTTAATCAGCCCAGATACATTAAGTGATGAAAAACATAATGCTAGTGAATTAAAGCTAAATATGAATAACGTGTATTATCGCATATTAGTGAAAACGTCAGGGAGCCATCTTGTTGATAAAAACGGGAACGAAATGCCAATTATTCCTGGGATGGTTGCAACAGTAGATGTTAAAACTGGTGAGAAAACAGTGTTTCAATATTTAATAAAACCAATTACGCGAATGAAACAGGCATTAAGAGAGCGATAAATTTAAAAGTGTGGTCAGAAAATATATAAATTTCTAACCGCACTTTTTCTTTAATGAATCGAAATAATTAAATCAATTCTACCGGTACTTTCACCACCAGTTTTTTCACAATAGTAGATTTACCGTTTACGGTGCAACCCGGTTTATGGGGTTCATAAGGGAAAAAGACGGCGAACATTTTTGGTAAAAGTGTCACGGTGATTTTATCTTCAATTTGTGGGGTTAATTGGTAATCATCTGCTTCATGATATTCATCGTATAAGCTAAGATTTGGATAAGTCGCGCTTACTTCAACATTTTCTTCACCACGAATAAGTAATTGAATATCTAGATATTTGTGGTGAAGTTCAGCCTGTTTGCTATCTGCTTCAACCGTATCAAATTCCATGACATTCATATAGACTTGCTCGCTTAAATCATGACGACCATTTTCTAATGCTTCAAGATCTAAAGTATTGAGATGATCGCAAATGTCTGCGATAACTTTTGGTAACCCCACTTTAAAATTTGGGTTATTTAATGCACTGATAATCATAGTATCTCCTTACGTATGTATTTCTATGAGAATATGATAACAAGTCGGTTAAATGAAATAAAGTTACCAATCACACAAAAACCCCTGTATAATGCTTAAGCTTTATTTTCTACATTAGCGTGCGGCTATCAAAAGCAATTTTACTCACTCGAAGTGCGGTTATTTTTACAAAAGATTTCTTTTGCTAGTCGCAATCTGGAAAATAAGGCATTGTTTTTAATATGAATTTAAAGGAAAACATTGTGAATCCAATTGTTAAACAATTTAAATACGGTCAACATACCGTTACTCTAGAAACCGGCGCGATTGCACGTCAAGCAACTGCAGCGGTTATGGCAAGCATGGACGATACCACGGTATTCGTGACTGTTGTTGCTAAAAAAGATGTGAAAGATGGTCAAGACTTCTTCCCATTAACCGTAAACTATCAAGAACGTACTTATGCGGCGGGTAAAATCCCTGGTGGTTTCTTCAAACGTGAAGGTCGTCCATCTGAAGGCGAAACCTTAATTGCACGTTTAATCGACCGTCCAATTCGTCCATTATTCCCTGAAGGTTTCTTCAACGAAATCCAAGTTGTGGCAACTGTAGTTTCTGTAAACCCACAAATCAGCCCAGACTTAGTAGCAATGATTGGTGCTTCTGCAGCATTAACCTTATCTGGTGTGCCTTTCAATGGCCCTATCGGTGCAGCACGTGTTGGTTTCATCGACAACCAATTCGTATTAAACCCAACTATGGCTGAACAAAAACAAAGCCGTTTAGACTTAGTGGTTGCAGGTACTGACAAAGCCGTATTAATGGTTGAATCTGAAGCTGATATCTTAACTGAAGAACAAATGTTAGCTGCGGTCGTATTCGGTCATCAACAACAACAAGTTGTAATTGAAGCAATCAAAGAATTTGCAAAAGAAGCTGGCAAACCTCGTTGGGATTGGGTTGCACCACAACCAAATACAGATTTAATCAACAAAGTAAAAGCGATTGCAGAAGCACGTTTAGGCGATGCATACCGTATTACTGAAAAACAAGCACGTTACGAACAGATCGACGCGATTAAAGCGGATGTGATTGCGCAAATCACAGCTGAAGATGAAGAAATCAGCGAAGGTAAAATCGTGGATATTTTCACCGCACTTGAAAGCCAAATCGTTCGTGGCCGTATCATTGCAGGTGAACCACGTATTGATGGTCGTACCGTTGATACCGTTCGTGCATTAGACATTTGTACTGGTGTATTACCACGTACTCATGGTTCTGCAATTTTCACCCGTGGTGAAACACAAGCATTAGCCGTTGCAACATTAGGTACTGAACGTGATGCACAAATCATTGATGAATTAACAGGTGAACGTCAAGATCACTTCTTATTCCACTACAACTTCCCTCCATATTCTGTAGGTGAAACCGGTATGATCGGCTCGCCAAAACGCCGTGAAATCGGTCACGGTCGTTTAGCAAAACGTGGTGTAGCAGCGGTTATGCCAAGCCTTGCAGAATTCCCGTATGTAGTGCGTGTAGTATCTGAGATCACTGAATCTAACGGTTCTTCTTCTATGGCATCTGTATGTGGTGCGTCTTTAGCATTAATGGATGCGGGCGTTCCAATTAAAGCTGCTGTTGCAGGTATCGCAATGGGCTTAGTGAAAGAAGAAGAGAAATTCGTGGTGCTTTCAGATATCTTAGGTGATGAAGACCACTTAGGGGATATGGACTTTAAAGTAGCGGGTACACGTGAAGGTGTCACCGCCCTTCAAATGGACATCAAAATTGAAGGTATCACCCCTGAAATTATGCAAATTGCATTAAACCAAGCTAAAAGTGCGCGTATGCACATTCTTGGTGTAATGGAACAAGCAATCCCTGCTCCACGAGCAGATATCTCCGATTATGCACCGCGCATCTATACAATGAAAATTGATCCTAAGAAAATCAAAGATGTGATTGGTAAAGGTGGTGCAACAATCCGTTCACTAACTGAAGAAACTGGCACTTCTATCGATATCGATGATGATGGTACAGTGAAAATTGCTGCAGTAGATAGCAATGCAGCGAAAAACGTAATGGGACGTATTGAAGAAATCGTTGCAGAAGTTGAAGCGGGCGCAATTTACAAAGGTAAAGTCACTCGTCTTGCTGATTTTGGTGCATTCGTAGCAATCGTTGGAAATAAAGAAGGTTTAGTTCATATTTCTCAAATTGCTGAAGAGCGCGTAGAAAAAGTTAGCGATTACCTCCAAGTGGGCCAAGAAGTAAACGTGAAAGTTGTTGAAATCGATCGTCAAGGTCGTATTCGTTTAACAATGAAAGACTTGGCTCCCAAACAAGAAACTGAAATTAACCAAGAAGATTCTGTAGAAGAACAAGAATAATCTTGGAATATCGAATCAAAACTTGGTAGCATTCGCTGCCAAGTTTTGTTGTTTTCCAACTTTTAGGCATAAAGAAAGCAAATGCGGTGTTTTCGCTTATCTCGCCATTTTATAGTCTATTTATTTAGCTTATGTGCGATCTTACTCCTTGCTGGCTGTGTTCAGTCCAGGGGCGGTTTTGTGTCTAAAAATCATGTCGTGTTGGCTGAACAAAATCCGAATACTCACTTTGAACAAGAAGTGATGATCGTACGATTAAGCCAAGTACTACTCGTTGGAAAAATGAGTAATGAAGAACGTGCATCGCTACATTTTGAACGTGGCGTACTCTATGATTCCCTTGGGTTATGGGGACTTGCTCGTTACGATTTTACTCAAGCCCTTGCATTACAGCCTAAAATGGCATCTGTGTACAATTACTTAGGGCTTTATTTATTGCTTGAAGAAGATTACGACGGCGCATTGGAAGCTTTCAATACGGTGTTTGAATTAGATTCAAGTTATGACTATACCCACCTTAATCGTGGTTTAAATTTTTATTATGTAGGGCGCTACCATCTTGCTCAGCAAGATTTCTTACAGTTCTACCAAGCCGATACAAAAGATCCCTATCGTGTCTTATGGCTATATTTGAACGAACAAAAATTAAAACCACAAGAAGCCCAAACAAACCTTGTTGAACGAGCAAAAGGGCTATCAGAGGACTTCTGGGGTACACATATCGTTCAATATTACTTAGGACACATCTCTGTAGAAGAATTACAACAACGTGCGAGTGAATTTGCTGAAAATTCACAACAATATGCTGAAATTCTTACAGAAACCTATTTTTATCTAGCAAAACAAAAACTCAATGTAGGGCTAGTAGATGAAGCGGCAGCTTTATTTAAACTAGCTATGGCAAATCAGGTTTATAACTTTGTTGAGTATCGTTTTGCCGCGTTTGAACTCATGAAACTAAAACCAGTTCAAACAGAAGACGAAAAAGAAGAGAAAAGTACGGTAACCAAAGCGATTGTTTTCTAAAAACCAATCAAAAAATCACCGCTCTTTACAGTAGAACGAATAGAAAAACGCATTCGCTCTGCTCAACTTAATAAACCGAAGGCCTCTTTGAGCTTTCCTTATTTATATTCGAGTATTTTAATGACTGACAAAATTACTTTTAATGACTTAGGCTTACCTGAGTTCATCTTAAAAGCTGTTTCTGACTTAGGTTTTGAAACCCCTTCTCCAATTCAACAAGCTTGTATCCCACATTTGCTCAGTGGCAATGATGTGCTAGGTATGGCACAAACGGGTAGTGGTAAAACAGCTGCCTTTGCACTGCCTTTATTAGCGCAAATCGATCCAAGTGAAAAACATCCACAAATGTTAGTGATGGCGCCTACTCGCGAACTTGCTATTCAAGTTGCCGATGCGTGCGAACAATTTGTTAAATATGCTCATGGCTCCCGCATTGTTACCTTATATGGTGGTCAACGTTATGACATCCAACTTCGTGCATTAAAACAAGGTGCACAAGTGGTTGTGGGTACACCAGGTCGTATTCTTGACCATATTCGCCGTGGCACATTAAATCTTTCTGAACTTCGTTTTATCGTATTAGATGAAGCAGATGAAATGTTACGTATGGGTTTCATTGATGATGTAGAAACCGTCATGGCAGAATTACCAGAAAATCACCAAACAGCGTTATTCTCCGCAACAATGCCTGAACCGATCCGTCGTATTACGAAACGTTTTATGAATGATCCAAAAGAAGTGAAGATCAAGGTTAATAACGAAAATGCCCCAGATATCGACCAAAGTTGCTGGTATGTGCACGGCGTGCGTAAAAATGAAGCCCTTCTTCGTTTCTTAGAAGTGGAAGATTTTGATGCAGCGATTATCTTTGCTCGCACTAAAACTGGAACTTTAGACATTACAGAACTACTTGAAAAAAATGGTTTCCGTTCTGCCGCACTTAATGGTGATATGACACAACAACTCCGCGAACAAACCCTCGATCGCTTACGTAACGGCAGTTTAGATATTGTTGTAGCAACCGATGTAGCCGCACGCGGTATTGATATTGAACGTATCAGCCTTGTGGTGAACTACGACATTCCGCTGGATGCAGAATCTTATGTACACCGAATTGGCCGTACTGGTCGTGCAGGTCGTTCTGGTCGTGCTTTATTATTCGTTGAGTCTCGCGAGCGTCGTTTACTTCGTAATATTGAACACCTAATGAAAAAAGGTATCAATGAAGTAGAATTACCAAATCATCTTGTGTTACAAGAATGCCGTCGCAAAAAATTCGTTGCCAAAATTACGAAACAACTCGAGCATCACGATTTAGAACAATATCGTAGTTTATTAGAAGACTTATTCACAGCCGATCAGGATCAAGAAGATATTGCTGCAGCAATGTTGATGCTGCTCCAAGGCAAACAAAAACTCATTCTTCCACCTGATCCACCAATGGAAAAACGTCGTCGTGAACGTAATGAACGCGGTGATCGCCGTGAAAATCCACGTTCAGCTGAACGTCGTGGCGAACGTAAAGGCTATGGAAATCCACAACCAATGGATTTATATCGTATCGAAGTCGGTCGTGCGGATGGTGTAGAAGTTCGCCATATCGTGGGGGCAATTGCTAACGAAGGTGATATCAATAGCCGCTATATTGGTCATATCAAACTTTATGATGACCACACTACCGTTGAATTGCCACAAGGTATGCCGAAAGAATTATTGCAACAATTTGGTAAAACACGCGTATTGAATAAACAAATGCAAATGTCTTTCTTAGGTGCTGTGAAGTCTGATAGTTCGCGTGGCGGCGATGATTTTAACGGTAAACGTAAAGGCCGTAGTGGCGATTTCCGTGGAGAACGTGGACGTAATGAACGCCGTAATGACAATCGTGGAAATCGTAAATTTAATGAAAAAAGTAACCACTCTTTTAGCGATAAACCACGCCGTGATCGCCGAGGATAATATCCTTGTGATATAAAGAATAGTGCTGTTTCCTAATGTTTTTGCCATCATTTAAAATTTAGCACTATTGATAAAGTAGAATTAGCCCCTTGAACCTCAAGGGGCTTTTTATTGTCTATTGCTTAAATTCTGGCTACAATCCCGCAAAATTTTTATATAGGAAAAATCATTGAAAGGTCTCTTTTTACGTATTATTACTGCCTTGGCTTTATTGCTTTGGGCTATTGATATGGTATTCCCATGGCAATTTCTACGCCATGCTGAAGAAAACCACTATACAGCAATTAAAGAACGAGGCTCACTCATTGTGGGCACAATGAACAACCCTATTTCTTATTTTATCAATAAAGACGGCGAACGAGGCTTTGAATATGAATTGGCTAAAGCATTTGCTGATTCACTGGGTGTAGAACTCGAAATTAAAACTTTCGATAATCAAGAACAATTATTTAATGAGTTAGATAAGCATAATATTGATTTAGCTGTAGCTCACCTTTTATATCATCCTAATAATGCAGAACGTTTCCAAATTGGCCCAGCGTATCATTCAGCTTCATGGCAATTAGCTTATCGAAAAGATGAACAACGCCCTAAAAATCTAGGCGATGTTAAGAAAGAAATTTATATCGCTAACAATTCATCATTGGAAGAAACACTAAAAGAATTACAAAAACAATATCCACAATTAACTTGGAAAAGAAATCAAGCGTTTACTCAAGAAGAACTATTACTACAGCTGTCTGAAGGCAAAATTCCTTACGTTATTGCAAATTCCATTGATATCGCGGCGATCCAACAAATCAAACCAGAATTAGCTATTGCCTTTGATATTACTGATGAAGCAAACATTCACTGGTATTTACCAAATAATGCCTACAACGATCTGCAAGCCACCTTACTCAATTTTATGAATAATGCACAAGAAACAGGGCTAGTAGATAATTTAAAAGAAAAATATTTAGGGCATATTTCACAATTTGATTACGTGGATACGCGCTCTTATATGAACGCAATTGAAAATACCCTGCCACAATTCTCACCGCTCTTTGAAAAATACAAAGGGGAATTAGATTGGCGATTACTCGCGGCAGTCGCTTATCAAGAGTCTCATTGGAATCCAGATGCAACATCACCTACGGGCGTGCGTGGCATAATGATGCTGACGAAAGATACCGCACAACATATGAAAATCAGCGATAGAACAGATCCTGAACAAAGCATTAAAGCGGGATCAGAATATTTACACTGGCTGATTAGTCAAATTCCAGAAACCATTGAAAAAGAAGAAAGAATTTGGTTTGCCTTAGCCGCCTATAACATGGGACTAGGCCACTTAATTGATGCACGTCGTTTAACTAAAAACCTTGGAGGAAATCCAGATAATTGGCTCGATGTGAAAAAAAATCTGCCTTTATTAGCAGAAAAACGCTATTATTCCCAACTGAAATACGGCTATGCGCGAGGCTATGAAGCCCATCAATATGTAGAAAATATTCGCCGCTATATGAATAGCATTGTGAATTATCATCGGGTCCAAGAAAATCAAACAACAAATGATAATGCCAACAACGAAAGTGCGGTTGAAAATTCAGAAGAAATAAAAGGAAAAAAGGATAAATAAAATGTTAAAACGCAAAACTTTTCTTAAAAAGAAAACCAATTTACAACAAACCTCTTTATCACGTAATCTACGTTTGAGACGCTTGAAACACCGTAAACAACAGCAATTTGCGAGACATTCATTACAATTTGTCGTACAAGAAATTTGTTGCTAATTAAAGCATCTCTATCCAGCAAAAAACGGGTTAAAACTTATTAGTCTTAACCCGTTTTTTATCAAAATTTATACTGTTTAGCTTAAGTTAGAGGAATCTCCGCATCTGGCTCGCCAGTTAAGCGATTACATAAATCTCGACGAATAACCTCAATAGTCCAGAACCAGAAAATATGCCCAACTAATTCTGAAATATGTTCATATAGCGGCCATTCTGCAACTGGTGGGGCTAAACCTAGTGTGGGGAAAGTAATATAGTGCACGCAAATATTAGCAATAATCCCTGCTCCAATACCTTACCAAAACTTAATTTTTGGAAAACGCTCTGCGACTAAGCAATAACCAATTGCAAAAACTAAAGAAAAGATCATATGCGTAACACCAATCCAATTGAATTCATGATCCGCAAAGGTAAATGCCACATCTGTTGGATTAACACCTAAATATAGGTAGTGTACTAAAATAGTTTGTGGATGAGTCAAGTTATTATTCTGATTTCACATCAAGGTTCCCAATTTTTACGCCTAATAATCCGATAAAAACGGGATCGAAATAATCACCCAGAAATTTGAATAACTCATTTAGTTCTGTAAAAGAGCATTGAATTTTTATTTGATCTTCTACTTTACGAACAAACTCATAACGTACTCTATTTTCTTCAAAATATGCAGTTAAAGTGAGGTAGATAGTTTCAAAAAAATGGCTTTTTGCCCCTTCTTCACCAGGATCGCTAATACGTACATTCCATGTATTATTAAATAGGACTTGAGGCTGATTTGACATTTTTATACTCCTTTTTACTATTTTTAGCCTAAGAAAAACCCGATTATAAAGTTTCTGTAATCAAAAAATTTATAATCGGGCTTTCAAACATTTTCCCTGTGTGTTTCACTTTACGTTGGTAACTACCTTTCCCTTTACGTTTTTTCTCAACACGCTGGCGAAATAATTTATCATGCAATAATGCCATCACTGCATTATCTTTGATCACTCCTCGAGTGTGCTCATAAACGGTTTCATTTTCAACCGCACTTTTTTGTTGCTTTGCCATAATTTTTCCTCAAAAAAGCCGCGGAAGGATTTCCACGGCCGGAGTATTATACGTGCAAACGTTTAAATTACAAAATCTCAAGTACAGTTTCTGGCGGACGCCCGATTTTAGCTTGATTACCATTGATAACAATTGGGCGTTCAATAAGCGCTGAATGTTCACTCATGACTTTTAATAATTCAGCTTGAGAAAGTTCTAAATTATCTAAATTTAAGCTTTTATATAAATCATCTTTCGTACGCATCATTTGACGCACATCATCAATTCCTAATTTTTGGGCAATGCTTTGTAATTCATCAATGGAATACTGCTTTTGCAAATACAATTCAACTATTGGCTGAACACCTTGATTTTCTAATAATGCTAACGTTTCACGACTTTTTGAACAACGAGGGTTGTGATAAATCACGACAGACATAGGATTTCCTTTTAGTAGCTATAAACACTATAAATTTTAACTTATAATGGCGAAAAATACTTATAGGAAAAGAAATTATGCTAGAAATGTTGAAAAGCTGGTACTCACGTCGCTTAAGCGATCCACAAGCAATGGGGCTATTAGCAATATTATTATTTGGCTTTATCTCCATTTATTTTTTTGGAAATTTAATCGCGCCTTTGTTAATTGCTCTAGTACTATCCTATTTACTAGAAATGCCGATCAATTTTTTACATCAACATTTAAAATGCCCAAGAATGTTAGCAACAATCATCATTTTTGGTGGCTTTATTGGACTAGCGACAATCTTCTTTTTAATCCTCATGCCAATGCTATGGAATCAAACTATTTCCTTATTAAGTGATTTGCCCGCAATGTTTAATAAGCTCAATGAATGGTTACTAAACTTACCTGAGCATTATCCTGAACTGATCGACTATTCAATGGTAGATTCTATTTTCAATTCTGTGCGAGAAAAAATCCTTGGTTTTGGTGAATCTGCGGTAAAACTTTCTTTAGCCTCCATCATGAACTTGGTTTCTTTAGGGATTTATGCCTTTTTAGTGCCATTAATGATGTTTTTTATGTTGAAGGATAAATCAGAACTTTTACAAGGCGTGAGCCGTTTCTTACCGAAAAATAGAAACTTAGCCTTCAAAGTATGGAAAGAAATGCAACAGCAAATTTCCAACTACATTCATGGAAAATTGTTAGAAATACTGATTGTAACGCTCATCACCTACATTATTTTCTTAATATTCGGGCTAAATTACCCGCTCTTATTGGCTTTCGCTGTTGGCCTTTCAGTTCTCGTTCCTTATATTGGCGCGGTAATTGTCACGATTCCTGTTGCATTGGTTGCTCTATTCCAGTTTGGAATTAGTCCAACATTTTGGTATATCATCATTGCTTTTGCTGTGAGCCAGCTCTTAGATGGAAACTTACTCGTCCCTTATTTATTTTCTGAAGCAGTGAATTTACATCCATTGATTATTATCATTTCAGTATTAATTTTCGGTGGTTTATGGGGATTTTGGGGCGTATTCTTCGCCATTCCCTTAGCGACTTTAGTGAAAGCCGTTATAAATGCCTTACCTCAAGATTAAAAGTCTAAATTAAAAAGTGATACAAATAAAAAAATAGTTAACCATGAATTTTTGGTTAACTATTTTTTATTGAAGTTTATTCTAAGAATAAAATTTAACTAAGGTAATTCGTCAATTTCCTTATCTACTTTAGGCGGGATCATATGTTCACGGCGTAATCCAACATCGTATGCAATTGCGATTGCAATAAAGATTGAAGAGTATGTACCAAATCCAATACCCACAAGTAACGCTAAAGAGAAGTTATGAATTGATGGACCACCAAAAAAGAACAATGCAATAACAACGATTAATGTTGTAGCAGAGGTCATGATGGTTCTTGATAAAGTTTGTGTTAAAGAAACATCAATAATATCAATCGTATCTAGACGTCTTATTTTTCTGAAGTTTTCACGCACACGGTCAAAGACCACGATACTATCGTTAATAGAATAACCCACAACAGATAAAATCGCTGCAACGAAGGTTAAATCAATTTCGATTTGTAACGCTGAAAACACACCAAGAGTAATAATTACGTCATGCGCAAGGGATGCGATACCGCCGAAACCTAAACGCCATTCAAAGCGAGAACCCACATAAACTAGCATCATCGCTAATGTTGCTAATGTTGCATACACCGCGCCTTGCGCTAATTCTTCCCCTACGTTTGGTCCAACGAATTCAACACTACGAATCTTAATGCCAGAATCTACTTCTTGGAGCATTCCTTTTACACGATCGCCAATGCCAGAATCATTATCCGTAGCTGGCAAACGAATCATAACATCTTGAACAGAACCCGTCGTCTGCACAATTGGGCTTTCAATACCATTTTCATGGAGCTTACCACGGATTTTTTCTAAGTCTGCAGATTGTGAAAAATGGGTATCAAAAACAACCCCACCGGTAAAATCCAAGCCCCAGTTAAAGCCCTTTGATACGATAAAAAATAGCGAAACGGCCATTAAAAGTGCGGAAAAAACATAGCCCCATTTACGCATTTTCATAAATTCGGTCAATGGGAACGGGAGTTTAATCCCATTGATTTCACGGATAAAATGTCCGTCTTTATCTTTTGCAAAAATTTTCATCGTTCCCTACCTAAATTGATAATTTCTTAAGTTGTTTGCCGCCATAAAGCGCATTAACTAATGCACGTGTTCCTGTAATTGCGGTAAACATTGAAATTGCCACCCCAAGTGAAAGCGTAATCGCAAATCCTTGGATTGGACCGGTCCCCACAGCATACAAGATAATTGCAGTTAAAATTGTCGTTAAATTCGCATCAAAAATAGAGGTAAACGCCCCGTTGTAACCTTCGTTAATTGCTTGTTGAATTGGACGACCATTACGAATTTCTTCTTTAATACGTTCAAAAATCAACACGTTTGCATCCACCGACATACCTAAGGTTAATACAATACCGGCAATCCCTGGCATAGAAAGTGTCGCACCAGGTAAAATAGACATTAAACCGACTAACAACACAATATTAATGACCAAAGCAAAACTTGCGATAATACCGAACATCTTGTAGTAGAACAGCATAAAGACAATTACAGCAATGAGTCCCCAGAAACTTGCATTAATCCCTTGCTCCACATTTTGTGCCCCCAAAGATGGGCCAATTGTACGTTCTTCAACAATTTGAATTGGTGCAATTAATGCCCCAGATTTCAATAAGGTAGAAAGATTGTGCGCTTCCGCGATACTATCAACACCGGTAATTTGGAAATTAGAACTGAAACGACCTTGGATCGTCGCCACATTAATCACTTCCTCATGTTTTTCTAAAATAGTTTTACCATTTTCGTCTTTTTTACCGTTATCTTTATATTCAACATAAAGCGTCGCCATTGGTTTCTTGTAATATTTTTTGGTGGTTTGAGACATAATCTCACCACCTTCACCATCCAAGGTTACGCTCACTTGCGGGGTGCTTGAATGCTGATCTAAACCAGAACTTGAATTAATGATATGCTCACCACCTAATACCGCGCGTTTAAATAATGCAACAGGATGACCTTGGCGATCATATTTAACTTCCGAATCAGCTGGCAACATATTACGAGAAATTGCATCGGCCGTAACATTTTGATTTACGATACGAAACTCAAGCGTTGCAGTTGCCCCTAAAATTTCTTTTGCGCGAGCAGTATCTTGAACACCTGGTAATTCAATTACAATACGTTCAGCGCCTTGACGTTGAATGACCGCCTCAGATACCCCTAGTTCAGCAACACGTTTACGCAAAATCGTTAAGTTTTGCTCAATTGCTAAGTCGCGTGCTTCATTTAATGCTGAAGTTGAAAGACCTAAATTGATACTATCATTATCCAACTCTGTGATATCTAAGGTTGGATGCAACTGATGAATAATACGTTCCGCTTTAGAGCGTTGACTTGCATCGGCCAATGTGACCGATGTACCAAAATGCTCAGTATTTTTAATTGCCGTATATTGAATTTTTTCTTTACGAAGTTCGTTACGTAAACTGTCTTGTAATTGTTCTTGGCGTTTTACAAGTGCAGCATTCATATCAACTTCCATCAAAAAACGAACCCCACCTCGTAAGTCCAACCCCCATTTCATTGGGTTAGCACCAAACATGCTTAACCAAGCTGGGGTGGCTGGAGCAAGATTTAATGCGGTGGTGTAATTATTGCTAAGACGTTCAGCAATTTTATCTTTAGCGAGGAGTTGATCATCGGTATTAGTAAAACGAGCTAGAATTGAGCCGTTCTCAAGCACGATAGATTTGGTTGGAAGATTGTTGGTTTTAAGCACATCTTGAACTTGTCCAAGCACGCTAGTATTCGCTTCTTGACCGCGCGTACCAGAAATTTGAACCGCAGGATCTTCACCATAAATATTTGGAAGAGAATATAAAATCCCGATGGCCACAATAAAAATAACCATCAAATTCTTCCATAATGGATAACGGTTTAACATAGTTTTCCTTTTCTTTTCTAACGCACAGAGCCACAATTCGTGGCTCTGGAAAATAATTTAACGTTACTCTTAAAGTGATTTTAATGAACCTTTAGGAAGAACGCTCACAATGTAGTTACGATTAATCGTAATTTCTGTCGTGTCGTTTAACGCAATCACGATGCTATCGCTACCTTCGGTTACTTTAGTAATTTTGCCGATTAAACCACCAGCAGTTAAAACTTCAGTACCTTTTGCAAGCTCAGACATCAATTTTTTATGTTCTTTATTGCGTTTAGCTTGCGGGCGATAAATCATAAAGTAAAAAATTAAACCAAAGATCACGAAAATAAATAACGTGGACATCGGGTTTTGTGCTTCCATTGTATGTTTTCCTTGTTAATTTAAGTTAAAAATTGCGCTTAAAATACCATAAATTGGCTCATTGGGAAAGGTGAACCACGCCCAATATCCTACGTTATGGCGATTAATTTTATTTTTTCAAGATAACGATAAATTCTTTTTCCGAAGCATAATATTGCTCAACCAAAGCAACAGAATTTTCCTCGGCAAAAATAGAAAAATTTTCCACCGCACTTTCAAGGTTTAAGATCAACATTAGCTCATCATTTTTATCCAAATTTTTTAAGGCTTTTTTGGCACTTAAAAGAGGAATTGGACATCGAAGTGCGGTTAAATTGAGCTGATATTTCATTCTTTAATTTGACGACGAGCACTCATTCTCTTGCCCATTTCAGCCAAAATATCTGCACTTAAGCATTCACGCCCCATTTCAAATAATGGTTCTTCTAACGCAATATGACGATCATAACCTTGAACAAAGCATTCAATTAAATGTTCATCAATATTTTGACGTTGTTCAGAAATAAGCTCTTCTAACTGCGCAGATAGTGCATTCCAATTTTCATGCAAATATTCGTGCTGTTTTTCTAATTCATCAATGAAGCTTTGTGCTTGCGGAGCCACTTTGACTAATTGAGGGAAAAAATCTAATTCCTCATCCTCATGATGTAGGGGAGCGGCACGATTGAAATAAGTTAAAATTTGCTCAACATCATTTAATACAGCCTGAGTATATCCGTGTTTTTCTAGATAATCAGGTAAAATGCTTAACTGGCGACAAAAACGTTTTACCTTACTATGACAGGCATAAAGCATTTCAATAGGTTCATTCCATGTGGCGAATTGTTGAGGTTCAAGAATTTGCATAAGGTTTCCTTTGTTAAAAAGTGCGGTCAAAAAACATTTCATTTTTTACCGCACTTTTATCAATTATGATTTATCCGCTAATTGTAATGGGGGAACAGGTTTGCCCATGCGAGCATAGAATTCCACCACAAAATCATCAAAACGATCTTCTTCGATAGCTTGACGAATTTCCGCCATTAAACGTTGATAATAGCGTAAATTGTGAATGGTATTTAAGCGTGCACCTAAAATTTCACCGCACTTATCTAAATGATATAAATAGGCCTTGGTATAGTTTTTACAGGTGTAGCAATCACATTCAGGATCTAATGGGCTCGTATCATCGCGATATTTTGCATTACGAATTTTAACAATACCGTCAGTCACGAATAAATGACCATTACGTGCATTACGGGTTGGCATTACGCAGTCAAACATATCAATACCACGACGTACGCCTTCTACTAGGTCCTCCGGTTTACCTACGCCCATTAAATAACGAGGTTTGTCAGCCGGGATTTGTGGGCAGATATATTCTAAAATGCGGTGCATGTCTTCTTTTGGTTCGCCTACCGCTAAGCCGCCCACCGCATAACCGTCAAAGCCAATATTCACTAAGCCTTCTAATGAGACTTTGCGTAACTCTTCAAATACTCCGCCTTGAATAATACCGAATAGCGCATTTTTATTGCCTAATTCATCAAAGCGATCGCGGCTGCGTTTTGCCCAACGAAGAGACATTTCCATGGATTTTTTCGCATAATCGAAAGTCGCAGGATAAGGCGTACATTCATCGAAAATCATCACGATGTCAGAACCTAAATCATATTGAATTTCCATGGATTTTTCAGGCGAAAGGAAAATGCGCTCACCGTTAATTGGGTTTTGGAATTTCACGCCTTCTTCGGTAATTTTACGTAATTTACCTAAACTGAATACTTGGAAACCACCACTGTCAGTCAAAATCGGGCGATGCCATTGCATAAAATCGTGCAAGTCACCGTGTTTACGCATCACTTCTTGGCCTGGACGAAGCCATAAATGGAACGTATTGCCAAGTAAAATTTCTGCACCTGTCGCACGCACTTCTTCTGGCGTCATGCCTTTCACGGTGCCATAAGTACCCACAGGCATAAACGCAGGGGTTTCTACACTGAACGTGCCTTGTGGACGTTCAAATACCAAGCGACCACGACGGGCATTGCCGCTTGTTTTATCTAATTCATATTTCATTTTTTTCCTCAACGAATAAACAGTTCGAAGATTTTTGTAAATAAAAAAGCCTGTTATAACAGACAGGCAAAATTTGATAAAACTCATTAAACAGACGCAGATTTAAAAATAATCTGCCTCAAAAGAGTTTAGATATTTCGTACTTAACACTACAAAACAATAACTAAGTACGACCTTTTTATTGTAAGTTCTGTGTACTTACAAGTCAAACGACTCATTCTAATCCTAGAACATTAGGGTTTTTATTGATAAACATCGCATCACCATAACTAAAGAAACGATATTTTTCTTGCACTGCATACTTATACGCATTCATAGTATTTTTATAACCAGCAAAAGCTGAAACTAACATTATCAATGTGCTTTCAGGTAAGTGGAAATTAGTAATTAAACAATCCACCACTCGAAATTTTTTTCCTGGATAAATAAAAATAGAGGTATCAGAAAAATAAGGCTCAATTAAATCTGGATTGCCAAATTCTTCCGCAGAAAGCGCCGCACTTTCAATAGAACGAACAGAAGTGGTTCCTACTGCAATAACACGTTTACCCGCTTTTTTTGTTGCAATAATAGCATTACAAACTTCTTGAGAAACTTCTACGTATTCTGCATGCATCACATGATCTTCAATATTTTCGACACGAACAGGCTGGAATGTTCCTGCGCCCACATGCAATGTGACAAATTCAAAATTGACACCTTTCTTTTTAAGTTTTTCAAGCAAGGGAGCATCAAAGTGTAAGCCTGCTGTTGGTGCAGCTACAGCTCCCGGTACTTTACTATAAACGGTTTGATAACATTCTTGATCAGCTTCTTCATCTGGACGGTCGATATAAGGCGGCAATGGCATGTGTCCAATGGCTTGCAACACATCTAAAAGAGCGGTTGATTTATCACTTAATTCCACTTCAAACAATGCGCCATGGCGCGTTGTCATTACCGCTTTAATTCCATTATCTTCGCCTAATTTATCTTCACCTAAAAATAATTCAGTCCCTTCTTTGGGTGACTTCGATGAACGGATATGCGCTAAGAAACGATGCTCATCTAACATGCGTTCAACTAAAACTTCAATTTTCCCACCGCTAGCTTTACGCCCAAACATTCTTGCAGGAATGACGCGAGTATTATTGAAAATCAATAAATCGCCTTCATTAATTAAATCCAATACATCTGAAAAAGTGCGGTCAATTACCTCGCCATTTTCCCCATTCAAATGTAATAAACGGCAAGATGCTCTATCCTCTTTTGGATAGCGAGCAATAAGTTCATCAGGTAAATCGAAATTAAAATCTGAAACACGCATAATAAGGTTTAGGTTAAATAAAATAGGCGGTAAGTCTAGTTTGAATCGGGGATGATCTCAAGAAAAAATAAAAATCTTATCTTCTATTCATAGTTAAACTTTTTATTTATCTATTGAGATGATACAAGTTAAGAACAATTTAAGATAGAAAAATGGCTAGCAATTACGCTAGCCATTTTGATGAATTATAAATTTGCTTTTTTAGTTGCTTTTGCATTTACATCACAGTTTTTGATGATGATCTTATCGCTAGTTTTGCCTTTTTGAATTAAATTCACCGGCACAACAGAATCAAATTTATCTAAAGTTAAACCACTATCTACATTCCAAACATAGTCACCAGAAGTGAAACTTGTAAAATCGTTTTGTGATTTATCACGAGCAAAATCTTTTGCAATAATTTTGTTACCTAAACTAACCATTGCCGCAACTGGCTCTTGGTTTTCAAATTGATACACTGCAGTCACAGTTTTTTTATTGCAAGAATAAACTACTGTTTTGTCAGTAATAGTTGACGCAGTTTGAGCAGCCATTTGAGTCGATGCATTTTCCATTATTGGCGCATCTTTTGCACATGCAGATAATACAACAGCGGCAGCAAATGCTGGTAAAACTTTAGTAAAGTTCATTATTAAATCCTCTTAATTAAGCCCCAATCTGAGGCGCTACTTAGATACGTTAAATAAAATAAAGTTCTATTTTAAAGTAAAAATTTGTTGAGATAAAAACTAAACAACTCGTCAAACAAATCAACCTATCTACGAATAATGTTTTACCAACGATAACCTAATTTCAAGCCTATATTTTGCTGTTTATCTAATTGCGAACCTTGTGATTGTGAGATAGCAGCAGAAAATTGGAAATGTAAAATTTCCGTACTTAATCCAACCTCTTTTTGCCAATAACGTCCAAATGGCTGTTGTAATGTAGCACTATTCACTTTGATTTGCATATTGGCATTAGATGCATCAACATAATTCACTGAGAAATAAGGCTTAATCGTGATGTTATTAGTTGGTGTAAAAGTATAATCGAACCGTACACCTGTATTATAGCGATTAAATACAAGGCTAGGTGTTTGAATTCTCACGCCTTCCGATTGATAGTTTTCACGTTCAATAAAATAGCGATTCCCCCCCAAATAAGGCTGAATACCTAATTGCCCTAAGCGGAACTGATAACTTGCATTTACACCATAATTTACCACTTTACGATAAACTTTTCGACTTTGTTCTCCTGCGGTTTTACTTACACTGCTCCCCATTCCTACGCTTACACCGAACTGGAAATCCTTCCATTGATATTGAGCAAATCCCGATAGCATCATCAGTGTAGTATAATTTTTAACTTGCTCATCAAAGGTATTATCCGAACGGCTATGTGAGAAAACTGCCCCAATTCGTCCATTACCTAACACTTTTTGCATCCCAATTTGACGCAAGTTAGTTTTCTGCTTATAAGCACGGAACGCATCAGAATCATAGCGTCTTTTATCCTGTGCGATATTTGTCCACACCATAGGCTGCGTTTGCTCCACAAAAAGACGATCCAATTCATCTTGAACGGAAAGCATACTATTTACGGTAGCAGACAATTCCGATAACGCATTGTTTGAGTATTTGCTAATTAAATTTTTTTGTTTGAGCTGTTTTTTAGCTTCTATTCTTGCT
Source organism: Haemophilus sp. THUN1691 (assembly GCF_059704425.1). Classification (NCBI taxonomy): domain Bacteria; kingdom Pseudomonadati; phylum Pseudomonadota; class Gammaproteobacteria; order Pasteurellales; family Pasteurellaceae; genus Haemophilus; species Haemophilus sp. THUN1691. Next base: position 767,935 of record NZ_AP046578.1, on the reverse strand, counting down.
TGCTCTTCTTGAGCTTTACGTTTCTCGGCTTCAATACGCTCTGCTTCTTCTTGAGCTTTACGTTTCTCAGCTTCAATACGTTCTTGCTCTTCTTGAGCTTTACGTTTCTCAGCTTCAATACGTTCTTGCTCTTCTTGAGCTTTGCGTTTCTCGGCTTCAATGCGCTCTGCTTCTTCTTGAGCTTTACGTTTCTCAGCTTCAATACGTTCTTGCTCTTCTTGAGCTTTACGTTTCTCAGCTTCAATACGTTCTTGCTCTTCTTGAGCTTTACGTTTCTCGGCTTCAATGCGCTCTGCTTCTTCTTGAGCTTTACGTTTCTCGGCTTCAATGCGCTCTGCTTCTTCTTGAGCTTTACGTTTCTCGGCTTCAATGCGCTCTGCTTCTTCTTGAGCTTTACGTTTCTCAGCTTCAATACGTTCTTGCTCTTCTTGAGCTTTACGTTTCTCGGCTTCAATGCGCTCTGCTTCTTCTTGAGCTTTACGTTTCTCAGCTTCAATGCGCTCTGCTTCTTCTTGAGCTTTACGTTTCTCAGCTTCAATACGTTCTTGCTCTTCTTGAGCTTTACGTTTCTCGGCTTCAATGCGTTCTTGCTCTTCTTGAGCTTTACGTTTCTCTGACTCAATACGATCAGCTTCCGCTTGTTTTAATTCTGCTTCTTTAATTGGGCTGTAAAGTCGATATTGATTACCGTCTTTAATTAACTCGTAACGCCATGCCCCCGCATCAACATATTGATTGGTTAATGAAACATCTAATCCAGTCGTAGGCATTGTTTTTAGTGAGATGAGAGTGAGGTGAGCAAGTCTCGTTGGTTCAGCACCTGTATTACGAACATTGAGTTTAAATGTCCCTTGTGCTTGCCCATTGACCTGCAACTTATCTCCTAAATATTGATCCAAATGAGTAGGATAATTAAATGTCCCAGAACCATTTAAATCACCATTAACCGTTAATGTATTAAATTGGTTACGGTTAGTTTCTTTCGCAAAATCAGGATTTAATGTAACCTCACTTCCATTATTTAATGTCAAACTGCCTAAAGTGGTGCTAGTTGGCATTGTCCATTGTGATTGATTTAAGGTCACATGGGTGGCATTTTCACCTGTGATTTGGTGATCAAATCTTGAATTGTTAAATTTAAGCTGTGCAGAATTAGTTAATTGTGCATCACCGATTAAATTAGCATCATCTATGGTAGAATCGGCTTGATCTCGCAAAATTAAATTACCTTGATGAGTGGCTTTATTGATTAAACGGTAAGTCGAATATTCTTGTGCGGTTAGATTGCCCGTTAATTGAGAATGATCCATCGTCATTACACCAATATTCGATAAGCTAACTGAACCATTGATTTGAGATGCGTCATTAACATTCACTCGTCCAGTTGAGCGAACATTACCATTGATAATTGATTTGGTGATATCTGCAATAGAGCTATCCGTAGCAAGATCAAGTAACCCATTTAAGCGGGCATGATTAGAAAGTGTGATTCTATTGTTGCCTAAAGTGCTTAAATTACCCACTTGTACTGCTTGGTCTTTAAGTGTGTAGGTAGCATTTTTATTCAAAGTGACATTGCCATTAACTTGAGCACTATTTGTAACAGTTAATTCATTATCCTTTATCGCTTGAAGGTTTCCGTTCACGGTGGAAGAGTCGATATTTAAATTCGCATTATCGGTAATTTGAATAGATCCATTTGTAGTGGAGTGGTTAGCGATACTAATGTTAGTATTATCAGAAGCAATCATATCTCCCGTCATAGTGGCATCATTAATGCGCGCTTGAGCATTGTCTTCAAGATGAATATCGCCTGCTTGGTTAGCTTTATATGTTAAGTGATATTCACTGTCAGAGTGAGCGCTAATAGACCCATTAAGGGAAACTAATCCATTCACATTTAATCGAGCATGATCGGATAGTGAAATATGTCCATTAACTTGTGTAGTAGGAATAGATTTAATCACAGATGGCTCGGTAAGATTAACGGATTGACAAGTTGTTGCGCCCGTCCAATCAGAACGTGTGCAAATCGTGTTTTCTTTATTTGGGATCACGCCAAAAGTAACAGATGCATTATTGCTAATGTCCCATCCACCTTTAATAGAAGAAACATTGCGAGAAATAAATGTATTACCATTCTGAATGTTGAAATTTTCAGCAACAAAAGAACGATTAATCCAATCATCATCCATTACTACTTCACCGCGTTTTGTGCCTTCCATTTTGGCATGGTGCGGATTTAAATGGTTATAAGCGTGTGGAGTAGGGCGACCGCTGAAAATTAAGTTGCCCCCGTTTTGGGTGATATTACCTTTTAGATTGGTGCCACCAGAAAGTAAAAGATGATTTTCTTGATTGGTTGGAGAATAATGAACATTTAAGCGACCCACGTTTTTTGTATCATCTTTATCGCCAAACCATCCATTAAAGGCAATATCGCGTTTATTAGTAAGATCATTCTCTTTATTATTAATGATGTTGCTTCCCGTAATAGTAATATTGGATTCTTTGTTGGCATTATGGTTGACTAACATCGCGCCTTCATCGACGTTTTGAATACGAGTAAAGGTAAGGTCGTTCCCGTTTAAATCCAAGCGTCCACCACGGAATCCAAAATAGATATTATTTGGGTCGACCTGATCGGCGCTATTAAGTCTTACGGTTGCTCGACCACTCACAATCCCCACTTCTTTGAAGGCTTGTTTCTGACCATTTGCATCTGCTTTTTGATCTAAAATAACGGTTCCGTTACCAACACTAATGTCACCCAAATTTTTCCCTGTGCCGTTTACAAGTAGTGTGCCGATCCCAAGCTTAGAGAGACGATCACCTTCGGGGTTTTTTACCTGCCATTCAACGGTGGCGTCTTCCCCAATAGAAACACCTGCGCCCTGCCAAGTCATATTATTTTCACTTGGTTTAACGGTGAAATCTCCTTCAAAGTAAATCCCGCCGGCACCTTGATTGACATTATTTGCAATAGTAAGTATGCCTTTCCCCATGTCGCCTAAATAAATAGTTTTACCATTATGTAACGCAGGAGACCAAGGATTCGGTCCACCATAACTTGGGGATATATCGCCATTTTGATCTCGGGCTTTCTCGAGAAGAGTGCTTTTATACAGCCCCACTTCTTTAGGGTTTCTTCCATTTTGAGAGATGGTACCTTTCCCGTCCTCTACGGTTTTAAAGACGTAATGGGCATTATTGGCAAATTCTCTTACCGTTGTGTCATTATTTTGCACTTCTTCAAGGTACTCTTGGCGAGCAACTTGGTATCCATTGCCTACCGCTGCGTAAGGGTGTCCTTCGCGCAACACGCCATTTAATAACCACTTACCTTTATCTTTATCATAAATAAACATAGGGGATCCGCTATCGCCTTGTGCCCCTGCAATCGGTAATGGTCCATATTCATTAGGGTTTTGTACACGTCCATTAAGATAAAGATCGCCGTTTCTTGTACCGCCATCCATAAAGGTATTACCGCCTGTCAGCCATGAACCACCATAAGCTAAGTCACCATTGGTTTCATTATTATCATTCTTCCAATATTGGTGTCCGCTTCCTGCGCGTACTCGCATAGGATATTTTTTTAAGTCGGTGTAAACATTACCGTGAGTGTTTGTTACCATCTCAATCGGTGCGACTTCTGTTACAAACTTGGCCAGACGAGGATGTTGGTAATCCGTCATAAATGGATGTCGAGCATCATTGATATAGTTATATCGTTTAACAACTAAATATTTATAGTTATGTCGATCGGGATTGCGTCCAAACTCACCAAAATCGACATCTTGATATCCCACGTTGTGTGCCACACTCACTAAATGTTGATCGCCCACTAATGTGGCATATCCACCTTTTGCAAGTGCTGATAAATCAGGCATTGGCACATTTTTCATCATTGTGCCAATCATTTCACCTTTTTTGTTATAAATATCAATATTTTGCGCACCCACCGTAAACTTGCCTTTATTTTCCGCGAAGTCACGATAGTATTGGTAATTAATGCCAAAATAAGTATGTCCTGCCCAGGCTTGCGATACTATCCCTAATGAAATGCAAGCAGTTAAAAAATTAAAACGAAATATAGTTTTTTTCATAAGACTTACTCAGTAAACAATTCGTTATGTATAAAACTTATAGTTAAACATTAAAAATGCGGTAATTTTCTGAAAAGATTTCAGATAAAAACTGAAAGGTTTAGGAGAAAATGAAGGTTAAAAATTATACATTATTAAATAAGCAATCGCCAGGAACTTTGGTTACTGATTGATAGGTAATATTATCGCCCTATATAATATTGGGAATAAGTTTTACAAATAGGGATTAAATTAAACCTACGTATAGAAAATAAAATCACCGCACTTTATATCTACGTTCCATAAAGTGCGGTAATTTTTAACGTTTTTCCAAAATTGGTTTAAGGAATCTGGCAGTGTGAGATCCTTCGACTTTAGCGACTTCTTCAGGAGTCCCAGTAGCAATAATTTGTCCGCCACCGCTTCCCCCTTCAGGACCAAGATCGACAATCCAGTCTGCCGTTTTAATCACATCAAGATTGTGTTCAATGACGACAATAGTATTTCCTTGATCGCGTAATCGATGCAACACTTCAAGTAATTGCTTAATGTCAGCAAAATGCAAACCAGTTGTCGGCTCATCTAGAATATACAAGGTTTTGCCTGTATCACGTTTAGAAAGCTCAGTCGCTAGCTTAACGCGCTGTGCTTCGCCGCCCGAAAGTGTTGTGGAAGATTGACCTAATCGAATATAAGATAATCCCACATCCATCAAGGTTTGTAATTTTCTTGCAATCATTGGAATCGCATCAAAAAACTCGCGAGCCTCTTCTACCGTCATATCTAAAACTTGATGAATCGTTTTCCCTTTGTAACGAATTTCTAAGGTTTCACGATTATAGCGTTTACCTTTACATTGGTCGCAGGGAACATAAACATCCGGTAAAAAATGCATTTCAACTTTGAGTACACCATCGCCCTGACAGGCTTCACAGCGCCCACCTCGTACGTTAAAGCTAAAACGTCCTGGATTATAACCACGCGCACGTGCCTCTGGCACGCCTGCAAAAAGTTCACGAATCGGAGTAAATAAGCCTGTATAAGTGGCTGGATTTGAACGTGGTGTGCGTCCAATCGGGCTTTGATTAATATCAATAACTTTATCGAAATACTCTAATCCCTCGATAGACTGATAAGGTGCGTAATCCGTCTTTTCTGCTCGATTTAATGCATTTTGCGCAAGTGGAAATAAAGTGTCATTAATGAGTGTTGATTTTCCTGAGCCTGATACACCGGTTACGCAAGTAAACAAACCAACGGGAATATCTAAATTCACATTTTTTAAGTTATTGCCTGATGCTCCTTTAAGTTTGAGCCATTTTTTCTTATCAAGTGCGGTGCGTTTTTTAGGAATTTCGATTTTATCTGCGCCCGATAAAAATTTTCCTGTGATGGAATTTGGATTCAGCATAATTTCATCAGCGTTTCCTTGCGCAATAACTTGCCCGCCATGCACGCCTGCTCCAGGTCCAATATCAATAATATGGTCAGCTGCACGAATCGCGTCTTCATCGTGTTCCACGACAATTACCGTATTACCAAGATTACGCAGATGAATTAACGTGTTAAGTAAGCGTTCATTATCACGTTGGTGCAGGCCAATAGAAGGTTCATCTAATACATACATCACACCAACAAGCCCCGCACCAATTTGGCTAGCAAGGCGAATACGTTGTGCTTCACCGCCTGAAAGAGTTTCAGCTGAACGAGAAAGAGAAAGATAATTCAAACCAACATTGACTAAGAACTGCAAACGCTCACGGATTTCTTTAAGAATTTTTTCCGCAATTTGCGCTTTTTGACCAGTGAGAGAAAGTGCGGTGAAAAATTCGAGCGTTTCACCAATACTTTTTTCCGCGATCATCGGTAAATTCGTTTTTCCGATATACACATTACGCGCTTCTGGACGTAAACGAGATCCGCCACAGTCTGCACAAGGTCGATTGCTAATATTTTTCGCCAATTCTTCTCGCACCGACATTGATTCCGTTTCTTTATATCGGCGAGCCATATTATTCAAAATACCTTCAAAAGGATGCTTGCGAATAACCATATCGCCACGATCATTCATATATTGGAATTCAATTTCCTCTTTGCCAGAACCATGCATAATGATGTGTTGAATTTTCTTTGGCAAAGATTCATAAGGGGCTTCAACATCAAAATCATAATGTTTCGCCAATGAGGTGAGCATTTGATAATAATAGAAATTACGACGATCCCAACCTTTCACTGCTCCACCAGCAAGGGAAATCGTTGGATTTTGCACCACACGATCTTCATCAAAATATTGTTGCATACCCAAACCATCGCAAGTAGGGCAAGCTCCGGCTGGATTATTAAAGGAAAATAAACGAGGTTCTAATTCTGGTACAGAATAACCACAATGCGGACAAGCAAAATTTGCCGAAAAAACTAATTCTTCCGCTTTCGGATTATCCATATCTGCCACAATCGCAGTACCACCTGAAAGATCTAATGCGGTTTCAAAAGACTCTGCTAAACGTGTTGCTAAATCTGACCGCACTTTAAAGCGATCCACCACCACTTCAATAGTATGTTTTTTCTGTAACTCTAATTTTGGTGGATCAGATAAATCACAAATTTCGCCATCAATACGCGCTCGAATATAACCTTGCGCTGCAATATTTTCTAAAATCTTAACGTGTTCGCCTTTTCGGTTTTTTACAACTGGCGCAAGTAACATCATCTTACTGTCTTCTGGCAAACTTAATACTTTATCCACCATTTGACTAATCGTTTGTGCGGTTAATGGAACATCATGATCTGGACAACGCGGTTCACCTACTCGGGCAAACAATAAACGTAAATAATCGTAAATTTCCGTAATTGTTCCCACCGTAGAACGTGGATTGTGCGAGGTAGATTTTTGTTCAATCGAAATTGCAGGGGAAAGTCCCTCAATAGAATCCACATCAGGCTTTTCCATTAAAGATAAAAACTGGCGAGCATACGCCGAAAGAGATTCAACATAGCGGCGCTGCCCTTCTGCATAAAGTGTATCAAACGCTAAAGAGGATTTTCCCGAACCTGAAAGCCCAGTGATCACCACAAGTTTATTGCGTGGAATAGTTAGATTTATATTTTTCAGGTTATGGGTTCGCGCCCCGCGAATATCGATATTTTCCATAAAATAACTCAAAAGAATGAAATAAGTTTAAATTCTGCGATCATTATCGCATATTTTAATATCTGTGCAAATATCCAGTTAAAATATATAGATCTTTTGAAAAATTTCAGGCAAAATAACCGCACTTTTTTAGATAAAAAATGAGGTTTTTTATGGCTGGAGTAAATAAAGTCATTATTGTGGGTCATCTAGGCAATGATCCTGAAATTCGTACCATGCCAAATGGCGATGCCGTAGCAAATATTAGCGTAGCAACAAGTGAAAGCTGGAACGACCGTAATACTGGCGAGCGCCGTGAAGTAACGGAATGGCACCGTATTGTATTCTATCGTCGTCAAGCGGAGATTTGCGGTGAATATTTACGCAAAGGCTCTCAAGTATATGTGGAAGGTCGTTTAAAAACGCGTAAATGGCAAGATCAAAATGGTCAAGATCGTTACACCACAGAAATTCAAGGTGATGTAATGCAAATGCTTGGTGCGCGCAATCAAAACGCAGGTGGTTACCCTAGTGATATGGGAGCTGCACCACAACCTTCTTACCAAGCTCGTCAAACTAACAATGGTGGTAGTTACCAATCATCTCGTCCAGCGCAACAACAAGCTGCACCACAGGCTGAGCCACCAATGGACGGATTCGATGACGATATCCCGTTCTAAGTCATGATCACACATATGGATTTTGTAAAAAAATCATAAGAAAAAAGAGATTCCTTTTAAAATAAAGGATCTCTTTTTTATGTCTGTCTTCACTTTGAATGTGTCAATAATATTGTTTTCTAATTTCTTAAAATTCACTACCGTTTACTACAATTATATTTAGGTCTTAATCATTCAAAGAAATTATCCGTGAACTAAACATGCGCTTTACCCACAATAATTATTATGGACCTGATATAAAGGAATTTAAGTATTTTTGTATTCCCTAACCTGGAATATATTTTGTCAAAATATGGTTAGGGAATGGAGATTTGAATTCTATACTAATAATATCTAAAAGATTACTAACTTTTAATTCTTGAATTTATTTCTCAGCAATCTAACACAAACTACAACTTTTTATTTTCTGCATTTTCTGGCTCTAAATCTAATTTAGCCATCAATAACTGATCACCATCTTCTTCTGGGTTACCTGTAACAAGTAATTTATCGCCATAGAAAATCGAATTTGCACCAGCCATAAAACACATCGCTTGCATTTCTTCACTCATACCACTACGGCCAGCAGAAAGGCGAACATAACTTTTTGGCATGGTAATACGTGCAACAGCAATTGTTCGCACAAATTCAGTCCAATCTAATTCTTCCGCATCGGCTAACGGCGTACCTTCAACCTTAACGAGTTGATTAATCGGCACTGATTCAGGTTGCGGATCAAGATTTGCAAGGCTCGCGATTAATCCAGCCCGTTCTTTGCGAGTTTCATTCATTCCCACGATGCCGCCACAACACACTTTTAATCCAGCTTTGCGTACTTTTCCTAACGTGCTAAGGCGATCGTCAAAACGTCGTGTACCAATCACTTCTGCGTAATGTTCTGGCGCTGTATCAAGATTATGATTGTAATAATCTAATCCAGCTTCTTTTAAATCTTCCGCCATACCGTCTTGCAATAAACCAAAAGTGCCACAGGTTTCTAAACCAAGCGATTTCACCGCTTTAATAATTTCTGTGACTTTCTCAATATCTTTTGGCTTAGGTCCTCGCCAAGCTGCGCCCATACAAAAACGCCCTGCTCCACGTGCTTTCGCAATTTTTGCTTTCGCGACGATCTCATCAACATCTAATAACTGTTGATTTTGTACGCCAGTATGATAACGGGCTGATTGAGGGCAATAGCCACAATCTTCTGGACATCCACCCGTCTTGATAGACATTAACGTGGATAACTGAATCGCTCGAGGATTAAAATGCTTGCGATGGACTTGCGCAGCGCGGTAAACTAATTCCAAAAATGGCGTTTCAAATAACGCCTCAACTTTGCAAACAGACCAATATTCAACGCTTGGATGTGGTGTAATGGAGTTAATTTGTAGTTTTTCAGTTAACATATTTTTCCTTTGAAAGTGCGGTGAATAATAACCGCATTTTTGTATCTTATATTCATTCAGTTTATAGGCTGCCATCAATAGCCATTGAACCGATTCATCAGTTATAAAATCTATATAATTTTACGTCTCTTTTTGCAATTGACTTATCTGACCATTTTCCACCAGCAATACTCGATCTATCGTACCAACTAATTCCGATGGTTGGTGAGTAACAAGTAACAAGGTCAGATGTTTCTCATCACAAAGTTTGGCAATTAAAGCAAGCATTTCTACACGAAGTTTCTGATCTAATGCGGAAAAAGGCTCATCTAATAACAAGATGGGTTTATCTCGCAACAAACAACGCGCCAATGCCACTCGTTGTTTTTGCCCCCCTGAAAGAGAATTCGGTAAACGTTGTAAATAATCGCCCAATCCTACAGAACAAGCGACCTGTCCAATTTTTTCCTGTTCAAGTGCGATTAATTTTAAAGAGGGTTTTAAACCCAACGCAAGATTTTGCTGTACGGTTAAGTGAGGAAATAAATTATTTTCTTGAAATAGCATGGAAACCGGACGCTCGTAAGGTGCACTACGCGTATGATCTTTATCGTTTAACCAAACTTCTCCTTGATGAGGAAATTCAAATCCAGCAATTAAATTCAATAATGTACTTTTCCCCGCCCCACTTTCGCCAATAATTGCAACACGTTCGCCAGCATTTACGCTCAAATTAAAGCACATCGGTAAGGTTTTATCATTCAAAATCACATTATTTAGATAAATCATCAGCATCCCTATATGTGTGAATAAAGGCAAACAATATGCCACAAAGCAATAATAGAATCCCTGCGGTTACTGCAGCATCTTGATTACGATAATTACCTAACTGCTGATATAACAAGTGCGGTAGGGAAGTAAACTCTTGATTGCCAAACAACGCAATAGCCGTAAAATCCCCTAAAGATAGCGCCAAGGCTAAAGCAAAAGCATAGCGCAATGGCGCACGTAAAATTTGCCACTCAATCAGATAAAAACGTTGCCACCCCACAATTCCCAAACTATTACACAGATTTTCGTAATAACGCATATTGTTATGGAAAGGTGTGCTCAAAATACGTAAAACAAAAGGCATTGCACTTAACGCATTGCAAAATACAACTATGGCAAACAAATCAATATTCGAAAAATCACGCTCTTGTAATAATAAAAATAACCCCATTGCGAGTACTAAAATCGGGATTGCCAAAATCACCATTCCTGCATTAATAATAAATTGAGCGATTTTCTGATAATGCAACCATTCTAAACGGCGTGATAAAAGTAGCAAGGCAATTGCCATCGTTAATGCAAGTAATGCGGATAAGGGCGCAATAGAAAGAGAATAGCCTAACGCACGCCAGAGCTGAGAATTATGCCAAACTGTGAGCAAACTAGGTGAACTCAATGCGCTGATAAGAATGTTCAATACTGGCGAAAAAAGGAAAAATACGAAAACAAGCAAGACAAAAACATGGAAAATTCTGACCGCACTTTTAGGCTTCTCAAACCAAGGATTACTATTACTCAAGCTATTTTGATTAGAGGGCGAAAAACGCGATGTTAAGCTAAATAAAACTAAGCAAAATACAAATTGCAACATAGCAAAAAGAGCAGCTTTTGGCAGATCAAATTCAAATAAAATCGCTTGGTAAATTGCGGTTTCTAATGTTGTATATTGAGGCCCACCACCTAGCGTAAGAACAACAGTAAAACTGGTGAAGCAAAGCATAAAAATCAAGCTGAATGTAGGCAAACATTGCTGACGAAAAACGGGCCATTCCACCAATTTAACGAATTGCCAGCCTTGCAAATTGAGTTGCGCAGCAAGCTGACGTTGCTGATAAGGGATACTTTGCAAACTTTGTAAGAAAAGTTGCGCAGCCAGTGGAATATTGAAAAAAAGATGGGCAATTAAAATACCCGAGAGTCCGTAAATATGACCCTGCCATGACATTCCCAAAAAGTTAGCAAACCAAGCTAACCAACCGCTTGAACCATAAATGCCAATCAAACCAAAAATTGCTACTAAAACAGGTAAAACAAAGGTCAGCGACATTAATTTTAATAGCCACTTTTTTCCTGAGAATGGTTGATAAAACAATGCTCGAGCGAGGAGCAGACCAAAAAAAATAGATAAAACGGTAGAAAATAAGGCTTGCCCAAGACTGAAAAGAATCAGATGCTGTAGGTAATCATCCGTTAACCAAGATCGCCATTGCAATTCATCGCCAAATGCAAAGATTGAACTTAATGCGCTACCATAAAAAAGAGTAATGAAACTAATAACAACAACGCCGCCCACATAATGACGAGGGCGGAGTTGTGGATGATGAAATAACGAAAACATCAAACTATTTTGTTAATGTGGTTTGCCAAGTGCTAATCCAATTTTTTAAGTGTTCCGCATTCACCATTGGATTGATTGGAGTTTGAGTTTTTTGTAGAGCTTTAAGTGCATCAAAGTGCGGTTCAATTTCACCTTGAATAACTGGCAACATAATATTGGCTGTCACAATATGTTTTTGTGCCGTAGGTGAAATTAAAAATGCCATAAAATCATCCGCACATTGATTTGGATGGTTGGCGACTCGAGCCGCTAATTCCACTTGGGTTATATGCCCTTCCGAAAAATCTGTCGCTGCATAATTATCTTTTTTCTCAAAAAGTTGGTGATAAAGTGGTGATGTACTGTAACTTAACACTAAATCAGCTTCGCCTTTTAAGAATGCACCATAAGTATCCGACCAACCTTTACCCACTGTCACCGTATGCTTATCCAACTCTTTCCAAGCAGATTGAATTTTGTCTGCAGGATAAATCGCATTCATCCAAACCAATAAACCACGCCCCACACTACTGGTGCGAGGATCTTGATAAATTACACGGATATCTTGGCGTTCAACCAATTCTTTCAAACTTTTCGGCGGATTTTGTAATTTAGTTTTATCGTACACAAAAGCATAGTTACCAAAATCGAAAGGTAAGAATGTTTTATTCGTCCATTTTGTTGGCAGATCAAGTTGAGTTAAATCTACTTTATTTGGCGTGAAAATACCTGTTTTTTCAGCTTGTTCTAAAACAAAGTTATCTAAACCTAGCACAATATCGGCTTTGGTTTTCTTTCCTTCCAAGCGAACTCGATTGAGTAACACGCCACCACTTTCAAAAGGCGTAAAATTAATAGCGCATTGTGGGTGCACTTTCTCAAAATCTTGTTTTACTTTTGGACCCGCTCCCCACTCAGACGTGAAAGAATCATAGCTATATACGTTAACACTTTGCTGTGATTGGGCTAATGCCGCGGTGGAAAAAAGTGCGGTAGAAATTAAGGTTAATTTAAGAAGTTTCATTATTACATCCTTATTTATATCAAAAGGCAGCAATAATGACGGGAAGGAGATAAGGTTGTATTCCTAGTTTCCTACGTCAGTATTAACTGTTTCAGGTTCACGGGTATGATCTCAGCATATTGCACCCCGACTAGGCTTTTTAGTGTATTAAAATTTATTAGGCTTGCCAACGGATTTTTAAAAAGAAATAAACTTTCTACATTTTCTGAAAAAAATAAAAAAGCCCTGTCAAACAGGGCATCCATAAGAGGTTTTAAAATTAAAAAGTGATTCGATTGGGCTTTCAATGCCTAAATCTGTCTGATCAATGACTTCAAAACCGAAATCACCTAACACATCTGCCATTTCTTTTACTTTGCCTTTATTGCCCGTGGCAAGTACAATTTTTTGCTTCGTGATGCTGTCCCTCATATCAAACATTGTCTTATTTTAGAATCTCACCAAAAATTTTCGGAATAAGTATTGACTTTAACCTTAGGTCAAGGTTTATGATTTGTGCTCATTCAGTTATCACATAGGAGAAAAACATGAAAAAACTTATGACTTTTATCACACTTAGCGCTGCTGCAGTTTCAGTTTGTGTCCAAGCTAATGAACAACCGCATCAAGCACACATGAATATGCCAATGTCGACAGATTCTGCAATGCAACAAGAATTAATGCAAGGTATGAATCAAATGCATCAAGACATGATGGCAGCCTCACAATATAAAGATCCTGATGTTGCTTTTGCAGCAGGTATGTTGCCACACCATATTGGCGCAGTAAAAATGGCGGAAGTTGAATTAAAATACGGAAAAGATCCTGAGATGCGTAAGCTTGCTGAGAATATTATTCACGCACAACAAGCGGAAATTGAACAAATGCAAAAATGGCTTAAAGTGCACAATAAAAAAGCCCTGTAAAACAGGGCATCCATAAGCGGTTTTAAAATTAAAAAGTGATTCGATCACGGTTTCTTTCAAGCGTTGCCTTACCAATCCCTTGCACTTCTAATAGTTGTTCAGCACTCGTGAAATTACCGTGTTTTTCACGATATTGCACAATAGCTTCTGCTTTTTTAGCGCCGATCCCTGTTAAGGATTTTTGAATTTCACTAACGCTTGCCGTATTGATATTCAATTTATCGCTCACAGTAGCCGGTGCAACTTGAGCCTCAGTTTGAGTAGCCACAACAGGTTGAACAGCCTGCTCTGCAGCTTTTTCCTCAGCAAAGGCCGAAGAGGCAATCAGCGCGCCACACAATACAACTGAAGTAAATAATGTTTTCATTAATTTCATAGAGGTTTCCTTTTAATATGAACATGTTGATGAGCATATCAACAGAGCCATTTTTTATGCTTTCAAGAAAACGCTCAAGATTCTTACCGCACTTCTGCGATTCAGATCGCAAAAATTCTTAATTTGAATGAAAAAACAAAGGGCTTATCATTTACGACAAGCCCTTAGCATTAGTTAACTTCTTTTATTCTCAGCTCTTTTGGAACTTCAAAGAACATATTTTCTTCTAAACCTTGCAGTTCTTCTATAGTATTCGCACCAAACTCTTTTAAGCGGGAAATAATCGATTGGACTAATTCTTCTGGCGCAGACGCTCCCGCTGTAATTCCAATGGTTTTCACATCATTAAACCAGTCAGCTTGAATATCGGAAGGATCATCAAGAAGCTGTGATTTAACCCCCATACGAGAAGCCAATTCAGCTAAGCGATTTGAATTTGATGAATTTTTAGAACCAACTACCAATACCAAATCAGATAATTTTGCCAATTCTCGCACCGCTTCTTGACGATTGGTTGTCGCATAACAAATATCGTTTTTGTGTGGGCCTTGAATAGCGGGATATTTTTCCTTTAATGCTGCAATGGTTTCAGCCGTATCATCTAGCGACAAAGTTGTTTGCGTCATAAAGGTTAAATCATCATTTTCTTGCATTGGCAAACGCGCAATATCTTCTACTTTTTCAATCAGGAAAATACCGCCGTCTTCATTGCTATACTGCCCCATCGTGCCTTCAACTTCAGGATGCCCTTTATGCCCAATCAAAATCGCTTTTGTTCCCTTTCGACTTGCACGAGCAACTTGCATATGCACTTTTGTTACCAAGGGACAGGTTGCATCAAATACTTTGAGATGACGATCTTTCGCTTCTTGTCGTACGGCTTGAGATACACCATGCGCAGAAAAAATAACGATAGCACCATCAGGCACCTCGCTTAATTCTTCCACAAAGATCGCACCACGATCACGTAATCCGTTTACAACAAATCGGTTATGCACCACTTCGTGACGAACATAAATCGGTGCGCCATGAATTTCTAAGGCTAATTCAACAATACTAATGGCACGATCTACACCGGCACAAAATCCTCGTGGATTCGCTAAAATTATCTTCATTTCTGACCGCACTTTTCTGCTTGTTTATCTTGTACTTTTTTCTTTTCGTTATTAAAAGCATCCAATGCTAATAACCCTGCACCAATACAAATGGCAATATCGGCGATATTAAATACTGGATAATGGTAAATATCCCAATAGAAATCAAAAAAATCCACGACAAAACCATTGTAAGCACGATCCACCATATTCGCTAACGCCCCACCAATAATGAGTGCATAAGCAGAATTTGGGATTTTTTGTTGAGCATTATTTTTTGCTAAAAAATAAACCAACATGCCAGAAATAGCTAATGCTAACAAAATAAAGAAATATTGTTGCCAGCCACTATGATCCGCTAAGAAACTAAATGCCGCGCCATAATTGCGAACATAGGTGAGATTGAAAACAGGCAACACATTAACACTTTCATACAAATCAAATTTTTGCACCACAATATATTTAGTGAGCAAATCAATCACGAAAGCGACCGCACTTAACCATAAAAATGAAAGCCCTGATTTTTTGGACATAATATTTCCCTTTTAAAAAAATTCCGTTAATTCTAGCATAAGCCGATAAATGATAAAGCACGATCTCATTTACTGAACGGATTCTGGTAATTTTGCTGGATCATTAGCCAACTCTTTAACATTCACCACTTTCTTCCAATCAAATACCTTAATTTCCTGTTTTTCAGGACGGAAGAAATCGACGCCTTGTAAATGTTTTTCCTTAATCCCCATCCAATCAGCAAAACCATAAACAAAATTAAATGCAGATTGCGGTGTTTTTATTTTTTCTACCTTTTGGCTATTACTCGAAAACATAACGAAAGGAATTTCATAATCTTGTTTATAAAGATTATTTGGATGCAATGATAAACCTTTAGAATCCTCATAATGAGCAAGCCCATGATCAGAAAAGTAAATCACCGAATAGGGCTCATTTTGTGCCACTAATTGTGAATTTAATTTTTCTAAAAACTGATCGGTATATTTAATCGATTCTAAATAACAAGACATAGATTGATTAATAAAATAATTTTTAACCTCGTACGGAAGACGCTCACAAAAGGCGGGATGTGAGCCCATTAAATGAATCACAATTAATTTTGGATTCGTAATATTTTCTTTTAAGGCTTTATCTAATACAGGTAACATTTCATCGTCATAAACTTTTTTAGAGTTATAACCTAACGGCTTCATAAAAATTGTTTCATCTGCACTTTGACCAATACGAGAGGCCATCGTATCAAATTCCCCAATTTTGCCTTGATTAGAAATCCAATAGGTTTTCACGCCCGCTTTTTTGGCTAAAGAAATAATATTATCCGTATAAACCGTTTCCCCTTTTTCTGCTCGATATAAGGTGCGTTGTAAAGACGGTTGCGTATTTGGTGCCGCAGAATAATAATTTTCAAAAACTGTGCCTTTCACACTTTCTAAAAATGGCGTGGTTTTCAGTGGAAAGCCATATAATGACATATAATCTTTTCGCATGCTTTCACCGATAATCAAAATATAATTTTTATACTTTGGCGTGAAAGATTGAATATCCCATTGAGAAGGCGCATTAACGGATTGATTTAGAAAATCTCGTTGTTCTAAATACAGATCATTCATACGATCAAATTCTGAGTAAAACAGAACAGGATAAAAACGGAATTTATACGCATAGTTCCAATCAGAAAATTGATTGTAAGAAAAAACTAATAATATGCCGATAACACCCGTATTCAGCCATTTAAATGCTTGTTGTTTAGCATGAAAACTTAATTTCATTAAAGCAATAAACAGAATGAGATAACTAGCTTGAAATAAAAATATCCAAAAAGGAATAGTTGTGTAGTATTCCAAGGTTTCATTAATATTCGTTTCATAAACAGAAGCGATAATACCCAAAGATGGAATACCATAGAAAAAACCAGCAGAACAATAAAATAGCGAACTGAGGAACAATACAGTAATTAATATTCGCCCAACCCAAGGGGTGAAATAAAAAGAAATCGCCGTGATAACAAATAAAATTGCGTAATCTGAAACAGGAATATTCTCACTTAATACATTACCCAACCCCATATTGGTAAAAATGGAGAAAATAACCAATAAGAGATAAAACCACATTGTTTTTGAGCGAATCATTTTTTTCCCTAACATCATCTCTACTTCCTTTTGTACAAAAGTAAAAAAGTGCGGTTAAAATCAACCGCACTTTTCTGTTTTACAACGAATTTAATTATGCAAAATGGCGTACTTCACCATTACCCGCCACATTTTCCACACAACGTGGACAAAGTGTTGGATGTTCTGAATTTACACCAATTTTGTCAGAATAATGCCAGCAACGCGGACATTTTTCACCGTTAGAACGAGCTACGCTTACTGCAATTCCCTCTAACTCACCCGCAGCTACATCTGCAGGTTTGTCTGCTAATGCTTTCACTTCAGCTTTTGAGGTGATTAACACGAAACGTAATTCATTGCTTAATTGTTCTAACAATGCACGATATTCGTCATTCGCATAAACGGTCACTTCTGCTTCTAAACCGCCACCAATCACTTTATCGTTACGCGCAACTTCTAATACGCGGTTCACTTCTGAACGAACTTTAATCAGTTGTTGCCAGTAAGCATCGTCTAATTTTTCATTCTCGCCTAAACCAAATAAGCCTTGATAGAATTCTTCAGTAAATACGAATTCTGCACGAGCATTTTCGGTTTGTGGCAAGTGTTGCCAAATTTCATCGGCAGTGAAAGATAAGATCGGTGCCATCCAACGAACTAATGCTTCAGCAATATGCCATAACGCAGTTTGACAGCTACGACGAGCAAGGGTATCCGCTTTAGTTGTATATTGACGGTCTTTGATAATATCGAGGTAGAACGAGCCCATTTCCACAGAACAGAAACGCATTAAACGTTGTACCACAGTGTGGAATTGATAGTTATCGTACGCCTCTTTGATTTCTTTTTGTGCATCTAATGCACAAGCCACCGCCCAACGATCTAGGCTAATCATTTCTTCTGGTTTGACTAAGTCACATTTTGGATCAAAACCATTTAAGTTCGCTAATAAGAAACGTGCGGTGTTACGAATACGACGATAGCTATCCGCTGCACGTTTTAAGATCTCATCCGAAACGGTCATTTCACCAGTATAGTCGGTAGATGCAACCCACAAACGTAAAATGTCACCACCGAATTTATCCATCACTTCTTGTGGTGTCACGATGTTACCGATAGATTTTGACATCTTACGGCCTTGACCATCCACGGTGAAACCATGGGTTAATACTTGTTTATATGGTGCTTTGCTGTCTGTTGCAGTAGAAAGCATTAAAGAAGACATAAACCAACCACGGTGTTGGTCAGAACCTTCTAAATACATGTCGATATCTTGGCCGTTAAATTCTGGACGATTCGCGACAACAGAAGAATAGGTTGATCCTGAATCAAACCATACGTCAAGGGTATCAGGCACTTTACGATAAGTTTCTGCATCCGCGCCTAATAATTCTTTTTCGTCTAAATCCCACCATGCTTGAATACCGGCTTTCTCTACACGTTTCGCCACTTCTTCAAGTAGCTCTAAAGTACGCGGATGAAGTTCTTCGGTTTCTTTGTGCACGAATAGGGTCATCGGCACACCCCAAGTACGTTGACGCGAAATACACCAGTCAGGGCGGTTTTCAACCATTTTCTCGATACGTGCTTGACCCCAATCTGGAATCCAACGAACTTGTTTGATTTCGCCTAATGCTTGTTGGCGTAGACTCTGTGTTTCCATGCCGATAAACCATTGCGGAGTCGCGCGGAAAATAATCGGGGTTTTGTGACGCCAGCAGTGTGGGTAACTGTGTTTGATTTTCTCAACTTTTAATAAGTTGCCCACTTCTTGCAATTTTTCAACAACCAATGGGTTCGCTTCAAATACGCCTTTGCCTGCAAAGAATTCAGTCGTTGAAATAAATTTACCGTCATTCGATACAAGACCCGCCATTGGTAAATTATATTTTTGTCCTACAATAAAGTCGTCCAAACCATGATCCGGTGCAGTGTGTACTAAACCTGTACCGCCATCAGTGGTCACGTGATCACCTAAAATCACTGGTACAGTGAAATCATAGAACGGATGGTTAAAGCGTACTAACTCAAGCGCCTGACCTTTTACTGAACCTAAAACTTCAACTTGTTCTACGCCCACGGCTTTCGCTACGGATTCAACTAATTCAGCAGCTAAAATCACACGCTCATCGCCAAGTTGTACTAAGTGGTATTCTAAGTCTGCATTTACCGCAATCGCACGGTTAGATGGCATTGTCCAAGGTGTGGTTGTCCAAATCACCGCAGATAATTTGCCATAGCCTTTACCTACTGCGTTAAATTTCTCTTCAATTTCAACCGCACTTACTGCAGGAAAACGCACATAGATAGATGGAGAAACTTTGTCTTCATATTCCACTTCTGCTTCTGCTAAAGAAGATCCACAATCCAAACACCAGTGCACTGGTTTTGAACCTTTGTATAAATGACCATTCGCAATCACTTTACCGAGTGTGCGGATGATGTTTGCTTCAGTGTTGAAGTTCATCGTTAAATAAGGATTATCCCAATCGCCTAACACCCCTAAACGGATAAAATCTTTTTTCTGCCCTTCTACTTGCTCTGCCGCATATTCTCGGCATTTTTGGCGGAATTCAGCTGCAGTCACTTTCTCGTTTGGTTTACCCACTAAACCTTCTACTTTTAATTCAATTGGCAAGCCATGACAGTCCCAACCTGGGATATAAGGCGAGTCAAAACCTAATGCGGTTTTGGATTTAACAATAATATCTTTCAGAATTTTATTAACGGCGTGACCGATATGAATATTGCCGTTCGCATACGGAGGGCCATCGTGCAAAATAAAGGATTTTTTACCTTTAGTCGCTTGGCGGATTTTTTGATACAACTGTTTGTCATACCAATTTTTTAACATTACAGGTTCGCGTTTGGCTAAATCGCCACGCATAGGGAAACCTGTTTCAGGTAAATTTAACGTGTTTTTGTAATCAACTGTCATGTTATTTTCCAATTTTATATTTCAATATAATTCTATTTTACAAAAAATGCTTTCGCTGTTTTTACGTCTTGTTCAATTTGAGCTTTCAACGCTTCAAAAGAAGGAAACTTTATCTCATCGCGAATCTTATGGCTGAATTCCACTTCGACCATTTGCCCATAAATATTCTTAGAAAAATCAAATAAATGGACTTCTAATAATTGTATCGTACCGTTAATGGTTGGGCGTTTTCCCATGTTGGCGACGCCGTTAAAAATCTCGCCCGATTTTAACCGAACTTTTACCGCATAAACCCCTTTTACTGGGTTCACTTGGCGATGTAAGCGAACATTCGCGGTAGGAAAACCAATGGTTCGCCCTAATTTATTGCCGTGGATCACGCGACCAAAAATACGATAAGGCTTACCGAGTAAATTTTCCGCATGCTGTAAATCATCTTTAGCCAATGCTTCACGGATAGCGGTGCTACTGATACGTAACTCATCTAAACAGAAGGTGCGACTGTCTTCAACTTCAAAACCAAACTGCTTTCCTGCTTGTTGCAACATCGCAAAATTGCCTAAACGTTTCGCACCAAATTTGAAATCATCGCCAATGCTGAGAAACTTCACATTTAATTTGCGTACAAGCCAATCTTCAATAAATTGTTCTGCAGGAAGATTGGCGAAAGTGCGGTCAAATTTCGCGACGATCACCACATCCACACCCGCCTGAGCCAAATAATGCAATTTATCTCTTAATCGCATTAAGCGCGCAGGGGCTTTGTCACCCATAAAATATTCGCGCGGTTGCGGCTCAAAAAGCATCACTGCCATGGGTAAATTCAGCGCATTCGCTTTCTGACGAAGATGACGCAAAATCGCCTGATGCCCCAAATGCACCCCATCAAAATTGCCAATGGTTAATGCGCACCCTGACAAATATGGCTGTGTATTATGAAGCCCACGAATTAATTGCATTACATCTTATTCCAAAAAACGAAAAATAATCGGTGCATTATAGCGGTAACTTAATGTTTTGTCAGTAAATGGTGTTTACGAACACCCAATAGCACCAATACGCCTAAATAAACCACCGCAGCCAGTCCAATTAACCAAACCAACCAATAGATACGCATTAAAAATGTCATGGCTGCCCATTCTTGAATCGACGGGCAGTTATACCAAACCAAACCGCCCATGACTAAGGCGGCAGCTAAAACTTTCAGAAAAAAGACCACACTTTTACGTGAAAAATGATAAACATCCGCTTTGACTAAACCCCGGTAAAGCAAATAAGCATTTAAGGTTGCTGACATGGCAGAAGCAATCGCTAAACCCACATAACTAAATGGAATCGCCAATACGTTAAAGCCCATATTGCTCACCATAGCGATGATCCCGATTTTCACGGGCGTTTTGGTATCTTGACGTGCGTAATAGCCATTAGCTAGGATCTTAATCAGCATAAAGCTAAGCAAACCGGCATTGAATGCCCATAAAGAATAAGAGGCTGCATGCACATCGGTTAAGGTAAAACTGCCACGCATAAACAATACCAGTAACATCGGCTGGGCTAACACGGCAATACCAATCGCGGCTGGCACACCGAGTAATAAAATCATTCGTACGCCCCAGTCCATTGTGTTGCGAAAATCAACCGCACTTTGGGAAGAATTATCTTCACGATTTACATGATGGCGAGCAAGCGTTGGTAAAATCACAGTGGAAATCGCAATACCAAATAGCCCAAGTGGAAACTCTAATAGACGATCAGAATAATAAAGCCAACTAATAGATCCCGTCATTAAGAAACTGGCAATGACTGTGTCAAGCAATAAGTTGATTTGACTCACAGAAACCCCGAACAAGGCAGGAATCATCAATCGACGGATTTTGGCTACCCCTTCATCATGCCATGCCCATTTTGGTTTTACGAGCAAGCCTGCTTTCTTCAAGAAAGGGATTTGAAATAAAAATTGTAATAAACCGCCTAAGAAGATCCCGATAGCAAGGGCAAGATCGGGATTGTCTAATCTTGGTGCGAGGAAAAGTGCGGTTGCAATCATGGCGATATTGAGTAAAACAGGCGAAAACGACATCACGCCAAATTTGCCTATCGTATTTAAAATTGCCCCAGAAAGCGCCACAAAGGTGACAAACCATAAATAAGGAAACGTAATTTTTAAGAGTAAAGACGCTTGTTCAAATTTGTGCGCATCAGGTCCGTCATTTAGCCAATCAGTAAACCAGCCCATCCCAAAGATCGCTGCAACAACAGGCGAGCCCACCATGGCAAGCAAAGTAACAATACTGACTAAACCGCCTAGCGTGCCCGATACTTTTCCGATAAATTCGCGGGTTTTAGAAAGATCGCCAGATTTTTGATATTCGGCCAATACGGGGACGAAAGCCTGAGAAAATGCCCCTTCCGCAAATAAACGACGTAAAAAGTTTGGGATACGGTTAGCGAATAAAAACACGTCTGCTGCCGCGCCTGCACCGATTAAATGGGCAATCACCACATCACGGACTAAACCTAACACACGGGACACTAATGTCATCCCACTCACGATAATGCCGGATTTTAAAAGTCGTTTACTCAAAATAGGGGTCTCTTCAAAAAAATTTGCCTTAATTGTATAGAATTTTTGTTTTTACGCTATATTCCAACGAAAAAAACTGATAAAATCCTGCCCACATCGTTTGTGTGAGCCAATAGAAAGCGCTTTTTTAAATAACGATGCTTACTTTCGGTTGTGTCTCACCGAAATCAACACAAATTTTCCATTGACAAAAGTATAAAAAATCGGCATATTGACGCCCTTTATTTTGTCTATCAATCAACAGAAATTTTAGGAGTTTGACCTTGGCTAATATCAAGTCAGCAAAAAAACGCGCGGTTCAATCTGAAAAACGCCGCCAACACAACGCAAGCCAACGCTCTATGATGCGTACTTACATCAAAAAAGTATATGCTCAAGTAGCAGCAGGTGAAAAAGCAGCAGCTGAAGCAGCATTCGTTGAAATGCAAAAAGTTGTTGACCGTATGGCTTCTAAAGGCTTAATCCACGCTAACAAAGCAGCAAACCACAAATCTAAATTAGCTGCACAAATCAAAAAATTAGCGTAATTTTTAGCTAGAAAGAATAAAAAATAAAACCGCACTTTAAAGTGCGGTTTTTTATTTCATCGAATTTTAAACTAAAGTAATAACATCGATCCCCATTTAATAATATCAAAGAAGAATTTATTTTCATTCGTCGCGATACCATCAGGATTTTTCGGTGTGCCATCTTCATTTTTCTGCACTTCCACCATGCCATTTTTATATTGACCTTTCACGACGGCTAAATCATCGCGCGCTTCATTACGTAATTTTAAACACGCCTGTTCAGTTAGAGGCTCAACATTTCCCACTTCGGTACGGAATTTTTTAAACTGATAGCTTGCATAATTCATCGATTTTTCATCACCTTGAATAATCTTCACATATTGCTCGCCAATAATTTTTTCCAATGGGTAGAAAAAGACATATTGTGAGTGAATATAGCTATCCTCTTTAGAAAAATGCTGTTGCAAAATTCGAGTTAAATTTGGGTAAACGCATTGTTCTGCTTGCTTACTTGCAATCGCCCATTGTTTTGCATCTTGATCGGAAAGTTGGTAATCCGCACCCGCAAATTCACCTGGGATTGCGGATTGTGAGTTTCCAAAAATTGAGCAGCCAGACAGCAATGCTGCCATACCTAAGGTTGCAATTAATTTCACATTTGATCCTTATAAAAGTGAGAATGCGCAAAATTCTAGCAATATCTTCACAACAGATAAAGCAGCAAATGAATTTAGTTTTCCTGATCCGAAAAACTTCCGCTATAATGACCGCACTTTTTTACGTTAATTAAAAGGAATTCTCATGCAAAATCCAAAAGATGATGTGTTATATGCGCCTGTTGAATGGGTCGATCACAGCGAAGGCTATAACGACATTCGTTATCATAAATCCACTGATGGTATTGCTAAAATCACGATTAACCGCCCAGAAGTTCGTAATGCGTTCCGCCCACAAACAGTGAAAGAAATGATCACTGCATTTTCCGATGCACGTTTCGATGAAAATATTGGTGTCATTGTCTTAACCGGCGAAGGCGAAAAAGCATTCTGTTCTGGTGGTGACCAAAAAGTGCGTGGCGATTACGGCGGTTACAAAGATGACAGCGGTGTACATCACTTAAATGTATTAGATTTCCAACGCGATATTCGTTCTTGTCCAAAACCAGTTGTAGCAATGGTGGCTGGTTATGCAATTGGTGGTGGCCATGTATTACATATGCTTTGTGACTTAACAATTGCAGCAGAAAATGCCATTTTCGGGCAAACTGGGCCAAAAGTCGGTTCATTCGATGGCGGTTGGGGCGCAAGCTATATGGCTCGTTTAGTGGGTCAGAAAAAAGCGCGTGAAATTTGGTTCTTATGCCGTCAATATAATGCACAAGAAGCATTAGATATGGGCTTAGTCAATACTGTAGTGCCTTACGCTGATCTTGAAAAAGAAACCGTACGCTGGTGTCGTGAAATGTTACGCAATAGCCCAATCGCAATTCGTTGTTTGAAAGCGGCATTAAATGCGGATTGTGATGGCCAAGCTGGTCTTCAAGAATTAGCGGGTAACGCAACAATGTTGTTCTACATGACTGAAGAAGGTCAAGAAGGTCGCAATGCGTTTAATGAAAAACGCGCTCCAGACTTCAGCAAATTCAGACGTAACCCTTAATTTATCGTTCTAAAGTGCGGTTAAAAATCTTCGTGAATTTTGACCGCACTTTTGTATTGGGAGCAAGCATGGCTGAAAAATCATTTAATCTTTACCGTTATTCCATCCCCGTTGATAGCCAACTTATTCTGCGTGATCGTTTTTTAAAACGCCGTGAAGGCTTAATCGTAAGAGTGAGTTGCAGCCGAGACGGTTGGGGAGAAATCGCCCCGCTACCTGGTTTTAGCGAAGAAACCTTAGACCAAGCTCAAGAACAAGCAATTGAATGGCTAACAACATGGTGCAATGCCAGCTGCGATGCACCTCGAATACCATTAAATGGCACCTATCCCTCCGTTGCTTTTGGTATCAGTTGCGCAATGGATGAAATGAAAGGTTATTTACAAGCTGAAGGCAATTATCATACTGCACCACTTTGTTATGGCGATCCAGATGAGCTGTACGCCAAACTTGCAAGCATGGAAGGCGAAAAAGTGGCAAAAATGAAAGTGGGCATATACGAAGCCAATCGCGATGGATTAATTGCCGATATGTTTTTAGAAGCCATTCCCGATTTACAATTACGGCTTGATGCAAACCGTCATTGGTCGTTAGAAAAAGCGTTACAATTTGCCGCTAAAGTCAAACCGCAACATAGAAAACGTATTCAATTTTTAGAAGAACCTTGTAAAACACAAGAACTCAGCCGTGAATTTGCTACTCAAACCGACATTGCGATTGCATGGGATGAATCCGTGCGAGAGACTAATTTTTGCTTGGGAAAAGAACCGCACTTATCGGCTGTCGTAATCAAACCCACTTTAATTGGTTCAATTCAACGTTGTGCAGAGCTCATTAACCAAGCACATTCGTTAGGTCTAAAAGCGGTTATTAGTTCAAGTATCGAAAGCAGTTTAGGGCTCTCTCAGCTTGCACGAATCGCACAACAATACACCCCGAATGTAACTCCAGGCTTAGACACTTTAGATTTGATGGAATATCAAGTACTACGCGCTTGGCCTGGTTCTAATTTACCTATTGTTGATTTAGAATCTGAATTTATCACTAAAATTATCTGATTCGACCACCAAAAATCGAAAAACCAGTATAATGCGCCACACAAAAAGGATTAAAAATGTCGCAAACACACAGAATTTTGCTGTTAAATGGCCCGAACTTAAATATGTTAGGGGCTCGCGAGCCAAAACATTATGGCAGTATTTCTCTTGAATCCATTGAAGAAAAAATACAAGCTTTAGCCACTCAGCACAATGTAAAAGTGGAATGTTTTCAAGCCAATAGTGAAGAAAAATTAATTAATAAGATCCACGAAAGTTTTCAACAAGTCGATTTTATTTTAATTAATCCTGCGGCTTACACCCATACCAGTGTAGCATTGCGCGATGCACTTTTAGCTGTTTCAATTCCTTTTGTGGAGATTCATTTATCTAACGTGCATAAACGTGAACCATTTCGTCATCATTCTTATTTTAGTGATGTGGCTGAAGGCGTTATTTGCGGTTTGGGCGCAAAAGGTTACGAGTTTGCCTTTTTATTTGCTATCGATTACCTTGCTAAAAAATAAGAAAATCAAGCATTTTTGGCGAAATTCACAGAATTTTATCGCAAATTTGCAAAATTTAAGGTAATCTTTGCAACACAAAAATAAGTTTATTCATAACCGCACTTTTTCGTTTAAAAGTGCGGTTAAAATTTCAATCTTTTTAGGAAGAACGTATGGACATTCGTAAAATCAAAAAATTAATCGAATTAGTAGAAGAATCTGGCATTACTGAATTAGAAGTGCAAGAAGAAGAAGGTACAGTACGTATTAGTCGTGCAGCGCCAGCAGTTGCTCCAGCAGCAGTTCAATACGCTGCAGCACCAGTAGTAGCGGCAACACCAGCCGCCGTACCAGCTCAAGCGCCAGCAGCGGCAACACCAGCACCAGCTGCATCTGATGAATTATCAGGCCATCTTGTACGTTCACCAATGGTGGGAACGTTCTATCGCAGTCCAAGCCCAGAAGCAAAAGCATTCGTTGAAGTCGGTCAGTCTGTGAAAGTTGGCGACGCGCTTTGTATCGTTGAAGCAATGAAAATGATGAACCGCATTGAAGCAGACAAAGCTGGCGTAGTAAAAGCAATTCTTATCAACGACGGTGACGCTGTTGAATTCGACGAACCATTAATCGTTATTGAATAATCTCCAATATTTTCGTCGGGCGGACTTTAGTCCGCCTATTTCATATACAAACAATTAGAGCGAATTTATCGTAGGCAATATAAATTGAAATCTGTTCACACCAAATTTTATAGGGAGAACAATATTTCAAAAACCTACATAAAAATTCACGTCTATCTGACTAAACGGACTCTTTTATGTTAGAAAAAGTTGTGATTGCTAACCGCGGTGAAATTGCACTACGCATTTTACGTGCTTGTAAAGAATTAGGTATTAAAACAGTGGCGGTTCACTCCACCGCTGATCGTGATTTAAAACACGTTTTACTCGCTGATGAAACCATTTGTATCGGTCCAGCACCTTCCGCAAAAAGTTATTTAAATATTCCAGCTATCATTGCTGCTGCCGAAGTAACAGGCGCGGATGCAATTCATCCAGGATACGGGTTTTTATCTGAAAATGCAGACTTTGCTGAACAAGTTGAACGTTCAGGTTTCACTTTCATCGGCCCAACTGCGGATGTCATCCGTTTAATGGGCGATAAAGTTTCAGCTATTAAAGCAATGAAAAAAGCGGGTGTGCCTTGTGTACCAGGTTCTGATGGCCCTGTAAGTAACGACATTGCTAAAAATAAAGAAATTGCCAAACGTATTGGCTATCCAATCATCATCAAAGCATCAGGCGGTGGTGGCGGCCGAGGAATGCGTGTTGTTCGTGGCGAAGACGCATTAGAAGAATCTATCGCGATGACCAAAGCAGAAGCAAAAGCTGCATTCAACAATGATATGGTCTATATGGAAAAATACTTAGAAAATCCACGTCACGTAGAAATTCAAGTGTTAGCAGATACCCATGGCAATGCAGTTTATTTGGCTGAACGTGACTGCTCAATGCAGCGTCGTCACCAAAAAGTTGTGGAAGAAGCGCCAGCTCCAGGTATCACAGAAGAAGTACGCCGTGATATTGGCTCACGCTGTGCAAAAGCTTGCGTAGAAATCGGCTATCGTGGAGCAGGTACGTTTGAATTCTTATATGAAAATGGCGAATTCTATTTCATTGAAATGAATACACGTATCCAAGTGGAACACCCAGTAACTGAAATGATTACAGGTGTAGATTTAGTGAAAGAGCAATTACGCATTGCAGCAGGCTTACCAATTTCCTTTAAACAAGAGGACATCAAAGTTAAAGGCCATGCAATGGAATGCCGTATTAACGCAGAAGATCCAAAAACATTCTTACCATCTCCGGGTAAAGTAAATCACTTACATTCACCAGGCGGTTTAGGCGTTCGTTGGGATTCTCATGTTTATGGCGGCTATACGGTGCCTCCACATTACGACTCCATGATCGCAAAACTAATCACTTATGGCGATACGCGTGAAGTTGCAATCCGCCGTATGCAAAATGCATTATCTGAAACAATTATTGATGGTATAAAAACCAATATCCCACTTCATGAATTAATTCTTGAAGATAAAAATTTCCAAAAAGGAGGAACAAACATCCACTATTTGGAGAAAAAATTAGGTATGCATGATTAATTTATAAGTTATTAAGGTAAAGGCAGACATTGTTTTTACCTTATTTTTTATAGATTTATACATAATAATATTAATTTTATGGTAGGATGAAAGTCTACATAAATTTATTTTATGTATTTGTATTAAGTGTGTCTAATAAAGAACTTAGAGGTAAACTATGAAGAATACGATTTTAAAGTTTAGTTTAACAGCTTTAGCTACATTAACTTTAGCTGCTTGTGGAAGTAGTGGCGGTGGTGATAATTCAACACACTCAGCTACTTCAGAACAACCAGTTACTCCAGCACAACCAGCTACTCCAGCACAACCAGCTACTCCAGCACAACCAGCTACTTCAGCACAACCAGCTACTTCAGCACAACCAGCTACTTCAGCACAACCAGCTACTTCAGCACAACCAGCTACTTCAGCACAACCAGCTACTTCAGCAGAGGCAGGGAAAGGCAAAGACCCCTTATCAGATAATTATTTTCCATCAACAGGGCAAGTATCAGGTAATCATTTAAACTTATCAGTAAAAGAAGTTAAATCAGTTGATATTACAACGTTCTTAAGTAATGAACCTGACGAAGTTAATAAATTAATTGTTGAAGGGAAAGCAATTGATATTATTCCTGGTAACCTATCTTCAGGCAAATATATACTAACAGATGCGAAGAATGAAATACGCCTTGTCGGTGGAAGACAAAATATTCGTTGGGGATATGTTGGTTCTTCTCAAACAACTGAGCATTATGTTGTAGCCCAAGGTACATACGCCACCAGTAAAAGCGATATGGACAAGATGGCAGGAGTAATTCAATATTCTGGTTATGCTGCACATTTATATAACACCGTTCCAAGAAACCCTGGAGTTGATAAGGTTGTTCCTGGTAAAGTGAATATTAATGTAGACTTTGGTACTAAAAAATTAGCTGGTAAGATAGTTGCTACCGATAATTACCAATTTGGCGCAGACTCAGTCGTCAATTTATCTGCTGATGTTAAAGGAAATAAATTTGAAGGTTCGCTAAACGGCACTTCAACAGAAGGAGCCTTCTATGGTAAAGATGCTGCTGAATTAACAGGATATTATGTTAATCCTGATAAAAAATATTTAGGTGTTTACGGCGCATCTAAACAATAATTTTTAGTATTCCTTAATAAAGCAAGCTCAGGCTTGCTTTATTCTTTACCAATAAGGATAAAAATGAATATACGAACTAAATTTATTTTATTTCTCGGCTCATCATTATTTCTTACGTCATATTCTATTGCCGAGGAAAAATCTCCACAACCACATGATGGGCGTTTAGATGAACAGCTACATTTGGCTAAACCAAATTTACCACAAAAAATACCCGCACTTTTGACCAATAATAATCCATCAAAGTTATCGATTACAAAAGAAGAATTAGCCAAACACCCAGACTTGATTATTCGCGGTCTTATCCCTGCAGTATTACAAAATAATGGCGAGGCGGTACAGCTTTTATTGCCGCTATATCAGCCTTTACCTAAAAAAGATCCGTTTTTATTAGAATGGGCGGAAGCAATTGACTTACGAGAAAAAGGGCATTTTTCTGATTCCGTTAAAGCCTACCGACACTTATTTTCACAAAAAACTGATCTTTTACCTTTACGCTATCAATTAGCTCAAGCCTTGTTTCTGAATAATGATAACGAGGCGGCAAAAGATCAATTTCAAAAGTTAAGAGCAGAGCAAGTTTCCCCTGATTCTGTAAAAATAATTGAACAATATCTTTCTGCATTGAACCAACGAGATCAATGGAAAATCCAAGGTGGATTTAGTTTTTTAAATGAAAGTAATATTAATAATGCACCAAAAGCCGGCACCAAAATTGGCAACTGGACAGCTTGGGAAAAAGAAAGTGCCAGAGGATTTTCGTATTTTGGGAATGCTGAAAAGAAATGGTCATTACCTCACAACTACTTTATAAAATTGTCCTTGGAAGGTAGTGGAAAATATTATTGGGATAACAAAAAATATAATGAATTTAACGCGAGAGCTGGTGTGGGTCTTGGATACCAAACTGCACGATTTGAACTATCATTAATGCCATTTACAGAGAAGCGCTGGTATGCAGGCGGCTCATCTGGTGGAAATGCGATGAAACAATACTCTAAAAATTCAGGTGCTAGATTGGATTTATCCAATTGGCTAAATGAAAAATGGCAAATTTCGACCGCACTTGAGTATGGTGAACAACGCTATGAAACTCGTAAACATCTCAATGGAAATAACTATCTAGCTTCCGCTACACTACTTTACCTAGCGAAAAATGGACAGTATTGGTTTGGTGGAGCTGATTATAATCGCGAAAATACTCGAGATTTAGATAACGCTTATCAACGAAAAAATGTCCGATTAGGATGGGGACAAGAATGGAAAGCGGGTATATCAACTCGTTTAATCCTGAATTATGCACAACGTGCCTATAAAGAAAAAGATCTTATTGGTATTCGCCAGAAAAATAAGGAATATGCATCAGTATTTACTATCTGGCATAGAAACTTTCATATTTGGGGAATCACACCGAAATTATCTTGGTCGTATCAAAAGGTAACCAGTAATCATCCTTTTTATGAATATGATAAAAATAGAATTTACTTAGAAATCAGCAAAACATTTTGAATTTTTCAAAAAAGTTGTAAGATTAGCAAACATAAGGGGCGTATGAAATATACGCCCCTTATACCATCAAAAATATACTTTCACTTATAAAAATTTTAAGGAAGAAACATGACATTAAAACAACGTTATCAACAAGCGGCCAAGGAAGCTAGTTGGGCATTAGGTCTATCTATTTTATATGTGATAGGTTGGTGCTTATGTGCTTATTTACCTAAAGAAACTCAAGGGCCGATTGGTTTCCCTCTCTGGTTCGAGCTCTCTTGTATTTATTTACCTATTCTGTTTATTGTAATTGGCCATTGGATTATCAAAATTATTTATCAAGATATCTCTCTTGAAATCAAGGATGAGGAGAATCAAAAATGAATTTAGGTATTATTCTCCCTTTAATTATTTATCTTGCATTTATATTTGGTGCTGCGATTTTCGCTTATGTAAAACGAACCAAAGGCGATTTCCTAACGGAATATTATGTAGGTAATCGCTCCATGACGGGGTTTGTGCTCGCAATGACAACTGCATCAACTTATGCCAGTGCAAGTTCTTTTGTCGGAGGGCCTGGTGCAGCTTATAAATACGGATTAGGCTGGGTATTACTGGCGATGATTCAAGTCCCTGCTGTGTGGCTTGCATTAGGTGCATTAGGTAAAAAATTCGCGCTACTATCAAGAGAAACCAATGCGTTAACGATTAACGATCTTTTCCTTTATCGTTATAAAAACAAATATTTAGTCTGGCTATCAAGCCTTGCTCTTCTTCTCGCATTTTTTGCAGCCATGACCGTGCAATTTATTGGTGGTGCGCGTTTATTAGAAACAACCATCGGTATTTCTTATACTCAAGCATTGCTCTTATTTGCTTTAACGGTAGGTATCTATACATTTATCGGGGGATTCCGTGCCGTCGTACTCACGGATACCATTCAGGGTACCGTCATGATTTTAGGTACTATTATTCTCCTTGTAGGAACCATTTATGCGCTCGGTGGTGTAGAAAGTGCGGTTAATAAATTAACAGAAATCGATCCTGCATTAGTCACGCCTTACGGGCCAAATGGAATGTTAGATTTTCAATTTATGGCTTCCTTCTGGGTACTCGTCTGTTTCGGGGTCGTCGGTCTTCCACACACTGCTGTTCGATGCATGGCATTTAAAGATAGCAAAGCCTTACATAGAGGGATGCTGATAGGAACAATTGTACTTTCCATCATTATGTTCGGGATGCACTTAGCTGGAGCACTTGGTCGTGCAGTTATTCCAAATTTAACCGTGTCAGATCAAGTGATTCCAACTTTAATGCTAAAAGTATTACCACCTATTATTGCTGGTATTTTCTTAGCCGCACCAATGTCAGCAATTATGTCCACAATTGATGCGCAACTTATTCAATCGTCTTCTATTTTTGTAAAAGATTTATACCTTTCTACAAAACCAGAAGCCGCAAAAAATGAGAAAAAAGTAAGTTATTTTTCATCTATTATCACGCTGATTTTGACCGCACTTTTAATCTTTGCCGCCCTCAATCCACCAGATATGATTATTTGGTTAAACCTATTTGCCTTTGGCGGACTGGAAGCCGCATTTTTATGGGTGATTGTGCTGGGAATTTACTGGGATAAAGCAAATGCTTATGGTGCGTTAAGCTCAATGATTATCGGCTTGGGAAGTTATATCTTGCTCACTCAACTTGGCATAAAATTATTTAATTTCCATCAAATCGTACCATCATTAGTATTTGGATTGATTGCCTTTTTAGTGGGTAATAAATTGGGCGAACGTCGTATTGAAAAAACTCAATTAAAAGTTACCGTACTTTAAGCATTAATCAATATGCTATCACCTTCTTCTAAATGAGAGGAAGGTGATATTTAATTTTCTCACTTTCAGCAATTTCTACGCTAAAACATAGAATTGAAACAATTCACAGGGATACATCAATGCTCTATCAAATTCTTGCACTACTTATTTGGAGCAGTTCATTAATCGTCGGTAAGCTCACTTATTCGATGATGGATCCTGTGCTTGTTGTGCAAGTGCGGTTAATTATTGCAATGATTATTGTCATGCCACTCTTTTTACGTCGTTGGAAAAAAATTGATAAACCAATGCGTAAACAGCTTTGGTGGTTGGCATTCTTTAACTATACCGCCGTATTTTTATTGCAATTCATCGGGCTAAAATATACATCCGCCTCCAGTGCAGTCACCATGATTGGGCTAGAACCGCTGCTCGTTGTATTTGTCGGGCATTTCTTCTTTAAAGACAAAGCAAAATGGTTTCACTGGCTATTCGGCGCAATGGCATTTATTGGCGTGGCAATTTTAATCAATGGCGGAAAAAATAATGAAGGCATTGATAACATCAGTTTATTCGGCTGTTTATTAGTACTAAGTGCAGGGATCATTTTCGCAGCCGTGTTACGTTGGACACAGCGAATTGTGGCCAAAGTCTCAACGCAAGCTTATACCTCCGTCAGCATTGTACTTGGAACCATCACAACATTGCCATTTACGGTATTACTCACAGAAAACTGGCAAATATCATTAAATTCTACTGGTATTGCAGGTTTATTATATCTTGCCATTGGCTGTAGCTGGCTTGCCTATTGGTTATGGAATAAAGGCCTTAATAGTGTAGATGCCAATATCTCCGGTATTTTAGTCGCACTTGAGCCGCTATTCGGCATCTTATTTGCCGTATCATTACTTGGCGAAACACTGTCATTTTCAGCCGCACTTGGTATAACAATCATCATGCTCGCGACACTTGGCTCGACTTTACTGCCGAAACTTTTGAAAAAATCGGTATAATACGCCCCATTTTATGAAATAAAGGAAAAAACAAATGGCTTGGATTCAAATTCGCCTAAATAGTACCAATGAAAAAGCAGAACAAATGAGTGATTTTTTAGAAGAAATCGGCTCCGTTTCTGTGACTTTTATGGATAGTCAAGATACACCGATTTTTGAGCCTTTGCCTGGTGAAACTCGTTTATGGGGTAACACCGATGTTATTGCGTTATTTGATGCAGAAACAGATATGACAGAAATCGTCTGCTTATTAAAAGAAGCAAAACACTTAGATAACAATACGGCATACAAAATTGAACAAATAGAAGATAAAGACTGGGAGCGCGAATGGATGGATAACTTCCACCCAATGCAATTTGGTAAGCGCTTATGGATTTGTCCAAGTTGGCGTGATGTGCCTGATGAAAACGCTGTCAATGTGATGCTCGACCCAGGTTTAGCGTTTGGTACAGGCACGCATCCTACAACCGCGCTATGTTTAGAATGGCTAGATGGCCTTGATTTAAAAGATAAAACCGTCATCGATTTTGGTTGTGGTTCAGGTATTTTAGCCATTGCGGCATTAAAACTTGGTGCGAAAAGTGCGGTGGGAATTGATATCGATCCACAAGCAATTCTAGCCAGTCGCAATAATGCCCAGCAAAATGGCGTTGCAGATCGCCTACAACTGTTCTTATCTGATGAAAAACCATCTGATTTAAAAGCTGATGTCGTGGTGGCAAATATTCTTGCGGGCCCTCTCAAAGAACTTTACCCAATCATTAGTCAACTTGTTAAACCTAATGGCGATCTTGGTTTATCAGGCATTTTAGAAACTCAAGCTCAATCGGTATGCGATGCCTATACGCAAACATTTGCGTTAGAGCCAGTCGCAGTGAGAGAAGAATGGTGCCGAATTACGGGTAAGCTAAAAACGCTTTAATTTCTTTTTGTCAATCAAAAAAAGTGTATTTTTTAAACAAATTTCACTTTGCAAAGTAAGGCAAAATGCGTATTATAGCCAGCCTTGTCGGTCGTCGACCAGTTCGACACTAATTAGATTTAGGCTTGCTAGGAAGGTAACGTAAAATGCGAATCGGTTCATACCAATTAAAAAATCGCGTTTTACTTGCACCAATGGCAGGTATTACCGACCAGCCTTTCCGTCGCCTTTGTGCATATTATGGTGCTGGACTCACATTTTCAGAAATGATGTCCACAAATCCGCAAGTTTGGCATACCGAAAAATCCAAATTGCGCTTGGCACATAGCGAGGATTTAGGTCTCAACGCCGTGCAAATTGCAGGTAGTGACCCACTCGAGATGGCGCAAGCCGCTGCTATCAACGTGGAGTATGGTGCTCAAATCATTGACATTAATATGGGATGCCCCGCCAAAAAAGTAAATCGCAAACTTGCAGGATCTGCATTGTTGCAATTTCCAGATTTGGTGGAAAAAATCTTGCGAGAAGTAGTGTCCGCTGTCAATGTACCGGTGACCTTAAAAATTCGTACAGGCTGGGATAAATCTAATCGAAACTGCGTTCAAATCGGCAAAATTGCAGAACAATGCGGCATACAAGCATTAACGGTGCATGGTCGTACACGAGCTTGTCTTTTTGAAGGCGAAGCGGAATATAACAACATCAAAGCCGTTAAACAAGCGATTGCCATACCGGTTATAGCCAATGGTGATATTGATTCTGCTCGGAAAGCAAAATTCGTTCTCGATTATACCGGAGCGGATGCCATTATGATCGGTCGTGCTGCCTTAGGTAACCCTTGGTTATTTCAAGCCGTGGAAAACCTAATTGAGCATGACTCGATAAGCCAAATGCCAAGTTTAAACGAAAAGTGCGGTCAAATTTTGCGTCATATTCAAGAATTACATCAATTCTATGGCGAACAAAAAGGCTATCGCATTGCGCGTAAACACGTGGCTTGGTATTTACAGGGAATTCAACCTGATTCCGTTTTTAAACAGACTTTTAATGCAATTAGTGATCCAAAAGGGCAACTCATTGTATTAGAAGATTTTTTCAATTTAATTTTGGATAAAGAAAAATGTTAGAACAACAACGTAGTCCTGCTGATGCTTTAACAGTATCAGTATTAAATGCGCAATCACAAGTGACCAACAAACCATTACGCGATTCAGTAAAACAAGCATTGCGTAATTATTTAGCGCAATTAGATGGTCAAGATGTGAATGATCTTTACGAATTAGTATTAGCGGAAGTTGAACACCCGATGTTAGATATGATTATGCAATATACTCGTGGTAATCAAACCCGTGCAGCAAATATGCTTGGTATCAACCGCGGTACATTACGTAAAAAACTAAAAAAATACGGTATGGGCTAAATTGACCTCATTTTAACCCTAAAAAGGAAGCTAACGCTTCCTTTTTTAGTTGAAATGTATTGAAATCATTTTAAGAATTATTATTTGGCGTTTCTTCAGATTCCTCAATCAATATTCCTGCTGTTTCATCATTTAATGCTTGAGCATCGACATGAGGTTTAATAAATGGTTTTGGGGTCCAATATTTTTTTAAGATTTCATTAGAAAAACCATGCAGAACTTCCTCATTTAGGCGTTCTTGATCCAATGCTCTAACTTCTTTAATGACTTCATCAGCCTCAATCTTATCTATACCAAGTTTCATCAATGTTGCTTGACTAAGCGCAATGGCAGATTCAAACGTTTCACGCACAATAAAATCTACATCTTGCTTAATTAGGCTTACTGTCGTTTTTCTATCATAAGTGCGGGTTAAAATCGGCAAGTTTGGATAAGCCCCTTTAAGTTGGCTCACAATCGTTTCAATGCGATCTGTATCATTAATACCAATCACGACACATTTAGCTTTTTCAATTCCCGCGGCGTAAAGTACATCTAAACGAATACCATCACCATAATAGACTTTAAAACCAAATTTTGCCGCAGCACGGATATTTTCTATATTACGATCAATCACTGAAACGCTGATGCCACGGATTAATAATGTTTGACATACGATTTGGCTAAAACGACCAAAACCAATTACAAGCACGTTATCTTCTAAATCATCAATAGGCGACAGATCACTCGTATCTGGTTGATTAGGCGATTTTCTCTCTCCAGATTGCGCTAATTTACGAGTAATTTGTGTAATAAATGGAGAAAACAACATGGAAATAATTACCGCTGCAGTAAAAGTGGCGTTTTCATGGTTGCTCATTACGCCTGCTGTCGTTGCGGCAGAGAAAAGTACGAAAGCAAATTCACCACCATGCGCCAAAAGTGACATTCTTCCCACTGCTTCTCTATGTTCTAAGCGAGTGATTCGAGCAACAACATACACAGAAAGTCCTTTACCAATAATATAAAGGAATACAATTCCGAGTAGTAATAACCAGTGATTAAACACTAAGCTCAAATCCAATGACATGCCCACGCCCATAAAAAACAAGCCGAGCAATAGACCTCGAAATGGCTCTATATCTGCTTCTAATTGATGGCGAAACGAAGATTCTGACAGCATAACGCCCGCTACAAATGCCCCCATTGCCATTGAAAGTCCACCTATTTCCATGGCTAATGCTGCGCCAAGCACAACTAATAAAGCAGCAGCTGTCATCATCTCACGAATATGTGCTTTAGAAATTAATCGGAATAATGGATTCATTAACCATTTACCCGCGACAATCAAGCCGATTACTGCCCCTAATGCGATGCCGATTGACATCCAATCGGTATGAGTGCTTTCTTCAGAATGAGGCGCAAGAAACGCCACTGATGCCAATAATGGCACAATAGCAATATCTTCAAAAATTAAAGTCGAAATAATTCGCTGACCTTTAGATGTGCTGGTAATGCAACGTTCTTCTAACGTTTGCATCACAATGGCGGTTGAAGAAAGTGTAAATCCCATACCTGCTATAAATGCGACTTCTTTTGGTAAATCGAGCAAATAAATCCCCGATAAAGTAAGCAATACACCACAACCTCCAACTTGCAGCAAACCCCTACCAAAAATTGCTTTTTTCATAGACCAAAGCCGTTCAGGGTGCATTTCAAGCCCAATAATGAACAAGAACATCACGACACCCAATTCAGCCAAATGCACGACTGAAGCCGGATCTTGAATAACACCGAAAACTGAGGGACCAATCATACAACCCGCCACTAAATACCCAAGCACGCTACCAAGCCCTAGACGTTTAAATAACGGCACAATAGTCACGCTCGACGCAAGCAAAATTACGGTTTTAATCAGTTCTGAATCGGCAAGATGGGACATTAATAGCTCCAATGATGAAATGGAATATAATTGTATTCTAACTAGTTTTCTTTAAATAAAAAAGTGAGCATATCTCATATTATGCTCACTTTAGAAATGGATAAAACCTAAGTTCAATTAATTAACTTAAAATGTCTTTTCAAACAACATATTCACATTCTTCTGAGTGTAAGAATACATTTCTGGAATATTGCTATCTTGTTTACGCCAACTTAATTGGAGTTTTGGTGTAATTCCCCAAATATGCCAATCGCGTTTCCATAGGGATAAATTTATGCCGTAAATTTTATCTTCTCGACGTTTTCCAAAAGAAAACAAATTGAGGTTACCAAGTTTGGCAATATCTTTAAATTCACGTTTCATTATGGATAAGCCGAGACGTGAGGAAATGCCCCAATTCCATTCTTGTCCCCAACCTAAACGTAAGCTTTTACTGTCTGAACCATATTGACGAACCTTCGTTCTTTCTGCCATAAAATCAGAACCGAGGTAGAAAAACTGTTTCGGTGTTCTTGCCCACAGTAAGGTTGCGGAAATCAATTTGTTATTACCGTTTTGTGATGTACTGTCTAAATAACGTTGTTTTGAAAATTCTCCCGCCGTAAAAAGTTGCCAGTTTGGACTTAACCAGCGAGAAAATTCCACCCTTGCCCCATTAGACCAACGGTAACTTTCGCCGCCATACCAACGTTTTTCATAAAAGGGTTTAATACGGAAATTTTGCTTTGCGGTTTTATGTGCATAGCCAACAAAAGTGCGGTTGGAAATATCATCAAATTTATGATTATCCCAGTAGCTCTTTCCCCCAAACTCATTGCCCACCGTGAGGTAATTAGAGCTCCATAAATTAAAATCTCTCGAAATATCGAGTGAATACGCCAAACCGTGTGCTGTTTGTGGCATCATCGATTCCGAACGTATTAAGGTGCCACCATTATTTAATGCGACCGTTTTTCCCTCGCCGACATTGTTGACATTGGTATCACGCACATAATTAAAAGAAAAATCCACATTCCAGCTATCACGTTCTTTTAAAGCCTCTAAATAAGCATCCATTAAACGCTTAACTTGAGGCGGTAAATCCTCTGCGGTTTGTGCTTTTTCAAATTGGTCTTTAGCAGCACCGTCTTGTTTTTGATTGAATAAAGCGATAGCCAGTTCAATTCGTACAGGGTTTAAATTTGGATTTTTGGCTAAAATTTCGCGATATTTATCAATAGCTACAGTATAGTTTTCCGTTATCGCAGCCAATTTTCCTTCCGCAAAGCGTTCCATAATCGGGTCACGATTTGGAAAAGTGCGGTAAATTTCCAGCAATTTTTTTATCATTTCTGGATTGCGTGCGTAAATGGCACGGCTTAATAATTCGTGGGTTAAAGCGGGGTTTTGTTTAAGTTGCTCAAGGGTAATTTGAATTTGTTCGACTTGCTCTGTGCCTAAGGGCGGTAAATTTTGTTCGCGTTTTTCAAGTTTAGCGACATTAATTTGTGGTTCAAGTTCGGTTTTAATTGGTGTTTGACGAATATCTAGTGCCGTTGTTTCTGCTAAAGCAAGAGCAGGGAAAAGTGCAGTAAAAAAGAGAGCAATATTTTTCATAAAATGAGTAACTTTAAATAAATATTTATAAACAAATAATAAGTTGAAAAATGGCGGACAAAAATCCGCCAAATATTGTTTTATAACAATTATTTAAGTTGTTTGGTTGCATCAAAAAAGGCTTCATAGTCAAAAAGATATTTTATTTCACCATCTTTGCCTGCAACGGTTGGATACATACCAGAATCTGGATCAAAAATATAGTTCACACGTCCAACTATGTCGCTACCATCTTTTGAAATAGTAGCAGAATAACTACCTGAAGCCTCATCCCCAAAATCTACATGACCACCATTCACTTTATTTTTTATAATCTCTTTTGGTACAAAGCTAATTGTACCTACGGTTGTACTATCGATAGTTCCCGACATTTTAAATTTATCAGAAGAATCTTTTTGAACATTAAGTGTAACATCACCGTCTTCACCTATCGTTGTTCGTGCGAAGCGTTCCTCGTCAGTGTTACTAAGCTTAACTTTTGCAAATACTTTACCTTTATAAGTTGCATTAACTAAATCGCTAGATTTACCATCTACTACAGGTAGATAAAACAGCTTTTTAAGATCATCGTATGAAGATGCCGCTGGTTTAGGTGCTTCTGCCTCTTTAGCTGCTGCTTCTGCTTCTTTAGCTGCGGCTTCTGCTTTAGCTGCTTCTGCTTTAGCTGCTTCTTCTTTAGCTGCTGCTTCTTTAGCTGCTTCTTCTGCTTTAGCTGCTTCTGCTTTAGCTGCTGCTTCTTTAGCTGCGGCTTCTGCTTTAGCTGCTGCTTCTTTAGCTGCTGCTTCTGCTTTAGCTGCTGCTTCTTTAGCTGCTGCTTCTGCTTTAGCTGCTGCTTCTTTAGCTGCTGCTTCTGCTTTAGCTGCTTCTTCTTTAGCTGCTGCTTCTGCTTTAGCTGCTGCTTCTTTAGCTGCGGCTTCTGCTTTAGCTGCTGCTTCTTTAGCTGCTGCTTCTGCTTTAGCTGCTGCTTCTGCTTTAGCTGCTGCTTCTGCTTTAGCTGCTTCTGCTTTAGCTGCTTCTGCTTTAGCTGCTTCTGCTTTAGCTGCTTCTTCTTTAGCTGCGGCTTCTGCTTTAGCTGCTTCTGCTTTAGCTGCTGCTTCTTTAGCTGCTGCTTCTGCTTTAGTTGCTGCTTCTTTAGCTGCTTCTGGTTGAACTGGTGTTGGACGAGCATCTCCAGAATTTGAAGTAGATTTACAAGCAGTCAAACTTAGTGCAATACACATCGCTAATGCGGTTGTTTTTAACGTTGGTTTCATAACTTTTCCTTTAATATAAAGATATAGACTAACGCTTTCATTGAAATCATACTGACTACATGATGCCTCATTAACAATGAATTTCAATAAAAACCAGCAGTATGATAAACAAAAAAAAACAAAAAATAAATGAAAACTATTAACATTTGTTGGCTCTAAATACAATTTTCTAAATAAATGGCGTGTACAGTCATTCCATGTATTTTCATGATAGAATGCTCCTTAAAAATTTTCTCACCGCACTTTTCAAGTATGTCGTTACAATTCAATATAATCGCCTTATTACTGGTGATTTTAATTATTCTCGGGTTACTCAGTCACAACAGCGCAATTACCATTTCTGCTGCCGTATTACTTATCATGCAGCAAACTTTTTTATCTTCACATATTCCTTTGCTCGAAAAATATGGCGTTAAAATTGGTATCATTATTTTAACCATTGGGGTTTTAAGCCCCTTAGTTTCAGGGAAAATTCAGTTGCCTGATTTATCAGGTTTTCTTAGTTGGAAAATGGCACTTTCCATTTCCGTTGGTGTACTTGTGGCATGGCTTGCAGGCAAAGGTGTACCTTTAATGGGCGAACAACCGATTTTAGTCACTGGCTTGCTTATCGGCACAATTATTGGTGTAGCATTTTTAGGTGGAATCCCTGTCGGCCCACTTATTGCTGCCGGTATATTAGCTTTACTTTTAGGGAAAATTTAAATGAAAAACAAATGCCTCACTCTTGCCGCTTTAAGCGGATTCTTCTGTGTCGCACTAGGCGCATTTGCAGCACATGGCTTAAGTCATATATTAGAAGCCAAAGCATTATCATGGATTGATACGGGTTTAAAATATCAAATGTTCCATACTATTGCAGTGCTTGCCGTTGCATTATCTGCTTTACATGACAACAAATTCGCCCGATTATCTATGTCTTCTTGGTTAATTGGAACCTTATTATTTAGTGGAAGTTTATACGCACTCGCTTTCGGAGCAAGCAATGTAATTGTGTGGATTACGCCTATTGGCGGAACTTTATTTTTAATCGGATGGATTAGCTTAGCTTACGGAAGTTTCAAAAGTAAATCGCTATGAAAAACAGATCGGTAAAACACACATTAACTCCCTTACAACAATCTCTTTTTTCTCAATTAAATGACATCATGCTGGTGGATCAACGTCGCTTATCCGCCCGCATTCATGGTATTGGAAAAATTAAAAGCCTAGAGGCACAACAAGCCGTTGCAGATGAAATCCAACAGAAAATTGAACAAGCAAGATTACGTGTAGAACAACGGAAAAGTGCGGTACAAAATCCCATCGTTTTTCCAGAAAGCCTACCTGTTAGCCAACGCAAAGCTGAAATTCAAAAACTGCTTTCTGAACATCAGGTTATTGTGGTGGCAGGGGAAACCGGTTCAGGTAAAACCACCCAATTGCCGAAAATGTGTTTGGAATTAGGTTTCGGCAATTTGGGCATGATTGGTCATACTCAACCTCGTCGTATTGCTGCACGCTCTGTGGCGGCGCGTATTGCGGAAGAACTGGAAACAGAATTTGGCGGTTTAGTCGGTTATAAGGTTCGTTTTAACGATCAAATCAGTGATGATACACAAATCAAATTAATGACTGACGGGATCCTGTTAGCAGAAATTCAAAACGATCGTTTTCTCAATCAATATTCTTGTTTGATTATCGATGAAGCTCACGAACGCAGTCTGAACAACGATTTTATTCTCGGTTATCTGAAACAGCTTTTACCACGTCGTCGTGATTTAAAACTCATCATCACATCCGCGACCATTGATGTGGAACGCTTTTCCAAACATTTCAACAATGCCCCGATTATTGAAGTCTCGGGCAGAACCTATCCTGTTGAAGTGCGTTATCGTCCCGTAGTGGAAGAAGACGATCAAGATCAGCTACAAGGCATTCTCAATGCGGTGGATGAACTGCAAGCGGAAGGCCGTGGTGATATTTTGATTTTTATGAACGGTGAGCGTGAAATTCGCGACACTGCCGAAGCTTTGCAAAAGCAAAATTTAAAACACACGGAAATTCTACCGCTCTTTGCTCGCTTGTCTGCGCAAGAACAGAATAAAATTTTCCATCCGAGCGGATTAAATCGCATCGTGTTGGCGACCAACGTCGCGGAAACTTCATTGACCGTGCCAGGCATTAAATATGTGATTGACCCAGGTACTGCGCGAATTTCCCGTTATAGCTATCGCACCAAAGTACAACGTTTACCGATTGAACCCATTTCACAGGCATCTGCTAATCAGCGTAAAGGTCGTTGTGGTCGTGTGAGTGAAGGGATTTGTATTCGTTTATATTCGGAAGAGGATTTTAATTCTCGTCCAGAGTTTACCGATCCTGAAATTTTACGCACCAATTTAGCCTCCGTTATTTTGCAAATGACAGCATTGGGTTTGGATGATATTGAAGCGTTCCCATTTGTTGATGCACCGGATAAACGCCATATTCAAGATGGGATAAAACTGTTGGAAGAATTGGGCGCGTTTGAAATCGTTCGCACCAAAGCGGGCGAGAAGCGTCAATTAACGGCTGCAGGTCGTCAATTAGCTCAACTCCCAGTGGATCCACGCTTGGCGATAATGTTGTTGAGTGCTGTCTCACAAGGTGCGTTGCATGAAGTGATGATTATTGTCGCTGCATTGTCTATTCAAGATCCGCGTGAACGCCCACAAGAAAAACAGCAAGCTTCCGATGAAAAACATCGTCGTTTTGCCGATAAAAAATCAGATTTCTTGGCTTTCCTCAATCTTTGGCATTATCTACAAGAACAACAAAAAGAATTGAGTAAAAACCAATTCCGTCGTCAATGCCAAAAGGATTTCTTAAATTATTTACGTATTCGTGAATGGCAAGATATTTATCATCAAATTCGTTTAACCGTCCGTGAAATGGGCTTGCCGATTAATTCCGAAAAAGCAGAATATCAGCAAATTCATACCGCACTTTTAAGTGGCTTGCTTTCTCATATCGGTTTAAAAGAAGCGGAGAAACAACAATATCTTGGCGCACGTAATGCCCATTTTGCAATTTTCCCCAATTCTGTACTTTTCAAAAAACAACCGAAATGGGTGATGGCGGCAGAGTTAGTGGAAACCTCCAAACTTTGGGGGCGTATGGTAGCGGAAATCGAGCCAGAATGGATTGAGCCACTAGCCGAGCATCTAATTAAAAAATCCTATTCTGAACCGCGTTGGTCTAAATCTCGTGGGGCGGTGATTGCCGATGAGAAAGTCACGCTTTACGGAGTGCCGATTGTAGCAGCGCGACCAGTGAATTACGGTACTATTGATCCAACGGTAAGCCGTGAGATCTTTATTCAATCTGCCTTAGTAGAAGGGGATTGGAATACCAAACATAAATTCTTCAAAGAAAATCAACGACTCGTTCGAGA
Source organism: Haemophilus sp. THUN1691 (assembly GCF_059704425.1). NCBI lineage: Bacteria > Pseudomonadati > Pseudomonadota > Gammaproteobacteria > Pasteurellales > Pasteurellaceae > Haemophilus > Haemophilus sp. THUN1691. The sequence continues at coordinate 723,406 of NZ_AP046578.1, read as the reverse complement.
AGTGGAAGAGTTGGAACACAAAAGTCGCCGCCGTGATATTTTGGTGGATGATCGCACGCTTTTTGAATTTTACGATCAGCGTATTGGCACGGAAGTGGTTTCCCAAAAACATTTTGATACCTGGTGGAAAAAGGCGCAGCAAAAAGATCCAGAATTGCTTAATTTTGAACGTTCATTCTTGATTAATGATGATGCGGAACAAGTGAGCAAGCTCGATTTCCCGAATTTCTGGCATCAAGGCAATTTAAAACTCAAATTAACTTATCAATTTGAACCGGGTACCGATGCGGACGGCGTGACCGTGCATATTTCGTTGCCATTGCTCAACCAAGTGGAAATGACCGGCTTTGACTGGCAAATTCCAGGCTTGCGTGAAGAATTGGTGATTGCGTTGATTAAATCGCTGCCGAAATCTTATCGCCGTAACTTCGTGCCTGCACCTAATTATGCTCAAGCTTTTTTAAGTCGAGCCGTGCCGTTGGAAAAACCGTTATTAGATACGCTGATTTATGAATTGCGTCGTATGACGGGCGTCACCGTAGAAGCGGAACATTGGAATTGGAAACAAATCCCAAGCCATTTGAAAATGACGTTCCGTGTGGTGGATGAAAACGGCAAAAAAATTGCCGAATCCATGAATTTGGATGAGCTGAAATTCAATTTAAAAGATCGTGTGCAGGAAAGTATTTCTGCTGTGGCAGATGATGGTATTGAACAAAGCGGACTGCATATTTGGAGTTTTGCAGATTTACCACAATGTTACGAACAAAAACAACGTGGTTTCAGCGTCAAAGCGTTCCCAGCCATTGTAGATGAAAAAGATGCCGTAGGTATTAAACTATTTGAAACAGAATTTGAGCAAGCGGTGGCGATGCAACAAGGTTTGCGCCGCTTGTTGTTGCTCAATGTGCCGTCACCGATTAAATATCTGCATGAAAAATTGCCGAATAAAGCCAAATTGGGGCTGTATTTTACCCCGTTCGGTCGTGTATTGGATTTGATTGACGACTGTATTGCTTGTGCGGTGGATAAACTGATTGCTGATTTTGGCGGGTTTGTATGGGATGAAGCAGGCTTTGAAAAATTACGAGATTTCGTGCGAGAAAACCTTAACGAAGTGACCGTGGATATTGCGCAGAAAGTGGAACAAATCCTATCCCTTAACCATGCCTTAAACCAACGTTTAAAAGGCAAAATGGATTTCACCATGGCCTTTGCCTTTTCTGATATTAAGGCACAACTAAGCGGGCTGATTTATCCAGGTTTTGTGCAAAAGAGCGGTTATGATCGCCTACCGGATTTATTCCGCTATCTGCAAGCCGTTGATAAACGTATCGATAAACTGGCTCAAGATGTGAATCGTGATCGTGCGGCTATGCTACGCGTAGAACAAGTACAACAAGCTTACCAACAATTGCTCGCTAAACTGCCGAAATCTAAACCGATCTCTGATGAAGTGGCGGAGATTCGTTATATGATTGAGGAACTACGCGTGAGCTTATTTGCGCAGCAGTTGGGAACGAAATATCAGGTATCTGATAAGCGGGTTTTGAATTTGATTGTAAAGTGATAGAAGATCTTCGTAGAAATACAATAAAATAGTTTCTAAAAGTCATTTATTTATTCCTGAAATTGTATAAATTTTAATTTGATATTTAGAATATAGACAGGGGGCTTAGAGCTTTGCTAGACTAAAAAAAGTCTAAGGATATCATACTAAAAAGGGTGAGTAATGTATAAAAAATTTAATTTAAATTTAGATGTATTAAGAAAAATTAAATCTTCTTATGATAGAGATTGGATAGATTTAGTTTGTATTGGACGTTCAGACTTTGAGAGTCGTCAAAAATTAGTGGAATGTGATTTAAATAAATTTGCTAATCCTGATGGTTCCTTGCAGGCTGAGGAGATTATAAATAGCTGGTTCCCATCTATAGATGCGGATATATTTGTATCTCATTCTCATAAAGATGAAGAACTCGTGCTTGGATTAGCGGGGTGGCTAAAGAAAAATTTTGGACTTACTACATTCATCGATTCTGTAGTTTGGGGATATTCAGATACTTTATTAAAAGTAATTGATGATAATTATTGCCAAAATGAAGACCATAGTGCGTATGATTATAAAAAGAGAAATCGTTCAACTAGTCATGTGCATATGATGTTATCCACAGCATTGATGCATATGATTGATCGATGTGAAATGTTTCTTTTTATAAAAACACAGAATTCATTTAAGCCTTTAGAATACTTTAATTCTAGTGGGGAAACAGAATCCCCATGGATATATTCCGAATTATCTTTAGTAGATAAACTTAGAGAAAATGAACCAAAACGTATTCAAGAAATAACTGAAGCTAGAAATTTAGATTTTTCAATGGAGAGTTTAAAAATAAAATACCCAGTCGATGATTTTAGTTTTATTCCTTTAACATTTGATAATTTGATTGAATGGAAAAGTATAGGAGTTGAATCGTATAAGTCTAGAAATTTAGATAAATTATATAATATGATTAAAGGTTAAAATATCATGAATGAATATAAAATAGCTCATTTGGAAATGATTCAAGGGGTAATTAATCGTATGGGAAATAATTCTTTCATAATTAAAGGTTGGGCAGTTACATTAGTATCAGGGCTGTTTGCGGTGTCTATTGAAAATTATAAGATTGCATTTATATCCTTAGTGCCTATATTTTTATTTTGGTGGTTAGACACATTCTTTCTATATCAAGAGAGATTGTTTAGAGAATTATATAAAGATATAATTTTAAAAGATGATTCAAATTTTAAATTTTCGATGGAAGTTAGTGGTTATTATTCTAATATAGACTCATTTTGTAAAACATTATTTAGTAAAACACTTTGCTACTTTTATGGAAGTATATTGTTAATTGCAATTATTTTTATTATTTATTTAAATCCTATTTTTGAGCATATAAATATATTTTTTCTTGATAATTTTTATCTTTGTATTAAAACTAATTAGAATTTCTCCAAGATAGCGCAAGCGTCCACGCTTGTGCTTATTTGGTCCAAGCGAGGACGCTTGAACCGTCGTTCTGTTTTTAAAAAGTGCGGTCATTTGTTCAAACGTTTTTTAACCTCAAAAACACGTTCAAAATCTACCGCACTTTTTCTTATCGAAACTCCACATAAATCTTCTTTCCTAATCCTTCTGCAATACGTTGTAAAAAGGCAAGTGACGGGTTGTGGTTACCTGACTCAATACGGTTAATAGCACTTTGGTCGATGCCGTTTTTTCTGCTAAACCTTTTTGGGTGATTTGCTACTCTTGGCGTAATTTAATGATTTAACGAATAAATTTAATACGTGACAGAAAAATTACGAGTCAGTTTATTTGCTCAACAGCTAAGAACAAAATATCAAATATAAAAGAATAGCAAATATTATTAGTCAATATTAATGATAATAATACTCAAAATTAAGGCGGTATAAACCGCCTTAATTTATTCCAAATAACACATACCTCTTTGTAAGTATTTTGAGAAATAAAGTTGATCAATCTCACATTTTTTAGTTATACGAGTGGAAAAACTTTTTTCTTTTGGTATCTTACGCGCGAATGAAACTATATACCTACGTTTCATGTGGATATTAAGAATAATTCTCAACTTTCTACTTAACCTAACCTTTTTATTACAACAAATGGAGTGATTATCGTGAACGCATTCAAAAAAAGCCTTATTGTGGCAGCGTCTTTCGCGAGTTTAAGCTTATTTAACTCAGCGGTAGCTGATATGGTTTATAAGCCATTAGAACAACCTGTTGAACCAGTAAAACCAGATTTGAAAATTGAATCTGTAAATGAAAAATTTGCAGAAAAATATCCAAATCAATATAACAGCTGGCGTTCAACTGCAAACGGCAACGGCGAAAAAATTATTTATGCTGATGAAGAAAATCCACGCTTAATCGTTCTTTGGGGCGGTTATGCATTTGCAAAAGAATATAACGCGCCACGCGGCCACTTTTATGCAGTCACTGATGTTCGTAACATTCTACGAACAGGTGCGCCAAAAACAGCAAATGATGGTCCACAACCAATGGCATGTTGGACATGTAAAGGTCCTGATGTTCCACGTTTAATCGCGGAATGGGGCGAAAAAGATTATTTCAATGCGAAATGGGCAAAAGGCGGTCCAGAAATCGTGAACACAATCGGTTGTGCTGACTGTCACGATACTACCTCTAAAGATTTTGCAGAAGGCAAACCAGCATTACGTATTGCTCGTCCACACGTATTACGCGCGCTTGATGCTTTAGAAAAAGCAACTGCTGAAAAAGATAAAGCAGAAGGTCGCCCACATAACAATTTAAGCTTCAATACTGCTGCTCGTACTGAAAAACGCGCTGAAGTTTGTGCAAACTGTCACGTTGAATATTACTTCGCAGGCGATATCAAACAAGTCACCTTCCCTTGGGATAAAGGTCAAACCGTTGATGATATTGAAAAATATTACGATGAAATCGGCTTCAGCGACTGGACTCATAGTCTTTCTAAAGCGCCAATGTTAAAAGCGCAACATCCTGATTTTGAAATTTGGTCTTTAGGTATGCACGGTAAAAACGGTGTAACTTGTGTAGACTGTCACATGCCAAAAGTACAAGGTAAAGACGGTAAAGTTTATACTGATCACCAAATCCAAAATCCATTCGATGCATTTGACCGCACTTGTGCAAACTGTCACGATCAAAGCAAAGAAAAATTACGCGATATCGTCACTTCACGTAAAAAAGAAGTGAAAGATGTAATGGGTCGTTTAGAAGAGCAAGTTGTTAAAGCTCACTTTGAAGCGAAAGCAGCTTGGGATGCAGGTGCAACTAAAGAAGAAATGGAAGCGGCATTAATGGATATTCGTCATGCTCAATGGCGTTGGGATTATGCTGCAGCCAGCCACGGCGGCCATATGCACGCACCTGAAGTAATGCTTCGTGTATTAGGATCTGGCTTAGATAAAGCGGCTGATGCTCGTACTAAACTTGCAGCTATCTTAACTAAACACGGTGTGAAAACTCCAGTTCAAATCCCAGATATTTCAACAGCTGATAAAGCGTGGAAAGTAATGGGTATTGATATTGAAAAAGAACGCAAAGCTAAAGAAGAATTCTTAAAAACTGTGGTACCACAATGGGAACAACAAGCTAAAGAAAAAGGCTTATTAGTTGATCCACCAGCACAAAAATAAATGAAAAATCCACCGCACTTTTAAGTTCAAACTGGAAAGTGCGGTGATTTTCAAGGTCAAATTTAAGGTAACCCAAATGAATTTAACTTCTTTAATCAACAAATCTGCAAAAGCGTTAGCGTTAAGTGCGGCATTTGTAGCAACGCCATTTTTGGCTCATGCTGATGATGCACAAAAACCTGCGGATCATTTTACTTATGAACCGCAATTAGATAACCAACGCGATCCTAATCAATATTGTGCTAAATGCCATAAATTCGACAAAGTAGATAAAAACCAAACTGTAGATCAGTCTGGCGGCGAACTCCACTTTGGTAAATTCCATGGCGCACACTTAGATAAGAAAAATCCAAATAACGGTAAAGCAATTACTTGTGTAAGCTGTCATGGTAACGTTTCTGAAAATCACCGTCGTGGTGCTAAAGATGTCATGCGTTTTGAAGGGGATATTTTCGGTAATAAAAAACCGATGTATTCAGTTCAAGAACAAAACCAAGTTTGTTTTGCTTGTCACCAACCTGACAAACTTCGTGAAAAACTATGGGCGCATGATGTACACGCAATGAAATTACCTTGTGCAAGTTGCCATACGCTTCACCCGAAAGAAGACGCAATGAAAGGTATTCAACCAAAACAACGCGTTAAACTTTGCGTAGATTGCCATGGTGAACAACAAAAACGTAAAGCAGAACAAGATAAACTAACCGAACAAAAGGATAAAAAATGACAGCCTGCTCACGCCGAAACTTTGTTTCCGGCATGGGGGCAGTGATCCTTATGACGGGAACATCTTTACCTTCTTTTGCGAAAGAAGACAAGGCGGATAAACCTAAACGTTACGCAATGATACACGATGAAAATTCGTGTATTGGCTGTACAGCCTGTATGGATGCATGCCGTGATGTAAACCAAGTGCCAGAAGGCGTTTCTCGCTTAGAGATTCTACGCAGTGAACCTTACGGTGAATTTCCAAATCAGGAATATGAGTTCTTCCGTCAATCTTGCCAACATTGTACAAATGCACCTTGCGTAGCAGTTTGTCCAACTGGTGCATCTTTTATTGATAAAGAGACTGGCATTGTAGATGTACATAAAGATTTATGCGTAGGCTGTCAATACTGTATCGCAGTTTGCCCATATCGTGTACGTTTTATTCATCCAGCACATCGTACCGCAGATAAATGTAACTTCTGCCGAGATACAAATTTAGCCAATGGTAAACAACCGGCTTGTGTGGAAGCGTGCCCAACCAAAGCATTAATCTTTGGGGATATGAATGATCCGATGAGTGCAGTTTCACGTAAAGTGAAAGAAAAACCGGTTTATCGCACTAAAGTGGAGTTAGGAACACAACCAAACTTGTACCACATTCCATTCCAACATGGGGAGCCTAGAAGATGACATTAGATTATCCAGTTCCATTTCATACGCCTAATCTAGTGTGGGATTCTACCATTGCGATCTACTTGTTCTTATTGGGGATCTCATCTGGTGCGGTACAGTTAGCAATTGCGTATAAACGCAGTAATAAAATAGAAAATCTAAGCCAAAACTGGATTATTCGATCTGGGGTAATTTTAGGCTCTGTACCAACATTAATTGGTTTAACGCTATTAATTTTCCACTTGGCTCGACCTTGGACATTCTGGAAATTGATGTTTAACTATCAATTTAATTCCGTAATGTCGATGGGTGTCATGCTATTCCAAATCTATATGTTGTTTTTAGTGATTTGGGGAGTGGTGATTTTCAAAAAAGAAATCGAAGCATTAATTAATCGCTTTATGCCAAAACTGCAATTTGTGATGAAACTCATCGGTATTGCAGAACGTATTGCAAGTCCAGTCGAAGTTATTCTTTTCGTATTGGCTGCAGTGCTTGGAGCATACACAGGGTTCTTACTTTCTGCATTGATCAGCTATCCAATGTTGAATAACCCAGTATTACCAGCATTATTCTTAGCTTCTGGTACATCATCTGGTATTGCTGCAACCTTCTTAATTATCTTGATTGCAGGAAAATTAAAAGGTGATTCTCACGAATCACACTTCATCCACAAATTTGAAGTACCAATTATGGTGACAGAGCTTGGTTTGCTTGTGTGTTTCTTCGTTGGCTTACATTTTGGCGGCGGCCAAAAAACAGTTGCCTTACATAATGCATTATCTGGTTTCTGGGGTGCGATATTCTGGATTGGGGTATTCTTTATTGGTATCTTGATCCCATTAATCGCCAATATGTTTGTTAATGACCGTTTAAAATACAACCGTAACTTTATTATCTTAGTGTCAATTTTTGACTTAATTGGGGTATTCTGTTTACGTTTCTTTGTTTTATATGCGGGACAATTAACAGTGGCATAAATCAAGGTGAGGTTGTAAGTAGGTTATTAATAGATTCTCTAACTTAAAAACTACCATAATTTAACTCAGGGACTAAATTATGTAATTCACATAATTTAGTCCTTTTAATTTGAATATATACCTGCCAAGGAATAAATAATTTTTTAGTTATGTAGAATATGCTACTTATACAAAACATTACTTATATTTAAGCTCGTATATGAATTTGGTTTTAAAAACTAAATGGTGATTATTTTTTATTAACATATTGAATTTATTTTATTCTTTTAACTCACCTAAAACTTCAGATAATTGCGCCCCGACCAACACAACTAGCCAACTAATCTGAATCCACAATAACATAATCGGTAATGTTGCCATTGCACCATAGATTAGTTGATAAGAAGGGAATGTGGTGATATACCAAGTAAAGGCTTGTTTACCGAGTGTAAAGAAAATAGCGGCAATAAGCGCACCACAAGCAGAATATCTGATATCCACTTTCTTATTTGGCACGATGGTATAAATTAATGTGAAAATAAACCATGTGAAAAAGAATGGGAGTAAACTGAGCAATTTTACACCGAGTGAAAGCGTTTCCGATTGTTCAAACATGACTTTTATATAAGAGCTAATCCCTATACTTGTACCTATAACGAGAGGTCCAAAAGTCAGAATCATCCAGTAAATCGCGAAAGAGGTAAAAATAGGGCGAACACTTGTATCATGCCAAATGCTGTTGAGGGTTCGGTCGATGTTATTAATTAGTATCAAGGCAACGGCAATTAAACTCACAATTCCCACAGCACTCATTTTCTTTGAGTTCGAGACGAATTGATCGATATATTCACCCACCATATCACTTGCTGATGGCGCAAAATTGGTGAAAATCATTTCTTTCAATTCTCCAGTGACTTCATTGAATACAGGAAATGCAGAGAATATAGAAAAAATTACCATCACCATTGGTACGATAGCAAGCATCGTGCTGTAAGTTAGTGCGCCAGCAGCTTGGTTGAGTTTATTTTCTGAAAAACGTTTACAAAAGAGCAGGCTAAATTGTTTCAATGAAATCATAAAAATCCCCCACAGCAATGTTTAAATTTTTTACCAGAACCACATACACAAGGTTGTTTCATTGTAGGCAAGGATACGGTCGGATCCACAAAATACCAACTGTTTTCAATTTTTACAAAAATTGACCGTTCTTGATGGGCTAGTTCTCCCTCTTCGCCCTGAAAAATAGCTTTAAATTCCACCGCACTTTGAGTTTTTGTGAGGTTTTCTGTTTTTAGGATTTTTAATCCTAGCCATGTCGTGTTGTCAGCCCATTCTTGCAATAAATGAGTCTCTAATAAAGTTTGTTGGCTTGGCACAGTTGTTGCAACAATATAAGGTATATTTTTTAAAACATAAGCCGTATAACGTGAACGCATGAGTTGTTCTGCCGTTTCGGGAAATGCTTGTCTCAAATGAAATTTGCCACAACAATCTGCGTAATGATGACCAGATTGACATGGACAGTCTTCTGAAAGAGCGGTTGAAATTTCTGACATATTTATCCCTATTGTTTGAATTTCGATACTTGCGATCGAATTGAGCGTTTAAAGGCTTCAGCTAATACTTCAATATCTAATGCTGCTTCTAGTTCAGCTTCATTTTCGGGTGCGGATAACAAGCGATTTAAATGGCGAATTGTTACTTGCGGATAAGGACGAGTGAGCAATTTTAGTTCATCACCTTGTCTAATTTCTCCCGTTTCAATGACGCGAACATACCATCCACTGAGCCCAGTTTGATAAACAATATCGCGAGTCTCTTCGTTTTCCGTATTTTTTGATAAACGCTCACAAGGTTTACGTGGCTGAGATACTTCTAAAATGGTTGAGCCAATTTGATAGCGATCACCAATACAGACATTGTCTTCATTCAAGCCTGACACGACAAAATTTTCTCCGTAAGTGGCGGTTTCCATGTAAGAAAAATCTTTATTTAATAAAGCATTTAATTCATTAAAAGAATCTGCCGACATAAAAAAGAGAGATTTATCCACACCACCATGATGTTTTTTTAAACCCACATCGTTTCCTTCTGCACCAAGAGAATGAATTTTTACCGATGGCACTGTTTTCTTACGAATTGCGCTTTCGTATACGCTTCCATCTGAAAAGGTTAGGGTTTGAACTTCCCCTACTTTTATGACTAAAATTTTTGCATCCATTTTGCTTTTTTATTGTTCTAGAAAAAATTTTCGTGGAATTATAACCGAAAACGTTTAACTTTTTGACCGCACTTCTTTTTTTACTTATTATTCGTTACAGCAAAAAACAAAAGGATATTCATTTATGCAATACGCTCTCTCTCGCACAGAACAAGGTAAAATCCTCGGCATCACGGCCAAAATGGCTAACCGCCATGGCCTTATTGCTGGCGCAACAGGTACGGGTAAAACTGTCACATTACGTAAAATGGCAGAAGCCTTCAGTGATGATGGGATTCCAGTATTTTTAGTAGACGTAAAAGGCGATCTTTCTGGCTTAGTAAAGGGCGGTCAATTTCAGGGCAAAATTGCGGAACGAATTGAGCAGTTCGGGTTAGGTAATGAAAGTTATCTCAATGGCTATCCTGTTTCTTTTTGGGATGTTTTTGGTCAAACAGGCATTCCTCTTAGAACAACTATTTCTGAAATGGGGCCGTTATTGCTTTCTCGTTTATTGAATCTAAATGCTACGCAAGAAGGATTGTTAAACCTCGTATTTCGTGTGGCAGATGATAAAGGTTTATTGCTCATTGATTTAAAAGATCTTCGTGCAATGCTGAAATATGTTGCAGAGAATGCGAAAACCTTCCAAGTTGAGTATGGCAATGTTTCGACCGCAAGTGTTGGCGCAATCCAACGAGCATTACTGACGCTTGAAAATGAAGGCGCTACAAATTTATTTGGTGAGCCAGCATTAAATCTAGATGACTGGATGCAAACTCGCGATGGGCGAGGGGTGATTAATGTACTCAATTCTGAAAAATTGATTAATTCCCCAAGAATGTATAGCGCATTTCTATTATGGTTGATGGCAGAACTCTTTGAACAACTGCCAGAAGTGGGTGATCCTGAGAAACCTAAATTTGTTATGTTTTTTGATGAAGCACACTTATTGTTTGATGGTGCGCCGAGCGTATTAGTGGAAAAAGTAGAACAAGTTGTGCGTTTGATTCGTTCTAAAGGTGTGGGAATCTATTTTGTCACGCAGAACCCGCTTGATTTGCCAGATACCGTATTAGGGCAGTTAGGTAACCGTGTTCAACACGCTCTCCGCGCATTTACTCCGCGAGATCAAAAAGCCGTAAAATCGGCTGCAGAAACTTTCCGAGCAAACCCTTCAGTGAATGTCGTCGAGACCATTTCAACCCTTGGAGTGGGCCAAGCATTGGTATCATTTTTAGATGAAAAAGGCATGCCTACGCCAGTTGAAATCGCCTATATCTATCCGCCAAAAAGTCAGCTTTCACCATTAACCATAGACGAACGTAATGCTTGGGTGAAAGATGATGATCTTTATGTGTATTATAAAGAATACGTGGATAACGAATCGGCCTTTGAAGTATTAACTGCTCAAGCGGATTTAGCTGCGGTACAACAAAAGCAAGCAGAGCAAGCCCAAGCGGAAGAAGAAAACGGATTCTTAGGTAGTTTGAGCCGAATGATTTTTGGTACGCAAAAGCGCGGTGAAAAATTATCACCAACTGAGCAAATTGTACATAGTGTTGCGCAGTCTGTAGGGCGAAATATTCGAAATCAAATTACCAAGCAAATTATGAGAGGCATAATGGGCGCGCTCAAGAGATAAAGTTGTATTTTCGAAAAATACTCTCGTGCTTTTATTTATTCAAAAATCTGATTTCGCCTCAGGGTGAAATCATCACGTTAAATGGCAACAAGGAGATTTATTATGTCAGACGTATTCCACCTAAACCTCACAAAATCCCAATTGAAAGGGGCAACACTCGCTATTGTTCCTGGCGATCCTGCGCGTAGTGAACGTATTGCTAAACAACTTGATAATCCCGAGTTCCTTGCTAGCACGCGTGAATTTACTTCATGGTTAGGCTACCTCAATGGACAATCTGTTGTGGTATGTTCTACGGGTATTGGTGGGCCATCAACATCAATTTGTGTAGAAGAACTTGCTCAACTTGGTGTTCGCACTTTCTTGCGTATTGGCACAACGGGTGCAATTCAACCACATATTAATGTAGGCGATGTTCTTATCACAACCGCTTCTGTTCGCTTAGATGGCGCAAGCCGTCATTTCGCACCATTAGAATATCCAGCTGTAGCAAACTTTGAATGTACAACCGCACTTTATAATGCAGCGAAAGCAAAAGGTATTGAGCCTTATGTAGGCGTAACCGCATCATCTGATACATTCTATCCAGGTCAAGAACGTTATGATACCTATAGCGGAAAAGTGTATCGTGATTACCAAGGTCTGCTTAAACAATGGCAAGATTTGAATGTGATGAACTACGAAATGGAATCGTCAACACTGTTTACCATGTGTAGCGCATTAGGTTTGCGTGCTGGGATGGTTGCGGGCGTGATTGTAAACCGCACTCAACAAGAAATTCCAAATGAAGCAACAATGAAACAAACGGAAGAAAAAGCTGTGTCTGTTGTGATCGCAGCCGCGCAGGCGTTGTTAAGTTAAGTTTTTAATTAAAAGAATAAATCTGCGCACCAAAAGTCTGGATTATCCATCACTGATTAAGGCGCAGATTTTTGCAACTGAATATAACTAGCCTTTTTAAACAACTCAAACTATCTATTTTTTATTAACAATAAAAACTGTTCAGTCCGAAATATGTTTTCTTTTTTAAATAAAACACATTAATTGTGAATGATTGCTAAGCCTAAATTAGGCTCAAACCTAAAGAGATTTTTAAGAAAAACCTTGAGTCAACATACAAAATCAAGAAAAATAGCCACAAATTTTGATAAATAATAATTTCACATTATGGCTATATTAATAATTTCAAATAACTGGAAAGCCTAGCTAATAATTATATTAAAAAAGGCTTAAAAATATTAACCCAATTAAAATTACAGAATCTATTCCTTAAATTAATTTTTATTAAAAGAATGCTGAGTTTTTACTTATCTTGCAATCAAGTTACTAATTGCTTGGTAAATTCTCGCAGCTGAATCGCCAGACAATGCCTTACCTTTTTCATCAGAAATGACAACGGAGCTTTGTCTACCATGATCAGATATTTGCATTTGGTAAGTACCGTTTTCAAGTTCTGGAAGCTCAGTTCCCATGCGCAACCAATCTTCTTTTTTTAATGCTGAATATTTTAATTCACGATAACCTTTACCCGCAGTTTCAGATTTGATCGCAAAACCTACTTTAGGTAAAGCTCCACCTAATTTTTCCCATGCTTGACCAAAATTAACATTCATCGCTAATGCAGTTTGACCATTCAAATCCTGAATAATTTGCGATGCTACCGCACCCACAGAAGCGCCAGATAAATCTTGTTGCTGTTTGTTATAAGCAGAAGTTAATGCAGACACAATGCGGTTTAAGCGTTCAGACGTATAACGTTGCTTATCAGATACACTTGGAGTGAAAATAACGCCATCACGACGCATTTGTAAAACAGATACTGCTAGTGCACTCGCATCTTGAGCCATAACTTGTTCTACTTGATATTTAATCTCAGTGCCCGATTTATCACCAATTCGTCCTGTTGGCGCCCAGTCCGTCGTTAAAATCGCACCATTCGTCGTTGATGAAATACCGTCTTCTTTTAATAATCGTTCAACTTGTTGAAGGTTATATACACTTGCTTGCTGTTCTGGATACACGATTAATGCACGTTCACCATCGAATTGAGTTAATGAATTTTCAATAATCGCTAATGGTGTTGATGGAGGACGAATATCAATATTTTCTCCCTTTTTCACAGCAATATTAGGTAACGCATAAGTATCGTCTGCTTTTGGTAGCATTACTCCCCCGCTCGCCAATGGTGAGAATCCAGGGATAGAAGCCTCTGATTTTTGGAAAGAATCATTAGCAGTCTTTAATGCTTCAGGATCAGACGAACAGCCAGCCAATACGATAACTGCTGCTAAACTCAACATTATTTTTTTCATATTTGAACCTTAACTAAATTGAAAACTTTATGAATTTTGACCGCACTTCGACAGCCTATAATGCAAAAAGTTTAGGGATAATGACTTACCCCTGATTTTTATAATAATCCTGCGATTTTCAATGCTTCTTCTACTTTTGGTTGAAGCTCTTCACTTAACACCGTCAATGGCAAGCGTAAATGTGCTGACTTAATTAAACCTAAACGATAAGCCGCCCATTTCACAGGAATTGGGTTTGATTCAACAAAGAGATCGTGATGTAAACGCATTAAGCGAGCATTAATTTCTTCGGCTTTAGCAAAATCTCCCGCAAGGGCATAGCGACACATATCAGCCATATCTTTTGGTGCTAAGTTATTCGTTACAGAAATCACCCCTTCTGCGCCGAGTTTCATCGCATCCAAACTCGTTGCATCATCACCACTTAAAACGATGAAATCCTTGCCTGCGAGTTCTTTAATTTTGGTGACACGACTGATATCTCCAGTTGCTTCTTTAATACCAACAATATTGTTGATTTTCGATAAACGAGCAACCGTTTCTGGCTTCATATCGCTACCAGTACGACCTGGTACGTTATAAAGAATTTGCGGTAAATCTGTACATTCAGCAATGGCTTTAAAATGCTGGAAGATTCCTTCTTGGGTTGGTTTGTTGTAGTAAGGTACAACAGATAGACAACCCGCAACGCCGCTATCGCGTAATAATTTTGTCATTGTAATTGCTTCGCTTGTCGCATTTGCGCCTGCGCCAGCAATCACAGGAATACGACCTTTGGCAAATTCAACCGTCTTCTCAATAACCTTTACATTTTCTTCAATACTTAATGTTGCTGATTCACCCGTTGTCCCCACAGAAACAAGCGCATTAGAGCCTGCCTCAACGTGATATTCCACCAATTTTTCTAAACAAGCGAAATCTACTTCGCCGTAATTATTCATAGGTGTAACAAGTGCAACAATACTGCCTGAAAATAAAGGATTTTGTGCTGACATAGAACCTCCGTTGGTTTTTTAATTTTATTATTTGGTATAGCTCGTTATAGTCGCTAAAATGACTTGAATTTGCAAATATTTTTTCATCAAAGGAGCTTTTTATGAATCCATTATCCGTTGGTAGCCAAGCACCCATTTTTACGTTATTAAATCAGCAAGAACAACCCGTTTCTTTAAATGATTTTCGCGGTAAAAAAGTGTTAGTCTATTTTTACCCGAAAGCACTCACGCCTGGCTGTACAACGCAAGCATGCGGATTGCGTGATAGTAAATCAGAATTAGATGAATTAGGTTTAGTTGTACTTGGCATTAGCCCCGATACACCGAAAAAATTAGCTCAATTTATTGAGAAAAAAGCCCTTAATTTCACACTACTTTCCGATCCTGATCACAAAATTGCAGAACAATTTGGTGTATGGGGTGAGAAAAAATTCATGGGTAAAACTTACGATGGTATTCACCGAATTAGTTTTTTAATTGATGAAAACGGAAAAATTATTCACGTATTTGATAAATTCAAAACAACAGAACATCATCAAATTATCGTTGATTATCTTCGATCCCTATAACCTTCAAAAATTACCGCACTTTTCTATATAAAGTGCGGTAAAAATTCATTATTTTTTTCAGTTCGATATTTACGCGTTATTCCGCCTTTGCTAGAATTTAGCCTTGATTGAAATTCATTCTCAATTATATATCCCAAGATATTTCTCAAATAATAAGGACAGAAAAAAAATGATGCAGCTTTTTGATTTTTTACAACAGTACAGTGACTACTTTATCATCGGTTTATTATTACTGGTGAGCATTATTATGCTAGCCATGGTAATTGAACGTTATCTTTTCTTAAGAAAGGTAAACGTCGCACATTACTCTACCATTCACGCATTAGATATCGATTTAAATCGCAATATGACCGTGATTTCTACTATTGGTGCAAACGCGCCATATGTTGGTTTGCTTGGTACAGTTATCGGGATTTTATTAACGTTTTATCAAATCGGTCATGGCGGTGGCGAAATCGATACTGGCGTGATTATGATGCACTTATCTTTAGCATTAAAAGCGACAGCATTAGGTATTCTTGTGGCTATTCCATCGATGGTGTTTTATAACGGTTTAGGTCGTAAAGTTGAAGTTAATCGTTTGAAATGGAAAGTGTTAAACGAACAAAAAGATAAGGAATAGTCCGTGAAAAAATTCGATGAAATCAACATTATCCCTTTCATTGATATTATGTTGGTGTTACTTGCTGTGGTACTTATCACTGCGTCTTTTATCTCTCAAGGTAAAATTCAAGTTAACGTACCTAAAGCCAGTACAGCCGTTGCATTTAAAGCTGATGAGCTTGCTAAATTATTGACTGTGACAGCGGATAAACAACTCTATTTCAATGATAAACCTATTACACAAGAAGCCCTAGAAGCAGAAATTGCCCAATGGAATAAAGATCAGAAAGTCACTTTAAAAATTGATGCTGAAGCCTCTTTCCAAGACTTTGTTACCATTACAGATATGCTCTCTAAAAATGAGATCAAAAATGTAGCTATTGTTTCTATGAAAGATAAGGGTAAAAGTGCGGGTAAAAATCCTCAAGAATCTGCACCCGCTCAATCTGTGCCAACTACGCCTTAAGGAATAATTATGCAGCAAACAAAACGTTCGCTATTAGGTTTGCTTATTTCTTTGATCGTGCACAGCATTGTTGTAGGGTTAATCTTATGGAGTTGGAATAAGCCAAGTGATAGCGCCAATAGCGCACCAGGCGACATATCCACAAGTATTTCCATGGAAATGGTGCAAGGCATGGTGATGGAAGAACCAGCTCCTGAGCCAGAGAATGTACAAAAAGAGCCAGAACCAGAAAAACAAGAGGTTGTGGAAGATCCAACGGTGAAACCTGAGCCACAAAAAATCAAAGAACCGGAAAAAGAAAAGCCAAAACCAAAAGAAAAACCTAAAGAAAAGCCAAAGGATAAACCGAAAAAAGACGTTAAACCACGGGAAAAACCAATCAATAAAGATCTACCAAAAGGTGATAAAAATATTGATTCAAGTGCAAACGTGAATGCTAAAGCGACCACAACTGGCGCCACCAATAGCAATGCACAAGTAGCAGGCAGTGGAACAGACACGAGCGAAATGGCAGCCTATCGCTCCGCAATTCGTCGTGAAATTGAACGTCATAAACGTTACCCTACTCGCGCAAAAATGATGCGTAAGCAAGGTAAAGTCAGCGTATCCTTCAATGTTGGCCCTGATGGCTCACTAAGTGGTGCTCGCGTCACTCAATCATCAGGTGATGAAAGCCTAGATAATGCAGCATTAGAAGCAGTTAACAGCGCAAGACCTGTCGGTGCAAGACCTTCAGGATTCCCTTCAGGGTTAAATGTGCCAATTAGTTTCACGCTTCAATAAAAAAAGTGCGGTTAATTCTCTTTGAGTTTAACCGCACTTTTCTTTGGCTAAATTTAATTAAGCTACTCGATTACCTAAGGTACCATCATCAATCGCTTCTTTCGGAGTACCTATCACTTCAGCAATTTTGTCCCCGTTTTTGAAAAATACAAATCCACCATTTTCCATTTTTGTCCAATTTTCATCTTTGGTTAATGGAAAGGTTGTAATGATATTCACTTTATCGCCTTCCTTTGCATAATCACTAAAATCAATGACACCATCATCATCAATTCTGTGTGCTTTACCAAAAGGCGCTTGTCGCATGACATAATGTAAATTCGTTGAGCAATGAGCTATCATCCATTCGCCATTAGAAAGAATAAAATTAAATGTGCCGTGTTGAGCAAGCTCTTTTGTTACTTTTTGAATAGCCTCAAAAATTTCCATTTCACTCGGTTTTTTACGAAAAGTATTTTTGAGATATTCCGCCATATAACAAAAAGCAACTTCAGAATCTGTAGAACCTATTGGCTGCAAAAAATATTCTGTCATATCTGGTAGGTTTTTCAAATTACCATTATGCGCAAAAACCCAGTTTTGCCCCCAGATTTCACGAATAAACGGATGAGTATTTTCAATATTCACTTCACCCTGAGTCGCCTTACGAATATGTGCAATAACATTCAAAGACTTGATTTTATATTGCTTCACACAATCAGCGATGGGGGAAAGGCTAGCAGCTTGATTGTCGCGAAAAATACGTACTCCACGCCCTTCAAAAAAAGCAATTCCAAAGCCATCTGAATGACAATCAGTTAAACCAGCACGACGACGAAAACCTTCAAAAGAAAAGACAATATCCGTCGGCGTATTACAATTCATTCCGAGTAATTGACACATAATTTAATAAGATATAACCTCACAATATATGAGTGATTTAACACCATTATGAAAGGAATATCAATAGAGATTCTATGGATTTTTCATGTCATGTTAGTATTAGGTCCCTTATAAATGATGTTTTTAGTTAACACAGTATTTTCCAGAAATCATTACCGATCATTTCTAATGAGAGTCCTATTCAAAAAATAAGATCTAGAATTAAAGTAATAAATATTGATAGAAGAAATTAATCTAAGGAAATTTAAAGGGTATAGAAAGGGAAAATGGTCCCCCCTACCGGACTTGAACCAGTGACCAAGCGATTATGAGTCGCCTGCTCTAACCGACTGAGCTAAGGGGGGAAAGTGCGGTGATTATAGAGAAATAATCACTTGAAGTCTATAAAAGAAGGGATGATTGATGAAAAATCGATCATCCCTTTTTATCATTATTGAAGCACTGAAATATCCGCCACTTGTAAGAACAAGCCTTGTAACGTATTTAAAATCGCTAAGCGGTTTTGGCGTAATGCTGGATCTTCAGCATTTACCATCACATTATCAAAGAAGTTGTCTACCGGTGCGCGTAAGTTCGCTAATTTATCTAATACTGCCGTGTAATCACCTTGTGCGATAAGCGGTTGCACTTCAGTGCGTAATGCAAGTACCGCTTCAGCAAGAGCTTTTTCTGCTGGTTCTACGCAAGCGGTTAAATTGATCTCACCAATTGCAGCATCCGCTTTCGCTAAAATATTGCTTACACGTTTATTCGCTGCCGCTAACGCTTCCGCTGAATCTAAAGTACGGAAGTGTGAAACCGCACGCACGCGCGCATCAAAATCAGCAGGGCGAGTTGGACGGCGCGCCAATACCGCTTGAATCACATCTACCGCAATGCCTTCATCTTGATACCATGCACGGAAACGGCCGAGCATAAAGTCCACCACATCAGTAACCACGTTTTGATTCGTGAGTTTATCACCGAAAAGTGCGGCTGATTTTTTCACTAAATCTTCCAAATCCAGTGGTAAGTTTTTCTCTACGATAATACGCAATGCCCCTAATGCTGCACGACGCAATGCAAATGGGTCTGCACTGCCTTTTGGTGCTTGTCCAATGCCAAAGATACCCGTTAATGTGTCAAATTTATCGGCTAAAGCAACCGCACTTGCAACGAGTGATTTAGGTAATTCATCCCCCGCAAAGCGTGGCATATATTGTTCATTTAATGCTACTGCCACTTCTTCATCTTCACCATCATGGCGAGCATAGTGCATGCCCATCACGCCTTGCGTATCGGTGAATTCAAACACCATGTTGGTCATTAAGTCACATTTTGACAATAAGCCGGCACGTTTTGCTTTCGCTTCATCTGCACCGATTTGTTTTGCAATTTCGCCTGCCAGTTGTTCAATGCGGTCTGTTTTGTCTTTCAGTGTACCGAGTTGTTGTTGGAACAACACGGTTTCTAAACGCGGTAAACGATCGACCAGTTTTTGTTTTAAGTCAGTTTTAAAGAAGAATTCCGCATCGGTTAAACGTGGGCGAACCACTTTTTCGTTTCCTTCGATAATCGCTGTTGGATCTTCTGGGTTGATGTTCGATACAAAAATAAAGTGAGGTAATAATTTGCCGTCTTTGTCATAAATTGGGAAATATTTTTGGTCACCTTTCATGGTGTAAACCAAGGCTTCTGCAGGCACCGCTAAGAAGCGCTCTTCAAATTTAGCCGCTAATACATTCGGGTATTCCACCAACGAGGTCACTTCTTCAAGCAAGCTTTCTTCAATATCAGCCACGCCGCCAAGTGCGGTCGCTTTTGCTTGAGATTTTGCAAGGATTTCCGCTTTACGCTCGTTGAAGTCGGCTACCACAGAACCTTTTTCACGCAATAATTGTGGATATTGGTCAGCATGTTGAATTTCAAATTCTTTCTCACCTAAGAAACGGTGTCCTCGAATAGTGCGCGCACTTGCCACACCTAAAATTTCGCCTTCGATTAACTCATCGCCTAACAGCATAGTCACGGTGTGAACTGGACGAATAAATTGCACGGTTTTATCTGCCCAACGCATTGGTTTTGGAATTGGCAATTTCGCCAATGCATTTGCCACAATATCGTTCAGCAAGTTTTTGGTCGGTTGACCTTCAATTTTCGCACGATAAACTAACCATTCACCTTTATCGGTCGCAATACGTTCTGCTTGATCAACGGTAATGCCACAACCACGCGCCCAGCCTTCTGCCGCTTTAGTTGGCTTACCTTCTGCATCAAAGGCAGCTGACACTGCCGGACCACGTTTTTCGATTTCTTTACTTGGCTGTTGTGTGGCTAAGTTCAACACTTTCACCGCCAAACGACGCGGCGCCGCAAACCATTCGATTTTATCGAATGATAAACCCGCTTGGTTTAATTCCGCTTCAACGTTATCCGCAAAAGAGGTTGCTAATGTTTTGAGAGCTTTTGGTGGCAGCTCTTCTGTGCCGATTTCTACTAGGAAGTTTTGGGTTGTCATTTTGTTTTCTCTGGTAAGGTGCGCCTTGGCACCATTTTATTTTAATTTAATCTTTTTCAATAATAGCTTCACATTTCACCGGAAAATTAAGTGAATTTGCAATAAAACACGCGTGATGCGCATTTTCATGTAATGCCAATGCCTTAACGGCATCCGACTCGCTTGAAATTCTCACTCGAGGTTTTAATGTTGCCGAAATAAATCGGCCAGCATGCTCAGAACTGCCTTCATCCATAATCGCTATTGCTTCATCACGGTATTCTTGCACAATAATGTTATTAACTGCACAAAAATGTAAATACCATAATTTATGACAGGCAGAAATAGATGCCAGTAGCATATCTTCAGGATTCCAACGAGTTTTATCGCCACGAAAAGCAGGATCAGCAGAACCTAAAATATTAGGTTTATTCAATGCCGAAGCAATAAAATCCCGTTCGTATGCGATATAAGATGAAGTACCAGCTCCTAAATTTCCAACCCACTCTACCGTAGTTTGATAAGTATGTTGCTTCATTATATTTTCCGTTATCTCTTATAGCGCATGTAACTTAAGAAATTCATGTCCTATTTGATTATTTTCTTCGTTATCATTTCTGCCAAATCTCCCCTACCCCTCTTTGCTAAAGAGGGGATTGGAGCTTTGGAGAGTTAAATATTTATGTTCTACTTTAACGTTTTTTGAAAGCAGATAATTTAATCTCTATTGAACTTAAAATGTAAATGAGTCAGTTACTATCAATTTACTCAAGAATTCCCTTTTAAGTATTTTTCATAGGGTTGCATGAACGCTACTTCTTACCGTTTTCAATACTCCCTCTCAACACCTGTTGAAAACGCTCGTAATCACAAAAACCATTTGCATCTTTTTCACAGCCTTTGAGGGTTAATGCTGTTTGGTTTGGTGGTGTCGCTAAACTTAATGGCGTAATATTGATCAGCTGTTCAGTGGTTTGATAAACATAATCCAACTTAAATTTAAGCTTCCCACTTGGTTTGTGCTTCCATACTTCAAATAGCAACTTGCCTCCGATTGGGATATTTTCCAATGAATCATCCAAGTCATAAGGCTCAACGCCTAGTGCTGCAAGCAGAGCGACGATATTAGAATCATGTCCAACCAATAAGTTAATTTTGTTTTCACTATTTAGCTGTTGCTGAATAAATGCCAATAACGGGTATGAGGCATTTTGTGCCAGCGCTTCGTTGTTTTTAAATAACGTGCGGTAATATTCGTTTTTTATTTCGTTAATTGCACGCCATTTTTCTTGGCTATCCACTCGACCGTTGGCGATTTCTGAATCAGGCTTACCTACATAATGTGCAAGCAATAACGCACTGACAATTTTCTTCCCGGTGCTAATAGAACCCGTAATTTTGACCGACTTGCCGTCTTTAATACTGTATTCACCGACTTTTCCATCTAAATCACATTCGCCTTTTTGCAAACAGTTTGGTGAGTTTTTGTAATCAATGATTTCACTCAATAGCGCATAATTTGGCGCTAATTTTTGCTGCAAAGCGGTTAAATCAACGTTATTTTTTGCAGATTCAATCAAGGCTTTACTTGGATTATGCGCCTGTGTATTAAAAATCGGATCTTTTTCAGAACCAATTTTACCGTGATGTTGTAGTTGAACATTACAGCCTGCAAATGCACCAGAAACAATCGCCTGACCTGTTGCAATGGTGCGTTGTACCCCATTGGCATAAGCGAAGATACCTTCGCCTGATGCACAACGTTCTGTTGTTAATAACCCTTTATCCGCAAGCCATTGACCTAAATATTGTCCGAAGTAGGTTTCTAATACTGTACCTTTTGCCGTGAGATAACCTGATGGCACATCCCATTTCGCCCACGCATACGGGGAATATTTTGCCATTTCTTGTGGATCTTTTTCCACTGGCGAGCGTAATCCATGACGGCTGAAAATTAAGACTTTCTCAAGCTCATAATCTGAATTCTGTGTATTTTGGTGATTTTCTGTTGCAAACACACCACTTGCAAGCGATAAGCCAAGTAAAAGTGCGGTGAATTTTAGGACTGTTTTTTTCATATTCGAGACTTAACCTAACTTTCTATTATGTACCCTTAAGACCTAATTATTTAATGTTGAAATCGAGCTATAAAAATTCAATGCATATTTAGCGCCATAAACGAGCACCATAAATACAGCAACAATATTCACCACGGCGAAAAAGATTAATTGTTTGCTGCTACTTTCAATCCAAAGTATTTTAAATAATGCGAGCGTACCAATATTTTCATCAAGTTCACTCTCTCCGCTTAATGCTCTTAAGGTTTTCAGCATTTTGCTTACAAAAGCGACAGTATTGATTGCCATTACACTGAGTGCAATAAATCCAGAAGCGAGGCATAAAAATAGCACAAGCACATTACCCCACTCCCAATGCCGCCAATCCAGCTCAGAAAACATAAATAATGCCAGTGATAAAAATAACACTGCCGGCGTTAAGTTACGCAAAAACATTAAATAATCATCGCCAATTTTAAATAAAAATTGCCAAAACCCGACTTTCTTCATCACTTTAGAAAATCTCTTTTAATTTGGATTCATCTAAAATAACACGATCGTCATCTAACAATAATGCCGGAAAGCCCGCATAGCCTTGCGCTTTAGCATCATCAAATGCGGCGTGACGATCACGCAAGCGTAACCATTGTTTCAAATTCGGGATGGAGGATAGTACTTCCACTGACTCATAATCCACGCCCAAGCGTTTTAACTCTGCCACAAATGGCGCAGTATCAGGGCAATCTGCCGCATAATAAAGAATGGGTTTACTCATTTTGCTCTCCTAAAGTGCGGTTAAATTTCACCGCACTTTTGTGAATTACCTTTAAAGGTTATTTTTTACAACCCGGGAAACCTAAGGCTTCACGGCTCGCATAGTACGCTTCTGCCACGCCTTTGGTTAAGGCACGAATGCGTAAAATATAGCGTTGACGTTCGGTGACCGAAATTGCTTTACGTGCATCTAACAAGTTAAAGCTGTGTGCTGCTTTCAAAATACGCTCATAAGCTGGCAATGGTAACGGTTTTTCTAAGGCTAATAACTCTTGTGCTTCCTTTTCATATTGATCAAAGCAGTAGAATAAGAAATCGGTGTTTGCGTGTTCAAAGTTATAGGTTGATTGCTCAACTTCATTTTGATGGAACACATCGCCATAAGTAGTTTTGCCTAATGGACCGTCAGACCAAACTAAGTCATAAACAGAATCTACGCCCTGAATGTACATGGCTAAACGCTCTAAACCGTAAGTCACCTCGCCGGTAACCGGTTTACATTCTAAGCCGCCCACTTGTTGGAAATAGGTAAACTGGGTCACTTCCATCCCGTTTAACCATACTTCCCAGCCCAGGCCCCAAGCACCTAAGGTTGGGTTTTCCCAGTTATCTTCCACAAAACGGATATCGTTTTTGGTCGGGTCGAAACCAAGCATTTCAAGGGAACCTAAATAAAGTTCTTGAATGTTGTCTGGAGACGGTTTAATCACCACTTGGAATTGGTAGTAATGTTGTAAACGGTTTGGGTTTTCGCCA
Source organism: Haemophilus sp. THUN1691 (assembly GCF_059704425.1). Taxonomy (NCBI): domain Bacteria; kingdom Pseudomonadati; phylum Pseudomonadota; class Gammaproteobacteria; order Pasteurellales; family Pasteurellaceae; genus Haemophilus; species Haemophilus sp. THUN1691. The sequence continues at coordinate 699,336 of NZ_AP046578.1, read as the reverse complement.
TAACGACCATCGGTCGGACGGCGTGAAGGTTGCACATAAGCAAATGCCATCGGCTCTGGGCCTAATGCGCGTAATGCAGTCATTGGGTGAGAAGTCCCTGCGCCCACTTCCATATCAAAAGGTTGCACAATGGTGCAGCCTTGGTTTGCCCAATATTCTTGCAGGGCTAAAATCATACCTTGGAATGTTTTTACGTTAAATTTTGTGCTCATAATCGTTGATCTAATGTGATTAAAAATGCCCGCATTATACTTGAAAGCGCAAGGCGGATAAAGGTGAAAAAGTGCGGTCAAAAAACGAATTTTTTTACAAAATGAACAGAATTTTTAAAGTAAATGAAAATTCTCAACTAGGAAATGAATGTCTATTGTGCCAAAATAGCGCACTTTTTAAAAAGAGGAACCAACTTAATGAAAACTAACTTAATTACTACCGCACTTTTATTGAGTGCATCGGCTTTTGTACAAGCTGAAACTAAAACCGAGCTTGAGCCGATCAATGTGTATTCAGCATCCGCAACCCCTATCAGCCTTCACCAAACAGCGTCGTCTGTTACCGTATTAACAGAAAAAGATTTTGCACAACGTGGTGCGACTTATGTCAGTGATGTATTGAAAACTGTACCAAGTTTAGCCGTGAGCGCGTCGGGCGGTCGTGGCACCCTAACCAATGTATTCTTACGTGGTGCAGATGCAAACCACACTGCAGTGATTATTGATGGCGTGAAAGTGAACCCAGTTTCTGGTTATGGCTTTGATTTCGGTGGCTTAGCATTAAGCAACATTGACCGCATCGAAGTATTACGCGGCGAGCAATCTGCTCTTTGGGGAAGTGATGCGATGGGTGGTGTGATTTATATCACCACGAAGAAAGGCTTAGAAAAAGGTAAAACCTTCAACGTTGATTACGATTTTGGTACTGGATCGAACCGCACAGTTGATGGTTCATTAACCCTTTCAGGCTCAAATAACGGCTTCTATTATGCTTTACATGGCGACAGCCACCATACCAAAGGCATTTCAGCACTCAGCAAAAACCGCTTTAACTACACTGCGCAAGATGGCACAGCGGTAAGTACTGGTGGTTCAAGCGAACGCGATAAATTCCACCGTGATAACGCTTCTCTTCGTTTTGGCTATGACGATAACCAAAAAGGTTTTGATTTCTTAACCTCTCACAGCAGCCAAACCGCTAACTTTGATAACAGCGCAACGGATGAAAAAGGCCACTACACTCGCACACGTGATACCTTATTCAAATTAAGCGGTTTCTTGGGTAACGATGATGAATTACTTAAGCACAAGGTTGGTGTAAGCCATCTCAAAACTGACAGCGATACCGTTGGCTACACATCGGCTTACGATGCGAAAAAACTCAACGCAAACTATCAATTAGATGTCAATTTCGATCGTGAAGGCACTCTCACGCAAGGTTTAAGCTTCTTAACTGACTATCAAAAAACAGATTTCAACTCCTCTTATTTCAACAATGCAGGCAATAAAAAACTTGTTGAGAAAAGCTTAGCGGCTGAATATCGCTTATTGCACGATGCAGATCATAGCTTAAATATTAGTGGTCGTTACACTGATAGCTCTGAATATGAAAACTCATGGACTGGCCGCATCGCCGGCGCTTATCGTTTACACAATAACGTGAAAGCACATGCAAGTCTTGGTTCAGCGATTCAAAACCCAACGATCACTGAATATTACGGTTACAACGCGCGCTATATCGGCAACCCGAATTTGCAACCAGAGAAAAGTTTAGGCGGCGATGTTGGCTTCTTATTTGAAACGGATGACAACCGCCATAGCTTTGATGTAACTTATTTTGCTCGCAACGTGAAAAACGCAATTAGCAGTAAAGTGATCAACTTTACTACTTATGCAAGCCAAGCGATAAACCTTGAAGGTATTAGTAAAGTTAAAGGCGTTGAAGTAGCTTATAACGGCAAAATTACCGATACATTAACTACTTATGCAAACTACACCTACACTCAAACCCGAGACAGTAAAGGTGCTGAATTAGCACGTCGTCCAAAACATTTAGCGAACGTGGGCGTAGCATACCAAATCACTGAAAAATTAGGTGCAGATGTAAATGTATCTTACACAGGAAAACGCATGGATACCTACTATTCACCAACCTACAGCACGCATAAAGTGAAATTGCCATCTTACACCTTGGCAAACTTAGGCGTGAACTATAAAGTGGCGGATAGTTTGACGATTTATGCGAACCTTAACAACGTATTCAATAAAAAATACGAAAACATTGTAGGCTATGGCCAAGACGGACGTAATGTTTACGTTGGGTTGAAAGGATCGTTCTAATTATTACCTACTAATAAGGGCGTGCTTAGCACGCCTTTTTACATTCTTGATGGCGTAGCGTATCATTATCTATATGCAAAAAACTCGTTTAATTTTAACCGCACTTTTCTTGCCCCTGACTTCGCATGCGTCGGAGCAATTTGTCTCGCTCACACTTTGTAGTGATCGTCTTTTGTCGGAAATTGCACGTCCTGAGCAAATTGCCGCACAGTCTCCTTATTCTAAAAATCCCTTGATGATGTTGGATAAACTCAATGTGGATAAGCCAACACTTGAGCCACAACTCACTGCATTATTGCCCTATCTTGATAAAACGTTTCTTATCAATGAAACCTTTTATCCACAACTTGTGGCAGATTTGAAAAAACTCAGGGCAAAAATTGAGCCAATTAATGACACGCCACAAACGGCAGAAGAATTATTTGTGCTAATATTGCACTTGGGTAAACTCACGGGTAACGAAACGCAGGCAGAATCTTTAATCGATAAACTTAAATTACAAGATTCTCGCCTCAATCTATCACTCACTGACACATTAATACTTTCAGATACGGGCATTGTAGAAACTTATACGCCACAGTATCCCACTTTACTTAACTTGCTAGGCTTAACCCCGCTAAAAACACCACTTACGGCACAAAATTTTTCTCTTGAAAAAGTGTTACGAGCTGAACCCAACGTGTTGATTGAAATCAGCGACCAACAAAGTTATAACGAACAAGCAGAACTGCTTAAACATCCGCTTTTACAAAATCTCTTTAAAAATCGACCGCACTTTCGTATTCCAATGAAATATACTTATTGCTTTGATCACGGCGTGTGGCAAGGGGCGGAGAAGATTTATCAACAGTTAAAATAATATTTGGATTACATAGGAAATTGATCATTGACCAAAACACTTAAATTAAATACCGCACTTTTCTTCGTGTTGCTATTGATTAGCGGCTTTGCGATTTATCATCAGCTCGGTGACTTTACCTATCTCAAAAATGCGGATGGCGTGCTCACCGATATGCGCTCGCTCGTATTGCTTGATATTCGCCTACCGCGCATCGGATTATCCATTTTAACTGGCGCAAGTCTTGCTTTAGCGGGCAATGCAATGCAGGGGATATTTCAAAATCCACTGGCAAGTCCCGGATTATTGGGCAGTAGTGCTGGTGCAACCACCACCAGTGTCTTTTTGCTTTACTATTTTTCCGTACCCTTAAGTCTATTGTTAATTGGCGGTGTGACTGGCGCATTATCTAGTTTTTTATTGGTTTATTTAATCGCTAAAAACCACGGTACAACGGCGATGATTTTAAGTGGTTTAGCAGTCAATATGTTGCTCTCTGCTGCCGTCGCATTGCTACTTTCGAACGCAGAAAGCCCGTGGGCGTTAGCTGAACTCTACCGCTGGCTACAAGGTTCTCTTGTGTGGGCAAAACTTGATACGCTACTCATTTCACTTCCAATCGTATTATTGGGATTGTTCTGTTTATATCGTGAACACCGCTATATTGACTTGCTCACTTTCGGTGAAGAAACCGCGAGCACAATGGGCGTAAATCCTAAACGTAGCTTTTTCGTCACGACCTTTGGCGTGGCATTATTAGTTGGAGCAACGATTCCACAAACAGGCACTATCGGTTTTGTTGGCTTAATCGCACCGCACTTTGCTCGCCTATTGCTAAAAAAACGCCCTTCGCAACTTTACATCACCAGTGCATTACTTGGCGCATTATTGCTACTTATTGCGGATCTTTGCGTGCAATATATTCCTGTCTTTTCACATATTTATATTGGCACACTCATCGCAATCATTGGCGCACCTTGCTTAATTTGGATTTTAATTACGGAGCAACGCAAGTTGGCAAGATAATGATTAGAATCGAAAACCTTTCTCAGCCTTATGGCTTAAACAACATCAGCTGCACGCTTCCTAAAGGAAAACTGATCGGCATTATGGGCGCAAACGGTGCGGGCAAATCAACTTTGCTAAAAACAATTGCAGGAATTTTACCTATTGCAAAAGGTGAAATTTATTTTGGAAACAGCCCATTAAGCAAAATAAGTACAACGGAAAAAAGCCAGCAACTCGCTTATCTTGCGCAAGATACCAATATCCATTGGGATCTATCGGTTTATGATGTCATTGCTCTTGGCCTAAATTCTCCCTTATCATCGGCAAAAGAGCTGTCAAAAATTACGGAGATTTCACAAAAATTTTCAATAGAACATTTGCTTAATAAATCCTTTCAGAAACTGTCAGGCGGGGAAAAAGCCCGTGTGCAACTCGCTCGTTGTTGTATCAAAAATGCGCCGCTATTGCTTGCCGATGAACCTATCGCACCACTCGATCCCTATTATCAAATAGACATGATGGAACAATTAAAATCACTCACGCCACAGCATACTTGCGTTGTAGCGATCCATCATTTATCCCTCGCATATAAATACTGTGATGAAGTGATTTTGCTCGACAAAGGCAAAATCATTGCGACTGGTAAAACACAAGCGGTGCTAAATTCAGCGAATCTTGCTCAAGCCTTTGATATAAGCGTGAAATTTGATGTAGAAAGAAGAGAGATTTATGGAATAGAGAAATTGGAAACCTAATTCCAATTTCTCATTTTTCTGAAAGTAAAAAATTAATATTGCCAAGTGATGTTTTCCCTAAAAAAACTTATGCGAGAAATGAAAATATCTCTTAGATGTCCTATCTGAAATGTGATCCAAGTCAAATTTATTTTCTCTGTAAATTCCTATAATTACCTCAAATTAATTAACAACCAAAAAGGTGATTAAAATGACTCAATTTAGAAAAGAAGTAGATTTACTCGGTGAACGTGATGTACCAGCAGATGCGTACTGGGGTATTCATACATTAAGAGCGGTCGAAAACTTTAATATTTCTAATGTAACCATTTCTGATGTACCGGAATTTGTACGCGGCATGGTAATGGTAAAAAAAGCAACAGCCTTAGCAAACGGTGAATTAGGTGCTATTCCTGCTGATATTGCAAAAGCGATTGTCGCAGCTTGCGATGAAATCCTTACCACTGGAAAATGCTTAGATCAATTCCCATCTGATGTATATCAAGGTGGTGCTGGCACTTCTGTCAATATGAATACCAACGAAGTGGTCGCTAACCTCGCGCTTGAAAAAATTGGTCATAAAAAAGGTGAATATAATGTTATTAACCCAATGGATCACGTTAATGCAAGCCAATCAACCAATGATGCGTATCCTACCGGTTTCCGTATTGCAGTGTATAACAGCATCTTAAAATTAATCGATAAAATTCAATATTTACACGACGGTTTTGATAATAAAGCAAAAGAGTTTGCGAACATCTTAAAAATGGGTCGAACCCAATTACAAGATGCAGTTCCAATGACTGTTGGCCAAGAATTCAAAGCTTTCGCCGTATTACTTGAAGAAGAAGTACGTAACTTAAAACGTACAGCAGATTTACTCCTTGAAGTAAACCTCGGTGCGACTGCAATCGGTACTGGTTTAAATACTCCACAAGGCTATACAGAATTAGTTGTAAAACACCTTGCTCAAGTGACTGGATTAGCTTGCGTACCAGCAGAAAACTTAATTGAAGCAACATCTGACTGTGGCGCTTATGTCATGGTTCACGGTGCATTAAAACGTACTGCTGTTAAACTTTCTAAAGTATGTAATGACTTACGTTTACTTTCTTCTGGTCCACGTGCTGGTATTAAAGAAATTAACTTACCTGAATTACAAGCTGGCTCTTCTATTATGCCTGCAAAAGTAAACCCAGTTGTTCCAGAAGTAGTGAACCAAGTATGCTTTAAAGTAATTGGTAACGATACCACTGTGACTTTCGCATCTGAAGCAGGTCAATTACAATTAAACGTAATGGAACCCGTGATTGGTCAAGCAATGTTCGAATCTATTGATATCTTAACGAATGCTTGCGTAAACTTACGCGATAAATGTGTAGACGGTATTACTGTAAACAAAGAAATTTGTGAAAACTACGTATTTAACTCAATCGGTATCGTGACTTACTTAAATCCATTTATCGGTCACCATAATGGCGACTTAGTGGGTAAAATCTGTGCGCAAACAGGTAAAGGCGTACGTGAAGTTGTGTTAGAAAAAGGTTTATTAACAGAAGAACAATTAGATGACATTCTTTCTGTAGAAAACTTAATGAATCCAACTTACAAAGCGAAATTAAATAAATAAGTCTGAATTATTTATTTAGTCCTCGAATAGAAATAACCGCACTTTGATTACTCAAAAGTGCGGTCATTTTTAATATTGAATGATGGATTAAAGTTTTGCTGAAAGCATGGTTTCCAATTTTTCTTGGTCAACAGCAAATTTACGAATACCATCTGCTAATTTTTCAACAGCCATAGCATCGCTGTTATGTTGCCAGTAGAACTCAGCTTCTGTTAATGGTTGTGGTTTCGCTTTGACTTCGCCTTTGTATTCTAGTTTGCGTACAAGTGCGGTTGAATTTTCTTGTAATTCTTTCAGTAATGCAGGTGCAATAGTTAAGCGATCGCAACCTGCAAGTTCAGTAATTTCACCTACATTACGGAAGCTCGCGCCCATCACAACGGTGTTGTAGCCATATTCTTTGTAGTAATTATAGATTTTGGTGACAGAAATTACGCCTGGGTCTTCTGCTGGCGCATATTCTTTTTTGTCTGAGTTTGCTTTGTACCAGTCTAAAATACGACCTACAAATGGAGAAATTAAGTAAACGCCTGCTTCTGCACAAGCACGAGCTTGCGCTTCAGAGAATAATAAGGTTAGGTTACAGTTAATGCCTTCTTTTTCAAGGATTTCTGCAGCTCGGATACCTTGCCATGTTGAAGCAATTTTAATCAAAATACGGTCGTTTGAAATGCCTGCTGCATTATAAAGTGCGATTAATTTACGCGCTTTTTCAACCGTTGCTTGAGTGTTGTAAGAAAGACGTGCATCCACTTCAGTAGAAATACGTCCTGGAACGATTTTTAAAATTTCTAAACCAATATTTACCGCTAATTTATCTTCTGCATCAATAAGTTGTTGTGCTTTATCATTGCTTTGAGCTTTTGCATAAGCGACAGCTTCATCAATTAATGGCGCATATTGTGGAAGTGCAGATGCACTTAGAATTAATGATGGGTTAGTAGTCGCATCTTGTGGTTGATATTTTTTAATCGCGTCGATATCGCCGGTGTCTGCGACCACAACGGTCATTTGACGAAGTGAATCTAATTGAGTTGTCATTTGTATCTCCTATTCGAGTGAAATGGAATGAATAATGTCGGCTACGATAGCATAAATTTAATCTTAAAAGGAAAAATTTTTCGATAGAAAAAATAGGCGCAGGCGTTGAACTGCGCCATTGTTTTAAAGTTTGAGGGTGTCTTTTATGGTGAAAGTTATTTCATCTAACATGGCATAGCGTTTACGATACATGGAGCGTTTTTTACTTGGAATATCATCCAGATTTCTATCTATTTCTAAAGACAATTCCCAGTAATCTTTTAATTCTCCGCCCGATTCACCAAAAATTGCATCATAATCCACCGTATATTGTTTGCTTTGGATGAAGCGAGATTTATTTTGGTATTTTTGCGGAATGCCAAGCAATTTATCGTAGCCTAGAATTTTCGTGAGTGATTTCATGGTTTCAACCATTAAATAGGCAGGGCGCAAACCGTGACATGATTTGGTTAATTGTTTCACCATTTCCTTTGAACCTTCAAAATTTGGTCCTTGTACAACAGCAATGAGTAGAGCATCGCCCAATTTGGCAAAGGTAAGCAAATAGACTAATTCATTTCTTGGTTTATGCCATAGCTCTAATACCCAATATCCTTCCATCGGTTGATGGGTTGTCATGCTTAATGTCATTTCAAAATCAGGAATGACTTCGCCAAAACTTAATGGTTTTTCCCATAATGGCGTAGAAAGTGCGGTAAGTTTTTTGGGTAAAAATAAAAGGTTATCACAAACAGCATTAAAACGTTGTGATGCGTTGAAGCGTTTATCCAGAAAACGACAAGCAACGGGATAACTATAATCCAAGTGCGTATTAAAAATACCGACGAGAAAAGGATGTTGATTGATAAATTGTTCAAAGCGACGAATTGAACCACGATTTAAAAAGCTACGTAAGTTATAACGCCAATGTTTTGGTGCATCAAAACGCCCTGGTCGATATGGATAAATATCCTTAGATTGAGGCCATTGGTAAGTTGTTTTTGTTGTCATCTGAATTGCCATGAATTGGTTATAATTTTGGCGCGAATTTTGACATAATTTCAGGAAATTTTCCATTTATGCTATTCTAAGCGCAATTTTAAAAGGAATCCTTATGTCTGAAATTAAACTTAATTACCATAAAACTCACTTTTTAACGAGTGCGCCGAATATTCGTTCTATTCCTGAAGATACTGGCATTGAAATTGCGTTTGCGGGGCGTTCAAATGCAGGAAAATCGACCGCACTTAATGCATTAACCAATCAAAAAAGCTTAGCCCGCACCTCAAAAACGCCGGGGCGCACACAATTAATCAACTTATTTGAAGTTGAACCAAATTGTAAATTGGTGGATTTACCGGGTTATGGTTATGCTGCCGTGCCAGAGCAAATGAAAATCCAATGGCAAAAATCCTTAGGTGAATATTTGCAAAAACGCGAATGTTTGGCAGGATTAGTTGTGTTGATGGATATTCGCCATCCACTTAAAGATCTTGACCAACAAATGATTGAATGGGCGGTTTCTGCAGATCTACCAGTACTTTTATTGCTTACTAAAGCCGATAAATTGAGCCAAAGCGCACGTAGTAAACAAGTAAAAATGGTGCGCGAAGCGATTCTTCCATTCCAAGGCGATATTCAAGTAGAAGCCTTTTCTGCACAAAATAAAATTGGTATTGATAAACTTGCAGCGAAATTAGATTTTTGGTTTTCGCCACTTTTTGCGGAATAAAATATAAATTTTGCGATCTAGATCGCAAAAAAAGCACATGATGAATGATTTCATTATGTGCTTTTTTTATAGTGCAAAAACTATCTTCATTTTTACCGCACTTTAAGGATTATCATGTCCCTTGCTATTGTTTACAGCCGTGCCTCTATGGGTGTGCAAGCGCCGCTTGTCACCATTGAGGTGCATTTAAGCAACGGAAAACCAGGATTTACACTTGTTGGTTTGCCCGAAAAAACAGTGAAAGAGGCGCAAGATCGGGTGCGTAGTGCATTGATGAATGCACAATTTAAATACCCAGCCAAACGCATTACCGTGAATCTCGCACCTGCAGATTTACCGAAAGAAGGTGGACGATTTGATTTGCCTATTGCCATCGGAATTTTAGCCGCATCGGATCAGCTTGATGCGAGTCGATTAAAGCAATTTGAATTTGTGGCGGAGCTTGCGCTGACGGGGCAATTACGTGGGGTTCATGGTGTAATTCCCGCTATTCTTGCTGCGCAAAAGTCAAAACGAGAGTTAATTATCGCGAAGCAAAATGCGAATGAAGCCTCGCTCGTGTCTGATCAAAATACTTATTTTGCGCAAACGCTTTTAGACGTGGTGCAATTTCTTAATGGTCAAGAAAAATTACCCCTTGCCACTGAAATTGTGAAAGAAAGTGCGGTAAATTTTTCGGGCAAAAATATGTTAGATTTAACGGATATTATCGGACAACAACACGCCAAACGAGCATTGACCATTGCCGCAGCAGGGCAGCATAATTTGCTCTTTCTTGGTCCGCCAGGTACAGGGAAAACCATGCTAGCTAGCCGTTTGACGGGGCTTTTACCTGAAATGACAGATCTAGAAGCGATAGAAACGGCATCTGTAACGAGTTTAGTTCAAAATGAGTTAAATTTTCATAATTGGAAACAACGTCCTTTTCGCGCACCACATCATAGTGCATCAATGCCAGCTTTAGTTGGCGGTGGGACGATCCCTAAACCTGGTGAAATATCCTTAGCAACAAATGGTGTACTTTTTCTTGATGAACTTCCAGAGTTTGAACGAAAAGTATTGGACGCGCTACGTCAGCCTTTGGAAAGTGGTGAGATTATTATTTCTCGTGCTAATGCCAAAATCCAATTCCCGGCTCGTTTTCAATTAGTGGCAGCGATGAATCCAAGTCCGACAGGCCATTATACTGGGACACATAACCGCACTTCACCCCAGCAAATTATGCGTTATTTGAATAGACTTTCAGGGCCTTTTTTAGATCGTTTTGATTTATCTATTGAAGTACCTTTACTGCCACAAGGCAGCTTACAAAATACAGGTGATCGTGGTGAAACCAGTGCTCAAATTCGTGAGAAAGTGTTAAAAGTGCGTGAGATTCAAATGGAAAGAGCTGGGAAAATTAACGCGTATTTGAACAGTAAAGAGATTGAACGTGATTGCAAGTTAAGTGATAAAGATGCCTTTTTCCTTGAAAATGCGCTGAATAAACTGGGGCTTTCTGTACGGGCTTACCATCGTATTTTGAAAGTTTCTCGAACCATTGCTGATCTACAAGGAGAACAACAAATTTCTCAACCGCACTTAGCGGAAGCTTTGGGGTATCGAGCAATGGATCGTTTGTTGCAGAAATTGTCTAATATGTAAAAACGCGTGGTGAGAATACCACGCGTGAAAGGATTAGTAAGTGCTTTGAGTGTCTTGCGTACCGCTAATAATTGCAATGCCTGCACTTGCACCAATGCGTGTTGCACCCGCTTTAATCATTACAAGTGCTGTTTCAGTATCACGCACACCACCTGATGCTTTAACACCAATATTGCCGACCGTTTGTTTCATCAATGCAACATCTTCTACAGTTGCACCACCTTTGTTAAAGCCTGTTGATGTTTTAACAAAAGCCACACCGATTTCTTTACAAATTTCACAGGCTTTCACTATTTCATCTTTAGTGAGCAAACAAGTTTCTAAAATCACTTTTAATGGCGTGCCATCACAAGCATCAAATACAGCTTGAATATCTTGTTTTACTGCATCCCATTTTTGCGATTTTATCCAACCTACATTAATCACCATATCAATCTCATTTGCACCCGCTTTAATAGATTCTTGGGTTTCAAATGCTTTGACTGAGGTTAAATTGGCACCTAAAGGGAAGCCAACTACGGTACAAATTTTTACATTTGAGCCAGCAAGTTTTTCTTTAGCGAGTGGAATATAACCAGAATTGATACATACAGAATAAAATCCGTGTTCAATCGCTTCATGACAGAGTGTCAAAATATCTTGTTCATTTTTTTCTGCGGTAAGTGCAGTGTGATCGATATATTGAGCAAGTTGATTCGGTGTCATTATTTTCCTCCTTTATTTATGTTTTACCTATTGTAGCAAAAATCCCTTGTTTTTGACTGTGCTTTTATGCTTGATTACAATCATCTCAACGAGATAAGGAATAAAGAAAATGAAGATTAAAAAACTACTTAAGAATGGATTATCCCTCTTTTTAACGTTTATTGTGATGAGTAGCATACTGGATTTTGTTCGTCGCCCTGTAGTGCCAGAGGAAATAAACAAAATCACGTTACAAGATCTTCAAGGGAATACGTTCTCTCTTGAAAGTCTCGATCCAAATAAACCTACGCTGCTTTATTTTTGGGGAACCTGGTGTGGTTATTGTCGCTATACTTCGCCAGCAATTAATTCTTTAGCAAACGAAGGCTATCAAGTTGTATCGGTGGCGTTACGTTCAGGCAATGAGTCGGCAGTAAATGATTATTTAAGTAAAAATGACTACCACTTCACTACGGTTAACGATCCTAAAGGGGAATTTGCAGAACGATGGCAAATTAATGTGACGCCCACAATTGTGCTGTTGAGTAAAGGCAAAATGGATCTTGTTACGACCGGCCTCACGAGTTATTGGGGATTAAAAGTGCGGTTGTTTTTCGCAGAGTTTTTTGGCTAAGCGGTAGAAAATCTATTACAATACGCAGACTTATTTTAAAGAGGACAGAATTATGATTATCGTAACAGGCGGCGCAGGTTTTATTGGCAGCAATATTGTCAAAGCATTAAATGATTTAGGGCGCAAAGATATTTTAGTGGTAGATAACTTAAAAGATGGCACGAAATTTGCAAATTTAGTTGATTTAGACATTGCAGATTATTGTGATAAAGAAGATTTCATTGCTTCTATTATTGCAGGCGACGAATTTGGCGATATTGATGCAGTATTCCACGAGGGAGCATGTTCTGCGACTACGGAATGGGATGGTAAATACATTATGCACAACAACTACGAATATTCTAAAGAGTTGTTGCATTATTGCCTTGACCGTGAAATTCCTTTCTTTTATGCCTCAAGCGCAGCAACTTATGGTGATACCAAAGTATTCCGTGAAGAACGTGAATTTGAAGGTCCGTTAAATGTTTATGGCTATTCTAAATTCTTATTCGACCAATATGTACGCAACATTTTGCCAGAAGCAAAATCGCCAGTATGTGGTTTCCGTTATTTCAATGTTTACGGGCCGCGTGAAAATCATAAAGGTTCTATGGCGAGCGTAGCATTCCACTTGAATAACCAAATCTTAAAAGGTGAAAATCCAAAATTATTTGCAGGCAGCGAACATTTCCGCCGTGATTTTGTTTATGTGGGCGATGTTGCTGCAGTGAATATTTGGTGTTGGCAAAATGGTATTTCAGGTATTTACAACCTTGGTACAGGAAATGCAGAAAGTTTCCGTGCGGTGGCTGATGCAGTAGTGAAATTCCACGGTAAAGGCGAGATTGAAACCATTCCATTCCCAGAACATTTAAAATCTCGTTATCAAGAATATACTCAAGCAGATTTAACTAAACTTCGTTCAACAGGCTACGATAAATCATTCAAAACAGTTGCGGAAGGCGTGGCTGAATATATGGCGTGGTTGAACAGAAAATAAACCGTAGGTTTGCCTACTTCCCATCAACAGAGTGCGGTTAAAAATCTCGGTATTTTTGACCGCACCTTTATCTGAAAGACAGAAAATGAATATTCTAATTATTGGCCCTTCTTGGGTTGGCGATATGATGATGTCGCACAGTCTGTACCAGCAACTGAAAATTCAATATCCAAACTGCAATATTGATGTGATGGCACCGAATTGGTGTAAGCCTTTGCTTGCGCGAATGCCAGAGGTGCGTAAGGCGATTGAAATGCCATTAGGGCACGGGGCCTTTGAATTGGGAACGCGTTATCGTTTAGGAAAGTCTTTGCGTGAACAATATGATATGGCGATTGTTTTACCTAATTCATTGAAATCTGCGTTTGTTCCTTTCTTCGCAAAAATTGCTCATTGTCGGGGTTGGAAAGGCGAAAGCCGTTATATTTTATTGAATGATTTACGAGCCAATAAAAAAGATTATCCAATGATGGTGCAGCGTTATGTTGCATTGGCTTTTGAAAAAGATGCTGTACCAAAAGCTGATGATATTCCTGTCTTGAAACCCTATTTGACGGTTGAGCCAGCACAACAAGCTGAAACCTTAAAAAAATTTGAAAAACAAACCGCACTTTTAGGCGAACGTCCAATTATTGGTTTTTGTCCTGGTGCAGAATTTGGCCCAGCAAAACGTTGGCCGCATTATCATTATGCTAAATTGGCAGAAATGCTCATTGAAAAAGGCTATGCGGTAGAATTATTTGGTTCACCAAAAGATGTGGAAGCGGGTGAGCAAATTCGCAATGTATTGCCAGCAGAACTGCAACCATTCTGTTTGAATTTGGCAGGGCAAACGAATCTTAATCAAGCGGTGGATTTAATTGCCAACTGTACGGCAGTAGTGAGCAATGACAGCGGCTTAATGCATATTGCCGCTGCGACAGATCGTCCATTGGTTGCACTTTATGGTCCAACGAGCCCAACTTATACGCCACCATTATCAGATAAAGCCGTGATTATTCGTTTAATTGAAGGCGATTTAATTAAGGTGCGTAAAAGTACAGATAGCTCGGAAGGGTATCATCAAAGTTTGATTGATATTAAACCTGAAAAAGTGGCAGAAAAACTGACCGCACTTTTAGACGTTTAAGAAAGAGAGAATATAAAATGGAAATAACCTATCAATCCGTATTAGATAAAAATAATGCCAAAGCAGCCCGTAAAATCAGTCGTGAAATTTATAAGCATAATAAATTTCGTAAGATGATGAGGCTTGGCGATTTTTTATTATATTTATTCTTCTTCCTGCCAAGTATTTTTCTTGCTTTTGAACTGATGGATTGGGGAGAGTATTTGTATGATTGCTATGAAAATATCTTAGCTAATTATGCAGGACATATATTATTGCTCATCTCAGTATGTTGTTTTTTCTATGCTATTTTTCTACGACCTTATTTAAATACCAAAGCTTTTCAAAGCCAAGTATTTGAGGGCGCTAATAAAAGTACAACCGTACAAATTCAAGAAAATGGTTTATGCACGAAAATAGATTCCTGCCAAGTCTTGCATAATTATCGCTACATTCATCATATCGAAAATCATTATGGATACCTAACGATTAGAATTGGTGGTGGACAGTTTTTATCTATTCCTTATTCAGCCTTTCAAGATGATGCTCATCGAGAAGCATTTGAAGCCGCTTTACGAGAAAAAATAAAAGCTTACCAAGCAGAGCCTTTAAGTAAATAGAAAAGGCCTAATAGGATATGTTAATGATATGAATCCTCTCCGTATACACTTACAATTAATCGGAATGGCCATTTTATGGGGCGCCTCTTGGCCTTGGGGACGAGTGGTTGCCCAAGCTATGCCGACATTTATTGCTTCAAGCGTGCGCTTTTTTTTCGCCATTATTCCACTCATTATTTGGCTATATGCGGCGAATCGTTTCAAATATGCTAAACAACTGCGACCTAATCAATGGGTGGGGTTATTGTTAACTGCTTTGCTTGGGATCTTTGGTTATTCGACTTTCTTTATTTGGGGTTTGAAATATGTTCCAGCAGGGCAAGGAACGATGGTCGTTGCCTCTAATCCCGTCTTTACGATGTTTTTTGCTATTTTATTATTTAAAGAAAAGTGGAATCGCTGGGTTGTATTAGGGATGATTATTGCCATTAGCGGTTCTTTGTTAGCCATGACAAAAGGGAATCCAACTAACCTCTTACAAAATTTTGGATTCGGTCAAATGTTATTGCTTTGTGCTTTAGTTTGCTGGGTTGCTTATACTTTATTGGCTCGTAAAGTATTAATCGGAATTGATTCTCTCACCGCTACCACGATTTCTTCTACTTTTGGTTTTTTCATGCTGACGTTGGCAACATTATGGACGGAAAGTGCGGAAGATTGGGTAACCGTATTTCAATTAAATGGATCGCAATGGTTTAGTTTACTTGGTCTTGCATTTGGCTCAACGGTATTGGCTTATGCATGGTATTTTGATGGAGTGAAACACTTAGGGGCAGGCAATGCCTCGGCTTACATTATTCTTGTGCCGATTTTAGGTATTTTATTTTCAGCCGTTTGGTTGAATGAACAGGTGGATTCCTCCTTAATTATTGGGGGCATTTTAGCCGTATCTGGGCTTGGAATTATGCATTGGGGAAGAAGGTTAATTAAATGAAAGTATGTGTGATTAAAACTTCCTCTATGGGGGATGTTATCCACACTTTGCCTGCCTTGACTGATGCACAAAAGGCGATTCCTAGTTTAAGTATTGATTGGGTGGTGGAAGAAAACTTTGCAGAAATTCCACGTTGGCATTCTACCGTAAATCGCGTGATTCCTATTGCTTTGCGCCGTTGGCGTAAATCACCTTTTTCCATTCAAACAAGAAATGAGTGGAAAAATTACCGCACTTTGTTGCAGGCTGAAAATTATGATGCGGTAATTGATGCGCAAGGGCTCATTAAAAGTGCATTATTTGCAACTCGTTTTGCCCAAGGTATGAAACATGGCTATGATCGTCAAAGTATCCGAGAGCCGTTAGCGTCTTTTTTCTACGATAAAAAATATTCTATTCCCTATCAACAGCATGCGGTGGAACGAATTCGTCAGCTTTTTGCCCAGAGTTTAGGTTATAAATTACCTCAGGTTCAGGGTGACTATGGTATTGCTCGCCATTTTCTTCATCAAACTTCAGAAAAAAACTATGTGGTATTCATTCATTCTACAACTCGGGCAGATAAGCATTGGGAAGAATCAGAATGGCAAAAATTGATTGAAAAAATTACCGCACTTTCTGATTACGAAATTCGCTTGCCTTGGGGAAATAAACAGGAAAAAGCGCGAGCAGAGCGTTTGGCTCAAGTTGATTCTAAAGTGATTGTATTGCCGAAATTAACTTTAACGGAGCTTGCAAAACAGCTTGCGAATGCAAAAGCCGTTGTGTCGGTGGATACAGGCTTGGCGCATTTAACTGCCGCTTTGGATAAGCCCAATATTACGCTTTATGGCGCAACGGATCCTAAATTGATTGGCTGTTATGGTAAAAATCAGCATTACTTATCGGCAAGTTCAATGAAAGAAATTTCAGCTGAACAAGTATCCTCACAATTGCTTACTTTTATTTCATAAAAAATGCTCGCACTTGGCGAGCATTTTTATCTTTTATATTTTCTTAGTCTAAGGCTTTACCTTTTAATTCAGGGATTAAGAAAATTGTCGCTAACATATCAATTACGTAGATAATCGCAAGTAGAGCGATGGCCGTTTGGAAAGAGTAGGCGAGTACAACAGCGCCCACAACCACAGGTCCAAATCCACCTACGGCACGACCAATATTGAAAAGTACGTTTTGTGCCGTTGCTCGAGCTTCTGTTGGATAGGCTTCTGCCATTAATGCACCGTAACCTCCCATCATTCCGTTCACAAACATACCTAAAAATGCCCCAGCAAGAAGCATGATGTCAGGATCGGTAAGTTGTGAGTAAACCACGATACTTATCACCGCGCCTAATTGGAAAAGTAAGAAACTTGGTTTTCGTCCTATTCGGTCGGCGAGTTGTCCGAAAATCCAAATCCCAGCCATCATGCCGCAGACGGTAACGGCTGTCCAAAGTCCAGATTTAGTTAAACTGAATCCAAGTTGTTTTGATAAGAAATTAGGTAACCAAATCATAATGCCGTAATAACCGAAGTTTTGTACGGAGGTGAGTACGATGATACCAAGGCTAATTTTGTTCGTGGCTTTATCTTTAATAAGAAGCTGGAATGAACGTAATTTATCAGTAAAACTGGATTGAGTTGAAAGTGCGGTTTGTTTTTGAGTGAAAATTTCAGGTTCGTGTAGATGAGAACGTAAGAACCAAGCGACAAATGCAGGGAAGATACCCACCAAGAACATTCCACGCCAGCCAATATGCGGGAGCAATAATGGTGTAAGTAATGCGGCACCTAATACACCAGCTTGCCAACCTAATGCAACATAAGATGCTGCTTTCGCTCGGTGGCGTGCGGGCCATGCTTCTGCTGCTAGAGCCATCCCAATTCCAAATTCACCGCCTAAGCCAATGCCAGCAATTGTGCGATAAATCAGTAAGTCCCAATAACCTTGTGCAATCGCACATAACCCAGTAAATACTGCAAAGAGAAGAATGGTCCAAGTGAGTACGCGTACACGACCGTATTTATCGCTTAATGCGCCAAATAAAATACCGCCAAATACGGCACCAATAAGCGTCCATGTTACGAGAGAGCCACCTTGGGCGGGTGTTAGATTTAAGTCTGCGGAAATTGCACTAAGCATGAAACCTAAAATGAGAAGATCGAAACCGTCCATTGCATAGCCGACGGCAGAGCCAATTAAGGCTTTCCAGCCATAACTGTTTACTTTGTTTGTCATGATGTGTCCTTTTGTTACTCGCGGGTAACATTTAAAGTGAAAAGAAAGGTGATTAAAAATCGGTGGCTAGTTTACTGCATTGATGAAAAAATTCAATGAACAGAGTACAAAAAGAAGAATAAAAAATTGATTTTGAATGAGAAGGAAAATAAGGGAATAAAATTAGGATGGCGGTGAGAAAGGGATTTGAACCCTTGATGCAGTTTCCCACATACACGCTTTCCAGGCGTGCTCCTTCAACCACTCGGACATCTCACCGTAAAAGGTGCGCAAACTATAAAGATTTGCTCCAGTTTAGTCAAGTTTTTTGCGCTAGAACATAAAAAACTTTTAAAAGTTTCGCTAGAATAACCGCACTTTATTTATCGTTTGTAGTTTTTTTATGCATATTAAAGCGTTATTTTCTAAAAATGTTTTTTTAGCCGTAAAACCCTTTAGCGCGCTGAAAGATTCTTTCCGTTTAGGCTATTCGAAAAAATCGCTGATTCGCGACATTATTTCAGGGTTAACCGTTGGTGTGATTGCAATTCCGCTTTCCATGGCTTTGGCTATTGCGAGTGGTGTGCCACCACAACATGGTCTTTACACGGCAATTATTGCGGGTATCGTTATTGCGCTGACAGGTGGTTCTCGCTTTAATATATCTGGGCCTACAGCAGCTTTTGTTGTGATTCTGTACCCTGTTACTCAACAATTTGGGCTAAGTGGTCTTTTGATGGCAACGTTGCTTTCTGGGCTCATTTTGGTTTTGATGGCGTTATTTCGTCTAGGACGTTTAATTGAATATATTCCCTTGCCTGTGACCCTAGGCTTTACTTGCGGGATTGGCATTACTATTGGTACTTTGCAGATTAAGGATTTTTTGGGGCTTTCCATAGAAAAAATGCCGGCGCATTATCTTGAAAAAATCCAAACAATTTTTACCGCACTTCCTACTATAAATTGGGCGAATGCAGCAGTTGGTGTGGTAACACTATTAGTCCTGACTCAATGGCATAAATTGCGTTTGGCAGTGCCAGGGCATCTACCTGCCGTGATTATTGGTACAATTTTAGCTCTAGCATTACAGCATTTTGATTTTGAGGTGGCGACGATTGGATCTGCATTCCAATATACTTTGCCTGATGGTTCCATTGGTCATGGGATTCCTAATGTATTGCCAGATTTTTCTCTGCCGTGGAATATTCCTGATGCGCAAGGTCAATTAATTCATTGGGATTTTAATAGCTTACAAGCTTTGTTACCTGCTGCTTTTTCAATGGCAGTATTGGGCGCAATTGAATCACTTCTTTGCGCAGTGATTTTAGATAATATGACAGATACTAAACATCACTCTAATAACGAGTTATTAGCACAAGGCTTAGGGAATATCATTTCTCCGTTTTTTGGAGGAATCACGGCAACAGCTGCGATTGCTCGTTCTGCGGCTAATGTGAAATCAGGGGCGGTATCGCCAATATCAAGTGTTGTGCACGCAATACTTGTTTTATTCGCTTTACTTTTGTTTTCGCAAGCCCTTTCTTATTTGCCTTTGTCATCGATGGCTGCTTTGTTGTTAGTGGTGGCGTGGAATATGGCAAGTGTGCACGATATTATTCATCTTGCTCGCCGTTCAGGCAAAAATGAAATGGCAGTGTTGCTGACTTGTCTTATTTTGACCGTATTGTTTGATATGGTGATTGCGATTAGTGTTGGGGTGTTGCTTGCAAGTCTCTTGTTTATTCGAACCATTGCTGAGATGACAAAAGCCATTGAACACAATGCGCCTGAAGATTTAGATGATGTGTTGGTTTACCGAATTAGTGGTCCACTTTTCTTTGCTGCTGCGGATAAATTATTTGCGGATTTGCATGATAGAACGGTTCATACCGATCATGAAATCCGACATATTGTGCTGCAATGTGATGCAGTGACAGTGCTTGATGCTGGTGGAATACATGCGCTTACTCGATTTGTTCAACACATGTTGCCCCATCAACAACTTTACTTGTGTAATATGCAATTCCAGCCGTTGAGAATGTTAGTTAAATCTAATTCTTCGCCAGATATTCAAAAAATTAATTTTGCGGCAGATTTAAACGAAACTTTCCATAAAATTCGTGACTTTGAAAAAACTACCCAATAATGAAAACTAAAGCGTGCTAGAATAGTGCGCTTTTTTATTACATCGTTCTAAACCATATCAAGGAATAATTATGCGTCCAAATAATCGAGAAAATAATCAACCCCGCCAAATTAAAATTACCCGTAATTACACTAAGCACGCTGAAGGTTCTGTGCTTGTTGAATTTGGTGATACCAAAGTGCTTTGTACTGCAACAGTGGAAGATGCTGTACCACGTTTCTTAAAAGGACAAGGGCAAGGCTGGGTCACGGCTGAATATGGAATGTTGCCACGCTCAACACATAGTCGTATGCAACGTGAGGCGGCTAAAGGTAAACAAGGCGGACGCACAATGGAAATTCAACGCTTAATTGCCCGCTCTTTGCGCGCGATGGTGGATCTTAAAGCACTTGGTGAACGTGCGATTACTTTAGATTGCGATGTTATTCAAGCGGATGGCGGCACACGTACTGCATCCATTACTGGTGCTGCTGTCGCATTATGTGATGCGATCAATGGTTTAATTGAGAATGGCACGTTAAAAAATAACCCAATTAAAGGTTTGGTTTCGGCAATTTCTGTAGGAATTGTTGATGGACAAGCCGTTTGTGATTTGGAATATGTGGAAGATTCTGCAGCGGAAACCGATATGAATGTTGTGATGATGGAAGATGGTCGAATGATTGAGGTGCAAGGAACTGCAGAAGGCGAGCCATTTAGCCATGAAGAATTATTAACATTATTAGATTTAGCGAAACAAGGCTGTAATCAAATTTTCATCGCTCAACGCGAGGCGCTAGGCTTATAGACACAGTTTATAGGGATTAAAAAATGGAACAATATAAACGCGATTTTATCGAATTTGCTTTAAGCAGAAATGTATTGAAATTCGGAGAATTTACTTTGAAATCAGGACGTAAAAGTCCGTATTTCTTCAATGCGGGTTTGTTTAATACGGGGGCAGATTTAGCACGTTTAGGCGAGTTCTATGCTGCTGCAATTCAGGCAAGTGCGGTAGATTTTGATGTGGTTTTTGGCCCGGCTTACAAAGGTATTCCAATTGGCACTTCAGTTTCAGTAGCGTTATTTAATCGTTACGGTATTGATAAACCCGTGTGTTTTAATCGCAAAGAAGTGAAAGATCACGGAGAGGGCGGTAATTTAATTGGTAGCCCATTGCAAGGAAAAATTTTGCTTGTGGATGACGTGATTACGGCGGGTACTGCGATCCGTGAATCTATGGAATTAATTAGTGCAAATCAGGCAGAGCTTGCGGCGGTATTAATCGCTCTAAACCGTAAGGAACGAGGAAAAGGCGAGCTTTCAGCAATTCAAGAAGTAGAACGTGATTATCAATGCCAAGTGCTATCAATCATTGATTTAGATGACTTGATGCAATTTATTGAACAAGATCCTCGATACAGTAGCCATTTGTCAGAAATGTGTGCTTATCGTGCTGAATTTGGCGTATAAAACTTGAGAAATAAATTTTTGTCATCATTATAAATAACATTATAAAAATAACCGCACTTTGACTTAACAGGGGAAAGAATGGGATTTATTGGAAAAATTATAGGCGTATTTTTAGGTTGGAAAGTTGGTGGATTTTTTGGTGCGATTGCTGGGCTCATTTTAGGTTCTATCGCAGATAAAAAATTGTATGAACTTGGTTCAGTAAGTTCTAGTTTCTTTAAAAAGAAAACAACGCGTCAAGATTTGTTTATGCAAACTACCTTTGCGGTGCTAGGACATTTAAGTAAATCGAAAGGGCGTGTAACAGAAGAAGATATTCAATTAGCTAATCAATTAATGATTCAACTTAAATTGGATGATGCAGGGCGTAAATTAGCGCAGGATGCGTTTCGTCGTGGTAAAGAATCTGATTTCCCGATTCGCCAAGTTATCCGTGAATTTCGCATTGGTTGTGGGCAACGTGCTGATTTATTGCGAATGTTCTTACAAGTGCAAGTTCAAGCGGCTTTTGCCGATTCAGAACTTCACGAAAATGAGAAAGAAGTGCTTTATGTAATTGCTGAAGAACTTGGTCTTTCTCGTATGCAATTTGAACAAATGATTGCGATGGAAATGGCTGCTAGAGCTTTTACTCAAGGTGGTTTTTATCAGCAATATCAACAAGGTGCCTATCAAGGTGGCTACCAATATCAGCAACAAAATAGTGGTGGTTACCAACATGCTTCAGGCCCAACTTTAAATGATGCCTATAAAGTATTGGGTGTGACTGAGTCCGACGAGCAAAACACGGTTAAGCGAGCTTATCGTCGTTTAATGAATGAACACCATCCAGATAAACTCGTGGCGAAAGGTTTACCGCCAGAAATGATGGAAATGGCAAAAGAAAAAACTCAACAGATTCAAGCCGCTTACGATTTAATTTGTAAAGCAAAAGGCTGGAAATAGTGCGTGTTATTCTTGCGCCTATGCAAGGGGTTCTAGATCCCTTTGTACGCCAACTTCTCACCGAAGTGAATGACTACGATTTATGTATAACAGAATTTGTTCGCGTAGTTGATCAACTTCTCCCTGAAAAAGTATTTTATCGTTTATGCCCTGAATTAAAAAATCAGGGCTTTACTTCTTCTGGCACGCCTGTGCGAGTACAGTTGCTTGGGCAGCATCCAGAATGCCTTGCTGAAAATGCGATTCGTGCGATCGAGCTTGGCTCTCATGGTGTTGATTTAAATTGTGGTTGCCCTTCTAAAACAGTGAATGGCAGCAATGGTGGTGCGGCATTATTGAAACAGCCTGAATTGATTTATCGTGCCACTCAAGCCTTACGCAGAGCTGTGCCAAGTGAATTCCCCGTTAGTGTAAAAGTGCGGTTAGGCTGGGATGATATTTCTCAAGCTTTTGAAATCGCTGATGCGGTAGAGCAGGGTGGTGCAACCGAAATTACAGTTCATGGACGCACAAAATCTGATGGTTATCGCGCTGATCGAATTAATTGGAAAAAAATTGGCGAAGTACGAGAGCGTTTATCCATTCCTGTTATTGCTAACGGAGAAATTTGGCATTGGCAAGATGGGCAAGATTGCTTATCTCAAACAGGTTGTCAGGATTTAATGGTGGGACGAGGTGCGTTGAATATTCCGAATTTAAGCCATGTTTTGAAATCAAATGCAGAAAAAATGCCTTGGTGTGAGATTCAAAAAATCTTGCAAAAATATGCTAATGTCGAAAATGAATATGACAGCGGTTTTTATCATGTGGCACGAATTAAACAGTGGTTACGTTATTTGAATAAGGAATATGATGAAGCGAACCAAGTGTTTGATAAGATTAAGACTTGCCAAACTGCTGAAGATTTGAAATTACGTTTAAATGATAAATAAAAAACCTGCTAATCAGCAGGTTTTCTTTTTCTAAATTATTTAAAAACTCACCGCACTTTTTAATTTTTTCAGTGCATTGGTTTCTAATTGACGGATACGTTCCGCAGAGACATTATACTTTGCAGCTAAGTCGTGTAATGTGGCTTTGTTATCATCTAACCAACGAGCTTTGATAATATCCTGACTACGCGCATCTAGACTTTGTAGCGCTGCACCTAATTGCTCGGTTGCTTGGCTTTCAAAGTTTTCATTTTCCAGCTCTGCTGCGAAATTAGAACTTTTATCTTCCAAATAAAGGGCTGGAGAATAGGTCTCTGTTTCTGCATCATCAGTGGGTAAATCAAAACCTACATCCGCACCGCTCATACGCGATTCCATTTCGATAACATCTTCTTTGGAAACACCCAATTCATTTGCCACGATATCAACTTCATTTTCATTGAACCAGCCTAAACGTTGTTTAGTTTTGCGTAGGTTGAAAAATAATTTACGTTGAGCTTTCGTAGTTGCGACTTTTACGATACGCCAGTTACGAAGAACATATTCGTGGATTTCCGCTTTAATCCAATGCACAGCGAATGACACCAAACGTACACCAACTTCAGGGTTAAAACGTTTAACGGCTTTCATTAAGCCGATATTGCCTTCTTGGATTAAATCAGCTTGAGGCAAACCATAGCCAGAATAGCCACGTGCAACATGGATCACGAAACGAAGATGCGACAAAATGAGTTTTTTCGCTGCATCTAAATCCTCGTGATAATACAAACGTTCTGCCAATTCCTTTTCTTCCTCTGCGGTCAGCATCGGATATTCATTTGCCGCACGAATATAACCTTCGATACTGCCTTGAGGAACTAACATCATTTGTGTTTCTTTATCCATCGTTTCCCTTCTTTATTTTGGCTTTTGCCAATCAGTGAGCCTAGTTATAGCACAATAAGCTATCTTATTGAACCAATTTGTTAATAAGACAGGTTTTATCAATCAAAAGTTCAATTATTCTAAATAATTCTGATTAATTAGCAAAGTGGAATCAGGGTTAAATTAAGATTTTCATCAATCACCTTAAATAGTAAATCAATGTTCGGATGCTTGCCTGGATTCACTTTTGCATCTTCGACGTGTTCTGCAAACCATTCAACACCTTGTTGTGCGGAAGTGCGGTTTAATTTCCCGTTAAATTTTTCAGCCAACGCATTATAAAGGCGAAGCGAACCTAATTTACCTGGTATGGCTGGAATGTTGTGGATAATCGTTTCACCATCCATCACATTTAAACCGGTTAAATGATCGATTGTGGGTAAGGTTTCTAAAATTTCTTTAAAGCTCATGGTTTATTTCCTTAATCTATATAAATTATGCGATAGTTTGCTCGCTATTTACTTCGCCAGTTGCACCAATAAAGCGGACTTCAGGTTGTAAATATACACCAAATTTTTCTGCAACAGTTTGGCGAACGTGATGGGCGAGTTTGACCACGTCTTGTCCTGTTGCCCCGCTTTTGTTAATTAATACTAATGCTTGTTTTTCATGAACGGCTGCACCGCCAATTTGAAAACCTTTAAGATTGCATTGATCAATCAGCCAGCCCGCCGCTAATTTCACTGAGCCATCTGCCTGTGGAAAGTGCGGTAGATTTTCGTGATGTTTTTTGATTTCCTCAAAATGTTCCGAACTGACAACCGGGTTTTTAAAGAAACTGCCCGCATTACCAAATTCATTTGGATTAGGTAATTTACTTTGACGGATATGACAGACTTCATCAAAAATTTGTTTAGCGGTGACAGTTTTGGGATCGAACTCTACAAGTGAGCCATATTTTAGAATAGGCTGCCAATTTTTTGTGAGCTTTAATCCAACCGCCGTAATCACATAACCTTGTTGATAACGATGTTTGAAAATACTTTCACGATAACCAAATTCACATTGTTCTGTGTCGAGTCGGAAGGTTTCATTTGTGTTTAAATTAATCACATCTACATAATTGCACACATCTTTAAATTCAACGCCATAAGCACCGATATTTTGAATTGGTGCAGAGCCTGCACAGCCAGGAATCAGAGCCAGATTTTCTAATCCATAAATACCATTGTTAATAGACCATTCCACCAATTCATGCCAATTTTCACCGCCATTTACATGCAGGTAGTTAAAATCAGAATCCTGTTGATGAGTAATACCCATTAAACGATTTAAAATCACCACACCATTAAAATCATCCAGAAATAGCATATTACTGCCTTGACCTAGAAAAAGTGCGGGTAAATTTTCCGCTTTTGAATGAGTCCATGCTTGTTGTAGTTGTTCAATGCTATGTGCTTCGATAATTTCACGAGCATTAGCGTGAATATGGAAAGTGTGAAAAGGTTGTAAATTTTGCATTTAAAATACCATTGTCGGGGGCATAAAAAATTTATCTTTTATACCAGCTGCTATGAATAATTATATCCACCGTAATCAACATAACGCGTGCGGAAGCGTGATTTTCACCTGTGTACCGCCTTGTTCGCGACGGATGATGTTAAATTCTGCGTTAAGTTGGCGACTACGTTCAGTCATAATATTTAACCCATAATGACCTTCAGGCTCTTCAAGGTCTTGAATACCGATACCATTATCTTCAACTAAAATTTCGTATTCGCCTTCGGCATTAATTTTGGCGCTAATTTCAATTGCTGTGCCTTGAGAATGTTTGATCGCATTGGTGGTGGCTTCGCGTACAATTTGTAGCACATGAACCAGTTGTTGTGGATTCAAACTTTGTGATGGCAATTGGCAATTAACGTTCATTTGCATCGTTGTTTGTGAACGCAATGAGTCAATCACTTGTTCTAGCGCAAGCTGTAAATTAGCTTCTTGTATGGTTAAACGGAAAGTGGCTAAAAGCTCGCGTAATTGTGCATATCCACTCGAAAGAGCCTGTTCAAAATCACGAATAATGACCAAACTTTGTTCTTTGGATGAATCGCCTTCTTTCTTCAAGTTATGTTTAAGTAATGTAAGTTGAATCTGTAAAAACGATAGCACTTGAGCCAATGAGTCATGCAATTCTCGCGCGATAATTGACCGCTCTTCCATCAATAATAGCTGTTCTTGTTGGCGTAAACTTTTTTGGAAATAAAGGGCTCTCCCAAGCATTTGAGCAAGGTTTTGCATCATTCTCGGATCGGGACAAGGCAATCCTGCTTGCCAAGAGAGTGCACCGAATTCTTCGTTATCGACAGAAAGTGTCTCAGTTTGCAACGAGCAGTCTAAATCTTGAGTACCAAAAGCAATATCCCAATGCTCTGCACCCATAACTTCAACTTTGATATATTTCAAATTTTCGCTGACCAGAATGTGATCGAGCACTTGGCTTAATACTTTATCGTTGATCGTGTTGGCATTAAGAATTTGAGAACTTTGATAAAGTGTCGTCAACGAGCGGTTAGTTTGGCGTAACTTTTGTGTTTTTTCGTTTACCGTTTCTTCCAAACGTGAATAAAGCTGCCCAAGCTCCGTGGACATTTGTGTGAAGATACGCGCCAATGTACCGAGTTCATTTTGTTTCGTTGTATCTAGCGGAATGTGATTGAATTGACGCATTTGCACTTGCATACTGGCTTTCGTCATTAAGTGCAGTGGTTTTACGACTTCCCGCTGTGTGTACCAAATCACATAAGACACCATGAGTAAAATTAACCACATCGCGAAAAAAAGTACCGATACGCCCAAAATCCATTTTTGTTCACTGAAACGTTGTAGCTCAAACACAAAATAATCAACATCAGCCACATAGTCAGTGAGCTGATTACTATAGTTTTTTACATCGTGTTGGCGCGCATATTTTTCCATGTTCGTCCAACGTTGCAAAATGTTTTGATAGGAATGTTTTAATACATTCGGTGTGAAAAATTGATTTTGAACTTCCAATAAAGCAGATGAATGAAGGCTTATATGATAACGACGTAAGTTCGTTTCCACGCTTTCTGGTTGTTCTTGCATTTCATAGAGCAGGCGATAACTTTGCATCCGCAAAGAACCTGAAATATTAATGGCTTCTGCATCATATTTATTACTGCTCATAATTGCCAAACTTAGCGAGCTAATCACGCCAGCAACAATGAGAATGATGAATAAATATTTAGCAATACGAGTGGAAACTGAACGTTTAGTATGCACAGGAAACTCCAGTGGAAATTTAGAAAAGTGCGGTGAATTTTTTATTTCTTTTTTAATTTAGCCCAAACTTTATCTTCTTGACCGCGCCATAAACGTTGAACGTTATCGTGATGACGATAAATTAATAGGCAACATACCAGTGCAACGGGAAAAGTAAATTCAGGTTTAAACCACCACACATAAAAAGGCACAAGTAAAGCAGAAATAACCGCACTTAATGAAGAATAACCGCTGATAAGAAAAACGAAGCCCCAAGTGCCTAATGTAGAACCGGCTACAGCCCAAGAAATTGGTGCGATTGCACCGAAAGCGGTTGCGACGCCTTTACCGCCTTTGAAGTGGAAGAAAATGGGGAAAATGTGCCCTAAGCAAGCACCTAGTGCGACCATGCCTAATTCAAATTGTGTGAGTCCTAAATAGTAACCAACCCATACTGGCGTCATGCCTTTTAAAATATCAATAATTAGTACAGCGAGAGCAGACCAACGGCCACCGATACGAAGCACATTTGTCGTCCCAGGATTGTTTGATCCATTTTGACGAGGATCCGGTAAGCCAGCAATGCGACAAATTAGAATAGCACTGGAAATAGAGCCTAAAAGATAGGCACAAAGCATATAAAAAAGGGCAAAAAGGCTCATTTTGTACTCCAGCAAGAAAAAATATTCGTTATTCTACCCAAAGTTGATAGCATACGCCTACAATAATTTTAGAGGAAATCTTATGGATCGTGTTTTTATTGAAGAATTGACTGTTTTTGCTCAAATTGGCGTATATGATTGGGAACAGCAAATTAAGCAAAAGCTTGTGTTTGATTTGGAAATGGCGTGGGATTGTAAACAAGCTGCGGAAACGGATGATGTTGCATATTGTTTGAATTATGCTGAAGTGAGTCAAGTGATAATTGATTATGTGGAAAGTAAACCTTTCTTGTTGATTGAGCGAGTAGCTTATGAAGTGGCGGATTTGCTTGAGTCACGTTATCAACTTCAAGGATTAAAAATGAAACTGAGTAAACCGAAAGCTGTCGCGCAAGCTCGAAATGTTGGCGTATTAATTGTACGTGGATGTGTAAAATAATGTGAAATTTTCGTAAAAACTTGTCGGCTTTTTAAACGAAATTGACTAAAATAGTCATGAATTTTTACTGCAATAAAGGAGATTGCAATGAATATGAAAACCTTATTAGCTCTAGCGGTTAGTGCGGTATGTTCAGTTGGTGTGGCGCAAGCACATGAGCATAATCATGATCACAATATGGCACCTAAAGGTGCTTCTATTGAAGTGAAAGTGCAACAACTTGATCCAGTAAACGGTAACAAAGATGTGGGGACAGTGACCATTACTGAATCTAACTATGGTCTTGTGTTTACCCCTAATTTACAAGGATTAAGCGAAGGCTTACATGGTTTCCACATCCATGAAAACCCAAGCTGTGAGCCAAAAGAAAAAGAGGGTAAATTGACAGCTGGTTTAGGCGCTGGTGGTCACTGGGATCCTAAAGGTGCAAAACAACATGGTTACCCATGGCAAGATGATGCACACTTAGGTGATTTACCTGCATTAACTGTATTACATGATGGTACAGCGACTAACCCTGTTTTAGCGCCACGTCTTAAACATTTAGATGATGTTCGCAGTCACTCTATTATGATCCATGCTGGTGGTGATAATCACTCCGATCATCCAGCGCCACTTGGCGGTGGCGGCCCACGTATGGCTTGTGGTGTGATTAAATAAGTTGATTATCGAAAGATAAAAAGTGCGGTCAGTTTTGACCGCACTTTTATTATTGTTTAAAACAGAGTTAGTTCTATGGGGAAATATTATGAATGATATAGATTTTGAACAATGTTACAAAAGATTTTCAAAAACATTAAAAATAGCAAGAAAAGTTTCTGTAATGGGTGCTTATAGAAAATCTACAGGATTTCAAATGACATTTGCTTGTATTTTATTTGCAAGAATGTGTGTTATTGCTCAAAGCATACAAAGACTTACTCAGCAAGATGTTCCAACAAAATATGTCCTAGAAAACTGGGACTATGCTTCAACATTTGGTTTAACACGGAATTTAATGGAGTGTTATCATTCTTTGTTTTATTTATGCTTTGATAACGTATCTGATGAAGAAAGACAAACGAGAAAAAATATTTTTGATTTACATGATTACTATTCAAGAAAACAACTCTTCGAACATTTAAATAAAGTGCCTTTAGCAACCCAGTTCCACCATGATAAAGAAAATTGCTTAGAATTCATCTTAGATAAAATACAACAAGATTCTTTTTTTAATTCATTACCCGAAAAGGAGCGAAATAGATACTTGCAAGGGAAAAATGCTTTTATGTTGAGTAGGGAAGATATTGAAGAACGAAGCGGATTTAATAAAAGAGAATTTAGACTATGGTATAAGCTGTTATCAGCAAATGCTCACTCTTTCCCCATGGGGTTCTACCATGTGGCACCAGGAGAAAGAGGACTAGGGGGGAAAACAGAACTTGAAGTGAAATATATATGTAAGGCATTAAGTTTATCTGAATCTTATTTAAGAAAAGGAATTGAAGGTATGATTACTGTTATTTACCCAGATATAAGAGAAAGACTTGATAATAAAGAATTAAGATTTTTAAAAATATAGTCTAAATCTGCAAGGTGAGGGTACCTTATCATAAAAAACATTCAAATCTTAAATTACTTCACCACTTCCGCTGTATATTCCAATTTATGAATTGCATTAATCAATTGCTCATCAGGAACTTTTGGATCTTCTACAACAGTCACAGTTCTATCTTTAATGGAGGCTTTAGTGGAAATCACGCCATCGATATTGCGCAATTCTTTATTGACTAAGTAGGCGCAAAGCTGGCAATTCATTTCTTTTACTTTTAGCACAATTTGTTTGGTTTCATTCGCATGAGCGAAAGAAATTGCAAACAGAGAAAGCAAAAGTGCGGTACATAATTTCTTCATTTTTATTCCTAATTAGCTAATTCTAAAATCCAAGGCAAAATTGTTGGATAAGTTAAGAAAAAAATCATCACAATAAATACAATCCAATATAAAACGATGAGTTTTTTACGGGAAATATATTTGCTACAAATGATTTTTTTGGAAAACATTAACAGCCAAAATCCATAGGCAAAGGCGCATAATGAAACGATGAGCATGGGAATACGCAAATAATCATATTCGCCTAGGCCAATCAACCATGTAGATGACACGCCGAACACTAAATAAATTAATGGTGCAATGCAACACAACGTTGATGCCACCGCGGCGCTAAGTGCGGTGGCTATGGCAACCCAAAAGGATTTATTAGAGTTTTTTAGAGACGTAGTCATATTTAAATTCTTTTGGATCAAAGGAATTTAACGGATCGCCACCTACTTCTGCATATGGATAGCCGAAATTATTGATTGGAGCGAGTTCTGGTTGTGGATATAAATCGAAATCACGGGCATGGTTGAATCCGACCCAGTTTGCTTCCCAGTTACCAAACAAATATTTTGCTACGGCTTGTGTATCTTTATTTTCAACAGATTTTTTCTCTGCTAAACGCATTTTGGCAACGTCTGCGGAATCAACTGGTACCCATCCAAATCCTGCAAGGTAGAATTCAGCACGGCAGTGTTGGCCACCACTTACGTTTGCGATGCCTTGTTCATTTGCACTACCGAAGGCACCTTTTGAATATTTGCCCATTTTATCTGCCGCACCTAAGCGAATACCAAAAATTTCACGGGCTGGGATGCCTGCCGCACGAGCAAGCGCCACAAATATAGAGTTAATATCGGTACATTTACCTTTTAATACGCCAGTGGTAAGAATTTTTTCTACATCGCCGTCGCCACAACCTAATACAGAATTATCACGTTCCATATTTTTTACGATCCAGTGGTGAATAAGTTCTGCTTTCTTCAATGGATTGGTTTCTTTACCTACGATTTTGTCAGCAAATTCTTTCACAATTCCATCAGTTTTAATATGTGGAGTAGCTTTTAAGTACTCTTGTACATCCACGGAATACTGAATATCTTTTGGCGGAGTATAATTCTCTAAAGCACCTTTCACCATCGGTTCACGGTCTTTTGTTTCAATGACCATAGTGACTTTTAAATCACGTTTTTGTGCATCTTTATCCCAAGTGGCAAATAAGGTTTTCGCACCGTATTTATTGTTTTCTGTTACATAGGCATTCATGTAATTACCTTCAAAGTGAATCGATTTCACTTGTTGGTATTCTCCATTAAATGGCAATGGAACCCATAAATTGGTTTGTCCTTGTGAGCCTTTTAGCACAACTAAATCGTAGGTTTGCGTGAATTCGTAAAGATGGGCGTCTGTATTGTAGTTTGGAACATTGGTGTTTGCATGAGCTAACGAGCCACACGCAGAAAGCACCGCAACTGCGATAAGTTTCTTCATGAAGAGATCCTCTAGTTAATAATAGTTAAACTTAACATATTAGATAAACTAATACGCCACTATGCTAACGGATTTTTGAGCAATAATTCAACCGTTTTACGTAAACTTTTTATTTTTCTTATATAAAAAAATACTTTATTTTCCACCGCACTTTCCTTCTAACATTTGACACCCCTAGCCCTTACACCTATTATTCCGTAGTTATTTATTAAGATTTACGGAACAAAATAATTATGGTGAATAAAACCGCTCAACTTAAACAAGCTCTAGAAAATCGTATTCTCATTTTAGACGGTGCGATGGGGACGATGATCCAAAAATATAAACTGACGGAAACCGATTTTAGAGGCGAGAAGTTTAAGGAAAGTGCGGTCGATTTACGCGGTAATAATGATTTACTGACATTGACTCAGCCACTGCTAATTTCCGCTATTCATGAGAAATATTTAGCAGCGGGTGCAGATATTATTGAAACCAATACCTTCAGTTCTACCACCATTGCGCAAGCGGATTATGATTTACAGTCTATTGCCTATGAACTGAATTTTGCAGGGGCAAAGCTAGCGCGTTTAGCCGCAGATAAATACGGCACACCAGAAAAACCTCGCTTTGTTGCAGGTGTGTTAGGGCCAACTAACCGTACAGCCTCTATTTCTCCTGATGTAAATGACCCAGGTTTCCGTAATGTGACGTTTATGGAATTGGTCGATGCCTATGCTGAAGCAACCAAAGGCTTAATTGAAGGTGGTGCTGATTTGATCATGATCGAAACTATTTTCGACACGTTAAACGCAAAAGCCGCCATTTTCGCCATTGAAACCGTATTTGAAGAATTAGGTGTGGAATTGCCGATCATGATCTCCGGCACCATTACCGATGCTTCTGGCCGTACGCTTTCAGGGCAAACCACTGAAGCGTTCTACAACTCGCTTCGTCACGCTAAACCACTGACGTTCGGTTTGAACTGTGCGCTAGGCCCGAAAGAACTTCGCCAATATGTTGAACAACTGTCTAAAATCAGCGAAACCTATGTTTCCGTCCACCCAAATGCGGGCTTGCCAAATGCCTTTGGTGGCTACGATCTTGGCGCGGAAGAGATGGCGGCACACCTTAAAGAATGGGCGGAAAGCGGCTTTGTGAACATTATCGGTGGCTGTTGCGGCACCACACCGGAACATATCAAAGCCTTTGCCGAGGCGGTAGAAAACATCCCGCCACGCAAATTGCCACAAATCAAAACCGCGATGCGTTTATCTGGCTTAGAACCACTTAATATTGATGATGAAAGCCTATTCGTGAACGTGGGCGAACGTAATAACGTGACAGGTTCAGCAAAATTCAAACGTTTAATTAAAGAAGACAAATTTGCCGAAGCCATTGAAATTGCTATCGACCAAGTAGAAAACGGCGCGCAAGTTATTGACGTGAACATGGATGAAGCCTTGCTCGATGGTAAAAAATGCATGACCCGTTTCCTCAACATTATGGCGACGGAACCCGATGCGGCCAAAGTGCCGGTGATGATCGACTCCTCCAAATGGGAAGTGATTGAGGCTGGCTTGCAGTCAGTACAAGGTAAACCAATCGTTAACTCTATTTCCTTAAAAGAGGGAGAGGAAAAATTTATACATCAGGCTAAACTGGTGCGTAAATACGGTGCAGCTGTGGTGGTCATGGCGTTTGACGAAGTGGGTCAAGCCGATACTGAAGATCGCAAAGTTGAAATTTGTAGCCGTGCTTATGACATGTTAGTAAACCAAGTAGGCTTCCCACCAGAGGATATTATTTTCGACCCGAACATTTTTGCCATCGGTACGGGGATTGAAGAACACAACAACTACGGTGTCGATTTTATCAACGCTACAGGTCGTATCAAACGTGCGCTACCGCATGCGAAAATCTCAGGCGGGGTGTCGAATGTGTCTTTCTCATTCCGTGGTAACAATGTGATGCGTGAAGCGATTCACGCCGTCTTCCTCTACCATGCTATCAAACAAGGCATGGATATGGGGATTGTGAATGCGGGGCAGCTCGCGATTTATGACGATCTCGATCCTGAATTACGTGAAATTGTGGAAGATGCGGTATTAAACCGCAGCCCTGATGCCACCGAAAAACTACTCGATATTGCAGAAAAATATCGCAATCAAGGCAACGATGAAAGTGCGGTCGATTCTGTGGCAGAATGGCGCACTTGGCCAGTGGAAGAACGTTTAAAACACGCCCTTGTGAAAGGGATTACCACTTACATTGTGGAAGATACGGAAGAAGCCCGTCAAACCTTACCAAGTCCATTAGATGTGATTGAAGGCCCGTTAATGGCAGGCATGGACGTGGTCGGCGATTTGTTCGGTGACGGTAAAATGTTCCTCCCACAAGTGGTGAAATCTGCGCGCGTAATGAAACAATCCGTGGCGTATTTAGAGCCGTTTATCAATGCAACCAAACAAAAAGGTTCAAGTAACGGTAAAGTGGTGATTGCGACCGTAAAAGGCGACGTACACGACATCGGTAAAAACATCGTGAGCGTAGTGATGCAATGTAATAACTTTGAAGTGATTGACTTAGGCGTGATGGTGCCAGCGGACAAAATCATTCAAACCGCTATTGATGAAAAAGCGGATATTATTGCATTAAGTGGTTTGATTACCCCTTCTTTAGATGAGATGGAATACTTCTTGGGTGAAATGACCCGTTTAGGCTTAAACCTGCCTGTGATGATCGGCGGTGCAACCACCTCTAAAGAACATACGGCCATTAAACTTTATCCAAAATATAAAGAACACGGCGTATTTTATACCTCAAATGCCTCTCGTGCGGTGACAGTGTGTGCGACATTGATGAATCCTGAAAGCCGTGCGGCATTGTGGGAACAGTTCAAGAAAGATTACGAGAAAATTCAGCAGTCTTTCTCTAACCGTAAACCACTTCGTAAGCAACTAAGCATTGAAGAAGCACGTGCAAACCGCTTTGATGGCTTTAGTGGTGAATGGGCTGATTACGTGCCGCCAAAACCAAATCAAACAGGCATTGTAGAATTTAAAAATGTGCCGATTGCTGAATTACGAAAATTCATCGATTGGTCGCCATTCTTCCGCATTTGGGGCTTGATGGGCGGCTATCCTGATGCCTTTGATTATCCGGAAGGCGGCGAAGAAGCACGTAAAGTATGGAACGATGCACAAGTGGTATTAGATGAGTTAGAACAAAACCATAAACTCAACCCAAGCGGTATTTTAGGTATATTCCCTGCGGAACGTGTGGGCGACGATGTGGTGCTATTTTCTGATGAAGAACACACACAACCCATTGGTACAGCTTACGGCTTACGCCAGCAAACAGAACGTGGCAAAAACAGCAAAAGTCCGTTTAACTTTGCCCTAAGTGACTTTATTGCGGATCGCGAAAGCGGAAAAAAAGACTGGATGGGGATGTTCGCCGTCTGTGCGGGTATTGAAGAAATGGCATTAGTGGAAGGCTATAAAGCAGCGGGCGATGACTATAATGCTATCCTGCTACAAGCCGTGGGCGACCGCTTAGCGGAAGCCATGGCGGAATACTTGCACTTTGAGCTACGCACCCGCATTTGGGGCTACACGCAAGAAGAATTCGACAATCAAGGTTTAATCAATGAAAACTATGTCGGCATCCGCCCTGCACCGGGTTACCCAAGCTGCCCGGAACATACCGAAAAAGCCTTGATTTGGGATTTATTAGAAGTGGAACAACGTATCGGCATGAAACTCACTGAAAGCTACGCTATGTGGCCAGCCGCTTCCGTCTGCGGTTGGTACTTCACCCACCCTGCAAGTAACTATTTCACTTTAGGTCGCATTGATGAAGACCAAGCTCAAGATTATGCCAAACGTAAAGGTTGGGATGAAAGAGAGATGATGAAATGGTTGGGTGTGGCTATGAAATAAGCTTATTACAATTAATTTTAGGTCTTCTACTCTATAACAGGAATCAATAATGAATAAACATATCGAAAACTATTTAGATCTTTATTTAGAAAGAGAAGATGTTGAATACGCAACTCTCTTAACTGGGAAATGGGGCTGTGGTAAAACATTTTTTATAAGAAATTATATAGAAAAAAGATCTAATGATAATAGATATAAGTTTATCTATGTAAGTTTGTTTGGATTAAAAGATATCCCATCTGTAAATGACGCTATTTTTGAAGAATTACATCCAATTTTATCTCATAAAAGCATAAAATTCGCAGGCGGAATATTAAAGTCCGCAATAAATTTCGGGTTTACGTTTGACTTAATTGGAGATGCCAGTCAGGAAACAACTGCAAAAATCGATCTTAGCAAAATTATTAACCCATTAAAAAATGATACTAATAATTATAATAACCTAATTTTTATATTCGATGATCTTGAGAGAACATTAATACCTATTATAGAAATATTAGGATTTATAAATTCAATCTGTGAAAATAAAAATGTGAAAACAATTATCATAGCAAATGAGGATGAAATTAATTATAAGAATAAAAGTAATGATAAAAATGAAACATATAAAAGATTTAAAGAAAAAGTTATAGGTAAATCATTTATTATTCATAATGATAACGAAAGCTATTGGAAGTCATTTGAGGAAAAATATTCCTCAAAGTTAAAAAAATATGAAATAATTATAAACATCATCCAATCGACATTTGAAAGATCTGGAAATAAAAACTATAGAAATCTAATTCAGACAACTGATGATTACATTGATTTTACTAAAAAAATAAAATCTAATTATCTAGATAATGATGAATTTATTGAAAGACTATCAGAGCAATTCTATACACTATCACTAGAATATAAAAAAGAGCATAATATAGATTCCGTCTTAGAGTCATTAAAACAAGATAACTCAGGATTTTATTATAGCCTCATTTTCGATACAGATATTTGGAAGATGATTATTACTAGTTGCTATAATTCTTATGATGAACTAAATGAATTGATATCCTCACTTCCAATATTTAATAGGAAAGAAGATGAATCTTGGCAAAAATTATGGCACTACAGAGAGATGAATAGGGATGAATTTTATACTAACCTTGAGGATGTAAAGAATAAATTTATTTCAATAGAATATCACAATATAGGTATTC
Source organism: Haemophilus sp. THUN1691 (assembly GCF_059704425.1). NCBI lineage: Bacteria > Pseudomonadati > Pseudomonadota > Gammaproteobacteria > Pasteurellales > Pasteurellaceae > Haemophilus > Haemophilus sp. THUN1691. Next base: position 662,056 of record NZ_AP046578.1, on the reverse strand, counting down.
TTATGCATGCTGTTAGTATGTTAGTATTTTTCGTTAAGAAAAATTTATGTAGAAATATATCAATTGATGAAATAGAACAAACACTCTCAAAATACCTAGATAAATACAAAGAAACTTCTTCATTTCCAGATCTTAGATTTTTTAGGCTTAATACTACAGGCTTGGGATATATCAATGAAGAAGATGACGATTTCATAAGAATAAGATCAGAATTTTATAAGAAGATAAATGAACAACAATTTATTTTAGAAAATAAAAAGACTATTGATGATTTTTATAAATTATTACCATTTATAAAAATTGCAGACTGGAGTAATACGTATAGTAACTATGAAAAATACGAGTGCAAAGTTTTGCTGACTGAAGAAAATGTTAATCAAGTTATGGAAGTGTTAATTGATGATAGTAATAATTATAATGGGTTGTATAATTTTTGTTATTTTCTTGATGAAAGATATAAAACAAATCGTAGTATTAATGAAATAACATTAGCAGAATATTTGAAAGCTGAAGAAAGTTTTATTGATAAGTTTATAGCTTGTTTAACTAATAGATATAATTCAAAAGATCTTGATCCATTTGATAAATTTAAATTAGATGAAATTTTAAATATGCTAAGGCTAAAAAAAGAAAGATTCAAAGTTCATTAGTCTCCCCCATGATAGCGCAAGCGTCCTCGCTTGTGCCCCCATCTAAAAGTGCGGTCAAAAAATCCAAAGAATTTTGAATATTAATTCTGCCAACGGCTTATGGGTAAAATTCGCAATGTATTATTAAACAGCACCAGCGTGGACGCTGGCGCTATCTTTCCTTATTAGCACAATCTGTTGGTGCACGCTTCCTAGCGTGTGCCTAACTTCAATAAAAAACACTTCAAAAACTCACCGCACATTATTTAATTTCCATGGCACACGTTAAGAAACGCGCACCAGTATAAACGTTAATCACTAAAAGTGCGGTGAAAATTTTCAATATTTTTAGATTTATTGCAGCAACCAATCCACCACATAAATCACCTCAATCCCATCAATTTCTGTTTGTTCGTAATATTTCCCCGTAATTAAGATCTTCTTATAGTTATCTTTAATATGCAAAAGATTATCTGTTTCGTGGGTATTTTCAGGGATTTCAAAGGCGACTTGCACATACAAAATCTCATCGGCTTTTCGGGCGATAAAATCAATTTCTTTGCTGTCAAGTTTACCGACATCTATGGTATAACCACGTCTGAGTAATTCAATAAAGACGATATTTTCTAGTCGATTGGCATAATTCGCGCCTTTTTTACCGATAGCATGTCGTCTTAAACCGTTATCCACAATAAAATATTTCGCATTGGTTTTTAAATAGCCTTTTCCGCGAATATCGTATTGTTTTGCTTTATAAAAAAGAAACGCATTTTCTAACAAATCAAGATATTTGCTGATGGTAGGGTTTGAGGTGGGAACACGTTCGGACGTGAGCGTGTTGCTAATTTTACTCGGATTCACTAACTGCCCTACATTATCCGCCAAAAAGAGAATCACGCTTTTAAGAATATGGGTATCTTTCACGCCAGCACGATGAGCAATATCATTCAGTACGATGGAATCAAAAATGCCAGATAAAATCGTTTCTTTTAAAGATTCATCAGCAATAGCAACACTGGGGAAACCGCCATATTTTTCGTATTCCGAATAGAGTTTATCCACCAATCTTGATTGACTATCCACATTTTTGGCGTGCAAAAATTCTTTAAAAGAAAGCGGATAAATTTTGATTTCTACATACCGACCGCTTAACAGCGTCGCAAGCTCACCGGAAAGCAAGTTAGCATTTGAGCCCGTAATCACGATGTCGGTGTTAAAACTCACGCGAAGCGCATTGACGATTTTTTGCCAGCCTTCCACGAATTGAATTTCATCAATCAGAAAGTAGGTTTTAGCTGGAGAAGACGGCATTTTTTCTTGAATAAGCTGTTGGAGGTCTTGAGTGTCAATTGGAAGTCAATTTCCATATTTGTTTTTTTTTTAGCCTGTATTTGGAATTACATTTCCAGTTTTTATTTCGGTTTTTTTAGTCTCATTCCAATCCCTTGCACAATCCCCAATTTCCGCTATCATACGCGCTTTCTTATTGCTCGGAATTTTGTATTTATGAATAAATTAAAGATGGCATTGTTTGTGGGTGTCCTTGTGAGTTTATTTGCTTGTACCACAACACATCAGCCAAAAAAGACGGTTAAATCTCGATTTTTAAAGAATAATATTAGCCAAGCTGAGTTAAATAATTCGGTTAATTACAAGCCATATCATTATCGTTGTAATAATAAAGATACTGGGGGGATTTCTCATTTGACGACTTATTTCCCGTTGTCGCGTGAAAGCCGTATGAAAGATAACTTCGGTTTTTATTTCCAGCTAGATAATGGCAAGGCGGTGCCTTTTGATCATTCATACACGCTGACACTGAATGCGCGCGGTACAAAATTTGAGGTGGTTTATCGTTCGTATGATCCGATTCAAGGAAGTTATGTGGATTTAATCGCGCGCTCTCAAAGTTCAATTTACTACAAGAATCAACAAGGCAAGCAAGTTCCTTGGTTGATTTGTAAGGGCGGTTGATTTTTATCGAAAATAATTTTTGGGGCTGACGTAGATTAGCAAGAATGCTAGTCTACGTCAGCCCCTAATTTTATGCTGATTTTAGTTGCTCACCGATCTTCTCAAAGAGCTTTTGAATGAGCTCAGCACGATGACCAAGCACTCGTACAATAAGTCCACCTTCATTTAATTGAGAAACGCCAATAAGTATAGATTTTTCACTTTCCTGCTGTTGAAGTGTTTGGACGATTTGTTTAACTTCAGTTGATGTTTTCTGCAAATTGAGATAAACCAACGATCCTTGATGTGAGAACCCTTCCATTTGGCTTAATGCGGTCAATTTCATTTGTGCAGGCTGCCATTGAATACAATCCAAGACGAGCGGTTTAGTTTGCCCGTTATTTTGCAAAAGCTGAACTTTTAAATGAGAAGAAAATTGGCGAAATTCAAAACGTTCATTATTTGCTACGCGGCCAATAGCCACAATATCTCCGTAAATCAGAACGCTATTAGGTTGTATATTGATGAATGTTTTTTGCTTAAATGCAGAATCCTTATGCAATACCAATGGGTGGGGCAAATAAAATAAATAGCTATTCTCTTCAAGCTGAATGAACGTGTTTTGTTCAGCAAAATTGCCTTCATTCATTGCCTTAACACGGGTAAATGCCTGTGTATTTAAAGAAAGTGCGGTCGATTCTGCGAGCGTTATTTGAATATCAATACGATCCCCTGATAAGAGTCCTGGCGAAGAAGACATCTGAATGGCATTAAGTCCATTTGTCCAAGCATCCGCATAAGGAGGTAACGTCATCACTTTGAAAGGGGGAGTGGCAAAATATTCCGCAAGCTGAGTTTTACCGCTTGGAGAAAGTTTAGTTGAGAGTTTGAGCGTACTGTTCATAATCGATTAAATTTGTAAAATCCCCCCTCCTCAAAAGAAGAGGGGAGAGTACTTTATCTCACTAAGGCTTTAGGTTCTTCTATATTTTTTAATAAAGCGTATTTTTCAATCCAACCAATTACACCATCTAAATTTTCTTTCTTCATTAAGTTGGTAAAGATAAACGGTTGACCGTTACGCATACGACGTGCATCTCGTTCCATGACACTTAAGTCAGCACCAACGAATGGCGCTAGGTCAGTTTTGTTAATCACTAATAAATCAGAACGGGTGATGCCAGGACCACCTTTACGCGGGATTTTTTCACCTTGTGCGACGTCAATCACGAAAATAGTCACATCTGCTAAATCAGGGCTAAAGGTGGCAGATAAGTTATCACCACCAGATTCAATAAACACGATTTCTACATCAGGGAAGCGTGCAACCATTTCATCGACAGCTTCTAAGTTCATTGACGCATCTTCACGAATTGCTGTATGTGGGCAACCGCCCGTTTCCACGCCCATAATTCGCTCAGGCGGAAGTAAGCTGTTTTTCGTTAAAAACTCCGCATCTTCTTGGGTATAAATATCGTTAGTGATTACCGCCACGCTATAACGGCTTGCAATTTCACGAGTCAGTTTTTCAATTAACGCGGTTTTGCCTGCACCAACGGGGCCTGCTACGCCAATTTTAATGTAGTTACGCATAATGTTCCTTTTGTTGATTCGTAGAAGCTCATTCTTATAACCTCTGCGATATGTAAAAATTTAATAAAAAATGACCGCTCTTACGACATATAAAGCCGCGTATAAAGCACTTCGTGCTGCATGGAACGGATGTCATTTGCGAGAGTTGCTGCACCTAGCCAATCAAGATTTGGATCAAGGCTTAATTCGACAGCTTGCAAGAGCGCACGACGCAAATCAAACAGAATATCTTGCCCGTCCATTTGGCTGAGCGGAATGAGTTTTACGCCATTGGTAATGGTGCCGACTGCTGCATTGTAGTAAAACGCATACAGGGTATCCGCTTTGCTGAGCCCCATCGCTTGCGCCACCATCGCAAACACAATCGGGAAATAGCCTTGCACGGTTTTATTTTGAATCGCTTGCTGAAATTGGCTCAACATCGGGTGTTGTTCATAGCGGATAAAAATTTTTAATAACCGCACGCCGAGTTTAAAACTGCCTTCTCGACTTTCTCGCGCAATTTTGGTCGCAGATAACGAATGGTCTAATTCGCACAAACGGTCAAAATCATTGATAGCCATGGCTTCAAATGCGAGCGAAAGATAAGCGCCATCGTTATACACCCAGTTTTGCAAAAGCTGAGTTTGCACATATTCTTCTAGGCTTGGTTTCGTCGAAACAACACCTTGTTGAACAAAGGTTTCTAAACCGTTTGAATGGTTAAAGCCCCCGATTGGCAAAGTCGGGTCAACCAAGTGCAACAAGGCGCCTAAATCTGCCAGGCTTCGGTTTAATGTTGGTGCCAATTGCCGTCTCCATGGTGGTGATAGCCATGATGATCGTGCGAATGACTATGCGAATGCCCGTGCCCTTGTGCGGAGTTCGCTCTTAACGCTTGGCTTAAACGGCGTTCAGCTTTTTTCGGATGAAATCCCGCCGCTTGTAACCATTCAAACATCGGCTTATCGTAAGGTAATGTCACTTCATCGCCATCTAAAAAGAGGGGCGAATGTTTATTGCCAATTTCATAACAAGCGCGAGCCATTTCTGGCAAGGTTTTCGGCGATAGCACAATTACTTCACTCGGTAAAATTTCAATCACAATCACTAATTCATCGCTGATAAACACCACATCATCGTGTTTTAAACGTTGTCCTTCTTTTAGCAAGCGAAAGGCAACTTCGCGCCCCGTATTCGTTGTTTTACGCAGAATATTGCGCTCACTTTCATACCACTGCAATGCCACGCACTCAATGGTTTGATGGGTAATCTTGCCTTCAGCTTGAAGACTAGTTAAATCGCCTAAAATGGTGTCCATAATAGGCAGAATGGGGTTGAGGATTTTCATTTTTATATTACTTATTTTCTTCGGTTATATACTACCAAATCTCCCCTTCCCCTCTTTGCTAAAGAGGGGATTTTCTTTATGAATTTACTGTCATCTGACTCATTTATATTTGCCATATCAAAGTAGAACAATGATATAAAATCTCGCTCGTTCTTCCCCCCTTCTTTAGCAAAGAAGGGAAGGGGAGATTTGGCAGAAGAAAAAACAGAGAAATTAGGTTATTTAGACCAATTTCATGACGCCACAAAAATGGTTACAACGTTGGCTTTGTTTCTCTTAAAACCTCATATTTTTCATTCATTTCTGCTGCCCAAGCGGTTAAATTTGGAAATTCTTTTGCAAGATCTAATCCAATTTTCTCTGCTCTAAATAAGAACCAATCAATGACTGCCACCGCCGTTAACGTACCAATGTTTAATTCCGTACCAAACGGTTTTAAGTCTTGCTCAAGTCTTGCAAAACTTTGACGATTGCGTTCAGTTAGTTATTGATGGCGAGCTGTCCACCATTCACTTTCAGGGCGAAGCATTTTTTCAGCCATCATCGGCACGGTGTTTTCCATAATGCCATCTGCTAAATTATGCAACGCTAACGCTGCCCAACGTGGCTTGCCACTTTCTGGAATGAGTTTAGGCTCTACCTTACCTTTTTGGTCAAGATATTCGCAAATCAGCAAACTACCATAAAGCCAATTACCACAATTACGTTCTAACGCAGGAACACGTCCCAATGGGTTGGCCTGATTATGCGGAGAGCTTGCATCAAATGATGAACCAATTTTAATCAGTTCTGTTTTGTCTAATAGTTGTTGATATTTCAACGTTACCAGTACTTTACGTACATACGGGCTGGTGGTGGAGTACCAAAGTTTCATTGTAAATTCTCCTTAAAATTTGACCGCTCTTTTCTGCTTAGAACATAAAATATCGTTGCCCTAATGGCACCGTATCCACGGGTTCGCAAGTAATTAGTTCACCATCCACACGCACTTCATAGCGTTCTGGATCAACTGTGATTTCAGGTGTTGCATTGTTGTGAACCAAATCTTTTTTCCCTACGCTGCGGCAACCTTTCACGGCAATGGTTTCTTTGTGTAAACCGAACTTCGCACGAATATCGGCTTTTTCAGCGGCTTGTGAAACAAAGAATACCGCTGTTTGTGCCGTTGCTAAACCTTGAGCACCGTACATTGGACGGTAGAACACTGGCTGTGGTGTTGGAATAGAGGCATTTGGATCACCCATTTTTGCATAGCTAATAAAGCCTTTTTTAATTACCACTTCAGGTTTTACGCCAAAGAACATCGGTTTCCATAACACGATATCCGCAATTTTACCCACTTCTAATGAACCAATATGATCTGCAATACCGTGTGCAATCGCTGGGTTGATGGTGTATTTCGCGATATAGCGTTTAATGCGGAAGTTATCGTTTCCTTCATTGCCTAACTCACCACGTTGCATTTTCATTTTATCTGCGGTTTGCCATGTACGAATAACGACTTCGCCAATGCGCCCCATTGCTTGAGAGTCTGAACTCATAATCGAAAAGACGCCCATATCATGCAAAATATCTTCTGCAGCAATGGTTTCAGGACGAATACGGCTATCAGCAAATGCTACGTCTTCCGGTACGCGTTTATCTAAGTGATGGCAAACCATCAACATATCTAAATGTTCATCAATGGTGTTTTTCGTAAATGGACGAGTCGGGTTGGTTGAAGCCGGTAATACGTTTGGATACATCGCTGCTTTAATGATGTCGGGCGCATGTCCGCCACCTGCACCTTCCGTGTGGAAGGTGTGAATCACTCGTCCATCAATCGCTTTCATGGTATCTTCTAAGAAGCCACTTTCATTTAGCGTGTCGGTATGAATTGCCACTTGAATATCCATTTCATCTGCCACTTTTAAGGCAGAATCAATTACTGCAGGCGTTGCGCCCCAGTCTTCATGGATTTTTAAGCCTAATGCACCCGCTTCAATTTGTTCGCGTAGCGGATCTAAAGTTGAGCAGTTTCCTTTACCGAAAAATCCTACGTTGACAGGTAAAGCTTCTGCCGCTTGGAACATACGTTCCATATACCATGCGCCCGGGGTACAAGTAGTCGCGTGTGTACCATCAGCAGGGCCTGTTCCGCCACCAATTAACGTCGTAACCCCGCTTTCAATCGCATGTTGTGCTTGTTGAGGGCAAATAAAGTGAATGTGGGTATCAATACCGCCTGCGGTTGCAATTAAATGTGCGCCATTATGTACTTCCGTGCTTGCACCGATAATCATGTTTGGCGTGACGTTATCCATGGTGTCAGGGTTACCCGCTTGTCCGATACCCACAATACGACCATCGCGAATACCAATATCGGCTTTGATAATGCCTAATTTAGCATCAATGATCATCACGTTGGTAATCACAAAATCCAATACATTTGGATTATCGCGAGTTGCGGTGCCGCTTTGCGCCATGCCATCACGCACACTTTTACCGCCACCAAATTTACACTCATCACCTTTGGTCAATAAATCTTGCTCAATAGTTGCCCATAAATTGGTATCGCCTAAACGGACTTTATCGCCAACGGTTGGGCCATAAGTTGCTACATATTGCGCTCTTGAAATTGTTAATGCCATTCTGCCCTACCTTATAATTTGCCATCAATTTGATTATGGAAGCCGTAAATAGTTTGCGAGCCACCAAAAGCCACTAACTCGACTGATTTCACTTCACCTGGCTCAAAACGTACTGCATTGCCAGATGGAACATTTAAGCGCATTCCACGCGCTAAAGTGCGGTCAAATTTAAGGGCATTATTGGTTTCAAAAAAATGGTAATGGGAACCGACTTGAATTGGGCGGTCGCCTGAGTTAGTTACTTCAATTGTGACTGTTTTTCTGCCAACATTGGCAATAATATCGCCTTCAGCTAATTGGTATTCACCTGGAATCATTTTATTTAAATCCTTCTATTTTAAAATTTTTATAGAAAGCCCCCTCTTTGCTAAAGAGGGGGAATGTTCTTTTATCTAATCGGATTGTGGACGGTAACAAGCTTCGTACCATCTGGGAAAGTTGCTTCAATTTGTACTTCGTGTACCATCTCAGCAACGCCTTCCATCACATCTTCAACGGTGAGTAGGGTTGCGCCATATTGCATGACTTCCGCCACACTCATACCATCTCTAGCTGCTTCTTGTAAATGACTCGCGATATAAGCGATAGCCTCAGGATAGTTTAATTTTACGCCACGCGCTTTGCGTTTTGCCGCAAGCTCACCGGTTAAAAAGAGCATCAATTTCTCTTGTTCTCTTGATGTTAAGTGCATATCTTCATTCCTTCATTTATCTATCGCACAAAGAGCGGCGAATTTTACGTAAAAAATCCAAATAGGAAAAACATTTTGTCAGAATTTTTTTATTCATAGCCCTTGAAAGCGAAAAAATCCTCCTTATATAAAAACCGCACTTACAAATTCTCAAGAAGGAAATTAATCATGAATATTCGTCCTTTACACGATCGTGTAATTATTAAACGTGAAGAAGTCGAAACCCGTTCAGCTGGCGGTATCGTATTAACAGGCTCAGCAGCGACTAAATCCACCCGTGCGAAAGTATTGGCAGTGGGTAAGGGTCGTATTTTGGAAAATGGCACCGTTCAACCTTTAGATGTAAAAGTTGGTGATACGGTCATTTTCAATGATGGTTATGGCGTGAAAAGTGAAAAAATCGATGGTGAAGAAGTGTTAATCATTTCTGAAAACGATATTTTGGCGATTGTGGAATAATTTAAATTAAGGAAAAAAGAAAATGGCAGCAAAAGACGTAAAATTTGGTAACGATGCACGCGTAAAAATGCTTAAAGGCGTGAATGTATTAGCAGATGCGGTAAAAGTTACCCTTGGCCCTAAAGGTCGTAATGTAATTTTAGATAAATCATTTGGTGCACCAACCATCACCAAAGATGGTGTGTCTGTCGCACGTGAAATTGAATTAGAAGATAAATTTGAAAATATGGGTGCACAAATGGTGAAAGAGGTTGCCTCTAAAGCCAATGATGCAGCAGGTGACGGTACAACTACCGCGACAGTTCTTGCTCAAGCTATCGTAAATGAAGGCTTAAAAGCAGTAGCTGCAGGCATGAATCCAATGGATTTAAAACGCGGTATCGATAAAGCAGTAAGTGCGGTTGTTTCTGAGCTTAAAAATTTATCTAAACCTTGTGAAACAGCAAAAGAAATTGAACAAGTAGGGACTATTTCTGCAAACTCTGACAGCATTGTGGGTCAATTAATCTCACAAGCGATGGAAAAAGTGGGTAAAGAAGGCGTGATTACCGTAGAAGATGGTACAGGTCTTGACGATGAATTAGCGGTTGTGGAAGGGATGCAATTCGATCGTGGTTATTTATCACCTTATTTCATCAACAAACCAGAAACGGCAACTGTTGAATTAGACAACCCATACATTCTTTTAGTAGATAAAAAAGTATCAAACATTCGCGAATTACTTCCAGTATTAGAAGGTGTTGCAAAAGCGGGTAAACCATTATTAATTATCGCTGAAGATATCGAAGGTGAAGCACTTGCAACTTTAGTGGTGAACACCATGCGTGGTATCGTGAAAGTAGCAGCAGTGAAAGCCCCTGGTTTTGGTGATCGTCGTAAAGCAATGTTACAAGATATTGCGATCTTAACTGCTGGTACCGTGATTTCTGAAGAAATCGGTATGGAACTTGAAAAAGCGACATTAGAAGATTTAGGTCAAGCAAAACGTGTAGTCATCAACAAAGACAATACCACGATCATCGATGGTGTAGGTGATGAAGCTCAAATCAAAGGTCGTGTAGCTCAAATTCGTCAACAAATCGAAGAATCAACGTCTGATTATGACAAAGAAAAACTTCAAGAACGCGTGGCTAAACTTGCTGGTGGTGTAGCTGTAATTAAAGTTGGTGCAGCAACTGAAGTTGAAATGAAAGAGAAAAAAGATCGAGTGGACGATGCATTACACGCAACTCGTGCAGCAGTTGAAGAAGGTATTGTTGCCGGTGGTGGTGTTGCATTAGTTCGTGCAGCAGCGAAAGTTGCAGCAAGCCTAAAAGGTGACAACGAAGAACAAAATGTGGGTATTAAACTTGCATTACGTGCGATGGAAGCGCCTTTACGTCAAATCGTCACTAACGCGGGTGAAGAAGCATCTGTTGTGGCAAGTGCGGTTAAAAATGGCGAAGGAAACTTTGGTTATAACGCAGGTACAGAACAATACGGCGATATGATCGAGATGGGTATCTTAGATCCAACTAAAGTAACTCGTTCTGCGTTGCAATTCGCGGCATCTGTAGCAGGCTTAATGATTACCACTGAATGTATGGTAACCGAGCTTCCAAAAGATGAAAAAGCTGACCTAGGCGCAGGCATGGGCGGTATGGGTGGAATGGGCGGAATGATGTAATTCGCTCATAATCAGGTAAAAAGTGCGGTCGTTTTTCCACAAGGAAAAGCGATCGCTTTTTTATTTACAAAGGTTTACACTAATTTCAAATTTACTCAGGACATCTATTATGCTCATTTCTCATTCTGACCTTAACCAACAACTTAAATCTGCTGGAATCGACTTTAATGCAACAGAACTACACGGTTTTTTAAGCGGTTTACTTTGTGGTGGCTTAAAAGATCAAAGTTGGCTACCGCTCTTATATCAATTCAGCAATGATAATCACGCTTACCCAACAGCATTAGTTCAACCCGTTACAGAACTTTATGAAAAAATTAGTCAAACCTTATCAGATGTTGAAGGATTTACCTTTGAACTTGGTTTAACCGAAGATGAAAATGTCTTTGCACAAGCGGATAGCTTATCCGATTGGGCAAACCAATTCTTACTTGGTCTTGGCTTAGCACAACCTGAATTAACAAAAGAAAAAGGCGAAATTGGCGAAGCCGTAGATGATTTACAAGATATTTGCCAACTTGGTTATGATGAAGACGATAACGAAGAAGAACTTGCGGAAGCGCTAGAAGAAATCATTGAATATGTTCGCACCATTGCAATGTTGTTCTATTCTCATTTCAACGAAGGAGAAATAGAAAACAAACCTGTATTACATTAAGGAGATCTCGGATGGAATTGGCTTATATGGCTGAATTGCCTAAAGAAGAATTTTGGAAACGCCGCACACGAGTATTCGCTCAAATGCAACCTAATTCAGCATTATTGCTTTTTTCTGAAATCGAAAAACGCCGTAATAATGATTGTACCTATCCTTTCCGTCAAGATAGCTATTTTTGGTATGTAACAGGCTTTAATGAGCCGAATGCAGCACTGTTATTACTGAAAACAGAACAAGCAGAAAAAGCCATTATTTTTCTTCGTCCACGCGATCCGTTACTTGAAACGTGGAATGGTCGCCGATTAGGTGTTGAGCGTGCACCACAACAACTTAATGTAAATGAAGCCTATTCTATTGAAGAGTTCTCTACCGTACTGCCAAAAATATTAAAAAAACTAACCGCACTTTACTATGTGCCAGAAATTCATACTTGGGGTGATAAATTAGTGACAGAAAGTGCGGTGAGTTTTAACGAGATTTTAGATTGGCGACCAATGCTCAGCGAAATGCGCCTTATAAAATCGCCTAATGAAATCCGATTAATGCAACAAGCGGGACAAATTACGGCTCTAGGGCATATTAAAGCAATGCAAACAACACGTCCAAATCGATTTGAATATGAAATTGAAAGCGATATTTTGCATGAATTTAATCGCCATTGCGCCAGATTTCCTTCTTACAATTCCATTGTTGCAGGGGGAAATAACGCCTGTATTTTGCACTACACAGAAAATGATCGTCCATTAAATGATGGGGATTTAGTGCTCATTGATGCTGGCTGTGAATTTGCCATGTATGCGGGCGATATTACCCGCACTTTTCCTGTAAATGGAAAATTTAGCCAGCCTCAACGTGAAATTTACGAGTTAGTTTTAAAAGCACAAAAACGTGCGATTGAATTACTTGTACCTGGCAATTCCATTAAGCAAGCCAATGATGAAGTCATTCGTATTAAAACCCAAGGATTAGTGGATTTAGGTATCTTAAAAGGTGATGTCGATACACTCATTCAACAACAAGCTTATCGACAATTTTATATGCACGGATTAGGTCACTGGCTAGGGTTAGATGTGCATGATGTAGGTAGCTATGGCCAAGATAAACAACGGATACTCGAAATCGGCATGGTGATTACCGTTGAGCCGGGTATTTATATTTCAGAAGATGCTGATGTGCCAGAGCAATACAAAGGCATTGGCGTGCGCATTGAGGATAATTTACTCATGACTGAATATGGTAATAAAATCCTAACCGCAGCGGCCCCTAAAGAAATTGCAGACATTGAAAATTTAATGAATTTTTAATAAAAATGTTTAAATTGTGATCTAGTACACAGTTTTTTATTGCTCAAAATGTTAGCATTAGAGCCAGTTAAAAGCCGAACCAATCAGTTAAGGAGTCGATTATGTACAAACACGTTTTAGTGGCAGTAGATCTTTCTGAAGAGAGTCCAGTTTTACTTAAAAAAGCGGTTGGAGTTGCAAAACGCCACGAAGCAAAACTTTCTATCATCCACGTTGATGTGAACTTCTCGGATCTTTACACTGGATTGATTGATGTGAATATGTCTTCGATGCAAGACAGAATTTCCACGGAAACACAAAAAGCCTTATTAGATTTAGCTGAAAGTGCGGATTATCCAATTTCAGAAAAATTGAGTGGCAGTGGTGATTTAGGACAAGTTCTAAGTGATGCCATCGAACAATATGATGTAGATTTATTAGTGACGGGACATCACCAAGACTTTTGGAGTAAGTTAATGTCTTCAACACGTCAAGTGATGAATACGATTAAAATTGATATGTTGGTTGTTCCGCTTAGAGATGAATAATTAACAAGAAATTGTTTTTTGAATAATCTGAAATAACTTAAATTTTAACCGCACTTCTCAAATAACGTCGTGAAGTGCGGTTTTATTTTGGGGTTTTGGCAAAAAGCCTTTTTATAAATTTCAAAAATATGCAAAAATAGAGCGATTTAGTTTTTATTTTTATTATGGGTAACAAGGATTCTTTTTAATGAAAACAACGGCAGAAATAAGACAATCATTCCTTGATTTTTTCCATAGCAAAGGCCACCAAGTAGTTGAGAGTAGCTCACTTGTGCCGGAAAATGATCCGACTTTGCTTTTCACGAATGCTGGGATGAACCAATTTAAGGATGTATTCCTTGGAATGGATAAACGCCCTTATTCTCGAGCGACCACTGCTCAACGTTGCGTGCGTGCAGGTGGTAAACACAACGACTTAGAAAATGTTGGTTATACTGCGCGTCATCATACTTTCTTTGAAATGCTTGGTAACTTCAGTTTTGGTGATTACTTTAAACACGATGCGATTAATTTTGCTTGGGAATATTTAACTTCCCCACAATGGCTTGGTTTACCTAAAGAAAAACTATGGGTAACCGTGTATGAAACCGATGATGAAGCCTACAACATCTGGAATAAAGAAGTCGGTGTTCCTGCTGAACGCATTATTCGCATTGGTGACAATAAAGGCGCACCATACGCATCAGACAACTTCTGGGCAATGGGCGATACCGGTCCTTGCGGTCCTTGTACTGAAATTTTCTACGATCACGGTGATCATATTTGGGGTGGACCTCCAGGCTCACCAGAAGAAGATGGCGACCGTTATATTGAAATCTGGAACGTTGTGTTCATGCAGTTCAACCGTTTAGCCGATGGCACAATGGAAAAATTGCCACGTCCATCAGTTGACACTGGTATGGGCTTAGAGCGTATTTCTGCTGTATTGCAACATGTTAACTCAAACTACGAGATTGATATTTTCAAAACACTAATCGCAAAAACGGCTGAAGTTGTTGGTACAACAGATTTAAGTAGTAAATCATTACGTGTTATTGCTGACCATATTCGTTCTTGTGCATATTTAATCTCAGATGGCGTTATTCCATCAAACGAAGGCCGTGGTTATGTATTACGTCGCATTATTCGTCGCGCAGTTCGTCACGGTCACTTATTAGGTGCCAAAGAAGCCTTTTTCTATAAACTCGTGCCAACTCTAATTGAAGTAATGGCAGAAGCAGGCAAAGACGTAAAAGCAAAACAAGTAAATGTTGAAAAACTATTACGTTTAGAAGAAGAACAATTTGCTCGCACTCTAGAACGTGGGTTGAGTTTATTAGATGAAGCCCTTTCTCAAGTGAAAAATGGCGTTCTTTCAGGTGAGGTTGCATTCAAACTTTATGACACCTATGGTTTCCCATTGGATTTAACGGCTGATGTATGTCGTGAGCGCAATATCACTATTGATGAACAAGCGTTCGACCGTGAAATGGAAGCACAACGTACTCGTGCTCAAGCAGCGAGTCAGTTTGGAGTGGACTACAACAGCGTTATTCGCGTAGATGGTGAAACTAAGTTTGAAGGCTATACTGAAGTCGAGTCTCAAGCAAAAATCACCGCACTTTTCTATGATGGTAAATCAGTGGAAAGTATCGAAGCGGGTCAAAGTGCGGTCGTTATTTTAGAAAATACGCCGTTTTATGCAGAATCAGGCGGTCAAATTGGTGACAGCGGATATTTAAGCGCACAAGGCGTGATCTTTAATGTGAAAGATACCCAAAAATATGGGCAAGTATTTGGACACATTGGAGAATTAACGCAAGGAAGTTTGAAAGTTGGACAATCGGTGAATGCTATTGTGGATGCGGAACGCCGCCATCACACATCACTCAATCACTCAGCAACCCACTTATTGCACGCGGCCTTACGTCAAGTTTTAGGTCAACATGTTGTGCAAAAAGGCTCACTTGTTTCAGATAAAGCCTTGCGTTTTGACTTTGCACAACCTGAAGCAATTACAAAAGAACAATTAACTCAAATTGAAACATTAGTAAACCAAAAAATCCGTGCTAACTTCCCTGTTCAAACGGATATTATGGACATTGATTCAGCAAAAGCCAAAGGGGCAATGGCACTCTTTGGCGAGAAATATGGTGATAAGGTTCGCGTATTAACCATGGCCGATTTCTCAATTGAGCTTTGTGGTGGTATTCATGCAAAACGCACTGGGGATATTGGTCTATTTAAAATTATTACTGAAAGCGCAGTGGCGGCAGGTGTTCGTCGTATTGAAGCTGTAACTGGTGAAAATGCGATTGAGTGGTTACATAATCAACAACGTATTCTGACCCAAAGCGCTGACTTATTAAAATCAGACGTAAATACCTTAGCGGAAAAAATCCAGCAACTTCAAGACAAAGCGAAGAAAGTGGAAAAAGAATTGCAAGGTCTAAAAGAAAAAGCCGCAATGCAGGCTGGTTCTGATTTTGTGAAAAGTGCGGTGAAAATCAACGGTGTTTCTGTTATCGCACAACAATTAGACGGCATAGAAACAAAATCATTACGTGTGATGGTAGATGATTTAAAAAATCAACTCGGCTCAGGCGTAATCGCATTCGCATCGATCTTAGATGAAAAAGTCAACCTTGTCGTTGGTGTAACAAACGATTTAACTACCAAAGTAAAAGCTGGGGAGCTCGTTAATTTAATGGCTCAACAGGTCGGGGGTAAAGGCGGTGGTCGTCCGGATATGGCAATGGCAGGAGGCTCCCAACCAGAAAATGTGGCACAAGCAGTTAAAGTAGCGCAAGACTGGTTAAACAAAAATCTGTAGTACAAGCCGGTTGGTGGGATGCCAACCCTTCCTTGATTGATAGGGATATCTAATAAATGCAAACTAAGGAGATAAAAGATGTTAATCTTGACTCGTAAAGTTGGCGAAAGTGTACTTATTGGAAATGATATTTCTATCACGATTTTGAGTGTACGTGGAAACCAAGTTAAACTCGGTGTAGAAGCGCCTAAAGAAGTATCCGTTCACCGAGAAGAAATTTACCAACGAATTAAACAGATGAAAGATGAACAATTAGACAGTTCATCATAATCGTAAATAATGGATTTTATATTATGAAAGCAATTATTCCTGTAGCCGGTCTTGGTACACGTATGTTGCCTGCCACGAAGGCAATTCCGAAGGAAATGCTCACTTTGGTTGATAAGCCATTGATTCAATACGTGGTAAATGAGTGTGTTGCCGCAGGCATAAAAGAAATTGTGCTTGTCACGCATTCATCAAAAAATGCTATCGAGAACCATTTTGATACCTCTTTTGAATTGGAAACGATGCTAGAAAAACGTGTTAAGCGTCAACTTCTAGAAGAAGTGCGTTCTATCTGTCCAAAAGATGTAACTATCATGCATGTTCGCCAAGGTAATGCAAAAGGACTTGGTCACGCTGTGTTGTGCGGTCGCCCACTTGTAGGCAATGAGTCATTTGCCGTTGTGTTACCTGACGTATTGTTAGCAGATTTCAGTGCAGATCAGAAAAAAGAAAATCTTTCTGCAATGATTAAACGCTTTAATGAAACTGGAGCAAGCCAAATTATGGTAACGCCTGTTCCACAAGAAAATGTGAGTAGCTATGGTGTTGCAGACTGTGGTGGCATAGTTCTTAATGGTGGTGAAAGTGCAAAAATTAATAGCATTGTTGAAAAACCAGCCGTTGAAGATGCGCCATCAAATCTTGCTGTAGTGGGGCGTTACGTTTTCTCAGCAGCAATTTGGGACTTGTTGGAAAAGACGCCAATTGGTGTTGGTGATGAAATCCAATTAACCGATGCTATTGATATGCTCATTGAAAAAGAAACTGTTGAAGCATTCCATATGACAGGTGAAACATTCGACTGTGGTGATAAAATTGGCTACATGGAAGCTTTCGTAGAATACGGTATTCGTCACGAAAAATTAGGTAAAGAATTCAAAACCTTTATCAAGAATTTAGCAAAAACGCTATAAATACCACTAATACAGATAAAATGGACAAAATGAAAGATTTTGTCCATTTTTGTTTTATTATTAATATAGAATATTGCTTTATGCATAAATATGCACAATAATAGAATAATTAATTAAATAAGAAGGAAAGATTATGGCACTTTGGGGTGGGCGTTTTACGCAGGCAGCGGATAAACGTTTTAAAGATTTTAATGACTCGTTACGTTTTGATTATCGTTTGGCAGAACAGGATATTCAAGGCTCAATTGGTTGGTCCAAAGCCTTAGTGAAAGTAAATATATTAACGATCGAAGAACAGCATCAACTTGAACAAGCACTAAATGAATTACTTATTGAAGTGCGGTCAAATCCGCAAGCAATTTTACAAGATGATGCTGAAGATATTCATAGTTGGGTTGAAAGTAAGCTAATTGATAAAGTAGGCAACCTTGGTAAAAAATTACATACTGGCCGTAGCCGTAACGATCAAGTGGCAGTAGATATAAAACTATGGTGTAAACAACGTGTGGTTGAATTACAAGAATCAGTACGTAATTTGCAACGCCACTTAGTTCAAACCGCAGAAAACACACAACAAGCAGTAATGCCTGGCTATACCCATTTACAACGAGCTCAACCTATCACTTTTGCCCATTGGTGTATGGCATATGTGGAAATGTTTGAGCGCGACTATACACGTTTAACAGATGCGTATAATCGAATGAATACCTGCCCACTTGGTAGTGGTGCGCTGGCTGGTACGGCCTATGCGGTAGATCGTGATTCACTTGCACACTATCTTGGTTTTGCTTTCGCAACTAGAAATAGCTTAGATAGCGTCTCTGATCGCGATCATATCGTGGAGTTACTTTCCATCGCATCCCTCAGTATGGCGCATCTTTCCCGCTTTGCTGAAGATATGATTATCTTTAACAGCGGAGAGGCAAATTTCGTGGAATTATCCGACCGCGTGACTTCTGGCTCATCATTAATGCCACAAAAGAAAAATCCTGATGCATGTGAGTTAATTCGGGGCAAAGCCGGCAGAGTGATTGGCTCATTAACAGGTATGCTAGTCACCTTAAAAGGCTTGCCACTTGCGTATAATAAAGATATGCAAGAAGACAAAGAGGGCATTTTTGATGCATTAGATACTTGGCAAAACTGTGTAGATATGGCAACGTTCGTATTAGATGAATTGAAAGTAAATGTTGAACGTACTCGTGAAGCCGCGTTAAAAGGATATTCAAACGCAACTGAATTAGCTGATTATTTAGTCTCTAAGGGCGTACCTTTCCGAGATTCCCATCATATCGTGGGTGAAACGGTTGTTTATGCAATCGAGAAAGGCAAAGGATTAGAAGATCTTACTATCCCTGAATTCCGCCAATTTAGTGAAGTAGTGGGAGATGATGTTTACGAGATTCTTTCCCTCCAATCTTGCTTAGACAAGCGTTGTGCAAAAGGTGGTGTATCGCCATTGCGTGTTGCCGAAGCTATTGCTGAAGCCAAAACAAGATTTGCTTAATCATATTTTAACACGCATATCACAATTGGATTTCACAAGACTCCCTTGCAATCCACTGAATAGTCCCAATTATGACTAGCGACACTTAAATAAGATGATAAAAACAAAAAGTGCGGGAAAAACTACCGCACTTTTTATTTCAATTAGGAATGATCAATGACCAATCAACAAGACTATACTCAAAACAATGACAAGCTTTACCGTTATCTTTTCCAAAACCGTGCGGTTCGTGGGGAATGGGTTCGCTTAAATAAAACATTCACTGATACATTAAATACCCATCAGTATCCTAAAGCAGTACAAGATTTATTAGGTGAAATGATGGTGGCGACTAATTTGCTCACTGCCACACTAAAATTTGACGGCAATATCACCGTACAAATTCAAGGCGATGGTCCATTACGCTTAGCATTAGTAAATGGCAATGATCAACAACAAATCCGCGCCCTTGCTCGAGTGCATGGGAACATCACTGAAAATATGAGCCTACATAATATGATTGGTAAAGGTGTATTGGTCATTACTATTGCACCAAAAGAAGGCGAACGCTATCAAGGTGTAATTAGCTTGGATAAACCGACAATCACAGAATGCTTAGAAGATTATTTTGTACGCTCAGAACAGCTTCAAACTCAATTAATTATTCGTACTGGAGAATATGAAGGCAAGCCAGTAGCAGCAGGTATGTTATTACAAATTATGCCTGATGGTTCTGGTACACCAGAAGATTTTGAGCATTTAACTACGCTCGCAGCAACAGTAAAAGACGAAGAATTATTTGGTCTCCCTGCAGAAGAGTTACTCTACCGTTTATATCACGAAGAAACCGTCAATCTTTATCCAGCACAAGATGTACAATTTTTCTGTGGCTGCTCTGCTGAGCGTTCTGGTTCTGCATTGCTGCTCATCTCCGATGAAGAAATTGACGAAATATTAGCCGAACATAAAGGCAGTATTGATATGCAATGTGAGTGCTGTGGTACACACTATTTCTTTAATAAAGAAGCGATTGAAAAATTAAAATCAACAAAACTTTAAAAACAATCCCGACGCTATGTCGGGATTTTTGATCTACATCATCAATACACCTAAAAATAGGTAATAGAGAGCTATAATTTTTCAAAAATGAGATCTAGTTAACATTTTTTTACATTGACATTCTTTAGAATAGGCGACAGTTAAATTTTAATCTTAAATATTAGAGGTGACTTATGACAGACTTAAACAAAGTAGTAAAAGAACTTGAAGCTCTAGGCATTTATGACGTAAAAGAAGTTGTCTACAATCCAAGCTACGAGCAATTGTTCGAAGAAGAAACCAATCCAGGTTTAGAAGGCTTTGAAAAAGGTACTTTAACTACGACTGGTGCAGTAGCTGTGGATACTGGTATCTTTACTGGCCGTTCACCAAAAGATAAATATATTGTGTTAGATGAAAAAACCAAAGATACTGTTTGGTGGACCTCTGAGGCAGCGAAAAATGACAACAAACCAATGAACCAAGCTACATGGCAAAGCTTAAAAGATTTGGTGACTAACCAACTTTCTCGTAAACGCTTATTTGTGGTTGATGGTTTCTGTGGCGCTAGCGAACACGACCGTATTGCAGTACGTATTGTCACTGAAGTTGCATGGCAAGCACACTTTGTGAAAAATATGTTTATTCGCCCAACTGAAGAACAACTCAAAAATTTTGAACCAGATTTCGTTGTAATGAATGGTTCTAAAGTCACTAATCCAAACTGGAAAGAACAAGGTTTAAATTCAGAAAACTTCGTTGCTTTCAACTTAACTGAGCGCATTCAATTAATCGGTGGTACTTGGTACGGCGGTGAAATGAAAAAAGGTATGTTCTCAATGATGAACTACTTCCTACCACTTAAAGGTGTTGGCGCAATGCACTGCTCAGCTAACGTTGGTAAAGATGGAGATGTAGCAATCTTCTTCGGCTTATCTGGTACAGGTAAAACAACCCTTTCAACCGATCCAAAACGTGAATTAATCGGTGACGATGAACACGGTTGGGATGATGTTGGTATCTTTAACTTTGAAGGTGGTTGCTATGCAAAAACCATTCACCTTTCAGAAGAAAATGAACCAGATATTTACCGCGCTATCCGTCGCGATGCATTATTAGAAAACGTAGTTGTTCGTGCAGATGGTTCTGTTGATTTTGACGACAGTTCAAAAACAGAAAATACTCGCGTGTCTTACCCAATTTATCACATCGATAACATTGTAAAACCAGTTTCTCGTGCTGGTCACGCAACTAAAGTTATTTTCTTAACTGCAGATGCATTTGGCGTATTACCACCAGTATCTAAATTGACACCAGAACAAACTAAATACTACTTCTTATCAGGTTTCACTGCAAAATTAGCAGGTACTGAACGTGGTATTACTGAACCAACTCCAACTTTCTCAGCATGTTTTGGTGCAGCGTTCTTAACCCTTCACCCAACTCAATATGCAGAAGTGTTAGTAAAACGTATGAAAGCAGCAGGTGCTGAAGCTTACTTAGTGAATACTGGTTGGAATGGCACAGGCAAACGTATCTCAATCAAAGATACTCGCGGAATCATTGATGCAATCTTAGATGGCTCAATTGAAAAAGCTGAAATGGGCGAATTACCAATCTTCAACTTAGCAATTCCTAAAGCATTACCAGGTGTAGATTCTGCAATCTTAGATCCTCGTGATACTTACGCAGATAAAGCACAATGGCAATCAAAAGCTGAAGACTTAGCTGGTCGCTTTGTGAAAAACTTTGTTAAATATGCAACTAACGAAGAAGGCAAAGCTTTAATTGCAGCTGGTCCTAAAGCTTAATTAAAAATACTAAAAATATTAACCGCACTTTGGGTAACTGAAGTGCGGTCATTTTTTATCTGTTTTCAAGCTGATAAATGTATTCAAAAATTTACAAAAATCCAGTAAAATCACCGCGTTTTAACTTTCGTCAATTAAAAGGACAATGCAATGCTTAACCAAATTAAAAAAGATGCTCAAGATCGTATGGAAAAAAGCCTTGAAGCATTAAGAGGCCATATTTCGAAAATCCGTACTGGTCGTGCACAACCAAGTTTACTTGATGCAATTCAAGTTGAATATTATGGTGCAGCGACCCCACTTCGCCAATTAGCAAACGTAGTGGCAGAAGATGCGCGTACATTAGCTGTAACTGTTTTTGATCGTTCTTTAATCTCCGCGGTAGAAAAAGCAATTTTAACCTCAGATTTAGGTTTAAACCCATCTTCAGCAGGTACCACAATCCGTGTTCCGCTTCCTCCATTAACAGAAGAACGCCGTCGTGATTTAATCAAAATTGTGAAAGGCGAAGGTGAACAAGGTAAAGTTGCGGTTCGTAATGTGCGTCGTGATGCGAATGATAAAATCAAAGCATTATTAAAAGACAAAGAAATCAGTGAAAACGAACAACATAAAGCAGAAGAAGAAATCCAAAAAATCACAGATATTTACATTAAAAAAGTAGATGAAGTATTAGCGGATAAAGAAAAAGAATTAATGGATTTCTAATCATAAAAAATGCGAAAGGCAGACAGTTTTGTCTGCCTTTATTTTATTAGGTATGCGAATTTAGACGTACCAATAAAAATATAATCAACAAAAGTGCGGTAAAGATTCTATGCAAAAACAAAACATTGTCATTCTTGGTTCAACGGGATCAATCGGTAAGAGTACCCTCTCTGTTATCGAAAATAATCCTCAGAAATATCATGCATTTGCACTCGTCGGCGGAAAAAATGTAGAAGCAATGTTTGAACAATGCATAAAATTCCGACCGCACTTTGCTGCTCTTGATGATGTAAATGCTGCTAAAATTTTACGTGAGAAATTAATTGCGCATCATATTTCAACGGAAGTATTAGCAGGACAACAAGCTATTTGTGAACTTGCAGCACACCCAGATGCCGATCAGATAATGGCATCGATTGTTGGCGCAGCAGGATTATTACCGACTCTTTCAGCGGTTAAAGCGGGTAAACGGGTATTACTGGCAAATAAAGAATCATTGGTAACCTGCGGACAGCTTTTTATTGATGCCGTAAAAAACTATGGTGCAAAACTTTTACCAGTAGATAGTGAACATAATGCTATTTTTCAATCATTACCGCCAGAAGCACAAGAAAAAATCGGTTTTTGCCCACTTTCTGAATTAGGTGTAAGTAAAATTATACTCACCGGTTCTGGCGGGCCATTTCGTTACACACCACTCGAACAGTTTGCTAGTATCACACCAGAACAAGCAGTTGCGCACCCTAATTGGTCTATGGGTAAAAAAATCTCTGTCGATTCAGCTACAATGATGAATAAGGGCTTGGAATACATTGAGGCTC
The DNA here is from genome assembly GCF_059704425.1 of Haemophilus sp. THUN1691. Lineage (NCBI taxonomy): Bacteria > Pseudomonadati > Pseudomonadota > Gammaproteobacteria > Pasteurellales > Pasteurellaceae > Haemophilus > Haemophilus sp. THUN1691. The sequence continues at coordinate 638,759 of NZ_AP046578.1, read as the reverse complement.
GCTGGCTTTTCAACGCAAGTGCGGAAGAAATGGAAGTCATTATTCATCCACAATCGATTATTCATTCTATGGTACGTTATGTTGATGGCTCAGTCATTGCTCAAATGGGAAATCCAGATATGCGTACACCAATTGCAGAAACTATGGCATATCCTCAGCGCACTTTTGCTGGGGTAGAACCACTCGATTTCTTTAAAGTCAAAGAACTGACGTTTATTGAACCTGATTTTAATCGTTATCCAAATTTAAAACTGGCTATTGATGCCTTTGCTGCGGGTCAGTATGCGACAACAGCAATGAATGCAGCTAATGAAATTGCCGTACAAGCATTTTTAGATCGTCAAATTAGCTTTATGGATATTGCAAAAATTAATGCAAAAACAATTGAGAAAATTTCGCCTTATACCATTCAAAATATTGATGATGTACTCGAAATTGATGCACAAGCAAGAGAGATTGCGAAAACGCTAATTGGGGAATAGACCTAGAATAACTAGGTCTAGTTTATTCGATTTAATGGCATACAAATTCCAAAATGCACATATAGGCTGCAATACAAAATAAAATAATCGCCAATAATTTTCTTGTTAAAGCCGGATTCATTAATCCACGCAATTTCATTGAGAAGAAACTCATTCCAAATGACCCCAGAGTAACGACACCAACCACAAGAAAATTTACATATCCTAATTGACCACTTAGACTGACATCATAAGGAAAGGCTCTTGTGAGATAGCCATATAAATTACCAATCCCACCAATAATCATCATGTAGTTCGTATAAACGGCAATTTGCTGCGTTTTTACCCCTTTTAATTGGCCTACAAGCGGAGCAAGGATAGATCCGCCTCCAATACCTGTAATACCGGCAATTAAGCCTCCTCCGCAGCAACTAATACTACCTTTAGCTCGTTCTATAGGAGACATATTAGACACTTCTATTTGTGTTCTCGATCTGTTTAAAAATGTTTTAATCGCAAGTGCACTCAAACTGACTGTAAAAATTAAACTAATTATCGCTGTAGAAAAATAAAAACTTAATTCAAAACCAATTTGCACGCCAATCACCATAGCAATAGACCATAAAATCATATTGATATAATCAATTTTGATTTTTTGCTTATGGAAAAATAATAAGTTAATCAATGCGGTACACATTACAATGGTGAGTGACGTAGCTGAAATAACTTGAATCGGCAATTCTGGAAATAATGTACGTAAAATTGGCACCATCAAGACCCCACCGCCAATACCCAAAATAGCAGAAACCATATTGGTACAAATACCGCAAATCAGTAAGATAAAAATTGTACTAATTGCCATTGCTACTCCTATCAAGAAAATCAGCTTAATAATATATTCTAATTGTGGCGTAAGGGGATGAGCATATCTTATGATCAGCATCATATACACTTAAAAATATTCTGTTATGATGAAAAAAATAGAAAGGATATGATGTATGAACGCATTTCAATTAATGGCAAAACCTACTGGCTCAATTTGTAATTTAGATTGCCAGTATTGCTTTTACTTGGAAAAACCTCATTTAAATCAACGGGCCATGAGTGATGAGGTATTAGAAACCTATATCAGATCTTACATAGAAACAGCCCCTCAACAACAAGTAACTTTCCTCTGGCAAGGCGGTGAACCAACCATGGCAGGCCTTGATTTCTATAAAAGAGCGGTCGATTTTCAGCATAAATACGCTAATGGGAAACAAATTGAAAATTCGCTACAAACCAATGGTATATTACTTAATGCCGATTGGTGTCGTTTTCTACATGATCATAATTTTCTTGTGGGGCTTTCTATAGATGGTCCAGAACACTTACACGATACCTATCGTTTAACTAAAAATGGCAAAGGCACATTTCAACAAGTAATAGATGCACTAGATTTACTACATAACTATCAAGTGTCTTTTAATACTCTCACTGTAGTGCATAATCTAAATGTTCTACATGGCAAAGAAATCTATCATTTTCTAAAACGAATTGGATCACTATATATGCAATTTATTCCACTAATGGGAGATTATAAGCAACAAGCCTCTGCAAAGGATTATGGCCAGTTTCTAATTAATATTTTTGATGAATGGTACGCCAATGATGTAGGAAAGATTGGGATTCAATTTATTGAACAATGGTTTATGGCTTATCTTGGATTACAACCTGATTTATGTATTTTTCGTGAAACCTGCGGTGATCAATTAGTTATTGAACAAAATGGCGATATTTATAGTTGCGATCATTATGTATACCCTGAATACAAATTGGGAAACCTCATAGAAACACCAGTAGTAACATTAGTTGATAACATAAAACAAAAACATTTTGGTTCAGCGAAATCCTTTCTTTCCGAACGATGCAAAAGCTGTAAATTTCGTTTTGCCTGTCATGGAGGTTGCCCAAAACATCGAACTGTTCAAGGATTTGGAAAACCACATAATCAACTCTGTGAAGCCTATTATGCAGCGCTCTCTCACATGGAACCCTATTTGAAAGAATTTGCAAAATGCTTTGGTAACGCAAAATAACATTATTCATTTAAAATAAAAATTTTGTTACCAAGTTAACACTTTTAAAACTTGCTTATAGCGGATAAAAACAGAAATTTGTATAGTAACCTAAAGTTGTTTATGTATTAAAAGGATATTTATGTCAAGCTCATCACCTTATTTACCTCAAAACTTACACCAATGCATTATTTCTGAAAGTAAAACACTAGGGAAAAACAGCTTAATTTATACTCAAGGTGAAAAACCTAAAGAATTTTATTTTTTAAAACGAGGGCTTGTCGGGCTTTATCATAGCTTAGAAAATGGTAAAGAAACCTTGATTCGACTTTATCATGCTAACGAGTATTTTGGGTTTAGAACAATCTTTAGTGAAACAACTTATCATTGTAGTGCAAAGGTATTACTAGAAGCAGATATTATTCGTATATTTCCTGGAAATCACACTACTTTTATCGCAATTAATCCTGATTTTTCCCGCTATCTTATGAAACAACTTTCGAATGAATTATATGACGCAGAACACCGAGTAAGTAGTACAGCCTATAAACGAAGCTACGAGCGTATAATTGATGCAATTGAAAATCTAACTGAAAGTTATCCCGATTATCCTTGGACCTACCGAGAAGTAGCTGAATTTTGTGGATGCGAAACAGAAACTGCCATTCGTATTAGTCAAGAATTAAAGAAACAAGGAATTCTAGACAAAAATACAAGACATTTACGAATCTGCTCTTAAATTCAATATTATGGTTTTGAACTATCTATCTAAATAATTTTTCAGTAAATAAAGCTCTTTTTACTTACATATAAAATAAAAAAGCTCACTATAAAGTGAGCTTTTCCTTTGAATTGATTTTTATTCCTCAGTAGCTGCTTCAGCAACTTCTGGGCGATCAACTAACTCAATGTATGCCATTGGTGCATTATCGCCTACACGGAAACCACATTTCAAAATGCGAGTGTAACCACCTGCACGTTGAGCAAAACGTGGACCTAATTCATTAAATAATTTTGCAACAGTTTCAACGTTGCGAGTACGAGCGAATGCTAAACGACGGTTTGCAACGCTATCTACTTTTGCTAATGTAATTAACGGTTCAACTACACGGCGTAATTCTTTAGCTTTAGGCAAAGTAGTCTTAATGATTTCATGACTAACTAAAGCACTTGCTAAGTTACGAAACATCGCTTGGCGATGGCTGCTATTACGGTTTAGTTGACGACCACTCTTACGATGGCGCATGATCTTATCCTTCTCAGAAAAATCTTAACCTATGACCAAACTAGTCTTCAGCAATACTTGCTGGTGGCCAATTTTCAAGGCGCATACCAAGTGACAAGCCACGTGAAGCGAGCACATCCTTAATTTCAGTAAGAGATTTCTTACCAAGATTAGGTGTTTTTAATAATTCAACTTCTGTACGTTGTACTAAATCACCGATATAATGAATTGTTTCTGCTTTCAAACAGTTAGCAGAACGAACTGTCAACTCTAAATCATCTACAGGACGTAATAAAATCGGATCAAATTCCGGTTTTTCTTCCTTAATCTCAGGTTGACGAACATCACGCAAATCAACGAATGCATCGAGTTGCTCTGCTAAGATTGTTGCAGCACGACGAATTGCTTCTTCAGGCTCAAGGGTTCCATTAGTTTCTAACTCGATAACAAGTTTATCTAGGTCGGTACGTTGTTCAACACGAGCTGCTTCAACATTATATGCAATGCGATCAACTGGGCTGTAACAAGCATCAACAAGTAAGCGACCAATTGGGCGCTCCTCTGCTTGACTATGAGTGCGAGCTGAAGCTGGAACATATCCTCTACCACGCTGAACTCGAATACGCATACTGATTGATGCATTTTCGTCAGTTAAGTGACAGATTACATGATTCGGATTCACAATTTCAACATCACCATCATGGGTGATATCCGCTGCAACAACAGGGCCAATTCCAGATTTATTTAGTGTCAGAATAACATCATCTTTATTCTGTACTTTAACCGCTAGACCTTTAAGGTTTAAAAGAACTTCAAGAATATCTTCTTGAACACCTTCCTTACTACTATATTCGTGCAATACGCCATCAATTTCCACTTCAGTTACAGCACAACCTGGCATTGAAGACAGAAGGATACGACGTAATGCATTACCTAGAGTATGGCCAAAACCACGCTCTAACGGCTCTAAGATCACTTTAGCATGAGTTGAACTAATTTGTTCAATATCTACTAAACGTGGTTTTAAAAATTCTGTAACAGAACCCTGCATTTTATCCTCTCTTTGCTTTTAAGCTTAACTATTATTTAGAGTAAAGCTCAACGATCAGATGTTCGTTAATATCTGCTGATAAATCAGAACGTTCAGGAACACGTTTGAACACACCTTCCATTTTTGCAGAATCAACTTCTAACCATGTTGGTTTTTCTCTTTGTTCTGCTAATTCTAATGACGCTTTAATACGTGCTTGTTTTTTAGATTTCTCACGAACAGCAACAACATCATTTACAGAAACTTGGAAAGATGGAATGTTAACAACACGACCATTTACAACAATCGCTTTATGGCTCACTAATTGGCGAGCTTCTGCACGAGTTGCAGCAAATCCCATGCGATAAACAACGTTATCCAATCTACCTTCTAATAACACTAATAAATTTTCACCAGTGTTACCTTTTAAACGGTTTGCTTCTTTATAGTAGTTACGGAATTGACGTTCTAAAATACCATAGATACGACGAACTTTTTGTTTTTCACGTAATTGACTACCATAGTCAGACAAACGCGGTTTACGAGCACCATGTTGACCAGGTGCTGTATCAATTTTACATTTTGAATCAATCGCACGCACGCCTGATTTAAGAAATAAATCAGTACCTTCACGACGGCTGAGCTTGAGTTTTGGACCCAAATATCTTGCCATTTTCTTTCTCCAACTATCCTATATACGTCTTAAACGCGACGTTTTTTCGGTGGACGACAACCGTTATGAGGAATCGGAGTCACATCAGTAATATTCGTGATACGGAAACCCGCTGCGTTTAACGCGCGAATTGTAGATTCACGACCTGGACCCGGACCTTTAACCATAACTTCCAAGTTCTTTAAGCCGAATTCTTTAACAATTTCAGCACAACGTTCAGCAGCAACTTGCGCAGCGAACGGGGTAGATTTACGAGAACCACGGAAACCTGAACCACCTGCAGTCGCCCATGCTAGAGCGTTACCTTGACGGTCAGTAATAGTAACGATTGTATTATTGAAAGATGCGTGAATATGTGCTACGCCATCTACGACTTGTTTTTTTACACGTTTACGTGCACGAACTGGTGTTTTAGCCATTCTTTATTTACCCCGACTATTTTTTGATCGGCTTACGTGGACCCTTACGGGTACGCGCATTAGTTTTAGTACGTTGACCACGTACCGGTAAACTACGACGGTGACGTAAACCACGATAACAACCTAAGTCTAAAAGACGTTTGATGTTTAGTGTTACTTCACGACGTAAATCACCTTCAACGGTAAATTTACCAACTTCGTCACGCAGTTTGTCAATCTGCTCTTCAGACAATTCTCTGATCTTAACATCTTCAGCAATACCCGCTGCAGCACAAATAGCTTTTGAACGAGTCTTACCAATACCGTAAATTGCAGTTAAAGCGATTACAGCGTGTTTGTGATCAGGAATGTTAATGCCTGCAATACGGGCCACTATGCACTCCTATTATTTTAACTAATTTGGTATTCTGATCTTGAAAAGCCCGTTTTCAGGATACTCAAACAGAATACCAAGGACATAAATGAGTTGAGCAGTATAACTGCTCAACTGGTTCTTTGCAAGAAAAAATATGAATTAACCTTGACGTTGTTTATGTTTAGGATCGCTGCACAATACGCGTACAACACCTTCACGTTTAACAATTTTACAGTTACGACACATTTTCTTTACGGAAGCACGAACTTTCATTGCTTATCCTTTTCTACTAAATGAACAATTATTGTCCAAAACCTTTAAGGTTTGCTTTTTTCAACGCAGACTCATATTGAGACGACATTAAGTGACTCTGAACCTGCACGATGAAATCCATAATTACAACGACTACAATTAAAAGAGATGTTCCACCGAAGTAAAATTTAACATCCCAAGCCGATGTCATAATATAAGGAACTAAACACACAAACGTTACATAAAGACCGCCAATCAGTGTAAGACGAGTCATAACTTTATCAATATAACGAGATGTTTGTTCCCCTGGTCTAATTCCTGGAATAAATGCACCAGATTTTTTTAGATTATCTGCTGTATCTCGCGGATTATACTGCATTGCAGTGTAAAAGAAGCTAAAGAAAATAATTGCTACAGCATAAACAAGCAAATAAAGAGGTTGACCCGGATTCAACAGCATAGATAAGTTATTTAACCACTCAAACTTATCATTTTGTCCAAACCATTGAGTTAAGGTAGCAGGAAATAAAATAATACTTGAGGCAAAAATTGCCGGCATTACGTTTGCCATATTTACTTTCAATGGTAAATGTGTCGAATGACCACCTAAAATTTGACGACCTTGTTGACGCTTTGCATATTCAACGCGAATTCTACGCTGTCCTCTTTCAACAAAAACAACGAAATAAGTTACTGCAAATACAATAGCTGCGATAAGAAGAAGCACTAATGGATGCATCTGTCCTTGACGAGCCTGCTCAATAGTTTGAAGTATAGCCGATGGTAAACCAGCTACGATACCGCCAAAAACAAGAATTGAAATACCGTTACCAATACCTCTTTCAGTAATTTGTTCACCTAACCACATGAGGAACATAGTTCCAGTTACTAAGCTAACAACTGAAGTGAAGTAAAAACCAAATCCAACATTTGGCACTAAGCCAGGTAACATATTTGGTAAACCTGTTGAAATAGCTACTGCCTGAATGGTTGCAAAAACAACTGTCGCATACCGAGTATACTTAGAAATTTTACGTTGACCAGCAGCACCTTCTTTCTTTAATTCTGCTAAAGCAGGAGAAACCGTTGCAAGCAACTGAATTACAATAGATGCCGAGATATACGGCATAATACCTAATGCTAAGATAGATGCACGGCTTAATGCACCACCAGAGAACATGTTAAACATGTCAATGATGGTGCCTTTTTGTTGTTCAACTAATTGAGCTAGCACAGCCGCATCAATACCAGGAACCGGAATGAAAGAACCAATTCGGTAAACGATAAGCGCACCTAAAACGAAAAGTAATCGGCTTTTTAATTCACCTTTACCGCTATTAGTACTTCTTGCTTGATAACCTGGTTGTTTAGCCATTTGCTAATTATTCCTCAACTGAACCGCCAGCAGCTTCAATTGCTGCTTTTGCACCCTTAGTTACACGCAAACCACGAACTGTTACTGCAGATTTCACTTCACCCGCTAAAACTACTTTAGCGAATTGGATATCTTTAGTTAAGATATTTGCTGCTTTTAATGTTTCTAAGGTTACTACATTACCTTCAACTTTGGTTAATTCATTCAAACGAACTTCTGCAGTTACTGCAGCTTTCATTGAAGTGAAACCAAATTTTGGTAAACGACGGTATAACGGCATTTGACCACCTTCGAAACCGCGACGAACACCGCCACCAGTACGAGATTTTTGACCTTTATGACCACGGCCACCTGTCTTGCCTAAACCTGAACCAATACCACGACCAAGGCGTTTAGCGCTATGCTTTGCACCTTCAGCCGGAGATAGAGTATTTAAACGCATCTCTTACTCCTCCACTTTAACCATGTATGAAACTTGGTTAATCATACCACGTACTGCAGGCGTATCAATTAACTCAACAGTGTGGTGCATATGGCGAAGACCAAGACCACGCAAGGTAGCTTTATGCTTCGGTAAACGAGCAATTGAACTACGAACTTGTGTTACTTTAATAGTTTTAGCCATTATTCATTACCCCAAGATTTCATCAACAGTTTTACCGCGTTTTGCAGCAACCATTTCTGGTGATTTCATGTTTGCTAATGCATCAATAGTTGCACGAACAACGTTAATTGGGTTGGTAGAACCATACGCTTTAGAAAGAACGTTACGTACACCTGCAACTTCTAATACTGCACGCATTGCACCACCAGCGATGATACCTGTACCTTCGCTTGCTGGCTGCATAAATACACGTGAACCAGTATGTACACCTTTAACTGGATGCTGTAATGTACCTTCATTCAAAGCAACGTTAATCATATTACGACGTGCTTTTTCCATTGCTTTTTGGATCGCTGCTGGAACTTCGCGTGCTTTACCATAACCAAAACCTACTCGGCCATTACCATCGCCCACCACAGTTAATGCAGTGAAACTCATAATACGACCACCTTTTACAGTTTTTGATACACGGTTTACTGCGATTAGCTTCTCTTGCAGTTCACCAACTTGTTTTTCGATGTTTGACATCTCAATTTACCTCATTAGAACTGTAGACCAGCTTCACGTGCAGCGTCCGCTAAAGTTTGGACACGACCATGATATTTAAAACCGGAACGATCAAAAGCAACAGCTTGAACGCCTTTTGCTAATGCGCGTTCTGCAACAGCTTTACCTACTGCAGCAGCAGCATCTTTATTACCGGTGTATTTTACTTGCTCACGAATTGCTTTCTCAACAGTTGAAGCAGCGGCAAGCACTTCTGAACCGTTTGGTGCAATAACTTGTGCATAAATATGACGTGGAGTGCGGTGAATAACTAAACGAGTTACACCTTGCTCTCTCATCATATGACGTGCACGAGCTGCACGACGGATACGAGCTGATTTCTTATCCATAGTGTTACCTTAATTATTTCTTCTTAGCCTCTTTGATACGTACCACTTCATCAGCGTAACGTACCCCTTTACCTTTATAAGGCTCAGGACGGCGATAAGCACGAATATCTGCTGCAACTTGACCGATCAACTGTTTGTCTGCACCTTTCAACACGATTTCGGTTTGAGATGGACATTCTGCAGTAATACCTGCCGGTAAAGTATGCTCTACTGGGTGAGAATAGCCTAAACTTAATGCAATTGCATTGCCTTTAAGTTGAGCTCTGTAACCTACACCCACCAATACCAATTTTTTAGTGAAACCTTCAGTAACACCGATAACCATTGCATTAACTAATGCACGTGCAGTACCCGATTGAGCATTTGCTTCAACAAAACCTTCACGTGGAGTGAACGTAAATTGTCCGTTATCTTGTTTTACTTCAACTGATTCATGAATTTTGCGAGATAACTCGCCATTTTTACCTTTTACTGTTAATAGCTGACCGTCGAGTTTAACTTCAACGCCGGCAGGAATATTAACAGGTGCCTTTGCAACACGAGACATTTTCCTACCTCTCTATTAAGCTACATAACAGATGATCTCACCGCCTAAACCTGCTTGACGAGCAGCGCGGTCAGTCATAACACCTTTAGATGTAGAAATAACTGCAACACCTAAACCGCCCATAACTTTTGGTAATTCATCTTTACGTTTGTAAATACGAAGACCAGGACGACTTACACGTTGGATGCTTTCTACAACTGGTTTGCCTTGGAAATATTTTAAAGTAATTTCCAATTCAGGTTTAGCACCTTCTAAAACTTTTACGCTTTCGATATAACCTTCAGCAGCTAATACGTTGGCAATTGCCACTTTTAGCTTGGAAGAAGGCATATTGATTGCAACTTTGTTCGCAGCTTGACCGTTACGAATACGGGTCAGCATATCTGCGATTGGATCTTGCATACTCATTGTACTTTTTCTCCGATTCCAAAATAAAGTGGTATATTACCAGCTCGCTTTTTTAAGGCCTGGGATTTCACCGCGCATTGCAGCTTCACGAACCTTAATTCGGCTTAAACCAAACTTACGTAAAACGCCATGAGGACGTCCAGTTTGGCGGCAACGGTTACGTTGACGAGATGGGCTAGAATCACGTGGTAAAGTTTGTAACTTTAACACTGCATCCCAACGATCTTCATCAGAGGCATTGACATCAGAAATGATTTTCTTTAATTCAACACGTTTTGCGTAGAATTTTTCAGCCAATTTAACGCGTTTTACATCGCGTGCTTTCATTGATTGTTTAGCCATTATAACCTGCCTTATTTACGGAATGGGAAATTAAAGGCAGCAAGTAGTGCTTGACCTTCTTCATCATTCTTAGCAGTAGTTGTGATAGTGATATCTAAACCACGTACACGATCTACTTTATCGTAATCGATTTCAGGGAAGATGATTTGTTCACGCACACCCATGCTATAGTTACCACGACCATCGAATGATTTCGCGCTTAAACCGCGGAAGTCACGAATACGTGGAACAGCAATTGTAATTAAACGTTCAAAGAACTCCCACATACGCTCACCGCGTAGTGTTACTTTACAACCGATTGGATATCCCTGACGGATTTTAAAGCCAGCAACAGATTTACGAGCTTTAGTTACTAAAGGTTTTTGACCGCTGATTGCTGCTAAGTCCGCTACTGCGTTGTCTAGCAATTTTTTGTCGGTCAATGCTTCACCCACACCCATATTCAGGGTAATCTTTTCGATTCGTGGGACTTGCATGACAGATTTGTAGCCGAATTTATTTTTTAATTCGCTTACTACTTGATCTCTGTAGTAATCATGCAGTTTCGCCATCGCATTACTCCAGTTTGTTAGATAATTTCATTGTTAGATTTGAAGAAACGTACTTTTTTGCCGTCTTCGAATCTAAAACCTACACGGTCAGCTTTATTTGTTTTAGGATTGAAAATCGCAACATTTGAAGCGTCAATTGCAGCTTCTTTTTTCACTAAACCACCAACTTTTCCTAATGCAGGAACTGGTTTTTCATGTTTAGTAATAATGTTGATACCTTCAACAAACACTTTACCGTTTGGTAACACTTTAGTTACCTTGCCACGTTTGCCCTTATCTTTACCAGTAAGAACAATTACTTCATCATTTTGACGGATTTTAGCAGCCATTACATTCCCCTTACAGTACTTCTGGAGCTAAAGAAATGATCTTCATGAATTTCTCAGAACGAAGTTCACGAGTCACTGGTCCAAAAATACGAGTACCGATTGGTTGCTCAGTGTTATTATTTAAAATTACACAAGCGTTACCATCGAAACGAATAACTGAGCCATCTGGGCGACGAACACCCTTCTTGGTGCGCACAACAACTGCTTTTAATACATCACCTTTTTTTACTTTACCGCGTGGAATTGCTTCTTTTACAGTAATTTTGATGATGTCACCAATCGCAGCATAACGACGGTGCGATCCACCTAGAACCTTGATACACATTACGCTGCGAGCGCCTGAATTATCAGCAACATCCAGCATAGTCTGTTCTTGGATCATATTAGTGCTCCGTTAAGATTAAAAAAACACCCTTTCGGGACGAACCCATCCGCACTACTGAGACAGAATGGCGGATAGCTGTGGGATTTTATCAAAAGAAAAAGAGAAAGGCAATGATAATTTACCTTTATCCTCTTAGCCCATTTACTAAAAATGCGGTTGAAATTTACAATACTTAAATGTAAAAAAAGCCAATAGATTTACACTATTGGCTTTTATTTTATTACTCTTTGTTATTAATTAAGCAATAACTGCTTTCTCAACAACGCGAACTAAAGTCCAAGATTTGGTTTTTGATAGAGGGCGACATTCGCGAATCTCTACGGTATCACCAACTTTGGCTTCATTATTCTCATCGTGTACGTGTAATTTAGTTGTACGACGGATAAATTTACCATATAAAGGGTGTTTTACCTTACGTTCAATAGCAACAACGAAAGATTTTTCCATTTTGTCGCTAACAACTTTACCTTGTACGCTACGAATTTTATCAGTCATTACTCACCCGCCTTTTCGGTTAATACAGTTTTTACACGTGCAATATCACGACGCACTTGTTTAGCCTGATGGGTTTGTTGAAGCTGACCGGTGGCTGTCTGCATACGCAACTTGAATTGTTCACCTAAAAGGTTTACTAATTCAGCATTCAGCTCTTCAACACTTTTTGTACGTAAATCTTGAGCTTTCATTACATCACCGTCTTAGTTACGAAAGTGGTCTTAACTGGCAATTTAGCAGCTGCTAATGCAAATGCGTTTCTTGCTACTTCTTCAGACACACCATCCATTTCATAAAGCACTTTACCCGGTTGGATTAAGGCTACCCAGTACTCAACGTTACCTTTACCTTTACCCATACGGACTTCTAATGGTTTTTCAGTAATTGGTTTATCTGGGAATACACGAATCCAGATTTTACCTTGACGTTTTACTGCACGTGACATTGCACGACGTGCCGCTTCGATTTGACGAGCGGTTAAACGACAACGACCAACTGCTTTTAAACCGTAAGTACCGAAACTAACTTCAGTACCGCCCGCGATACCACGGTTGCGGCCTTTGTGAACTTTACGGAATTTTGTACGTTTTGGTTGCAACATTTAGCGTTTCTCCTTACTTACGACCTTTACCGCGAGGAGCCTTTTTAGGCTTGTCGGCAGGTTGTTGTTCTGATTGCGCAACGGCAGCCATTCCACCAAGAATTTCACCTTTGAAGATCCACACTTTAACGCCGATTACGCCGTAAGTTGTGTGAGCTTCTGCAGTGTTATAATCGATGTCCGCACGAAGAGTATGTAGAGGTACGCGACCTTCACGATACCATTCTGAACGTGCGATTTCTGCACCACCTAAACGACCGCTAACCTCAACTTTGATACCTTTAGCACCTAAACGCATTGCGCTTTGTACCGCACGTTTCATTGCACGACGGAACATTACACGACGTTCTAATTGAGAAGCGATGCTATCTGCAACTAATTTCGCATCTAATTCAGGTTTTTTCACTTCAGCAATGTTGATTTGAGCAGGAACGCCAGCGATTTTAGACACTGCGTTACGTAATTTTTCAACATCTTCGCCTTTTTTACCGATTACGATACCAGGACGAGCTGTGTGAATAGTTACACGAATACTTTTAGCTGGACGCTCAATAGTAATACGTGAAACTGAAGCATTTGCTAATTCTTTATTTAAGAATTTGCGTACTTTGAAATCGCCTTCAAGATTGTCAGCGAAGTCTTGTGTATTCGCGAACCAAGTAGAGCTCCAAGGTTTAACAATACCTAGGCGAATACCATGTGGATGTACTTTTTGACCCATTGCTATTCCTCTACTTATTAACGATCTGACACAACCACAGTAATGTGGCTAGTACGTTTTAAAATACGATCTGCACGACCTTTAGCACGTGGCATAACACGTTTCATGCTAGGACCTTCATCAACGAAGATTTTAGCAACTTTAAGATCATCGATATCTGCACCGTCATTGTGCTCTGCGTTTGCAATAGCTGATTCTAAAACTTTCTTCACTAAAGCTGCTGCTTTTTTGTTAGTGAAAGTTAAGATTTCTAATGCTTGCGCAACTTTTTTACCACGAATTAAATCGGCAACTAAGCGAGCTTTTTGGGCAGAAGTGCGAGCGTAACGATGTTTTGCGATAGTTTCCATCTCTTTACCTCTTATTTCTTAGCTTTCTTATCTGCCGCGTGACCGCGGTATGTACGAGTCGGTGCAAATTCACCAAGCTTATGACCGATCATTTCATCAGATACATAAACAGGAACGTGCTGACGACCATTATGGACTGCGATGGTCAATCCGATCATTGATGGAATGATCATTGAACGACGGGACCAAGTTTTGATTGGTTTTTTATCCCCGCTTTCCACCGCCTTCTCTACCTTCTTCAACAAGTGTAGGTCAAGGAAAGGACCCTTCTTGAGAGAACGTGGCATGGCTAATCCTCTTTAATTTAATCTATTATTTGCCACGACGACGTACGATATATTTATCAGTACGTTTGTTGTGACGAGTTTTCTTACCTTTGGTTTGAACGCCCCAAGGAGTTACTGGGTGTTTACCAAAGTTACGACCTTCACCACCACCGTGTGGGTGATCTACTGGGTTCATTGCAGTACCACGAACTGTAGGGCGAATACCTCTCCAGCGGTTAGCACCAGCTTTACCCAATACGCGAAGCATATGTTCTGAGTTACCAACTTCACCGATTGTAGCAACACATTCAGCTAATACTTTACGCATTTCGCCTGAACGCAAACGTAAAGTTACATAGTTGCCTTCACGTGCGATGATTTGTACATAAGCACCAGCAGAACGAGCGATTTGACCGCCTTTACCTGGTTTTAATTCAACGTTATGTACTGTTGAACCAACTGGGATATTACGCATTGGTAATGAGTTACCCACTTTAATTGGTGAGTTTACGCCAGCTTGGATTTGATCGCCTACTGACAGACCTTTAGGTGCTAAAATATAACGGCGTTCACCATCTTTATAAAGCACTAAAGCAATGTTAGCAGAACGGTTTGGATCATATTCTAAACGCTCAACAACCGCTGGGATGTCTAACTTGTTACGTTTGAAATCGATTAAACGGTAGTGTTGTTTGTGACCGCCACCAATGTGACGAGTAGTAATACGACCATAGTTGTTACGACCACCAGTTTTAGATTTAGTATCTAGAAGAGGTGCGTAAGGTTTACCCTTGTGTAATTCAGGGTTCACGATTTTAACAACGTGACGACGACCAGCGGAGGTCGGCTTACATTTAACGATAGCCATTCTCTAATTTCCTCCGATTACTCTGCACTGTCCACGAAGTCCAAGTTTTGGCCTTCGGCTAAAGTTACATAAGCTTTTTTCCAGTCGCTGCGACGACCCATTTTACTACCACGGCGTTTAGTTTTACCTTTAACAACCACGGTACGAACAGAGTCAACTTTTACTTCAAATAATTGAGCAACAGCAGCAGCAATTTCAGCTTTGTTCGCATCTAAAGCAACTTTAAGTACAACAGTGTTAGATTTTTCAGCATTGTTAGTTGCTTTTTCAGAGATGTGCGGTGCACGTAGCACGCTTAGCAAACGTTCTTGACTCATGCTAGGATCTCCTCAATTTGTTTCACAGCGTCAACAGTAACAATCACTTTATCGAAAGCGATTAAGCTAACTGGATCGATACCTTGAACATCACGTACATCAACTTTGTATAAGTTACGCGCTGCTAAGAATAGATTTTCATCTAAACTTGCTGTGATAATTAACGCATCTTCAACTGCTAAATCTTTTAATTTTTGTACTAAAACTTTAGTTTTTGGTGCATCTAATTCGAATTTTTCAACAACAACCAAACGGTCTTGACGAACTAATTCAGAAAGAATGCTTTTGATAGCACCACGGTACATTTTCTTGTTCACTTTTTGACTGTGATCTTGTGGTTTAGCCGCGAAGGTTATACCACCAGAACGCCAGATTGGTGATTTGATATCACCAGCACGAGCACGACCTGTACCTTTTTGACGCCAAGGTTTTTTACCTGAACCAGACACTTCAGCACGAGTTTTTTGCGCACGAGTACCTTGACGCGCACCTGCTGCATAAGCAACAACAACTTGGTGGATCAACGCTTCGTTAAACTCACGTCCGAAGGTAGTTTCAGAAACAGTTAGTGCGTTTGCACCTACAACTTGTAATTCCATCTCTATCTCCTAGACTTATGCTTTAACTGCTGGCTTAACGATAACATCGCCATTGATAGCACCAGGTACAGAACCTTTTACTAATAGCAATTTACGCTCAGCATCTACACGAACAACTTCAAGTGATTGAACGGTTACACGCTCAGCACCTAAATGTCCTGCCA
Source organism: Haemophilus sp. THUN1691 (assembly GCF_059704425.1). Taxonomy (NCBI): domain Bacteria; kingdom Pseudomonadati; phylum Pseudomonadota; class Gammaproteobacteria; order Pasteurellales; family Pasteurellaceae; genus Haemophilus; species Haemophilus sp. THUN1691. The sequence continues at coordinate 622,469 of NZ_AP046578.1, read as the reverse complement.
TTTTTTTACCTTTAAACACACGACCTGGAGTTTGGTTTTGACCAATAGAACCAAGTACACGATGTGATAAAGAGTTACCGTGTGTAGCATCTTGAGTACGGAAGTTCCAACGTTTAACACCACCTTGGAAACCTTTACCTTTAGAAGTACCAGTAACATCTACTTTTTTAACATCTGCAAAGATGTCAACATTGATTTCTTGACCTAAAGTGAATTCTTCACCTTCAGTACGAAATTCCCATAAACCGCGACCAGCTTCAACACCTGCTTTCACGAAATGGCCTGCTTCAGGTTTAGTTACACGATTCGCTTTTTTAGAACCAGTTGTAACTTGAACTGCAGTATAGCCATCGTTTTCAAGAGTTTTAACTTGAGTTACGCGGTTGGCTTCGATTTCGATAACGGTAACTGGTACTGAAACACCGTCTTCATTGAAGATACGGGTCATACCAACTTTACGACCGACTAAACCAATCATTGTAATAACCTCTTAATTAACCTAGGCTGATCTGCACGTCCACGCCGGCAGCCAAATCTAAACGCATTAATGCATCAACAGTTTTTTCTGTTGGCTCTACGATATCTACTAAACGTTTGTGTGTACGAATTTCGTATTGATCACGCGCATCTTTGTTCACGTGTGGAGAAATCAACACGGTGAAACGCTCTTTACGAGTTGGTAAAGGGATTGGACCACGAACTTGTGCACCAGTACGTTTAGCTGTTTCTACGATCTCCGCAGTAGATTGATCGATCAAACGGTGATCGAAAGCTTTTAAGCGGATACGGATTCTTTGGTTCTGCATTAGACCAGAGCTCCAATAAAATTTAGCTAATAAAAAACTAACACCAATCACAATTCTAACTTCAAAATAGAAAAGGAGGTGCAAGTTACCTGTTATATAGTCTCCAAATCGGAAACATTGTTTAGCGTGACATATCGTCATGCTCGTTTAATAAATGATTACATTAAACGGCTTTCATATTGAAAGCCTGCAAATACTACACAAAAGTTAAACAAATTGCAAGGGATTTATTCAAAGCAAATAAAAAGTGCAGTCATTTATCGCCGTATTTTCTCATCGAAAAATACCTAGAAAAATCACCGCACTTAGCATATTAAAATTATTGATGGTTATCTAATAGCGTAATATGTCGTTTTGCTACAATCCACGCACCAACATATCCCATAATTAAACAGCACACTAATAAGAATACAAATTCCCCAACGCCTAATCCATTCAAACTGAATTGAACGGCAAAAATATCCGTTACGTATTTCACTGCAGAAGTAAAATAGCTGATAATAAAGCTACTAAAAATCGCAGCAACTAACCCACCTAACACGGCATAAATCATCCCTGTATAAAGATAAGGACGAAGAATAAATTGATCTGTTGCACCAAGCAATTTCATCACATCAATACTTGATCGGCTACTATACACATCAGAGCGAATACTGTTACCAATAACTAAAAATACCGCTATCGTCATTAATACAGTGCAGAAAATTGCCACATGGGCGATTAACCAAGAAAGTGCGGTTAATTTTTCCATCCAATCGTTATCCAAGCGAACTTCTTGCACGCCTTTAATTTTATTTAAATTGGTACGTAACTCATCACGTTTTTCTGAAACATTAAATTCGCTTGTAGGTTTTACCATGACGACCGCAGGTAATGGATTATCATCTAGAATTTCTAATTCTTCACCAAAGCCAGACCAACTTTTGAATTCTTTTAAACTTTCTTGACGAGAGACATAATTCAGTGATTCCACCCCTTCTTGTTGACGGATTTTCTCTACCACTAAATTCGCGTCTTCTTCACTTAAATTTTTGTGAAGATAAATCGTCAATTCACTTTCAGGATAAAATTGAGTGGTCGCTAAATGTAAATTTTTCCACATTAAATAGCTCACGGTTGGGATCGTCAGAGATACAGCAATCACCAAAATCGTGAGCAGCGTGCCAAATTTACGTTGCCATAAATCCGCCCATACTGCACGCAAAGTATAGGCTGTTTGAACAAAAAAGGATGCATCCGTTGGTCGGCTCATGATTATTCCTTAATAACGTAAATAACCTTGTTCAAGTACAAGACAAGGTTTTGGTTTTTGTTGAATTAAATTAATGTCGTGAGTAGCAATTAACACAGTCATTCCGAGACGATTAAATTCTTCAAACAAATTAAAAATGCCTAAAGAAAGTTCATCATCTAGGTTACCCGTTGGCTCATCTGCTAGTAAGAGCTGAGGTTTATGCACAATAGCACGCGCAATATCAACACGTTGCTGCTCCCCTCCAGAAATTTGTGGTGGCAAATAGTGAGCTTTATTACGCAATCCTACACGATCTAAAGATGCCATCGCACGTGTATGCGCATCTTTTGGATGCATACCTGCAATAATCAATGGCAATGCCACATTTTCCACCACAGTACGATCTGTTAGTAAACGATAATCTTGGTGAACCATACCAATTTGGCGACGCAGAAATGGAATTTCATATTTCGACAAGCGAGTAATATCGTGCCCGTTAAACCAAATTTGACCCGCATTGGCTTTTTCCATTCCCATAATAAGCTTGAGTAATGTACTTTTCCCTGCGCCTGAATGCCCAACTAAGTAAGTCATACTTCCCACAGGAAGATGAAAATTCAAGCCTTGTAACGCAGGCTGTGTTGCGCCATGATAGGCTTTAGAAACATTTGAGAACTTAATCACAATTTTTCCTTATTCTTTTTATTCTTCTTCATGAACGAATAATGCCTCAATAAATTCTTTGGCATTAAACTCACGTAAATCTTCAATTTTCTCGCCTACACCGATATAGCGAATAGGCAACTTAAACTGATCGGCTATGGCAAAAATCACGCCACCTTTTGCCGTGCCATCTAATTTAGTTAGAGAGATCCCTGTTAAACCTACAGCTTCATTAAATAACTTCGCTTGGCTAATGGCATTTTGTCCCGTTCCAGCATCCAGCATAAGCATAATTTCATGTGGTGCAGTTTCATCATATTTTTTCATAACACGAACAATTTTTTTCAGTTCGTCCATTAAGTTATTTTTATTTTGCAGACGACCCGCCGTATCCGCAATAAGAATATCAATATTGCGTGCAGCCGCTGATTGCATCGCATCAAAAATCACCGATGCAGAATCAGAGCCGGTGCTTTGGGCAACAACTGGAATGTGATTGCGTTCTCCCCAAACTTGAAGCTGCTCAACGGCCGCTGCACGGAAAGTATCACCTGCTGCGAGCATCACTGATTTTCCTTCAGCCTGAAATTTACGTGCAAGCTTACCAATTGTCGTCGTTTTCCCCACGCCATTTACGCCCACCATTAAAATCACATAAGGTTTCTTCGTGCTATCAATCTTTAATGGCTGTGCTACTGGCTCAAGAATATCCGCCATTTCTACTTTTAATTGTTGATATAAAAGCTCGGCATCTTGTAATTCTTTGCGACTTGCATGCTCAGTCAAATTTTTGATGATTTTACTTGTTGTCGGCACGCCAATATCCGCAATCAACAGTTGTTCTTCTAATTCTTCAAACAACTCATCATCAATTTTTTTTCCTAAGAAAAAACTACGAAAACCTGCGCCAATATTTTGTTTAGTTTTCAGTAATCCCTTCACTAAACGACTAAAAAAGCCCCCTTCACTTGGCTTTTCGCGAGTTTCAATTTCAACAACAGGCTGAAGCTCATCTTTAATATCTTCAACAATTTCAGATTCAACCACGGTTTCTGTAATAGGAAGGTCATCTTCTAAATTTTTCGCTTCGATGATTTCTTCGACTGGCTCAAGTGCGGTTGAAATTTCCTGTATTTTTTCGTCTTCAACTATTTCATTCGTTTCAATGCTTTCTACTAAAAACGGCTCAGATTCCACCGCACTTTCTACTGCCTCTAATTCAGACGGTTCTTCAACTAAATCATGAGTTTCAAGTTTTTCAATAGATGGCTCGACATCTTTAATCTTTTCTTCTATTATCGGCTCAATTTTAGGTTCATCTTGCTTTTTATTACGCCCAAATAACGATGCCCAAAATCCGCCTTTTTTATTTTCTTCAGCCATAAAATGCTCTCTTAACTGTAATCCGATAAAAATGTCGTTTATTCTAGCAAAAAATCGTCTAAACTAAGCACAATTTTCAATAAAAATCGAATCTTTATGAAAAAAATACAAACGCCAAATGCAAAGGGCGAGGTTCGCATTATTGCAGGTCTATGGCGAGGTCGAAAACTTCCAGTATTAAATTCAGAAGGCTTACGCCCAACTGGCGATAGAGTGAAAGAAACGCTTTTTAATTGGTTAATGCCTTATATCCATCAGTCTGAATGTTTAGATGGCTTTGCGGGGAGTGGTTCATTAGGTTTTGAAGCACTTTCTCGCCAAGCGAAAAAAGTGACTTTTTTAGAATTAGATAAAACCGTCGCCAATCAATTAAAAAAGAATTTACAAACACTCAAATGCTCATCAGAACAGGCTGAAGTGGTTAATCAAAGTAGTTTGGATTTTCTAAAACAGCCACAAAATCAACCGCACTTTGATGTCGTGTTTTTAGATCCACCCTTTCATTTTAATTTGGCAGAACAAGCAATTAACTTGCTTTGTGAAAATAATTGGCTAAAACCCAATGCGTTAATTTACGTAGAAACAGAGAAAGATAAACCGCTCATCACTCCTGAAAACTGGACGTTATTGAAAGAAAAAACAACGGGAATGGTGAGTTATCGTTTATATCAGAATTAGAGAAAAAATTATGTTAGATATCGTTTTATATGAACCAGAGATCCCACAAAATACCGGTAACATTATTCGCCTTTGTGCCAATACAGGATTTCGCTTGCACTTAATTGAGCCGCTAGGTTTCACCTGGGATGATAAACGCTTACGCCGCTCAGGTTTGGATTATCACGAATTTGCAGAAATCAAACGTCACAAGACTTTTGAAGCCTTTTTAGAAAGCGAAAAACCTAAACGTCTCTTTGCACTCACAACAAAAGGCAGTCCAGCACATAGTCAGGTAAAGTTTGAACTTGGTGATTATTTAATGTTTGGCCCCGAAACTCGCGGCATTCCGATGTCAATTTTAAATGAAATGCCGATGGAACAAAAAATCCGCATTCCAATGACAGCCAATAGTCGCAGTATGAACTTGTCTAATTCTGTCGCAGTAACGGTTTATGAAGCATGGCGACAATTAGGCTATGAAGGTGCAGTAAATTTACCAGAAATAAAATAAACAAAAAGAGCAGTTAAAATTCAATGGGATTTTTAACTGCTCTTTTGTTATTTAAATGGAACTTGTTTTCCGAACATTTTTATTTTTACTCGTCCAAATTCATTTTTTATTTTTTCTAAAACAGAAGACTTATGTTGACTTCCATGCACTCTATCTCGCCCCTCTTTTAAGCTACTTTCAAAAGGATTGCTTGGATTCAAAACAAAATCTTGAACACAAATACCAGGTGAAAGTTGTACTATTTTATAATTTTTGAAATGTAAAAAATCCTCAAAAACAAGAGAATCAACAGCTACATCAAGCGGTTTATTTTTTACTAATTCAAGTAAATATTTAGCCCCTTTCGCTGTAACAGTATATCCAGCAGTTCCAGATTGCTTTACCGTAATAGGATAAATATTTCTATCACATTTTACAGTTTGTGGTTTTTTAAAGAACATTTTGCCATTTGCTTCTAATTTTAAAACATGAATATCATCAGAAATATAATCAATTTCTAATAATTCTTTGGCATTTTCCCCTAGATGAATGTCATCTTCAAAAATATTGATATAGTTTAAATTGTTCTCTAAGGTTAAATTCCACAAGACAATATGACTTAATGCACAACCAATTTCCCCATCCGACAACTTGGCTTTAGGAGAGCGATCTAATGTAATATTAAATTTTTTAGCGGTTTCTTCAATAAGGTCAGGCGTGATAGCATCAAAAAATTCAAAAGGAATATTCTGCTTACAGAATTCTTCTGTAATATGTTTTCGGCGTTTTTGTTCAGTAGTTAAACTAATGACATAATTGTGTTGTTCTGTGCTCTGCATAAAAGTTACCAAAATAAATAAAAAGATGAAGCTGTATAATATAAACAGTGCGGTTAAAAATCATAGAAATTTTCACCGCACTTCTTCATGCTAAATATTATGAGTTAAACGATATTCAACCAAATCTTCAATGGTTAGCACAGAATAACCAAATTTTTTCGCAAATTCTACAATCTCAGGGGCGCGAGCCATTGTGCCGTCGTCATTCGTGATTTCACAAATAACGCCTGCTTCTTTAAATCCTGCCAGACGTGCTAAATCAACGGAAGCTTCAGTATGTCCGCGACGGGTAAGGACACCGCCATTTGCTGCACGAAGTGGAAATACATGGCCCGGACGATGTAAATCTGTCGGAACAGCATTATCCGCAATCGCCGTTTGAATAGTGGTTACTCGGTCTGCGGCAGATACGCCTGTAGAAACACCTTTTGCAGCCTCAATCGTAACCGTAAAAGCCGTTTTGTTTACGCTATTATTGTGTTCTACCATTGGTGGCAAATCGAGTTGTTGGCAACGTCCATCGGTAATGCATAAACAAACTATACCACTTCCATAACGAATTAATTTTGCCATTTGTTCTGGTGTGATTGTTTCTGCCGGGAAAATTAAATCACCTTCATTTTCACGATCTTCATCATCTAAAACTAATACACCATTTCCATCTTTGAAAGCATTAATTGCGTTAAGTACGCGTTCTTCAGCGGTATTGCCGAATGGGGATAAAATTGACTGATTCATAGTAATTTCCTAATTTGAGATTTCAATTAAATACCAGAATCAGGGCTGAGAAATGCAAATAAAATGAACGATTTGGGAAGCCAACTCCTTTTATTCTCTTTCATCCAGACTTTACTGTCGGCTTTGGAATTTCACCAAATCTGCTGACTTTAAAAGTGAAGAACAGGACAATTTAGCAGGGAAAATTTGCCAAAAATTGACCGCACTTTTAAACGCTCGTGGGCTTTACCACCGGTAGGGAATTTCACCCTGCCCTGAGAATGCGCACTAAGTATAGCGCAAAATACCTAGGCACTAAATCAGAACGTGAAAAATATTTTCATTTAGCCTACAATAAACGCACTCAATTCTTACGCTATCAAGAACGGATTATGTCAAAAGCAAAAGAGAAAAAAGTCGGTGTCATTTTCGGGAAATTTTATCCCGTACACACAGGTCATATAAATATGATTTATGAAGCGTTCAGTAAAGTAGATGAACTGCACGTTATCGTGTGTAGTGATACGGAGCGCGATTTGAAATTATTTTACGATAGTAAAATGAAACGTATGCCAACCGTGCAGGATCGTTTGCGTTGGATGCAGCAAATTTTCAAATATCAAAAAAATCAGATTTTTATTCATCATTTGGTTGAAGACGGTATTCCAAGTTATCCAAATGGCTGGCAATCTTGGAGTGAAGCAGTTAAAACGTTATTTAATGAAAAGCATTTTGAACCTTCAATCGTATTTAGTAGCGAACCTCAAGATAAAGCGCCTTACGAGAAATACTTAGGTTTAGAAGTTTCGTTAGTCGATCCTGACCGCACTTTCTTTAATGTGTCCGCAACTAAAATTCGTACGACACCATTCCAATATTGGAAATTTATTCCGAAAGAAGTTCGTCCTTTCTTTGCCAAAACGGTGGCAATTTTAGGTGGAGAAAGTAGCGGTAAAAGCGTGCTCGTTAATAAGTTAGCCGCCGTATTTAATACCACCTCTGCATGGGAATACGGACGTGAATTTGTATTTGAAAAACTCGGTGGTAATGAGCAAGCTATGCAATATTCTGATTATCCGCAAATGGCTCTTGGTCATCAACGATATATTGATTATGCCGTGCGCCATGCACATAAAATTGCATTTATTGATACGGATTTCATCACCACGCAAGCTTTCTGCATTCAATATGAAGGAAAAGCTCACCCATTTTTAGACTCAATGATTAAAGAATATCCCTTCGATGTCACTATTTTGCTGAAAAATAATACTGAATGGGTGGATGATGGCTTACGCAGCTTAGGCTCACAAAAACAACGCCAACAATTTCAACAACTACTCAAAAAACTGTTAGATAAATATAAAGTTCCTTATATAGAGATTGAATCGCCAAGTTATCTTGACCGTTATAACCAAGTTAAAGCAGTCATTGAGAAAGTGTTAAATGAAGAAGAAATCAGTGAATTGCAAAATAGTCCATTTGTTATAAAAGGAAAACATCAATGATCTTATTTGCCGGTGATCCACACGGAAGCTACGATCATATTTACCCTTTTGTGAGAGAACAGGAAAATGTCGCACTCATAATTTTAGGCGATTTACAGCTCATCACAACAGATGAGTTGGATAAACTCGCACAACATTGTGATATTTGGTTTATTCATGGAAATCATGATAGCAAAACAATTAGTGCTTTTGATGCGATTTGGGGCTCTGAATGGCAATCACGAAATTTACACAATCGCGTAGTTGATATTCAAGGTACTCGCATTGCTGGGTTAGGCGGTGTGTTCCGCGGGCAAATTTGGATGCCGCCCAATCGCCCCATGTTTTTTGATCCTATTCATTATTGTCAATATAGCCCACAGGAGAAAATCTGGCGAGGCGGTGTGCCTTTGCGTCATCGCACGTCAATTTTTCCATCCGATATTGAAATCTTAGAAAATCAACAAGCGGATGTATTGATTTGTCATGAAGCACCTAAACCACATCCGATGGGTTTCCAAGTAATCAATGATTTGGCAATGAAGATGGGGGTTAAGCAAGTATTCCACGGACATCATCACGAAAACTTTACTTATCGAACAAAGTATCCCTACAAAATCACGAATGTAGGTTTCCGCAGTCTTGCTGATGCAGAGGGAAATTATTTGCTACAAACGATCGACGATCGTGAAAAATAAATCTATTCCAAAATAAAAGCCGATTCAAATGAATCGGCTTTTTTACATTCAAAGTGCGGTATTATTCCGCATTGTTTTTCGATTTAATGACGGCGTAAACTACGCCTGTTGATAAAGCACCAATCGCAATTGCACCAAAATATTTCAATGGCTCAGATACAAATGGAATAACAAATAATCCGCCGTGCGGAGCTTGTAAGGTAATATTTAATCCCATTGAAATCGCACCAGCCACCGCACCACCAATCACAGAGCTAATAATGACTCGAATTGGATCTGCTGCCACAAATGGTAATGCACCTTCAGAAATAAAGCATAAACCAAGGACAAATGATGCTTTCCCCGCATCGCGTTGGCTAACTGTGAATTTATTGCGAGCAATCCAAGTTGCAACTGTCATACCAATTGGAGGAACCATCCCCGCGGCCATTGCTGCAGCCATTGGCGTATAAACTTGGGAAGCAATCAATCCAACCGAAAAGGTGTATGCTGCTTTATTTACCGGCCCGCCCATATCGATACACATCATAGCGCCGATAATTGCACCTAACACAATCGCATTCACTTCGCCCATTGAAGTAAGCCAAGTACTTAGCTCTTTCATAATTTCAGCCACTGGTGGATTGATGAGATAAATCATCGTCAAGCCAACAATCATCGAACCCAAGAGCGGTAAAATTAAAATCGGTTTTAATGAAGTCAGGCTTGCTGGCAATCGAATAATCACATTCAGCCCTTTCACCACATAGCCCGCTAAGAAACCCGCAATAATACCGCCAAGAATCCCTGCGCCCGCTTCACTTGCCAGCATCCCCGCAATCAAACCAACTGCAAGCCCTGGACGATCAGCGATAGAAAATGCAACGTAACCGGCAAACACAGCAATCATTAACTTGAACGCCACACCACTACCGATATTCATCAACATATTTGGAAGATCTTGCAAAATCCCTGTGTTTTCAATTACATTGAAACTGAACATAAAGGAAATCGCGATCAATAATCCACCCACAACTACTAACGGTAACATATGAGAAACACCAGTCATCAAGTGTTTGTACACACCTTTTTTCTCACGGCTTTCTTCTTTCGCTCCTGCATTATTTCCACCATCAAAAACTTTGGCTTCTTTAAATGCTTTATCAAATTCTTGCTCGGTTTTCTTCAGGGCTAATCCTGTTGAAGTACGGTACATTGGCTTACCTTTAAATTTATCTAAAGGCACATCAATATCTGCTGCAACAAATACCAAATCAGCCGCCGCGACTTCTTCTGCAGTAATTTCATTGCCAACCCCAACTTGACCTCGGGTTTCAACTTTTATATTCCAACCTTGCTTTTTCGCATAGGCTTCAATCGCTTCGGCTGACATAAACGTATGCGCAACGCCTGTCGGACAAGCAGTTACCGCAACAATATTTTTTACACCAGAAACACCTGTAAAACTCACCGCACTTTTCGGAGCAACATAATCTGCTCCATTGGCTAAGGCATTTGCCAGCGTGACTTCAGGTGAAATCATGGCGATAGCTTCGCCAATAATAAAGACTTTTTTACCAACTAAATCAGGGTTATTTGGTAAGACAGAACCAAATACGAGAACAAGATCTGCTTCGGCTGTTGTTTCTACAATAGAGACATTCGCTTTTTGTGCAGCTGCTCGAAAAACTTCATGTAATAAATAGGCTTTCGCATCGCCTACATTAGCTGATTGGGTTAAAAATAACTTCATACTATCCTTCAATCATCGTTATTTGTACTTTTTCTAAAATGGGGTCAAGTAAACTCAAATCACTCACACCAACATTACTTTGAGACACTGCAAAAGCGGACACTGCCGTAGCAAAAGCTAAGGTTTCAGCTTTCGATAAACCTTTTTCAAAACCATAGATTAAGCCTGCTACCATGGAATCCCCTGCTCCAACGGTACTCACTACATTTTCACATTTTGGTGGTTCGGCTTTGAGCACACCTTCATTATTAATCCATAAAGAACCTTTTGCGCCCATTGAAATAATTACGTTTTCAATGCCTTCTGCTTTGAGTTGCCGTGCTGCCGCAATAATTTCTTCAAGACGATTTAATGAATGACCAACCCAAGCCTCAAGTTCTCGATGATTGGGTTTTACTAGCCAAGGTTTCGCTTTTAATCCAGCGGTGAGCGCAGCATTGCTACTATCAAGCACAACTTTTACGCCAGCTTGGTGAAGCTGACTCAACCAATCAGCAAACAATTCAGGAGATACACCTCGAGGTAAACTGCCACAAACAGCGACAATGTCATAATTTAAACAATAAGCTAAAGAATCCGTCACAAATTGTTGCCAAACTTGTGGGCTTATTTGATATCCTAAGAAATTTAAATCTGTAACATCGGCTTCAGTTTCGGTAATTTTTACATTGATACGCGTTTTGCCATCAACACGGTGGAATTTATCTTCCAAACCGTGCTTATTAAACATTTGCTCGAAATCAGCTGAATTATCCTTGCCCAAGAAACCGCCTACTGCAACATCAACGCCTAAATCTTTTAGCACTTTTGCGACATTAATGCCTTTTCCTGCAGGAAATAAACCAAGGGTTTCTACGGTATTTACTTCGCCAAGTTGGAGACGATTTAAACGCCCGACTAAATCATAGGCGGCATTTAAAGTAATTGTTACGACGCTTGCCATACTATTCACCTAAACCCGATTCAATCACCGCACCGATTCCGTCAATAGCTTGTTGTGCTTCATCGCCCGTCGCAACGAAACGTAAACGAGTCCCTTTTACTACACCTAATGCCACAATTTTCATCAAACTTTTAGCGCTCACTAATTGAGAATTACGATCAAGATTTTGAACCGCCACAGAGGCATTATATTTTTTCACTTCGTTTACCAATACTGCACTTGGGCGAGCGTGCAAACCGTGTTCGTTCTTAATCACAAACACTGCCTCAATAGCATTTGCTGGCAAGTTATTATCTTCGCTTACCGCTGGTGCGTGAATTTGCTCCCCCATAATCTCAATTGTATCTGGTTCAGATGGAGGCACTGCAGAAACATTCTCGCCCAAGCCATCGGCAATCGCTTTGCCCAATGCTTCAATAGCTTGTTTTGCATCTTCCCCTTCCGCCACAAAACGTAAACGATGACCTTGCGTTACACCAAGTGCAACAATCTTCATCAAACTTTTTGCACTGACGACTTCACTTTCACGAGTAAGATTTTGCACGGTAATTTTCGAAGTGAATTTTTTCACTTCATTAACCAAATTTGCACTTGGACGCGCATGTAAACCATGTTCATTACGAATCGTAAAAGTTCCCACAACGGCACCTTCTACAGATTGAGTTTCAACATCACTCGATGAACCAAAAAGTGCGGTCAAAATTTCTGTTGAGTTACCATTGAGCAAGGTTGTTTGAATATCATCATCTAATAAACGCGCTAAAATTGGATTAATTTGATCACTGACAGCTGAAACGGTTATCACGCCTTTTACAGCTTTTCCATTGTGGCTAAAAATCGTTTTGGCACGGCTGAATGCTAAGGCATTTTTCATGTTTCCTACGACAGAATCCGTTACCCATAACCCTTTGCCAAGTGGTAATGCCGCATTATTTATCACTTCAGAAATAAAGCGATTTTCTACCGCGCTTTGCACCTGTAATTGCCCCGCATTGATCGCAACTAAAGTTAATAAACTTTGAGTATCTACATCTAAACTGATATTAGCAGCAGGAATTTCAAACGGTTCGATAGTTTCACCCATTAAAATCGCACGAAATTCAGCAACATCGGTTATTTTTGCTAACTTCGCTGCGGTATCTTCATCACTCAAAACGTGAGTAAGTTGACGTAATAAGGACAAATGCTCATCAGATCGCGCCGCAATGCCAATCACGACATAAGCAATATTTCCTTCGCCCCATTCTATGCCTTGAGGAAACTGAAACACTTGCACACCCGTTTTCTTTACCATCAAACGAGTATCCAAGGTGCCATGAGGAATAGCGATGCCATTGCCTAAAAAGGTTGAGGTTTGCAACTCGCGGGCTAGCATTCCTTGTAAGTAACCATTTTCCACATTGTCTGCTTGAACTAATGCGGACGCTGCCATTTCAATCGCTTGTTGTTTATCAGCTGCGTTAGCATTTAAATGAATGTTGCTTTCCGAAAGTTCTAACATTCTTGCTCCTTAATAATTTAAAAAATAAAGCTGCTGGTGAAATAAATCGACCAGCAGCTTGTTGAAAAACAATTATTTAGATGTACAGGCTTTCAGCAATGCTTCACTACCTTGCGCAATATATTCATCATTTTCACCGCGCTCTTTGCCTTTTTGCAAATCACGCATCGCATCATAAATACCTTGAGTCATGCTTTGCGAATCCACTTTTCCCCAACAATTTGCACTCAAACGTTTAAGGTTCGCTTGCAATGCTTCCGCATGTAACACGCCGCTATAATAAGCATATACATCAGAATCATGGCCGCCTGTATAAAGTTTATCCTGAATTTGTTTCACAGGAACTAAAATACGGCCTAAATACCAGTCATTCGCACCACTTGCAAAATTATCTACAAAGAAATTTTCATTCACGCGACCTTTATATGTCGCCACAGTCGCTTCATAAGCTGCTGCATAGGATTTCTGATCGATTTTATCTTTATCTAAATCAATCACTTTTTTATCGTTCCCCATAAATGGAATATAGTTGGTAACTGATGACCAAGAAGAACAACCTGCCAACATTAACGTAAAAAATAAAACAGAGATTTTTTTAAACATAGTCATACCTGATTAAAGTTAATAAAACGCCGCCATTATACTGGCTGAAGGGGATTAAAGAAAGGGCGGTAATTATTCCGCCTCTTTTACTAAAGACACCAAAATCTGATCGATTTTAAAGTTTTCTGTATCAATCACTTCAAACTTGTATTTTCCGTAAATCACAGAATCGGTTTTTTTCGGGATTTTACGTAACATATACATCATAAAGCCACTGATGGTTTCGTAATTTTCTTCATCTGGGAAAGATTCAATATCTAACACTCGTGTCACATCTTCTAATGGCGTTGCGCCATCAATAAGCCACGAATTTTCATCACGACTCACAATATATTCTTCTTCGTTAGAAACCAATTCCCCCATGACAATACTCATTACATCATTTAGCGTAACAATACCCACGACAAGGGCATATTCATTTACAATAATCGCAAAATCTTCGCCGGTAGATTTAAACAATTCCAACACCTCGTAAAGAGAAAGCGTATCAGGCACAAATAATGCTTTACGGAGTAGTTTAGGATCTGTGAGCACCACATTTTCATTCTGCAAATACATGGTTAGCAACGTATGGGATTCTACATAACCTAAAATTTTGTCGAGGCTATTGTCACAAATCACAATTTTAGAATGAGAATCACGAGAAAGCGTATCCATGACTTCTTGGCGAGAAAAAGTGCGGTCTAAATACACGATATTTTCACGCGTAGTCATGGTGGAAGTCACTGTACGTGATTGCATATCGAAAATGTTTTCAATGAGATAATGCTCTTGAGTTTTTAAAACACCTGCTTCTGCGCCTGCTTCTACTACAGCGAAAATATCTTCAGACGTCATGCCATCTTCACGCACAGTAGAAATACGAAATAAGCGGAAAAATACATTAGCAAGCGTATCAAAAAAACACACAAGCGGCTTAAACACAAACATACTGAAATTCATAATGCCGACAACGCGCAGTGCCACCATTTCAGGATAAGTAATGGCAATACGTTTTGGAATAAGATCAGCAAATAAGATAAAGAAACAAGTAACCAATACAAATGCGATTGTAGAAGCAGTTGGTTCAATCCAATCTCCCACAAAAGAACGACTTAAAATTTCCGCGATATAAGGGCTTAGTGCACTTTCACCAATTCCCCCGCCAAGAATCGCCACCATATTCAACCCGATTTGAACCACGGTAATAAAACGACCGGGATGCTCTTGTAATTTAAGCACTTGAAGCGCGCGCACATCCCCTTCATTCGCAAGGGTTTGTAGTTTCAATTTACGCGAACCCGCCAGTGAAATTTCTGCAGAAGAAACAACCGCACTAATTAGAATTAAGGCAATAATCGCCAAAATAGTATGAAATAATTCCATAATCATTACTCAAAAATATGAAAGAAAACGACCGCACTTTGCGGCCGTTCAGGATATTACTCTTCGCTGTCAAACCAGCCGCGAACAAATTGAATAGACAAGAATAAAGTAGCTAACAGGAATACATAGAAAATCCAAGAAACGATTGGATGACTTGGCGTGTCATCAGCCGTAATTTCTTTAATTGAGGTTGCATTACGATATTCATCCATCATCGTAATACGCCAACCATAGTATTTAATTTGCACAAGTTTGTTGTCATTACCCAAAGCCTGCGCTTCAGCCTGTAAATTGGCTGATCCAAATTTGAAGTAGAACGGGAAACCCCAACGTGTATCTTCATTGCGATACACCATAATTTTGCCATCATCATTTTGCGTATTGATGTAATACACATCACGTGTTGGGCCATCAGCTGGATTCGATTTTGTGATTGGGCCATCTTTATCAACACGTTTAACTTCTACGCCAGTAACACGCGTCACATCGTAATGAGGAAATACATAATTGACCACAGAAAACATAAAACCGTGGAATAAAAAAACAACAATAAATAAGAAATATTTAAAAAACTTTCGCATACTTTTCCCTTGTCAGAACTGTGCATTTATTCTACACGAATTTTAAATAAACGCTCGAAATTTTGCGTGGTGATTCTAGCAAACGCCTCAGCCGAAACACCCTTTAAGGTTGCTACATATTCACATACTTCTCTCGTATAAGCCGGTTGGTTTTCTTTTCCTCGATAAGGCACTGGCGCAAGATAAGGCGAATCTGTTTCCACCAATAAGCGATCCGTTGGCACATAACGAATAACCTCACGAATCGCTTCGGCATTTTTAAAGGTTACAATGCCAGAACAAGAAATGTAAAAACCTAAATCCAACGCTTTTTTCGCAAATTCCATGGTTTCCGTAAAACAATGAATAACGCCACCGCATTTTTCAGCATGGTGTTGGCGTAACATTGCAATGGTGTCATCGCCCGCAGAACGTGTATGAATGATTACAGGCTTATCTAACTGATTTGCAATATCGATTTGGCTACCAAACACCGCTTGTTGTTCCGCTTTATTGTCCGCGCTGTAATAATAATCTAAGCCAATTTCGCCAATCGCAATCACTTTTGGATCTTGCGCTAAACGTAATAAGCGTTCTGCGTCATAAGGTTCCTCTTCAAAATCAAGGGGATGAACACCACAAGCAAGTGAGACATTATTAAATTCACGTAAAGAGTCATAAGCCTGCTCAAAACGGCTTAAGGTTACACCAATCGCGAGCAAATGTTTCACATCACGCGCTCGCGCTTTTTCCACCACATCCGCGATATTTTTATGTAAATTTTCATAATCCAAAGCATCTAAATGGCAGTGGGAGTCAACAATGAACATAATTATTTTTCCTTATGCCTAAGGCTTGAACGCCATAGACGATATATCTTTAATTTATTGCGTTTCAAATACTTCTGTAACTAATCGCGTCAAGCCATCTAATAGCATTAATTCAACATTCACACCATTAATTGTAAGTAAATCTGACCGCACTTTTTGCATAATTTTAATGGCTTGTAATAAACCAAGAGCGGTTTGCTCATCGCTGAATTGTTCGATACCACGCCCAAGATCAGCCACTTGTCGATGACTATCAATTTCAAGTTTATGTTTTAAACAATCGGAAAGAAAAGCCAAAATCCAATCAACTTGCTGAACATAACGTTCTTTATCAAACAACGGAAGCAATTCCAATGGCGAACGTCGGCGATAGAACACCCAAAATTGACGTAAGAAGTTTTTGCGCTGTTCAATCAGCCCTTGTTGTAAAGTTTCTAAGGCAAAAAGCGGACGCCCAAGATTCATCGCAAGTGCGGTCAAAATTTCCTGATTTTCAGCCGCACTTTCTGATTTCAACCAATCAAGAGCCATTTGTTCATTAGGCACAGACAGATTCCACACTTGACATCGACTGTAAATGGTTGCCAACAAACTTGACGAACTATCTGTTTGAAGTAAAAAATAAGTATTTGGACGAGGCTCTTCCAATGTTTTCAATAACGCATTGGCAGCTGCTTCCGTTAAACATTCCGCTCCTTGCACATACACCACTTTATTGCCGTTTTGTTGTGCGTGCTGCGCAACAATTTCATTAATGTCGCGTACTTGATCGACGCCAATATCCTTGCCGTCAATAGGGCTTAATTCATGATAATCTGGATGACTATGGACTTGCATTAAATGACAAGAATGGCATTGGCCACAAGGTTTATCGCCTTGAGCCACACACATTATTTTCTGTGCAAGTGCATTAAATAAACTTTCTACACCTAAACCAGAATCAGCTTTAATCAGCACAGCATGATGCCCCAAACCTTCGTCAAAGGTTTGAGCAATTTGATGATAAATTGGCATTAGCCAAGGGTAAAGAGCGGTCATTTTTCGTTTGATTTCCACCAATTTTTTACCGCGCTTTCGATATCAGCTTGAACAAGTTCAATACTCTGCTCTGCATTAATTACGACTGCTTTTGGATTATCTTTTACTAACGCTAAATAGCGTGCTCGAGTACGGTGAAAAAAATCTAAATCCATTTGCTCAATACGGTCTAACTCGCCACGTCCACGAGCTCGCGCTAAACCAACGCACGGATCTATATCCAAATAAATCGTGAGATCTGGCTCAAAATTGCCTAATATGGTTTCTTTCAAGGTGAGCATAAAATGCGGATCTAATTGACGTCCACCCCCTTGATATGCCTGAGATGACATATCGTGACGATCGCCCACCACCCATTTCCCTTGCATTAAGGCAGGTTTAATCACATTTTCCACCAACTGAATACGAGCCGCATAAAGCATTAATAACTCTGCTTTATCTGTCACGGGTTCTTCGGTTTCATGTTTGATGAGATCGCGTAATTTCTCAGCCAGTGGCGTTCCACCAGGTTCGCGTGTAAACACGGCATCTTGAATACCAAGTTCATACAAGACTTGTACAACAGACTGATGAGCGGAACTTTTCCCCGCGCCTTCCAAGCCTTCAATGACAATAAATTTTCCTTTCATATTTTCTTCCGCACTTTTATTTGGCATTTTTCTGGCTGCGATACCAACGTAAATATTCTTGTACCGCTTTATTATGTTCATTCAAATTTCGGGTAAATTTATGCCCACCAGAACCATCTGCTACAAAATAATAAAAATCTGTTTTTTCTGGATGCGCAACAGCCTGTAACGAACTTTCGCTTGGCATAGCAATTGGCGTTGGTGGCAATCCATCAATCACATAAGTATTATAAGGCGTTGGGGTTTCTAAATCTTTTTTACGAATATTACCGCTGTAATTCTCACCCATACCATAAATTACCGTTGGATCCGTTTGTAATTTCATTTTTGCTTTTAAGCGGTTGAGAAATACAGATGCCACTTTTGCTCGCTCCGTAGCCACGCCCGTTTCTTTTTCTACGATAGAAGCAAGAATCAACATTTCATAAGGATTCGCTAAAGGTAAATCCTCGTCACGCTCGTTCCAAGCCTTATTTAACGCCTTTTTCATTCGCTCAGCCGCTCGCTTCAGTAGCTCCAAGTCTGTCGATTTAGGCGTATAATTATAAGTATCAGGATAAAGCCAACCTTCCACATTTTTTAGTTCAAGATTTATACCAACATCTGGCAAATCAAGTAATGTGAAAATTTCCTCGTTACTCTTATCTTTCAAGGTTTGCACCAAGTGCGGTGCATTTTCGAGATCTTTTCGCCAATCCTTGAAGGTTTTTCCTTCAATCCATTTTACATTAAACTGCACTTCCTTACCTGAATTAAGCAAATCCAGTAAATCTTTCACAGTTTTAACATTCTCAAGAGAATAAGTCCCTGCTTTTATTTTATTTAGCTCTGGTTTCAACTTCAGCAAATAAGGTAATAATTTCCCATCATCAATTAACTTTTCTTGCTCAAAAAGTGCGGCTAATTTTGAACCTGTTGTGCCACGTTCAATCATTAAAAGTTGATCTGCCTGCACATTTACCGGAGTTTTTACAAATTCAGTAATTTTGTAATAACCAAAACTGGCCGCGCCCGCTAAAATCAAAATTAAAAGTAAAATCGCAATTAAAAATTTCTTCATAAGAAATAAGAAAGAGAAAATAAAAAACAACAAAAGGGGCAATTAAGCCCCTTTCTTTTAAACATTAAATCATTTATTAAAATATTGAATATCCGCAGTTTTACGTAATGCTTTTACCCAATCTTTATTTGCGTCTTGTAACTGACTGTTCACCAAATGTTCATAGGCTTTTTGCGTATAAGCATCCGCCGTACGGTCACCATCGCGAGTGCCTGTTACTTCCAAAATATGCCAACCGAACTCGGTTTTAAATGGCACAGAAATTACACCTTGTTTACTTTGTGCAATGGTCTGTGCAAATTGCGGTGCGTAACTTTCTGGGAACGCATAACCTAAACTACCGCCATTTGCCCCAGATAAATAGTCTTTAGAATATTTTAAAGCCGCCTCTGCAAAAGTCATTTTACCCGCAATAATATCAGAGCGAATTCTTGTTAACTCTGCTTTGGCTTGTGCATCATTTAACATCGGGTTAAGTTTTAACAAAATATGGCGTACTTCGTATTCTTTACCCGTTACTTTTTGCGCTGTACCTTGTGATTTTGCCTCATCCAACATTTTTTGGCCTAGCGCAACCACTTCTTCACGTGTCACTGCAACACTTTCATTGATCGCCTTATTACGCACCGCACCCATCATCATTTGATTGGCAATTTGTTGACGAAATGTATTTAATGAAATGCCTTGATAATCTAACGCATCCAAAAATTGACCATAAGTTAAACCATTTCTTGCCGCAGTATCTTCCACAACACGATCGATTTCGCGCGGATCAATTTTCACACCAGATTCTTGAATCGCTTTTTGTACTAAAAGATCATCAATAATTTTATCAAGTGCACTTTGGCGATCGCCTTTTTTACCCATATTTGCACGAACTTGGCTTTCTAAAATAGGAATACCATCTACTGTTGCGACAACGCGTTCACCTGCTTGAGCCATAGAAGTAAAAGCAACACAACCTAAAGTAGCCCATAAAAAAGATTTTAGAATAAATTTTTTCATTTTCATCTCATCAAAAAAGAGTCTATAACGTTCGTTAGAGTAACAATTCTATTGAAGGTTCACAATAGATAAGATTTATTTCCCTAAGATAGCAACTTCGTAACAGCCATCTTGTTTTTCAGTGCGAACTTGTACAAGTTCATCACGGCTTGTTGGCACATTTTTACCTACGTAATCAGCGCGAATTGGTAATTCACGATGGCCACGATCAACAAAAATAACTAATTCAATTTTTGCCGCTCGTCCAAAATCGGTGAGTGCATCCATTGCCGCTCGAATGGTTCGACCAGTAAACAACACATCATCAACCAAAATGACGGTTTTATCTTGAATATTCAAATATTGTGATGAACCACTATAAACTGGCATTTTATCTTCCTGATCAACCAAGGTTAAATCATCGCGATAAAAGGTGATATCCAGTTCCATTGAAGGTAAATTTATACCACTTAACTCTTCAACTCGACGTTGTAATAATTCGGCAATTTCCGCGCCACGACGTTTAATCCCAACAATCACGAGATCATCTAACGTTTGATGTTTTTCAATAATTTCGTGAGAAATACGCGAAATCGTGCGAAGAAAACGATCGTGGTCGATAATAATTTTTTCCATTTTTCACAGCTTTATCAATAGTATTTCAATGCGCAAAGTATAAAGAAAATGCGCCTAAAAAGCGACGGTATTTGCACCATTTTTCTTGTTCGTTATACTATCCAAAACATTCCATCAAAGGAAATAAAATTATGCGCTACTCCATTCAAGATTTTATCCAACTCATTGCCCAACTTCGTAATCCAAATGGCGGATGCCCTTGGGATTTAAAACAAAATTATGAATCTATGATTCCTTGCTTAACGGAAGAAACTTACGAAGTAATTGAAGCGATTGAGAAAAAAGACATACCAAATTTACGCGAAGAATTAGGGGATTTATTGTTACAAGTCGTTTTCTTCAGCCAGCTTGCTACAGAAGATAAATACTTTACTTTTGACGATGTATTGCAAGATGTCGCTGAAAAAATTGTGCGCCGTCATCCTCACGTGTTTGGCGATGCAAAAGCGGGGGACGAAACAGAAGCCCTTTCCCGTTGGAACGAAATGAAAGCCAAAGAAAAACAAGGTAAAAGTGCAGAAACCTCTATTTTAGATAATGTACCTCGTGCCTTGCCTTCTCTTATGCGAGCAGCAAAATTACAAAAACGTTGTTCAAAAGTAGGGTTTGATTGGGAAGAAATTTCACCCGTATTTGACAAAGTGCGGGAAGAATTAGAAGAAGTTCAAGCTGAAATTAACCGCACTTCGATTGAACAAAATAAAGTGGAGGAGGAAATCGGCGATTTATTGTTCGCAACCGTCAATCTTGCTCGCCACTTAAAATGTGATCCTGAAGATGCATTACGGAAAGCGAATTTAAAATTTGAACGTCGTTTTCGAGCAGTAGAACAAGCGGTTCAACAACAAGGTAAGCAAGTTAATGATATGCCACTGATTGAATTAGATTTGTTGTGGGATGAAGTGAAAAAACAAGAAAACTAATTGAGAAGTGTGGTAAAAATTTCTATCAGTTTTGATCTAACTTTTTGGGGTCAGATCGACTTCACCACACTTTTTGTTTATAAGATTGATTTTATTTCAGCAAACTCTTTCTTTACTTAAGAGAAAAAATATTAATAAGCCGTTTCTATCGGCAAACCAGCTTTTACCCAAGCATCAAATCTGCCAATGACGCTAAACACATATTCATAGCCTTGCTCAATGAGGAAAGCCGCCAGTTGGATGGATAAGTGACTTCGCCGCCCTCTGGCGTTAATTCTTTTTTTAATAGGGCAAAAAGAGACGACTTACCGCAACCATTCTTCCCCACCAAGCCGACTTTTGGTTTCGGATTGATGGTTGCCGTGGCATTTTCGAGCAATGCGGTTTGCCCGCGCTTTAGGGAAATATTATTAAATACAATCATTTTTTCGAATACATCTGAATTTGTGCCTATTTTGCAATATTTTTCCTTTTCTCGGA
Organism: Haemophilus sp. THUN1691; assembly: GCF_059704425.1. NCBI lineage: Bacteria > Pseudomonadati > Pseudomonadota > Gammaproteobacteria > Pasteurellales > Pasteurellaceae > Haemophilus > Haemophilus sp. THUN1691. Next base: position 600,211 of record NZ_AP046578.1, on the reverse strand, counting down.
ACAGTCTATTCCAATTTTATCGATATTTCTGCCTGAAAAAACACGTATAATGACGCTCAACAAATCAATCATGAGGAAATAAAATGAAGCTCTCTATTCTTAATCTCGCCCCTGTTCGAGAAGGACAAACTTATTTGCAAGCGGTTGAGTCTATGGTAAGTCTTGCAAAACACGCTGAGAACATTGGCATTGAACGCTATTGGATTGCTGAGCATCATAATATGAAAAATTTGGTGAGTTCAGCGACCGCACTTTTAATTCAGCATACGTTAGCCAATACGAAAACTTTGCGCGTGGGGTCTGGTGGCGTAATGTTACCGAATCATTCGCCGTATGTAGTAGCTGAGCAATATGGCACACTGGAGACGCTTTATCCAAACCGAGTTGAACTCGGCTTAGGGCGTGCGCCAGGAACTGATATGCAAACGGCTGCAGCACTTCGTCGTGGACGAAACAGTCTGGATTTCCCTGCGGAAATTGCGGAACTTCGTGGTTACTTTAAAGATTGCAACCCTGTTTCCGCTTATCCTTCCGCAGGCTTGAATATACCGTTTTATATTTTAGGATCCAGCACCGAAAGTGCCTATCTTGCAGCAGAGCTTGGCTTGCCTTATGCCTTTGCTTCACACTTTGCGCCACGCATGATGGAAATGGCAGTGGAGATTTACCGCAAAAACTTCAAACCTTCTACCTATCTTGCTGAACCTTATGTCATCTTAGGTGTGAACGCGATTGTTGCTGAAACCGATAAAGAAGCAAAACAACTGGTGACAACACAAACACTATTTTTCTTAAATGTGGTCACTAACGCACAACAAAATTTACAACCGCCTTTGGCATCAGAGGAAGATGTTTGGAAAGCCCAAATGCATGCCCAAAAGAAACCGCACTTTGGTCCAGTCGATTTCGAGGAGATCCCGATTTACAACCAAGAGCGTGCTGTAGTGGAACAAATGACCGCTTGTTCGCTTATTGGTAGTCCTGAAAGTGTGCAATTTCAACTCAAGCAACTGCGTGAACGGGTACATTTTGATGAAATTATGGCGGTGAGCTATATTTTTGATGAACAAAAACAAGCCCAATCTTACACGATGTTGAAAGCGATTGTGGATAAGCAATAGCAAGACAAAAATAAAAAGTGCGGTAAATTTCACCGCACTTTTTGTTTCGGATTGATGGTCGCCGTGGCATTTCTCGAGTAATTCGGTTTGCCCGTGTTTCAGAAAGGCATTACTAAAAACAATCATAAATATTTAAACTAAAAAATTTTAAATGGTATAACTATTATTCACTTATTATGATTTTGCACTTTTAATCAAATTAGTTATATGTTCTAACCCATCAAAAGTACTTGGTACTTGTTCTGATGTTGAAACGATGCTACTAAAAATTAGGTTTTCGAATTTATCTAAAGATGTTCCATCTTTTTCTTTAATCTCTTTTGCATAATCAGCATAACTTTGAATAAATTGACATAGAGACTGTCTGAGTTCTATTTGCATAATTTGTGTTTGAATTGAATTATAGTGTTTAAGAACCACCCTAAATAAATAAAGTAAAATAAATTCAAGACCAAGATAAGGCATTAAAAACTTCCAGAAGTCAAAGATTTCTGTAGGCTCGTCAGGTAAAGAATTATGATAATACCCCAAAATCGTAAACATAGATAAGGTAATTAAAAATAAAAGAACAAAAGAAGTCCATTTTGCACAAGTTTTTTTCTTTAATATTTTTTCAAATCCTTTTGATAAGCCAACAAAATTAAAAGCTGTTTTTTGCTTTTCTAGCAATGATGCTAATTCATTAGTTTCATTCCTATTTTTAATTATATTTTTGTCAAAATTCTGAAGTTCAGAATCTAACGTACCTTTTCGTTCGTTAATTTCCCTTAAGCCATTTACTTTAGCATTTTCAAGTTGTTCAAGTTTTGATTTAAACTTTCTTTCTTGAATAGACAATGATAAATAAAAATAATCTAAAAACCTATCATTCTTCAAGTTTTTATAGTAATTAAAATCAAAAATCCCTTGACCTTTTATCTGAAATTCATTTCTCAAAAAAATCTCCCATGTATTATAAGCATCAAAAATTTCAGGTTTATCTTTATTGTCATCTTTAATATATTTTATATAAAAGTAATATTCTTTTAGAAATGAAGCACATATTAAGTAAGATGCATCGTCCGCTATATTACTAGAATTTATATACTGTTCTAATGCATAACTATATTTTCTAAAGGCAAAAGGTAATATATTTTCTTTTTCACTCCCTAAATAAATTAATGTATTTAATAAAACAAAACATAAATTAATTTTGCTAGCTTTCTCATCGGTATTATTTACATTTTGGACATATTTTAAAACTTCTAAACGTTTTTGCTTTAACTTTTCATCATTAATCATTTATACAACCTCACAGAATTAATAAGCCGTTTCTATCGGCAAACCAGCTTTTACCCAACCATCAAATCCACCAATGACGCTAAACACATTTTCATAGCCTTGCTCAACGAGGAAAGTCGCCACATTTCGGCTACTCACGCCATGATAACAACTCACGATAATCGGGGAGTCGAAATCCACCAATTCTTCAAATTGTAAAAAGCTTTGGTTAGTTAAATGAAACGCCCCTTTCGCATGGGAATAGGTGAAACGTTGTGGATCCCGAATATCAGCAAGCATGGCGCCATTTTGCACCATTTCCCAAGCTTGTTCTGGACTAATTTCTTTAAACGACATGGTTTGTTCCCTTTGCGCGCTGTTTATACACGCCATCAAAAATAATCAGGCTCATCGCCAATACTAAACAAATGAATAACGGATAGCTGTCCGCATCCATTTCCTCTCCAATTAAAAATGAAATAATCACCATTAAAATGGTTTCAACATAACCTAAAAGGCCAAGCAAATTCATCGGCAGCATATTGCTGGCAATCACGTAAGCAATTAATGCTGCACCACTAATAAGCCCGAGTAATACCAATAATCCCCAAATATTAGGATTCGATTCCTGCACGGTGGCAAAATCGGTTTGAAGGGCAAAGTAAATGCTAACAGGCAATAATGCGATCATTTCTAAGCAAAAGGCACCAAGATCGGTATTTTTTAAGGCTTTTCGTATGGAGAAATAGGTGGTGTAACCCACACAGATAACAATGGCTTCCCAAGATAACCCGCCTTTTAAAACGATGTTAGAAATCACCCCTACAGCCGCAATTAACACAGCAATAAATTTCAATGTTGAAATTCGTTCTTTAAAAATGATCCGTCCTGCGGCCACCATCACAATTGGTAACAATAAATAACCGAAAGAAACACTTAAGGAGCTGCCATTATTGGGTGCCCACAAAAAGAGCCACATTTGATAACCCATTAATGCGCCACAAGTGATATAGGAAAGGGCAAAGAGCGGTTGTTTTTTGATGCGTTTTATATGTTCCACTAATGCCTGTTTCTGCTTAAACATGATAACGGAAAGGGCGACGAAAGGGAATGTAAAAATCATTCGATAGCCGAAAATATCCGTGCCGCTAAGTGGTTTCAGCAGCGTGGAAAAATAATACATATAGCCAAATAAAAATGAGGCTAAAAGTGAAATGAGTACGCCTCTTAACATAATAATCCTTAGGTTAATTCTACTTATTATTCTAGTCTAACATCTCCCAAAATGCACGAATTAAGGGGTTTGCCAAATTTCTTTTTTGCACACAAACGCCCAAATCAAATGCTTCTACCGGATTATCCAAATTTAAACGGGAAACTTCTTTTGCCATTGGACTATTATCAATTACTGCATCGGGTAGCATAGCCAATCCAAAACCGAGCGCTACCATCGGCACGATCCCTTCGTGTCCTGCTACGGTGGCATAGATTTTCGGATGTTTAATGTGTTTGCTACGTAACCATTGTTCAATACGCTGCCGCGCCATTCCATCTAACGGTAAGATAAAAGGCATTTGCTGCCAATTGATCGGTTCTTCCTGTAATAATTGTGTCGCCAAACAAGCCACGCGAGGCGCAATCAATGAAAGGGAAATATCATCGATCTTATAAAACTCTAATCCCGTCGGCAGATTATTCGGTTTCCCCGCCAAAGCGAGATCCACTTGTTCTGATTGAATGAATTGTACCGCAGAAGCGGGGTCACCCGTTGTCAGTTGAATTTCAACTTTCGGATAACGCGTACGAAACTTGGCTAATACCTGTGGCAAGTGACTATATGAAGCCGTTACCGAGCAAAATAAACGCAACTCTCCGCTTAATTCCGCTGAGTTATTCCGAAGCTGACGCTTAAACTGTTGCCAGTTTTGCCATTCTGTTTTCGCAAATTGCAGAAATTTCTCACCTTGTTCGGTTAAGCGTACTTGCCGATTATCACGAATAAATAAAGGTTGTTCTAACTCCTCTTCCATTCGTTGAATCTGGCGTGAAAGGGTAGAAGGTGACATATGATTTTGCGTAGCGGTTTTTGCAAAATTTTGTGTGTCTGCAAGATGAAGAAATATTTGAAGGTCTTGAAAGTTCATATGTATCATTAAAATGTAAATATCATTGCAAAAATTGCAACACTAAGTGCTAATAATATCACTTTACGCAATAATTAAAAATCTTATAATCCATGACACAACAAAAAACTATATTCAAACACAACCTCATACACATTAATCAACATCATATTAAGGATGAAAAATGGCTAACTATTTCAACACATTAAATTTACGCGAAAAATTAGATCAATTAGGTCGTTGTCGTTTTATGGATCGCAGCGAATTTGCTGATGGTTGCAACTACTTAAAAGGCAAAAAAATCGTTATCGTCGGCTGTGGTGCACAAGGTTTAAACCAAGGTTTAAATATGCGTGACTCCGGCTTAGATATTTCTTATGCATTACGTCCAGAAGCGATTGCAGAAAAACGTGTTTCATTCCAACGTGCGACTGAAAATGGTTTTAAAGTGGGCACTTATCAAGAATTAATTCCAACCGCAGACTTAGTGATCAACTTAACACCGGACAAACAACATTCTAAAGTGGTGGCTGATGTGATGCCATTAATGAAAAAAGATTCTGCATTCGGTTACTCACACGGTTTCAACATTGTTGAAGTAGGTGAGCAAATCCGTGAAGACATCACTGTTGTCATGACTGCACCAAAATGTCCAGGTACTGAAGTTCGTGAAGAATACAAACGTGGTTTCGGTGTGCCAACATTAATCGCGGTTCACCCGGCAAATGACCCTCGTGGTGAAGGTATGGCAATTGCGAAAGCATGGGCTGCAGCAACTGGTGGTGACCGTGCGGGCGTATTAGAATCTTCATTCGTCGCAGAAGTAAAATCTGACTTAATGGGTGAACAAACCATTCTTTGCGGTATGTTACAAGCAGGTTCAATCGTATGTTATGACAAACTTGTTGCTGATGGTAAAGATCCAGCATACGCGGGTAAATTGATCCAATACGGTTGGGAAACTATTACCGAAGCCTTAAAACAAGGCGGTATCACATTAATGATGGATCGCTTATCAAACAGCGCAAAATTACGTGCATTTGAACTTGCGGAACAAATCAAAGAAAGCCTTGGTTTCTTATATTACAAACACATGGATGACATCATCAGCGGTCACTTCTCAGCAACTATGATGGCTGACTGGGCAAATGGCGACAAAGATTTATTCGCATGGCGTGAAGCAACTGGCAAAACTGCCTTTGAAAATGCACCAAAAGCAGACGGCATCAAAATCTCTGAACAAGAATACTTTGATAACGGTGTATTAATGGTAGCGATGGTGAAAGCAGGTGTTGAATTAGCCTTTGATGCAATGGTGGCAAGCGGTATCTATGAAGAATCAGCTTACTATGAATCACTTCACGAATTACCGTTAATCGCTAACACCATCGCGCGTAAACGTTTATACGAAATGAACGTAGTTATTTCTGATACTGCAGAATACGGTAACTACTTATTCTCTAACGTAGCGACCCCTATTCTTGCTAAAGAAATCATCCCAACCTTACAAAAAGGTGATTTAGGTGAACCAACACCAGCAGTCGCTATCGACAACATTACTTTACGCGATGTAAACGATGCAATCCGTAACCACCCGGTTGAATTAATCGGTCAAGAGTTACGTGGCTACATGACAGATATGAAACGTATCGCAGTTGCAGGTTAATTATTAAATCGGTAAAATTCAAGCCAACTTATTCAATAAGTTGGCTTTTTTTATAATCCAAAGGAATTCATATGAAAAATAATAAAATTTTTAACCGCACTTTTAAAGTGAGTTTGGTGGCTATGGCGTTAGGATTAGTTAATTCGGCATGGGCCATTAATTATAAACTATATGAAGGTACCGTATATAAAAATCCGGAAAGAACTGACTCTGAAGTAAAAAATATGAATTTTTATTCAGATTATGGCTATGATTTAACAAATAAAAATAATCTAGCCCATGTATCTTTTAGAATGAAAAATGGTCTAGACAATAAGGATTATCCAACAGAATCATTAATTTTCCTCGATCCTCAATTTTCTAATGGGCCTAGTTCATTAGAAATCAAACCTAATAGCACTTTCACATTATCGAAGGCTTTTCCTGAAAGTTCTGTTTTTGAATTGAGAGATGCAAATCTTAAATTTCACTTCGGAAATATCAATTTATTTGAGGGACTTTCTACAGTTGATGCTGATGGAGAGCCTGTTTTAGGAAATTCAGCATTTAATCTTCAAGGTAATACCACTATTGATATTGATGCTGTTCATATTGTCAGCTCAGCTAAAGATAGCACGGGATACCAAGTATATGGTAAATCTACAGCAAATATTATCAACTCCTCTATTTTTCTAGGGGGAGATAACAGCACTGCTGTAGATGCCGAAAACTCAACATTACATATCAAAAATTTAAATATCGCGCTACAGCCAGCTGGTACCGATAAATCAGCTACTATTGCATACGCATCAGAGAATTCTACATTAAATATTGAAAACAGCCTGCTCACAATTGAAGCGAAAGGTCAAAGTAAAGGTTTAGGTTTTGTACTTGATGGTGGCGTGACCAACATTACAAATTCCAACATTGAAAATAACACTGGAGATGTTGTTATTTTTACTAATAAACAAGATTCTCGAGATGAAACAAATAATTACAGCTCAACAACAGTTAATCTAAAAAATACTAAAATCCCTGATGCAAAAGTATTGGTTGGATTAAACATGCCCGATCTAGCTGATACGGACTTATCTGAAGGAGAGAAAACTAACTCACCTAGATTTGTGTTAAATGCAGATAACTCACAGTTAAATGGTGCAGTAAAGCAATATGACGGTACAAATAAAACGCCTGTTACATTAAATCTAACTAACAATACTACATGGGATTTAGTGGATAATTCAGAAGTAACAGACTTGCATTTAAATAACTCTGCGGTTTCTTTAACTAATACAAATGCTCCTTATACGACATTAACTATCACGGGTAACCTCACTGGCTCTGGCACATTCAATCTAAACACGAATATTGCTGAAAACAAAAGCGATAAAATCGTTGTTCAAGGTACTGCTGAAGGTAATCATAAAATTGGGGTAACTAACCAAGGTGCAAATGTCGCTAACGGAAAAGTGACACTTGTAGAAACCAATGGTGGTAATGCGGCATTTAGCTTAACTAACCCGAATAATCGTGTAGATTTAGGGGCTTACCAATATTTCCTAACAAAAGAGGGAAATAATTGGGTATTAGCGAATTCTAAAAATGCGGTCACCCCAACTCCACCTGTTGCACCCGTTACACCAAGTAAACCTGTGGTGACTCCAAGCAAGCCTGTGGTGACGCCAAGTAATCCAGTAGTACCACCTGCAGTTCTACCAAGTACACCATTACTCTCAGACTTAGCGAATGCACAAGTTTCTCTTCGCCAAGCACAATTGCTTTTAGTGGAAAATGATTTAAGTGGCATTCATCAACGTCTAGGTGAAGTGAAAAACGGTGAAAAAGGTAATGTATGGGTTCGTAATGTGAATTCTCGACAAAAATTAGCCGCACTTTCGACAGGTGAGAGTGAAACTTCTGGCTTTAAACAAAACGTACATAGCTTACAAGTGGGCGCTGATGCTGCTGTAACAGATAATCTCCGTGTTGGTGGATTTGTTGGTCGTAGCCAAGCTAACGTTGATTTCAATGGTCATTACGGTGATGGCAAAGTAAGAAACAACAGCGTGGGCTTATATGCAGCTTACCTTGCAGATAACGGTATTTATGTAGATAACATCGTGAAATACAGCCGTTTACACGCTAACTCAGATCATACTGAAAAACGCCATTACAACGCTTATACTATTTCGAGTGAATTAGGCAAACGCTTTAGCCTTGCGAATGATTGGACAATTACCCCGCAAGCACAATTAGCGTGGACACATATTTCATCACAAGAGAATGAAGATAGCTTATCTTCTGTGTATTCTCGAATTGGTTTACGTGTAGCTAAAGGCTTTGCATTAAGTAATGGTTGGAATTTACAACCTTATGCAGAAGTCAATGCGATTACTAGCAAAAACCGTAGCAGCAAAATTCATTACACAAACAGCGCACTTGATGTTGCAAGCAGCCGTGGACGTTTTGAAAGTGCGGTCGGTTTAAATGCTGGATTTGCAAATCATCGTTTTGGGTTAGAAGTAAGCCGTGCTGACGGTAAAAACTTCGATAAACCTTATGCAATTCAAGCGGTTTATCATTATAGCTGGTAGTATCTTGCTAAACATACCTCTTAAAAGTGCGGTGAAAATTCACCGCACTTTTGTTTGTCCCAACTAAATATTCAAAATCTTATAAATTTCAGAATCTTTACGATCTAGATAATGGATGGATTGGATTTTACGAATTGTGCGAGATTTTCCACGAATTAAAATTGTTTCAGTGCTGGCTAAATTGCCCTTTCGAGAGATACCTTTAAGCAAATCGCCATTAGTGATACCTGTTGCGGTAAATACTAGGTTATCATCACGCACAAGATCTTCAAGTTTTAACACTTCATTGATTTTTACGCCTAATGCTTCACAACGCTGAATTTCATCCGCAGCAATTTTTTTATTTTCTTCCGTATCACCTTTTACTTCGTTACGAGGAAGTAAACGAGCTTGCATATCGCCACCTAATGCACGAATTGCAGCTGCAGCTGCCACACCTTCTGGTGCGCCACCGATTCCGTAAAGAAGATCGACTTCGGCATCAGGCAAACAGCACAATACGGAACCTGCCACATCACCATCAGGGATCGCCATCACTCTCACGCCCAAGCTATGCATTTGTTTAATTACCGCATCATGGCGTGGTTTTGCCAATACCATTACGGTGAGATCAGAAAGGGATTTTCCTAGCTTAGATGCGACACGGCGAAGATTTTGTTCTAGTGGTAAATTTAAATCAATCATGCCTTTAACATCGGGGCCAACCACCAATTTTTCCATATACATATCTGGTGCTTTTAAAAAGGTATTTCTGCCGCCGGCAGCTAAGACAGAAATAGCATTAGACTGACCCATTGCGGTCATACGCGTGCCATCAATAGGATCAACGGCGATAGAAACCAATTCTCCCATGCCAGAACCGACTTTTTCACCAATATAAAGCATTGGTGCTTCATCAATTTCGCCTTCACCAATAACGATTTCAGCATCCATATGAATTAAGTTCAGCATATAACGCATGGCTTTCACAGCTGCATCATCAGCTGCATTTTTATCCCCTCGACCAAGCCACATATGAGCCGCTAACGCAGCTGCCTCAGTCACACGTGAAAATTCAATAGCCAATGCACGATTCATCATTATTCTCCTTCTGCTTACTTTTCTAGATCATGGCAAAATACCGTTATTTTATCATCGCGTAATCGTTTGCATAATAATTTTTTCTCCAACGCTTTAAAAAGGAAAATTTACTGGGTAAAATACTCTCAAACTTACCCATATTTAAAAGGAAATCATTATGTCTTTAGAAATTTTAGACCAGCTTGAAGAAAAAATTAAACAAGCGGTAGAAACTATCCAATTACTTCAATTAGAAGTTGAAGAATTAAAAGAGAAAAACGCAGAATCTCACAGAAATATCGAAAGTTTACAAACTGAAAACGAACAACTGAAAAATGAACACCGCAACTGGCAAGAACATATTCGTTCATTGCTTGGCAAATTCGATAACGTTTAATCGCAATAAAAGGCTTAGAAAATCTAAGCCTTTTTATTTTAATTATTTCAAAAATATTCTTTTACTTTTCCCTGTGTTAGGGAATAAAAATAAATACAGGATAATCAAATGCACATTTGCATTCTCTCTGGCAGTACTTTAGGTGGCGCAGAATATGTTGCCGAACATTTAAACGATGTTTTAGAAACTCAAGGTTTTTCTACCGCTCTTTTTCACGGACCAAGTCTATCCGACATCGAAAATGAAAAAATTTGGCTTGTTGTGACTTCAACTCATGGTGCGGGCGAGTTGCCAGATAATTTAAAACCTCTATTTGATGAATTAGCTAAAAATCAAAGCGATTTTTCAGATGTTCGTTTTGCCGTCGTTGGATTAGGTAATTCTGATTATGATACTTTTTGCTATGCAGCAGACAAAGTGGAGCAAGTGCTTCAAGAAAAAAGTGCGGTAAAAATTTGCGAGACTTTAAAAATTGACGTGCTAAACGTGGATGATCAAGAAGGCTACGCCGAAGCATGGTTACCGAATTTTATTGAGGGATTAAAATGATTGCCTTAATCCAGCGTGTAACCCAAGCGAAAGTGGATGTAAACGGTGAAACAATAGGACAAATTGGCAAAGGTTTACTGGTTTTGCTTGGTGTAGAAAAAGAAGATAACCAAGAAAAAGCGGATAAACTGGCCGAAAAAGTGCTTAATTATCGAATTTTCAGTGATGAAAATGACAAAATGAACTTAAATGTTCAACAAGCAAAAGGTGAATTACTTATTGTTTCTCAATTTACATTAGCGGCGGATACACAAAAAGGTTTGCGTCCAAGCTTTTCAAAAGGTGCGCCCCCAGCATTAGCTAATGAATTATATGAATACTTTATCCAAAAGTGCGGTGAGAAATTACCTGTTTCAACAGGGAAATTTGCAGCGGATATGCAAGTAAGTTTAACAAACGATGGCCCTGTTACGTTTTGGTTGAATGTATAAATAAGGGCAGTTGATTTAGTAATAAGATTCTTAAGACTTTTAGAAAATTAAGCACGCTAAATAGCTTAACTAATGGAATATATGCGTTAAACGTACATATTCCATTAGTCAACGTCAACTAACAACATAGCACCTAACAACAAGGTTGGTGAGCAAAAAGGCGAACTGAAGCCCTCCATTGCTCCCTCATCCATAAATGGACGTTTCCTCTCACCAATGGCCACTTTAATAACAAAGGTGAATTATCACCCACTGCCATTATCACTGATTAGGGACAGTCGGGAATGTCAGACAACAGCCCGCCAAACCCAATAGGCAAGTGCACAGCGCAACGCCAAATGGCACAAACATCCATTCTTGCGCCTAAATCTTTTCATTTATAGTCTGTGTTATCAACTACAAACTCACTGTACAAGAATATGGTATGCCTTTTCCTAGGTTAAAACTGTGATCTAGATCACAAAAATAAAAATGCGGTGAAATTCTTTTAAAGATTTAACCGCACTTTTACAAATAAACAATTATTGTTGGATTAAAAGAGCAACGGCTTCACAAGCAATTCCTTCTTGTCTTCCTGTAAAGCCTAATTTTTCGGTAGTCGTTGCTTTCACATTGACTTGCTCAATATCGCATTGTAGGTCTTCAGCTATTTTGGCACGCATGGCATCAATATGTGGACGCATTTTAGGTGTTTGTGCAATGATAGTGACATCGACATTACCAATTTTATATCCCTTTTCTTGCACTTGACGAAATGCTTCACGCAATAACCCACGACTATCAGCATTTTTATATTGCATATCGGTATCAGGGAAAAGCTTTCCAATATCACCTAGAGTGGCAGCTCCTAATATTGCATCGGTTAAGGCATGTAATGCCACATCGCCATCTGAGTGCGCAATAAACCCAGTATGATAAGGCACTTCTACGCCGCCAATAATTAATGGGCGATTTTCACCAAATGCATGAACATCAAAACCGTGTCCAATTCTGATCATAATTTATTCCTTGTTAAATAAAATTCTGCTAATGCTAAATCTTCAGGACGAGTCACTTTTAAATTATCGCTACGCCCAGCTACCAAGTGCGGTTGAAATCCTGCGAGTTCCATTGCCGATGCTTCATCCGTTATATTCGCACCTTGTTGAATCCCTGTGGAAAGTACATTTCTTAATATATCTACTGGGAAAAACTGTGGTGTCATCGCTTGCCAAAGCTGACGACGATCTTCTGTTTTCACAATACATTGCTGATTATCCGCTCGTTTAATCGTATCCGTCGCTGGAATTGCCAAAATAGCACCATGTTCATCTTCAATGGCTAGCAATTTATCAATGTCGGCGTGTTGCAAACAAGGGCGAGCAGCATCATGAACAAGCACCCACGCATTTTTTTCCTCAATTGCGTTTAAACCATTTAATACGGATTCAGCTCGTGTAGCGCCACCTTCTACTAACTGAATTTTACTAGGGAGTGATAGCTTAGCAATATAAGGATCATCTTTGCTCACCGCCAAAATAATTTTAGAGACGGCAGGATGAGAAAGCATAACATCAAGTGTGTGTTCGAGCAGTGTTTTGCCAAGTAGCGTTAAATATTGTTTCGGTTTATCTGCTTGCATTCGCGAGCCCACGCCAGCTGCTGGCAATACCGCAATAATTGAACGAGCCATTATTTATTCTCTTTCACAATGTGATAAAACACTTCGTTTTCTTTCACCATGCCATGTTGCATTCGTGCACGTTCTTCAATGGACTCAAAGCCTTTGGTTAGTCCTTGAATCTCCGCATTAATACGCTGATTGCGCTGAGACAGTTTTTCATTTTCCGCTTGGTTTTCTACAATCTTTGCGGCAGTGTCGCGGTAATCGAAGAAACCATTACGGCCAAACCATAAGTCATATTGAAACAAAGCTAATACGGCAAAAAGAATGAGAATAAAAAGTCGCATAAAAATGTTGGTGATGAATAAAATTGCGGTTAGTTTACCGTGAAAAGGGGGGAAAGGCGATAGGATAAAAAAGAAAGTGCGGTAAGTTTTACACCTAAATCTCGCGTTAAAATGTGACGTACATCACAAATTTAATAGAATTACTAAGAAAACACCCCAAAAAATAAAAAAGGCTTGCTATACTCTCTCCGTTTTTACTAACCCTAAAGTTAAAAGGAATATAACATGAAAACAACGTTAAAAATGACCGCACTTGCAGCACTTTCTGCTCTTGTTTTATCTGGCTGTGGCGCACACAAAATGAAGTCAGAAGAACACGCAAATATGCAATTACAGCAACAAGCTGTTCTTGGCTTAAACTGGATGCAAGATTCCGGTGAATATAAAGCATTAGCTTATCAAGCCTACAATGCGGCAAAAGTAGCATTTGATCACGCAAAAGTGGCAAAAGGTAAGAAAAAAGCGGTTGTGGTTGATTTAGATGAAACCATGTTAGATAACAGCCCTTATGCTGGCTGGCAAGTTCAAAATAACAAACCATTCGATGGTAAAGATTGGACTCGTTGGGTAGACGCGCGTCAATCTCGTGCCATTCCGGGTGCGGTAGAATTTAACAATTACGTAAACAGCCACAAAGGTAAAATGTTCTACGTAACAAACCGCAAAGATAGCTCTGAAAAAGCAGGCACTATCGATGATATGAAACGCTTAGGTTTCAATGGCGTGGAAGAATCTGCATTTTATTTGAAAAAAGACAAATCAGCTAAAGCGGCTCGTTTTGCAGAAATTGAAAAACAAGGCTATGAAATCGTACTTTATGTAGGCGATAACTTAGATGACTTCGGTGATACCGTATATGGCAAATTAAACGCAGACCGTCGTGCATTCGTTGATCAAAACCAAGGCAAATTTGGTAAAACTTTCATTATGTTACCTAACGCAAACTACGGTGGCTGGGAAGGCGGCTTAGCTAACGGGTATTTCAAAAAAGATACACAAGGCAAAATCAAAGCTCGTTTAGATGCAGTACAAGCTTGGGATGGTAAATAATTTCCCATTAAAAAAATCGATTTAAATATCGATTCTAAAAAATTTAGTTGGGGGCTAAGCTCAGTTTTTACTGGCTTAGCCTTTTTCGTTTTTTAATTTACTAAAGTAATCATCATTACTACATGCTTAAGTTTTGTTATGATGTTGCAAATCTTTCAAAATAGAAATCTAATTCAATGAAGAAGAATTTTTCGGCAGGAAAATTGCCGTCTAAAGGAAAAAGTGCGATTAATTTTCACCGCACTTTTAAGCCAAAATCAAAACCTAAAACGCTGTCATTGGATGAAACCAAAGTTGTGTTATTCAATAAACCTTTTGATGTGCTCACGCAATTTACCGACGAAGAAGGACGCACCACCTTAAAAGATTTTATCTTAATTCCAAATGTTTATGCAGCAGGTCGATTAGATAGAGACAGTGAAGGATTACTGATTTTAACTAATAATGGCGAATTACAACATCGTTTGGCAGATCCCAAATTTAAAACAGAAAAAACCTATTGGGTGCAAGTAGAAGGTATTCCTGAAGAAACCGATTTAGCACAACTCAGAAAAGGTGTAGAACTCAAAGATGGCATGACAAAACCCGCTCAAGTGCGGTTAATTTCAGAGCCCAATTTATGGGAACGTAATCCACCTATCCGAGAACGGAAAAATATTCCCACAAGCTGGTTAGAAATTAAGATTAGTGAAGGGCGCAACCGCCAAGTGAGAAGAATGACTGCGCATATTGGTTTCCCCACCTTACGATTAGTGAGAGTGAGCATGAGCTCATTATCTATTAGTGGATTAGAAAATGGCTCATTTAGATTATTATCATTGGATGAAATAAAAGCGTTATTTCAGACCGTTAAATTATAAAAATAGGGCAGGTATTTAGCTTGCCCTAAATTTTTTGCTCATAAACATTAAGCAGAAAGAAGCTTAATAAAAGATTAAACTGCTTTCAAACTCTTTCAGAAGATTACTTTCAGCTCGCAGTTCATTCCAAATTAATGGGTTACGGTCTAAGTATCCGCTTTCAAAATTCAATGTCCAATCATTCAAAGTGCGGTGCGTTTCAAGGGTAAAATTTTTTGCTGTTTCTGTTGCTTGACGGGATTTATTGAGAATAACTGCAAGACGAAGCAATCGCATTAAAGCCATCACATCTTGCTCGCTATAACGTGCAAATTTAAAAAATTCAGCAGGTTTAAGCGTGCCAATATGCCAACGCACTAACGCGGTAAGCAAACGTTGCTGTTCACGATCAAACCCAGGTAATTCCATATTTTGTAAGATATACGCCGAATGTTTTTGTAAACCTTTGTGATTAATCACAATGCCTACTTCATGCAAGCGAGCTGCCCAAAGCAGGATTTCGCGCATTTCTTCAATACATTCTGTCGATTGCCAATCTTTATATTGTGCACTGAGTAAATTAGCACTATCCGCAACGCGGTGAGCCTGGGTTTGATCAATATTGAATTGTTTGCTTAATCCCCAAGCTGTGCGTGCTCGAATATCTGCAACTTGGAAGTTTTTCTCTAGGCTATAAATGATGCCTTCGCGCAATGCGCCGTCAGAATAGCGCATTTGTTGAATATGAAAAACTTCAAACACCGCACTTAAAATGGCTAAACCGGGAACAAAAACATCCACGCGGTCTTGGTTTAAACCGTTAATATTTAGCTCGGTAAAATGTTTAGCTTGTAGCGTTTGCTCAATTAAAGCATGTAATCGCTCGGCTGTAATGGTTCCATTTGGATCAAGATTAGTCGCAATGACTTGCGCTACAGTTTTAATCGTCCCCGATGATCCGAGCACAGATTGCCAACCTAATTTGCGATATTCAAAGCCTAAATCTTCGATTTTATTTACCGCACTTTGGCGCGCTCGTTGAAAGTTTTCTGGGGAAATGACGCCATCGGTAAAAAATTGAGTCGCAAAACTCACACACCCCATGTGGCGGCTTTCAGCCACAAGTGGCGTGAAATCATCACCGATGATCATTTCTGTCGAGCCACCACCAATATCCACAACGAGCTTACGGCCTTTTTCTGGTTGCGTGTGGCATACGCCTGCGTAGATAGTTTTAGCTTCAGTTTGTCCACTAATAATATTAATGGGATAGGGAAAAACTTTGGCTGCTTGACGTAAAAATTCGTCATTATTCACCGCTCTTCGTAACGTATAAGTACCAACCACATTGACATTTTCAACAGGAAATCCTTGTAAACGTTCGGCAAATAAGGCTAAGCAATTTACACCACGCGTGATGGCCTCTTGATTAAGCATTGCATTTTCATCTAAGCCCTCCGCGAGTTTCACTTTTTGTTTTAAGCGAGAAAGTACTTGGATTGAGCCGTTCACAATACGCGCCACAATCATGTGGAAGCTGTTTGACCCGAGATCAATCGCCGCGATTTCACGTACATCGCTGCGGTGCTGGGGTTCTAAAATAGGGTGATTCATAAAATTCCTAAAATTCAAATTGATAAAGTAAGTCAAACACCTGGTTTGTACTAGAAACGGATTGAAAATAAAGTTGTGGCATTAAGCGGTAACGTAAGGTTACTTCTGCCAAGCCATCAAACAAGCCTACACCATATTTTATTTGTAAGCGGTTGGTGAGATTTCCGCTAACGGTCACTTTGGATTTATCACCCACACCCGATGTGCCAAGGTTTAAATCTTGGATACCAAAAGCCTCGCCAATACTTCCCACTAATTTACCGCTCTTTGAAATGCCTAAGCCAATCAATGCTGCGCCAATCGAACCACTGGAGCCAGCTTCACCGCTACTTTCTAACGAACGGCCTGTTAATAAATAAGAAAGTGCTTGATCTTGTGGTTTGCTTGGTTCACTGAAAATAGTGACTTCTGGGCTATCAGCTATGCCAATCACTCTCACTCCAGCAGTAATTTTGCTGTCTTCCATTGCTTCAGGATTACGAATAGCCTCAATATTCAATGTAGGTTGTGTCGCTTGACCAGAAAAGCTAATAAGCCCTTTACGAATGAGTAAATCTTGCCCGAAAGAAGCATAGCGACCTTTGGTTAAATTGATTTGACCAAATAAACCTAAATTACCCTTATCTTGTTTGACGGAAAGTAAACCATCAAGATTGGTTTTCAAACCATAGGCATCAAGGCTGACGTCTTTACCAATATTGATGCGTAAGTCAGAACGAATATCCATGCCTGATTTTGTTTTTGCAGCAAATTCACGTTTAATCAGTTCTTCTTTGCTCTTATGAGGGCCATTTAAAATAACTTCATCTTCGCTCACTGGCTCAGCAGTATCTGGTAAGCTATCAATTCTAATTCGCGCCCAAGGAATATCCACCGTTCCGCTTAAATTCAATTCTTTAGGATTCGCTTTTACTGTGATATTTGGACTGAAACGTAGTTTCGCCATAGAAGGAATATCCACGTTGAAATTATTTGCCTGAGCATTTAATTCTGTTGTCCAATGTTCAATATTAGCCCAGTTTGCTCGGCCGGTTAAATTCAAACGACTATCGATAGTTTCAATTTTTCCCTGTAAGGTGGAATTATTACCGTGGAAATGTACGGCAATATCACCATCAGTAATATTGACTGGCATAGATTTTAATTTGGTACGAATATTGCGAATATTGAAGTTTCCATTTAATAATGGTTTCTCTAAATTCCCGCCAAAACTCAACTTCGAGACTACCTCACCATTTACTGATTCACCGCTAGTAAGTAGCTGATTTGCGATAGACAGGCTTAATCTTTCTATTGCAAGAGTTCCGCCAAGTTGACGATTTTTAGCCAGATCATTTAAATGAATATCACCTACAATCCTGCCTTGGTTATGCACATTGATGTCTGTTTTTAAAACCAAATTGTTATTTTGAATGTCGGCGTTAAGGGTTAATTTTGGAATATCCAATTTAAACGTACGGTAATCCAATTTTTGAGAGAAAGCTAAGTGATTGCCATCTACTTTGGCTGTAAATTGGAATGGTTTATCCGTAAACCAAGCGACATTACCTTGCGCTTGTAAATTGCCTTTGAGGCTATCTTGTTCGATAAGTTTATTCACTAAATCCAAATTAACACGTTTAAATTGGAAAGGAATATTCCCTTGCTTGCCTACATTGAATGATTGGGGGAAACATAATTCTACATCTGTGTTTTGCCAGCAATGTGAAGCAATATTGGCTTGTGTTTGTTTGTGATCGTAAGACACCGTAATAGCTTGGTTAGATTTTACATCACCAATAGGTGTATCGAATTTTGCTTGGGAAAGTGTGCCTTTCCACTGCTCCAAAGTGCGGTCAAAATGACCGTTAATTTGTAAATTTGCAGCAACAGGCTCACCTTGGGATTTAAGCGTTAACAGATGATTTTGTTCATCGCCAGATAAGGCGAGATCAAGTAAACGGAGTTTAACACTTTCACCATAATGAAGTTGCTCTGCCTTAATATTGAATTGTCCTTTAGCTAAAGGATCGCTTTTGATACTCCCTTTCGCGCTCGCTTTAGATAATTGGAAACCTTGCAAGTGTAAATTAGACGAGGTTAAGTCAAGATCAAGATTTGGACTGGTGAACTGACCAGAAATAGCCACATGCCCTTTCACATTGCCGCTTAAATCAGACCATAAACCACGCAAATTCGGTGCATCAATATCTAATACAAAATCAGAATGGTCATCTAATACACCTCTTGCGTTAAGATGATTTTCACCATATCTCACCTGAAAATCAGGTACTGTTAGAAGTACATTTTGATTAAGTGTTGCAGAGCCTTTTAAACTGATGGGTTTTGAAGACAGCGTCCCATTTAAATCGGCTACTGGCACTTCCACTTGCCAGCCTTGAGAGCCTGCAAAACCACGCGAATGCAATTTGCCAGATAGTGTTGCAGGCATTACAGGTACATAAAAACCGATATTCATTTTTTCTAAATCGGCTTGTACATCCCAGTTTGCTCCCTCTTTCCAACTTACAGCCCCTACAAATTCACTTTTACCGTCTAACGAAGCTATTCCCAATTTATTGACAGTTACTTCATAAAGTTTGCCGTCGGCATTAAGGTCCACTTTAGATGCGGGAATATAATCCATTCCATCTACGCCACCCTTAAGTTCAGCATGATAATTCAGTAAATCCCCCGTGAGCTTAAGTGTCACATCATTAATTTTGAGTGGTGCCATTGTGTTTACAAAAGCGTATTGTCCTTTTGCCACATTTAATGTGAGGTTTAAGGGCATTTTGTCTTGTGCTAATTGCACTTCGCCATTCAGTTCAGCATCTAATACGCCTTTTGTTTTTAAAGAAAGTACGGTGGATTTTTTCAATGATCCCGAAAGCGTAAGATCCACATCGCTCTCTGGCAGAATTTCTTTTCCAGCAGATTTCAACGGTTTCAAATGGGATTTTAAAGTTAAATCTAGTGGCATATCGCCATCAAGTTGTAATTTACCCTGTGAATAAAGATTACCCAACGAGCTTTCTACCGCTAATTTTTGTAATTGCAGTTGGTTATCGACAGTATCCGCCTGTGCAATCAGGCTTGGGATTTCAATAGATTGAAGTGTTTCACCTTTTTCATTCACCGCTTGATAATGCCAGTTTTTGCTTTTAATCGCGGGGATGTGTAAATCAAAAGGAAGAATTATTTCTGATACATTGCCTAAAAAAGCAGGTGTTAAAGATTGCTCAATCGCATCCCAATCTACAGGCTTATTCGGTTGTTCTGCTTGCGGCTCTGATTTAACTTCAGGCAATTTTTTTGAAATAACTGAAATATCGTTAATTTCAGTCGGCGCAAGAGTTAAGCCTTTTTCATTATTTAAACTTACCGCACTTTTAAAATGACTGAGAGTAAGATTAGTCTGATCAACATTTACAGATAAATCTTGCACTACCAAATTTTCTGCATTAATACCAATTGGCAAGGAAATGCGTTTCATCGGGCCAGACTTTGAATCATCAGGCGTTGATGGAGGCAGTGATGCTGTATTAATCGCAATCGTTGGTTTATTTAAAGTGAAATCACGTAAACAAACCTCACGTGAAAGCAAACAACCGAAATCAAGCTGTAAACGTGCTTGTGCAATATGAGTATCAATCCCAGCGGTTTGATAACGAACATTATTCAGCACTAAGCCATTTTGTAATCCGCCTTCAATTTGCTCAACGAAAAAACTATCGAGCATTTTATCGGCAAGTTGAATTAAACCTCTTTGCCCCGCATCGAAAGAAAGTGCCCCAGCAACACCTAAAACAGGCACCAAAATGACCGCACTTCCGATACAAACCGCCTTGCGTACCCAGTGTTTTTTATTAGACTGCTCAGGTGATTTTGGTGAAGTTTCTGATGGTTGTAGTTGTTCTGTCATAAATTCACCTTAAATTTCTGTACCAAGCCCGATGTAAAATTGAATATTTTTGCTGTTATCTTTATCACGAATCGGGGTAGCTATATCAAATTTAATTGCGCCCACTGGTGATGCCCAACGGACACCAACGCCTGCGCCATAACGTAATTCTTTAGTTGTGTAATCATTGGCTGCTAATCCACTATCTGCGAAGGTCGCCGCCCACCAATTCGGATAAACTTGATATTGATATTCTAAAGAACCCGCAAGTAATCGTGAGCCACCAACCAATTTTCCGTTTTTATTTTTAGGCGCAATTTTTTTATAGCCGTAACCGCGCACACTGCGATCGCCACCAGCAAAGAAACGAAGTGCGGGCGGAATTTTTTCAATATCCTTTGTATGTAAATACCCAACTTCTGCACGAGCAACGATACGGTGATTTTCCGCATAAGTACGAATCCATGCGCTAGAGGCTTGCACTTTTACGAAAGACGCTTCCGATAACCAAACTTTGTTACCCACATCAAAAGTAATTTTTTGTACGTCGCCCCAAGTTGCAAAAGAACCGCCACGTAATCGGGTGCGAGTAAATCCGACTGTTGGATAAAGGAGGAATGTTTTATCGGTTATATCGGCTTGTGTAAAACTGTCGTATCGCGCACGAAGTCCGCCAAAATATTGCCAGCCATGCGCGTTATTCCAATAACGTAACGCGGACAACGTAAGCGCTCTCGTATTGGTATCATTCTTTTTTTCACCTTCCCAACCAACAGAAAAATCGTAGTAGTAATTTAACGGATTTTTTAGCAGTGGCATTCGATAAGTTGCCTCTAAAGTTTGTTTTGGTGCTGAGAGATAAAGATTGGTACGGAAACTATGTCCACGGCTATTAATCCACGGTTTTGTCCAACCAATTTGAGTGTGCACGCCACCATCAGTTGCAAAGCCTACGCCTAGTTCCATCGCATTTTTTTTACGTGGATAAAGAATAATCTCCACATCTACAGTTTTGCTTTTATGATTAACATTAGGTTGAACTAATACTGAGCTAAACCAATTTGAAGATGAAAAATCGCTGGTTAAATCCGATAAGTTATTCATTAAATACGGATCACCAGGTTTGATGTTAAGAATATTATTTAAGTAATCATCACGAATTTGTGAATGGCTAAAAGTAATATTGCCATAATGATAACGAACGCCACTATCAAATAACATTCGCCACCATGCTTGATGGGTTTCTGGGCTAATTTCTAAACGTGAAATTTTAAATTCCCCATCAAAATATCCACGATTTAATGCTAAACGTGAGATCGCTGTTTTGTAATCATCGTAAGTTTGGTGTTCAACCAAAACACCTTCTTTCGGCAAGTTTTTACGTAACGCATCAAAATTTTCATCTTGTGCGGCTTCCCCTTCAATTTGCACATCAGTGCCCGCAATTTTTGTTGGCTCGCCAGGTGTAACATGAGCAATCAATAAATCACGTTTGCCTTGACGCTGTTTTCGTTCAAAACGCACGGAAGATTCATAATAACCAAACACACGCAAACCACGATCCACAGCTTGAGTGACTAAATGTTGATAGCGTTCAGACCCATCCATTTCTTCTTTGTTAATCAGATGAACATTGAGATCCGTATTACGAACAGCACGGAAACCACGGATGCCTTGAACTTCAATATCAACGGTTTGTTCAGCAAATGCGGGAAAGCAACTTAATGCTAAAAAAAGTGCGGTGAGTTTTAGCGATTTTTTCTTCATTTTAAGGGGCTAAAATTTTTTAAGTAAATTGCGCTATAGTCTACCGAGAAGTTCGTTAGGATCCAATATTTTCAGCGCATTTTGTCGGTTTTTTCATAAAAAAATACCGCACTTCATTACTAAAGTACGGTAATGTTTTCGGCTGTTTTTAATTAATGACCGCCGCAGCCACAGCTGCCGTGACCATGTCCGTGCCCGTGACCACCGCCGCAGCATCCGCTGTGCTCGTGATCATGGTCGTGATGGTGGTGATGACTGCCACAGCCACAACCGTGACCTTCTTCGTCATCATCGTGGTGGTGGCTATGCGCACCGTGAACGTGGCCGTGTGCAATTTCTTCTAACGTTGCTTCACGCGCTGCGACAACTTCAACGGTGAAGTGTAATTCTTGCCCCGCTAACATGTGATTTCCATCAACGACAACTTCATCGCCATCGATTTCAGTAATTACCACTGGAACTGGACCAATGTCAGTATCCGCTAAGAAACGCATGCCGACTTCAAGCTCATCAACACCTTGGAATACATCTTTTGGTACACGTTGAACCATATTTTCGCTGTACGCACCGTAACCTTCTTCAGGTTGTACACGCACTTCAAATTTGTCGCCTACTTCTTTGCCTTCAAGCGCTTTTTCAAGACCGATCACTAAATTATTGTGGCCTTGTAAATATTCTAGTGGTTGATTCGCTGGAGCTTCATCTACCAATACGCCATCTTGTGTGCGAACTTGGTAAGCAATGCTCACCACTACATTTTTTGCTACTTTCATTATGTTTTCCTTATAAAAAATCGGTTAAAAAAAGTCGTACCATTGTAGCGAAAATTATTCCGCGCGCAAGGCTTTACGAATTAATGCACACGAGGCTCTTCGACATCCTCATCATCAAAAAATTCCCCATCGTCACCGTATTCATCGTCATCGGCATTCGGATCTTCAAAATAGGTGCCCCAGCCATCATAAATGCCTTTATGTTTTTCTAATAACGGAAGGATTTCTTTTTGTTGCGCATCAATAATTTCCGCTTTTAATTCTACTTCACTGATAATGTCAAAACAGAAGATGGGGTTGCCATCATCATCTTCAAATTCTTCCGCTTCGGAAACTTCATAACCGGCTTTAAACGCATCTACGGCGATTTTTTCTAACAAATCAAAATCGTGATGAGCAATATGATGCTCAATAATATAAAGCGCATCCGGGTCACTACCATCGTTAAGTAAATCAGTGATAATTTCACGGGTTTCTGCTTGTAATTCAGCCAATTTTGACATAATAAAATCCTTCAACAAGAACAAAAGTGCGGTTATTTTAGTGGATAAATCACCAAAAGTCGCATAAAATTTCGCGCAATTATTTTCTATAAAAAAGAACCCTTAATCATGCTCGAACAACTCCCTTATTTGGCATTAAAAACTCCGCCAAAAACCACCGCACTTTTAAAGGCTGAATGTGCGGATTTTATTGTAAGAGAGCATTTAGGCTATGAAATGTCAAACGAAGGTGAGTTTGTTGCGTTGTATGTACGCAAAACAGATTGCAACACCTTATTTGTTGGCGAAAAATTAGCTAAATTTGCAGGTGTTTCTGAACGCAATATGGGATATGCGGGGTTGAAAGATCGTCGAGCGGTGACAGAACAATGGTTTTGTTTACAAATGCCAGGAATGGAAACGCCCGATTTCAGTCAATTTGAATTAGATGGCGTAGAGATTTTAACGGTTACTCGACACAACCGAAAAATTCGCACGGGTAGCCTTGAGGGAAATTATTTCGATATTTTATTACGCGGTGCAGAAGAATCTGATGAGCTTAAAGCGCGGTTAGATTTTGTGGCAAATTTTGGTTTCCCCAATTATTTTACGGAACAACGTTTTGGTCGAGATGGCCATAACCTCACGCAAGCATTGCGTTGGGCTCAAGGGGAAATCAAGGTAAAAGATCGAAAAAAACGCAGTTTTTATCTTTCTGCCGCGCGCAGTGAGATTTTTAATCTCGTTGTGGCTGCGCGTATTGCAAAGGGTGCAACAAATCAAGTTTTACCAAACGATATTGTGCAATTAGCCGGTTCGCACAGTTGGTTCAAAGCGGACGAAAAAGAAGACTTAAATGCCTTGCAAGTGCGGTTAGAAAATCAAGATATTTTACTCACCGCCCCTTTAATTGGCGAAGATGTGTTGGCCGCAAGCGATATTGAAAATGAAATCGTAAATCAACATTCAGTTTTCGATCCTTTAATGAAACAAGAGAGAATGAAGGCCGCACGTCGTCCATTATTAATGAAAGTAAAAGCGTTTTCTTGGGCATTTGAGCCAGAAGGCTTGCGTTTGAAATTTTATTTACCAGCAGGCAGTTATGCCACGGCATTGGTTCGTGAGTTAGTAAATTATACAGAAGCATAAGGAAGTACAATGCGAATTTTAGTCAGTAATGATGACGGTTTTCACGCGGAAGGCATTCAAGTTTTAGCAACAGAATTAAAAAAAATTGCAGAAGTCATTGTTGTTGCACCCGATCGTAATCGAAGTGCAGCATCAAGTTCACTCACATTAGTGGAGCCACTGCGCCCACGTCATTTAGACAGTGGCGATTATTGTGTGAATGGTACACCAGCAGATTGTGTACATTTAGCGTTAAATGGATTTTTATCTGGCCAAGTGGATTTAGTGGTATCGGGCATTAATGCAGGTTGCAATATGGGCGATGATACGATTTATTCTGGCACATTAGCCGCAGCCCTTGAAGGTCGCCATTTAGGGTTACCTGCTATTGCAGTTTCGTTAGATGGTCGTCAACATTATGAAACAGCAGCGCGAGTGGTGTGTGATCTCATTCCAAAATTACATCATCAATTATTAAATCCTCGTGAAATTATTAATATCAATGTGCCGGATTTGCCTTTTGAAGAATTAAAGGGTTACAAGGTATGTCGCTTGGGTTACCGTGCTTCGTCTGCAGAAGTCATTAAACAAAGAGATCCTCGTGATGAAACCATTTATTGGATTGGCCCTTCAGCATTACCCGAAGATGAAAGCAAGGGAACAGATTTCCATGCGGTGAAAAATGGTTATGTGTCTATCACGCCAATTCAGGCTGATCTTACTGCACATCATTCACTTTCGGCTTTACAAGATTGGTTAGAGCAGGAATAATGGCGCGTTTTACCAAATAGAGAAGAAATATGAAAATTTTCGGTACGATGTACGATAAAACTATGCAATGGTCAACGCATCGCTTTGCGACTTTTTGGCTCTCTTTTGTTAGTTTTATCGAGGCGATATTTTTTCCTATTCCACCTGATGTAATATTGATCCCAATGTCAATGTCAAAGCCAAAAAGTGCGGTAAAATTTGCATTTTATACGGCAATTGCTTCTGTCATCGGTGGGGTTATCGGTTACGCAATTGGTTATTATGCAACGGACTGGGTGGAAAACATTGTACAACAATGGGGGTATGGTGCTCATTGGGAAAAAGCCATAAATTGGTTTGAGCAATGGGGCGTATTAGTTGTATTTGTGGCAGGTTTTAGCCCAATTCCTTACAAGGTGTTTACTCTCTGCTCTGGGGTAATGCAAATGGCATTTTTCCCTTTTGCCATCACCGCATTTGTTTCACGTTTAGCGCGTTTCTTGCTGGTGGCAAAATTAGCCGCATGGGGCGGTGAAAAATTCGCAGCAAAATTGCGAAAATCTATTGAAATTATAGGTTGGTCAGTCGTTGTGCTGGCTGTCATTGCTTACTTTATATTGAAAAACTAGGATAAAAAATGAATAAATTAGGTCTTATTTTAATGGCTGGATTCGTATTAGTTGGATGTACATCAGAACCAGTTAAAGATCCAGATGCGTTGCCAAACGGCATCATGCAACCAGTAGAAGGTACCGGCGCTGTTGCTGGCGGTAGCTTTATGCCAGAAATTCAAAAAAATACAATGCCAGCACAAACGAAATAATAAAGGAACAATAAGGAATTACTATGAAAAAATCGTTTCTCTTACTCCCTTTGAGTCTTGTTGTATTATCGGCTTGTACCTCTAATTCTCCTGCGCCAATTACCAATGCAGATAACACGCTTTCACCTGGTATTATGCAACCTGTAAATGGCGAGAGCACGGGCGGTTCTTGGCAACCTGAAATTCAAAAAAACACAGTACCAGCGATGGGTGGTGTACCAACAGGCGTGCAAACGCCACAGCCAAATTTCCAACCAACCTATCAACAGCCTGCCATGCCAGCAGCGCCAACACCAGCTCCAGCTCCAGCTGTGCAAACAAAAACAATCACTAAAACGGTTTCTGATTGCGTAGGTTCGCAACATATTAATGTTCCACGCAACCCAAATACCAATGCACCAGATTATAGCCAAATTGAAAAAGGCTCTTACAAAGGCAATACCTATAAAGTAAACAAAGGCGATACGATGTTCTTAATCGCTTACTTGGCGGGGATTGATGTAAAAGAATTAGCAGCATTGAACAACATGACTGAGCCTTATAGTTTGAGCCTAGGACAAACTTTAAAAATCTCTAATTGTGGTACAAAAACAGTGACAACAACGGTTCCAGTAAAACAACCTCCAGCAGCAACAGCAACAACTACTGCAGCTGCACCGACAGCGCCAGCAGAACCTGCTATCACCTATACGCCAGGTGCAAATGGTACGCAAATGGGATCTGATGGCACAATCATTGGCCCAATTAAATCTGGCGCAGGTGTAGCAAATGGCGCACCAGCAATGGTACCAGTCGCGACAACTCCTGTTATCCCTGCGACAACACCATCAGTACCAACAACACCAGTAGAGAACACCAATACACCGATTAATGCCAATGTTGTTGCGCCAATCGCATCAAATGTTGCATGGCAATGGCCGACTTCAGGTAATATCATTCAAGGTTTCTCCAATACTGATGGCGGAAATAAAGGGATTGATATTAGTGGTTCTCGTGGACAAGCTGTTAAAGCGGCTGCATCAGGTCGCGTCGTGTATGCTGGCAATGCTTTACGTGGTTACGGTAATTTAATCATCATCAAACATAATGATGATTTCTTAAGTGCTTATGCGCATAACGACAAAATTCTTGTAACCGATCAACAAGAAGTCAAAGCTGGTCAAGAAATCGCAAAAATGGGTAGCTCTGGTACAAATACTGTGAAACTCCACTTTGAAATTCGCTACAAAGGCAAATCAGTGGATCCAGCACGTTACCTCCCAAGACGTTAATCTTCCTCTAAAAAGAGCGGTGAAAAATCTCAACAAATTTTCACCGCTCTTTTTTATCTAGCTTTTTCCCCTTTCGGCACCTAAAATAGCCGCCACAAAACCTATCTTTATTCAGTTTCAAAGCAGGTAATTAGATGATTTTCGAAGAAAGTTTCCAACAACATACGCCAATGATGCAACAATATCTAAAACTCAAAGCAGAGAATCCAGATATTTTGTTGTTTTATCGCATGGGGGATTTTTACGAGTTGTTTTATGACGACGCGAAAAAAGCAGCGGCATTGTTGGATATTTCTTTGACGAAACGAGGTCAATCTGCTGGGCAACCAATTCCAATGGCGGGCGTGCCTTATCATGCGGTGGAAGGTTATTTAGCAAAATTGGTTCAGTTGGGCGAGCCTGTGGCTATTTGCGAACAAATTGGTGATCCTGCCACAAGCAAAGGGCCAGTGGAGCGTCAAATTGTGCGAATTGTTACACCTGGTACGGTGAGTGATGAGGCACTTTTGCCTGAACGCCAAGACAATCTGATTGCGGCGGTATATCAAGAAAAAGAAAAATTTGGATTAGCCACTTTAGATATGACCTCTGGCCGTTTTCAGCTTTGCGAACCTACGGATAAAGAAACATTGCGTGCTGAATTGCAACGTATTGCCCCCGTAGAATTGCTGTATTGTGAAGAATTTAACGAAATGGCAGCCATAGAACATTGCAAGGGATTACGTCGTCGCCCGATTTGGGAGTTTGAACTTAGCACTGCCATTACTTTACTAAATCGACAATTTGGCACAAAAGATTTACGCGCCTTTAGTGTGGAAAAATCCCCTCTAGGCTTAAGTGCGGCAGGTTGTTTATTGCAATATGCAAAAGAAACCCAACGTACCGCATTGCCACATATTCAAAGCATTAGTTTGATTCAAAATCAAGACTGCATTCAGTTAGATGCCGCCACGCGCAGAAATCTTGAATTGACGCAAAACCTTGCGGGTGGCACAGAAAATACGCTAGCGTCTGTATTGGATAAATGCGTCACGCCAATGGGCAGTCGCTTATTGAAACGTTGGATTCATCAGCCTATTCGTGATGTGGAAAAATTAAAACAACGCCAACAAGCGATTGCGGAAATTCTGAATTTTGATTTGGTTGATGAACTTCAGCCTTATTTGCAATTAGTCGGTGATATGGAGCGTATTTTAGCGCGTGTTGCGCTACGTTCAGCTCGTCCACGCGATCTCACTCGTTTGCGCACGGCGTTAGAACAAATTCCAGAATTACGCACGATTGTTCAACAAAAAACACCGCCATTTTTAACCGCACTTTTCAGCCAAATTGCCGATTTCAGCGAGCAATGTGATTTATTGCAACGTGCATTGATTGAAACGCCCCCGCTTTTAATTCGGGATGGTGGCGTGATTGCTGAAGGTTACTATGCCGAGTTGGACGAATGGCGTATGCTGTCTGATGGTGCAACTCAATATTTGGAAAACTTAGAAAAACGTGAACGTGAAAGCACAGGTATTGATACTTTAAAAATAGGTTTTAATGCAGTGCATGGTTATTACATTCAAATTAGCCAAGGCCAAGCGCATAAAGCACCCATTCATTATGTTCGTCGTCAAACCCTGAAAAACGCAGAGCGTTACATCATTCCTGAACTCAAAGAATATGAAGACAAAGTGCTGAAATCAAAAGGCGCAGCGTTAGCATTAGAAAAGCAACTTTACGATGAATTGTTTGATTTATTATTACCGCACTTAGGTTCATTACAACTGGCGAGCCTCGCACTTTCTGAATTAGATGTATTGGTCAATCTCGCCGAGCGCGCTGATACCCTCAATTACGTGATGCCAACATTCTGTGATGAAGTAAGTGTGAAAATTGAAAATGGTCGTCATCCTGTCGTGGAACAAGTGTTGAAAGATCCTTTTATCGCCAACCCAGTGGAACTCAATCATAATCGTCATTTATTAGTTATCACCGGGCCAAATATGGGCGGTAAAAGTACTTATATGCGCCAAACCGCATTAATTACATTGCTGGCGTATATCGGCAGCTTTGTGCCGGCAGACAGCGCGCGAATAGGACCGATTGATCGTATTTTCACTCGAATTGGTGCGTCTGATGATTTAGCTTCAGGGCGTTCAACCTTTATGGTGGAAATGACTGAAATGGCAAATATTCTTCATCAAGCCACTGCGCAAAGTCTCGTGCTTATTGATGAAATCGGTCGCGGCACATCCACTTATGATGGCTTATCCTTAGCTTGGGCTTGTGCAGAATGGTTAGCCAAAAAAATCCGCTCACTTACATTATTTGCCACCCATTATTTTGAATTAACCGCGTTGCCTGAACAGCTAGAAGGCATCGCCAATATTCATTTAGATGCCCTTGAGCATAACAACACCATCGCCTTTATGCATGCCGTACAAGATGGCGCAGCAAG
Organism: Haemophilus sp. THUN1691; assembly: GCF_059704425.1. Lineage (NCBI taxonomy): Bacteria > Pseudomonadati > Pseudomonadota > Gammaproteobacteria > Pasteurellales > Pasteurellaceae > Haemophilus > Haemophilus sp. THUN1691. Next base: position 570,259 of record NZ_AP046578.1, on the reverse strand, counting down.
TAAAAGTTATGGTTTGGCAGTAGCGGCTTTGGCAGGCGTGCCACAATCTGTTATTAAACTGGCAAAACAGAAATTGACACAATTAGAAAAAACATCAGGCCATTCAGCCGATCAGCAAATTCAGGCATTGCGTGAAGCCAATCACACTCAAGGTGAATTATTGTTTGAACAAGAAACGGATGCACTAAGAGAAGCTATTGAAAAACTGGATCCCGATGATTTAAGCCCTAAACAAGCCTTGGCATATTTGTATCAGTTAAAGAAAATGGTGGGGTAACATCTTACAAAAGTGCGGTAAATATTTTACCGCACTTTTTCTTTCCTTAAAGAAATTTTACAGAGTTATTTCGCTTAAATTCCATTAGATAATTCTTCTAGTTGTAATAAATATAGCATTAAATCCTGCTATCAAGCTATGTAATAACGCTCTTTAGACATCATAAATCAAAAACATTCTTATCGCGTAGAATATGGTCATTGCCTTTGCGACGCAAAAATCCCATTCGGTCGAAATATTCCATAAGTTGAACGGTAAGTTTACGCCCAAAATTCAATTTATCACGAACTTCATTTACTGATACTTTACCTTGTTCTTCCGCTATTTGTTTGATGAGTCTTGCATAAGCATAGATGGTTTCAGTTAAGAAAAATCTATCTTTTACGATTGGCGTGAGGTAACCCAGTTTTCCCGCTTTATACATAAAATTACGTATAATTGATTCATCAATAGCGAGTGCATTTGCCATATCGCGCACCCAAATAGCTTGACCGTTTGCTTTTTCAAACTCGTTTAATACATCTGTCCAACGTGATTTTTCTTCAGTATTAAGCTGAATTTTATGCGCTGGTAGATGAATCCAGCCACGCGTTTGTTGTAATCGACCATCATCAAGCATTTCATCGATAAAATGATGAATTAGATTTTCTGGCTGATTCAATGTTGCCATTCGATATAATCTGGCTTTGCTTACACCAAGTTGATCATTATGTTGCTCGTGATAGGTATTAAGCACGGTTAAAATTTGCTGCGTTTTTTCTTGTACGTAATTAGTATTAAAACACCAATCTTGATAACGTACGGCGTCCCGCTCAGCGAGTGCTTTATCTAATTGGAAGGAAGTCAGTTGTTCCGTCCACATTAATTGGCGTGCGGTTGTCGCATTATGTAGAAGGGTAAGTGCAATGCGTTGCGAAGCATTCTCTGCCAATGCTAAATTCGCTAGGAAATTTAACTGCACTTCAGTACGTTTATGACGTTTTGGCGAGTTTATTTCCAATACTCGTGCGCCGGCAATTAAGGTTTTTGTATCGCCACTGCGTAAAATAAGTTTGTCTCCAAAGGCCAAGAATAATGGTGAATCTAATATGATTTCAGCCAAAGTGCGGTCATTTTTAGCGGCATTTTTTCCCTGTAATAAGGTGAGCTTACCCGTAGTGCGACTCGCTCCGTGATAAATATGCACAGGTTGGCTTTCATTTAATGGTATTTCAGCCAAAATTTGTACACTGATGCGATCTGTTGGTGAGAGAGGTTCATCCTGCAATAACCAATCGCCTCGTTTCATTGGCGTGCGGTCTAAATCAGCATTTAAATTTAACGCTAAACGTTGACCCGCAATACCTTGTTCGCTTGATGTATTTTGTGCGTGAATCGCTTTTACACGAACTTTCTGTCCAGAGGAAAGGTAAAGTTCATCGTTAACTTTCACTGTTCCTGAAAAGGCTGTTCCTGTCACGACGGTACCCGCCCCTTTTACGCTGAATACTCGGTCTATTGCATAGCGGAAAGGTTTCTGGGTATCAGATAATTCAGGTAGATTAGCTAAGTAATGACGTAATTCATTAATTCCTTGCCCCGTTTCTGCTGAGGTAATGAAATAGTTGGCATCGCGTAAAAAACTGTAATCTTGTTTAATTGTTTGGATTAACGATTCAATTTGCTCTGGATTTGTACGATCTGCTTTTGTGATGACAACAATAATTTCATGGAATTGAAGTTGGCGTAAGATTGCTAAATGTTCTTTCGTTTGCGCTGCAATACCTTCATCCGAAGCCACAATTAACATTGCATAATTCACTCCACCTAAGCCTGCCAGCATATTTGACAAGAATTTCTCGTGCCCAGGTACATCAATAAAACCAAGCACTTTGTTTTCTAAAGGTAGATAGGCATACCCCAAATCAATGGTCATTCCGCGTTTTTTTTCTTCTGGTAAATGCGCGGTACTTGTGCCAGTTAATGCTTTTAATAATGCTGTTTTGCCGTGATCAACGTGACCTGAAGTAACAATAATCATAGTTCGTCCAATGTATTTAATAATGTTTCAATATCCACAAGGCTACGTAAATCTAGCCACATTTTTCCGTTTTCCATTCGCCCAATAATAGGTTGAGAAAGTTGTTTAAAACGAGCTAAAAGTGCGGAAAGTTTTGCGTTTGTTTTTTCTGCAATCGTAACAGCCACGGAAGGGATTTTTTCCATTGGTTGTGAGCCGCTACCGATTTGTGCTTGGCTATCTTCAATTTGAATCTCAAATTGTGAATTTAAGCGAGATTCTAACCGCTCTTTGAGACGCGTAGCATTTATTTTGAGTTGTTCTAATGGTTGCGTGAGTAATCGCAAGATTGGTAACTTTTCAGTTAATTTTTCAGGATTTAAATATAAACGTAATGTGGCTTCTAAGCCGGCTAAAATGACTTTATCGCAACGTAATGCACGCTTGAGTGGGTGTGCTTGTAATTGTTCGATCCATTCTTTTTTACCCACGATAATACCTGCTTGCACACCGCCAAGTAATTTATCGCCAGAGAAAGAGACCAAATCCACACCTTGTGCGACTTTTTCTTGCACGGTAGGTTCTTTTGGCAAGCCATATTGGCTTAAATCAACTAATGCGCCGCTGCCTAAATCAGTTACTACGGGTACATTCATTTCTCTCCCCAGTTCTGCGAGTTCTTCTTCTGAAACTGAAGAGGTAAAACCACAAATTTGATAATTGCTGCTATGCACTTTCATTAAAAAAGCCGTATTTTCAGTGATAGCATTACGATAATCTTTCAGGTGAGTACGATTAGTGGTGCCCACTTCCACTAAATGGCATCCAGCTTGTTCCATTATATCTGGAATACGAAATGCACCGCCGATTTCAATTAATTCGCCACGAGAAATAATTACTTCTTTACCTTGAGCAAAAGTCGCCAGAATTAACAATACCGCAGCGGCGTTGTTATTCACTATACAGGCTGCTTCAGCACCTGTGAGTTTGCATAATAATTCGCTGATGTAATTATCGCGATGACTACGCTTGCCTTCATCTAAATCATATTCAAGCGAAACATTTTTTTGCATCGCAGAAAGCGCTGCCTGTTGTGCTGCTTCAGACCAAAGTGCCCGCCCAAGATTTGTGTGTAACACCGTACCAGTCAGATTATGCACCGCTTTGATTTGTACTTGGTTTTGTTTTTGTAGGCGAGAATGAATTTCTACAAAAGTGCGGTCAAAATTAGAAAAATATTCAGGAAGTTGATTATTTTTTTGAATAAATTGACGAGCTTGCGTTAATAATTCTCGACACGTTGCCACGACAGCAGTGTGACCAAATTCGGTAATAAGTTGTAAGCCTTGAGGTGTTTTGAGAATTTTGTCAACGGAAGGAAGTTGTTGAAAAAGTGCGGTCATTTTTGAATCCGTTTAAAATAACGTTGAATTGCCGATTAATTTACGCTAAAGTAACTGCAATTTCAACCACGGAGGGGCGTCATCTCCGGTGAGGTGGCAGGATTTCAAATCCTGTTGAGGACGCCAGCGTTCTTGGGTGGGTTCGACTCCCATTCCCCTCCGCCATCTATATATTTCATTTTTATCATTTCTATTTTTTATAAAAATAAAAGCGGCCAAAACCGTTTTTTATTTTGACCGCCCTTTAGGATTAATACCTAATTATTTTGCTGGAATGTCTGCGAGTACTCTTGTCAATAAATCCCAATAGGTTTGCACTGTTGCAATTTCCACTTTCTCATCTGGTGAGTGAGCATTTCGAATTGTTGGCCCGATAGAAATCATTTCAATGTGTGGATAATGTTCTTTTAAAAGCCCACATTCTAATCCTGCGTGAATGACTTTCACTACAGGTTGCGAGCCTAGCACTTCAGCATAATGTTTGCGAGTAACGTCTAAGATAGTTGAGTCATTTACCGGTTGCCAGCCCGGATAAGGCGCAGAAAACTCGACTTTTGCATCCGCTAAGATTGCAAGTGAGCTAAGCATTTCAGTCACGTAATATTTACCGCTTTCAATTAATGAACGAACTAAAATGGTGCTTTTTACAACATTTCCTTCTGTTTTCAATACGCCAACGCTTAATGAGCTTTCTACAACATTTTTAACTACATCACTATTGCGGATTACGCCGTTTGGCAATACGTTGAGTGCGTTAATTACTGTTTGAGTACTTTGTGCGGTGAATACGGCAGGGGCTTTTTCTGCTGATTCTACAAAAAGTGTGAAATTAGGTTCTGCAATTGCTAATTCTTCTTTAAGAACAATCGACAGATTTTCTACCGCACTTTCTATGGCTTTTACATCGCCATTAAAGGCTAATACGGCTACAGCTTCTCGAGGAATTGCATTACGAATTGAGCCACCACGAATTTCAGAGAGAGCAAAGTGCGGTTCATTTTGAGAGAGTTTTGCTAATACTCGTGCTAACACTTTGATTGCATTTGCACGCCCTGTATGGATATCGCCGCCAGAGTGGCCGCCACGTAAACCTTTAAGGATAATTTGTGCGCTGTGTTCAAACGTATTGGTTTCATATTGAACTGGAATTTCAAAGTTTGCGTTAATGCCACCCGCGCAACCAATGTAAATTTCGCCAATTTCTTCGGTATCTGTATTGATTAAAATTTCAGATTGTAACCAGTTATGACGTAAGCCTTTTGCGCCATCCATCCCTGTTTCTTCTGTCATTGTTAAAAGCACTTCAAGAGGTGGATACGCTAAATCATTGCTTTCTAACACCGCTAACGTAGAGGCTAAACCGATACCATTGTCAGCTCCTAGTGTTGTGCCTCGTGCTTTCACCCATTCCCCGTCAATATAAGGTTGAATAGGATCTTTGGTAAAATCATGTGGGTTGCCTTCATTAGCCTGTGGCACCATATCTAAGTGCGCTTGTAGAACAACAGGCGTGTGATTTTCCATTCCTTTCGTAGCGGGTTTACGAATGAGGACATTCCCAACTTCATCGCGTTCAACAAAAAAATGCTTTTCTTTCGCCCAATTTACAATAAAGTTAGCTAACGCATCTTCATGATGAGAAGGGTGAGGGATTGCACAGATTTGATCGAACCATTTCCAGAGTAATGCTGGTTTAAGTGTTGTAATTTCAGACATAGTCACTCCTTTTTACTGAAAAATTTCATGAAATAATAGCATAAAACGCCATTTCGGGTTATCCTTACGCAATTTTTATTTATCGATAAATTTCTAAGGTGCAATTATGAGCGAAAAATATGTGGTGACTTGGGATATGTTCCAAATGCATGCCCGCAAATTATCTGAACGTTTACTTCCGGCTTCTCAATGGAAAGGTATTATTGCGGTGAGTCGCGGTGGTTTATTTCCAGCAGCTGTTTTGGCTCGCGAGTTAGGTATTCGCCATATTGAGACTGTTTGTATCGCAAGTTATCACGATCATAACAATCAAGGTGAATTACAAGTTCTTCATTCCGCTCAAGTACCAGATGGTGGTGAAGGATTTATCGTGGTAGATGATTTAGTTGATACGGGTAATACAGCGCGTGCGATTCGTCAAATGTACCCTAATGCAAAATTTGTGACTGTATTTGCAAAACCTGCAGGTGCAGAATTAGTGGATGATTACGTAATTGATATTCCACAAAATACTTGGATTGAGCAACCTTGGGATTTAGGTTTAACCTTTGTTCCACCTCTATCTAGAAAATAATTTTTATACAGATACAGAATAAAAGAGCGGTCAAAATAAAAGAAATTTTGACCGCTCTTTGTATGAGAATTATAAATTATTCTTCATCTTCTTTTGCCCATTCTAATGAGCGTTTAACTGCTTTTTTCCAGCCTTTGTAGCGACGTTCGCGTTTTTCATTGTCGCTGTCGGGACTGAAGGTGCGTTCTACTCGGGCTTTATCGCGAAGCTCGTCTAAATCTTTCCAGAAGCCTGTTGCTAAACCAGCAAGATAAGCAGCACCTAGAGCAGTCACTTCTTTTACAACTGGTCGCTCAACATTTACATCTAAAATGTCAGCTTGGAATTGCATTAAGAAGTTATTGTTGGTTGCGCCGCCATCTACACGGAGATATTGTAAGCGTTCACCTGAATCTGATTGCATAGCCTCTAAGACATCGCGGGTTTGGTAAGCAATAGATTCTAAGGTTGCACGAACAATATGATTACGGTTTGCTCCGCGAGAAAGACCAAAAATTGCACCGCGCGCATACGGATCCCAATATGGTGCACCTAACCCAGTGAAAGCTGGAACAACATATACGCCATTACTATCAGTCACTTTTTGGGCGAAGTATTCAGAGTCAAAACTATCGTGAACAATTTTGAGTTCATCTCGGAGCCATTGGATTGATGCACCTGCAATAAATACAGAACCTTCTAAGGCATATTCTGGTTCGCCTTTTGCATTACAAGCAATAGTTGTGAGTAGTCCATTTTGGGATGTAATGGCTTTGTTACCTGTGTGGAGTAACATAAAGCAGCCTGTGCCATAAGTGTTTTTGGCTTGGCCTGAATGTACGCAAAGATGTCCGTAAAGAGCAGCTTGTTGGTCACCAGCAATCCCTGCAACAGGAATACGAACACCGCCTTTACCACCGATATTGGTTTGGCCGTAAATTTCAGAAGAATTACGGACTTCAGGTAACATTGAACGAGGAATATTCAAGATTTCAAGCATCTTGTCGTCCCATTGTTTGGTATGAATGTTGAATAACATGGTACGAGATGCATTGGTGTAATCGGTTACGTGCACTCGGCCTTGAGTCAGTTTCCATACAAGCCAAGTATCAACGGTACCAAATAATAATTCTCCTCGTTCCGCTTTTTCTCGAGCTCCTTCAACGTTATCCAAAATCCATTTCACTTTTGTACCAGAGAAGTAAGGATCAACCACTAAGCCAGTGGTATTACGAATATATTCTTCATGACCATCGGCTTTTAATTTATCGGTAATGTCTGCTGTACGGCGACATTGCCAAACGATAGCGTTGTAAACAGGTATACCCGTTGCTTTTTCCCATACAATGGTGGTTTCACGTTGGTTGGTGATACCGATAGCGGCGATTTCATCAGATGTAATGCCTGCTTTTGCAACGACTTCGTTTAAAGTTGAGCTTTGAGTTGCCCAAATTTCCATTGGGTTATGTTCTACCCAGCCTGCTTGAGGGTAAATTTGAGTAAATTCACGTTGTGCAATTTCAACCACATTCGCATTATGATCTAATAATACTGCGCGAGAGCTTGTTGTGCCTTGGTCTAATGCAATGATGTATTTTTTGTCTGTCATAGTATTACTCCTTCAAATAATTATTCGCAGCCGCAATTACAAGGTAAATTGCCGCCAATTGCTTTTTTGTATAACCATGCACCAGCTAATGCGCCTAAAACAGGTGCAATCATTGGAACGATAAAATAAGGGATTTCGCGTCCGCCAGTTAAAGCGAGTTCGCCCCAGCCTGCTAGGTAAGCAAAGAATTTTGGTCCGAAGTCACGTGCTGGATTCATGGCAAAACCTGTTAAAGGGCCCATAGCACCACCAAGAACTGCAATTAATACACCAATTAGTAATGGAGCAAGTGGACCACGAGGTACACCATTTCCATCGTCAGTTAATGCCATAATTAATGCCATAAGAATTGCAGTAATCACAAATTCCACAGCAAAGGCTCCACCAATGCTTAAACTTGGATGAGGATAAGTGGAGAATGTACCCGCAAGGCTTAAACTTTCTTGTGTACCACGAACAATGTTATGAGAAGTTTCATAATCGATAAAAACATTGTGGTATAAGGCATAAACTAATGCTGCAGCAAAGAATGCGCCGAGCATTTGTGAAATGATGTAAGGAATTACTTTTTTGCAATCAAAGCAAGCAAATTTCCAAAGGGCAATGGTTACTGCTGGGTTTAAATGTGCGCCAGATAAACCAGCTGTTGCATATACTGCAAGTGCAACGCCCATCCCCCACATAATGCTGATTTCCCACAAGCCAAAACTAGCGCCTGCTACTTTTAGTGCTGCAACGCAGTCCACACCAAAGAAAATCAATAAGGCTGTACCTAAAAACTCGCCAATACAGTTCGCTTTTAATGATTTATCCATAGATCACTCCTTAGAAGTGCGGTTGAAATGAAGGGTGTTTTCCCTAAATAAAAGGGAAGAAGAATTTATTAGAAAAGAATACGGAGTATTTTGAAATAGCCTCCTTATTTGAATTCTAGGTTAGAACACCTAGATTGATTATGATGTCACTCAGTTAGAGTAGACTTTTGGCTTCTTCGATATAGAAACCTAGTTAACCGTGGGTATGTTTACCCACGGTTGTGAGGGATATTATTTTTTCCCTTTTAAGAATTCCACGCCAGTATCTGGGAAATCAGTAAATACGCCTGTTGCACCTGATTTATTCAATAATGCATCGTACATTTGATTTACATCTGTGAAGAACTCTGGCAATGCGTCTTTACGCACTGTATATGGATGAAGTTCAACTTTGTATTGAGCAAGCTCTTTTACTAATGGTGTGTATACAATGTTGCCTGGTTTAGATTGTTCTTTATCTACTAACATATACCAACCAGGGCCAACACCATCAGCGTATTTCACTACTTCTGCCATTGCACCTGGTTTAAACATCCAATCGTAATCGTAGTTTACCCATTTACCTTTTGCATCTTTTTCTTGCGTTTCTTTCCAATCTGTATAAGCCACTAATTGAACTAATTTCAAATCCATGCCCATTTTTGGAAGTAATTCTGTTTTGATACGTTTTAACTCATTAAAGTCGAAAGTTTGTAAGTAAACCATATCGGTTTTCTTATCATAGCCATATTTTTTCAACACTTTGAGCGTTTCAGCTGCAATATCTTTGCCATTTTGATGGTGGAACCAAGGTGCTTTGATTTCTGGATAAATCCCTACTTTTTTACCAGTCGATTTTTCTAAGCCTTGGATAAATTCAATTTCATCTTCAAAGGTGTGAATTCTGAAGTGTGATTTCCAAAGTGGGAAACGACCAGGATAAACTTGTGCTTGTTTGCCATCTTTGGTTTCAAAGTTTTCTGTCATTTCTAAACTTTGAATTTCTTTTAAGGTAAAGTCGATGACATAGTAACGACCATCTTTACGGTGACGATGTGGGAATTTTTTTGCTACATCAGTCAATCCATCTAAAAAGTGATCGTGAATAACCACTAAACGACCATCTTTAGTCATTGCTAAATCTTGCTCTAAATAATCAGCATGTTGTGCAAACGCAAGCGCTTTAGATTCTAAAGTATGCTCTGGTAAATAACCGCTAGCACCACGGTGAGCAATAATGATTTTGTCTGATTTCATTTGGGTGTTTGCCATGCTTGATGAATGGCTGCTGCAACCAGCAAGTACGCCAGCTGCTAATAAAGAAAGGGCTAAAGTTTTAAATTTCATAAGTATTTTCTCCTTAAGAGTGCGGTAAATTTTATAGAGTTTTTAGATTTTAGTTACAAAAAAGGCGACTAAGCATTTGCCCGCCGCCTTTTTTAAGCTAATTATTTAGTACCGTAAGTATCGCCTAATTTCGCTTTGTGTTTACCTTCTTCAACCATTACGATGAAGAGTAATAACACCGCTAAGACACCACCACCGATCATGACGTAGAAACCACCGTCCCATCCGTAATGTTGAGCAGCCCAACCGATAACTGCTGATGCAGAAACAGTACCGCCTAAGTAACCGAATAAACCAGTGAAACCTGCTGCAGTACCTGCTGCTTTTTTCGGTGCTAACTCAAGAGCATGTAAACCGATTAACATTACAGGACCGTAGATTAAGAAACCGATTAAAGTCATTAAAATGAAGTCAGTTAATTGGTATGGGTTTTGATACCATGCGCTATAGTTTGCTAATTCAGCTTCTGGTGTAGCTGGGTTCATCCAGTATGCAACAACCGCTGCAGTGGTTAAGATCATGAAGATGAAACCTGTTAAACCACGTTTACCTTTGAATACTTTATCTGATACCCAACCACATAATAATGTACCTGGAACCGCTGCTAATTCATAGATTGTGTATGCCCATGCGGTACCTTTGATGTTGAAGTGTTTTACTTCACTCAAGTAAACCGGAGACCATTTTAATACGCCGTAGCGGATTAAATATACGAATACGTTAGCAATCGCAATGTACCATAACAATTTGTTTTTCAATACATAAGTTACGAAGATTTCTTTTGTGCTTAAATCGTTTTCGTAAGTTTTTTCGTTATAGTCATCTGGGTAGTCATTACGCCATTTTTCGATTGACGGTAAACCACAAGATTGTGGAGTATCACGCATGACGAAGTAAACAGGAATTGCACAGATCATTGCAGCAATACCTGGATAGTAGAGAGATTGTTGCCAAATGTCTTTTGCTTGTGCTTCAACACCGTGAGTGCTGAAGAAGACAGCACTTGCTAATAGCACCATTGCACCTGGCATCATACCACCGATGTTGTGCGCGGTATTCCAGATAGATACGATAGTACCGCGTTCTGATTTAGACCACCAGTGTACCATTGTACGACCACATGGAGGCCAACCCATACCTTGGAACCAACCATTTAAGAAGATCATCGCCCACATGATAGCGATGCCTGAGGTTGCCCATGGAAATAGACCCATTAAGGTCATACATAAACCAGATAGTAATAAACCAAATGGTAGGAATACACGAGGGTTAGAACGGTCAGACATACCAGCCATTACGAATTTTGATAAACCGTAAGCAAGGCCAGCTGCAGAACCGATTACACCAAGCTCAGCTTTTGTATAAAGACCAGCTTGAATTAAACCAGGTTGTGCTAAGTCAAAGTTTGCACGCACGAAATAGTATGCGGCATAACCAAAGAAGATCCCTGCGAATACTTGCCAACGTAAGCGTTTATACGTGGAATCAATTTTTTCCGCTGGAAGTTCCGCAATATGCGGAGCGGGTTTGAATGGTCCAAACATAATTTTTTTCTCCAACTTTTAATTATGTGTAAGTTTTATTCACCCTTTATTAGACAGTAAGGGATAGGCGCATAATAAAAGAAAATAAAAAATAAGGAAGTAAAAAAAGTAAAAAATGTGAAGTGTTTCACAAAATTTTTACACCATTTGAGCGAATGCGAAAATTATTGTGATCGGTATCACAAAATTGTTTTCTTTTGCGCTCAAAATGTTGTTAATTTGGCCGCACTTCTCTACAATGCCTGTGATTTTTATATTACTTTTTTGTTAAATTTTGGGAATTGGGGGTAAACATGGGATTATCGCCTAGCATGTACAAAGATGTTGGAGATTTTTCGCCACTCAGTACCGATGTCATTATTATCGGTGGTGGCGCAACGGGTGCAGGTATTGCACGTGACTGTGCACTTCGTGGCATTGATTGTATTTTATTGGAACGCCGCGATATCGCGACGGGTGCGACAGGACGCAACCACGGATTATTACACAGTGGTGCGCGTTATGCCGTGAACGACCAAGAATCTGCTGAAGAATGTATTAAAGAAAACCGTATTTTGCGCAAAATTGCGCGTCATTGCGTAGATGAAACGGAAGGCTTATTTATCACGTTGCCTGAAGATTCTCTCGACTATCAAAAAACCTTCCTTGAGAGCTGTGCAAAATCTGGAATTGATGCGCAAGCTATTGATCCTGACTTAGCTAAAATTATGGAGCCTTCTGTAAACCCAGATTTAGTGGGCGCTGTCGTTGTGCCAGATGGTTCTATTGACCCATTCCGTTTAACCGCCTCTAATATGATGGATGCGACAGAAAACGGCGCAAAAATGTTCACTTATTGCGAAGTAAAAAATTTGATTCGTGAAGGTGAAAAAGTGATTGGTGTGAATGTGTACGATCACAAAAATCGTAGAGAACGCCAATTTTTTGCACCGCTTGTTGTGAATGCTGGTGGTATTTGGGGACAAGGAATTGCGGAATATGCCGATCTCAAAATCAAAATGTTCCCTGCGAAAGGTGCATTGCTTGTAATGGGTCATCGCATTAATAAACTTGTAATTAACCGCTGCCGTAAACCAGCTGATGCGGATATTCTAGTTCCAGGCGATACAATTTGTGTTATTGGTACAACGTCAAGTCGTGTTCCTTATGATCAAATCGATAACATGCAAGTGACGCCAGAAGAAGTAGATATTCTTTTCCGTGAAGGTGAAAAACTTGCACCGAGCTTGCGTCATACTCGCGTATTACGTGCTTATGCTGGGGTACGTCCATTAGTTGCAAGTGATGATGATCCATCAGGTCGTAATGTGAGCCGTGGTATTGTGTTACTTGACCATGCAGAACGTGATGGCTTAGATGGCTTTATTACAATCACTGGTGGTAAGTTAATGACTTATCGTTTAATGGCTGAATGGGCGACTGACCTTGTTTGTAAAAAACTCAATAAAACGGCTCGTTGTGTAACAGCGGAGCAACCTCTACCTGGCTCTACTGAAAGCCGTCAAGAGACCAACCAAAAAGTCATTTCATTACCAAGTACTATTCGTTATTCTGCTGTGTATCGTCATGGTTCACGCGCTACTCGTTTGCTTGAAAAAGAACGTTTAGATCGTTCAATGGTTTGTGAATGTGAAGCAGTGACGGCGGGCGAAGTTCGCTATGCAATTGATGAACTCGGTGTAAATAACATTGTGGATTTACGCCGCCGTACACGTGTTGGCATGGGGACTTGTCAAGCTGAGCTTTGTGCATGTCGTGCAGCAGGCTTAATGAACCGTTTTGAAGTGGCAACACCAACTCAATCAACCACTCAACTTTCTGCTTTTATGGAAGAACGCTGGCGTGGTATTGAGCCGATTGCTTGGGGTGAAGCTATTCGCGAAGCCGAATTTACATCTTGGATGTATGGTAGTGTATTAGGTTTGAATGATGTGAAACCGCTTGATGAACAAGCACAACAAGGGACGGATAGCAATGAATTTTGATGTAGCTATTATTGGCGGTGGTTTGGCGGGTTTAACCTGTGGCATCGCCCTTCAACAACGCGGCAAACGTTGCGTGATTATCAACAACGGTCAAGCAGCCATTGATTTTGCATCTGGCTCTTTAGATTTATTAAGCCGTATGCCATCAACTTCAAATGGAGAAGGTCGCGCGGTAGAAAATTTAAAAGAAAATATCACCGCACTTCGTAATGAATTACCTGCTCACCCTTATAGTTTATTGGGCGCAGAGAAAGTGCTTGCTAAAGCACAAGATTTTGAACGTTTAGCCAATGAATTAAATCTTGATTTAATTGGTTCTACGGAAAAAAATCACTGGCGTGTAACAGGTTTAGGCAGTTTACGTGGTGCATGGCTTTCACCAAACAGTGTGCCAACTGTGCAAGGTAATGAACATTTTCCACATAAACGTATTGCAGTGCTTGGTATCGAAGGTTATCACGATTTTCAACCGCAACTTTTAGCGGCAAATTTAGTGTTAAACACACAATTTGAACATTGTGAGGTGACCAGTGGTTTCTTAAATATTCCACAATTAGACGAGCTTCGCAAAAATGCTCGTGAGTTCCGTAGTGTAAATATCTCTCAACTTCTAGAGCACAAACTTGCGTTCAATGATCTCGTTAAAGAAATTATTGAATCAGCGCAAGGTGCAGAAGCGGTATTTTTACCGGCTTGTTTTGGTTTAGAAAACCAAGAATTTATGACCGCACTTCGTGATGCAACTAAGCTCGCATTATTTGAATTGCCAACGTTGCCACCATCATTACTCGGTATGCGTCAACGTATTCAATTACGCCGTAAATTTGAATCCCTTGGTGGTTTAATGATTAATGGTGATAGTGCATTGAACGCAACATTTGAAGGAAATCAAGTCCGTTGTATCAACACTCGCTTGCTCGAAGATGAAGAAATTACTGCAGATAATTTCGTACTAGCTTCAGGAAGTTTCTTCAGTAAAGGACTCATTTCCGAATTCGATAAAATTTATGAGCCAGTTTTTGAATCCGATATTATCGGTGTTGAAGGGTTTAACGATAAAGATCGTTTCACTTGGACTGCTCATCGTTTTGCTCATCCACAACCTTACCAATCTGCTGGTGTAGCAATTAATGCTCAATGCCAAGTGCAAAAGAGCGGTCAATATTTAACGAATTTATATGCCGTCGGTAATGTAATTGGTGGGTTTAATGCGCTTGAGCTTGGTTGTGGTTCGGGTGTCGCAGTTGTAACTGCCTTGGCGGTTGCTGATGAAATCTTGGCGAAATAAGGGGGAATAATATGGATAATAATATTCAACGACTCATTGATAGTGCAAAACAATCCCTTAATTCACCTGAAAGCCATAAATATATCGACGAAAGTTTTGAAAGCTGTATTAAATGTACGGCTTGTACCGCTGTTTGTCCGGTTTCACGCAATAATCCGCTTTACCCTGGCCCAAAACAATCTGGTCCAGATGGTGAGCGTTTACGCTTAAAATCAGCTGAACTTTACGATGAAGCACTTAAATATTGTACCAACTGTAAACGTTGTGAAGTGGCTTGCCCATCTGATGTGAAAATTGGTGATTTAATTGTGCGTGCGCGTAATAACCATTTAGCGCAGTCTAAAAAACCGTTAATGAATAAATTGCGTGATGCGATTTTAAGTAACACTGATGTAATGGGGAAAATCAATACACCATTGGCACCGATAGTAAACACCATCACAAGCCTAAAAGCGACCAAATTTATGTTGGAAAAAACGCTTAAAATCAGTAAAGAACGTACTTTACCTAAATATGCGTTTGGTACGTTCCGTAGCTGGTATATGAAAAATGCGTTACAAGACCAACAAAAATTTGAGCGTAAAGTCGCGTATTATCATGGTTGTTATGTGAACTATAATAATCCGCAGCTTGGTAAAGAATTCCTTAAAGTGTTCAATGCGATGAACATTGGGGTGATGTTACTAGAAAAAGAAAAATGCTGTGGTTTACCATTAATGGTGAATGGTTTCCCTGAACGTGCACGTAATATCGCACAGTTCAATACCGATTACATTGGAAAAATGGTAGATGAAAATGGACTAGACGTGATCAGTGAAGCGTCAAGTTGTTCACTTAATCTACGTGACGAATATCATCATATTTTAGGCATCGACAATGCTAAAGTGCGTCCGCATATTCATATGGTGACGCCATTCTTATACCAACTTTTCAAAGAAGGTAAAACATTACCGTTGAAACCACTTAAACTTCGAGTGGCTTATCACACCGCTTGTCACGTAGATAAAGCAGGTTGGGCACCTTATACTTTGGAAGTGTTGAAAAAAATTCCTGGTTTAGAAATCATCATGTTACCTAGCCAATGCTGTGGCATTGCTGGGACTTATGGCTTTAAATCAGAAAACTATGAGGTTTCACAATCTATTGGTAAAAACCTATTCGATAACATTAACGAAGGTGGATTTGATTACGTCATATCTGAATGTCAAACCTGTAAATGGCAAATTGATATGTCATCTAACGTGACCTGTATTCACCCATTAACCTTACTCTGTATGTCGATGGATTCTTAGAAATAAAACGCACTTTGTAGAAAGTGCGTTTTTTATGAGACTAATATCTCTAAAAAATCGATTGTTAGTCATTTAATAAAATGCGATAAATTTTTACCGCACTTTCGATTTTTATAAACTAATTTCTAGCTGTTCATAAGCTTGTTTTACTTTTTCCAACGCTTTTTCAACGGATACATCACGCGCAAGTAAAACGCCTAAGCGTCGATGACCATTCACCTCACCCTTACCAAATAATCGAATATTAGTATGAGGTTGTGCCAGTGCTTTTTCGATTCCACCAAATTGCACATTTTGTGATTTGCCTTCCACAACAATAGCTTTAGACGCCGATGTGCTAATCAACGTAATTTCAGGGATTGGTAAACCTAAGATCGCACGAGCATGTAAAGCGAATTCAGAAAGCTCTTGAGATATCAGCGTTACCATTCCTGTATCATGAGGACGCGGTGATACTTCATTGAAAATTACCTCATCGCCACACACAAACATCTCTACACCGAAAATACCGAATCCACCCAATGCACCAGTAATCTTCTCAGCAATCGATTGCGCTTTTGATAGTGCAATATCCGACATAGCTTGAGGCTGCCAAGATTCCCGATAATCACCATCTTCTTGACGATGACCTATTGGCGCGAGGAAACTTGTACCATTGATATGGCGTACTGTCAGTAACGTGATTTCATAATCAAATTTGACAAAACCTTCAATAATTACTCGACCTGCACCTGCACGCCCGCCTTCTTGCGCGTAATCCCAAGCTTTTTGAATATCATCTTTAGACTTTAAAATGCTTTGCCCATGTCCAGAAGAAGACATAATCGGTTTCACCACACAAGGAATACCAATTTTTTCGACCGCACTTTGAAAGTCTGAAAAATTATCTACAAATTGGTAAGGCGAAGTTGGTAGCCCCAACTCTTCTGAAGCTAGACGACGAATCCCTTCACGATTCATCGTAAGTTGAGTTGCTTTTGCAGTCGGCACAACATTAAAGCCGGCTTGTTCTAATTCAACCAAAGTGGCAGTCGAAATAGCTTCAACTTCGGGAACAATGTAGTCAGGCTTTTCTTTCTCCACAAGCACTTTCAATGCTTCACCATCTAACATAGAAATGGTATATGCACGATGTGCCACTTGTTGTGCTGGGGCATTTTCATAGCGATCAACTGCAATAACTTCAACGCCTAAACGTTGCAATTCAATCACTACTTCTTTACCTAGTTCACCAGAACCCAACATCATTACTTTGGTTGCATTAGGGGTTAATGCTGTGCCAAGTGTTGTCATGATTTCTCCTATTTTAATAACGAATCATCGAGTGCCAAATCTTCATTTTTATTCACGCCTACACCGCGTGCGATAACATTTTTTGCAATTTCGTGTGCTTCTTCCAAAGAATGTTCCGTATAAGTACCGCATTGATAGATATTTAATTCAGGGATAGTTTTTTGATCTTGCACACCTAAAATATCCTTCATTGAAGCTAGCCAAGCTTGTGCTACTTGCTGTTCATTTGGCGTACCAATCAAGGACATATAGAATCCCGTGCGACATCCCATCGGAGAAATATCAATAATTTCAACGCTATCGCTATTTAAATGATCACGCATAAAACCCGCAAACAAATGTTCAAGCGTATGAATACCTTTTGGAGGAAGAATTTCTTTATTTGGAATACAGAAACGTAAATCAAAAATAGTAATGTCATCACCTTTTGGCGTGCGCATCGTTTTTGCAACACGTACTGCTGGTGCATTCATTTTGGTATGATCCACTTTAAAACTATCAAGTAATGGCATAAAGTTTTCCTTATAAATCAGTAAATTAAAAATAAATTTGAATAAATGTTCATTTTTTTGCAAATTCTAATGAACTTTATGGCAAGGTTCATTGTCTTATTTAACAAGCAATTTGCAGTTGTTTTAATAAAATTGGTTCCTTAGGTTATTTGCCCCATATTCATTGTGGGGCTTTTTTTATCCCGAATTTTTATTTAAAAAATTTTCAGAAAAATTTGAACTTTCTTATAAAGTGCTAGTCTCATAGAACAAGCAACTTGCAGTTGTTTTAATAAAATTGGTTCCTTAGGTTATTTGCCCTGCATTCATTGTGGGGCTTTTTCTTGCGCATTTTATAATAAGAATGGTGCACTAAAAAACAATAACGCAACATAACGAACCAGTTTTCCAAGAAAGATAAAGACGCTACTTACCACAAAATTTAATCTTAACCAACCTGCTATGGCACAAAATAAATCACCAACGACAGGTAGCCAGCTTAAAAGTAAAGTAATCGCCCCATAACGCTTTATCTGATTCGTGACCCATAAAGTGCGGTGATTTTTTGGATCAAATTTTGGCATCCATCGCCCAATCCCGTAAGTGGTTAAACTTCCTAAGCTATTTCCAGCGGTTGCAATCAATATTAGAGCTAATATATCTGCGTTAAATAAAGAACCTAACATTAATTTAGGTACAGCAAGCGCAACAAATATAACTTCTGAATTACCTGGTAATACCGTTGCACTCAAGAATGCACTAAAAAACATAAGGCATAACGCATGAGTTTGCCAAAAATCAGCGCTAAAAAATGAAAAAATATCCATTATCTTGGCGAAATGATTTCTCGTGTACGCACATCAAACACGTCCATTCCCGCATTTAATCCCGCTTGCACACCTAAATCCGCATCTTCAAATACGATACAACGACTTGGATTCGCTTGAATTAATTCCGCACAACGTAAAAAAGTTTCTGGATGTGGTTTATGTTCTTTTACATCATCTGCGCTGACAATGGCATTAAAGTAAGGTGCGATAGCCAGTTTATCCATCAACATATCAATAATTTTACGATGTGAGCCAGAACCTAGAGCAATCGGCTTTTTCTGATGGAAGGATTTAACAATCTCAAAGGTTGGCAATAACTTTGATTGAGTCGGAATAAGTTGATAAGACAACTCACGTTTTGCAGCCAGCACATCCTCAATTCGATCTAGTGGCATATTCGCCGCTTTCATCATTTCCTCCGCGATGGTTCGAACCGTCGCTCCACCAAAGTTATACATAATTTGACAATCAAATTCATAGCCAAATCGCTCTCCCACCATCGTCCAAGCCTGCGCATGCACGGGCATGGTATCGATTAAAGTTCCATCCATATCAAAAATCAATCCTTCATATGGATTGAACATCTCATAATCTAACATTTTTACATCCTTACAAATTTTTTACCATTTTGCTACAAAACTGTGATCTGTGCACTGTTTTATTTCAGTAAAGTGCGGTAAATTAGTGAACAAATTTTGAACTAATAAAACAAATGCGGTTATTTAAGCAACTAGAACGTTGGAAAATTCGCAGGCAAATAAATCAATCTATTATTGATGTGGTATTTCGTTTACGAGATCGATTAGCTTATTACTGGCAAGCTGATGTGAATACGCCTCAAGTGGATTTTATGTTGCTGCACATTGCTTGTAGCTTAGGTCGAATAGAACGAGGGGGTTGCGTTTCACCACTTTATCCAGAAATGCTTAAAGAAATTCAAAGTGCGGTTATTTTTCCACAAGTTTTAGCCATTCATCAAGATTTACTCAAGTTGATGCCGTTTTCCATTCCTGAAGCAGAACAAACTTATTTTTTAGCGAACATTCATTCTTTGGTTCTTGAGCAGAAACAATTAAAGCATGTGGTAATAAATAAGCCCACTCATAAAAAATGACCTAGTTTTTAAACTAGGTCATTTTTTATATCTTAACGATATTTATCTAAAAACTTGTAATACTGCACACCAATCTTTGTCGCAAGATCTTTGATAATTCGACCACCATAAACAGAAGGGACTTTCAGACCTTCAAAAATAGATAAACGTTCATCGTCACCCAAAATCGCCTCCGCTACAATTCGGCCCGCAAGCCCCGTCAAAGCAACACCGTGACCAGAATAACCATGAGCAAAATAAATGTGCGGAGAAATACGACCAAAATGTGGCGTTGAGTTTAAGGTCATATCAATCGGACCTGCCCATCCATAATCGATTTTTACATTTTCAAGTTGCGGGAATACGCGCAACATATTTTTCCGCATAATCGCGACCATATCTTTTTCTGAGCTAGAATCACTACCGAAGAGCAAGCGATTGTCGGCACTTAAACGATAATAGTCCAATAATAAGTTGTTATCGCACACCGACATGCCATTATTAATGACAGAATCAGCAACCGCTTGGCTTAGCGGCTCTGTGGCGATAATAAAACTTTCTACAGGTAATATTTTACGATTAATTCCGTGATGAATAGCTTTCGGGAGAGCATCAATATAAGCATTGGTGGCTAAAATAACGTCTTGAGAAATAACCGCACTTTTAGCTGTTTTAACCTCAACGCAACCTTTCTTTTCAACCATATCCACTACGGGAGATTGTTCAAAAATCTGAACACCCAGATCGACACAAGCTTTCGCTAAACCTAAGCAATAATTAAGTGGATGTAAATGTCCTGAGTTACTATCAAATAAGCCGCCCACATAAATATCACTGCCTAAGTGTTGTTTTAATTTAGCTTTATCCCAAAGTTGCATATTCTGATAGCCAAAATTCTCATGACTTTCTTTTTCAATTTCAATTAAGTCATCCATTCGGCGTTCATTTAATGCCAATGTGGCATAGCCTTTTTTCCAGTCGCACTGAATGCCATATTTTTCAATACGCTCATCAATAATATCAATGGCCTCTAATGACATATTCCAAAGTTTATGCGCTTTATCTTCGCCAACTTGTTTAACGTATTCATCAATGCCTTCTTCAAAGCCATTAATTGCCTGCCCACCACTACGACCAGAAGCACCAAATCCTACTCGAGCGCCCTCTAATACAATGACTTTTTTTCCTTTCTCCGCCAGTTCTAATGCCGCAGATAAACCAAAAAATCCAGCCCCGATCACACATACATCAGCATGTTCAATTTGAGTGAGCGGTGGGAATTGAAAATCTTGGTTACGAGAGTCGAAATAATAAGAGCGAACGTGTTCTTGATAGGCAAAATTAAGCATAAAAAATCTCTTAGGAAAAAACTGGCAAAATCTTACCCCGAAAGGGAAATATGTCAAACCTTTTACGAAAAAAATGCTATACTGCGCGCGCGCAAAATTTGCGCGTTTTATGATGAACGATAACCCTCGGAGGTTAATAAATTGAAAAAATTCTTTGCTCACTCACTCAAAAATCTTTTCCTTTCCACCACCGCACTTTTCGCGGCTTCCGCTTTTGCCAATAACAAACTTTACGTCTATAACTGGACAGACTACGTGCCTTCTGATTTAGTCGCACAGTTCTCTAAAGAAACTGGCATCGAGGTAATTTATTCTACCTTTGAAAGCAACGAAGAAATGTATGCGAAACTTAAACTAACTCAGAATACTGGCTCTGGCTATGATTTGGTGTTTCCATCAAGTTATTATGTAAATAAAATGATTAAGGAAAAGATGCTTCAACCGATTGATCAAAGTAAATTGACCAATATTCATCAAATCCCTAAACATTTATTAAATAAAGAATTCGACCCAGAAAATAAATATTCATTACCTTACGTTTACGGACTTACTGGTATTGAAGTTAATGCGGATGAGATTGATCCTAAAACTATCACCAGCTGGGCGGATTTATGGAAACCTGAATTTAAAGGTAAAGTTCTCATGACCAGTGATGCGCGTGAAGTATTCCACGTAGCATTATTGCTTGATGGTAAATCGCCCAATACCACCAATGAAGGAGACATCAAAACAGCTTACGAGCGTTTAGAAAAACTTTTACCAAATATAGCGACCTTTAACTCTGATTCGCCAGAAGTCCCTTATGTACAAGGTGAAGCAGCAATTGGTATGATTTGGAATGGTTCTGCTTATTTAGCACAGAAAGAAAATCCATCTCTTCAATTTGTGTATCCAAAAGAAGGCGCAATTTTCTGGATGGATAACTATGCGATTCCAACTACAGCAAAAAATGTTGAAGGCGCACATAAGTTCATTGACTTCTTACTTCGTCCAGAAAATGCCAAAGTTGTGGTAGAACGCATGGGCTTTTCTATGCCAAATGAAGGAGTAAAAGCATTACTCAGCCCTGAAGTTGCCAATGATCCTAAACTATTTCCACCAGCATCAGAAGTAGAAAAAGGGATTATGCAAGGAGATGTTGGTGAAGCGGTTGATATTTATGAAAAATATTGGGGCAAATTAAAAACCAATTAATTTCTCAATTTAGAAAACAAAAAAGTGCGGTGAAAATTCACCGCACTTCTTATATCAGAGAAGAAAATATTTAAAGAATAAAACGACTCAAATCTTCATTTTCAACCACTTCGCCAAGTGCATCCGCTACATAAGCCGCATCAATATTGACCGTTTGACCATTCATGTCACTTGCACTGAAAGAAATTTTATCCATTAAACGTTCCATTACCGTATGCAAACGACGTGCACCGATATTTTCCGTTTTTTCATTCACACGGAATGCAGCCTCAGCAATTTTCTTCACTGCGTCGGTTGTAAATTCAATATTCACCCCTTCTGTTGCCATCAAAGCTTTATATTGCTCGGTTAAAGAAGCATGCGGCTCCGTTAAAATACGCTCAAAATCAGCCGCACTTAATGCGGTAAGTTCAACGCGAATCGGCAAACGCCCCTGTAACTCAGGAATTAAATCTGAAGGGCGAGCAACTTGGAATGCACCTGATGCAATAAATAAGATATGATCAGTTTTAACCATTCCGTGTTTGGTACTAACTGTCGAGCCTTCCACTAACGGAAGTAAATCACGTTGCACGCCTTCACGCGATACATCTGCACCGCTGTATTCACCTTTCTTACAAATTTTGTCAATTTCATCGATAAAGACGATACCATTTTGTTCTACCGAATCAATCGCTTTTTGTTTAAGTTCTTCAGGGTTAATTAATTTTGCTGCTTCATCATCAATCAACGCTTTTAACGCATCTTTAATTTTCATTTTGCGTTTTTTCGTTTTATCTGAACCTAAATTTTGGAACAATGATTGCAGTTGATTTGTCATTTCTTCCATGCCTGGAGGAGCCATAATTTCAACCCCCATAGACACGCCCGCAGACACATCAATTTCGATTTCTTTATCATCTAATTGACCTTCACGTAATTTCTTACGGAACGCTTGGCGAGTACTGCTGTGACTATCATGGCTTTCAACTTCGCCCCATTGATTTTTAGCTGGAGGAAGTAAAGCATCCAAGATACGCTCTTCAGCCGCGTCTTCAGCTCTTGCTCTGTTCTTCGCAATTTCCTGCTGACGAACAAGCTTCATCGCACTATCCGTTAAATCACGAATAATGGAATCCACCTCTTTCCCCACATAACCCACTTCGGTAAATTTCGTTGCTTCCACTTTGATAAATGGCGCGTTAGCTAATTTTGCCAAACGGCGCGCAATTTCAGTTTTACCCACACCAGTTGGACCAATCATTAAAATATTTTTTGGGGTCACTTCATGACGCAAAGGTTCTTGAAGCTGCATACGACGCCAACGGTTACGCAATGCAATCGCCACAGCACGTTTTGCATCGGCTTGACCAATAATATGTTGATCTAATTCAGAAACTATTTCGCGAGGAGTCATTTCAGACATGGCTTTTTCCTTAATTTGGTAATTCTTCAATAGTGAAATTGGTATTTGTGAACACACAAATATCACCAGCAATTTTCAAAGATTTTTCAACAATTTCACGAGCAGAAAGTTCGGTATTTTCCACCAATGCACGTGCTGCAGACAACGCATAGTTACCACCCGATCCGATTGCTAAAATTTGATCTTCTTCTGGTTGAACTACGTCGCCAATACCCGTGATGATTAAACTTTCTTTTTCATCCGCCACAATTAACATCGCTTCTAACTTACGGAGTGCACGATCTGTACGCCAATCTTTTGCTAATTCCACCGCACTTTTTAGTAAGTGCCCTTGGTGCATTTCAAGTTTACGTTCAAATAATTCGAAAAGCGTAAATGCATCTGCGGTACCACCGGCAAAACCAGCAATCACTTTGCCATTATATAAACGACGCACTTTTCGTGCATTGCCTTTCATGACGGTATTACCCAAAGAAACTTGTCCATCACCGCCTACGACGACTTGTCCATTGCGGCGTACGCTTACAATCGTTGTCATTGTTCTGTCCTTTATAAAGTGAAAAGTTGTTCGTTATATGGCGGTAAATTAACAAAATTCAAGGGAAAATACTCTTTTGCCGATTTATTCGCCAAAAATAATCAAAAAATGTGAGCACGATCATACTTCAAAATAGCAAACGTTTGCTTTAAATTGATATAAAACATAAAATGTGTATGATACATAGCAATCAATGACCATCCAACTAGGAGTTTTTTATGAAAAAGATGATCAAGCTATCTGTTGTAGCTTTATTAACCGCAGCAGCAATTCCAGCTATGGCAGGAAAAACTGAGCCTTATACCCAATCAGGTACAAATGCGCGTGAAATGTTGCAAGAACAACCAATTCACTGGATTTCAGTAGATCAAATTAAAAAAGAATTAGAAGGCAAAGGCCCAATTAATGTCAGCTTTGATATTGATGATACCGTACTTTTCACCAGCTCTTGTTTCTATTATGGTCAACAAAAATATTCTCCAGGTAAACAAGACTATTTGAAAAACCAAGATTTCTGGAATGAAGTCAACGCAGGTTGTGATAAATATTCCATTCCAAAACAAATCGCTGCTGATTTGATCAAAATGCACCAAGAACGCGGAGACCAAATTTATTTTATTACAGGTCGTACTGCAGGGAACGTGGATGGCGTAACACCTATATTACAAAAAGCGTTTGATATTAAAAATATGCACCCTGTTGAATTTATGGGCGGACGTGAACGCACAACTAAATACAACAAAACCCCGGGCATTATTGCACATAAAGTTAGCATTCACTATGGCGACAGCGATGATGATGTATTAGCAGCTAAAGAAGCGGGTATTCGTGGTATTCGTTTAATGCGTGCAGCAAACTCAACTTATCAACCAATGCCGACTTTAGGTGGCTATGGTGAAGAAGTGTTAATCAATTCAAGCTATTAATTGACCGCACTTTAACAACAAAAAAGGCAAGTTAGGATTCCTAGCTTGCCTTTTGTTTTACCACTTAATTAGTGTTTAGTTTGACCTTCTTCAGATTTTTCTTCTGCATTTTCTGCTTGTTGACGATTCATATATTCAACAAACAATGCATCAAAGTTTACTGGAGATAAATTCAACGCAGGGAACGTACCACGATTTACTAGGTTAGACACTAATTCACGCGCATAAGGGAAAAGCATATTTGGGCATTGAGAAGTTAAACAATGCGCCATTTGAACATCTTCTAAACCGCTAATAGTGAATACGCCCGCTTGTTTTACTTCACAAATAAATGCGACATCACCACTATCTTCAAGTGTAGTTTCAACAGAAATGTTTAATACCACTTCATATAAGTCATCACCAACTTGGGTTGTTTCGGTGCTTAAATCAAAACCAAGTTTTGGTTTCCATTCTTGTTGGAAAATATGTGGAAGATTTGGTGCTTCAAAAGACACGTCTTTCACATAAATACGTTGAATTTGAAGAACGGGTTGTTGTTCTTCTGTTGTTGCGACGTCTTGTTTTTGTTCTGACATTTTCTATTCCTTATTATTTATGTTTTTTAACTAAAGGTAAATTTGCCGCCGCCCATGCAGAAATGCCTTCTTTTAACACAAACACACGGTTAAAACCTTGTTTCGCTAAAAGTATAGCTGAAGCTGGTGCGGAAACACCGTTAATATCTACCAACACAATTGCTTTCTCTTTGTGCTGTTCAATTTTACCGATGTTTTGATTTTTAATTTCGCTTGGAAGTAAATTAATGCTATCAATGATATGACCACGTTGAAATTCTTCAATACTACGTAAATCCACCACAATAGCTTCATCCGCATTTATTAAACGAATTACCTCATTGTGAGTAATTACTTTAAATTTACTCGTTGCACCTTTATAGAAGGTATAAATTACCATCACGAAAATCGCAAACCAAGAAACCGCTAAAAGAGAATGTTTTTGAGCAAACTCTGTTGCCATTGGGATAAATTCTTGCATTGTTTTCTCTACTGATTAAGTACGTCAAAATAGGGCTCAAGTATAACCGCACTTGGATTATCTTTCAAAAAAATTATGTTTAAATACCGTTCTTGCATAAAGGTTATACAATTAACAAAAAATTATGTGATCGGGATCATAAATTTACTTTTTCATTATTCAGAATAGCTCAATTTAGTTAGATCATTAGAAAGGAATTTTTATTCATTAGGAGAAATCTATGAAATTAACTAAATTAGCCTTATGTACTTTATTTGGTCTAGGTGTTTCAATAGCAAATGCAGCTGACTTACCAAATATTACAATCTTAGCAACGGGTGGTACTATTGCAGGAAGCGGGCAAAGTTCGGTAAATTCTGCGTATAAATCTGGACAATTAAGTATTGATACTTTAATTGAAGCTGTACCAGAAATGAAAAATATTGCCAACATTAAAGGTGAGCAAATTGTAAAAATAGGCTCACAAGACATGAATGATGAAGTCTGGCTAAAACTTGCAAAAGCCATCAATGCTCAATGTAAAAGTACTGATGGATTTGTCATTACCCATGGTACAGATACCATGGAAGAGACGGCTTATTTCTTAGATTTAACCGTAAAATGTGAAAAACCGGTTGTTCTCGTAGGGGCAATGCGTCCTGCAACAGAAAAAAGTGCTGATGGTCCATTAAATCTTTACAATGCTGTCGTTGTCGCAGCAGACAAAAAATCGAGTGGCCGTGGCGTTTTAGTCGCAATGAATAATGAAGTACTAGGTGCTCGCGATGTCACAAAAACCAGTACGACCGCAGTGCAAACTTTCCATTCACCAAATTATGGCTCTCTAGGCTATATTCATAACAGCAAAGTGGACTATGAACGTTCCCCAGAAAGCAAACATACCATCAACACTCCGTTTAACGTAGAAAAATTAGATAGCCTACCAAAAGTGGGAATTATTTATGCTTATTCAAATGCACCAGTTGAACCACTAAACGCATTACTCAATGCTGGCTATCAAGGGATTGTATCTGCAGGAGTTGGCAATGGAAATATTAATGCTGCACACTTAGATCGCTTAGAAAAAGCCGCGAAAGATGGCGTCGTTGTAGTTCGTTCTTCTCGTGTACCAACTGGCTATACAACTCGTGATGCTGAAGTTGATGATAGTAAATATGGCTTTGTAGCATCAGGTACTTTAAATCCACAGAAAGCCCGCGTGCTGTTGCAATTATCTTTAACTCAAACTAAAGATCCAAAAGTAATTCAACAATATTTCGAAGACTTCTAAGATCAATTGTAATAAACAAAAGTGCGGTTATAAATAACCGCACTTTTGACCACAATTTATTGATCCATGTTATGGAATCGATACCTATTTGTTGCTATATTAGTCGCTGTTTTAACAAATAAAACAAAGATGTTTTTTAATTAACTTAGGGGGCAGTATGTCTGCAATGTTCTTACTACAATTTGCCATCGTATTATTGTGTATCTTTGTGGGTGCACGTGTAGGTGGTATCGGTTTAGGTGTATTTGGTGGTTTAGGCCTTGCTATTCTTTCTTTTGGCTTTGGTCTAAAACCAGCAGGTTTACCTATTGATGTTATGTTTATGATTATGGCTGTAGTGGCAGCGGCGGCGGCAATGCAAGCAGCTGGCGGTTTAGACTACATGATCAAAATCGCAACCAAAATCTTACGTCGTAATCCTAAACACATTACTTTTATCGCACCAGCAGTAACTTGGTTATTCACTTTCTTAGCGGGTACTGGCCATGTAGCATATTCTGTATTACCAGTTATCGCTGAAGTGAGCCGTCAAAACGGTATCCGTCCAGAACGTCCAATGTCAATGGCGGTAATCGCATCACAATTTGCTATCGTAGCAAGCCCTATTGCGGCAGCTGTTGTAGCGGTCGTGGCTTACCTTGAACCTCAAGGCATCCATCTTGGCGACGTATTAATGGTAACTATTCCTTCAACCATCTTAGGTATTTTTATTGCTTGTTTATTTGTAAACAAAATGGGTAAAGAATTAAAAGATGATCCGGAATATCAACGTCGTTTAAATGATCCAAAATATGCAGATACTTTTGCTTCTACCACTTCGGTCAAAGAAGTAGAAGTGAGCAAAACAGCTAAAATTTCTGTTTCTTTATTCTTATTTGGTTCATTACTTGTTGTAATCATGGGTGCGGTTCCATCTTTACGTCCAGTATTTGATGGTAAACCAATGGGGATGGCACACACTATCGAAATCATTATGTTAGCGATTGGTGCGTTAATTATCTTAACTTGTAAACCAGATGGCACTGAAATCACTAAAGGTTCTGTATTCCACGCAGGTATGCGTGCAGTAATTGCAATCTTCGGTATTGCATGGTTAGGCGACACATTGATGCAAGCGCACATGACCGAAGTAAAAGAAATGGTGAAAGGCTTAGTTGAAACTGCACCATGGGCATTTGCCTTCGCGCTATTTGTACTTTCTGTATTAGTAAACAGCCAAGGTGCAACAGTGGCGACATTGTTCCCACTTGGTATCGCATTAGGTATCCCAGCACCTGTATTAATCGGTGTATTTGTTGCTGTAAATGGTTACTTCTTCATCCCTAACTATGGCCCAATCATCGCGTCTCTTGACTTCGATACCACGGGTACAACCAAAATCGGTAAATACATTTTAAACCACAGCTTTATGCTTCCTGGTTTATTGAGCATGATTTTCTGCTTATTAATCGGTTTAGGTCTTTCTCAGGTTATTCTTTAATAATGTGATTCGAGACAAAGAACGGTGCTGAAATAGCACCGTTTTTTATTTCCCAAATATAAACAGAAAAGAGATAAAAAAAATACCGCACTTTAATATCTCAAAGTGCGGTAATTTTTAGCGATATTTTTAACTACACATCATAAGTGGTAGAGGCAGTATTCCCACCACGACCAGTCCAGTTAGTATGGAAAAATTCACCGCGTGGTTTATCAGTACGCTCATAAGTATGTGCGCCAAAGTAGTCACGTTGTGCTTGCAATAAGTTTGCAGGTAAACGTGCTGAAGTATAACCATCTAAGAAGGTGATTGCAGACGCCATACAAGGCATTGGAATACCCACTTCGATAGATTTTGCCACTACTTTACGCCAGTCGCTTAATGCATTTTCTAAAATGCCTTTGAAGTAACTATCTGAACCTAAGAAGATTAAATCTGGGTTCGCTTCGTACGCATCGCGAATGTTACCTAAGAAACGACTACGAATGATACAACCTTCACGCCATAATAACGCCGTTGCACCATAGTTAATATCCCAACCAAATTGTTCAGAGGCTTCACGAATCAGCATAAAGCCTTGTGCGTAAGAAATGATTTTTGATGCTAATAAGGCTTTACGTACTGCTTCAATCCACTCTTTTTTATCACCTTCAACAGGTTGAATTGTTTTGCCGAATAATTGGTTAGCGGCAACACGTTGATCTTTAAATGAAGATACACAACGAGCAAAGACAGATTCAGTGATTAAGGTTAATGGAATACCAAAATCTAATGCATTGATACCCGTCCATTTACCTGTCCCTTTTTGGCCTGCAGTATCTAAGATTTTTTCAACTAATGGTTCACCATCAGCATCTTTATAACCAAGAATATCGGTGGTGATATCGATTAAATAGCTATCAAGTTCAGTTTTTTTCCATTCTGCGAAGATAGCTTGCATTTCGTCATAGCTCAAGCCTAAACCTTCTTTTAAGAATTGGTAAGCTTCACAGATT
Source organism: Haemophilus sp. THUN1691 (assembly GCF_059704425.1). Classification (NCBI taxonomy): domain Bacteria; kingdom Pseudomonadati; phylum Pseudomonadota; class Gammaproteobacteria; order Pasteurellales; family Pasteurellaceae; genus Haemophilus; species Haemophilus sp. THUN1691. Next base: position 540,550 of record NZ_AP046578.1, on the reverse strand, counting down.
AATTGCATATCGCCATATTCGATACCATTGTGAACCATTTTCACGAAGTGGCCTGCACCTTCACCGCCCACCCAGTCACAGCAAGGCTCACCTTGTTCAGTTTTCGCTGAGATTGCTTGGAAGATTGGTTTCACATATTGCCATGCTTCTTGATTACCACCTGGCATGATAGATGGTCCATGACGCGCACCTTCTTCACCACCCGAAACCCCCGAACCGATAAAACGAATACCTTTTTCAGACAATGCTTTTACACGACGGTTAGTATCAGGATAGTTTGAGTTACCACCATCAATGATGATGTCACCTTCTTCTAAGTGTGGTAATAATGCCTCAATAAATTGATCTACCACATCACCCGCACGCACCATTAACATCACTTTGCGCGGTTTTTCTAATTTAGCGGCTAGATCTTCTAAAGAGTATGCGCCAATAATATTGGTGCCTTTAGCCGCACCTTGTAAAAATTCATCCACTTTTGACGTGGTGCGGTTATACGCCACAACTTTAAAGCCATGATCATTCATATTTAAAATGAGGTTTTGCCCCATTACGGCTAAGCCGATAACACCGATGTCGCCTTTTACTGACATTGTTTTCTCCTGTTTGTGAGGTACGGATGCACCTATCATTTAGTATTTATTGTAAAGTATAAGAAGCTTGTTTCAGATATCCTATAGCAAAACTTCTTTTAAATTTCTCTAATTAAAGAGCTACCTTGCTCTAACGTGTCTAGCCACTGCCACTTTTCATGACCGATGAGTTTGCTTTCTTCTAAAGAAAATGTTGTACAGCAACGCCCCAAACGATTTTCTAGAGATTGATTTAAATGTTGATACGTAAATCCAATTTGAGTATCGTTAATCCATTTCCCAATTAAAAAGCCTTTTAAAATTTCCCCACCACCATATTCGGCCCAAATCATTTCACCTTGTTGATGGTAATGAAATTCGGTTTGGCTACTCACCTCACCATTTGCGGTGTTTTCAACAGCAACAAATTTTTTATTATCTAAATTCAACATTAAAGTCACTCTGCATCTAATTCATCTGTACCTTATTGTTGCATAATGTAATGCATTTCTACATTTTTCGCTTTTGCGGCTTTTTCTAGATCTGCTTTATCACTTTGACTATCTCCAACAAGGTATAAAGATACATCTTTGCCGACCTTTTCTGCATTATTTAGTCCATACATAGCAACTGCTTTATTCACGGATTGACTGTTCCCTGCAATTCCGATGTGTAAATTATCTGTAGCTAAAAGAGATACGAGTCGTTTTCCTGAAGTACCACCTGCGGTTCTAATCGTTGCTACAAGCATTCCATTTGAAACTGGGTTTCCTGCTTCTGGAACTTGAAGCATTACTGAGCGATTATCTTTTGGCATTTGTGCCGCTAACTGATCTAAAGATGGACCAGATGAACAAGCAAATAACAAAGTTGAAGTAAGTAGTACAAACAATTTTTTCATTTTTGTCTCCATACCATTCTAATAAATTAACTCTTCGTCCATGCACTCATGTGCTGCGTAAATCCAATATGCGGATAATAATCTACCGCTTGCGGGGCGGATAACAGCACGATTTTGGCTTGTGGATGTAATGCCTGTTTGGTGTGTTTGATTAACTGCACGCCGATACCTTGTTTTTGATATTGTTCGTCCACCGCCAAATCAGATAAATAACAGCAATAGGCAAAATCCGTCACCGAACGTGCAGCACCCACTAATCGTTCACCATCCCAAGCGGTGACTAATAAATCTGCATGGTGCAGCATCGCTGCGACACGTTTTTCATCCTCTAACGGACGGCGTGCCCCGAGCGTTGTTTTATTTAGCAATTCAATAAATTGTTTAACTGAAATCGGTTCATTCACTTTGTAGTCTATCATTTTGCAAGCCTGTGATATTTAATACTCAACTTGTTATAGCAATTTCGCCGCCGCTTTATCCAAATACCATTCCGTCACGCCGTTTTTCGCCTGAATTTTGGCAGCAGGATAAGGCAGATTTTCTGCAGGAGTCGTTTGGATTTCTTTTAAAATATCTGCTTTGCTTTCACCTGTGACTAAATAGGTAATGCGTTTGGCTTGTTCAATCAGTTTGGCTGTTTTAGAAATGCGGATTTGACCACTTTCAGGGTGTTTTGCAATGATAGCTAGATTTTCATCATCAAAATTGGTTTGATGTGGGAAGAGAGACGCGGTATGACCGTCTGTTCCCATACCTAAAATAATCCAATCAAAAACTCCGTTTGGAATGACCGCACTTAATTCTTCTTCGAAGCGTTTTAACTCAAAGTGCGGTTCATTTTCACCACGAATTCGATGGATATTTTCTGCTGGAATTTGAATGTGATCGAATAAAAGTTTTTGTACTTCGCCATAGTTGCTTTCAGGATTAGATGGCGGAACCATACGATCATCTCCCCACCAAAAATGCAGATTTTTCCAGTTAATTTGTTCCGCATAAGGTGATTTGGCTAAAGTTTTAAATAACAACTTAGGTGTTGAACCACCAGAAAGGGAAATATGCACAGGATGATTTAATTGGCAATAAATCACAAATTCTTGTGCAATTTTATCGACTGCGTGTTGAGCCGTTGGGAAGCTGATATAGTTCATTGATTTTCCGCTGGGCTTTAGCCCACAATTTATTATGTTCGATATTAAGAGAGGTGGGCTAAAGCCCACCCTAGATTAGATGAATTAAACTTTTTTCTTCATTAATCCACTTGGTTTACGCCAAACCTTACCTTGTTTTGCGATTAATTTATCGGCAGCCACAGGGCCCCAAGTGCCAGCTTCATATTCATGAATACGACCACCATTCGCTTTGTAATCTAAAATCGGTTGCACAAATTTCCATGCAGCGTGAACAGCATCAGTACGCGCAAACAAAGTTGCATCGCCTTTCATCGCATCAAGCAATAAACGCTCGTAAGCGGTCAGCACTTGTGCGCCTGCTAAATCGGCATAACGGAAATCCATTGATACTTCTTTTGCTTCAAAACCTGCACCTGGTTTTTTCAAACCAAAACGCATTGAAATCGCTTCATCAGGTTGAATACGAATAATCAATTTATTCTCTGGTGCATTTTGACTGAATACAGGATGTGGCGTAGTTTTAAAATGGATCACAATTTCAGTTACGCGAGCAGGTAAGCGTTTACCCGTACGGACATAGAACGGCACACCAGCCCAACGCCAGTTTTCAATTTCACAACGTAATGCGATGTAGGTTTCAGTGCGAGAATCTGCTGGTACGCCTTTTTCTTCTAAATAGCCGTTTTCCATTTTGCCGTTAATTTCAGCCGCAGTGTATTGACCTAAAACAAGGTTATGCTCCATATCTTCGGCAGTTAATGGACGCAAACTATGCATCACTTTTGCTACTTCATCACGCATGGAGTTCGCATTAATAATCGCTGGCGGCTCCATTGCTACCATCGCTAATACTTGCAATAAATGGTTTTGGAACATATCGCGCATTGCGCCAGAACCATCATAATAGCCACCGCGCTCTTCCACGCCTATAGATTCTGCACCAGTAATTTCCACATAATCAATGAAATTACGGTTCCAAAGCGGTTCAAACCAACCATTTGAGAAACGTAATACGAGCAAGTTTTGAACGGTTTCTTTACCTAAATAATGGTCGATACGATAAATTTGGTGTTCTTCAAAGAAACGATGGATTTGTACGTCTAACGCTTGCGCTGTTTTTTCATCGTAACCAAAAGGTTTTTCAACAATAATACGTTTCCAGCCATATTCTTCCGTATTTAAACCATGTGCAGCCAAACACTCAGGAATCACGCCATAAAGACTTGGCGGAGTGGACATATAGTAAAGGGTGTTACCACAGGTTTGATATTTATCGTGAAGCTCATCCAAGCGTGGAACAAGTTTACCGTAATCTTGAGCATCCGAAGTATTCACAGCTTGGTAATAAAGATGAGAGCAGAAAGCATCTAAGGTTTCTGGTGTTGTTTCTTCATTATGGATTAAGGCCTCACGCATTTTTTCGCGGAAAGTTTCATCGTTCAATTCAGAGCGAGCAACACCTAGAACGGAAAAGTTTTCACTCAAACGCCCGATTTTGTAGAGATTATAAAGAGCTGGAATGAGTTTACGGTGAGTTAAGTCACCAGACGCGCCAAAGATGACGATACAGTTATTATCAGTTTGCATAATTATTCCTTATAAGATTCCGAGTAATGTCGAAAATAATGCCGTATTCTAGAGAAAAAAACCAATCGAACCAATCAATTAAATTGAAAGATAGAACGCCAATCGAGCGATTGATCGCCCACCATGACAAAATGCGGATTAATCAAGGTTTCACGTTGGTTATAGGTTAAAGGCTCAAAATGAGAATCAAAAATAGCACCGTGAGTTTCACCTAGCAGCACTTCAGCACCAGCGGTATCCCATTCGCCTGTTCGTCCTAAACGGACATAACAATCTACTGCACCTTCAGCCACTAAACCGCTTTTTAAGCTACTTGAACCCACCACAACAAATTCACTAGGAAAATCCTTCGGTAAAATCGATCTCACTTTTTCTTGTGAAGTGGTTGCACCTACCGCAATTCGTAAAGGGCGGTCAAAATTAATCGTGGTTTTAGTGAGTTTTTTTACCTGATCCACTTGTTTTTTAAATGCGCCAAAATCACGCATTGCATAATAAGTCGTCGATAAAATTGGTGCATGAATAACGCTTAATACTGGCTTATTTTTACGAACTAAGGTTATCAACACAGAAAATTGATCGGTACGATTAATAAATTGTTGTGTGCCATCAAGAGGATCGATCAACCAATATTCTTTCCAATTTTTACGTTCTTCAAAGGAAATATGACAATTTTCTTCCGAAAGAACAGGGACATTAGGGAAAAGTGCGGTTAATTTTTCTGTCAAAAATTGGCTCACAAAAAGATCCGCTTCCGTCACAGGCGTGTTGTCTTCTTTCAATTCAACATGAACCTGTTTTTGATAAAACTGTTGCAAATGCTTACCCGCTTGATAAGCAATCAGCAATACTTGGTTAAGTAAGTGTTCGTTTAGCATGAGCATAAAATTATTCTCTTGTTTTTGGCAGCAACCACGGCATCACAAATAGAGCATAAAACACCATTCCGCATGTGCTTATTAGCCCGAGGGATAATCCCCCTTCGGTCAACCATCCCCAAAAGGAAGTTTCTTGTTCGCCGAGCAATAACAAATAAAAATAAGATGCCATATTGCAGTAAACAAATGAAATGATCGATGAAACTAATACAATCGAAGCAATGTTATAACGTGTGTAACGGAATTTTACAGCTAAAAGTGCGGTTAAAAATGCGGGGATTGTGGCAAGAAGAAATGCTGTGAGAGCATAGCTAGAAAAAGGAACGATAACGCCACTTGAATCATCATCGAACCAAATCAAAAGTGCGGTGACGATTACTTGTAAAATTAGAGGGAAAAAAATAAGTGTTTTTAAGTAAGATTTCATAATAAAAAAATAGGCTATCCAAAAGGTAGCCTATTCTAAAATAAATTTAAGGATTAATCAGATTTTTTCGCACGTAATACGCGAGATGCAAAAATCACAATGCCCACGATAAATACGATTAAACCTAACCACTCGCCAATAGTATCCCAGTTTTCAAGATTTAAGGATAATGGCGCTTCAGAACCGCCAGTGGTAACAGAAGCCGCAATAATGAATGCTAAAATCACACCCATTAAGCTTTCACCTACAATTAAACCTGCAGAGAAAAGCGTACCGAAACGTTCTGCTTTAGCAGACACTTCTTTGTTACCAAGTTTTGCAATATGACGAGTCATGATCCATGCTAAGAATGCACCGACAATCACAGGCATATTAATTGATGGTGGTAAGTAAATACCAATCCCCACAGCAATAACTGGCAAGCCAAAGACTTTGTTGCTGACTTTTTTCAAGAATGCATCAATCGTAATTAACACCGCACCTAAGCCGACACCAGTTAAGATATAAGTCCATTCCAATTTATTTGTGAAAATACCTTGAGAAATGGTGGTCATTAATGTTGCTTGTGGTGCAGATAGGGCTTGTGAAGGATCCATATCTGGACGTGGTAATGCACCGCTGAAACCATACGCGTGATATAAGATTTCTAATACTGGCGCGATAACAAGCGCACCGACAAAGCAGCCGATAATTAATGCGACTTGTTGACGCCAAGGTGTCGCATCCACTAATAAGCCCGTTTTTAAATCTTGCAAGTTATCGTTAGAAATCGTTGCAGTGGTTAATACAATTGACGCAGTAAAGAGTGTAAGTGCGGTCAAAAATTTCTGACCATCCACGGTTTCAAATAAGCCAGATGCATTACCGATTGACACCAATACCAATGAAATCACGATAACAGAAATAATCCCGATACCAGAAATTGGGCTTGAAGATGAACCCACTAAACCTGCCATATAACCAGAAGCTGCAGCCACAAAGAAGCCGATAAATACCGCTAAGAAAGTACAAACTACAACTAATAAAATGGAAAGCTCAGGTGAAATCGGTGCAGCCGCGATAAAGTGGTGTAATGAAATAACAATTAACACAACAGTCGCGATTAAGATATAAATCATTGTTTTTGGAGAAAGGTCGATATCAACGCGGTGCTCAGATTCAGCTTGTCCACCTTTCAACATACGGAAAGAATGTACCATCCCTTCAATCATTGGTTTCATTAAAATAAGTAATGTCCAAATCGCTGCAATACCAATTGTACCTACACCAATAAAGCGAACTTTCGTTTTCCAAACCACCATTGCTGCATCAATTAAGCTTGCGTCTGCCGCGATATCACCTGACATCGTGAAATATGGCACAGCCACACCCCAAGTCAAAATAACACCGATCAACATCGCAATACCGCCTACGATACCAATTAAATAACCTGCACCAAGCAAGGCAAGTGAGAAGCCCATTGGTAATTGGAAAGCTGCTTTACCAGTTTGAACCCAAGCGCTAGCACCATCAGCCATCACGCGTAAACCGTTAGTTAAAAATGCAACTAATCCCGCTAAAACACCACCGTAAGCAATATCTTTTACACCGCTATCGCCATCTGCATGATTACCTGCTTTTAAGATTTCTGCTGCAGCTACGCCTTCAGGGTAAGGTAAATCACTATTAACCACCATCGCACGGCGTAATGGAATGGTGAATAACACGCCCAATGTACCACCCGCAGCACAAATCAGCATAGTTTGCCAGAATGGGAAGTCTTGCCAGTAACCCATCATTAATAAGCCTGGTAAGACGAAGATCACAGAAGAAAGTGTCCCCGCTGAAGATGCTTGTGTTTGCACCATGTTATTTTCGAGAATACTAGAATCTTTGAAAAATTTGAGTACCGCCATAGAAATGACGGCCGCTGGAATAGATGACGCGAATGTCATCCCTACTTTTAGACCGAGATACACATTGGATGCAGTGAAAATCACTGTAATCAATGCGCCGAGGATAATTCCTCGAACGGTTAATTCTTTTAAGTTTTCGTTATGCATAAAAATGTTCCTTGAGTAAAAAAAGAAAACACCTAAACATTGTCAAAAATCGAGTATTTTTTCAAGTTTTTTAAAGGGAAATTTGAGCTTGTTAGAAAATATTTAATAAAAAGGGGAATATTTGAATGATTTTTTATTTATAGATAAGCGAAAAAGGCTAACTCAGAGTGATGTTCATCTGGTTAGCCATGATTTTCCTCTTTTTAAAAAAGAGAAAATAAGAGAATGATATTCAATTAAGCCCATTATTTTTGGCTTAAATAATCTTTCAAAGAATAAAGTGCGGTTAAATTTCTAGCTTCATTGAAACTTGGGTCTGCAAGTAATTCATCAATTTTCGACAATGGAAAGCGAACAATTTCTAACGGTTCGGGCTCATCGCCTTCTAACTGGCAAGGATAAAAATCCTGAGCAACAAAAATATGCATAATGCTACGCATATAACTTGGATTGGTAATCACCGTGCGCAAGAAATCAATTTTATTGGCTCCCAGCCCCAACTCTTCCTTTAATTCGCGATTTGCTGCCTCTTTCGGTTCTTCATCTTTATCTACGCCGCCTTTAGGAAATCCTAATTCATAACGTTCTGTGCCAACTGAATACTCACGAATCAATAAAAGATCATCCCCATCAATGGGAACCATCATAACAGCCTGCTGATTACCGGGTTTGAAACGCTCATAAGTACGTAATTCCCCATTAGAAAACGCTAAATCAACAGACTGAATTTCAAATAAACGAGATTTAGCAACAACTTGTGCGGTAAGAATTTTAGGTAATTTTTTGGATGAATCGGATAACATAAGTTTTCCTTTATTTTGTGATAGGATTGGGACAAACTGTACCACAAAATAGCAAAAGAGAAATTCATAAATGGAAGAAAAAGAAGTCAGATTAGACAAATGGTTGTGGGCTGCGCGATTCTACAAAACACGTAGCATTGCTAAAGCGATGATTGAAAGTGGCAAAGTGCATTACAACAATCAACGTGCGAAAGTAAGTAAAATTGTGGAAGTAGGCGCAATGTTAAAACTTCGTCAGGGAAACGAAGAAAAAGAAATAAAAATTATCGCCTTAAGCGATCAACGCCGAGGTGCGCCAGAGGCACAATTACTCTATCAAGAAACCGAAAATAGCGTGAAAAAAAGAGAAGAAATCGCGTGGGCAAGAAAAAACAATTCACTTTCAATGCCCCATCCTGATCGTCGCCCAAACAAAAAAGAGCGGAGAGATTTATTGAAATTTAAACATCAGGATAAATTTGAATAAAAATTTCACCGCACTTTTCTATGTTCTTAAGGTTTAATATCTCGCAAAATTGGATTTTGCATTGAAATCAAGGTTTCAGTGGATTGAATTTCATCTATTAACTGAATCTTGGTCGCCAAAACAGAATGTAATTCTGCGATTGTGTGTGTCATCACCTTTAAGAAAATCGAGTAATTACCCGTTGTATAATAGGCTTCCACTACTTCATCAAAACTTTCTAACTTTTTGATCACTTTCTCATAATCTTTTGCGCTTTTTAGAATAATGCCGATAAAACAGCATACGTCATAACCTAATTTACGCTCATCAATAATCACCTTCGTGCCTTCAATAATGCCCGATTGGCGCATTTTTTCTACTCGCACATGAATCGTTCCTGGACTGACACCAAAATTTTTAGCCATTTCGGCATAGGGAGTTCTCGCATCTTTGGTGAGTACACGTAAGATTTGCTGATCTAAACTATCAATATTGTGCATAAAACCGCCTCCTTTAGATTTTATTTAATTTTTCTTTTCTGATTTAGATAATATTCAATTTAAAAAAGAAAGCAAACAAAATACTTGAAACAAAAGTAATATTTATTAAATAATACATAAAAATATCACCTATTGTTAAAAAGGGTTATCAAAATGAAAAAGACATTTATTTTACAACAACAAGAAATCAGTTTTGTGAAGAATACCTTCACCCAAAATCTTATTGAACAACTTGGCATTATTGAAGTACAAGGCCCTATCTTGAGCCAAGTAGGTAACGGAATGCAAGATAACTTATCTGGCATTGAAAAGGCAGTACAAGTTAATGTGAAATGTATTCCAAATGCGGTATTTGAAGTTGTACATTCTCTTGCTAAATGGAAACGCCATACTCTTGCTCGCTTCAACTTTAAAGAAGGCGAAGGCTTGTTTGTTCATATGAAAGCATTGCGCCCAGATGAAGATTCTCTTGATCCGACTCACTCTGTTTATGTGGATCAATGGGACTGGGAAAAAGTGATTCCTGAAGGTCGTCGTAATTTTGCATACTTAAAAGAAACAGTAAATTCTATTTATCGTGCTATTCGTTTAACAGAATTAGCCGTAGAAGCACGTTTTGATATTCCTTCAATTCTTCCAAAACACATTACCTTTGTGCACAGCGAAGATTTAGTAAAACGCTATCCAGATTTAAGCAGTAAAGAACGTGAAAACGCAATTTGTAAAGAATACGGCGCAGTATTCTTGATCGGGATTGGCGGCAAACTTTCAGATGGCAAACCTCATGATGGCCGTGCTCCTGACTATGATGACTGGACAACCGAATCTGAAAATGGCTACAAAGGCTTAAACGGCGATATTTTGGTATGGAACGACCAATTAGGTAAAGCCTTTGAACTTTCCTCAATGGGCATTCGCGTAGATGAAAGTGCATTGCGTTTACAAGTTAGCCTAACGGGTGATGAAGACCGTTTAAAAATGGATTGGCACCAAGATTTATTAAACGGAAAATTACCATTAACTATCGGCGGTGGTATCGGTCAATCTCGCTTAGCAATGCTTTTACTTCGTAAAAAACATATCGGTGAAGTCCAATCAAGCGTATGGCCAAAAGAAATGTTAGAAGAATTTTCAAATATTCTTTAAAAAACAATTCATTTGATAAAAGAAGTGCGGTGAATTTTCACCGCACTTTTTTGTTAGATAGGAAACTTACAGAATCGTTAATAGCTGGGCAAAATCATCAAACACCCAATCTGGATTGGATTTACTAATAGGGATATTGTAATTGTAGCCGTAAGTTAAACCAACAACTGCACAGCCCGCAGAGTGACCTGCGATAATATCATTTTTAGAATCACCTACGAAAAGCACTTGGCGTGGTTCAAAACCAAATTTTCCGCATAAATAATAAAGCGGGCCTGGATGTGGTTTAATGGAAGGTAAAGATTGGCCACCCAACATTTCACTAAATAAATGATCAATGCCAAATGCTGCCAACACAGGTTGAACATGTCTTGTGGGTTTATTGGTAACAACTGCTAGGACATAGCCTTTTTCTTTTAAGGTTTCTAATGTTTCTTTTACATTCGGATACAGGCGACTGACATTACATAAATTCTCGCCATAATAAAAATTAAAACGCTCCGTTACCTGCTTAATCTCTTCTTCAGTTAACTCTTTTCCTGTTTGTTTTTGCGCCCAATCTAACGCTCGTGCAATTAATACAGGCGCGCCATTACCGATCCAAGTTAACACTAATTCTTCTGGTGCTTGCGGTAAATCGAATTCAGCCAAGGCAGAATTTACGGATAGCGCTAAATCAGGCAGGCTATTTACCAACGTACCATCTAAATCAAAGCCAATAAGTTTAAATTGTGTATTCATTGTTTTTCTCTGTTCTATTGCATTTCATTAAAATGACAGTTATGCGCCCACACTCGCGAGCTGTGTACGCATTTGGTCAATAACTTGTTTATAATCTGGCTTACCAAAAATTGCAGAACCCGCCACAAACATATCTGCGCCCGCCGCAGCGATTTCTGCGATGTTATCAACCTTCACGCCACCATCCACTTCAAGACGAATGTCATAACCACTTTCATCAATGATCTTACGAGCCTGTTGTAATTTCTTCAACGTTGCTGGAATAAAAGATTGTCCGCCAAATCCAGGATTTACTGACATTAATAAAACCACATCCACTTTATCCAAAACGTAATCTAAATAGCTCAAGGGCGTCGCAGGATTAAAAACTAATCCAGATTTACAACCACAATCGCGAATAAGCTGTAAAGAGCGGTCAATATGTTCGCTAGATTCTGGGTGGAAAGTGATGTAGTTCGCACCTGCTTTAGCAAAATCGGGAATAATGCGATCGACCGGTTTTACCATCAAATGCACATCAATCGGTGCGGTAATACCATAATCGCGTAAAGCTTGACATACCGCAGGCCCAAAAGTGAGATTAGGTACATAATGGTTATCCATAACATCAAAATGAATAACATCCGCGCCTGCATTAAGTACGTTTTGTACATCATCACCAAGACGAGCGAGATCGGCAGAAAGAATTGATGGGGCGATAAGATAAGGTTTCATAAAGGTTCTCCGTTGAGAAAATGAGTGCATTTAGTTTACTCACTTAAGTTCAAAAAACCAATAGTAATCCTGATATGAAATAACAAGATAAACAAAGAAAGGGCACTTTGGTGCCCTTTCAGTCATGAATATAAATAGACGAAAATTTACACGTCCAAATTTGCTCTTAACGCATTCAGCTCAATGAACTCACGACGTGGCTCAACTTCATCTCCCATTAAGGTCGTGAAGAGTTGATCCGCTGCAACGGCGTCCTTAATAGAAACCTTCAACATACGACGTGAATTTGGATCCATTGTGGTTTCCCAAAGTTGGTCTGCGTTCATTTCACCAAGTCCTTTATAACGTTGTACTTCAAGACCTTTACGAGATTCTTTCACCAGCCATTCAACGGCTTGTTCAAAAGTACGAACTGACTGTACTTTTTCACCACGTGTGACATAAGCGCCTTCTTCTAATAAACCATTGAGTTGTTTATTAAGAGAAACAATTTTCGCATATTCATTGCCGTGAACAAAATCAAAATTCAAGAAATAATCGGTATCAATACCGTGTTTACGAACGGTAATCACCGCTTCATACACTTTGCGTTCCGCATTAAATTGTGTACGCACCGAATATTGATGAGCTTCTGTTTCTTTTGCGGTCAGTTGTTCAACAAAAGATTTACCCCAATTTTCCACCGCACTTTCGTCTTTCATCATTTCAACAGAAATTGGCGACTGATAAATTAATCCTTGCAACACTGGAGTTGGATAATGGCGACTTAAACGACTGATAAGTTTTTGTACGCTGTTATATTCTGCCACCAATTTTTCAAATACAAGGGCATTCATTGCTGGTGCATTTGCGCTAATATGTAATTCCGCGCCATCTAAAGCAAGCGTTAATTCATATTGCTCCATTTCATCTGCATCTTTAATGTAGCGTTCTTGTTTTCCTTTTTTCACTTTGTAAAGTGGCGGCTGAGCAATATAAACATAACCACGCTCAATCAGCTCAGGCATTTGACGATAGAAGAACGTTAAAAGCAACGTACGAATGTGAGAACCATCCACATCAGCATCAGTCATGATAATGATATGATGATAACGTAATTTATCTGGATTATATTCATCACGACCAATACCACAGCCCAAAGCTGTAATTAATGTCCCTACTTCTTGGGAAGACAACATTTTGTCGAAACGTGCTTTTTCTACGTTTAAGATTTTACCTTTCAATGGCAAAATTGCTTGAGTTTTACGATCACGACCAACTTTTGCAGAACCACCCGCAGAGTCACCCTCCACCAAGTAAAGTTCAGAAAGCGCAGGATCTTTTTCTTGGCAGTCTGCAAGTTTACCCGGTAAACCTGCAATATCTAATGCCCCTTTACGGCGAGTCATTTCACGAGCTTTGCGTGCTGCTTCGCGCGCACGAGCTGCCATAATAATTTGGTTTACAATGATTTTTGCATCTGCAGGATTTTCCAATAAATATTCCTGCATTTTTTCATTCATCGCAGATTCCACCGCACTTTTAACTTCTGAAGACACGAGTTTGTCTTTAGTTTGCGATGAGAATTTTGGATCAGGCACTTTAACTGAAATAATCGCAACTAAACCTTCACGCGCATCATCGCCTGAAGTGGCCACTTTTTCTTTTTTCAGCATACCTTCGTTTTCCATATAGCTATTTAAACTACGGGTTAAAGCACCACGGAAACCTGCTAAGTGAGTACCGCCATCACGTTGAGGAATGTTATTGGTGAAACAGTATACGTTTTCATTTACACCATCATTCCACTGCAAGGCGACTTCTACACCGATGCCATCTTTCTCAGCTGTAAAATAAAATGGTTTTGGATGAATTGGGTTTTTATTTTTATTCAAATATTCGACGAATGCTTGAATACCGCCTTCGTAATGGAAATGATCTTCAGAGCCATCACGTTTATCGATTAAACGAATAGATACGCCTGAGTTCAAGAAAGAAAGCTCACGTAAGCGTTTTGCTAAGATTTTGTAATCAAAGGTTGTGATAGCAAAAATATCTGAGCTTGGCCAGAAACGAACTGTTGTCCCCGTTGCCTCTGTGTCGCCAATCACTGTTAATGGCGCTTGTGGCTCACCTAAATGATAGAATTGCTCATGAACGTGACCTTGACGACGAATGGTTAACTGTAATTTATCAGAAAGCGCATTCACCACTGATACGCCCACACCGTGTAAACCGCCCGATACTTTATAAGAGTTATCGTCAAATTTACCGCCAGCGTGAAGCACTGTCATGATAACTTCTGCTGCAGAAACGCCTTCTTCTGGGTGAATATCCACAGGAATCCCGCGCCCATCATCTTGCACCGATACAGAATTATCATCATGAATTGTCACGATAATATCGGAACAATGGCCAGCGAGGGCTTCATCAATGGCATTATCCACCACTTCAAATACCATATGGTGCAAACCAGTACCGTCATCGGTATCACCGATATACATTCCCGGACGTTTACGTACCGCATCAAGGCCTTTTAATACTTTAATGCTCGATGCACCATAGTTATCATTGGTCGTTTCTGACATAATTTATCTCATTCTTTTGTAAATAAAAATTGGGCGGGATTATAGCAAAAAATCGCCGTTTTGGCGATGCTTTTCGGGAAAGGAAAGATATAAAAAAAGGGCGAGTAATCTCGCCCTATAACTTGTTATTTTTTCCAATTTTTTAGCGCATCAGCAAAGGCATTACCCATCGCATTATTACCTCTCGAACTCCGCTCCTCTCGTTGCGTATTTGCACGAGGTCTTGCTGATAAAGTGCGGTCAAATTTGCCGTCATTTTTGGCCGCACTTTCATCTAATCGCATCGTCAACGCAATACGTTTACGCGGCACATCCACTTCCAATACTTTCACTTTCACGATATCGCCAGTTTTCACCACTTGATACGGATCTTCTACGAATTTATCGCTTAATGATGAAATATGCACTAAACCATCTTGGTGAACACCAATATCCACAAATGCGCCGAAGTTAGTCACATTGGTGACGGTACCTTCTAAAATCATACCTGGTTTTAAATCGGTGATTTCTTCCACGCCTTCTGCGAATACGGCAGTTTTAAATTCACCACGTGGATCGCGCCCTGGTTTTTCCAACTCTTTGAAAATATCTTGGACGGTCGGTAAACCAAATTGCTCATCAATAAATTGTTTTGCATCAAGCTGACGTACCACACTGGCATTACCCATTAAATCTTGAATAGATTGTGCGGTGGCTTGCAAGATTTTTTCGACCACAGGATAAGCTTCTGGGTGAACACCAGAGGCATCAAGTGGATTTTTACCTTCTGCAATACGCATAAAGCCCGCACATTGCTCAAAGGCTTTTGGCCCTAAACGTGGCACTTTTTTCAATTCGCTACGGCTTTCAAAACGACCATTTTCATCACGGTATTCCACAATGTTTTGCGCTAAGGTTTTTGTCATACCAGCTACACGAGCGAGCAATGGCGCGGATGCGGTATTTAAATCTACGCCTACCGCGTTTACACAGTCTTCCACCACCGCATCGAGTTTACGCGCAAGTTGGGTTTGGTTTACATCGTGTTGATATTGTCCTACACCAATGGCTTTCGGTTCGATTTTCACTAATTCCGCCAATGGATCTTGTAAACGACGCGCAATTGATACCGCGCCACGCAAAGATACATCTAAATTCGGGAATTCATTTGCGGCAAATTCAGAGGCAGAATAAACCGATGCGCCCGCTTCGCTCACCACAACGGTTTGTGGTTTATTTTCTTTAATTTCTTTAATCACTTCTTTCGCAAAACGCTCTGTTTCACGAGAAGCCGTACCGTTACCAATGGCAATTAACTCTACGTTATATTTGCGGATCAAGCTGAAAATCGCCACTTGCGCTTCAGCTTCACGCCCCGTGTGTGGATAAATGGTGGCGGTATCTAATAATTTACCTGTGTTATCCACCACTGCGACTTTAACCCCCGTACGCAAGCCAGGGTCTAAGCCCATGGTACTTTTCGCGCCAGCGGGTGCAGCCATTAAAAGTGCGGTCAGATTTCGAGCGAAAACATCAATGGCTTCTTCTTCCGCTTTTTCACGTAAACTTGCCATTAACTCCGTTTCTAAATGCAACGAAACTTTGATTTTCCACGTCCACGCAATCACTTGCTCACGCCATTTATCCGCAGGCTGACCAGTAAAACGTACATCTAAATAATCACGAATAATCTCTTCACAATAGCTTTGGCGACTTCCCTCTTCCGCATCAGGATCAGCATTTAAGCTTAATTGTAAAATGCCCTCATTACGTCCGCGGAACATGGCTAATGCACGGTGAGAAGGCACATTTTTCAATAATTCTTGGTGGTCGAAATAATCTTGGAATTTTGCGCCTTCCGTTTCCTTGCCTTCGATCACTTTGGATACAATGACGGCATTTTTCGCTAAATAATCACGGACTTTCGCTAATAAACCCGCATCTTCAGCAAAACGCTCCATTAAAATATAGCGTGCACCATCAAGCGCGACTTTAGTATCAGTTACGCCTTTCTCTACGTTAATAAATTCAGCCGCTGCTTTTTCTGGATCATTTTTAGGCTCATTCCAAAGTAAATTCGCCAATGGTTCAAGACCGGCTTCAATCGCAATTTGCCCTTTCGTACGGCGTTTAGGTTTGTACGGCAAATACAAATCTTCTAATTCGGTTTTGCTTTGTGTCGCATGGATTTTGTCACGCAGTTCATCGGTCAATTTTCCTTGCTCTTCAATAGATTTCAAAATGGTTTGACGACGATCTTCTAATTCACGTAAATAAATTAAACGGGTTTCAAAATGACGAAGTTGGGTGTCATCCAAGCCTCCAGTGGCTTCTTTACGATAACGGGCGATAAATGGAATGGTGTTGCCATCATCTAATAATTGAATAGCCGAGAGGATTTGTTGGGGTTGAACAGTTAATTCTGCCGCAATAATTTGGCTAATTTGTTGATTTAACATTGTCATACTTCTTTGTTATGAAGGGATTCGAGAAAAAACGGAGATAGAATACTGGTTTTAGGCTGTTGGCTCAAATATAATTCGAAAAACTTTCTTTTATTTTTATTATGGCAAAATCAAATTATATTACCCGTCAAGGCTGGAATGAGCTTGACCAAGAACTCAAGTTTTTGTGGAAAGAAGAACGTCCCAAAGTTACCCAAGCTGTTTCAGATGCCGCGGCGCTTGGTGACCGCAGTGAGAATGCAGAATATATTTACGGAAAACGTCGTTTACGTGAAATTGATCGCCGAGTACGTTTTTTAACTAAAAGATTGGAAGTGCTACAAATTGTCGATTACAACCCAAAGCAAGAGGGAAAAGTTTTCTTCGGTGCGTGGGTGGAATTAGAAAATGAAGAAGGAGAAACCAAGCAATACCGTATTGTCGGTTGTGATGAATTTGCCCCTGCGAAAAATTGGATATCCATTGATTCCCCAGTTGCTCGAGCTTTAATAGGAAAAACATTAGACGACGAAGTGCGGGTAGAAACGCCCTCAGGTTTTATTACACTTTATGTGAATAAAATTTGGTATGAGAAATAACTCGGAAAAATAAAAGATAGTGAATATCTAAGCACAAAGAGAAAACTAATAGGCTAGATATAAACTATCTTACTTACCTCTTTCCTTATTCGCTGCAAAATCAGCGCCTTTTGCAAGCATTCTCAACTGCAAAATCACTCGAGCTTTAAGTTGCTCACGTTCAGCTTTACTCATATCTAAAGCATTAGCCCCTGCGGTGAATACGATTGTTACGATGCCTTCCGCTTGAACATAAGCAACATATTGCGAATATTGATGTTTGTAGGAAATATATTCTGCTAACTCATCAACAAAATGCTTAATTTCACGTGCTGCCGCAGTACGAAAAGCTTGAGAAGTGCCTGAACTTTCGCGTAATAGCAAACGGAAAACGTTCGTACTGTTAGTGATAAATTCAAAAAATGTATCTACAGAAACTGAAATAACGCTACCGCCAGCATCAATACGTTTACGCGCTTGACGCATTAGTTGGCGCAACATCAAACCAGCTTCATCCACCATTTCTAAGCCGAGTTCATCCATATCGCTAAAATGGCGATAGAAAGATGTAGGCGCAATTCCAGCCTCGCGAGCAACTTCTCTCAAACTCAAATTAGAAAAACTTTTTTCTGCGCTAAGTTGATTAAATGCCGCATCCACTAAAGCGCGACGAGTCTTTTCTTTTTGAACAGCACGAACACCAGCCATTATTTCAACCCACCTAGAATAGATTTAACTTCATCGCTGACCGCACTTGCCACACGCTCATAGCGGTTACGTAATGGTGAACCAGGACGATAAACCAACGCAATGGTGCGTGATGGCTCAGGCGAATAACAAGGAATATATTTCACACCTTTGCGCGTACCTTCATTCAATACAGCCAATTCAGGCATAAAAGTAATACCTGCATTTGCTGCCACCATATTGCGCAAAGTTTCAAGACTA
This sequence comes from Haemophilus sp. THUN1691, assembly GCF_059704425.1. NCBI lineage: Bacteria > Pseudomonadati > Pseudomonadota > Gammaproteobacteria > Pasteurellales > Pasteurellaceae > Haemophilus > Haemophilus sp. THUN1691. The sequence continues at coordinate 522,145 of NZ_AP046578.1, read as the reverse complement.
GTTGCTTGGAAATGGGAATTTTCTTTTGCGCCAGCAGTGAAGCAATAATCTAACGCTTGATTACGCAAACAATGACCATCATCAAGCATTAACATTTCTTGACCATTTAACTGGTTCATTGGAAGTTTACTTTCTTGAGCCCAAGGATGATGCTCAGATACGGCAAGTAACATTTTCTCGTTGAAAATAGGTACTTCAATAAAAGCCTCAGTTTCTGGAACAGTGGCAACGATAGCACAATCTAAACGCCCCGTTTCCAATTGTTCTAATAATTGATGCGTTTGCGCTTCATAAAGAAAAACTTCTAAATCAGGGAATGCCTCTTTTAACGTTGGTACAATATAAGGGAGCAAATAAGGGCCAAGTGTTGGGATTAAACCGATGTGTAATGGCCCGGTCATTTCTTTACCTTGATTGCTCGCCATTTCTTTCAATAATTTTACTTCTCGAAGAACTGTACGAGCTTGATCAACCAACAACATCCCAGATTGAGTAAACAACACCTTACGACTGGTGCGCTCTAACAAGATAATACCGAGCTCATCTTCTAATTTACGAATTTGACCACTTAATGTTGGTTGACTCACATTACAAGAATCGGCAGCACGACGGAAATGTTTATATTCAGATAAGGCAACAAGATATTCTAGATCACGGATATTCATGAGATTTTCCCTATAGAAAAATTCAATTAAAAGAATAGAATTAATTGATTATGACTATATCATAATTTTCCCTATAATACAGCGCGTAAAATTTAAATTAACAACCAATAGGAGAAAAAACAATGTCTAGTATGGAAGGAAAAAAAGTCCCTCAAGTGACATTCCGCACTCGTCAGGGTGATAAATGGGTTGATATAACTACCTCTGAATTATTTGATAACAAAACAGTGATCGTGTTCTCATTACCAGGCGCATTCACTCCAACTTGCTCATCATCACATTTACCGCGTTATAACGAATTAGCGCCAGTATTCAAAAAATACGGTGTAGACGATATTCTTGTTGTATCTGTAAATGATACTTTCGTAATGAACGCATGGAAAGAAGATGAAAAATCTGAAAACATCACTTTCATTCCAGATGGTAATGGTGAATTTACCGAAGGCATGGGTATGTTAGTTGGTAAAGAAGATTTAGGCTTCGGCAAACGTTCATGGCGTTATTCTATGCTTGTGAAAAACGGCGTAGTTGAAAAAATGTTTATCGAACCAAACGAACCAGGCGATCCGTTCAAAGTATCCGATGCTGACACTATGTTGAAATACCTTGCGCCACAACACCAAGTGCAAGAGTCTATTTCAATCTTCACAAAACCTGGCTGTCCTTTCTGTGCAAAAGCAAAACAACTTTTACACGATAAAGGCTTAAGCTTCGAAGAAATCGTATTAGGTCACGATGCAACAATCGTGAGCGTACGTGCAGTTTCAGGTCGTACTACTGTTCCACAAGTGTTTATCGGTGGTAAACACATTGGCGGTAGCGACGATTTGGAAAAATACTTTGCATAAGCAGACAAGTATTTAGCTGATTATTATTTGGGAATGTAATTCAAAGGGCGCATTAAGCGCCCTTTTCATTTGTACTAATTTATTGCAGAAATTAATAATGGGGCGGTGGCGTTTCTTCAGATTGGCTTGCAATGTTATAGGGTTGAAAATCTTTTAATTTATTTGCCATATAACGCAGTTGGACTTGCATTTTATCAATATCAAATTGCTGTTGAACTAAAGCGTGATTTAATTCATCTAATAACTGTTCCTGAAATGCAATTTTCGTTTCAAGTTCTTCGATGCGATTTTCTAACATTTGTTGAATTTGCATAAATTTTCTCTAAATTCTAAAAAAAAGTTGAGAATAGATAGAAAGCCATTTAATCTATTCCTCGTATTATTCCATTCATTATAAAGGATTAACTCATATGTTAAAAATTCAAAAATTATCTATCGCAGCATTAATGGTAAGTGCGGTGATTTCTGGCCAAGTTTTTGCAGAAGATAGCGCATTCGATGAGAAAGCAGCATCTTATGCCGTGGGTACGCTCATGGGCGGTCAAATGAAAGATCTTGTAGATTCACACAAAGAAGTCATCAAATATGATAATGCGCGTATTTTAGATGGTTTAAAAGATGCCTTAGAAGGTAAAGTGGATGTTCGTAAAGATGAAAAAATCCAAAAAACCTTAGAATCTATTGAAACAAAATTAATGGCTGCATCAAAAGCAAAAGCAGAATCTATTGCTAAACAAGCAAAAGAAGAAGGTGATAAATTCCGTGCTGAATTTGCTAAAGGTAAAGATGTAAAAACTACACAATCTGGTTTAATGTACAAAATTGAAAACCCTGGTAAAGGCGATGCAATCAAAGCAACAGATACAGTTAAAGTACATTACACGGGTAAATTACCAAATGGAAAAGTGTTTGATAGCTCCGTAGAACGCGGTCAACCTGTAGAATTCCAACTTGATCAAGTAATTAAAGGCTGGACTGAAGGTCTTCAATTAGTGAAAAAAGGCGGAAAAATTCAATTAGTTATCGCACCTGAATTAGGCTATGGCGAACAAGGTGCTGGCGCATCTATTCCACCAAATTCAACATTAATTTTTGATGTGGAAGTATTAGACGTCAATCCAAAAGCTACAAAATAATTAATAAGTTTAATAGCGCGCGTTCTTTAACGCGTGCTTTTTATTATAAAAACGAGCGAAATTTTTACCGCACTTTTAACCTAACACCATGACTTTAAACGACAAATATCCTTTCACCGACGAAGATTGCACTATCATAAACTCCTACAAAGCGGTCGTTGATGGTGTAAGCGCGCTGATTGGCGAACACTGCGAAATCGTGCTTCATTCTCTAGAAGATATTGAACATTCTGCTATTTGTATTGCTAACGGACATAACACTAATCGACAAGTTGGTTCGCCAATCACCGATCTTGCCTTACGTTCGCTACGAAATATGCAAAGCGAAAGTGTTTCAAAGCCTTATTTTACACGAGCAAAAGGCAATGTACTGATGAAATCAGTCACCATTGCCATTCGTAATAAAACTCAACGTATTATTGGTTTGCTTTGTATCAATATCAATTTAGATGTACCCGTGTCTCAATTTTTGCAATGCTTTATGCCAACGGAGCATACGAATGAAACATCTTCAGTGAACTTTGCGAGTTCAGTTGAAGACTTGGTTGCGCAGACTATTGAAAAAACAATAGAAGAAGTCAATGCGGATCGCTCTGTTGCCAATAATACTAAAAACCGACAAATCGTCCTTTCTCTTTACGAAAAAGGCATTTTTGATATTAAAGATGCGATTAATTTAGTCGCAGAACGCTTAGATATTTCCCGACATACGGTTTACCTCTACATCCGCCAAATCAAACAAGAGCAAGAATAATGCGCTATGTTATCGCCGTCAAAAGCCCTATTTACGGAAAGCAAGGGGCATTTTTAGCTTATCAATTTGCAGACGCCTTAATCAAAAAAGGCCACGAAATCTCACAGATTTTTTTCTTTCAAGATGGAGTAAGTAACGGAAATGCATTAGTGTATCCAGCTAATGATGAAGTTAATTTACAAAAACATTGGCAAATGTTTTCCATCACCCACAATGTTCCTTTGCATTTATGTGTTGCAGCATCTCAACGACGAGGTGTTGTTGATAACTTAACGACATCAACCACAGATCACTACAATCTTGCAGAAGGATTCATAATTGCAGGCCTTGGTGAGTTTATGACAGCAAGTTTAAAAGCAGATCGAGTAATAACCCTATGAAAATAGCCTTTTTATTTCGCACATCCCCACATGGCACATCCATTTCACAAGAAGGCTTAGATGCAATTCTTGCCGCAACAGCTTTTTGTGAGCCAGATGATATTGGCGTATTTTTTATAGATGATGGTGTACTAAATCTTATTAATCATCAACAACCTGAACTCATTCAACAGAAAGACTTCATTAGAACCTTTAAATTATTAGATTTATATGATGTAGAACAACGCTTTATATGCACAGAGTCTTTACAGAAATTTAAGCTAGAGGATAAGCAACTCATCCTATCTTGTGAAAAAATTGACCGCTCTTTATTGATAGAAAAGCTTAGTCAAGCAGAAAAATTGTTCACTTTCTAAGGAATATTATGCTTTATACATTTTCTCAATCAGATTATCCTAAAAATGAACTAGATAACTATTTTTCATATATTACAGAAAAAGATGCGGTAGTATTATGGCAAGATGGTGTGTTATTGGCAGTAAAATACCCTGATTATTTTGCTAGATGTAAGGCGAATTATATGATGTTAGAACAAGATGTTTTAGCAAGAAATCTCACCGCACTTTTACCTCAAATCAGTAAGATAAAATTAATTTCAATAGAAGAACTTGTTGGAATCACTGAAAATTATTCACCACAGCTATCACTATAAAAATCAAATAATTTAGTAAATACTCAACGAAGTATCAGATATGGAATAAACAAAAAGTGCGGAGAATTTCCCCGCACTTTCTTTTGTCTTCTTTCTGTATTTAAGACATTCAAGAATACATCAATTATTTGATGATTTTCGCAACAACGCCAGCGCCTACTGTACGGCCACCTTCACGGATTGCGAAACGTAAACCTTGGTCCATCGCGATTGGGTGGATTAAGCTTACTGTCATCTTGATGTTATCACCTGGCATTACCATTTCCACGCCTTCTGGTAATTCGATAGTACCAGTTACGTCTGTTGTACGGAAATAGAATTGTGGACGGTAACCTTTGAAGAATGGAGTATGACGACCACCTTCTTCTTTTGATAATACGTACACTTCTGATTCGAAGTCAGTGTGTGGTGTGATTGAACCTGGTTTCGCTAATACTTGACCACGTTCGATTTCTTCACGTTTTGTACCACGTAATAATGCACCGATGTTCTCACCTGCACGACCTTCGTCAAGTAATTTACGGAACATTTCAACACCTGTTACAGTAGTTTTCGCTGTATCTTTGATACCTACGATTTCTACTTCATCACCAGTACGGATGATACCACGTTCTACACGACCAGTTACTACTGTACCACGACCTGAGATTGAGAACACGTCTTCGATTGGAAGAAGGAACGGTTGGTCAATCGCACGCTCTGGCTCTGGGATGTAAGTATCTAAGTGGTTTGCTAACTCAAGGATTTTTTCTTCCCATTCTGCTACGCCGTTTAATGCTTGTAATGCAGAACCACGTACGATTGGAGTATCGTCACCTGGGAAGTCATATTGAGAAAGAAGTTCACGAACTTCCATTTCTACTAATTCTAATAACTCTTCGTCATCTACCATGTCGCATTTATTTAAGAATACGATGATGTAAGGTACACCTACTTGGCGACCTAATAAGATGTGCTCACGAGTTTGTGGCATAGGGCCATCAGTTGCTGCTACTACTAAGATAGCACCATCCATTTGTGCCGCACCAGTAATCATGTTTTTAACATAGTCGGCGTGTCCTGGACAGTCAACGTGTGCATAGTGACGAGTTGCTGTATCGTATTCAACGTGTGAAGTGTTGATGGTGATACCACGCGCTTTTTCTTCTGGCGCGTTATCGATTTGGTCAAATGCGCGAGCTGCACCACCGTAGTGTTTAGATAATACGGTTGTGATTGCTGCTGTTAAAGTTGTTTTACCGTGGTCAACGTGGCCGATTGTACCCACGTTTACGTGCGGTTTTGTACGTTCAAATTTTTCTTTAGACATTTAAAGAGTCCCTCTAAATAGACACGGTTATCGATGGGTAAATAAAACCACATTAACCAATAAAATTGTTTATTCTAAATGAAGGAAAGAGAATTGAAGGATGGTGCTGATAGGCGGATTTGAACCGCCGACCTCACCCTTACCAAGGGTGCGCTCTACCAACTGAGCTATATCAGCGTTTGGAGCGGGCAGCGGGAATCGAACCCGCATCATTAGCTTGGAAGGCTAAGGTAATAGCCATTATACGATGCCCGCAAGTCCTAAATTCGTCTGTCCCATCAGGATTCATCTAAAAGATGGTGGAGGGAGAAGGATTCGAACCTTCGAAGGCTGAGCCAACAGATTTACAGTCTGCCCCCTTTGGCCGCTCGGGAACCCCTCCACGCTAAATGAATACTTGTGTACGAAAGAATGGTGCCGACTATCGGAATCGAACTGATGACCTACTGATTACAAGTCAGTTGCTCTACCTACTGAGCTAAGTCGGCGTGTCGTAAGCAAGTGAGGCGTATTATATGGAAAAAACTTTTCGTGACAAGTTTTTTTTCTAAAAAAATTATTTTTTTTGCGTGTTCGTTTAAATCACAAGCAAAAATGTGAATTTTTAACCAAATCTTATTAAATTTACTGAAAAATAAATGCGAACATGCTGGTTATAGAGTATATTTTTCTTCGTTTATTTAGCTATCAAATAAAATTATTGTGGAATTTTCAACTCAGCAAACACCTTTTTTAAGCTTTAATCGTGAACAATGGGCGGAATTACGTAAATCCGTTCCATTAAAATTGACAGAACAGGATCTCAAACCACTTTTAGGTTTTAATGAAGACCTTTCATTAGATGAAGTAAGTACGATTTACCTACCGTTAACTCGTCTTATTAACTATTACATTGATGAAAATTTACATCGCCAAACGGTACTACATCGTTTTTTAGGCAGAAATAATGTCAAAACACCTTACATAATTAGTATTGCTGGCAGTGTTGCCGTGGGAAAAAGTACTTCTGCACGTATTCTACAATCTCTACTTTCTCATTGGCCGACTGAAAGAAAAGTTGATCTCATCACAACAGACGGGTTTCTTTATCCATTAGAAAAACTTAAACAAGAGAATCTTTTACAAAAGAAAGGTTTTCCCGTTTCTTATGACACGCCTAAACTCATTCGCTTTTTAGCAGATGTAAAATCAGGTAAAAGTAATGTTACAGTACCGATCTACTCTCATCTAACATACGATATTATTCCCGATGAATTTGATGTGGTAGATAAACCCGACATTCTCATTTTAGAAGGATTAAATGTTCTTCAAACAGGCAATAACAAAACCAATCAAACCTTTGTGTCAGATTTTGTTGATTTCTCTATTTATGTCGATGCAGAAGAAAAATTGCTGAAAGAATGGTACATCAAACGTTTTTTAAAATTCCGAGAAAGTGCATTTAATGATCCTAATTCTTACTTTAAACATTACGCAAGTTTATCAAAAGAAGAGGCCATTACGACGGCAAGTAAAATTTGGGATGAAATTAACGGGTTAAATCTCAATCAAAACATTCTTCCAACCCGTGAGCGAGCAAATTTAATTCTAAAAAAAGGTGAAAACCATCAGGTAGAGTTAGTTAAATTGAGAAAATAGCTCAAAAGCGCAGTAAAAAAATAATCTACCTCCCAAAAGTTAGGCTGTTATTTAAAGGATTGTTTTCGATATTGTATCAGACTCAATCCTTTTAATTTTAGTTGAATCCATCGGTGACTATACTAACCCAGGCTGCATCAACTATCTCCTCTCTACCTTTATTTGACGATAAGCCACAATTTGTTCTGTGCCAGCCTTGGTTTAAATATAAAATGACACAACGGGCTTTATTTAATCAGAATATTTCTTTTTAATGGCAGCTTTAAGAGCTTTATCTAGCTTAATTTGAAATTGGGAAAAGAAAATACTACGAACTAATCATACAAAGCTTAATTGCTATTTTAATGGATAAGACGTTCTTAACATTTGGATAATTTCCGTTGCTCGGCTTCCTCTTGAAGCCTGCGTCTTCTCAACGCATTTAGATAAAGCTCTTCCTATTCAAGCTACAAAATTCTCAAACATAAGCGGTCTTTTTCCCCTTTTCATTGCACTTTCTTCGTTAAAGTTGCTGAATATCCAATGCCATTTGGTCTAACATTTCATAACGTTTACGATACATAGAACGTTTTTTACTTGCGATATCTTCTAACTGTTTGCGTTCAATATCTAAAGGCAATTGCCAATAATTATTGCTATATTCCCCTTGATTCTCTTGCCAGAACTCATCGTAATTAAACAAAATCTTACTGCGCGCAGAAAGACGATATTTTCCCTGTGCTTTGTGCGGAATGCCCACTAGCTCACATTGCCATTTTTCAGTGAGCATTTTGAATGCATTGACTAACAGAAACATTGGACGCATACCGTGCAATGCTTTCGTAGCCTGTTTCACAAGCTCTTGAGCATTGTCACTTGAGGGGCCTTGAATCGAGGCGATAAGCAATTTATTCGGGCTCAAAAAAGTGAAAGACGCATCATATACTCGCTCATTATGTTGATTACGAATATTAATAGAAAAATATCCTTCGAAGGGATCAATATTGTTGATACTCAAAGATAAACGCAAATCATCAGTTAATTGTGTTAACACGATATTTTGTTGTTCCAATAATTGTTGGCAAAGCGAACGTCCCATTTTCTCTTCTGCCAAACGTAAATTCTCCGTAATCGCCGTTAAACGTTCTGAAGCAGAAAAGCGTTTATCGCAAAAAGTTGTCAACACGGTATTTACACGATAATAATCTTGTGTAAATAGAGGCTGCCATTGAGTTTCTGTATTAAGAAAATCCACTAATTGGCTACATTGCTTTTGATACAACCATTTATAGCCATAATAACGTAATTTTTCCCGCACTTGTTTGAGAAAAGGGCGATCCTTGGAGTAAGGATACATTTGAACGTAAGTGGGGAAAATAAAATTATTTTTCGTGGACATAACTCAATATTTTGTGAAATTTAATAAAATTATCAGCCATTTTAGCGATTATCACTTCATTTGCCAAAATTCTTTTTTGTTTAAAACCCACTTTACAACTCAGATTTTGTTATAATCTTTTCCTTGAATTCCTTTTTCCCTACCCCAATATTTACCCAAATTATCGGAAAGAATTAAGAGAGATAAATTATGGCGAAGAATACCCAACGTACGATGCCCGTATTGCCATTACGCGATGTCGTCGTTTTCCCTTATATGGTGATGCCACTTTTTGTAGGGCGTGCAAAATCAATTAATGCCCTTGAAGAAGCGATGAACGATGATAAGCAACTTCTTTTGGTATCTCAAAGAGAAGCAGATTTGGAAGAGCCAACCCCTGAAGATTTATTTGATGTGGGTACCATTGCTAATATTATTCAGTTACTAAAATTACCTGATGGCACAGTGAAAGTGCTAGTTGAAGGTCAAAATCGCGCGAAAATTAACAGCCTTGAAGATGGCGAAAAGTGCTTTTCTGCCAAAATTACCCCTATCGAAACCACTTATGGTGATGAAAAAGAGTTAGATGTTGCGAAAAAAGCGGTACTTTCTGAATTCGAAAATTATCTCACTTTAAATAAAAAAATCCCTGCAGATGTATTAAATGCACTTCATCGTCTTGGTGATGCAGATCGTTTATCAGACACAATGGCTGCTCATTTACCGGTAAGTGTTCGCCATAAACAAAGCGTGTTGGAACTTGCTAACGTGCAAGACCGCTTAGAATATCTGCTTGGTATGATGGAATCAGAAGCGGACATTCTCCAAGTTGAAAAACGTATTCGCGGCCGCGTAAAAAAACAAATGGAGAAAAGCCAACGTAACTATTACCTAAGCGAGCAAATTAAAGCCATTCGCAAAGAAATGGATAATGGCGAAAATGAAGATACGATTGATGAAGTTGAACAACTTCGTCAAAAAGTAGAAGCGGCAGGCATGCCTGCGGACGTACGCGATAAAGTGGAAAATGAGCTACAAAAACTCAAAATGATGTCAGCCATGTCTTCTGAAGCGACCGTTGTTCGTAGCTACATTGAATGGATGATCCAAGTGCCTTGGCATCAACGTTCTAAAGTGAAAAAAGACATTTCGAAAGCACAACAAGTATTAGATGCCGATCACTATGGTTTAGAACGAGTGAAAGAACGTATTCTTGAATATCTTGCAGTACAAGCACGTTTAAACAAAGTGAAAGGACCTATTCTTTGCTTAGTGGGGCCTCCAGGCGTAGGTAAAACCTCTCTTGGTCAGTCTATTGCCAATGCAACTGGTCGTAAATATGTACGTATGGCATTAGGCGGTGTTCGTGATGAGGCAGAAATCCGTGGTCACCGTAAAACCTATATTGGTGCATTGCCGGGTAAATTAATTCAAAAAATGGCAAAAGTGGGGGTGAAAAATCCATTATTCTTGCTTGATGAAATCGACAAAATGGCCTCCGATATGCGAGGTGATCCAGCGTCAGCATTGCTTGAGGTACTCGACCCTGAGCAAAACACCACGTTTAACGATCACTATTTAGAAGTGGATTATGATCTTTCTGATGTGATGTTTGTGGCGACATCAAACTCCATGAACATTCCAGGCCCATTATTAGATCGTATGGAAGTTATTCGTCTTTCTGGTTATACAGAAGATGAAAAACTTAATATCGCGATGCGTCATTTGTTAGCGAAACAAATTGAACGTAATGGTTTGAAAAAAGGCGAACTTACCGTCGAAGAAAGTGCAATTTTAGATATTATCCGCTATTACACTCGTGAAGCGGGCGTTCGTGGATTAGAACGTGAAATTTCAAAAATCTGCCGTAAAGCAGTGAAAAATTTATTGGTAAATCCAAAACTTAAATCTATCACCGTAAATTCAGATAATCTGCACGATTATCTTGGTGTCAAACGCTTTGAATTTGGCAAAGCCGACACGCAAAACCGCATTGGTGAAGTGACAGGCCTAGCTTGGACAGAAGTGGGCGGTGACTTACTCACTATTGAAACCGCCTCCGTTGTTGGTAAAGGAAAACTCACATTTACCGGTTCATTAGGTGATGTAATGAAAGAATCCATCCAAGCGGCCATGACTGTTGTGCGCGCTCGTGCTGAAAAATTGGGTATCAATTCTGAATTCCATGAGAAACGCGATATTCACATTCATGTGCCAGATGGTGCGACACCAAAAGATGGCCCTAGTGCTGGTATTGCAATGTGTACGGCATTAGTTTCTTGTTTAACAGGTAATCCTGTACGTGCTGATGTAGCCATGACAGGTGAAATCAGTTTACGCGGTAAAGTATTACCAATCGGTGGATTAAAAGAAAAACTTCTTGCGGCACATCGTGGTGGAATTAAAACCGTATTAATTCCAAAAGAGAACGTTAAAGATCTCGAAGAAATTCCAGAAAACGTAAAACAAAATCTTGCGATTCATGCAGTAGAAACCATTGATGAAGTTCTTGGTCTTGCGTTGGAAAACCCGCCTGAAGGCATTGAGTTTGTCAAAATTGAAGCTAAAGCGGCAAAATCACCCCGCCGTAAAGCGACCAGTAAGACAACAAGAGCGGTCAATTAATTGAACGTTTTAGGGCTTGTGAAAACAGGCCCTTTTTATCAACATTCACTGCGTCAGCTAAGGTTTCATATTGACACAACGTTAATTTGAACTTTTTCTAACTGTTCTCACATTTAAAACTTGTTAATAACAGCATGCTCAAACTTCCTCCACTTTCCCTTTATGTACACATTCCATGGTGCGTTCAAAAATGCCCTTATTGTGATTTTAATTCTCACGCACAAAAAGGCGATATACCAGAACAAGGCTATATTCATCACCTTTTGCAAGATCTGCAGACCGATTTACATCGCTTTAACGATTCTATTCAACAACGAAAACTCCATTCAATTTTTATTGGTGGCGGTACGCCAAGTTTGTTCTCGGCAGAAAGTATTGAGTATCTCTTAAAAGAAATAAAAAAGCAGATTGATTTTGAAGATAATATTGAAATCACATTAGAGGCTAATCCTGGCACAGTAGAATCTGAACGCTTTGAAGGTTATGTATCAGCAGGCATTACGCGAATTTCTATGGGAATTCAAAGTTTCAATGATGACAAATTACAGCGTCTTGGGCGGATTCATAATGCAGCAGAGGCAAAAAGTGCGGTCAATTTAGCGAAAGTTTCTGGGCTAAAAAGTTTCAATTTAGATTTAATGCATGGTTTGCCGAACCAAACGTTAGAAGAGGCCTTAGATGATCTTCGCCAAGCTATTGAGCTATCTCCTCCTCACCTTTCTTGGTATCAGCTTACTATTGAGCCAAATACGATGTTTGCTTACCGCCCACCTAAATTACCAGATGATGATGAACTTTGGGATATTTTTGAGCAAGGCCACCAACTTTTAACCACAGCGGGCTACCAGCAATATGAAACGTCTGCTTACGCAAAAGCTGGTTTTCAATGTAAACATAATTTGAATTATTGGCGGTTTGGGGATTATTTAGCCATTGGCTGTGGCGCACATGGGAAACTGACCTTCCCTAATGGCGAAATTACCCGCTTTTCTAAAACCAAGCACCCGAAAGGTTATTTGCGTGGTGAATATCTTTACGAAGAAAAAAATGTGCCAGAAATTGACCGCCCTTTTGAGTTTTTTATGAATCGCTTTCGTTTATTAGAAGCGGTACCCAAACAAGAATTTGAAGATTACACAGGTTTATCGCAAAGTGCGGTGAAAAATCAAATTGATTTTGCTATTCAACAAAACTATATTGTGGAAAACGCTGATTCTTGGCAAATCACTGAGCATGGCAAATTATTTCTCAACGAACTATTGGAATTATTTTTAACGGAATCGTAGCTCATCCGTTAAACCTCTCATTGCTGAAAAATTATACTTGTTTATTAAATACTCTCGTAATAAAGTAACGCAATCGTTTACTTATTTAAATAAGGAAAAGAAATGAATCAATTAGAAATGAAAAAACTCGCCGCACAAGCCGCATTACAATATGTAAAAGCTGACACAATTGTTGGCGTGGGAAGTGGCTCCACGGTGAACTGCTTTATTGAGGCTTTAGGTACAATCAAAGATAAAATTCAAGGCGCAGTTGCAGCTTCAAAAGCATCAGAAGAATTATTACGTAAACAAGGTATCGAAGTATTTAATGCAAATGATGTCTCTAGTTTAGATATTTATGTGGATGGTGCAGATGAAATCAATCCACAAAAAATGATGATTAAAGGCGGTGGCGCAGCGCTCACTCGTGAAAAAATCGTCGCTGCATTGGCGAAAAAATTTATTTGTATTGTAGATTCGAGTAAACAAGTGGATGTGTTAGGTTCTACCTTCCCATTACCAGTTGAAGTTATTCCAATGGCTCGTTCACAAGTAGGCAGAAAATTAGCCGCACTTGGTGGCGCACCTGAATATCGTGAATGCGTTGTGACTGACAACGGCAATGTGATTTTAGATGTACACAACTTCACTATTTTAAATCCAGTTGAAATGGAAAAAGAATTAAACAACGTTGCGGGTGTCGTCACTAACGGGATATTCGCGTTACGTGGCGCAGACGTTGTGATCGTCGGGACGCCTGAAGGCGCTAAAATTATTGACTAATTCATAATAAAAATCATAAGGAAGCAAACATGACAAACAAAGTCTCTCTAGACAAATCAAAAATCAAATTTGTATTATTTGAAGGTGTGCATCAAAGCGCACTTGATACGCTCCATGCGGCAGGCTATACCAATATTGATTACTATAAAAAAGCACTAGATGGTGATGAATTAAAAAAAGCCATTAAAGATGCACACTTTATCGGATTGCGTTCTCGCACCCATTTAACGGCAGAAATGATTGAGGCCGCACCCAAATTAATCGCAGTGGGATGTTTCTGTATTGGTACCAACCAAGTGGATTTAAACGCAGCAAAAGCGCGTGGAATCCCTGTATTTAATGCCCCATTCTCAAACACTCGCTCCGTTGCAGAACTTGTATTAGGTGAGATTTTATTACTTATGCGCAATGTGCCACAGGCTAATGCCGAAGTACATCGTGGCGTCTGGAATAAATCAGCGACGGGATCTCATGAAGTGCGGGGTAAAAAATTGGGCATTATTGGTTACGGCCACATTGGTTCACAATTAAGTATTATTGCGGAATCATTAGGTATGGATGTACATTTCTACGATATCGAAAATAAACTTCCGCTCGGTAATGCCAAACAGGTTCGTAGCCTTGAGGAATTACTCAGTTCTTGCGATGTAGTTTCATTACATGTTCCAGAGTTACCATCTACCAAAAACTTAATGAACGCTGAGCGTATCGCACAATTAAAACAAGGTGCAATTTTGATCAATGCCGCGCGGGGCACAGTGGTAGATATTGATGCGCTCGCTCAAGCCTTAAAAGACGGGAAAATTCACGGTGCCGCCATTGATGTATTCCCAATTGAACCTGCGTCAATTAATGAAGAATTTGTCTCACCGCTACGCGAATTTGATAATGTGATTTTAACTCCACATATCGGCGGTTCAACAGCAGAAGCACAGGAAAATATCGGTTTTGAAGTAGCAGGCAAATTTGTTAAATATTCAGACAATGGTTCAACGCTTTCTTCCGTCAACTTCCCTGAAGTATCTTTACCAGAGCACGAGGGAACAAAACGCCTATTGCATATTCACGAAAATCGTCCTGGTATATTGAACAAACTGAACCAAATTTTCGTCGAAGCCAGCCTCAATATTGCAGCGCAATATTTACAAACTGACCCGAAAATTGGTTATGTTGTCGTTGATGTAGAAACGAATGATGCATCACCATTACTGGCGAAATTGAAGGAAATCGATGGCACAATTCGTGCGCGAGTACTTTATTAGATAGAAAAAGATCAGGTTAATACCTGATCTTTTTTACTTTATTATTCAGTAATCGAATAAGGTAATTGCACTCGCTCTAACAATATTTCACTATTCGGCAATCTAAATTGTTGTTCCGAATCAATGTCGTTATTCATCACAACTTGCAACCATAAAACACCGTCTAAATTGACCGCACTTGTAATCGTCCCTGTTTTTCGCCAATTTGATTCAATCTGCATTTCAATTTCACTACCAATTTCCACTTCCTGCTGGGTTTGTGCTTTAAAGACAAACATTGCGCGTTTGTTCGCACCACGATATTTCGCACGAGCCACCGTTTCTTGCCCAATATAGCAACCTTTAGTAAAAGAAATGGCTTGCTCAATAGCCTGTAAATTTAGCGCTTGTGGGATAAATTCATTTTGCGTTTGCGGGCTTAAATTTGGCAATCCCGCTTGAATATCGGCTACATCCCAAATTTTTTCATCGCCACTAAAATTCACTGGCAATTCGATTTCATTCAATAAAATTGAACGTTGCCCATCAATTTCCCATGAAAAGTGCGGTGTAATTTTTCCACATTTTTCACCTATTAAGCCGATGATTTGCCAATCTCGTAAATCAAAACTCACTTTTGAAAAAACCGCATATTTTTTCAAGGCATCTAGACCACTTGGCAATAGATCTTTCTTAATAAGCAAAAAGAATTGTTCACTACTCACTTTAAATAAACGATAAATTGCATTCATTTTGCCTTTCGGATCACAATGAACCGTAAGTGTCGTTGCGCCACTTGCTAATCGCACAACATCCGTGGTTAACTGCCCTTGCAAATATTTTTCTGCATCCGCACCATGTGCCTCAATCAGTTGATATTGAGTAAGAGAAATAAATTGAGACATTCTACTTTCCTATTCTAAATTCTGGATTTGCTCACGCATTTGTTCAATAAGCACTTTCAGCTCAACTGCAGAAGCCGTGATATCTGCATTAATGGATTTGGACGCAAGCGTATTTGATTCACGATTCAACTCTTGCATCATAAAATCTAATTTACGACCAACTGCACCACCTTTTTTCAAAATATTCGTGGTTTCTTTCACGTGCATTTGTAAACGATCGAGCTCTTCCGCCACATCAACGCGTTGGGCCAATAAAATCATTTCTTGTTCCACACGTTGCGGATCAAGATTAATTTGAGCATCTTCAAAACGTTGCAATAAACGTTCACGTTGCCATTGTAAAACTGCCGGCATTTGTGACCGCACTTTATCCGCTTCCACCGCAATGGCATCCAAGCGCTGTTGAATAATATCGTTCAGTTTTTCTCCTTCACGACCACGCATTGCAATAAAATCTGTCAGTAAATCATCAAAGGCTGTCAACAAATCTTGACTAATGGCATCTAGGTCTTGCTCTTGCGCTTCCACCACACCAGGATAACGCAACACGTCTGTCAAATTAATTTCACCTTCTCCAGCCTGAGCTTTAATCCATTGCAAAGATTGAATCACTTGATTCGCAAGCTCTTTATTTAAATTCAATTCAGCATTTGTTTGTTTTTTTGTTTCAATGCGCAAAGAACATTCAATTTTACCGCGAGTAAGACTCTGACGAAGTTTTTCACGCAACGTGTTTTCTAATCCGCGAAATTGCTCTGGCAAACGGAAAAAATTTTCTAAATAACGTTGATTGACGGAACGAATTTCCCATACTGCATCGCCCCAATCTTTTTTCACTTCAAGGCGTGCAAAGGCGGTCATACTGTAAATCATAAGCTCTCCTATGTTGTCTTAGTTGATTCGCTAAGTATTGTAACGAGATGAACACAGAAAGGGAAAAGAAAAGTGCGGTAAATAATAAAGATATTTTGTATTCTGTTGTTTACACACTGTAAATTTTAAAATACAATCACCGTAAATTTATTATTACACAATAAGGAAGCAAACATGAACAAAACTGTAGGCAGCACACTTCTCGTTGCCGGTACGATGATTGGCGCGGGAATGTTGGCAATGCCACTCACTTCCGCTGGTATCGGATTCGGCTTTACTTTAGTCTTATTATTAGGGCTTTGGGCATTATTAACTTTTAGCGCTCTTTTATTCGTTGAACTCTATCAAACTGCGGAAAGTGATGCGGGCATCGGCACACTCGCTGAGCAATATTTTGGTAAAGCAGGACGCATTATTGCCACGGCAGTACTAATTATTTTCTTATACGCATTAATTGCCGCTTATATCAGCGGTGGCGGTTCACTACTAAAAGATTTATTACCAGAAAGTTTTGGTGATAAAGTTAGCATCTTATTATTTACCGTGATTTTCGGTTCATTTATCGTCATCGGCACACATGGCGTAGATAAAATTAATCGCGTGTTATTTTTTGTGATGCTTGCAGCCTTTGCCGTGGTGTTAAGCTTAATGTTGCCAGCAATCAAATTTGATAACTTAATGGCGACGCCAATTGATAACGCTTTAATTATCTCTGCAAGCCCTGTATTTTTCACGGCATTTGGTTTCCACGGTTCTATTCCAAGTTTAAATAAATACTTAGGTGGCAATGTAAAAGCATTACGCATTTCTATTTTAGCAGGTTCAGCAATTACCCTTTGCGCTTATATTTTGTGGCAAATGTCAACGCATGGCTTGCTCACACAAAATGAGTTCTTACAACTCTTAAAAGAAGATGCAACCTTAAATGGTTTAGTAAAAGCAACACTAGCTATCACTGGTAGTAATGTCATTGCTGGGGCAGTAAAATTATTCTCGACTTTAGCACTTGTTACTTCTTTCTTAGGCGTAGGGCTTGGCTTGTTGGAATGTATCGAAGATTTATTAAAACGATCTTTTAATATTTCTGCAGGGCGCATCTCACTTGGCTTAATGACGTTCATTCCACCACTTGTCTTTGCGCTTTTCTATCCTGAAGGTTTTATTTTAGCGCTAGGCTACGCAGGTCAAATGTTTGCATTCTATGCCGTAGTATTGCCAGTGAGTCTGGTTTGGAAAGCTCGTCGAGCTCACACAAACTTGCCATACAAAGTATGGGGAGGAAATCTGACTTTAATTATCGTATTGATATTAGGCGTAATCATTACATCTATTCCATTTGCGATTCGTGCGGGTTACTTGCCATTTGTGGTGGGTTAAAAAACAAGGAAAAACCTACCGCACTTCTTGATCTCCATAAAACAAAACGTCGTTCAATCATGAACGACGTTTTTATATTTAGATAAAGTGCGGCGAATTTTTAATGCGTTTTATGGCTTGTGCTATACAAAATTTTATCCGTATAAGCCAAGGCAATTGCCGACACTAAAAAGCCCAAGTGCAACAACAATTGCCACATCATGGTTTTTTCTGGTGTATTGCTTGCGTTCAC
Source organism: Haemophilus sp. THUN1691 (assembly GCF_059704425.1). NCBI lineage: Bacteria > Pseudomonadati > Pseudomonadota > Gammaproteobacteria > Pasteurellales > Pasteurellaceae > Haemophilus > Haemophilus sp. THUN1691. The sequence goes on along the minus strand of NZ_AP046578.1, from coordinate 504,105 downwards.
AAAGGTTTGCAACATATGGATAGATGAAATGCCGATAATAGACATAGAAAGTTTAACCTTTAATACCGTCGCATTTACATGGCTCATCCATTCCGGCTGATCGGGGTGATTACGAGTACGCAATTTGGAAACGAAAATTTCATAGCCACCAATAGTCACCATCACCAGCAAGTTTGCGATCATCACGACATCAATCAAATTCAACACACCCAACATAATCGTGTTGGAATCCATCTCATTGACATTAATCACCAATGCCCACAAGCCTTTAATAAACTTATAAGAGTAGATCGCAAGGGTGACAATCAAACCCAAATAAATCGGCACTTGCAACCAGCGACTAGCAAAAATTATTTTCGCGATAATATTTGATTGTTCGTTATATTTCGCATAAGGATCAACAGGTTTGTTTTCTTCCATTAGATTTTATTCCTAAATTAAATAGTGGGTTAAATAAACAAAAAAACCGCAAGAAAATAGCAGTTTTTTTGAAAATAGCAATAAAGAAATCGAGTTATTCTTATTTTATTTTTACATTTGAAGGGGAGGAAATTGATTCTCTCAAAATACAGGTCGGCTCTAACACTAAAGTACGGTAATTTTCATTGGGTTCTTGTATACGTTGCAATAAAGTCTCAACAGCAAGCTTACCTAATTCAGCTTTAGGTTGACTGATTGTAGATAAAGAAGGGAAAAGATAACGAGCTAATTCAATATCATCGTATCCCATGATAGAAATATCTTGCGGAATACGTAAACCTTGATTCTGAATTGCCTGATAGGCGCCAATGGCAATAGTATCGCTACAACAGAAAATAGCCGTCGGTCTATCTGATAACGCAAGCAGTTTTTGCGCCCCAACTATCCCTCCTTCAAAATCAAAATGACTTTCTACAATCCAATCAGGATTTAAAACTATATTAGCTTCAGACAAAGCTTTCTTATATCCCTGCAAACGATTTTTAGCTACTGACTTTCTGAGATTACCCGTAATAATGCCAATTTTCTGGTGTCCCGCATCAACCATAGATTTCGTTGCAAGATAACCGCCATGTTCTGAGTTATCTAAAATCTTGTCTGCATTTAACTCGGTAAACCACCAATCCATCACAACTAAAGGCAAAGATACTGTAAGCTCCATATCCGCTTGAAAACGACTATCGCCACACATCAGTAATACACCATCTACTTGTTTATGTATTAAGGTTTGTAGATTTTGCTGTAAACGCTTAGCATCACCACCCGTTGTAGCAATAATAAGATTATATTGATTTTTCTGACAATATTGCTCCACTCCAGCCATAACTTCAGAGAAAAAAGGATTATTAGTCGCTGTAACAAGCAACCCTATCGTTTTTGTCGCTTTTACCTTTAAGCTACGAGCTATATAAGAAGGCGTATAATTAAGTTCAACAACTATACGCATTACCTTCTCTCGAATTTCGTCACTGACAAAACGAGATCCATTAATCACATGAGAAACAGTAGACGTAGATACTTGCGCCAATCGAGCAATATCTTTCATTGTTGCCATAAAACACCTAAAAAATTGACTGCACTTTAAACATGAGCCAGAAATTCTAATGTTTCTTGACGAGTAGGAATAGATGGTTGAGCGCCTTTACGTGTTACACTAATCGCTGCTGCCGCCTGACCAAATCTAATGGCATTTTCAAAGGATTGACCTTCTAGCAAGGCTGTAACAAATCCACCATTAAATGTATCACCCGCAGCCGTTGTATCTACTGCTTTTACACGGAAACCGTTAATTATACGAGTTTCACCATTTTGGCTAACAAACACACCTTTCTCACCTAATGTAATCATGACACAATCAATTCCTTTTTTATGGAAAACTTGCGCAGCTTCCACCGCACTTTGTTCATCACTCACTCGTACGCCAGTAAGGATTTCAGCTTCTGTTTCATTTGGTGTAATGATATCAATCATACTTAATAAGGTATCCGATAAATCTCTCGCAGGCGCAGGATTAAGTACGACTTTCACACCATTTTCTTGAGCAATTTTTGCAGCGAGCTCCACACCTGAAATAGGCGTTTCTAACTGCATTAACAAATAATTAGATTGAGCAATTTTTGCTTCACTATGCTGCACCAATTTTTCATCTAAATGTGCATTTGATCCACGAGCTAATACAATGCTATTTTCACCTGATTGAGCTACTTGAATAAATGCCATCCCCGTCATTTCTTGAGAAATAGAATGAATATTTGTCGTATCAATCCCCTCTTGTGAAAATGCATTTTTCATTGTTTCGCCTATAACATCGGAGCCAACACATCCAATAAACTCTACATTTGCCCCTAACCGAGCAGCAGCCACCGCCTGATTTGCACCTTTTCCGCCATAGACAAGCTGGTAATTATCACCAGTTAATGTTTCGCCAGGCTTAGAAAAATAAGGAACAGAAATCACATGATCAGCATTAATACTGCCAAGAACGGTGAGTTTTTTGTTCATATTAAACTCCTTGAACAATTAAAATTTGTCTTTATAAATTTGGATCTGAAGAAACTGGAACTCCCCCTGCCATTAATGCAGTCTGTCGCATATAAGCAAGGGGGAGATAAAAGTTATGCAATAACTATTCACTAATTACTTTTAAATCTACTGGGATTTTTGATTCCACTTTTTCGCCTTTTAAGATTTTATCAGCTGTAACAACCCCCAATGAACCAATAAGATCAGGTTGTTGTGCAATAGTTGCAGCCATTTTTCCACCTTTCACCGCTTTAACACCATCATCTGTACCATCAAATCCCACAACAAGGACTTTTTTGTTAGATGCTTTAATTGCCCGTAATGCACCTAATGCCATCTCATCATTTTGAGCAAAAATAGCCTGCACATCTCCTTTTGAGGCAAGCAAATTTTCCGTTACATTCAAACCTTTTGTACGATCAAAGTCCGCAGGCTGGCTAGCTAATACATTAAACTTATGTGCAGTGATGGCTTGTTTAAAACCTTCACCTCGTTCACGCGCTGCAGATGTACCAGCAATACCTTCAAGTTGGATAACCTTAGCTCCATCACCTAATTCTTGTGCAATGAAATCCCCAGCCATTTTTCCGCCTGCTATATTGTCAGATGCGATATGGCTTACTACTTTTCCTTTAGCTGCACCACGGTCTAGTGTAATAACTGGAATATGATTACGGTTTGCAATCGCCACTGCATTGCCAACAGCTTCAGAATCAGTTGGATTGATCAATAGTACTTTTGCACCACGCACTGTTAAATCTTCAACATTAGCAAGTTCTTTAGCTGGGTCATTTTGTGAATCAAGCACGACTAATTTATAGCCTAATTCATCAGCTTTTTTCTGTGCGCCATCTTTCAATGTGACAAAAAATGGGTTATCTAATGTAGACACGGCTAAAGCGATCGTGTCTTGCGCAGATGCTGAACCAGTAACAGCCAAACCTAATAATACAGCAGAAGTAAGAGCGGTTAGTTTTTTCATAATTTCTCCTTGAAGTGAATTACAGTTTTTTTGTACCAAGATAGTTATCGGCTAAAACGGCAACCAAAATAACCAACGCTTTTGCTATCATCTGATAGTAAGATGAAATATCTAATAAATTTAATGCATTATTTAAAAAACCAATAATTAATGCGCCAATGAGGGTTCCCATTACACGCCCCTTACCACCCATCAAACTCGTTCCCCCAACAACAACAGCAGCAATAGCATCCAATTCATAAGACACACCAGCAGTCGGTTGTGCTGAGGATAAACGCGAAGTAACAATTAAACCTGCTAATGCAGAAAGAAAACCACTGACAGCAAAAACAAATACTTTGATTTTATTGACGTTAATACCAGAAAGTTGGGTCGCTGCCTCATTTCCACCTAAAGCATAAATATAGCGACCGATTGGTGTGTGTTTCAAAATATACCAAGCCACGGCAAACACGGCGCTCATAACCCAAATTGGTACTGGAATACCTAAGAAATATCCAGTACCAATACCAGCAAATATATCCGCATTATCAGAAAAACCTGTCGTAATAGGACGACCATCTGTATAAACCATTGTTATACCACGCAGTAAGGTCATGGTAACCAAGGTAGCAATAAAAGCCTGAACTTTTCCTTTTGCAACAATTACACCACTTACACCACCAAGAAGTGTTCCAATAAATAAAACAACAGGAACTACTAAAAAAATAGGCAATTCAATACTTACCATTGAGGCTGCAATAGCACCAGTCAATGCCAATACAGATCCAACAGAAAGATCTATTCCCGCAATTAAGATAACAAAGGTCATCCCAACTGCAATAATCGCATTAACTGAAGTTTGACGTAAAATATTCAAAATATTATCTACGCTAAAAAAATCAGGATTAATCACTGATACAATTGCGATAAGAATAATCAACGCAATAAAAGAACGCTGTTCAATCAAAAATCTTCCTATTTGAAAATTAGATGTTTCATTTTTCATCATACTTACCTACTCTTATTTACCAATAGCTGCCGCTAATAACTTTTCTTGTGTTGCCTCTTCACGAGAAAATTCTGCACTAATTTTACCTTCACGCATTACCAACACTCGATCACTCATACCAAGCACCTCTGGCATATCCGATGAAATCATCAAAATACTCAAACCATCCTTCTTAAACTCGTTAATAAGTTGGTAAATTTCCTTCTTAGCACCAACATCTACACCACGAGTAGGTTCATCTAAAATCAACACATTTGGGCGAGTCATTAATCCACGAGCAATTGCCACTTTTTGTTGATTTCCACCAGACAGTAAACCTACCTGTTGATCACGACTAGGGGTCTTAATATTAAACATCAAAATAAAATCATCGACTGCCATTTTTTCCGCTTGATGGCGAATACTGCCCTTTTGTGAAAAATGATCGAGTGATGTGAGCGACATATTTTCTTTCACCGACATGCCTAAAACCAAGCCATCACCTTTACGATCTTCGGATATATACACAATGCCATTATCTAAACCATCTTGCGGACTGCGATTCTCAATATCCTGATTTTTTAACCGCACTTTACCGCTTGTTTTTGGTAATGCACCGTAAAGTAACTTTCCAAGCTCAGTTCTTCCTGCGCCCATTAAACCGGAAACGCCCACAATCTCGCCAGCATTAAGCGTAAATGAAACATCATAAATACCACTACCACTCAGATGCTCTACACTCAACACACATTCACCTTTTTTTCGCTCCAAGTGTGGATATTGTTCATCTAAGCGACGCCCTACCATCATTTCAATTAAATCATCTTCGACAATATCAGCTACTATACGCTCACCAATGAATTGCCCATCTCTCAGAACCGTTACATCATCGCAAATCTGAAAAATTTCTTTTAAACGATGGGAAATATAAACAATGCCACGATTTTCAGCTTTAAGTTCACGAATAACATTAAATAAAGACTCTGTTTCAGTATCGGTTAATGCATCCGTTGGTTCATCCATAATGATTACTTGAGATTCAAAACTTAGTGCTTTTGCAATCTCAACCATCTGCTGTTCACCAATAGAAAGTTCTGAGCATAATTTTTTACTACTATGGGTTACACCTAAACGAGCTAACAGTTTATCTGCCTCGGTATACATTTTTTGCCAATTAATTGCCCCCCATGAGGTTTTAAATTCACGACCAAGGAAAATGTTTTCAGCAATAGTGAGATTGCCGACCAAATTCAGCTCTTGGTGAATAATACTAATACCCGCCTCTTGTGATTCTTTTGGGCCTTTAAAGGTCACTTCCTTACTGAGATACTCAATGGTGCCAGTATCTTTAGAATAAATACCAGTCAGCACCTTCATTAAAGTCGATTTACCTGCACCATTTTCCCCCATCAATGCCATAACTCGACCAGAATAAACTGATAAACAGGCATTACTTAAAGCCTTCACGCCAGGGAAAGATTTATCAATGCCAGAAATTTTAAGTAAGGTTTTCATAATTTCACCCAAATTAAAATGGCACGCCAGAATATAAAATTATATTGGCATAAGGAGAACACTCACCACTTCGAACAATCGCTTTGCTTTGGTGTGTATATTTTTTAAAAGTTTCATGTGATACAAACTCTATCTGAAGCTTATTACCTTGATTAGTCTCAATTTGACTAAGTTTAGATAAAAGTGCGGTAAAAATTTCAGGATTTTTTTCTTTAATTTCTTCAGCAATCACTACTCGCTCGACATACATCTCAGTGATCACTGTATCTAAAGTTTGTAAAAAACTTGGCACTCCCGCAGTTAATGCCAGATCTATACGTTCCACACTTAATGGAATAGGAAGCCCCGCATCACAAATCGTCAAACTTTCTGTGTGACCAAGAGAAGCGATACAACGAGAAAGTTGTGCATTTAATAACATCGTTTTTTTCATATATTTCCTCTTTCCACCTTTATCGAAACGTTTCGATAAGATAAATATAAAGAACAAAAACAGAAAAACAACTGAGAAATTTCAAATTTGAGATATTAATCACAAAATTTTTTGTTTAGATAAAATAAAAAATTCTCCGACCAAATTCACATTCAATCGGAGAATAAATTATTTGAAATTATCTTAGTTCAACGTATCCAACCTAGCCAAATCGATCTGATTATTCAATAACTCCACTTCCGGCATCGTTTTATTCGCTTTTGCGGAAAGGGTTTTAAATCGTTCTACTTTGCCCACCAAGCCTTGTTGGCCAACAAGTGCAGTGACGGTGCTGTTGTATTGGTTGCTGACAGTGGAAAGCGTATTGCCGAGCTTACTTAAACGTTCTGCGACCAAGCAAATTTGGTTATAAATTTCACCCGCTTTTTCAGCAATTTCTTTTGCCTCGGCATTACCGCGTTCGATGCGCCACAGGTTTGCTACAGTGCGTAAAATCGGCATTAAGGTGGTGTGAGAAACCATAATGACATTACGTTCATAACCATAATTAAATAAAGCAGGATCTGATTTTAAAGCCTCAATATATGCGGGCTCCACCGCAATAAACATAAGAACAAAATTCGGGCTACGCATACCAATAAGATTGCTGTAATCTTTTTTATGCAGATCATTAATATGGCTTTTCAATGCGGATATATGTTCTTTTAATAAACGCTCTCGTTCAAAATCATCGTCAGAATTCACCGCACTTTCGTAAGCCACTAAGGACATTTTGCTGTCGATAATTAAGTGTTTTTCATCGGGTAAATTCAACACAAAATCAGGGTAATTGCGTCCGCCTTGTTCATCTTTAAAATGTGCTTGAGCACGATAATGCATATTTTCTTCAAGTCCAGCCAATTGCAAAGCTCGTTCTAATTGCACTTCACCCCAGTTACCTAAAGTTTTCTTTTCGCCTTTCAGTGCAGAAGTTAAATTACTCGCCTCTTGCGACATATTCAGACCAATTTCCAGCACTTTTTTAATTTCAGCTTCCAAGCCTGCATTACCTTTCACGGATTCGGAGTGAATTTCATTGACACGTTTTTGGAAACCTTCAATTTGGTCACGGAAAGGCTTGAGCAACGTTTCCAAGGCAGTTTGATTTGATTGACTAAATGATCGACTTTTTTCATCTAAAATCCGATTGGCTAGATTTTGAAATTCCACGCCCAACTGTTGCTTAGATTGTTCAAAGTTCTGCTGTTGCGCTGAAAAATGTTTTTCTTTCTCTGCTAACGTTGTTTTTAATCCTGTTAATTCTTGAGAAAGTGCGGTCAATTTTTCGGTTAAATGTTGTTGCTCCTGTTCTTTACGAGATAACTGGCTTTGGCTATGCTGCAACTGGGCATTCAAACTTTCTGCTTGCGCAGAAGCAATCCCGAAGCGTTCTTTTAATGCGGTAATTTGCTCCGCGATGGAGGAATGACGAGATTGTTCCTCATCCAGTTCTTGAGTGAGATAATGAATTTTTTCATCACGCTCATTGAGTCGAACTAACAAGCCTTGGCTTTCTGTTTGAGCTTTGATGGTTTGCTGCTCTAGCTGATTTTTGATGCTGCTAAGTTCATCAAATTTACTAGCAAGCTGATTGTAATCTTGAGTCGTTTTCGATAATTCTTGATGAAGATATGTATATTTTTGCTGGCGTAGAATAAGCAATAAAATTAACAAAATAACGACGGCTAACAAGCTAAAAAGCCACAAATTCTCTGACATATATCCCCCTTAAAATGATGCTATAAATTGTAACATAGAAATGTGAGTTAAATTTTAGCTTTAAGCACAGTGAAATTATCTTACTCACCGCTCTTATCGTAGGCTGCATCAGTCAACGTTTTCAAAAACGCTTCCAATGCATCAATTTCTGCATCAGTAAGCGGTTTACCTTTAAGATCGCTATGGCTTATCGTTGGCGCATATTCTGCTGCCGACCAAGGTTTACCCGTTTCAGGATTTATCTTACGCTCAGGATTATTATGGCTATCTAAAAATAATAATACAGTACGCAGCTCTTTAAATACGCCGTTATGCATATAAGGTGCGGTAACGGCGACATTACGCAATGTCGGCACTTTAAATTTGCCCTTTTGAGCGATATCACCTTTCACCATTGGATTATCTAACAATCCATTATCCACCCAATCTTCGCCTAATTTATTATGAGCAATCAACGTCTCATTTTTCGGCACACCAAGATTGAAATAACGATAATTTGTAAAAGTTTCTTCACGATGATCTTTTTCATTCATTTGATGGCAATTACTGCAAGTTGTTTTTTCTTTATCAAAAAATAACGCCTTGCCTAATGCTTCTTGGTCAGTAAATTTATCTTCCCCTGCCAAAGTGCGGTCATATTTAGAACTGAATTGAGAAAACAAATCTAATTGCTGAAATGCAGCAAGTGCCTGTTCCATAATGGCGTAAATTTTCTCATCATCTTGCCAAATTTCCTCGCCCCAATGCTTGGTAATGTAATCTTTCACTGCCTGATTTTCGGCAATACGTTTTACCACACTGGCTTTGTCTTTCATGCCCATTTCGACAGGATTGAGAGGAGGCCCCCCCGCCTGCTCAGCTAAATGTTTTGCTCGACCATCCCAAAATTGGCCGCCAACATAATCCTTAATTTTTTCATCGAAATGAAAATCAGGGGAATATTTTGCATAAATGGCCGTTGGTGTATTGCGATTACCAAACTTTGTTGGATCATCACCTTGTGAAACCATTTTATCGATATCATTTTCACGTAAATCCGCAAAAGCGGCTGCTGGCATATGGCAAGTAGAGCAACTCTGTGTTTTATTGTGAGAAAGTGATTTATCAAAAAAGAAAGCCTGCCCCAAGCCAAGCAATGCGGGATTTATGGGTTCTTCTTGAGCAAAACAAAAAACAGGTAAGGCAAATAATGACAAAAAATATTTTTTCATTCTAACTCCACGGGCATAAAAAATAACTGCACTTAGTCAAAGTAAGTCCATCATTATAAATTTAGACTGCGCATAAATTAACTTAAACATTGATATCTTACACCAAACTCAAATTTTTAAATCTTTTCTTACATACTTAAACTTAATCATATAAAGCAATGCTTTTGGGAAGTGAAGAACTGTTAAAACATTTTTTAACTGCACTTTTTTGATGATCTCAATCAAAATAACCTACCATTTTAGTCAATTACTTTGTTATAGGTATTATTTTAGCACCACAATACCCGATATAATTAGTCAGGTATTTTGCTTATGTAAAATATTTACCTATGATTTTAAATAGGAAGTTAATTTTTCAATAACCTAGGAGTGATAAAATGGGACAGTATAAAAAGTTCTGGTACCTATTAGTCGCCGTATTGATTGGAGCATTCTCCATTCTCGGTTACTATGGGTTTGAAGTTTATCGTGAAGCACCACCAATTCCGCAACAATATGTTTCTGAATCGGGCGAAAAAGTGATCACTCACGATGATATTTTACATGGTCAAACCGCTTGGCAAACCACTGGTGGTATGCAGGTGGGTTCTGTTTGGGGACATGGTGCATACCAAGCGCCTGACTGGACTGCAGATTGGCTACATCGTGAATTAACCAACTGGTTAGATATCACTGCAAATAAAGAATTTGGTAAAAACTTTGCAGATCTTAATGAAGAACAACAAGCTTTATTAAAAGCACGTTTAACTAAAGAATACCGTAGCAGCAAAGTTGAAAATGACACCGTTGTGCTTTCAAATACCCGTTTAGCGGCAATGGAAAAAACAGCACAATACTACATTTCTTTATACGGCGATGATCCTGCCACTAAAGTCACTCGTGAACACTTCGCCATGAAGGATAATACCCTTCCTGACTTACAAGCGCGTAAAGACTTAACAAAATTCTTCTTCTGGACAGCATGGACTGCTTCAGCTGAACGCCCAAATACAAATGCAAGCTATACCAATAACTGGCCACATGAACCATTAATCAATAATGTGCCAACACCAGAAAACGTGATTTGGTCAATTGCGAGCGTGGTATTCCTAATTGCAGGTATTGGTTTTGTGGTATGGATTTGGTCATTCAAAAAACGTGAAGATGAAAAAGAACCACCAACACCTGAGTTCGATCCACTTACAAAGTTACAACTTACCCCCTCTCAACGCGCATTAGGCAAATATCTCTTTACCGTGCTTGCATTATTCTTACTGCAAGTAAACTTAGGTGCGATTGTTGCTCACTATACCGTTGAAGGTCAAGAATTCTATGGTATTGATATTTCGCAATATTTTCCTTATTCATTAATACGTACTTGGCATATTCAATCAGCCTTATTCTGGATTGCGATGGCATTCTTAGCGGGCGGTTTATTCCTTGCACCAATCATTAATGGCGGTAAAGATCCAAAATTCCAGAAATTAGGCGTAGATATTCTATACTGGGCATTAGTAGTATTAGTAATAGGTTCATTCACTGGTAGCTACTTAGCGATTGCTCATATTCTTCCTGAAGAATGGAGCTTCATGTTCGGCCATCAAGGTTACGAATTCATTGACTTAGGTCGTTTCTGGCAAGCGGTGAAATTTGCAGGTATCTTATTCTGGTTAGTCTTAATGCTTCGCGGTACAGTGAACGCATTCAAACAACCGGGTGATAAAAACTTATTAGCGTTATTCTTCGCTTCTGTTATTGCAATCGGCTTATTCTATGGCCCTGCATTATTCTACGGCGAGCACACTCACATTTCTGTGATGGAATACTGGCGCTGGTGGGTAGTTCACCTATGGGTAGAAGGCTTCTTTGAAGTGTTCTCTGTAGCGGCGCTTTCATTCATCTTCGTAAGTTTAGGTTTAGTTTCACGTCGTACTGCGACTGTGGCAACCATTACTGAAGCGGCATTGTTCTTAATCGGCGGTATTCCTGGTACGTTCCACCACCTATACTTCGCAGGTGCAACCACACCAATTATCGCAGTAGGTGCGTCATTCTCAGCACTTGAAGTGGTTCCATTAGTGTTATTAGGTCATGAAGCTTGGGAACATTGGGCAATGAAACAAAAAGCACCTTGGATGGAACGCTTAAAATGGCCTCTTTACTGCTTCGTAGCCGTCGCATTCTGGAATATGTTAGGTGCGGGTGTATTTGGTTTCTTAATCAATCCACCAATTTCACTCTACTATGTTCAAGGCTTAAACACGACTGCCGTTCACGCGCACGCTGCATTATTCGGTGTGTATGGCTTCTTAGCATTAGGCTTTGTATTCTTAATCGCGCGTTATTTACGTCCGGATACACCATTTAACGATAAGTTAATGAAATGGGGCTTCTGGTTATTAAACGGTGGTTTAGTACTCATGATCGTATCAAGCTTATTACCTATCGGTGTTATCCAAGGATATGCAAGTATCTCTGAAGGCTTATGGTATGCACGTAGTGAAGACTTTATGCAACAACCATTATTCGATACCTTACGTTGGGTTCGTTTAGGTGGTGATGTGGTATTCATCTTCGGTGCACTAGCTTTCTTCTGGCAAATCTTTACGATGATTTTCTTCAGACCTAAACATACTTAGTTAGGTTATCCCCAAAAGCGACTTATGTGAAAGTAGGTCGCTTTTTTATTCTTATCTACCATATCTTATATATAAGCTTACAAAGCTTTTTATATAAAATTAGCATTAATATTACATAAACATTAAAAATATTATAGGCTGAAGTAGATTAGCAATTATGTTAATCTGCTTCAGCCCCTTAAATAATATCGAATAATGTTTGTTAATAACCTACACCTTAATCAATTGGTTATTTAGCCCAAATTTTTGGAGACAGATTAAAGTGCGGTCAGATTAATGATTATTCTTCTTTTGGTAATCGAATCAGAGCGTAAACCAATCCACCCCATACCAAAGCGAGAGACACGATCATCATAATAATTGCACCAGTACTCATTTTATTCTCCTTTAGTTTCATCAACGGTTAACTTAATTTCGCTTTTCCATTTTAAGCGAGAAAGGAAGAATGCCACGACAAGCAAGCTAATGGACATCCCCCAACCAAAGGTGTTTACGAACCAGTTTGGATAACCCTCGTAACCTTCAGAGAAGACTTTTGCCCCTTCGCTGAAAAGCATGAATGCTAAAACACCACTCGTTAATACAATGCATAAACGCCAGAAGAAACCAACTTTGAAAGATGACGTTTCATTTAAGTGATTACCCAATAAACCGAGTTTTTCATTTGCCACAATCGCAATTAAAGAAGCAAACGCTACTGCAACAATACCGAAATAGTTTACGAATTTATCGAACACATCTAACATTGGTAAGCCAGTTGTCGTGCCGAATAAAATGACAGAAACGAACATCATTGGTACGCCCACGATAAACGTTACTTTCCCACGACTAATACGAATTTTATCTTGAATTGCAGAGATAATTACTTCAATTACAGAGATGAATGAAGTTAATGCCGCAAAGGTTAATGATCCAAAGAACAATACGCCTAGCACTTCACCAAATGGTGCTTTATTGATGATGATTGGGAACGCAAAAAATGCTAAACCAATTCCGCCTTTTGCCACTTCGCTGACTTCTTGACCTTGCGCTGTTGCAATAAAGCCTAATGCTGCAAATACGCCGATACCCGCTAACACTTCAAAGCTACTGTTAGCAAAACCTACAACCAAGCCGCTGCCAGTCAAATCGGATTCTTTTTTAAGATAAGAGGCATAAGTCACCATAATCCCAAAGCCGATTGAAAGAGAGAAGAAGATTTGCCCATAGGCTGCAATCCACACACTTGGATTAGAAAGTTTCGACCAATCTGGCGTAAATAATGCATCTAAACCTTTTGTCGCACCTGGTAAGAATAAGGAATAAATCACAAGCGCCATAAACATCACAACGAGCACTGGCATTAATACAGAAGATGCTTTAGCAATCCCTTTTTGAACGCCCATAGAAAGCACGCCTAACGCAACAATCCACATTGCAATTAATGGGCCTGTTACCATACCGACAAATTCAAAACTCACACCGTTTTTAATGTCGCCCATTTTTAAGAATTCACCGATGAAGAAATCGATTGGTTTATCGCCCCATGCGCCAGTGAAAGAAAAATAGGTGTAGCTTGCCGCCCAGCCTAATACCACAGCGTAATATAATCCGATGATGACATTCACCATCATTTGCCACCAACCAAATACCTCAAAGTGCGGGCTAACACGGCGATAAGAAAGTGGTGCACCACCACGATTGCGGTGACCAATTGCATAATCTAAGAATAAAAGAGGAATCCCTGCAGTTAATAATGCGATAAGGTAAGGGATCATAAATGCTCCACCACCATTTTCATAAGTGGTATAAGGGAAACGCCAAATATTACCAAGACCGACGGCCGAACCAATCGCGGCCATAATAAATGCTCGACGACCAGAAAAAGTCTCACGCTTCTGCGCTTTTTGGGCTGAGTGCGCCATAAATTATCCTATGTAAAAAAATAAAAAGAGTTTCAATATAATGAAATCTAATCATCAGTCAATAAATAAGCCAAAAGAGCGGTAAAAATTCACGGATTTTTTAATAAAAAGAACATAAATATTCAAAAAAAGCCAATTTTCACCGCACTTTTTTCGTTTTTTTCGCCCCAAACCCTACCAATGACTCGAAATTTCGCTACAATGCTGAACTTATCCCAAAATAAAAACAACAGGAAACAAACACAATGACAGGCGCACAACTCATCATGGAGTGCCTGAAAGCACACCATGTCACGACTCTTTTCGGCTATCCTGGTGGCGCAATCATGCCAACCTACGATGCCCTTTATGACGCAGGCTTAGATCACTTACTTTGTCGTAATGAACAAGGTGCAGCCATCGCAGCGATTGGTTATGCTCGTTCCACAGGAAAAGTGGGCGTCTGTATTGCAACATCAGGCCCTGGTGCCACCAATTTAGTTACTGGATTAGGCGATGCCATGATGGACTCCATTCCAGTTGTAGCCATTACTGGTCAAGTTTCCTCTCCATTAATCGGCACAGATGCGTTCCAAGAAGCGGATGTTCTTGGGCTTTCCCTTGCTTGTACCAAACACAGTTTTATCGTGCAAAGTGCGGATGAATTAGCCGATGTTTTTGCGGAAGCCTTTGAAATTGCCCAAAGCGGACGTCCTGGACCAGTTCTTATTGATGTGCCTCGTGATATCCAAATCGGTGAAGTACCTGCGAATGTAGAAGCCTACGTTAAAACACTAGAAAAACCGACCGCACTTTCGACAGATAAACTCGCTGAAGCAAAAGAATTATTAAAAAATGCTAAAAAACCGGTGCTTTATGTGGGTGGTGGCGTTGGTATGGCGAAGGCTGTACCTGCCTTACGCGAATTTTTAGCCCAGACCCAAATGCCATCAGTCTCCACTTTAAAAGGTTTAGGTGCAATTGATCCAAATGATGATGTGTATATGGGAATGATTGGTATGCATGGTACAAAAGCTGCTAATTTTGCCGTGCAAGAAAGCGATTTATTACTTGTATGTGGCGCTCGTTTTGACGATCGTGTAACAGGTAAACTCGATACTTTTGCGCCTCATGCTAAAGTGATTCATTGTGATATTGATGCAGCGGAAATCCATAAATTACGCCGTGCAGATGTTGCCCTACAAGGAGATTTAATCCAAGCACTTAATGCTCTCAAACAAGAGCTTGATATTGAACCTTGGCGTGAACAAATCAAAGATTTAAAAGCAAAATTAGATTTCACTTATATTGAAAATCAATACAATCGTCCGATTGATCCTTGGGCATTACTCAACACTCTATCTAATCGAAAACCAAATAATGCAGTAATTTGTACCGATGTAGGTCAGCATCAAATGTGGTCAGCTCAACACATGAAGCATTTTGCGCCAGAGAACTACATTACATCCGCAGGTTTCGGCACAATGGGCTTTGGCTTACCTGCTGCAGTAGGGGCAAAAAAAGCACGCCCGCAAGATGAAGTCATTTTGGTTACGGGTGATGGCTCACTCATGATGAACATACAAGAATTGGGTTCAATCAAACGCGGTAATTTACCAGTAAAAATTTTGCTACTGGATAACCAACGCTTAGGTATGGTTCGTCAATGGCAGGATTTATTCTGGAATAAACGTCGCAGTGAAACCATTTTAGATGACAATCCAGATTTTGTGATGCTTGCTAATGCGTTCGGTATTCCTGCAGAACGTATTGAGTCAGCCGATGATGTGGATGCAGCACTCAACCGATTATTAAATAGCAAAACAGCCTATTTATTACAAGTATGTATTCCACCTGATGAATGTGTATGGCCACTTGTGCCACCGGGTGCATGTAACGCGGATATGGTAGAGGAGATGAACTAATGAATGAATATAAACTTGAACTCGTCGCTCGCCATCGTCCAGAAGTATTGGAACGCATTTTACGCGTGGCACGTCACCGCGGGTTTACCGTTACAACGATGGAAATGACACTGAATGAAACCCAAGTGCGGTTAAAAATCACCGTAAGATCTGACCGCACTTTAGATCTGTTAGTGAATCAGTTGGCGAAATTGCCAGATGTAAACGAAATAAAATAAAAATTAAGTGCAAAATATTGCACGCTACCCTAACAAAAATTTACTCGGAGAGATTATTTATGCCAAAACTACGTTCAGCGACCAGTACACAAGGTCGTAATATGGCAGGCGCACGTGCCTTATGGCGTGCAACA
Organism: Haemophilus sp. THUN1691; assembly: GCF_059704425.1. NCBI lineage: Bacteria > Pseudomonadati > Pseudomonadota > Gammaproteobacteria > Pasteurellales > Pasteurellaceae > Haemophilus > Haemophilus sp. THUN1691. Next base: position 487,956 of record NZ_AP046578.1, on the reverse strand, counting down.
GGAATGAAAGAAAATGACTTTGGTAAACCGATTATTGCGGTGGTGAACTCTTTCACCCAATTTGTGCCAGGGCATGTGCATTTAAAAGATATGGGACAGCTTGTTGCCGCTGAAATTGAAAAAGCGGGCGGTGTAGCAAAAGAATTTAATACCATTGCGGTGGATGATGGTATCGCAATGGGTCACGGTGGAATGCTTTATTCTTTACCAAGCCGTGATTTAATCGCTGATAGCGTGGAATATATGGTCAATGCGCACTGTGCTGATGCGATGGTATGTATTTCCAACTGTGACAAAATCACCCCGGGAATGTTAATGGCGGCAATGCGCTTAAACATTCCGACAATTTTTGTCTCAGGCGGCCCAATGGAAGCGGGTAAAACTAAACTTTCTGATCAATTAATCCGCTTAGATTTGGTTGATGCGATGATTGAGGCAGCCGATCCAAATGTGTCAGATGAACGCATTGATGCCATTGAACGCAGTGCGTGTCCAACTTGTGGTTCTTGCTCAGGCATGTTCACCGCTAACTCCATGAATTGCTTAACTGAAGCCTTAGGTTTATCTTTACCTGGTAATGGTTCTATGTTGGCGACTCACGCAGACCGCAAAGAATTATTCTTAAAAGCAGGTCGTCAAATTGTTGAGCTTTGCAAACGCTATTATGAACAAAATGATGAAAGTGTATTGCCTCGTTCAATCGGTACTTTTGATGCCTTTGAAAATGCAATGAGCCTCGATATCGCAATGGGTGGTTCAAGTAATACTGTTTTACACTTATTAGCGGCAGCACAAGAAGCAGGCGTAGATTTTAAAATGGAAGATATTGACCGTTTATCGCGCAAAGTACCTTGTTTAAGCAAAATTGCGCCAAACACCAATAAATACCACATGGAAGACGTACACCGTGCAGGCGGTATTATGGGATTGTTAGGTGAATTAGATCGCGCTGGATTAATTCATAAAAATACACACACCGTGCTTGGAATGAGCATGGGAGAACAACTAGACCAATACGATATTATTCGCAATCAAGATGAAGAATTACATAAATTCTTCCGTGCAGGCCCTGCAGGCATCCGTACAACTCAAGCATTCTCACAAGATTGCCGTTGGGATACCGTCGATAATGATCGTGTAAACGGTTGTATTCGCAATAAAGAAAATGCGATTTCACAAGAAGGTGGCTTAGCCGTATTATTCGGTAATCTCGCTGAAGACGGATGTATCGTTAAAACCGCTGGCGTAGATGAATCTATTTGGAAATTCACCGGCCGTGCAATCGTATTTGAAAGCCAAGAAGATGCAGTTGCAGGCATTTTAGGTGGCAAAGTCAAAGAAGGTCATGTCGTTGTTATCCGTTACGAAGGGCCTAAAGGCGGACCTGGTATGCAAGAAATGTTATATCCAACCAGTTACTTAAAATCGATGGGCTTAGGTAAAAAATGTGCCTTATTAACGGATGGTCGTTTCTCTGGTGGTACATCAGGCTTATCTATTGGACACGCATCACCAGAAGCTGCTTCTGGCGGTGCAATCGGCTTAGTACGCGATGGCGATATTATCAACATTGATATTCCAAATCGTGCAATTAACTTAGAAATCAGTAATGAAGAACTCGCAGCACGCAGAGCCGAACAAGATCAAAAAGGTTGGCTGCCCGCTCACCGTGAACGTGAAGTATCTTTCGCATTGAAAGTATTCGGTCACTTTGCCACCTCAGCGGACAAAGGTGCGGTACGCGATAAAACATTATTAAAATAATTTAACGGTTCCCCCTCCTTCATAAGAGGGGGATAAAACAAAGGAAAAACCAACCGCACTTCATCATCAAAACAAACACTATGAAAAACCTACTCACCAATCCTCAACCTTCTCAATCAGATTATATCAATGCCATTGTTAAACTTGGTTCGCGCGTATATGAAGCTGCTCAAGTGACCCCTTTACAAAAAATGGGAAAACTTTCTGAACGACTGCACAATAATATCTGGATCAAGCGCGAAGATCGCCAACCAGTAAATAGCTTTAAACTACGCGGCGCTTACGCAATGATTTCTAGCCTTTCAGCAGAACAAAAAGCAGCAGGCGTAATAGCGGCCTCTGCGGGTAACCATGCACAAGGCGTGGCATTATCAGCGAAACAATTAGGCTTAAAAGCATTGATCGTCATGCCACAAAACACGCCAAGCATTAAAGTGGATGCTGTGCGTGGTTTTGGTGGCGAGGTGTTGTTGCATGGTGCTAATTTCGATGAAGCCAAAGCAAAAGCTATTGAGCTTTCAAAAGAAAAAAATATGACATTTATTCCTCCATTCGATCATCCATTAGTGATCGCAGGACAAGGCACGTTAGCGATGGAAATGCTACAACAAGTGGCAGATTTGGATTATGTGTTTGTACAAGTCGGTGGTGGTGGCTTAGCTGCGGGTGTGGCAATGTTGCTTAAGCAATTTATGCCGGAAATTAAAATCATCGGTGTAGAATCAAAGGATTCTGCATGCTTAAAAGCCGCTCTCGATAAAGGTGAACCAACAGATTTAATCCATGTTGGATTATTTGCGGATGGTGTTGCCGTAAAACGCATTGGTGACGAAACATTCCGCCTATGCCAACAATATCTTGATGATATGGTATTGGTCGATAGTGACGAAGTATGCGCAGCAATGAAAGATTTGTTTGAAAACGTTCGTGCTGTTGCAGAACCATCAGGTGCATTAGGTTTAGCTGGTTTGAAAAAATATGCCAAACAAAACCATATTGAAGGCAAAAATATGGCGGCAATTTTGTCTGGCGCGAACTTAAATTTCCACACATTACGTTATGTATCTGAACGTTGTGAAATTGGTGAAAACCGAGAAGCTTTATTAGCAGTAACCATGCATGAACAACCCGGTAGTTTCTTAAAATTTGCTTATGTATTAGGTAACAGAGCTGTAACCGAATTCAGTTACCGTTATGCAGATGATAAACGTGCTTGCGTGTTTGTTGGGGTAAGAACGATAAATGAGCAAGAAAAAGCAGATATTATTGCAGACCTCACTAAAAATGGTTTTGATGTTGAGGATATGTCTGATGATGATATTGCGAAAACGCATGTTCGCTATTTAATGGGTGGTCGCGCATCAAATGATAACGAACGCTTATATACGTTCGAATTCCCAGAGCAAAAAGGTGCGTTATTGAAATTTCTAGAAACCTTGCAAAATCGTTGGAATATTTCATTATTCCACTATCGTGCCCACGGCGCGGACTATGGAAATATCCTTGCTGGTTTCCAAATTGAAGAACGCGAACAAGCAGAATTTGAACTGGCACTTGCCCAACTCAATTATGTTTTTGAAGATGTAACAGAAAGCAAATCTTATCGTTATTTCTTACGTTAATCTTATAAAAATGGCGTGATATTTTTCGCGCCTTTGTATTATTCAAACTCTAATTCCACCGCACTTTCGCCAAGTAAATTCACCAATTCCGTCAGAATTTCATCTGTTGGAATGATCGACCATTGCACGCCCAAACGTAACAACGCACGACCTTTCGGACTTTGATAATACACATTAATCGGCAACGTTCCACCACTCACCGGCTCAAGTAATGCTTTAAGTAGTTTAATAAAACTTGGTGTAATTTGATGCTCAGAAAGACTAATAGCTAAGGATTTGACATAACGGGAACGAGCTTCATCTAAGGTCATTAACTCGCGCACCGTCATTTTTAAGCCACCAGAGAAATCATCAAAGCTAACCTGTCCAGAAGCAACAATCACTGTATCTTTTTGTAATTTCTCACCAAATTGTTCTAGGCTTTCACCAAATAATGTTAAATCTAAGCGACCTGAACGGTCATCCAATGTAGCAATACCTAGCCGATTGCCTTTTTTCGTCATCGCAATTCTCGATGCCACAACTAGCCCCGCCACAGTGCTAATTTGTCCACGACGATTTGGTGCAAGATCTTTTAAGCGAGTTGAAGTGTAATGAGAAAGTTCTTTCAAATAACGGCTAACAGGATGGCTACTTAAATAAAGCCCCAAGGTTTCTCGTTCACCATCAAGGATTTGTTTTTCGGTATAAGGTGGTGTATTAGCGTAAGCATTTTCCACTTCTTCATGGGTTTCTGTCAGCACGCCGAACATATCCGTTTGCCCCATTGCTTCATCTTTCGCATGCTGATCGGAAGCTCTAAGCGCGTCTTCCAAATTCTTAGAAAGTGCGGCGCGATGTGGGCCTAATTTATCAAAGGCACCTGACATAATTAGGCTTTCAAAGGTGCGGCGGTTAATTTTTTTCAAATCTACACGAGCGCATAAATCGAATAAATCTTTGAAAATTCCCCCTTCATTTCTTGCCGTCACAAGTGCGTCAATCGGGCCTTCCCCCACACCTTTAATCGCGCCAATCCCATATACAATTTCACCTTGTTCATTAACGCTAAAATGGTGTTTGCCGATATTAATATCTGGTGGCGTTACTTTTAAGCCCATACGCAGACATTCATCGTATAAACCTACGATTTTATCCGTATTATCCATTTCAGATGTCATTACCGCTGCCATAAATTCCGCAGGGAAATGAGTTTTTAACCAAAGGGTTTGGTAAGATACCAAGGCATAAGCAGCGGAGTGAGATTTATTAAAACCATAGCCAGCAAATTTTTCTACCAAGTCGAAAATCTTCATAGATAGCTCGCCATCAACACCGTTTTTCTCCGCCCCTTCTTTAAACACTGAGCGCTGTTTTGCCATTTCTTCTGGTTTCTTTTTACCCATTGCTCGACGCAATAAGTCAGCCCCACCCAGCGTATAGCCAGCCAACACCTGCGCAATTTGCATCACTTGTTCTTGGTACAAAATAATACCGTAGGTCGGCTCAAGAATAGGTTTCAAGCTTTCATGTTGATATTCCGCATCAGGATAAGATACTTCTTCTCGTCCATGTTTACGGTCGATAAAGTTATCCACCATGCCTGATTGCAACGGACCAGGACGGAACAATGCCACCAACGCGATGATATCTTCAAAACAGTCAGGTTGCAGGCGCTTAATCAAATCCTTCATTCCTCGCGATTCCAACTGGAACACGGCTGTAGTTTCGGAACGTTTAAGTAATTCAAAAGATTCAGGATCATCAAGTGGAATAGATGCAATATCTACTCGAGGCTTGCCCTCACGCACCATACGAGCATTAATCATATCCAATGCCCATTTAATGATGGTGAGAGTACGCAAGCCCAGAAAGTCGAATTTCACAAGCCCCGCATATTCCACATCATTTTTATCAAAGTGAGTAACAGGATGTAAGCCTTCATTATCACAATAGAGTGGTGCAAAATCAGTAATTAAGGTTGGTGAAATGACCACGCCACCAGCATGTTTACCTGCATTACGCGTCACACCTTCCAGCTTACGCGCCATATCAATCAACGCTTGCACTTCTTCATCGCTGTCGTAGGCTACCTGTAATTGTGGCTCGGCTTCAAATGCTTTCGCAAGCGTCATACCAGGATCTGGCGGAATTAATTTCGAAATACGATCAACGAAACCATACGGATGCCCTAATACGCGCCCCACATCACGAATAACAGCTTTCGCTGCCATCGTACCAAAGGTGATAATTTGAGATACCGCGCCGCGGCCATAGGTTTCAGCAACATGCTCAATTACTCGGTCTCGACCATCCATACAGAAATCCACGTCGAAATCGGGCATAGACACGCGTTCTGGATTTAAAAAACGTTCAAAAAGCAAATCAAACTCTAGCGGATCTAAATCAGTGATTTTTAATGCGTAAGCCACTAATGAACCCGCACCAGAACCACGACCCGGCCCAACAGGAATATCGTTATCTTTCGACCACTGAATAAATTCCATTACGATCAAGAAATAACCAGGGAATCCCATTTGGTTAATCACATCCAACTCAACTTGCAAGCGCTCATCATATTTTGATCTTTTTTCTAACCGCACTTTTTCATCAGGGAATAAAAAAGCTAGACGCTCTTCCAAACCTTCTTTAGCTTTTTGCACCAAGAAATCTTCTGTACTTAAATCGCCAGTCGGGAATTGAGGCAAGAAATATTGACCAAGGCGCAAAGTCACACTACAACGCTGCGCAATTAATAAGGTATTTTCGAGAGCGGAAGGTATGTCAGCGAATAACTTGCACATTTCCTCTTCGCTGCGGAAATATTGTTGTGGGGTATAACGTTTTGGACGTTTAGGATCATCTAATGTATAGCCATCACGAATCGCAACACGAATTTCATGAGCTTCAAAATCATCAGATTTCAAAAACATTACATCGTTCGTCGCCACCAAAGGCAATCCATGACTTTTAGCTAATTTTAATGCTGCTTGGATATAACGTTCTTCATCAGGTCTGCCAGTGCGCGTAAGTGCAAGATAAAAATGATCAGCAAAAAATTCTTGGTAAAAAGCAACCGCACTTTCAATTTCTGCAGCGTTTTCTTTCAACAATTTTTTACCCACATCGCCTTGCGTGCCACCAGATAAAATAATCAGCCCTTCTCGGTGTTCAATTAACCAATTTTGATCGATATAAGGATAGTCATCATAACCGCGCTGATAGGCTTTTGAGAGCAATAATGTAATGTTTTTATAGCCTTCGTTGTTCTTTGCCAAAAGCGTCAAATCAAACATTTCATTACCGCATAGTGCATTTTTCACTTTAACATCAGCGCCAATAATAGGCTTCATACCCGAAGAAAGCATTTCGCCATAAAAACGCACCACACCACAAAAATTAGCAAAATCCGTTAATCCCATTGCGACCATTTCATTGGCAGCACAAGCTTTCACAAGAGGCTTCACTTTGACAATACTGTCAATCATCGAAAAATCTGTGTGCGTGCGAAGATGGACGAAACGAGGCTGGGATGACATTGAAAATCCTTAAAGTGCGGTTAAATTTTGCCGTAAATATTGAGGCGGTATTATAGCGAATTTTTCAAATAAATGCCTATGCAACAAACGGCTTTCCTAATTAGCTCAGATAACCGATTGCGTGAATAAAAAATGTTAATTAGATCAAAATTTTGATAATTATCCGTTCCCATTTTGGGTGATTTCGGCTAGTCTAGCAGCGATTTATTTATTTCAAGAGAATAAGGATGATCCTATGACAACTCTTTTTCATGTAGCGCAAAATTGGTTAAACCAAGATCCTGACGCAGAAACTCGTGCAGAATTAACCGCACTTTTAGATGCGGCAAAAGGCGGAGATAAAGCGGCAGAAGCAAAATTACATGCGCGTTTTGATGGTCGTTTACAATTTGGTACGGCAGGTTTACGTGGCCGTTTACAAGCTGGCTCAATGGGGATGAACCGAGTTTTAGTTTCTCAAGCTGCTGGCGGTTTAGCGGAATATTTAAAAGGTTACGATAAAGAACCATCAATCGTAATTGGTTACGATGGCCGTAAAAACTCTGATGTATTTGCCCGTGACACAGCTGAAATTATGGCTGGTGCAGGCGTAAAAGCTTATTTATTACCACGCAAATTACCGACTCCAGTTTTAGCTTATGCTATCCAATATTTTGATACCACTGCGGGTGTAATGGTGACAGCAAGCCATAATCCACCGGAAGATAACGGCTATAAAGTATATTTGGGCAAAGCAAATGGTGGCGGTCAAATCGTTTCACCGGCAGATAAAGACATCGCAGCATTAATTGATAAAGTTGCGGCTGGCAATATCCAAGATTTACCACGTAGCGATAATTATGTAGTGTTAAATGATGAAGTGGTAGATGCATACATTGCAAAAACTGCATCATTAGCTAAAGAGCCAGCTTGCGACATTAACTATGTTTATACCGCTATGCACGGTGTTGGCTATGAAGTGTTAAGTAAAACGCTAGCAAAAGCAGGCTTACCACAACCTCACGTAGTCGCAGATCAAGTTTGGCCAGATGGCACATTCCCAACTGTGAATTTCCCAAATCCAGAAGAAAAAGGCGCGTTAGATTTAGCAATTAAAGTAGCAAAAGAAAAGAATGCTGAATTTATCATTGCTAATGACCCAGATGCAGACCGTTTAGCTGTTGCAGTGCCTGATGCACAAGGTAACTGGAAATCACTACACGGCAACGTAGTAGGCTGTTTCTTAGGTTGGTACTTGGCAAAACAATATCAAGGCAAACAAGGCACATTGGCTTGCTCGCTTGTTTCTTCTCCCGCACTCGCTGAAATTGCAAAAAAATACGGTTTCCAATCAGAAGAAACCTTAACTGGTTTCAAATACATCGGTAAAGTATCTGGCTTATTGTTTGGTTTTGAAGAAGCATTGGGCTATTTAGTTGACCCCGACAAAGTACGCGATAAAGACGGTATTTCTGCGGCAATCGTGTTCTTAGATCTTGTGCGTAACTTGAAAAAACAAGGCAAAACTTTAGCAGATTATGCTGATGAATTTACCAAAGAATTTGGTGCTTATGTGAGTGGACAAATCTCTATTCGAGTCAGCGATCTTTCAGAAATCGGAAAATTAATGACCGCACTTCGTAACAATCCACCAGCAGAAATCGCAGGCGTGAAAGTAGCGCAATTTATCGATCATACTAAAACAGATCGTCAAAGCGATATCCTTGTATTTAACTTGGAAAATGGCGGACGCTTAATTGCTCGTCCTTCAGGTACTGAACCAAAAATTAAATTCTACTTGGATGCGCGCGGTAAAGATCCGAAAGATGCAGATCGCGTATTAGCAGAATTTGATGAAGGTGTTCGTCACATTCTTCGCCAAGATGCTTATGGCAAACAAGCTTGCTAATTGCTTCTAAAAATAACAAACCGCACGTAAAACGTGCGGTTTGTAGTTAGGGGTAAATATAATATGATACTTAGATAATTACAAAAACTAATGACGACCTAAGTCACATGTAAAGCGACTTAAATACATATTATTCTAATTAAATAAAAATTAGTTTTTCGCTGCTGCCGCTGCTTTCACGATGACTGCAAACGCAGGCGCTTTAAGTGAAGCACCGCCCACTAATGCACCATCGATATCTGGTTGAGTGAATAATTCTGCTGCATTAGCGTCATTTACCGAACCACCGTATTGAATGATCATTTGATCTGCTACAGCTTGTGATTTTGCTGCGATGTGGCCACGGATAAATGCATGAACAGCTTGTGCCTGTGCTGGAGTCGCTGATTTACCAGTGCCGATTGCCCAAATTGGTTCGTATGCGATCACTGCACCATTAAATGCTTCTACGCCTAATGCGTTGATGACGGCATCAATTTGACGTGCACATACTTCTTCTGTTTTACCTGCTTCGTTTTCAGCTTCAGTTTCACCAATACATAATACTGGTACTAAACCAGCTTCTTTTAATGCACCAAATTTCTTCGCTACAAATTCGTCGCTTTCTTTGTGGTAAGTACGACGCTCAGAGTGGCCGATAATGATGTATTTTGCGCCAAAATCTTTTAACATTTCACTAGAAATATCACCAGTAAATGCACCTTTCACATTGATATCTACGTTTTGTGCACCTAACTGAATCACACTTTTACCGCCGCAGCTGCAACCACAACCAGAAAGTGCTGCTTCAGCCGTACCTAAATACATCACTGGTGGGGCAATTGCCACATCACAACCTGTTACATCATGTAATTCTGCTTTTAATCCTTCGATTAATTCTTTGGTGAACGCTTTGGAACCGTTTAATTTCCAGTTACCCATCACTAAAGGACGACGTGCCATTTTTGTTTCTCCATAGTTGATAAAATTAACTTGCTTACTATACCAAAATTTCACCACGATTCTTTGCAGAAGATCATAAAATTAAAAAAATTCTCATAGAAAGATGATTATCTTGTGCTAAAAAGCTACAATTACCTGTATGGAACCAATAAAAAATAACCAATTATGAAACTTTTCAAAGCCGAACAATGGAATATTGACGTGCTTCTTCCTCTTTTTGAAGCCTATCGCCAAGCCTATGGACAAGCAGAGAATCCAGAACGCACCTTGGCTTTTTTAACTAATCGTATGCGTTTTAATGAAAGTCTGTTTTTTATTGCGGTGGATGAAAATGAAAAGGCTATTGGCTTTGTGCAGCTTTTCCCTCGCCTTTCTTCTTTACAATTACAACGCTATTGGCAAATCACCGATATTTTTGTGTTGGAACATGCTCAACAAACGGAAATTTATGCGGCGCTGATTTCTAAAGCAAAAGACTTTGTGCATTTCACGCAATCCAATCGTTTAGTGGCAGAATTAGCGCAAAATCAATATTCAATGTTGGAATCGGAAGGGTTTAAATTGAACCCGAAAGAACGTTTATTTGAATTGAGTTTGTAATGCTAACCGCGTTAAATCGTTATTGGGATTATTTGCGGATTGAACGCCAAATGAGCCCTCACACGCTCACTAATTATCAACATCAACTTGATGCCATCATCAAAATTTTAGCGCAACAAGACATTCATGCTTGGGCACAAGTAACACCCAGCGTGGTGCGCTTTATTTTGGCAGAAAGCAAAAAACAAGGCTTAAAAGAAAAAAGCTTGGCTTTGCGTTTATCCGCATTGCGCAGATTTCTCAGTTTTTTGGTGCAACAAGGCGAATTGAAAGTGAATCCCGCCACAGGCATTTCCGCACCGAAACAAGGCAAGCATTTACCGAAAAATATGGATGGAGAGCAAGTTCAACAGTTGCTTGCCAACGATAGCAAAGAGCCAATTGATATTCGTGATCGTGCTATTTTGGAATTAATGTACAGTTCAGGTTTACGTTTATCTGAATTACAAGGCTTAGATTTAAACAGCATTAATACCCGAGTGCGGGAAGTGCGTGTTATTGGGAAAGGCAACAAAGAGCGTGTGGTGCCGTTTGGGCGTTACGCTTCGCATGCAATTCAAGAATGGTTAAAAGTGCGGGCATTATTTAACCCAAAAGATGAGGCATTATTTGTTAGCCAGCTTGGAAATCGTATTTCTCATCGAGCGATTCAAAAACGTTTGGAAACTTGGGGCATTCGTCAAGGCTTAAATAGCCATCTTAATCCGCACAAATTACGTCATTCTTTTGCGACGCATATGTTGGAAGCCAGTTCTGATTTACGCGCCGTTCAAGAATTGCTTGGGCATAGCAATCTTTCCACCACTCAAATTTATACTCACTTAAATTTTCAACATCTGGCGGAAGTGTACGATCAAGCTCATCCAAGAGCAAAACGTAAAAAATAAAAATACGGTAAAAATTAAAAGCCTACACTATTTACTCAAGGACGGATGACGATATTTTATCGAACTCAGTCCTTTTAATTTTAGTTGAATCTGTCGGTAATTATACTAATCTCAACAATCCCTAACTGCATCAACTATCATCTCTCTACTATTAAATTCCCAATCATAAAAATATTCTGTTTTTAATAGCCTAAAGAAACTTTCCATCACAACATTGCCCGAGCAATTCCCTTTTCTCTACATACTTTGAATAATGCTATTTTCAGCCAATATTTGACAATAAGCCACTATTTGATACAGCCAAGCTTTGGCCTGAATGTAAAATGACTTCATAGGCTTTATTTAATCAGAATAGATTGGAGAACCTATCATTTAAATTCGATTGTGTAGTATTTACCCATAAAAAAATCTGCACCTCAATTGTTAGTTTGTTCAATCCAACTTTTGGGGTGCAGATCATTTTTCATCATACTTTTTTTATTATCGTCTTGTTTTCAAGAGTTTTTCAGTCAACTCATAAGCTCGAAGTTTTGCTAACTCTTTAGAAAGTTTCGCAACCAGTAAATCATGATCTACATCTGATGCATGAGATACAATGTTCTCTTCAGCTTTACGTTTTGCTTCGCGAATACGATCTGCATCTAATTCACTACCACGGATAGCAACATCTGCTAGCACCGTAACAATATTTGGTTGAACCTCTAAAAAACCACCGGAAACATAGATAACTTCTTCATTTCCATCTTGAAGAGTAAATTTAACAATCCCTGGCTTAATTGCCGTTAGCAATGGAGTGTGTCCAGGGAGAATACCTAATTCCCCCTCAACACCTGTTGCTTGGATTTGTTTTACTTCACCTTCAAAGATTTTTCGCTCTGCGCTTACTATTGTTAAATTAAATGTCGCCATTTTTGTTCTCCTTCAAATGACTTGAAGTGATTACATATTTTTGGCTTTTTCTAGCGCTTCGTCGATTGAACCTACCATATAGAACGCTTGTTCTGGGATATGGTCGTAATCACCGCTTAAAATACCTTTAAAGCCGCGAATGGTTTCTTTTAATGGAACATATTTACCCGGAGTACCGTTAAATACTTCAGCAACGAAAAACGGTTGTGATAAGAAACGTTCAATTTTACGCGCACGTGCTACCACTAATTTATCTTCTTCAGATAATTCGTCCATACCAAGAATTGCGATAATATCTTTCAATTCTTTATAACGTTGTAAAATACCTTGTACACCACGAGCAATATCATAATGTTCTTGACCAACAACAAGTGGGTCTAACTGACGTGAAGTTGAATCTAATGGGTCAACCGCAGGGTAGATACCTAAAGATGCAATTTGACGACTTAATACAACGGTTGAGTCTAAGTGTGCGAAAGTTGTTGCTGGAGATGGGTCAGTTAAGTCATCCGCAGGTACATATACCGCTTGTACAGAGGTAATAGAACCTGTTTTGGTTGATGTAATACGTTCTTGTAACACACCCATTTCTTCAGCTAAGGTTGGTTGATAACCTACCGCTGATGGCATACGACCTAATAACGCAGATACTTCAGTACCAGCAAGGGTATAACGATAGATATTATCCACGAAGAATAATACATCACGACCTTCATCACGGAATTTTTCTGCCATGGTTAAACCAGTTAACGCAACACGTAAACGGTTACCTGGTGGCTCATTCATCTGACCATAAACCAAAGATACTTTATCTAATACGTTAGAATCTTTCATTTCATGATAGAAGTCGTTACCTTCACGAGTACGTTCACCTACACCCGCAAATACAGAGTAACCTGAGTGTTCGATCGCGATGTTACGAATTAATTCCATCATGTTTACGGTTTTACCTACACCCGCACCACCGAATAGACCAACTTTACCACCTTTAGCAAATGGACAAATTAAGTCAATAACTTTGATACCAGTTTCTAATAATTCCGTACTGTTTGATTGTTCTTCATAGCTTGGTGCAGAACGGTGGATAGCCCAACGCTCTTCTTCACCGATTGGACCTTGTTCGTCAATTGGTTCACCCAATACATTCATAATACGACCAAGGGTTTTTGTGCCTACCGGTACTTGAATCGGATCATTCGTATTTTCTACTTTTAAACCACGTTTTAAACCGTCAGAAGCACCTAATGCGATACAACGTACCACACCGCCACCTAATTGTTGTTGCACCTCAAGTGTTAAACCTGATTCAACTTTTAATGCATCGTAAACTTTTGGCACTGCATCTTGTGGAAATTCAACGTCAATCACCGCACCGATGATTTGTACAATTTTTCCTGCTGACATTACCGTTCCTCTTTTCTTAAATCGCTGCCGCACCGGCTACGATTTCATTCAATTCATTTGTGATACTTGCTTGACGAGCTTTGTTATACACCAACCGCAGATCATTAATTAAATTACCTGCATTATCAGTTGCTGCTTTCATTGCTACCATTCGAGCCGCTTGTTCTGAAGCTAAATTATCTACAACCGCTTGATAAATTTGAGATTCTAAATAACGAACTAAAAGACTATCTAATAGTACTTTTGGTTCTGGTTCATAAAGATAATCCCAAGTCTGTTGTCTTTCATTTAAATGATCGTCTTTAGATTCTGGTAAAGGAACTAATTGTTGTACAACAGGTTTTTGCGACATCGTATTAACAAATTTATTGTATGCAATATAAACTGCATCAATTTCACCATTACGATAAGCATCAAACATTGTATTTGCGACACCAATTAATTCTTCTAGAGCGGGCGTATCGCCTAAACCAGAAAGTTGACCTTTGATATTAAATCCAAAGGAACGGAAAAAACTAATCCCTTTTGAACCTATTAAGCCCAAATCTGTAGAAATATTTTGTTCTTTCCAATTTTTGATTTGGTTAAGTGTGGTTTTGAATAAATTAACATTTAAACCACCACACATACCACGATCTGTTGAAATAACCAAGATACCGATTTTCTTCACTTCACGCTCAACTAAGAACGGATGTTTATAACCGACACTTGCTTTAGACACATGACTAATAACGTTACGGATAGTTTCAGAATACGGACGAGATGCAGCCATACGATCCTGCGTTTTACGCATTTTCGAGGTTGCCACCATTTCCATTGCCTTAGTAATTTTTTGTGTACTTTGTACACTGGCAATTTTGGTTTTTATCTCTTTTGCACCTGCCATCTTATCTCTCCGTTACTACCAAGCACTATTCGCTTTAAAACTATCTAAAATACCTTTTAATGTATCTTTGATTTCGTCATTATAGTTACCGGTTTTAGTAAGCTCTTGCATAAACTCAGCGTGATTACGGTTAGAATAATCTAAAAGTGCGGTCTCAAAACTTGCAATTTTTGATAATTCCACGTCATCCAAATAACCAAATTCAACAGCAAACAATACAACCGCTTGTTCTGCAACAGATAATGGAGCAAATTGTTTTTGTTTTAATAATTCAGTTACTTTTTCACCGTGAGAAAGTTGCTTACGAGTCGCATCATCAAGATCTGATGCAAACTGTGCAAACGCTGCTAATTCACGATATTGAGCTAGCGCGGTACGAATACCACCCGCTAATTTCTTAATAACTTTAGTTTGCGCTGAACCACCAACACGAGATACCGAAATACCTGGGTTTACCGCAGGACGAATACCTGAGTTAAACAAGTTAGATTCTAAGAAGATCTGACCATCGGTAATAGAAATTACGTTGGTTGGAACAAACGCAGATACGTCACCAGCTTGAGTTTCAATAATCGGAAGTGCGGTTAAAGAACCAGTTTTTCCTTTCACTTCGCCTTTAGTGAATTTTTCTACGTAATCTTCGTTTACACGAGAAGCACGTTCTAGTAAACGAGAATGTAAATAGAAAACATCACCAGGATAGGCTTCACGACCTGGTGGACGACGTAATAATAATGAAATTTGACGATAAGCTACGGCTTGTTTTGATAAATCATCATAAACAATTAACGCATCTTCACCACGATCACGGAAATATTCACCCATCGCACAACCAGCATAAGGTGCTAAATATTGTAACGCTGCTGATTCAGATGCAGATGCGGCTACCACGATAGTATTTGCAAGCGCACCATGTTCTTCTAATTTACGCACGACGTTTGCGATAGTAGAGGCTTTTTGACCAATCGCAACATAGATACATTTAATACCAGAATTACGTTGGTTAATAATAGCGTCAATTGCTAACGCAGTTTTACCCGTTTGACGGTCGCCGATGATTAATTCACGTTGACCACGGCCGATTGGCACCATTGAGTCAACAGCTTTATAACCGGTTTGAACAGGTTGATCAACAGAACGACGATCGATAACACCTGGCGCAATCACTTCTACTGGTGAGAAACCATCATTTTCAATTTCGCCTTTACCATCGATTGGTTGACCAAGCGTATTAACTACACGACCTAATAAACCACGACCAACTGGTACTTCAAGAATACGACCTGTACATTGAACTTCCATACCTTCCGCTAAATCTGCGTAAGGTCCCATAACTACAGCACCAACAGAATCGCGTTCAAGGTTAAGTGCCATCGCATAACGATTACCTGGTAAGGCGATCATTTCACCTTGCATCACATCGCTTAAACCGTGGATGCGAATAATACCATCGCTTACAGAAACAATTGTCCCTGTATTACGCGCTTCACTTACCACGTCGAATTGAGCGATGCGTTTTTTAATCAATTCACTAATTTCAGTTGAATTTAGTTGCATCTTGTATTCCTCTTATAATTGCAACTCGTTTGCGAGACGAGTAAGTTGCCCACGGCTACTTCCGTCAATCACAAAGTCTTCTGTACGAATAATCACACCAGCAATAAGTGCATTATCCACGTTGCAATTTAATTTCACTTTGCGAGCTAATCTTTTTTCCATTGCAGCTGCAATTTTTTCGATTTGTGTTGCATTCAATGGTTGCGCAGATGTTACTTCAACTTCTGCAATAGCTTGGTGCTCCTCTACGTGATGTTTAAATTCTTCAAACACCGCAGGAATAGCACTCAAACGCTTATTTTCAGCCATTAACCGAATAAGATTTTGCCCATATTGATCCAATTGTTCGCCACAAATAGAAATTACTGTATCAGCTAATTTCTGTGCAGAAAGAGAACTACTTAAGTAAGCTTTTACCGTTTCATCTTCAGCTACGGCTGCAGCAAAACCTAGCATTTCAGTCCATTTTTCGACCGCACTTTGTTCAATGGCAAAGTCGAATGCAGCTTTTGCATAAGGGCGAGCTATTGTAGTTAATTCTGACATAAGCTAAGCCTCTTATAACTCTGCAACTAATTTATCAATAATGTCATTGTTTGCCGCTTCATCAATAGAACGACCCACAATTTTCTCAGCACCAGCCACTGCCAATGAAGCTACTTTAAGACGTAATTCTTCTTGAACACGTTTACGTTCTGCTTCTACTTCTGCATAACCTTGAGCAATAATTTTTGCTTTTAGTTCTTCGGCTTCTGCTTTCACTTCGTCTAATACTTCATTGCGACGTTTATTCGCTGCATCTAAAATGTCTTGAGCTTGTACTTTTGCAGCTGAAAGTTCTTGTTCAACAAGATTTTTCGTATCTGCTTGCTCTTTTTTAGCTGCTTCGGCTGACGCTAAAGCGTTCGCAATTTGGCTTTGACGTGTTTCAATCGCATTAATAATTGGTGGCCAAACAAATTTCACACAGAACCATACAAAAATAATAAAGGCGATGGTTTGACCAATTAATGTTGCATTAATATTCACAACATACCTCCTTCGTTAATTAGGAAATTTGTTGTTTATTAACCTAATAATGCAGCAAATGGATTTGCGAATGCGAAATATAAACCGATACCTACCGCGATCATCGCAATCGCATCAAGAAGACCTGCAACAATAAACATCTTAGTAAGTAGTGAATTAGCTAATTCAGGCTGACGAGCGGCAGACTCAAGGTATTTACCGCCAAGAAGACCAAAGCCAATCGCAGTACCTAACGCAGCAAAAGCAAGCATAATCGCAGAAGCAATGATTGTTGCACTAATTACAGTTTCCATAAATTTTCTCCGTTGTTGAGAGTTGAGTTGTTAAATAAAAAATAAAAATTAATGTTCCGCTTTATTATATGCAATACTCAGGTAAACCACAGTAAGCATCATAAAGACGAAGGCTTGTAATGCGATAACCAAAATATGGAAAATCGCCCACACCAACTGCAATGGCACACCCAGTGCAGCCACAAACGCATTGGCTGAATACATCACGGCAATCAAAATAAAGATCAGCTCACCAGCATACATATTTCCGAATAAACGAAGTGCTAATGAAACAGGCTTTGAGATCAACGTCACGGATTCAAGAAGAAGATTAACAGGGATAAATGCCCAATGATTAAAAGGGTGTAAAGTGTATTCTTTTGCGAGACCTTTAATACCCTTAGATTTAATCGTATAAAAAAGGATCAATATAAATACTGAAATCGACATTGCAAATGTCATATTCATATCCGTAGTCGGTACAGCTCGTACAGGAATATGATGATCACCTGTAATAATAGCAAACAACTGAGGAATATAATCCACAGGTACTAAATCAATAGTATTCATAATCATCACCCATACGAAAATGGTTAAAGCCAACGGCGCTACCACATCTCGTTTACCGTGATAATTTTCTTTTACCACACCATCAATCCATTCTACAGCCATTTCAACAGCACATTGTAGTTTACCTGGTACACCTATTGTTGCTTTTTTAGCCACTTTACGAAAAATAGCTAAGAAAAGGAGACCGCATAATACAGAGAAGAAAAACGTATCAAGATTAAACGTCCAAAAACCTTCGCCTGTTGTAAGATAAGTTAAATGGTGTTGGATATATTCAATTGAAGTTTGTCCAGACATAATCGATCCTTTGTTCTGAAGAAGAATAACCCAAAGTTAAATTTTATTGAGAATAAGTGGAATAATATTATTCAGCACTAATGCCAATAAAAAACCAACAAAAAACGCAATAAAATTGACAACGAATAACCACTTAATGGCAATAATGATAAAAACCATCGTTAAAACAAACTTTATTGCTTCAGCACGATAAAGTGCGGTCAGTTTTGTTGAAAAATTTTGTTTTCTGTAAAAAATGATAAATATGAATGTACAAAAAGGTAAAAAGGCACTTAAAAAACCGTAGCCAAAATCTACCGCACTTTGGCGTTGCCATCCATAAATAAGCAAATAAAAAACTACAAGCAAAAGACTCTCAATAACAATAGCTTTTCTGTAGTTTTTTTTAGCGTGAGATAAAATGTACGACATCACTTTTACAAAATAATTTCAGCCCGCCGATTATACCTTTGCTGGCTTTAGATTCAACTTAAAAACACATAAAAAGTGTTATATAAATCACACTTTTAGAAAAATTTTTACAAAATTGTAACTATTTAACGCAAAACGATTAAATGTCGTTCACCTATAAGTTCTGGAACATGTAATTCAATCACTTCTTGAATAGTATATTTTTCATTCAATTCATTAATTTCATCTTCCTGATAAATACCTTTTAATGCATAAAAATATCCATTTTCTTTTGGTAAATGATTACACCAATCTGTCATATCTTTTAACGAAGCAAAAGCGCGACTTAATACGCCATCAAATTTATCTTCAGGTTGATATTCTTCTACTCGACTCAAAACAGGAGTTACATTAGTGAGCCCAAGCTCACGTACTGCATTTCTAATAAAACTAATACGTTTGCCTAAACTATCAAGGAGAACAAATTGTTTAGAAGGATTAATAATTGCTAAAGGTAGACCAGGCAAGCCAGGGCCTGTACCGACATCGATGAAACGATCGCCTTGTAAATAAGGGCTTACAACAAGACTATCTAAAATATGCTTCACTAACATCTCTTGCGGATTACGTACAGAGGTTAAATTATAAGCCTTGTTCCATTTATGGAGTAATTGTACCAACTGAATCAGCTGATCTTTTTGTAGATCTGTTAATTGAATTTCTGCTTGAGCGAGTAAATTTTCGAGTTTTGCTTTCATTTTTCTATCTATCTTGTCTGTTTGTCGTCATTCTACTTGAAAGTGCGGTTAAAATCCTTAGTGTTTTTATTTCAGCAAAAATTTAGCCTACTAATTACATTTTTTTAATTTGTAATATAAAAAAATGCGGTGAAAATTCACCTCACTTTTACATTTAAATTAAGAAAACTTTATTCCCCACGCTTCAGCATTCCTTGTTTTTTCAAATTCACCAGAATAATTGATATTGCTGCAGGGGTGATACCTGAAATTCGGCTTGCTTGACCAATGGAAACTGGACGATGCTGTTCCAACTTCGCACGTACTTCATTAGATAAACCAGACACTTTGCTGTAATCAAAGTTAGCCGGAATAGCTGTATTTTCGTGGCGTTTTTGTTTTTCGATTTCTTCTTGTTGATGCTCAATATAGCCTTGATACTTAATGGCAATTTCCACTTGTTCTACGGCTTCTCTATCTTCCATTGCCGGTTTATATGGCGTTAAAGAAGTCAAAATATCGTAGGTCATTTCTGGACGGCGCAATAAATCTTCACCGCTGGCCTCACGCACAAGTGGACTGCCAAGTACTTTATTGGCTTCTTCTAAATATTCAGAACGTGGATGCAACCAAATGCTGCGTAAGCGTTGGCGTTCCTGTTCAATATTTTCCATTTTTTGATTAAAGCGCGCCCAGCGAGCATCATCAATTAAACCTAATTCATAGGCTATTGGCGTTAAACGAATGTCTGCGTTGTCTTCACGTAATAACAAACGGTATTCTGCACGAGAAGTAAATACGCGATATGGTTCTTTGGTACCAAGTGTGCAAAGGTCATCCACCAATACACCTGTATAAGATTGATCACGGCGTGGATACCATGCCTCTTTTTCTTGTACGTAAAGACCTGCGTTAATCCCCGCCAATAAGCCTTGTGCCGCCGCCTCTTCATAACCTGTTGTACCGTTAATTTGACCCGCAAAAAATAAACCAGAAATAGCTTTAGTTTCTAATGTTGGTTTTAAATCGCGCGGATCAAAATAATCATATTCAATGGCATAACCTGGTTTAATGATGCGCGCTTTTTCCAAACCTTTCATAGAATTCACAATGCCCATCTGCACGTCAAACGGCAAACTGGTAGAGATCCCGTTTGGATAAACTTCGTTACTGGTTAAGCCTTCTGGTTCCAAATAAATTTGATGTGAATTACGATCTGCAAAACGCATCACTTTATCTTCAATGGATGGGCAATAACGTGGACCAATCCCTTCAATCACACCGGTATACATTGGACTGCGATCCAAGTTATTACGGATAACTTCATGGGTTTGTTCATTGGTATGGGTGATATAACAAGGAATTTGTTGAGGGTGATCATCCACTGATCCCATAAAAGAGAATACCGGTAATACGGCATCACCATGCTGTTTAGCCAATATATCAAAATTGATCGTACGCGCATCAATACGTGGTGGTGTACCTGTTTTAAGACGATCTACACGTAATCCTAGATCTCTTAATCGATGTGAAAGGTTTACAGAAGCAGGATCCCCTGCACGACCACCTTCATAGTTTTCCAAACCTATGTGGATCTTACCGGCTAAGAAAGTACCTGCAGTTAATACCACTGATTCAGCACGAAAAGTTAATCCCATTTTTGTGCTAACGCCTGTAACTCGATCTTGCTCAATCAGAATATCGGTCGCTTCTTGTTGGAAAATATCTAAATTAGGTTGATTTTCTAATGCTGTACGAACAGCTTGACGATATAAAACTCTGTCAGCTTGAGCTCGAGTAGCACGTACTGCTGGGCCTTTACTGCTATTTAAAGTACGAAATTGGATCCCTGCTTTATCTGCAGCATGAGCCATTAAACCGCCCATTGCATCGACTTCTTTTACTAAATGACCTTTACCGATCCCACCAATTGCAGGGTTACAAGACATTTGCCCTAAAGTATCTACATTATGTGTTAATAAAAGGGTTTTAAATCCCATACGAGCTGGTGCAAGCGCGGCTTCTGTACCCGCATGACCACCACCGATCACAATCACATCATAAGTTTCAGTGTAAAACATATCTATCTCTATTTATTCGGATCAAAAAATTGGCGTTATTCTACAGAAATTTAAAACACCTGACAAAAAATAATGGATCTATTGATCCTTTGAAAGATCACGTTTGTATTAGTAAATAAGATCTCTTTTTATATATAAAGATCTTATTATTGTTACTATTAAGATCTTTTGTGATTGTGAGTAACCTTATTCGATCCTTATGGAAACAGGTGTTATAGGATCCAAAGATCTTGTGAAAATGCGATCATTTTCTTTAAAAATCTTGTGTGTAAAATGGAAAGTTATTAACAACTTTATCTTTTCTAAAAGTTACCAAGTGAGTAAAAACAGTTTTATGACAGATTATTTATGAGTTATCCACAGGTAAAAATGAATTTTTATTGAAATCCCTATAATTTAGTTTTTTTAAACAATTAATTTTATTAAATGCACGTTTTATTATTTGACTTTGTAGTTACTACAGGTTTTATGCTTCCTTCAAATCAAATGGTTAAGGAAATAAAATGAAAGAAGTTTCTATAGTAAAAAATTATACTCCTAAAGAATATCAGCAGCATTCATCTTGCCCTCATAGTCAAATCTCTAAAAATAAAATGGTATTAGGCATTAGTTTTGCAATTATTACCTTTTATATGGTTGTTGAATTTCTAGGGGGATATTGGTTTAATAGCCTTACTTTGATGGCTGATGCTGGGCATATGGCAAATGATAGTTTATCTATTTTTTTAGCATGGATTGGATTATTTTTAAGTCTAAGATGGCAAAAATGGTTAGCTTTAATCAATGGAATTTCATTAGTTTGGGTCGCTATTTGGATTTTCATCGAGGCTGTAACACGTTGGCAGGCTCCGATAGAAATAGCCGCTTTGCCAATGTTAGGTGTAGCTTTACTAGGGTTTGGGATTAATTTGTTGGTAGCTTTTATAATGCTAAAAAGTAATCGCCATAATTTGAATATTCGTGCAGCGTATTTGCATGTTTTAGTAGATTTATTTGGTTCGGTTGTTGCTATTATTGCAGGAATAAGTGCTTATTGGTTAAATTGGCAATGGGTTGATGTAGTGGCTAGTGGTATTTTAAGTCTTTTTGTCTTATACAGCGGTATTTCCACAGTTTCTAGAGCAGTTAAATCCTTGTATGATAGTAATACAAATTTGTTATTAGATGACCATTCTCATTAAAGTAAAAAATTGCTTGAGGAAATAATGAAAATTAGTGAATTAAGTAAATCTACGCATACTAATATTGAAACTATCCGCTACTATGAAAAGCAAGGAGTATTGCAGCCATCTAAGCGATTGGCTAATGGTTATCGATATTATGATGAAGAAAGTGTAGAACAATTAAAATTTATCAAAAAATGTCGAACGTTGGGTTTCTCTTTAGAGAATATTAAGGCACTCAATCGTATTAAATTTAGTATGAAAGATCATTATCAAGCAGATCAATTAGTACTTAATAAACTGATTCAAGTGGAAAATAAAATATCTCAATTATTAGAAATCAAAGATTTTTTACAGTCTATTGTTACCGAAAGTGAACATAATGAAGAGGAATGTAAAGCAATAGAAGGATTGAAAAGCGAATGTAATTTGTAAAAATACTGAAAAATTTGACCGCACTTTAGAAGAAAAAATGCCGCCTAAATTTTGATCTTCAGACGGCATTTTATTTTTCTAATTATTATTTAGATAAATCAATTTGATATACAGCAAATCCAACTTCATCTGTACCCACTTGTTTCATTGGATACTGTGCTTTTTCTTTGATGAATTGAGCTGCTTGTTCGCTTGGTGAGGTTTCAAAACGAACATCTAATTTATCGTTGCCTTTAATTGGCGTAAAGCGCCAGTTTTTATCCGCGCTAGGGTTTACAGAACCTTCTTTTTCACTGGTTACTTTAATGTAATCAGCTAAAATTTGACGGTTTTCATCTGGTGATGCGTAAACAATATGTTGATCGCCAGTGCCTGGGAATTTATTACCGTAAGCACGATAGTTATTCGTTGCAATCAAGAATTCTGCTTTTGGATCAACTGGTTTACCTTGATAAGTGAGGTTCACTACACGATGTGATTCTGGGTTAATTAATTTACATTCACCATCGTAACGAGCAGGTTTGGTTAGATCATATTCATAATTGACACCATCAATCACATCAAAGTTATAAGTGCGGAACCCTTCCCAATCGATTAATGATTGTGGTTTATCACTTGCAGGGTCAATTTGTTTAAACATACCTGCACTGCATTCTAACCATTCTTTTAATTGTTCACCTGTTGCTTTAACAACTACTAATGTATTTGGATAGAGATATAAGTCTGCCGCATTACGGAAAGTTAATTCACCTTTATTTACTTCGGTATAACCTGTAGGGTCATTTTTACGACCACCCGCTTTAAATGGTGCGCCTGCACTTAAAATAGGTAAGCCAGCCATTGCTGCAACACTTGGTGCAACTTTTTCTACATAGGCTTTTTGTGCTTGGTTTACAATTTGAATAGTTGGATCATCTTGTACTAATGCAAGATAGCTGTACATATTATCTGTTGCTTTACCAATAGGTTGAGAAACAAATTTACGTGTCGCTTCGTGAACTGGTTTTAAAAGTGCGGTAATTTCTGGGTCATTTTCTGCAAGTGCTTTTTTATTTTCTGCATCATAAATTGGACGTAGAACCGCTTTTCCAGAGGTAACAATCCATTTACCTTTGTGTTCTGTTAAGCCTAGATCCACTACACTGATATTATTTGCCCAATAGCCTGCCATACTTTCTGGTACACCTTTTACTGTACCATTTACGATGTCTGCATTTGGTGATTTCGCAAATTCTTTATTTGGGAATAAACGGTGTGAGTGTCCAAAAATAACCACATCAATATGTGGAACATCCGCTAAATAGAATGCAGAGTTTTCAGCGCCTTCTTGATAAGGTTCATCAGATGGGCCAGTGTGAGCTAATGCAACGATAATATCTGCCCCTTTTTTCTTCATTTCAGGGATATATTTTTGTGCTGTTTTTACAATATCACGAGTTTCAACTTTACCTTGAAGGTTCGCTTTATCCCAAACCATGATTTGCGGTGGCACAAAACCGATGTAACCAATTTTTAATTTATGTGTTTTACCTTGATTATCAACAACTGATTTTTCTTGAATGACATAAGGTGTGAAATAAGGTTCTTCAGTTCCTACTTTTACTACGTTGGCATTTACAATTGGGAATTTAGCTTGTTTGATACAGTCAGCTAAATAATCTAAGCCATAGTTAAATTCATGGTTACCTAAGGTTCCTACTTCATAGTGCATAGCATTTAAGCAATCCACCGCAGGGTTAGATTTGCCTTCTTTATAGCCTTGAGCAGCTTGATAATCAGCAATAGGGTTACCTTGAATTAAATCCCCGTTATCAACCAATACGCTATTTTTTACTTCAGCACGTGCTTGACGAATAAGGCTTGCAGCACGAGTAAAACCGAATTTCTCGGTTGGGGCGTCTTTATAATAATCAAAGTCTGTTAAGAAACTGTGAACGTCAGTAGTGGCAACAATACGTAAATCTACATCATGTTTACCTTTTGCTGTCGCAAAACGGCTTGCACTTAATGCAAGAATACTGCTTGCACCGATTTGAATAAAATGACGTCTATTAATCATTGAGTTTTCCTTATAAGGTGAGTAGATATTGCCTTTATTCTAAGAAAAATAGAGGATTCTTAAAAGAAAGGAGTAAAAATATTTTTATTTAATTAAACTAATAATCTTTGTACTAAAGAAGTATAAATATTAACCCCAGTAAGTAATTGATTTTCATCAAAATCAAATTCAGCTTCATGATGACCTGCTGTGCGATCTGCACCAAGAATGAAATAAATAGCTTTGCCTCCGTGTTCTTGTACACGTCTACCTAAAATAGTCGCATCTTCACTTGCATTGAAAGCATAATCTGAATTTACGTTATTTATTTGTGGTTGTTCAAGAGATATTTCTTCGATGAGTTTTATAAGTTCAACATCATTATTCATATCCACGGCTTCACCTACAATTTCAGTTTCATATGCGACATCAAAACTTATGGAGATACCTTTGGCTATTTGCATGACTTGTTCAGTCATGTATTCATTAATTGCTTTATTTTCTCCCCGCACTTCTAATTGTAATTCAGCAGAAGATGGAATGACATTTCGTCCTTCACCCGCTTTTAGCACACCTACATTAATTCTTGTCATGCCTTCACCATGGCGTGCAATACCATGAAGTTGAGTGACTGTATGCGCTGCAGCTAATAAAGCATTACGACCTAAATGGGGCGCAGCACCTGCGTGGGCTGGTTTACCTTTATAGCGAATATCAATTTTTGTAGTGGAAAGAAAATTTCTTGGATTAGCAATAACAGTGCCTGTATTCGCGCAAAAACTAATGTGTGAAGAAGCAAAATAATCTGCATCATCAATTATGCCACTTTGTGCAATGGCTGCTGCACCTCGAACACCTTCTTCTGCTGGTTGAAATACAATTTTTACTTTTCCAGTGAGTTTATCTTTGTTCTGAGCGATCCATAATGCTACGCCTAAACCTATTGTAATGTGTGAATCATGTCCACAAGCATGCATAAAACCATCGTTAATTGAGGCAAAACCTTCTTTATTTGGAATATGCTCTGGTGAGCGAGTTTCCGTTACATTCACACAGTCTATGTCAAAACGTAATGCAATAGTTTTCCCTGGTTTACCTGAATCAAATAATGCCACACAACCAGTATATCCTTCCATTTTTTCGAGCCATTTTTCATTGGCTCCATAGGTTTTTGCATTAGCTAAACCTTTATCTATTACAGCTTGTTTTCGTCCACGAACAAAGTCTGGATTTATAATTTGTTTACCAAGAAAAATTTCAAAACAACCTAAGTCTTCCAAGTAATCCGCAATGCGAGAAGTTGTCCAAAATTCACTCCAACCAATTTCTGGAAAACGATGAAATTCACGGCGCCATTTAACAAGTTGATTTAAATCTAAGTTCATTTTTTCTTCCTTTAAAAGTCTATAAAAACAGACCGCACTTAAATAAAGTGCGGTCAATTTTTTACTATTTCTACAACATAAATAATGCTAAGAATAAAACAGCAAGTATCATTCCTGGTGCGGTACGTTTTACCATTTCTACTGGGCTTACCATCGCAAGGCCTGCACAAACAATAGTTACGCCTGCAATTGGTGAAGCTGTACGACCAATTGCACCAGCAATGGCTGCTGCCATACCAAGATTTACATGGGTGTAGCCGAGTTCTACTGCATGTGGTGTGACAGCACTGTTAAAGGCAATCGCTGCTGCATCGCCAGAGCCTGTAATTAAGCCCATTAAGAATGGTCCAATTGTTGCACCCCAACGTACAAATTCGTTGGATTCTTTTAAGAAAGAAATTGCAGCATCTACTGCGCCCGTAGATTTTAATCCTGCTACAAAAACACTGGCTGCAATGATGATACCAAGTACGTTTGCATAAGAATTTCCCATACCATTGAAAAATTCTTCAGTAATTTTTACTGGGGAAATGCGAGTTACGATAATGCCATAAATTGCACCAATCAACATCGCTTGAGGAACACCCATTTTAGTCCATTCAAGACCCGGTACTTGTTGTAATGACGTTCCACCAATCACTAAAATAACTAATGGTATTAATGGTGCAAGGGCATAAAGTACATTGACGCCTTCAACAACTTTAATTTCACTTTCTTTTTGTTCTGCAAGATAAGCTTGGCGATGTTGTTCACCATAATCTTTAAAAACAAGCGCAAGAATTGTTAAAACAACCGCACCTATTGCTCCTGCAATCATGTTATATGGCGCATGTGAAAGGTTTACTTGAGCGATAGTTAAGCCTGACATTTCACTAATCATTGCTGAGTGAGAAGAACCCGGGCTCATCATTGATCCAAAAGTCCCAGCTAAAATAGCTGCCCCAGCAGTAGCTGGTCGAACACCCGCACTTTTTAAAACGGGAATTAATGTTGCGCCAACCGCAGCAGCACAACCAGCAGCAGAAGGAATAGCAATATTGATGAAAAAGGTGATGACTGTTGCAATAGGAATTAAGAAGAATTTTAATCCGCTTAATGGTTTGGTAAGTAAATGTACCAAATGAGTATCACATTGAGTGTATTTCATTACATAAGCAAAACCCATGCTAGAACAGATAGCCATAATTAATCCGCCAGATGTCATGCTTTTAGCAAAAGCATCTAATGCGCCCATTGGATTAAGCGTCAGAATGGACATTATTAAACCAACACCAATTAAAACGGTTCTGGTTTCGGCTTTTTTAATCAGAAAATAAATTGTGGCAATAATGCCAATCACTGCAACGATGGATTTAAATAATTCCATTATATGTTCCCTTTAAGTTAATAAGAAAAAGTTGTATTGATGTCAAATGTGCCACATTCCATATTTTCACTGAAGCACAAAATAGGATTTTCACCCAATACAGTTGCCATTTCATTTTGTATATGAAGCGCAGAACCTTCAGGTAATGCATATACAAATGCAGTTGGATTAACGAGTAAAAATTCTGCCAAACGTTCTTCTCGGCTTTCACCATTGTGGCCTTGCATTTTACCTGAAATAAAGTGCGGATTAATTTGATGAGTAAAAAGCTGTAATGCTTGAAATGAAGGAGGATAAGTAATCGGCATATCATTAGTTGTCATAATAGATGCGCCCGCTACATTGGCGCCAGCACTCCAACCAAAATAAGGTGTACCGTTATTTACTTTTTCACGAATGATATCAATCAAATTGTGTTCATAAAGCTGTTTTAACAAACAAAATGTATTCCCGCCGCCAATAGCAATGACATCTGCTTGTTCAATGATATCTCGATGCTGTTTACCATGATGAACGGAAACAATATTCATCCCTAAATCAGAAAGTGCATTTTGCACAGTTTTTTCATATTCATCAAAAGTGCGGCGTACCCCAGCATAGGGCACAAAAGCAATTGTTTTACCACGATAATCAGCCAAGAAATTTTGTAACCAATGTACAGTGTGTTCAAGATAACCTGTGTTCTTGTATTTTGAGCTACTGAGCAGTAACATGTTTTTCATATTTATAATCCTTTTTAGGGATGAAAAGTTATTGCTATTATGCCGAAGCTAAAAACAAAATCCAGCATAAAAGCTGGATTTTTATAAAGGCAACTCAGTTGTTGATTTGACCGTTTTTAGAGTAACTTCTGATTTTAAGGTTTTAATGCCAAGCCTAGAATTGAGATAGGTGTTTTTGATGTAATTAAATTGATCAAGATCGGATACATTGAGTTTCAATAAGAAATCAAAGCTACCAGCCATAAAATGACATTCGGTAATTTGAGGGATTAATTTCACTTCAAAAATAAACCGCTCTTTTAATTCTGGATCTTCTTCAAAGAAAGAGCCTAATGCATAAACGATGAGATTACAGTTTACTTTTTTAGGATTTAATAAGGCTACATAGTTATCAATTACGCCACTTTCTTCCAAGTGATTAACTCGACGTAAACAAGCTGAATTGGATAGACCTATTTCGTTGGCCAGTTCATTATTTTGTAATCGACCATTTCGTTGTAATGCTTTAAGAATACGAGTATCGATATTATCGAAATATTTTTTAAGCATAGTAAATCCTTTTTATGCTAACAAAAAAGATAACCTAGTATAAAAGAAACCGCCTAGAAAAACTGTGATCTAGGCGGCAGTTTGGCTAATTAGTTAAACGCTATATAAAGATACTTGTACTACCAATAAAATGGAACCAATTAGCAATAAGCATCCAATCATTGGCATGACGAATTTAACCCATCTATCAAATGGAATATGCAACATTTGAAGTGTCACCAACACTAATCCTGTTGGTGCCAAGAATAGCATTGCATATTGTCCCCAGTTGTAAGCGGAAACCACGATATCGCGTGGAATACCCACTGAGTCAGCAAGTGGCGCCATTATTGGCATTGAAAGCACGGCTAAGCCTGAAGAAGACGGCACGATTAAGCCTAGGAAAATAAATACGACTAATTGACCTAAGATGAATACGCTACCTGGCATACCGCTAACCACATTAGACATATAATCAAGGATAGTGTCAGATATCATACCTTGTTCGAGTACTAAGTTTACGCCACGAGCAAGACCGATAATTAAGGATACGCCTACTAATTCTGATGCACCTTCAGTAAAAGATTCCACAATATCTTTTTCAGATAAGCCACTGATAAACATAATGATGATAGTAATGGCAAGGAAAGACGCAGCCATTTGAGGGAACCACCATCCGCCAACCATTACCCCCCAAATCATAATAGGGAATGCAATACAGAAAAGCGTTAAGATTAATTTGCGACGAGCTGAGAATGCGATAGTTGTGTTTGGATCAAAGTTTTTCATATAACGTTGACGGAATTCTTCGCGATCGTCGTAAGTATAAGAAAAACTTGGGTCAGCTTTGATTTTTTTACAGTACCAATAAAGATATGCGATTACGCAAGTTGCCCCTAAAACTAAACCTAGAGCACGGAAACCAATACCTTCAGTAAATTGAATACCCGCTGCATTTGATGCGATAACAACGGAGAATGGGTTAATTGTAGAGAATGCAGTTCCCATAGATGAAGCAAGGAATATAGCCCCTACGCAGACTATCGCATCATATCCCAGAGCCAAGAATACTGGCACCAAAATTGGATAGAATGCCACTGCTTCTTCTTCAATACCGCATGTTGTGCCGCCTAACACCATTAAGACGGATACGCTGAATACAATAAAAAACTCATTACCTTTGGTTTTTTTCGCGAGAGCCATCAAACCAGCATTAAAAGAACCAGTACGGTTAATGACACCAATCATCCCTCCCAATACGAAGATAAAGACCATGACATCAACGGCTTCGATGGTGCCTTCCACCATACTTTTGGTGATGTCTTCAATGCCTTTGTGGTGTTGTTCTACACGTTGATAGGTACCAGGAATAGCGATTGGTTTTTTGATCACGCCTTCGGTGAAGTTGGAGAGTTTAATTTTTATATTGAGATTATCAAGAGTGTCTGTTGTGGCGGGATAAGTTTTATCGTCAACGCCGTAAGCTTTGACTACAAAAACATTGTTAGTAGAATTATATATTAATTTTGAATATGAACCGGATGGAATTACCCAGGTCAATCCAACAGCGAGAATTAATATTGCAAATAAAATAGTAAACGCTGATGGGAAATTAAACGTTTTCTTCTTTTTGGACGCATCCATAGCGAGCTCCTTATGTTTAACGTTTAAAGTGCGGTTGGTAAAAAAATCGGTTAAACCGACCGCACTTTTTACTTTGAGAATGATTTCTCAAAGTTCTTTTATTATTTAAGCATAATAGGATATGCCTTCAGCTTTTTTCGTAATACGAGTACCAGCTTTTCCTTTCACAATGTCCACAATATCAGATAAAGAGCCTATTACTGCATCTTTTCCTGTTTGTTTCGCAAAGTTGATCGCGGCTTGTACTTTCGGCCCCATGGAACCTGCAGCGAAACCAAGTTCTGAAATGGCTTCAGGTGATGCGACTGAAATTGCTTTTTGAGTTGGTTTACCCCAATCTACGAAGGTTGCGGAAACGTCAGTTGCGATGATGAATAAATCAGCGTCAAGATTTTCTGCAAGTAAAGCCGAACATAGATCTTTGTCTATAACGGCTTCAACGCCTTGTAAATTATGGTGCTCATCATAATAGGTCGGAATACCACCGCCACCCGCACAAATTACAATACTGCCTTTTTCAAGCAACCATTTGACCGGACGAATTTCAAAAATACGTTTTGGCAATGGACTTGGCACAACGCGACGATATTTATCACCATCTTGTGCGATAGACCAATTTTTTTCTTTTGCCAAACGTTCAGCTTCTTCTTTCGTATAAACTGGGCCTATTGGTTTAGTTGGATTTTTAAAAGCTGGGTCGTTGATATCAACTTCTACTTGAGATAATAAAGTTGCAAATGGCACTTCAAATGGAACTAAATTACCGAGTTCTTGTTGAATCATATAACCAATCATTCCTACTGATTCTGCACCTAATACATCTAAAGGATAGGTTGGCACATCAGTATAGGCAGCACCTTGTAAGGCGAGCAAACCCACCTGTGGGCCATTACCGTGCGCAATTACTAATTCATTATTTGGCCAAATTTTAGCAATTTGCTCACAAGCAATGCGAACATTTTGTCGTTGATTTTCGGCTGTCAGCGGCTCTCCGCGTCGTAATAACGCATTACCGCCTAATGCAATCACTATTCTCATACTGCCTCCTTATGCCAAACTTGCAACCATTACTGCTTTAATTGTGTGCATACGGTTTTCTGCTTGTTCAAATGCAATGTTCATTGGAGATTCAAATACATCTTCAGTCACTTCAATACCATTAGCTAATTCAGGATATTTTTCAGCAATTTGACGACCAACTTTGGTTTCACTGTTATGGAAGGCTGGTAAGCAGTGCATAAATTTAACTTTTGGATTACCAGTGCGTTTCATTAATTCAGGTGTGACTTGATAAGGAAGTAATAATTTAATGCGTTCGCCCCAAGTTTCTAATGGTTCACCCATTGAAACCCACACATCAGTATGGACAAAATCTACACCTTTCACAGCTTTGTCGATATCTTCAGTTACAGTAATACGAGCGCCACTTTCTTTCGCAAATTTTTCGCACATTTCCACAAGACTTGCTTCTGGTAATAATGCTTTAGGTCCACAAATACGAACATCCATACCCAATTTTGCACCAATTAATAAAAGTGAATTACCCATGTTATTGCGAGCATCCCCAATATATACATAGCTAATTTCACTTAATGGTTTGTCGCAATGTTCAATCATGGTAAGTACGTCGGCAAGCATTTGTGTTGGATGGAATTCATCGGTTAAGCCATTGAATACTGGCACACCAGCATAATCAGCAAGTTCTTGAACGATACTTTGTTTAAAGCCACGATATTCAATGCCATCATACATTCTGCCTAATACGCGAGCGGTATCTTTCATGCTTTCTTTGTGGCCAATTTGGGAAGAGTTAGGGTCGATGTAGGTAACTTGTGCGCCTTGGTCATAAGCAGCGACTTCGAATGCACAGCGTGTGCGGGTGGAGGTTTTTTCAAAGATGAGCGCGATATTTTTGCCTTTTAATTTTTGTTGTTCTGTGCCGGCATATTTGGCTCGTTTCAAATCTCGGGAGAGATCTAAGAGATATTTAATTTCACGTTCTGTGTGATGAACAAGACTAAGTAAATGTCTGTTTTTCATATTGAAAGCCATAATAATCTCCTTGTTTTTTGACTATCCATTGGGGAATAAACATACATCATTCGAGATACTGCTTGTCGTTCGAACAGTTGCATTATAAGAGAAATAAAATGAAATTTGTTATCGTTTTTCAACTGGTAATGCCAATATATAGAACTTTATTGCGTGGTTTTTAGTATTGTTAGAATTTATGTTCTTTCAAATAAAAATAGATTAACTCGTTATTGGTATTAATTTAATCTAGATCAAACAAATTCTAATTAATCAAAATTTCCTTTTGTATCTAGTAGAAAAAAGGTTTTATCATTTTTTTATAAATCTGAGTGATTTTATCGGGTTTATAACGAAACTTTCTATTCTAATCAAAAGGACTTAATTATGTACTGCGTACAATGCGAACAAACAATGCGTACACCTGTGGGTAACGGTTGTAGTTACTCTCAAGGAATGTGCGGTAAAACTGCGGAAACTTCTGATTTACAAGACCTTCTTGTTGCAACTCTGCAAAGCTTATCTGCTTGGGCTATTCAAGCGAGAGATTTAGCTATTATCGATAATGAAATTGATGCTTTTACGGCACAAGCATTTTTCTCTACTTTGACTAATGTAAACTTTGATTCTCAACGTATAGTTGAATATGCGCAACAAGCCATCGCTTATCGCGATAATTTAATGAAACGTTGCCGAACACTAAATCCAAGTATTGATATAAACCATCCATTGGCTCATTTACAGCTTGAAGGCGCAACGATTTCTGATTTAACAAAACAAGCAGCGAATTTTGCCCTAAATTCTGACCGCACTTTGATTGGGGAAGAAGTACATGGCGTGCGTATGCTTTGTTTATACGGTTTAAAAGGTGCGGCTGCTTATATGGAACATGCCCATGTTTTAGGTAAATTTGATAATGAGGTATATCGTCAATTCCATGAGTTTATGGCGTGGCTAGGAACAAATCCAAGCGATCTAAATGAATTGTTAGAAAAGGCGCTTGGCATCGGTAATATGAATTTTCAAGTAATGAGTTTATTAGATGCAGGTGAAACAGAAGCATTTGGTCATCCTGTTCCAGCAACGGTAAATGTGAAGCCTGTATCAGGAAAATGTATTTTAATTTCTGGTCATGATTTAAAAGATTTAAAAGCACTTTTAGAACAAACGGAAGGCACAGGGATAAATATTTATACTCATGGTGAAATGTTACCTGCTCATGGTTACCCGGAATTGAAAAAATACAATCATTTGGTTGGTAACTATGGAAGTGGTTGGCAAAATCAGCAGAAAGAATTTGCGAAATTCCCTGGTCCCGTAATTATGACCTCTAACTGTATTATTGATCCTAATGTTGGTAATTACGCAGATCGTATTTATACCCGTAGTATTGTGGGCTGGCCTGGTGTAACGCACATTGAAGATCGTGATTTCAGTCAAGTTATCGCGAAAGCGCAAGAAATGGCGGGATTCCCTTATGATGAATTAGAACACAAAATTACCGTTGGGTTTGGTCGCCAAACTTTATTAGATGCTTCAGATGCGGTGATTAATCTTGTTGCTGGTGGAAAATTACGTCATGTTTTCTTAGTGGGCGGGTGTGATGGTAGCAAAGGTGAACGTAGCTATTACACTGATTTCGCTCGTCAAGTACCGGAAGATTGTGCGATTTTAACTTTAGGTTGTGGTAAATATCGTTTTAATAAATTAGATTTTGGCGCTATTGATGGGTTACCTCGCTTGTTAGATGTTGGGCAATGTAATGATGCGTATTCTGCAATAATGCTTGCTGTAAATCTTTCACAAAAACTTGGTGTTGGCGTTAACGAATTGCCATTAACGCTGGTACTTTCTTGGTTTGAGCAAAAAGCTATTGTTATTTTGCTTACCTTATTGGCGTTAGGTGTAAAAAATATCTATACAGGGCCGACTGCACCAGCATTTTTAAATGATAATGTGATGGCATTATTAAATGAAAAATTCGGTTTGCGCGGTTTGACTACGCCTGAACAAGATATGGCAGAAGCTTTAGCTAAATAATATTTCATAGA
This sequence comes from Haemophilus sp. THUN1691, assembly GCF_059704425.1. Classification (NCBI taxonomy): domain Bacteria; kingdom Pseudomonadati; phylum Pseudomonadota; class Gammaproteobacteria; order Pasteurellales; family Pasteurellaceae; genus Haemophilus; species Haemophilus sp. THUN1691. Next base: position 453,240 of record NZ_AP046578.1, on the reverse strand, counting down.
AAAGTGCGGTCGATTTTTTAATTTGTAGTATTAGTTTTATAAACATTTTAAAAATCCACCGCACTTTTTTCTATCTTCAAAGAGAAAATTCTATGTCAAATAATCAGAATCCGTTGTGTTATAACGAAATGCAGGTGCATTCCATTCATCAGGAAACTGATGATGTCTATACAATTGAATTAATAGCACAAGATTTTTACCCTTATGAGCCTGGTCAGTATGCTTTAGTCAGTATTCGTAATACACCAAATATTGTACGAGCTTATACACTATCGTCTACGCCAGGAATGAGCCGTTTTGTTACTTTAACCGTTCGTCGTATTAAAAATGGAGTTGGTTCTAATTGGATTACATCCGAAATTAAAGAAGGTGATCAAATTTGGCTATCTGATCCAATGGGTAAATTTACCTGTACCCGCATTGTAAGTGATCGATATTTACTTGTGGCTGGTGGATGTGGCGTTACGCCAATCATGTCTATGACTCGCTGGTTATTAAAAAATAAACCGGGTGTAGATGTGGTTGTATTCTATAGTGTCCATTCACCTAAAGATGTTATTTTCAAACGAGAATGGGCATTACTGAAAGAACAATTTCCACAGTTAAAATTATTTATTAATGCTTCTGTTGATGCAGATGATGGCTTTATCGCTGGACGTTTAAATAGTCAAATGTTATCTGAACTTGTACCCAATATAGCTGATTATACAGTGCTGACTTGTGGCCCAGAAAGTTATATGCGTGATTTACGTGCGATGACAGAATCCCTTGGTATCCCATCTGAGCGTTTCTTTTTGGAGCAATTCCATTCTTCAGCAGAAAATTGTATGTTAGATAATAGTAAACAAGTGACGCTTTCTATTACTAATCCAGTACCTCAAACTTTTTCTGTACCAGTTGGAAAAACCTTATTAACTGCTTTGGAAGAACATAAAGCACCGATTATTGCCGCCTGTAGAGAAGGTATTTGTGGTTCTTGTAAAACTTTAGTGGTGAGCGGGGATTATGAAGTGAGTTCAAACGGACCGCTGACAGAAGATGAAATTAAACAAGGTTATGTTTTAGCGTGCTGCTGTCAAATGAAAGGAAATATATCAGTTGATTTAATGCCTTAATCCTTAATAAAGTGCGGTTATTTTTATTACGGTTTTTTATACATTGATCTTAGACAAGGGCAATTTGTATATTTAGTGATATGATAACCGCAAATTATTTTTTGAGGTTTTTATGAATTTACCTTTTCGAGCAATGGTGTCTGATTTAGATGGCACCCTTTTAACTCCTGAACATTTAGTCGGTGATCTTACCATTGATACGCTGAGAGCATTAGAGCAAAACGGTGTGGATATCATTTTGGCAACGGGGCGTAACCATACCGATGTGTCATCTATTCTTGGAAAAATTGGTGCGGAACGTGCGGTTATGATTACATCAAATGGTGCTCGTGTGCGGGATTTACAGGGTAATTTACTTTATAGCAACAGCTTGCCTGAAGAATTAGTTCTTGAGCTTTACAAAACGCCATTTGATACTTCCAAAGTATGCATGAATAGCTATCAAGATGAAGGTTGGTTTACTAATAAAGATATTCCTGCAATGCGTCAGTTCCACAAAGAATCTGGATTTGATTATAACGTTGTCGATTTCTCTAAACATCATGGACGTGAGACAGAAAAAGTCTTTTTTATTGGTAAAACTCCTGAGGATTTAGTTGAAGTAGAAACTTATTTACGAGATAAGTTTGGTGACGTAACGACAATTGTTTATTCTGCATTAGCTTGTTTGGAAGTAATGAATAAGAATGTTTCAAAAGGGGATGCATTAAAACATTTACTCGAATCACGCGACTATGAGTTAAAAGACTGTATTGCTTTTGGTGATGGAATGAATGATGTAGAAATGCTTTCTTGGTCTGGTAAAGGCTGTATCATGCAAGATGCAGATGCTCGTTTAAAAAAAGCTTGTCTAGAGTTAGAAGTTATTGGCTCAAATAAAGAAGAATCAGTCGCTCGTTATTTGCGAACCCAATTTGGATTAGATTATTAATGCAGGCATTATTATTCATAAGTTGTGGTGCAATATTAGGTGCGTCATTGCGTTGGGCTATAGGATTGTTATTTAATCCTTTATTTTCCTCATTTGCTTTTGGAACTTTAATCGCTAATTTGCTTGGTTGCTTAATTATTGGTGTATTACTTGGGCTTTTTTGGCAATTTCCACAAATTAATTCTGAATGGCGGTTATTTTTAATTACCGGTTTTTTAGGATCGCTAACCACATTTTCTTCTTTTTCTTCCGAAGTTGTGGAATTATTTTTTTATGATAAATGGTTAAATGGATTTAGTGTACTGGCTATGCATTTATTCGGATGTTTAGCTATGACAACATTAGGCATTTGGATATATAAAATTTGTTCTCAACTTTTAAATTAATCCCATTCACTTTGGTTTTTCCCAATTAAATCAGCAAATTCATCGCTACGAAATCCGTGTGATAGCATATATTGCCAAATTTTTTGTTTCATTTTAGGCATTTGCTGTTCGTTGTAATTTGGGAATTTTTTACGTAACAAGTTCTCAGCCATTTCATACCAATCAATTTCTGACTCCATTAAAACTTCATCAATAATATCAGAAGACACACCTTTTAATTGGAGTAATTCTTGTCGAATTCTTCCTACACCATAACCTTTTTGTACGCGTGAATTTAGATAATTTTCTGAAAAACGACGATCACTTTGCCAATTTTTTGCCTGGCATAAAGATAATGCATCATCAATTTCTTCTTCCGAAAAGTTCTTTTCCTGCATTTTATTGCGGAGCTCGAATTCACTATATTCTCTGCGAGAAAGAAGATTAACTATGTAATTAAAAGCAAGGGATGACAAGGAATGATTCCTTTATTTTTTATTGAATTGATATAAAGTGCGGTTAAAAATGACCGCACTTTTGGCGTTGATGATTTGATTTATTCAAAATCACTTTCTGATTCTGAACTATTTTCAGATTGTTCAATGTCAGCCATTAAAGCTTGTTCTGGATTAGCCACTAATTCTGCGCGTAAACGTGCTTCTAATTCATCAGCTTTTTCTGGATTTTCATTGAGCCATTTCATTGAGTTAGTTTTACCTTGGCCAATTTTTTCTCCATTATAGGCATACCATGCACCTGATTTCTCTACAAGCTTGTGTTTTACACCAAGTTCTAATAATTCCCCTGCTTTTGAGATACCTTCGCCATAAAGAATTTGGAAATCTACTTGACGGAATGGTGCCGCTAGTTTGTTTTTTACTACTTTTACGCGGGTTTCATTTCCAATAATATTTTCGCCATCTTTTACAGAACCAGTGCGACGGATATCTAAGCGAACAGAAGAATAGAATTTTAATGCATTACCGCCAGTGGTGGTTTCAGGGTTACCAAACATCACACCTATTTTCATTCGGATTTGGTTAATAAATACAACTAAACAGTTTGCATTTTTAATTTGGCCAGTAAGTTTACGCAAAGCTTGTGACATTAAACGAGCCTGTAGCCCCATATGGGAATCACCCATATCCCCTTCAATTTCAGCTTTTGGTGTCAGTGCGGCAACGGAGTCTACAATGATTACATCAATTGCGCCAGATCGAACTAATGCATCACAGATTTCAAGCGCTTGTTCACCATTATCAGGTTGAGAAATAAAAAGTTCTTTTACATCCACCCCAAGTTTTGCTGCATAAATAGGATCAAGGGCGTGTTCTGCATCAATAAATGCACAGGTTTTTCCCGCTTTTTGTGCTTGAGCAATGACGGAAAGAGTCAATGTTGTTTTACCAGATGATTCAGGCCCGAAAATTTCTACAATTCGTCCCATAGGTAAACCACCAATTCCTAGTGCAACATCTAAGCCAAGTGATCCGGTAGAAATAGATTCTACATCCAACGTTTTGGTATCACCTAACTTCATAATTGAGCCTTTACCAAATTGTTTTTCGATTTGTCCTAATGCTGCAGCTAGTGCTTTTTGTTTTTCTTCTTTAGTCGCCATAAGTGAATTCCTGTTTGAATGTTCAAGTTTTTGTGATTATATCTGTATTGATGTACAGGTCAAGAAAAAAAATTCATATTTGGAAAAATATGGGATCTGTATTCCAAAAAAAGCAGATCTAAACCTTAAAATGAGAGGGGGATAAAAGCTTGTTAATTGAATTGTTAGGTTGAATTATATACAAAACATCATAATGGTAAGAAAATTTTTAAATATAGTATATTTATATATAAACCAATTGTTTACATAAAAATAAATTTCAAATTTACGATCAGCTTCACAAATCTGAAATTTATTCTTAGTCAGATTAAAAACTTCATGATATAAACCAAATCAGAAGTACTTCTACTGACCATCTTTAAAATTGTTATTCATAGGAGATTTATATGAATATAAAAGACGAGCATATAGATAATGTTTGCTCTATATTAGATCAGTTAGTAGGAAATGTAACCTTTAAAAATCTTTTTACAGGTTACGGTTTGTTTCACAAGGAAGAGACAATGTTTGCCATTTGGCAGAATAAAAAACTTTATCTACGTGGTGAGGATGAACTTGCTATTCAATTAAGTAAATTAGGTTGTGAACCATTTACAACAAATGAGTTGAATAAGAGATTTGTACTTTCTCAATATTACGCACTTTCAGAGCAGGTGATGCGTAATAATATGTTGTGTAGAAAGTTGATTATTCTTTCTATTCAGCAAATTCGCGATCAGAAGTTAGATCGTACTTTAAGAAAGCTAAATAGATTAAAGGATTTACCCAATTTAACAATCAAGCACGAAAGAGCGCTAATAAAAGCTGGCATTACTGATGTTGCTATGCTAAGAGAAATTGGTGCAGAAAATGCATTGGTGGAATTAAAGAAAAGCGGAAGTGGAGCAACTTTAGATTTTTATTGGAAGTTAGTATGTGCTTTGCAAAATAAAAATAGTCAATTTTTAAGTCAATCGGAAAAAGAGCGTTTATTGAAAAAGTTAAACGAAGTTTTGAGAAAGAATGGCTTAAAAGGTTATAGAAAATTAGATGACGAATAAAATTTGTTCATTTAAATAATTTTTTACAAAAAGTACTTGCAAGGGTTTTGAAAATCTCTATAATGCACCGCACACAACGACGCACTGTTGTGAAGTATTTAAGTTTACACGTGCGTCGTTGTTTTTTGCTCTTTAACAATATATCAGACAATCTGTGTGGGCACTTGTTGATTGACTTGTTTTAAAAATATTTTTTAATTTTGAAGTCTTAATAGGTGCTAACTAGAAATTCATTATACTTTTTAAGTAGTGACATTTTATGTCAGCAGTATTGAGCGATTGAACTTGAATTGAAGAGTTTGATCATGGCTCAGATTGAACGCTGGCGGCAGGCTTAACACATGCAAGTCGAACGGTAGCAGGAGAAAGCTTGCTTTCTTGCTGACGAGTGGCGGACGGGTGAGTAATGCTTGGGAATCTGGCTTATGGAGGGGGATAACTACGGGAAACTGTAGCTAATACCGCGTAATATCGAAAGATTAAAGTGTGGGACCTTCGGGCCACATGCCATAAGATGAGCCCAAGTGGGATTAGGTAGTTGGTGGGGTAAAGGCCTACCAAGCCGACGATCTCTAGCTGGTCTGAGAGGATGACCAGCCACACTGGAACTGAGACACGGTCCAGACTCCTACGGGAGGCAGCAGTGGGGAATATTGCGCAATGGGGGGAACCCTGACGCAGCCATGCCGCGTGAATGAAGAAGGCCTTCGGGTTGTAAAGTTCTTTCGGTATTGAGGAAGGGATGTGTGCTAATAGTAGACATCATTGACGTTAAATACAGAAGAAGCACCGGCTAACTCCGTGCCAGCAGCCGCGGTAATACGGAGGGTGCGAGCGTTAATCGGAATAACTGGGCGTAAAGGGCACGCAGGCGGTTATTTAAGTGAGGTGTGAAAGCCCCGGGCTTAACCTGGGAATTGCATTTCAGACTGGGTAACTAGAGTACTTTAGGGAGGGGTAGAATTCCACGTGTAGCGGTGAAATGCGTAGAGATGTGGAGGAATACCGAAGGCGAAGGCAGCCCCTTGGGAATGTACTGACGCTCATGTGCGAAAGCGTGGGGAGCAAACAGGATTAGATACCCTGGTAGTCCACGCTGTAAACGCTGTCGATTTGGGGATTGGGCTTAAAGCTTGGTGCCCGTAGCTAACGTGATAAATCGACCGCCTGGGGAGTACGGCCGCAAGGTTAAAACTCAAATGAATTGACGGGGGCCCGCACAAGCGGTGGAGCATGTGGTTTAATTCGATGCAACGCGAAGAACCTTACCTACTCTTGACATCCATGGAATCCTGTAGAGATACGGGAGTGCCTTCGGGAACCATGAGACAGGTGCTGCATGGCTGTCGTCAGCTCGTGTTGTGAAATGTTGGGTTAAGTCCCGCAACGAGCGCAACCCTTATCCTTTGTTGCCAGCGATTTGGTCGGGAACTCAAAGGAGACTGCCAGTGATAAACTGGAGGAAGGTGGGGATGACGTCAAGTCATCATGGCCCTTACGAGTAGGGCTACACACGTGCTACAATGGCGTATACAGAGGGTGGCGAAACTGCGAGGTGGAGCGAATCTCAGAAAGTACGTCTAAGTCCGGATTGGAGTCTGCAACTCGACTCCATGAAGTCGGAATCGCTAGTAATCGCGAATCAGAATGTCGCGGTGAATACGTTCCCGGGCCTTGTACACACCGCCCGTCACACCATGGGAGTGGGTTGTACCAGAAGTAGATAGCTTAACCTTTTGGAGGGCGTTTACCACGGTATGATTCATGACTGGGGTGAAGTCGTAACAAGGTAACCGTAGGGGAACCTGCGGTTGGATCACCTCCTTACCAAAGACGAGAGACAGCGAGTGCTCACACAGATTGGCTGATTGTTGTAGACAAGATTTGAAACGAAGCGAAAGCAACGTTGAAAGATAAGAATAAGATAGAGTATCTTTAATTGATGTCCCCATCGTCTAGAGGCCTAGGACATCGCCCTTTCACGGCGGTAACCGGGGTTCGAATCCCCGTGGGGACGCCAATTAAAGATAACTTTGTTAGATTATCTTACTGTTCTTTAAAAAATTGGAAACAAGCTGAAAACAAGAGATTTTCGAGAGAAAGTCTGAGTAGGCAAGGCAGGAAAGTGAAAGAGGGAACTGAAAAGGGAAATCTAAAAATAAAACCTGTTTTGCATAAAATCTTGATTGAACAAAAGCAATCAAGTGTTTAGTTGAATGAAGATACGCATCAAATTGACCGCACTTTCAAGTGAAAACTTAAAGTGATTGAAAACATTTGAGGTTGTATAGTTAAGTGACTAAGCGTACAAGGTGGATGCCTTGGCAATCAGAGGCGAAGAAGGACGTGCTAATCTGCGAAAAGCTTGGATGAGTCGATAAGAGGCGTTTAATCCAAGATATCCGAATGGGGAAACCCAGTAGATGAAGAATCTACTATCACTTACTGAATACATAGGTAGGTGAGGCAAACCGGGAGAACTGAAACATCTAAGTACCCCGAGGAAAAGAAATCAACCGAGATTTCGTCAGTAGCGGCGAGCGAAAGCGAAAGAGCCTGTTAATGATAGCAGCAGAGATAGAGGAATAAGCTGGGAAGCTTAGCGACACAGGGTGATAGCCCCGTACTCGACATCCAGGCTGTGGTACTAAGTTAACGATAAGTAGGGCGGGACACGTGATATCCTGTTTGAAGATGGGGGGACCATCCTCCAAGGCTAAATACTCCTGATTGACCGATAGTGAACCAGTACTGTGAAGGAAAGGCGAAAAGAACCCCGGTGAGGGGAGTGAAATAGAACCTGAAACCTTGTACGTACAAGCAGTGGGAGCCTGAAAGGGTGACTGCGTACCTTTTGTATAATGGGTCAGCGACTTATATTTTGTAGCGAGGTTAACCGAATAGGGGAGCCGAAGGGAAACCGAGTCTTAACTGGGCGAATAGTTGCAAGGTATAGACCCGAAACCCGGTGATCTAGCCATGGGCAGGTTGAAGGTTGGGTAACACTAACTGGAGGACCGAACCGACTAATGTTGAAAAATTAGCGGATGACTTGTGGCTGGGGGTGAAAGGCCAATCAAACCGGGAGATAGCTGGTTCTCCCCGAAATCTATTTAGGTAGAGCCTTGAGCGGACACCTTTGGGGGTAGAGCACTGTTTCGGCTAGGGGTCCATCCCGGATTACCAACCCGATGCAAACTACGAATACCAAAGAGTGATACTCAGGAGACACACGGCGGGTGCTAACGTCCGTCGTGGAGAGGGAAACAACCCAGACCGCCAGCTAAGGTCCCAAAGTCTATATTAAGTGGGAAACGAAGTGGGAAGGCTTAGACAGCTAGGATGTTGGCTTAGAAGCAGCCATCATTTAAAGAAAGCGTAATAGCTCACTAGTCGAGTCGGCCTGCGCGGAAGATGTAACGGGGCTCAAATATAGCACCGAAGCTGCGGCATCAGACGTAAGTCTGTTGGGTAGGGGAGCGTTCTGTAAGCGGATGAAGGTGGCTCGAGAGGGCTGCTGGACGTATCAGAAGTGCGAATGCTGACATAAGTAACGATAAAACGGGTGAAAAACCCGTTCGCCGGAAGACCAAGGGTTCCTGTCCAACGTTAATCGGGGCAGGGTGAGTCGGCCCCTAAGGCGAGGCTGAAAAGCGTAGTCGATGGGAAACAGGTTAATATTCCTGTACTTGGATAAACTGCGATGTGGGGACGGAGCAGGTTAGGTTATCGCACTGTTGGATATGTGCGTTTAAGTTGGTAGGTGGGAAGTTTAGGCAAATCCGGACTTCTATTAAACACTGAGAGATGATGACGAGGCTCTACGGAGCTGAAGTAACCGATACCACACTTCCAGGAAAAGCCACTAAGCTTCAGGTTTATCTAAACCGTACTGAAAACCGACACAGGTGGTCAGGTAGAGAATACTCAGGCGCTTGAGAGAACTCGGGTGAAGGAACTAGGCAAAATAGCACCGTAACTTCGGGAGAAGGTGCGCCGGCGTAGATTGTAGTCCCTCGCGGGCGAAGGTTGAACCGGTCGAAGATACCAGCTGGCTGCAACTGTTTATTAAAAACACAGCACTCTGCAAACACGAAAGTGGACGTATAGGGTGTGATGCCTGCCCGGTGCTGGAAGGTTAATTGATGGTGTAATCGAAAGAGAAGCTCCTGATCGAAGCCCCAGTAAACGGCGGCCGTAACTATAACGGTCCTAAGGTAGCGAAATTCCTTGTCGGGTAAGTTCCGACCTGCACGAATGGCATAATGATGGCCAGGCTGTCTCCACCCGAGACTCAGTGAAATTGAAATCGCCGTGAAGATGCGGTGTACCCGCGGCTAGACGGAAAGACCCCGTGAACCTTTACTATAGCTTGACACTGAACATTGAATTTTGATGTGTAGGATAGGTGGGAGACTTAGAAGTAGTCACGCCAGTGATTATGGAGTCGTCCTTGAAATACCACCCTTTAACGTTTGATGTTCTAACGAAGATTGCGGAACGCGGTCTCGGACAGTGTCTGGTGGGTAGTTTGACTGGGGCGGTCTCCTCCCAAAGAGTAACGGAGGAGCACGAAGGTTTGCTAATCACGGTCGGACATCGTGAGGTTAGTGCAATGGTATAAGCAAGCTTAACTGCGAGACAGACAAGTCGAGCAGGTACGAAAGTAGGTCATAGTGATCCGGTGGTTCTGAATGGAAGGGCCATCGCTCAACGGATAAAAGGTACTCCGGGGATAACAGGCTGATACCGCCCAAGAGTTCATATCGACGGCGGTGTTTGGCACCTCGATGTCGGCTCATCACATCCTGGGGCTGAAGTAGGTCCCAAGGGTATGGCTGTTCGCCATTTAAAGTGGTACGCGAGCTGGGTTTAGAACGTCGTGAGACAGTTCGGTCCCTATCTGCCGTGGGCGTTGGAGAATTGGTTGGGGCTGCTCCTAGTACGAGAGGACCGGAGTGGACGCACCACTGGTGTTCCGGTTGTGTCGCCAGACGCATTGCCGGGTAGCTAAGTGCGGAAGAGATAAGTGCTGAAAGCATCTAAGCACGAAACTTGCCAAGAGATGAGTTCTCCCAGATTATAAATCTGTAAGGGTTGTTTAAGACTAAGACGTAGATAGGTGCGGTGTGTAAGTGTAGTGATACATTGAGCTAACGCATACTAATTGCCCGAGAGGCTTAACTATACAACGCTCAAGTGTTTTTGGAAAACAGAGTGAAAGAAAAAGAAATTAACTAAACGTTCAGCTTGTGGCCAATGAAGAACATAGATAGAATTTAAAATAAACGTTATCAAAGAATTATCCTGGCGGCGATAGTGCGGTGGAACCACCTGACACCATACCGAACTCAGAAGTGAAACGCTGTAATGCCGATGGTAGTGTGGGGCTTCCCCATGTGAGAGTAGGGCACCGCCAGGTTACCAAATACTTATCTAAGTTAAATTAAATAAAAAAGAAGAACCCCGTGTCGAAAGATATGGGGTTTTTGTTTTTTGGTTTAACAAAATCAGTTTAGATAAAGTTTATATTTATTAGTGAGAAAAATACGCATTAGTGATACAATCCGCAAAATTTTTGGAAGGATACCTTATGGCTCGTAAGAAAAAAACACGTCGAATTACCGATATTATGCCAATTCGAAAAGCAGATAAAAAAATAGATATAACAAAGGCACGCTCTGGTAAAAAGCTTACACGTTATGAATTGGACGCTAAAGCTCGTGAAGATAAGAAAAAACGTAAGCACAAAGGTTTAGCTTCAGGATCTCGTCATAGTGCGGTTGAAGAAAAATCGAATAAACTTCAAAATGAAATTAGAGATCCAAAAATCGGTAGTAAGAAAAAGATACAGTTGGTTGTTGAATTTATTAATAAGCCTGAAAAAGGTCAATTAATTCCTGTAATAAAACAGGTGAAAAAACAAGATCCAATGAAAGAGCTTGAAAATCTGGAAAATAATGAAATTCTTAATGAATTATTGGATGCTTTAGATGAAGGTAAAACTATTAGTAAAGCAGATCAACAATTTGTAGATGAATGCTTAGATAGAATTTCTGAATTAATGGAAGAACTTGGCATTGAAGACGAAGATGAAAGTGAAGATGATTTATACCGAACTTTCGAGCGTATTGATATTAACCAATTTAGATAAGTTATGATTTGGCTATTTATTGTAGTTGCATTTTTCTTGGTGATTGGATTGAGTTTATATGCAATATATTTATTAAAACAGTTAAAAATCCAAAAGAAATTGATTAATAAAGCCAAGCGTCAGCGCACTATACGATTAAAAGAAAGCATTGATGTTATTGCTCGAGCAATGCAATCTGGAGAATGTAATACTTCAGAGGGAGTGCTCCGTCTTACAATTCTATTAAGGCCTTTTGGTAAGAATTTATCTGCTTATCCTGCGATGGCTAACTTATATGAAGTTGTGCGTGATATGCCTACACATGATGCTCGTAAATTGCTTGATAAAAGAGAAAGAATGCGTCTAGATTTAGATCGAGAAAGTGCAGAAGTACAATTTGAACAAGATATTAAAAAAGAATTGTATATATTATTAGAAGATATTAAATCTATTGAATTAATGTAAATAGTGTGACTGTAAAGAAAAATGCGCTAAGTTCATCCTAGCGCATTTTTTATGATTATTTTTGTTAACGATTTTGTTCAAAAAATAATACCGTTGCAGCAACGCGAGAATGTACATTTAATTTGCGCAATAAATTACGGATATGTACTTTCACGGTTTCTTCTGAAATAAACAGTTGTGCTGCAATTTGTTTATTTGATAGACCTGTCGCAATTTGACGAAGTACGCCCATTTCACGATCAGTTAGGCTGTCTAATGGATTTTCTTCATGAGTACGTTCTAACAGTAAATTTTTAATAGAATCGCTCAGAATGACTTCACCTTGTGCAATGCGCTTTATTTGGTCTAGCAACGTATCTGGTTCCGTATCCTTTAGCAAGTAACCATCTGCACCTGCATCAATCAAAGTATAAATATCATTTTTTGCATCAGACACTGTTAAAATTAAGATTCGTGCATCAACACCTTCTGAGCGTAATCCTTTGAGTGTATCTAACCCAGAAAGTCCTTTCATGTTGAGATCTAAAATGATCACATCAGGTGATGTTTGTAATGCCACAGAAATCCCTTCTGTGCCGCTGCCTACGTCAGCCACTACTTCAAAATTATCGTCTAATTCTACAAGTTGTTTAATGCCACGACGCATTAACGGATGGTCGTCAATCAATAAAACCTTTAGTTTTTCTTGCATAATTTCCCCTTTAGTGGAAAAAGTCCACTTTAAAAAACGTAGTATTCTATAAAGAATTCAATTCTATGCCAATCTAGAATAGAAAAAAATTTGATTTATCTCACAAACTTACCGTTTGAGATAAGTTTATTGATGGATGGAAAAAGAGCGGTAGAAAAATAGATAATTTTTTTACCGCTCTTTTAGGATAAGAAAGATTAAATGGTCGACTCTAATGCCCAAAGTTCTTGTAAGGTTTCTCGACGACGAATTAAATAGGATTTATCTCCATCTACTAGAACTTCTGCAGTACGAGGTCTTGAGTTATAGTTTGATGACATGCTTGCTCCATAGGCGCCTGCTGAGCATTGAGCTATATAATCACCTTCAGCAATAGAAAGTTCTCGTTGTTTGCCTAAGAAATCTGACGTTTCACAAACTGGCCCGACAACATCATAAATGGCTTTTTCTCTTACTAAAGTGCGGTCAATTTCTACGATATTCATATAAGCCTCATACAATGCAGGGCGGATCATATCGTTCATTCCTGTGTCGGTAATGGCGAAATTACGACTTTCATTATTTTTTAGGTATTGTACTTTTGCTACTAAAATTCCTGCATTTGCAGAAATTGCTCTGCCTGGTTCAAGAATAATTTCAAGTTCGGAATAATCTTTTAGTTTTTCTAATAACGCATTTGCGTAATCGCTTGGATGCGGAGGCATTTCATCCGTATAAGTCACGCCTAAACCACCGCCTAGATCGAGATGTTTTAATTTAATCCCATCCTCTTTTAATTGTTCCATTAGGATAATTAAGCGATCTGTTGCATCTAAGAATGGTTGTAATTCAGTGAGCTGCGAGCCTATGTGGCAATCCATCCCTGTTATTTTTATGTTTGGCAGCGTTGAGGCTAATTTATATACCTCTCGAGCTTCATTTACGCTTACACCAAATTTATTTTCTTTTAATCCTGTTGAGATATAAGGGTGTGTATGCGCATCAACATCTGGATTCACACGCAAAGAAATTGGTGCTATTTTCCCCATCTCGCCTGCAATTTGGTTAATGTATTTGAGTTCAGAAACTGATTCCACATTAAAGCAACGAATTCCAACCTCTAGTGCCCGTATAATTTCTTCTCGGGATTTAGCTACACCCGAAAAAACTACTTTTGATGCATCGCCACCCGCGGCAAGTACACGCTCAAGTTCTCCTTGTGAGACAATATCGAAACCAGAACCCAGTTTTGCCATGATATTTAATACGCCGATATTCGAGCAAGATTTTACGGCAAAGCAAATTAAGTGAGGACGCTTACCTAAGGCTGAGTCAAAAGCATGCCAATGGCGTTCAAGTGTTGCGCGAGAATATACATAAAGAGGTGTACCGAATTGTTCAGCAAGTTGTTGAACCGGAATATCTTCAGCATAAAGCTTATTATTTTTATATTGGAAGAAATTCATGTTGTGTTCCTGTTTTTTATTTTGGGATTGTAATTGGATAATCGCTTATTTGGTTTGCTGTGCTTGTTCTTTTTCTGGGAAATATAAAGGACCTTTTACGCCGCATCCTGTTGCTAGAATGCAAATTGCACTAAGCACTAAAATTGATAGTAGTTTTTTCATTTTTCTCTCTCTTACTTATCGGTAAATCCGCCTTTCACAAGCTTAAGAAAGGCTTTATAATTTGCCGCATTCTATCAGATTTAAACAGGAACATTTTATGAATATTGCAGAATTTCACCAAAATATTGAACAAGTTTGGCAAAAAATTGAAGAAGAATTAGAAGCGCAAGGTGCGGATGTAGATTGTGAAACGCAAGGTTCGGTATTTACAATCACTTTTGATAATCGCACACAAATAGTGATTAACAAGCAAGAACCATTACTTGAGCTTTGGATTGCGAGTAAATTAGGTGGTTTTCATTTTGCTTTTAAAAATGGCGACTGGGTTTCTAATGACGGAAAGCGTTTTTGGGATTGTTTAGTCGAAGCTTGTGCTGCACATGGCGAGAACGTGCAGTTCTAAGATGCTTGATTCTCATTTATCACCAAAAATAATAGAAAAACCGACCGCACTTTCTGTTTTGAAATCGGTTTTCGGTTATCAATCTTTCCGTAAAGGGCAGGAAGAAGTCATCCATGCCGCTTTAAACGGACAAGATGCTTTGGTGGTAATGGCAACAGGGAATGGCAAATCGCTTTGTTATCAAATTCCAGCGCTGTGTTTTGATGGTTTAACTTTAGTGATTTCTCCGCTGATTTCCTTGATGAAAGATCAAGTGGATCAGCTGCAAGCTAATGGAATTGAGGCAGATTTTCTTAATTCTAGTCAGACTTTAGAACAGCAGCAACAAGTTCAAAATAAACTGATTTCTGGGCAACTTAAACTGCTTTATGTGTCGCCAGAAAAAGTGATGACGAACAGTTTCTTTCAACTTATTTCTTATAGTAAAGTCAGCTTTATTGCGATTGATGAAGCACACTGCATTTCTCAATGGGGGCATGATTTTCGCCCTGAATATACCCAGCTTGGTGGTTTAAAAGCTAGTTTCCCTCATGCGCCGATTATGGCGCTCACCGCGACAGCCGATTATGCGACTCGCCAAGATATTTTGACTCACCTCAATCTGGAAAATCCGCATAAATATATTGGTAGTTTTGATCGACCAAACATTCGTTATACTTTGGAAGAAAAATATAAACCAATGGAGCAACTGATACGTTTTGTGTTGGCCCAAAAGGGCAAGAGTGGGATTATTTATTGCAACAGCCGAAACAAGGTTGAACGAATTGCGGAAAGTTTACGCAATAAAGGCGTCTCTGCTGCTGCTTACCACGCGGGAATGGAAACAGCAGTGCGTGAGTGCGTGCAACAGGATTTTCAGCGTGATAATGTTCAAGTAGTCGTCGCAACCATTGCTTTTGGAATGGGGATTAATAAATCCAATGTGCGGTTTGTTGCCCATTTTGATTTACCTCGCAGCATTGAATCCTACTATCAGGAAACGGGGCGAGCAGGACGTGATGATTTACCTGCAGAGGCCGTTTTGTTTTATGAGCCTGCGGATTACGCTTGGTTACAAAAAATTCTCTTAGAAAAACCAGAAACTCCACAGCGTCAGATTGAGCAGCATAAATTAGAAGCTATTGGTGAATTTGCAGAAAGCCAGACTTGTCGCCGTTTAGTTCTTCTCAATTATTTTGGTGAGCATCGACAAACACCATGCAATAACTGTGATATTTGCCTTGATCCTCCTAAAAAATATGATGGATTAGTCGATGCCCAAAAAGTAATGTCTACTATTTATCGAGTGGGGCAATGTTTCGGTGCACATTATGTGATTGCGGTGTTGCGTGGAATGCACAATCAGAAAATTATTGAACGCCAACATGATAAACTTTCAGTGTATGGCATTGGAAAAGATAAAAGCAAAGAGCATTGGCAGTCTGTCATTCGTCAGCTTATTCATTTGGGTTTTGTGCAACAGGTCATTGGTGAATTAAATCCAACGTTGCAACTTACTGAAAGCGCAAAAGCGATTTTGAAAGGTGAAGAACCATTAGAACTGGCAATGCCTCGTATTTCTGCAATCAGTAAGATTGCCCATAATCCACAACGCCAAAGTGTTGCAAATTACGATAAGGATTTATTTGCACGCCTGCGCTTCTTACGCAAACAAATTGCCGATAAAGAAAATATTCCACCGTACATTGTCTTTAATGATGCGACTTTGCAAGAAATGGCTCAGTATATGCCAACAAGCAATATTGAAATGTTGCAAATTAATGGCGTGGGCTCTATCAAATTAGAGCGGTTTTGCCAGCCTTTTATGGTATTGATTCAGGAACATAAAGCAATTTTGGCGAAAGCGCAAAATAATCAGTAGGTATCGAAAGTTCGGTTAAAAATCACCGCACTTTTTGTTATACTTGCGCCAATTTTTTCAGTTCTTAGAATCTAAGGTTAAACAATGCGTACAAGTCAATATTTATTCTCCACCCTTAAAGAAACACCAAATGATGCTCAAGTGGTGAGCCACCAGTTAATGCTCCGTGCAGGTATGATTCGCCCAATGGCATCAGGTTTATATAACTGGTTGCCGACGGGTATTCGCGTATTGAAAAAAGTAGAGAAGATTATTCGCGAAGAAATGAATAAAGGCGGCGCTATCGAGGTGTTGATGCCTGTTGTGCAACCGGCGGAATTATGGGAAGAGTCTGGTCGTTGGGAGCAATATGGCCCTGAGCTCCTTCGTTTTGAAGACCGCGGAAACCGTAACTTTGTACTTGGGCCAACTCACGAAGAAGTGATTACAGATTTAGTGCGTCGAGAAGTTTCTTCATACAAACAACTTCCACTTAATTTATACCAAATTCAAACTAAATTCCGTGATGAAGTGCGTCCTCGTTTTGGTGTAATGCGTTCGCGTGAATTTATTATGAAAGATGCGTACTCATTTCACACGACACAAGAAAGTTTGCAAGAAACCTATGATGTGATGTATCAAGTGTACAGTAACATTTTTAACCGTTTAGGCTTAGATTTCCGTGCGGTACAAGCGGATACAGGGTCTATTGGTGGTTCTGCGTCTCATGAATTCCAAGTGTTGGCTTCAAGTGGTGAAGATGATGTTGTATTCTCAACAGAATCGGATTTTGCCGCGAATATTGAGCTTGCTGAAGCTGTAGCTATCGGTGAGCGTCAAGCGCCAACCGCAGAAATGACATTGGTTGATACGCCAAATGCGAAAACCATTGCGGAGTTAGTAGAACAATTCAATTTACCGATTGAGAAAACCGTGAAAACGTTGATTGTGAAAGGTGCAGACGAAAATCAACCGCTTGTTGCTTTAATTATTCGTGGTGATCATGAATTAAATGAAATTAAAGCACAAAAACACCCATTAGTGGCAGTTCCTCTTGAGTTTGCAGATGAAGCTGATATCAAAGCGAAAATTGGTGCGGGTGTGGGGGCATTAGGCCCTGTGAATTTAAATATTCCTGCAATTATTGACCGCACTGTGGCGTTAATGTCTGATTTTAGTTGTGGCGCGAATATCGATGGAAAACATTATTTCAATGTGAACTGGGAACGCGATGTAGCAATGCCAGAAGTATTTGATTTACGTAACGTAGTAGAAGGTGATCCAAGTCCAGATGGTAAAGGCACGCTTCAAATTAAACGTGGTATTGAAGTGGGACATATTTTCCAACTTGGTAAAAAATACTCTGAAGCAATGAAAGCGACCGTTCAAGGCGAAGATGGTAAACCTCTTGTGATGACAATGGGTTGCTACGGCATCGGCGTAACTCGCGTGGTAGCTTCAGCGATTGAACAGCATCATGATGATCGCGGTATTATTTGGCCTTCAGATGAAATTGCACCATTTACTGTAGCGATTGTGCCAATGAACATGCACAAATCTGAAACCGTGCAAAAATATGCTGAAGAACTTTACCGCACTTTACAATCACAAGGCGTAGATGTGATTTTTGATGATCGTAAAGAACGCCCAGGCGTGATGTTTGCAGACATGGAACTTATCGGTGTGCCGTATATGATTGTAATCGGTGAGAAAAACTTAGAGAACGGTGAAATTGAATATAAGAACCGCCGTACCGGTGAAAAAGAAATGATTGGTAAAGATCAGTTGCTCAATTTTTTGAAAGAAAAGTTGGGTAAAGCTTAATAAGTAAAATTAATTAGAGTTTTGAACTGATTCTAAAAACTAGCTTATTCACTTAAAGACTGACGACTATATTATATTGTCGTCAGTCCTTTTATTTCAGTTAAATTCATCGATGATTACAGTAATCTAAATAATCTCTTACTGTATCAAGTATCTCTTCTCTACTGTATAAAATTAAGGGGCTGACGTAGATTAGCAAGTGTGTTAGTCTATAAAAATGAAGATAACTCATTATAAATTAAAGAAATCTATACAAAATAAGCTCCTTGAATTTTTTGTATTAGAAGTGACAGCCCGAGCAGCGGCTGATTTACTCGGTATCCAAGCCAATTCAGCGATTTTGTTTTACCGAAAAATTCGTGAAGTCATTAGCTATCATTTAGCCCTTGAAGCCGATGAGGTTTTTGATGGTCAAATTGAGCTTGATGAAAGATATTTTGGCGGTCATCGTAAAGGAAAACGAGTCGAGGTGCAGCAGGAAAAGTTGCCGTATTCGGTTTGTTAAAGCGACAAGGAAAAGTATTTGCAGTAGTGGTAGAAAATACCAAAACAGGGACATTAATGCCTGTTATTGTGAGAAAAATTAAGCCTGATAGCTGGGTTTATACCGATACTTATCGACTCTATGATGCCCTTGATGTGAGCAAATTTCACCACGAACGAATCAATCATTCCGAACTATTTGCGGTGAAACAAAACCACATAAATGGAATAAAAAATTTCTGGAGTCAGGCGAAGAGAATCCTTCGAAAATATAATGGAATTGACCGAAAAAACTTTCCTTTATTCTTGAAGGAATGTGAATTTAGGTTTAACTTTGGAGCACCAAAAGAACAGCTTAAAATATTGAGAAAATGGTGTGGTATTTAGGGCTAATCTACGTCAGCCCCAAAGATCTTGATGCAAAATATATCATTATTGGCCATTCTGAACGCCGCACTTATCATAAAGAAAGCGACGAATTCGTAGCGAAAAAATTTGGTGCATTAAAAGAAGCTGGTTTAGTACCAGTATTATGTATCGGTGAAACTGAAGCTGAAAACGAAGCTGGCAAAACAGAAGAAGTGTGCGCGCGTCAAATTGATGCAGTAATCAACACATTAGGTGTTGAAGCATTCAAAGGTGCAGTGATCGCATACGAACCAATCTGGGCGATCGGTACTGGTAAATCTGCGACCCCAGCACAAGTACAAGCTGTTCATGCATTTATCCGTGGCCACATCGCAGCAAAATCACAAGCTGTAGCAGATCAAGTGATCATTCAATATGGTGGTTCGGTAAATGACGTTAATGCAGTTGAATTCATCGACAATTCCCTCCACCAAATAATCCCTTACTACATCAACTATCTTCTCTCTACGGTTAAATAGCCAGCCATAAAACATCCCGTTTTTAATGGTTCAAAGAAACTTTCCATTATTTCATTAGCGAATATTTTTATAGCTATACTGTCTGGCTATAATAAAATCTGCACCTCAATTATTGGTAATTTAGTCCAACGTTTGAGGTGCAGATTATTTTCTCTGCACTTTTGTGCTTTTAGATACAATTAGAATTCAAATTGAACTGACATTCTATAGTTTCTACCTGGGGCATAGAAACGATTGATACCTAAGCCTGTATCTTGATTAATCATATTACTTGTACCAAATGGTCTAATTGATCTAGCAGAATCCCAAGTAATATATTTTCTATTAGTTAAGTTATACACACCAGCTCTTAAAGTAAGATTTTTAATTGGTTTGATATATCCTAACAAATCAATGGTTGTATAAGATTCACTTCTCCATTTGATTGTAGTTTCTTTTTTACCTTCTTCTTTATAGAACATATTATAAGTATCTTCTGTATTTTTAGCTGATGCATGAGAGATATAAAGATCTAGACCATATTTATCATCAGGATGAACATAACTTACTCCATAAACAGCTGTTCTAGGCTGAATTGCATTCATTGGTATATTGCCATTTATTCTGCCTTTTTGATAGGTGTATTTATAGCTTAAACTGAAACCATTGAATAATTTAGTAATATTTCCTAAGGATATTTGTGAAGCAATTTCAAAACCAGTTACTTTAGCATTTGGTCTATTTACATTTTGATAAAAATGAAATGGTATTAGTTTTGAGTGCCCATGAACGTCACGACTCCCTTGATAGGATAAATCAATAAAGTTTTGATATCGAGTATCAAAAACAGAAGTTGTAATATATCCCATGTGATTATGCACAGTTAAAGATAACTCTTTGGTTTTTGCTGTTTCTGGTTGAAGATCTCTATTTGGTCGAATAGAAAAATCTGGATGTTTAAATGTAAAGTAGATTTCATCACTTGTTGGTGCTCGGAATCCCTTACTATATTTTGCCTGTAAACGTAACCAATTTAACGGATCAAGTGTTGTACCAAAAGAGTAGGAACTTGCAGAAAATTTTTTCGGTTGTGCAATTTCTTTAATATTTGCTGCAGCATTGGCTTCTTTTTTTAATAATTCATCAGCATCTGAATCTGCTTGACTTGCATTAAATTCTGGTGTGGTGATATAAAGATTTGTCACCATATCATCAGGGATTTTTGGTGTTTTTCCAGGAATATATTCTGGTTCATATTTCACTCGATCATAACGATAACCTAAATTAAAAGCGATATAGTTATTCACACGGAAATCATTAATAAAATATAACGCGCCTGTTTTCGTTTTCACTGGAATTAGGAAAGAGAACACATTGACATTATTACATAATGTACTCGTCCGTTCTGGATTTAACGTTGGTTTAGCACCTGTTGTAGAAGGAGCTAAAAAGATATCACAATTATGTGGATATTGAGCCCACCATTTTACATTTAGAGGGGCATCTCCAGCTAGATTGGTCATTGATTTTTTCATTTCAGACCACAGACCACCATAAGACAAATCGTGCTGTGTTTTACCTAACTCTAGATGTTTTGTTAAGTCAAGGTTAATTTGTTTGGTTTCACTTGTTAAGTCACGTTGCGACCAAAGATTCGCCTGATAACCCTTTTGATTTGGCATAAATAGGTATGGACCAGATCGCTGATCATTAGCTGTAACTTCTGTTTTGGCATATTTTTTGCCATTTTTTTCAATCACATCAAAAGGAATATCTACAGTAGTTCCATTTTTGTTAAATCCTTGAATTGTTTTTTTATCGCAATTTAATCCATCACAGCTAAAAAGATAGCTGATGTTAGTCGGCAATCTTTGTTCATCAGAGATAACGTTTTTATCTGCTTCAGATAAAAGATCGTATTTTTTACCATTGATTTCAAAAGTATTTTCTTTTTGAAGAGTTTTTACCTCGTAAGTACACTTATCCATTTCATCATCAATACAATATCCATAGACTGTCTTACCTGGATGTTTTGCTCGAACAGCATCCCAATCTACTTTTTGCCATGCCCATTTTCCTGGTTTAGTTAGTTCTGCTGATCCTGCCACTCCTGTCTCTTTTATCTCTTTATCAATATCTTTATATTTTACAGAATTACCATCCTTCCCAACAAGTTGATTATCCTGATTGTATTTCATTCCAAGCAAATTACTCGATAATGCACATTTATCATTCCCATCGCAATAATCGTCTGTTCTTGCGCTTGTAGTAATTTTTTGGTGGGAATAGGTGATTTTTAATGTATCCCAAAATGGTGTTTCAGTAAAATTCTCATAAACAAAAGCGATATTTTTACGTTCTACTTTATCGTTAGTATGACGTAATTCTTCTTCATCATATGTCATGTACTGTGTATTTGGTTTTAGAGTATAAGAAAAATCATGACCTTTAGAAGTTTGTTTATATAAATCTGCAACAACTGAGAAACGGTGATTTTCTGTTGGTTGGAAACCAATTTTTAAAAGTGCACTATCTTGGGTTCTTCTATAAGGATCTGCTTTTTCTCTCGTTTTTCCTTGAATTTTATCGTTATAATTTTTATAACCATAGTTTTCTAATTCATGACCTTTACGTGATGTAATTACAGCAATTGCATCAAAATACTTATAACGCCCAGCAAGAGTGAGCGTTTGAAGATTTTGGTTATCTGCTGTGTTATAGCCTCTTTTATAGGAAGCGTAGTAATTTTTGTTAAGTAAATAATCTCTAGCATCTTTTGTATCAAAACTAACAGAACCACCTAATGCGCCACTACCAGATTTTAAAGAATCAGCTCCTTTTCGAATTGTAACTTGTTTTAGCGTTTCTATTTCTGCGCTATTACGCGTATTATTAAAATTTCCATATCCTTCAAATAATTCTTTAAACCCTTGTGAAGAGATGGTTTCTGCTTGATGCAGTCCATCTATTTGAACTGCTACACGGTTTTCTTCCACTCCTCGAACTGCAAAGCCACTATTTCCAAAGCGTCCTGCTTCTACGACAGTAATTCCTGTTTCATAACGCACGAGATCTTTAACATCTTGCGCTTGTTCTTTTTCTAATTTTTTAGCTGTTTTCACAGTTTCGGCAATTTTTGGAGGTGTTTTCGTATCACTATGTTCGGTAGAACCAGATACATTAATTTCCTCAAGTTGCTGTTGAGTTGGTTCATCAGCATAAGCAACACTTGCCGTTAGCCCAAGCATAACGGAATACGCAAGCAGATTTAATCTAAGATTGGTCATTTTTTCCCTCGTTAAAGATGACATGTAAATTAAATTATGTATTTAAATTAACCGCACATTTACTATCACTACTATTATTATGTGCGGTTTAGATAAGAGTACATCTAAAATTCTAATTGAATAGATGCTCTATAATTTCTACCTGGTGCGTAAAAACGATTTAAGCCTATACCTGTTTCAGTATCTATTCGATTGATTGTACCGATAGTTCTAATGGATCGGGCAGATTCCCAAGTAAGATATTTTTGATTTGTTAAATTATAAACACCAGCTGTAAATGTAAGGTTTTTAATTGGTTTCCAGTAAGCAATGGCATCTATCACTGTGTAATGTTTATTACGCCATAATGCTCTTCTGTCAATAACTTTTTCGTTACCATTTACTGTTTTTGCTGGCACTGTTTCAATTGCACCAGTATTAATATTTTCTGCTTGACGTTCAATCATGCTATGCCATTGAGGGTTAAAGCTGTCTTTTGCCTTTTTAGCTGAAACGTCGGTAATATAAAAATCTAATCCCCATATTTTATTAGGTGAATCATAACCTAAATTGTATACGGATGTGGTCGGTTGCAAAGCGTTCATTGGCTGGTCTTGCAAGGCCATATTCATATATTTAGGGTTATGTTCTAATAAATTTTTATATCCCTCTAATGGTTTACCATCTTTTATTCGACCTTTTTGATAAGTCAATTTATAACCCAAATGGAATCCTTCTAATTTTTCAATAAGGTCCCCTATTTCTAGATGAGTAGAAATTTCGATTCCGTTTACTTTTGCCTTATCACGATTCAAACTCTGATAGAATGGATAATAAGACGATTTACTTTGATCAATTGGACGTTCACCTAAATATGCCAAATCAATAAAATTCTTATAATCGGTTTGGAATAAATTAGTAGTGAAATAACTACGTTCTCTATAAAAAGTAAAGGCGATTTCTTTTGTTTTAGCTTTTTCTTCTTTTAAATTAGTATTTGGTAAAAGTGAAAATTGAGGATGTTTAAATGTTATATACATTTCATCAGGCGTTGGCGCTCTAAAACCATTAGAATATTTAAACTGTATTCTTAACCAATCTGTTGGATCCAAGTTTAATCCTAAATTATAGGAATGGTGCTTAAATGCTGTTGATTTTTGAATTGCATTTAAATTGTCTTGTACATTTTTTATATAATCGGCATGATTATAATTATACCAACCATTGCCTCCAGTTAATGCACTATCTGGAATAGGGATCATTGTACCAGCTAATAATCCACGTGGAATTTCAGGATCTTGTCCTAAGCGATAATGCGGTAAATGTCTGACATTGTCATATCTATAATTTAAATCAAAACCAAGCCAATTTGTTACTGTAAAATTATCACCTAAATAAAATGCATGGTTTTTAGTTTTAACTGGGATCAAGTAACTTGTTTTACCTAAATTACTTTCCTTTAAGGCTCCCGTACAATCACTGATAGGATAATATTGAGGAGAGGGTGTTCTTATTCCATTCTCTAATTTATTACAAATAAAGTCATCAGCCCACCATTGAACATTTCCACCTTTGTAACCCTGAAGATTAACCATGCTTTTTTCTGTTTCTGAGTATAATCCACCATATCGTAAAGCATGATCCGTTTTTATTACAGAAAAAGATTTATCAAAGTCAAAGTTAAATTGTTTTGTATTTGTATTTAAATCACGATCATTGTAATCATTTCTACTATATCCTGCAGATTTAGGAAGCAAATAAAAGGCTTCTTCATATTGTGTTAGGGTTGAGTCAAAAGGGCTAGGTCTTGAAGCTAATTCAAGTTGACCATATTTTTTACCATTAGGTAGAGTTTTAATATTAATTCTTCTATCTTCAAATTTATAATTTTCAGTATAACCATACTCTCCATCTAATTTATTTGCAGAGAACACTCTAAATTTCTTATTGCAATCTAACTTATCACAATCTATTGATAAAGACTCTACAGGGCGCTCAAAAATATCATTAGTAACATCTTCATTTCTAGAGTTTTTATATGTTGTGCCCCAATCATATTCTCCAGTGAGTTCTTTGTTATCTTTATCTAAAATCTTATATACACCATTTGAATCATCTAAATGTAATCCTTGCGGATTTAGCACTCCAGCACAATTAGCTGATGCGCAATATTCATCACTACGAGCTTTATTTTTAATTTTTTGAGAGGAATAAGTTAGTTTAAAGTGATCCCAAAATGGAGTTTGTGTAAAGTTTTCATAAGAAAATTGGATATTTTCCCGTTTAGATTTATCGTGAATAAAACGTTCTCCTTGACTGGTTTCAGTATTGACATAAGAACTAGGACGTAATGAATAAGATAAATCTTGTCCATCAGTTTTTAATGTTGATTTATCAACAGCTACACTAAATCGATGATTTTCTGTTGGTTCAAACCCTAATTTCACTAACGTACTATTACGGGAAATGGAATAAGGATCTGTTTTTTCTCTTTTAATTCCAACAACCTTATCGTCATAACTTTCATAACCATAATTCTTCATTTCATTGCTATTACGCTCAGTATGAACAATTAACGCATCAAACCCTTTATATCGGCCAGCAGCAGTAAGAGACATCGTATCTTGACTATTCATACTTTGAGTAGAACGTTTAACACTAAAGTAATGATCTTTTCCTATTAGATAATCTCTAGCATCTTTTGTATCAAAGATAACCGAACCACCCAATGCCCCACTACCTGATTTTAAAGAGTCAGCACCTTTGGTAATAGTCGCTGTTTTAACATTCTCTATTTCTATATCATTACGAGTATTATTAAAATTTCCATAGCCTTCAAATAGCTCTTTAAATGCTTGTGAACTTAAAGTTTCAGCTTGACGAAGTCCATCTACCATAATACCTACACGGTTTTCATCAACTCCTCGAACCGCATAACCGCTTGCTCCAGTTCTTCCTGTTTCAACAACACTAATACCAGTTTCATAACGTACCAAATCTCGAGAATCTGAAGCCTGTTGCTTAGAAAGTTTCTTAGCTGTAATTTGGGTTTCACCAACTTTTTTTTCTTTCACATTTATTGTTTCTGTATTCCCTGAAACATTAATTTCCTGCAATTGTTCAAGCTCGTTGGCGTAAACAGCTCCTGCTGTCAGTCCAAGCATAACGGAATATGCAAGCAGATTTAATCTAAAATTGGTCATGTTTAACTCCATGGGAAAGTAAATAATAATAATTCTCAAATATATTACAAGGAAAAGTATTTTCTCACAATCAGAAAATTTTGTTTTTGATCAATATCAAACAATAAAAATTATTCTCATTATGCTCTATATTTAAATGCGCTTGTTCTCTATAATGCAAGCCATCGATTGTTCATGTTAGAAAGCATACGCAATCGTTTTAATTTTCACCATTAAATGAAAAGTGCGCATTGATTGCGTACTTCTTTTTAGGAGTAATCATTATGATGATAGATAAACGCCTAATTAACACGGTGGCCGATAGTAAAAAATGGATTGGTGTCACTGTGTTGTGGAATTGGGTGGCGTTAGTTGGCGGGATTATTAGTGCCGTCGTGTTTTCTTATATTTTACAAGCCGCTTATTTTAAAGAGTTGACGATGTCAGGTGCGGTGGGTTTAGGTGTGATTTTAATTGCGGCATTGGCATTACGTGCTTTTGCCGGTAAAAAATCGGTGCAGGCGTCTTATTTTGCCAGCACAAAAGTGAAGCATGAATTGCGTAGCCTTATCTATCGTAAATTGGCTTCTATGCCACTTAATCAAGTGAATCAACAATCCACTTCAAGCATTATCCAAGTGGCATCAGAAGGTGTAGAACAGCTTGAAATCTACTTTGGGCGTTATTTGCCGCAGCTTTTTTATAGCTTGCTTGCTCCACTTACTCTCTTTGCCTTCCTGATCTTTTTCAGCTTTAAAACAGCCATTATTTTATTAATTTGCGTGCCGCTTATTCCGATGTCGATTATTGCGGTGAATAAAATTGCGAAAAAACTTTTGGCAAAATATTGGTCCATTTATGTGGGATTAGGCAGCAGCTTTTTAGATAACCTACAAGGTTTAATCACGTTAAAAATCTATCAAGATGATGCTTATAAAGCGAAAGCAATGGATGAAGAAGCAGAGCATTTCCGCAAAATCACCATGAAAGTGCTTACTATGCAACTTAACTCGGTATCACTGATGGATTTGCTCGCTTATGGTGGCGCAGCAATCGGGATTTTAACCGCACTATTGCAATTCCAAGATGCACAACTCAGCGTGTTAGGCGTGATTTTATTTATTCTACTTTCCTCTGAGTTTTTTATTCCGCTTCGTTTGCTGGGTTCATTCTTCCATGTGGCGATGAATGGTAAAGCAGCTTCGGATAAGATTTTCACATTGCTTGATACGCCAGTGGAAAACCAACAAAGTGCGGTGGATTTTGAAGCAAAAAATAACGTTCAAGTGGAAATTAAAGATCTACATTTTGCGTACTCTGCAGAAAAACCAGCAATTCAAGGTTTAACTTTAACGATTCAACCAAACCAACTTTCTGTATTTGTGGGTAAAAGTGGTTGCGGCAAATCAACCTTAGTTTCGTTGTTGATGGGCTTTAATAAAGCGCAACAAGGTGAGATTTTGTTTAATGGACAAAACGCCTCAGAAATTGACCGCACTTCTTTCTATCAAAAAGTATCGTTGGTGAGCCATAGCAGCTACGTGTTTAAAGGTTCGCTGCGTGAAAATATGACGATGGCGAAAATTGATGCCACAGACGAGCAAATTTATGCGTGTTTAGAACAAGTAAATCTTGCCCAATTTGTACGCGAAAATGGCGGGTTAGATATGCCGCTATTAAGCCGTGGCGCAAATTTATCAGGCGGTCAGATTCAACGTTTAGCCTTAGCGCGTGCTTTATTACACAATGCCGAGCTTTATATTTTTGATGAAGCGACCAGTAACATTGATGTGGAAAGCGAAGAAATTATTCTGCAGTTCATTCAACAATTTAAACAACAAAAAACCATTGTGATGATTTCTCACCGCTTGGCAAATGCGGTAAATGCGGACTGTATTAACGTACTTGACCAAGGCAAATTGATTGAGCAAGGCACACACGAAACCTTAATGGCAAAACAAGGTGCGTATGCAGAAATGTTCCAACAACAAAAAGATTTAGAACAAATTAGAGAGGTGGCAAATGCGTAAAAATGGTTTTGTTGTGATGGGGCATTTATTGAAATTAGTGACTCCACTTGCGCACATTATGGCGTTTACCATCACCATGGGAACGCTCGGTTTCCTGGCTGCCATCTTTATTATGGTGCTGGGTGCGATGGGGTTAGTGAATCTTCTTAACTTTGACACCCATTTAACTTTTTCTGGAATTTTGACCGCACTTATCGTATTGGCGGTGGCTCGTGGCGCGTTGCGTTATTTAGAGCAAATGTCTGGGCACTATATTGCTTTTAAATTACTGGCATTATTGCGTGACAAAGTGTTTTCTTCTTTGCGTCGCCTAGCTTTTGTGAAGTTGCAAGATAAACAAGCAGGACAATTAGTGTCATTGGTGACCAACGATATAGAATTACTCGAAGTATTCTATGCACACACCATTGCACCAATTATGATTGCGTTCTTTACCTCTGCGATTTTATTGTTGGTCTTTGCGCATCTTTCAGGCTGGTTTGTGCTTGTGGCATTAGCCGCTTATTTAACAGTTGGCGTGATTTTACCGATTATCACCACCAAATTGGCGCGAGAAGATGGCAGACGCTATCGTGAATTGGTAGGCGAAATGAATGATTTCTTCCTCGACAGTGTGCGTGGTATGAAAGAAATTCAGCTTTTTGGCTATGCACAACAACGTTTAGAAGAAATCCAACAACGTAGTCAAAAAATTGATACAGCTTTCGAACGCATTAAAGACCAAGAAGCAAAAGTGCGTGTTTATACTGAAGTAGCAGTATCAGCATTTAACATCATTATGTTATTCACTGGCTTAATTTTGTTTAGCCTAGATAAGATTGATTTTTCTGCCTTTTTAATCGGCGTGATTTTATTGATGTCGAGCTACGGGCCAGTTATCGCCTTAAGTAACCTTTCAAGCAACTTGTTACAAACGTTGGCTTCAGGTGAGCGAGTATTAAGTTTATTAGCGGAAGAGCCAGAATTAAAAGATGTAGAAAGTGCGGTCGATTTAAAAGATGTTTCTCGCATTGATGTCGAGAATGTAAACTTCGCTTATGGCGAAGAACAGATTTTATTGGATGTCAGCTTATCTGTGAAAAAAGGTGAAATCTTGGGGATTCACGGCAGAAGCGGTAGCGGTAAAAGTACCTTGTTGAAATTACTGATGCGTTTTTACGATCCTAAATCAGGTAGCATTAAAATTAACGGCGAAACTTTACCGAATATCAACACTCGTAGCTTGCGTGACAATATGGCATACATTACCCAGCAAACCTACATTTTCAACGAAACCATCGAGGAAAATATTCGTCTTGCTCGCCGTGATGCAACATTAGAAGAAATTATGGAAGCAGCAAAGAAAGCCTCAATTCATGATTTCATTTTAAGCTTGCCAGAAGGTTATCAAACGAAAATGACGGAATTGGGCGGCAACCTCTCTGATGGTGAAAAACAACGTATCGGTATTGCGCGTGCATTCTTACATAATGCACCGATTATTTTACTCGATGAACCGACCAGTAATTTGGATAGCTTAAACGAAGCGATGATTTTGAAATCATTACTCGATGTTAAAGCTGAGAAATTGATTATTCTCGTCAGTCATCGCCAGTCTACGATGGCAATTTGTGATCAGGTTATTGGTATAGAAAACGGCAGAATGTCCTAAATTAATATAAGAAAAAATCGCACTGTTAAAGGTGCGATTTTTTTGTTATAGAGCGCTAAAGTCCGACTATAAAAACTATATGCTAGAATTTTTAGATAGTTATAGAGCTTATAACTACATGCTCAACGGAAAAGTCTTTGGATATTAATCCTAGGGGTAGGTATTTCCGCTTAATTTCATCAAATTTCTTAAGTATCTTTTTTGTAAACCAATCAATTTAAACTAAATGCTCGAATATAAGGTAGTTTTCCTTTTTCTAGCATTTCTTGAATACCGCTTTGATGGTCATTGGTGCCTAAACCTCTTAATTCTAAGGTTACGCCAATGCTATTATCGTAAACGACCTCATTATGTTTTTGATTTTGGTGGCTTGTGACGTAGCGTCTAGCTCCGATACCAGCAGCCCAACAACAGCTGTTATATTGGACGCCAATATACTGTTCTACTGGTTTCTGTAAGGCGAGATCTTGATAATAGCGCCCTACCACAGCCCAATTATTCACAATTTCCCAGCCTACAACCAATCCCACTTGTTGGATATCTTGTTGATATGCGTTAACTGATTTACCTAAGTTTTGGTCAATATATTCCTGGTTAGCGTATCGATAATTTAACTGAATTAAATTATTTTTTTCAGGATTATATTCTAGTGATGTATTCGCTAATGATGTTGAGTTAGTATGAGTATCAAATTGATAGCTACCACGCCAATGCCATTTATCACTCATTTTCCAATTAGATTCTAAGGCCCAATCTGATGAGGAAGTCGGGGTTTTATTTGCTGGGTTTTCATCAATACGAGAATTACTTAAGTAATAAATTTGACCTGCAGATAAATTAAAGCGTTCTTCGCCACCAATATCATAAAAACGCGTTGTGCCACCCAAGGTAATTTGATTTGCCGATGAAATTCGGTCTAAACCACTATAACGGCGATCACGAAATAGAGAATAGTAATCTTGCTGTACTAATGCTGAATCGTAACCAAATCCTAAATATTCATTATTAAGTTTTGAACCAATATTGCTTTGATTTCGGTAAGGACGATATAAATACTGCACGTGCGGTTCGAAAGTTTGTGTATAGTCTTTTAAGAACGTTGTATCGCGTGCTAATACGCTTTGTAAATCAACTTTAAATTGCGGAATAACTCGATTTACAGTTTTTTGCACGTCCTCTGCATTTTTTCCTGAACCTTTTTTCTGATCGTAGCGAGTCGCATAAAGTTTAGTTTCAATATTCAAACTGCCGTATTTATTTGACATTAAAGAATTTAGGCTAGGCTCTACATGGAAACGCCATGCAGTTGGCATTAATTCACTGTCATTATCAAACCGAACAGCTTGTGAATGTAATTTGAAATTTAACCATCCATTAGCCAAATCATGTTTGTAGTAATTGAAATCTAATTGTGGCATTGCACGATAAGGGCCGATGTCCACTTCATCAAAAATCTGGAACTGATGTGCAGAAAGAGAAAAATTATAATTTTGTTGATAATAAGCTACGCGAGCATATTGGTTTGCGTAGCCATCAGTACTGCGACCATAAACGGACTCAAAATCACTGAAATAACGTTTATCGCTTACTCGGGTATAATCAATATTTAAGCGCCAATTTTGTAAAAAGCTAGAATTGTGATTCCAATAGAACAAATGACGTTTTCGATTATCACTAGAATATTCAGAGTAACGATCGTTACCTAAATATTCTCCTGCGACTTTACCCTCGCCAATAGGGGTTAAATAGCGAAATTCCCCATTTGCTTGCCAACCACGGCGAGACATATATTTCGGGGTAAAAGTAAGATCGTAATTAGGTGCGATATTCCAATAAATTGGTTGTGCATACCAAAGACCATCTCGGTTAGATGTCCCCGCACTTGGAATCAATAAGCCAGAACGACGACGATCTCCAATGGGTAATTGTAAGTAAGGGGTATAAAAGACAGGAACACCATGCACTTTGAAACGAGCATGCCACATTTCAGCATATTCTTCTTTCACGTATTGACGAATTTCTGACGCATCTATAGCCCAAGTATTATTACCTTGCAAACATGAAGTAAAGGTGGCGCTTTTCATTACGCGATAATTATTACTTAATGTTATATCATCAGCCTTACCTCGACCTTGACGACCGACAAATTCATATTCTGAATTTGTTAAATTGCCATCATGACTATCTAAATTAAACTCCGCATCTTTACCCAACATATTGATCTGATTATCTTTATAATCAAATCCATCGCGGACATAAGCCATGCGTAAAGGTGTTGGCTGGTTGCCTGATTGTTTTACCTGCACGGATTGTGCTAACAAATGACGATTGCCTTGTTTCAAATCTACGTTACCTCGATAGGTAGCATTATTTGGCTGATTAATTTCTGCATTATCTGCTTCAATATATACAGGCAGAGAATTCACATCGCCCGTCATGATTTCACCGCTAAATTTTGGCACGCCCATTAAACATTGTTCATGTAAATCCGCCAAACTTTGTTGGCTATAAAGTGCGGTCAAAATAGCAAGTGAACTTAAAGCGTATTTTTTATTCATCGTCTTGTTTTAATTTGTCAGAAAATTGGTCAGATTATACTGGAAAAAGGTCAAGGCTAGTAATATTTTTCAATAAACTGTTGATGGGATGTATCTAGATTTTTCTATAACTTTACGTGCATAAAATTAAAAAACTCAGCAAAAGCCGAGTTTTTCTTATTTTACAACGTTAAATGTCAACGGAGCATAAACAATCTTACCTACTTGAACTTGGATTGTATATTGGCCTTAAGGATCCTTTTCTCAAATTTCCAGCTATTAACCATCTTTTACCTAAATCAGTTGGGGGCTCCAGACTTATCATAGATTGAAAGATAAAGTATTAGTTGCGGTTATTTTGGAACATCGGACATTGTAAATACGGATTTACGTATAAAGAAAGTACGGCGAATATTAATGATTTTTCATTATTTAAATAAAGTATGAATGATTAAAATTCATGGTGTTTTAGGATAGTTAAAGCTATTGTACCACCAGTACGCTAATACATCCCATATCTTCTAGCATTAAATTCGATACCCCAAATAAGAATGGGTAGTTGCCAGAAGATGCTTGATCAAATTTCACTAAAATTTGAGTTTTGTTTTTTACCCAAACTGTATCTTTCCAAGCTAATTCTTCAGCTTGGAATTGATGTTCTCCTTGGCTTTCCACCACAAATTTGGCACCTTGAATAGTAAATCCAACAGGTAAATTTGCATTTAAAATCCAGCGTTCAATTGTTCCTTTTCGGGCTATTACATCAACTTTGCGTGGGTCAAAACGTCTTTGGTTAATTAAACCGTTTGTGACATCAATATTAAATTCTCGAGTTTGTGCAACGGCTTGTTGTAACATTGCTGGCGCATCCGTTCCGAAAGTGAGGTTTGGTTGTTTGTTAAATGCGGATATTTGTCCTTGGGCTCGTAATTCAAGCACTGTGTTATCAGCGAGTTCATCGCTTGAGATCAACATATTTTTCATTTTGTCGTACAAGCCACGTTTACTTCCGCTAATGAGAGATACGTTGTCAATTTCATTCATATTAACCAGTATTTCTGCGCGTTCTCCTGGCGAGAGAACCAA
This sequence comes from Haemophilus sp. THUN1691, assembly GCF_059704425.1. Taxonomy (NCBI): domain Bacteria; kingdom Pseudomonadati; phylum Pseudomonadota; class Gammaproteobacteria; order Pasteurellales; family Pasteurellaceae; genus Haemophilus; species Haemophilus sp. THUN1691. The sequence goes on along the minus strand of NZ_AP046578.1, from coordinate 420,104 downwards.
AGATTTGACCGATTTAGCCTGTGGTAAGAAACCTAAATCTTGTGCAATAAGTAGTATTTCTTGATCATTATCTAAGCGCAAATCATAAGCACGAGCTAATGAAGCATTGAGCAAACGTAAACGAATCCAGCCGCGTGCGACATCTAAATATGGTGCTTCAATACCATTTACTAATAAGCGATTGCCTACAAAGTGCGGTTGATTTTGTTTGAATAATTGGAGACCATCATTATTAAATTCCATATCTTGTAAAATCAATGGAATGTCATCAACGCCATATTTATTGGGAAGATTCGCTTTTAGGCTTTGTTCATCTTCAATCAACCACATTCCAGCTAAACCACGATAGGTTTGATAGGCTGAGTTGGCTAATGTTGCGGAACGATACCAACAGCTTGCTGCGGGTTGTTCAATAGGCACGATGGGTGCCCAGGACTCGCCTTTTTTTAGTATTCTAGCCGCTCCACCAAACAGTTCACCCGATGCTTGTAAGCCTTGAATAGATAAGGCAACGGATTGTGGCAAATTGTTATGATAATTAAGTTTAGCAAAGCTACCTGATTTGATTTTAATGGTTGGGCCAAGATAATTACCGTTGAATCCCCATACTGTCACATTGTGTGAGCCATCTAGGGGATAATTCATTTCCTGCATTGTTAATACAATCGGGCGACCGTGACGAACTTCAATTAGTGGTGGCACAACTAATTTTTCACGGCTTGCCGCTAACAATGGTGCTGGCACAGTGGAAAGTGCGGTAGAAATCGCAGCTGTTCTTAATAATTGACGGCGAGAAAGGCGTGGCATTTTAGTTTCCTTTTGCTATCTCTTCATCAAGTTCGGCAATGCGTTTTTCCATTAGATCATGACAATAAGCCGCAAGATCTCGAACATTGTCTTTGGTATAGCCTGAAACATCGATTGGACCCATTATTTCGCAAATCACTTTGCCATTATCCCAGCGATTTAAATTAATTTTATTATGCGTGGTTGAGCAAACGACTGGAATAATCGGTACACCTGCTGAAATTGCCGCATGGAATGCACCCGTTTTAAAGGGTAATAAACCGCGACCGCGACTGCGAGTGCCTTCTGGGAACATCCAAATAGATAAATTATCTTCATTAATTCGTCGTGCGAGCTGCGACATCGTACTGTGTGCTTTTGTGCGGTTTTCTCTATCTAAGAAAATATTGCCTGTTACCCAATACAGAATGCCGAAGAAGGGTATCCAAATTAAACTTTTTTTACCCACACTTACTGTGCGAGGTTGCACCATATAAGAGATTGTCACCATATCATAATTGTTTTGGTGATTACCGATATAAATGGCACGTCCAATCTGCTCTTGATTTTGAGGAATACGATGTTCTACTTTTAAGCCAAAAAGTGGATATAAACGCCCAAACCAACGTGCAACAATGCCTACGTTGCTTGGATTTTTAAAGCGGATAAAAGAATAAATCGTACCCAGTACACAAATTAGAATACAGCAGATTAATACGAGGAAAATTCGAAGTAATTTTAACATGAGGATGTCCTATACAAAATTTCGTTAAAGTATAGCAAATTCAATATCAATATGTGCTAATCTAAACAAAAATCGTGGAATTTTTATGAAACATAGCTATTTTATTTCTGATTTGCATCTAAGCGAAAATCGGCCTGAATTGACTGCACTTTTTTTCAATTTTATGCAGAGTCTTGCCCCACAAGCTGAACGGCTTTACATTTTAGGTGATCTTTTTGATTTTTGGATTGGTGATGACGAGCAATCTACATTGATTCAACAAGTTAAAGATTTAATTAAATCTGTAAGCGAGCAAGATGTGCAATGTTATTTTCAGCACGGCAACCGTGATTTCTTAATTGGTGAACGTTTTGCGAAAGATACAGGTGTTCAGCTTTTGCCTGATTATCAATTAATCACACTTTATGATAAAAAAATCTTACTTTGTCATGGTGATACACTTTGCATTGATGATGAGGCTTACCAACAATTTCGCCGCAGAGTTCATCAAAAATGGTTGCAGCGTTTGTTTTTGTGCTTGCCATTAAAAGTGCGGGTGACAATTGCGGAGAAAATTCGGGCGAAGAGTAATCAAGATAAACAAGCCAAATCACAGGAAATCATGGATGTAAATCAAGCCTTCACGACAGAAAAAGTACAAGAATTTGGTGTAAATTTATTAATTCACGGACACACACACCGTGAGGCGATTCATCAACAAGAAGGATTTACCCGAATTGTATTAGGGGATTGGCGAAAAAATTACGCGTCAATTTTAAAAATGGATGAAAGCGGAGAATTTGGTTTTATTAAAGATTAGAAGTGCGGTGAAAAATCACCGCACTTTTGATGTTAAGATTTTGTTCGAGCAAACGCCGCGGCTTCAGCGATTAATTCATCGCTTGGGCGTTGATGTGTATAAAGTTCAAATTGTTCTACAGCCTGAAGTACAATCACTTCTGCGCCAGAAATGGTTTGTTTTCCTTGTGCTTGAGCATAACGAATAAAGGGCGTTTCAGCAGGAATGGCGACTACATCAAACGCGACACTAGCATTATCAATGAGCGCTTTTGGAAAGGCTAAATCCATTTCTTCCTTGCCTCCTTTCATGCCGATTGGCGTAACATTAACTAAAATGTCAGCCTTTTGGTTTTCTAAAGAATCAATGTATTCGTAGCCGTAAAGTACGGCGAGATATTGACCTGTTTTTACGTTGCGTGCGTAAATTTTTAACTTCTCAAAACCTGAATTTTTAAAGGCCGCCACAACGGCTTTTGCCATACCACCACTGCCATGAACAATGACTTTAGCATTTTTATTTAAGTGATATTTTTCAATTAATTTTACGATGGCAATGTAATCAGTGTTATATGCACGCAAAAAGCCATTATCGTTCACGATTGTGTTTACAGATTCAATAGCTTGTGCTGACGGATGAATTTCATCTAAAAATGGCATACAAGCTTCTTTGAATGGCATTGACACTGCACAACCACGGATGCCTAATGCGCGCACGCCTTTGATAGCGTGTTCAATATCCTGCGTGGTGAAGGCTTTATAAATGAAATTCAAGCCTAGTTTGTCGTACAAATAATTGTGAAAGGTAGTACCGAAATTACCTGGGCGACCCGATAAAGACATGCAGAGTTGGGTATCTTTGTTGATCATGGTGTCTCCTTATATGTTTAAATTCATTCCATCATCAATGCTGATAAAATATTGGTTCATATCGAAAGCAGGTTTTGCCGCTTTATCTTGACTCACAATGCGAGCAGGTACACCAGCGGCAGTGGCATATTCCGGTACAGGATGAAGCACAACGGAATTTGCCCCAATTTTGGCGTATTTACCCACTTCAATATTACCGAGAATTTTTGCTCCCGCCCCAATCATGACACCCTCTCGTACTTTAGGATGACGATCGCCTGATTCTTTTCCTGTACCGCCAAGCGTTACGCCTTGCAAAATTGAGACATCATTTTCGATTACAGATGTTTCCCCCACAACAATACCTGTTGCATGGTCGAACATGATGCCGTGACCAATTTTTGCTGCGGGATGAATATCGACATCGAAAGCCACGGAAATTTGGTTTTGTAAATAAAGGGCAAGAGATTTACGGTTTTGATTCCATAAATAATGGGTGATTCGATAGCTTTGAATCGCATGGAAACCTTTTAAATAAAGCAATGGAGTGGACCATAATTCTACAGCTGGGTCTCGGTGGCGGACAGCTTGAATATCGCAAGCAGCACAATCAATGATCGAAGGATTGGCTTGATAGGCTTCCTCAATAATTTCTCGGAGAGAAATAGCCGGCATAATAGGATTAGCTAATTTGTTCGCCAATAAATAACTTAGTGCACCGCCCAGATTTTGATGTTTTAAAATCGTAGAATGAAAAAAACTGGCAAGCATAGGTTCGTTTTCGGCAAGTTCTTTGGCTTCTTGGCGAATATGTTGCCACACATCTAATGTCATTTTTCCTCCTGTTGCCAGCTTTCAGACTACGCGTTGATGATATATGTTAATCATAGCTGAATTTGTGTATATACGGAAAGATCTATTAAAAAACAAAAGTGAAACAGGCTAGAAATAATTTCTAACGAGGATATTACTTATTTACTGGGCGGAATTTAAACGGCACAATGGATATGCCATTTTTTCCATTTTTTAGTTGATAAAATTGAGGGTAGTTAAAATTACGTTGAACGATATTGTAAGGATTTTTATCGCCTTCTAGTTTAGCATTTTGATAAAGTTGATTAATCTCCCGCACTTTTTCATCTTTTTCACCATCGCAGCGGCGATAGATTTCGAGACGATTAGATTCATCTAAAATGTAAACATTGAAGCTGTCATCGGAATTATCTTCAAAAAAGAATTGTAGGAATCCTTCACTTGCGAAGGCATCCATTTCTGGTGGATAGCGACGACTTTTTTGGTTTGTCTCGCCATCTTCAATTGGTGTTTGTAAAACTTCGTCAAAATCCACCGCATTTTCAGCTTCATTACAGACTGATTCATTTCCGATTTCTTGTAAGCTAATCCCGCGATCTTCAAAAAATAATTGCCAGTTTTTACCCGCTACGCGTAAGCGTGATGTTTGACAAGGTTGTTGAATATCACCAACTTGGATGCTAACGTATCGATTTACTAATCCCATCACTAATTGGCGTAAATCTTGGCGATAACGTTCGCTATAACAATATACTTGGATGGAATCTGGGCGATTAACGCCACGATAAATTTTGTTAGAAAGTACTTTTAGCGCAAGCAAAATGGCATTTTGCCCTTCAAAATGGAGCGTTCGGATTTCGTTCCACACATTGCGATAAGTAAAATCAATACTGCCCACAAGGCTTTGTTCGAGCGATCCAAAACTAAATAAATCTCGCGATGAAATACCGGTTAATACTTCTTCTACTTTGGATGTTGGATCGGCGGTGAGATTTATGGCAATAAACAAGCTACGAATTTCGCATTGATTTAATAAATCGCTATTTTTAGGTTGTTTAGCGATGGTGCTTGGAAAAGACTGACGTAAGTTAGTGACAAAGCGTTGCAATGTGCTTAAAGTCACATTCTTGCTAAAAATTGACAATTCGGTTTTTTCAGTGAGTAAATGATTGAAATAAGCCCAAGAGACTAATTTATTTAGGCTTTCTCCGTATTCAATCACACGTTCTTTAGAGAACATAATATGGTGTGTTGGTTGATTGATAAGGTACCAACCATCTTTAAAATGTTTATTGCCGCGAACTTCCACAAAAGTCAGGTGTGCTTCTGATAAATTGTGAGATATTTGTGTGTTGAGTAAGGACACTTTGCCGGGAAGCTCTTCAAAAGCAGTATAAAGTTTGCGAGAAAGAATGTTGATATCTTGTGGCACGACACTCGAGTGAATGTGATGCTTTCGAGCAAATTCCACTAAGTTACGATAACTCAACATTAAAAATTTCATTATGTTATCGTGGTTTTCTTTTACTGCCTTAATTTTCCAAAATGGACGCTTATTGAGATGTTTTACCGTTTCTGCAGACCATCCCCATTCTTGCGCAAGGATTTCCATATAACGAATACGCCAATTATTGGTTTGGTAACGCGCAAAATCTTCCGTTGCTTTCACATAGAAACAACGGCGCACAAAATCCAAACGTTTAAATTCAGAAAGTGCGGTTAAATATCGGGTTACTTTTGCAAGAATGGCAATGTAAGGATCAAAATGGTGATCTGGATCGGTATTACCAGCAAGTAAATCTCGCTTAAAAGTGCGGGCAATTAAGCAAGTGTTTGGGTATTCCTTGGAATAGGCTTCCAACAACAAAATTTTGAGCACAGATTTATAAGGCGAATCAATCCCTTTATAAAGATGCCATAAGCTAGCACCGAAATATTCGTTTGCAGAAAATTGTCCTAAACCGCCGAAATCTACCCAATCATTTGGATCAATTTCCCCTTCCGTAATTAAACGCGCCACCTCTTTTTCATAGTCTTTTTCATTTTCCACCCATAAATGCAACCAAAGTAGAGGTTTACCTGCTAAGCGTACAGCGGATCGATAGAATTCATCAAGCAATAACATATATTGCGCAGAGCCGCTATTTTCAATAGTTAGTGGGTCAGCATAATGTTCATTGCGGAAACGTTGTTGATCCATTAAATAAAAATTAATTTCCACATTAAATTGCATTGCCCATTCACTAATCCGTTTAGTTTTTTGGATAAGAAGAGCGTGTTCATCAGGAGTTAAGTCGTCTCGGACACAAATCCAAGTATCAAGATCTGATGAAGAGGTTTGACTTATTGAGCCAAAGCTACCCATTAAATAAACGCCTAGAATTGGTGGTAAAACTTCGTGAAAATTTACCGCACTTTTGAGTGTTGAAGGCTTATGATCGGCATAGTGAATAGCGTATTCATTGGTTAGCCATTTTTTTTGATAATCAGATGCGAGGAAACTTGCAATACCTGAGGGGGCGTGAATAACATATCCTGGAAGTTGTGGATGGTTTAGGTGTAAAAGTAAAGGAACAACCGCTAAAACGTGTTGGAATGCATCGCCTGAACCTTGTAATGCACGCTCAAAACGGCGTTGATCCAAGGCGCTAACCCATTGTTTTGCTTGTGCTAGATTACATTCCACGCGGTGTCCCTACCAGAACAACAAAAATTGGTGAACAATTTACCACTTAGGGAGTATAAATGCAAAAATTTGTGATGCAAATCACAGTTTGTGAAGAATCCGAGACTTTAAATCATCAGAAAGCAAAATAAATGACGAGAAATCTTATTTTTAATTCAATTTCTCATATCTGAGGTGTTTCTTATATCAACAATCAAAATGACTTTCTAACCTAAGAGTGATAGGATAACCCTCAATTTAATTGCGTAAATTACTTAATTTCACTAATGTAAGGATTTACATTTCTTTACAGTTGGTGGAAGAACTGCTCCGTATTTTTCTTGTCAAAGCGAACGCATTACAGATTTTAAAAATAAGCCTAAGGGAAAAATATTGTGATTTTCCTAAAGGGCAATAATTTGAATTTATTGAATACCTTACTCAATCTGACTTATTAAGGAATTGATATGGCAAAAGATCAATCTAACGACCTCACTGAACAAGTCGGTGATATGCCGGAAACGGTGGTTGAAAAAACTGAAACGATGCAGCCGGTTACACAAACTATTGTGAAAAAAACGGGCACAGCGTTGAGTTTATTGGCGATTCTCATTGCGCTAGGTGTGGGTGGGGCTGGTTATTATTTTGGTCAGCAACAAGTAGCTGAAATTCAGAAAAAATTAACCGCACTTGAAAGCCAAAGTGGTGTAGCTGTTTCTGCCCCAGTGTCTGATAATAGTGAACAGGTTACACAATTAGAACAAGGCTTAAAAACCGCACAAGCTAAAGTAGAGCAACTTGAGCAATTAGTTGCAGGCAAAACAGGCGAAATTGCTGCACTACAAGCTCAAGTAAAACAAGTTAGTCAACTGGCTGGTGCACAACAACCGAGTGACTGGTTATTTTCCGAAGCAGATTTCTTGTTAAATAATGCCTTACGTAAACTTGTTTTAGATAACGATGTTGATACAGCTATTTCTTTATTAAAATTGGCTGATGAAACTCTCGTTAAGGTAAACAATTCACAAGCGAATGCGATTCGTACTGCAATCAACCAAGATTTAAAACAACTTCTTTCACTTTCAAGCGTAGACCAAAATGCAGTAATGCAAAAACTTTCACAGCTTGCCAATACGGTGGATGAGTTACAAGCACTGAATGTGAATTTTGATGAAACGCCAGAAAAGAGCGGTAAATTATCTGATGATATTGCAGATTGGCAGCAAAATGTGGAAAAGAGCGCAACTTCTTTCCTAAATCACTTCATTCGTATTTCGCCAAAACAAAGTGCGGATAAAAAAGAATTGCTTGCGCCAAACCAAGATATTTATCTGCGTGAGAACATTCGTTTACGTTTACAACTTGCTATTATGGCCGTGCCACGCCAGCAAGATGAACTTTATAAACAATCTTTAGATGCGGTTGCTTCTTGGGTTCGTAGCTATTTTGATACGAATGCAGAAGTGACGCAAAATTTCTTAAAATCAGTAGATGAGCTGGCTGATTCTTCTATTTATGTCGATGTGCCAGGGCAATTACAAAGTTTGACCTTGCTTGATAAATATCTCAATCGTGCACCGTTAGATGTTCAAAAGGTGGAAATTGAAGCGGATAAAGCCATTGAAACTATGCCTAAAGCTGAAGGTGCGGCAACAGACGCATCTGCACCAGAAAAACAAGAATCTCAACCGGCAAAAGCTGAGCCACAAAAATAAGGATAGCCTATGTTTAGAGTGCTTTTTTTAATGCTAGCATTGCTTGCTGGGTTGATTGCAGGGCCTTATCTTTCTGGTCAGCAAGGCTATGTTCGTATTGAAACAACGAATAATATCGTTGAAATGTCGATTACGACATTAGTGATTTTCTTCGTGATTGCTTTAGCGATTATTTATGGTTTGGAATGGATCGTGACACGTTTTCTACGTTTAAGTCGTGGTTCTTATAATTGGTTTTCTAGCCGTAAACGTGTGAGAGCGCAGAAACAAACCCTTGAAGGTTTGATGAAGATGAATGAAGGGGATTACGCCAAAGCAGAAAAATTGATTGGTAAGAATGCCAAACATTCTGCTGAGCCTGTGTTAAACCTCATCAAAGCGGCTGAAGCGGCACAACAACGTGGTGATGAATTTAGTGCAAATCGCTATTTGATTGAAGCTACTGAATTAGCTGGTTCAGATAATTTGCTGGTGGAAATTGCCCGTACGCGTATTTTATTGCAACAAAACAAATTGCCAGCAGCTCGCAGTTCTGTGGATAGTTTGCTAGAAATGGCTGGTCGCAATAAAGAAGTGTTAAAACTTGCAGTAGAAATTTATCTTCGTTCTAAAGCTTATCAAGCCCTTGATAAGATTCTAGATGGGGTTGAAAATAGTGGTTTATTCAGTGCTGAAGAGTTTAAAGATCTTCGTTATCAAACAGAAAATGGTTTGCTCGATGAGAAAATGAATGAAGAAGGCGTAGATGGTTTGCTCGAATGGTGGGATGCTCAGTCTCGTAGTCGTCGTAATAATATTGATCTCAAAGTGGGTTTAATTCAGCGTTTAATTGATTGTAATGATCATGAATCAGCATCAGAATTTACTGTCGAAGTATTGAAGAAAATTGGTGATAACACCAGCATTAGCAAAGAACTTTGTACTCAAATTACACGTTTACAACCAGAAGATAATAGTAAACTTCTCAAGTTAATCGAAAAACGTGCAAAACGTGCAGATGAAAAACAAAAATGCTGTATCAATCGTGCTTTGGGTTATTTATATGTTCGTAACAATGAATTTGCTAAAGCCGCAGACGTATTCAAAAACGTGATGGCTTGTTCTGAACAGTTAGAGCCAAATGATTTGATGATGGCATCTTATGTATTTGAACAAGCGGGTGATAAAGCATTAGCTGAGCAAGTTCGTCAAAAGAGTTTGAAATCAGTGATGGCAATTCAAGATGTCGCCCTAGAAAGTGCGGAAGAAAAAACAGAAGAAAATTCAACCGCACTTTTAGAAAGCAAATCTGAGTGACTCAACTTAAAAGACAAAACGCACTTCAAGTGAAGTGCGTTTTTTGTTGCTTTGAATCTAAAACTATATATTTTTCAGTTTATTAGAATATAACACCAAACAGAGTGCGATCACCATAATCAAAATTGCACCTGCAAATAAGATGGTATCTACCGAGCTTTCATGATTAACAATGATTAAACGCAACATCGCGGTGATCCCTGCATAAATAAAATAGCGCAAAGGGAAGTGATAGCCGCTTTTAAAATACTGCACGATCAAACCAATAAACCCGAAATATAAGAAAAACATCACTGCTTGTTCAGCTACATCATAAGGCACGACAGTCGAAGTATTAAGCACCATCATTGCTAAAGTATAAGTGATTTTTCCAAGGGCAATGATGAGTACAATCGCTAACGCAATCAATGCCGTGCAAAGCACGATTTTTAATACACCAGTAATAATTCGTGGCAATTTTTCTAATTCTGGAGATTCTTCCATTTTTATTCCTTACAGCAAAAATCAAAGGTTCGTATTCTAATGCAAGATTGTAAAGTTGGTCAAAGTCATTTGGAAAAATAAAGTGGAATTACACCCATATACCATGCGTAAAGATTCTTTACCTGAATGCTTCACTGACGTAGATTAAATGTACGATGCGTTATTGAATAAATCTGGCGCAACTGGTGTATTCACCGACTTCCCAGACACTGGCGTTGAGTTTTGAAAAAACAAAAATAATACGTAAGTAAAAGTAATAAAAAGAGCAGTCAAGATTTGTTATGATTTTTGGCTGCTCTATTTTATCTTAAATAAAGTTATCTATTCTATTTTTTATGGATCTCAATACCGCTATTTACGATTATCCCCCTAGTAAGGGGCTTGTGCTTAATTTTATCATATGTTTTCAAGAATTTTTTCTCTCTCATAGCTTAATAAAGTTTTATCATCGAACAACTTATTATCATTTATAAAATTAAGTACAGCATCTTCTTGTATATTATGAGGTATTCTTTTTTCTAACTTTCTAACTGCTGAAGCAGGTATAGATAATTCAAGTAACAAAGATAAATTACTTGAAAGCAAATCATTTTCAAGGCTCATTGCATAAAACAAATAATTACCTGGCTCAATATTATTTTCTATGGCAATTAATTTTTGTAATTCATTACAAACTCTTAGCCATTTAGGTATTTTATACTGAAACCAATGTTTCTGGATCTGGAAACATTCTCTGATTGCAGAATTTAAAGGGTCTTTTTTTTCCTTCCTATGATTATACTCAAAAGTATTATTTATTAAACTCTTTATATCTCCATATAGACAATAATCAAAAGTCAATTTTACCAATTTATCAATAGTCATCGGACGAATTGTTTCACTAGCTAAAGTAAGATTATCCCAACACAAAGTCAAAATATATTTTAGCTGTTCATAACTTGGATATTTCTCCCAAATAATTAATTCTTTCTTATCCATAAAATCATTTCTAAGTATATCAATGATATTTTTCTGACCAAAAACACTAACACCATTACCTTTAATTACTTTTCTTTCAGACTCATTAATATCGCAGATTTTAAGATATTGATTAGATTCTTTATTTTTAACATCATCATTATCTAATTGAATTAAAGTTTCATCCTTAATTGGATTTTGCTCAAAAAAAGGTATATCTATAGTAACCTTTTCTCTATTAGGAGGAGGATTAAAATTATACACTTTACCCGTATAGTGTTGCATCATTCTTCCTGCTCTTCCTTTTATATTTGAATAATCAAAATAATCTATATTTCTTTTATTTCCCTTATAACAATCGAAATATATAACATTTTTTGCGCTAGTATTTACACCTTCAATAATCGTAGATGTGCAAAATATAAATTTTATTTTACCTTGATTAAAGTAATTTATTATTGATGATGTTATATGCTTAGGGAGTGTTCCATCATGAATGCCTATATCAAATTTAAGCAAAGACAAAACAAACCAATCATCATATACATATTTTTCAATCCACTCAGACAGAGAGTAATTAACATCGCTAAACTCAAATCCTTTTGATTCTAAATATTTATAAAATTTATATGATAAAGTATTAACCCTACTAGGTGATGAACAATATATTATCGTTTGCTGCTCTCTTAATGTTAATAATAAATCAAAAAGAACCTTTTCTTTTAACTCATATTTCTTACCTCTATTTGACGTTCCAAAACCGCTATACTTTTTGTATATATCTATATTCTCTGTTCTTACTAAGGAATAAGATGTCTTATAAAAAATAGCATTAAATTTTTCTTCAAACCCATCAGATATTCCATCTATATTTGGTCCTAACATATAGAACTTAGGCTTGAACTCCCTCCATAGATAGTAAAATGCATTATTTAAAGATGCTGAACGCTCATCGTCTCTATATCCGCTTATCTTATAAAATTCATCTAAGATAATAAAATCTACATTATTAAAATATTTATATTCATTAACCCTCTCCGCAGTAAATAAAAATATATTTTTCTTATTTCTATCTGGTTCTTGAGATGTTCTTATTATTATTTTATAACTTTCACTATATTTTTTTAGTTTCTTTCTTGTTTCATCAAGGAGAGCTAATGTAGGCTGTATTATAACTATATTTGAATATTTTCCTGATGCAATAATTTCTTCAATCAAAAGACTTTTACCAAAACTTGTAGGAGCGCTAAGAACAAGATTTTTATCTGAATTCAAAATTTGAAGAGCGAATAATTGCTCCTCATGAAAATATTTATCCTTAATATTTTCTGAACGATGTAGAGAAAATCTAATCTCTCCAATTAAGTTATTAGAAATTGTATTTTCAACCCTAGGTAAATAAGGATAAAATCCTACTAATTCAACTAAATCACCCCATATACAATGTGAAGATGTTGGTATATTATGCCAATTATCCAGAACAAAGATAATTATATTTCTAGCAAAGCTATATCTCTTTGAATTAATTAAAAAAGAACATGCTTGCGCAAGAAAGAAACTATCTTCAAATGTTATTTCAAATTTGACAACTTTAGATAAAATCTTACGAATTTTGTTGATTGAATAATTTCTCATGTAATTTTTTTAAAAGCTCTTTCTTAGATTTAATAGGAAATAACAATAATATTATATTTAACTTTGTCCTATCTACTTGGCCATCATTAACCTCAATTTTTTCTAGTTCATCATTAAGATAAGAATATAAAGAATTCATCTCATCTTCATATTCTTTTATAAAATTATCATCATTTTCATCATTATAATTTTCATATAATTTTGACTGGTAAGTACATAATAATGGGATTGTTACTGATTTAATAAAATCCTGCATTTTTAATTGTCCAATTTGGACTTTTGAAAATTTATCAAACCATTCATCTTTTTTCTTAATAAACTCTTTGTATTCATCTATAGTATTCCTATCTATATAATCTTCATGATTCTTGTATTTATCTTTTCTTGATATAAGAGCTATTTCTCTATTTAGAAAATCCATATCAAAATGTTGTTTTATATCATTAATAAGATCTTTAATTCCATTCTTGCCACTATTTCCATTTTTTCTATAATATAGCTTGGATTCTCCTAGATAAAGAGAGTCCCCATTTCCAGATAGATCAGGACCAATATGAACCAAATCAAATCCATGAACAGTTACGCCATCACTATCTTTAAAATAAATTTTAGATAATAATGGAATTGTCTCCATAAAGTCGCGAGATAATACATGAAGTATTAGTTCACCAAACTCTCCTCTCTTAAGATATTTATTGTCTTCATTTATATCTTCATCATCTAGTTCATTATCTTTATCTATATAATCTTCTTTGTATTTCTTATATGTTTTAATGCTATATATAGATTTTGCAGCATCGATTAAAACTCTTCTCTTATAAACTTCCTGAATACCTTCGTGATAACCAAAAGTAAAATCAACAAGCGCATCTAATAAAACATTAACAAAATCATTATATCTATATTGATTTAAATCAAATCCAACTAGATAAGTACGTAACTTTCCAGTATTTAAATGTTCACAAATCACCGAGTGGGAATTAAATACCATATAAACCCTTATTATAAATAATATATCAACTATTCTGAAAAATAATATTCAACAACCAGATTAAAATAAATATTAGTAATATAATGGTTGCTAATTGAAAATAAGATATTTTTACATCTGTGCAAATAATCAACAATTTAGATATTATCAGCATTACTTTTATTACTAATTTCATTCAGTATAAAATAGATGCTAATTTGCTTAGTATCTCTTTTTTATATTGATTTTCTGTGAGCAACTTCACATTATTTGAAGTTTAATTTTACATTCTTAAAAATCTCTCCCTACAAGCTCCACCATCAGATCAGTATTCCAGATACCATGAGTTACTCACAATACAGAATAGCTTTTAGATATGCAGTATTTTAACAATCGACTATAAATATCATTAACCAATTCCTTCTTCTAAAGCTTTTTATAGCTTAATAACAAAAAAGCTTGCCATTTACATAGCAAGCCTTTTACAACAAAACAATTAAGCAAATTGCTTTTTATTCTCTAAATAACGTTTCGCACATTCTGCTGCAGCAACTAAACCGCCTGCCATCATAATAATATCTTTAATCACGAGTCGGCCAGCACCTGAGAGATATGGGAAGCCATAATTAGGTGTTGGGAAGTCCCCACCTAAATTAGGCACCCAGGTTTCTGGCGTAAATATCAGGAAGGACAGTGTGACTATCGACATACCAAACGTGAGTAGGCCTCCAAATAGCCCGAGTGTCGGAGACCAAATGCCTGCTAATACTAAAATACCAATGGTGACGATTATCGCGCCAATAATATAAGAAGCTGTATAGGTGCCATTAGCTTTATGCCATTCAATATTTTTTGCGACCATTTTGCCTTCAGGGTTTTTATATAAGGTATATTCTTTTACCAAAACACCCTTATCATTTTCTACTATATTTGCTCCATTTTTATAAAGGAAGCTTAAGAAAGGACTATTTGACACAAAATGTGCGATACCATCTGCCTCATATTGGCAAACTTTTAAGCCACCAATCCAAACCATCACTACACAAATAGCAATGCGGATAAAGTTAATAAATTGACGTTGCAATGGTGCAACAATATTAGCTAGCAATGTAACTAAACTACTCATTAAGAACTCCTCATATAGTTCAATTGATATTACGGACAAAATATCCAAGAATTGTTCAGTATAAAAAAGAGATACTGACTTGCCCAGTATCTCTTATTCTGTATTAATTTTCTGTGAGCAATTTCACATTATTTGAAATTTATTCTCGCATTTCTAAAAATTCGCATCCAAGCGCCATCTTCAGACCAATCTTCTGGATACCATGAGTTGCTCACGGCACGGAATACACGTTCTGGATGTGGCATCATCGCAGCGATACGACCATCCACGTTAGAAATGGCGGTAATCCCTAATGCCGAACCATTCGGGTTGGCTGGATAAGCTTCAGTCACGTTTACATGGCTGTCGATATATTGCGCCACAATCAAGTTTTGGGCTTGAAGTGCGGTCAAATTCTCAGGTGTTTTGAATTCGACGCGACCTTCACCATGAGAAACGGCAATCGGCATATGTGAGCCAGCCATGCCGTTAAACCACAATGAGTTGGTGTCGTTGATTTTCACCATCGCGGCACGCGCTTCAAAACGTTCTGATTTATTACGCACAAAACGTGGCCAGTTTTCTGCACCTGGGATGATGTCCGCAAGAGTGGAGATAAATTGACAGCCGTTACATACCCCTAATGAAAGGGTGTTTTCATTGGCGAAGAATTGGCTGAATTGATCGCGTAATTGTGGGTTAAATAAAATGGATTTCGCCCAGCCGCCACCTGCGCCTAATACGTCACCGTAAGAGAAGCCACCACAGGCCACCATCGCGTTGAAGTCGTTTAAGTTGTAACGGCCTGTCATTAAATCACTCATGTGAACATCAATCGCTGCAAAGCCTGCACGGTCAAACGCTGCTGCCATTTCAACGTGGCTGTTTACGCCTTGTTCACGCAATACGGCTACTTTCGGTTTCACGCCTTTGCTGATGTACAGCGCGGCAATATCTTCATTCACATCATAGGTTAAGTGAGTAGATAAACCTTTATTGTCTGTTGCTTTTTTCGCTTCAAATTCTTGGTCGGCACATTCAGGGTTATCACGTAAGCGTTGCATTTGGTGAGTGAGTTCTGCCCAAATACCGCGTAATTCAGAGCGTTTTTCGCTTAATAATTTTTTGCTACCGCGCGTGATTTCAAAACGATCTTCTGAGCTTACAGAACCGAGTTCATAAGTTAAGCCAAGCAAGTCATGGGCTTTTAATACCTCACGCACGGCGCTTAATTCACTTTCTGATACTTGGATCACTGCACCTAATTCTTCATTGAATAACACGGCTAAATCATTATCGCCTAATGCAGAGATATCCACATCTACACCGCAGTTACCCGCAAATGCCATTTCTGCAAGCGTGGTAATTAAACCACCGTCTGAACGGTCGTGGTAAGCCAATAATTTACGCTCAGCCACTAATGCTTGCATTGCATCGAAGAAGTTTTTCAATGTGGCGACATTTACCACATCGGCTGGTTTGTCACCTAATTGTTTATATACTTGCGCAAGTGCGGTCGCGCCTAAGCGATTTTTTCTTTCGCCTAAATCAATCAACAATAAACGGCTTGCATCTTTGTCTATGCGTAATTGAGGTGTCACGGTTTTGCGGACATCTTCCACTCGGGCAAAAGATGAAATCACTAAAGAAAGCGGTGCGGTGACGGATTTTTTCTCGCCATTTTCTTCCCAAGTGGTTTTCATCGACATGGAGTCTTTACCCACTGGAATAGTAATGCCTAATGCCGGGCAAAGCTCTTCACCGACTGCTTTTACCGCTTCATATAAGCCAGCGTCTTCACCACCATGACCTGCCGCAGACATCCAGTTTGCAGACAGTTTAATGCGTTTAATATCACCAATGTTGGTGCCCGCAATGTTGGTAATGGATTCAGCCACCGCTAAACGTGCAGATGCCCCAAAATCTAATAATGCCACGGGTGCACGTTCGCCCATTGCCATGGCTTCGCCGTGATAGCTGTCTAATGATGCGGTGGTGACTGCCACATCAGATACCGGAATTTGCCATGGGCCGACCATTTGATCACGCGCCACCATACCGGTTACCGAACGGTCGCCAATAGTGATTAAGAAGGTTTTTTCTGCCACCACCGGTAAGCGTAATACGCGATGAAACGCTTCTTTTAATTGAATATTTTCTGTTGCAAGCGGTCGATTTTCGACAGTTTTTGACGAAACCTCACGCGTCATTTTCGGGGTTTTGCCTAATAACACATTCATTGGCAAATCAATTGGATTATTGTCAAAATGGTTATCGTGTAAGGTTAAATGTTTCTCTTCCGTTGCCTCACCAATGACCGCAAATGGCGCGCGCTCACGTTCACAAAGTGCGGTAAATAATTCGAGTTTTTCTGGCGCAACCGCTAAGACATAACGTTCTTGCGATTCGTTACACCAAATTTCTAATGGCGACATGCCTTTTTCATCGCAAAGGATGGAGCGTAAATCAAATTTACCGCCACGTTCACCATCGTGAACCAATTCAGGCATTGCGTTGGATAAACCACCCGCACCCACATCGTGGATAAAGAGAATTGGGTTTTCATCACCTAATTGCCAGCAGCGGTCAATCACCTCTTGGCAACGGCGTTCCATTTCTGGGTTTTCACGTTGAACAGAGGCAAAATCTAGATCTTCTTTTGATTTCCCGCTGTCCATCGAAGACGCTGCGCCACCGCCTAAGCCGATGTTCATGGCTGGGCCACCTAATACGATCAATTTCGCACCAACAGGGATTTCACCTTTTTGAACGTGTTCGCCACGAATATTACCGATACCGCCCGCTAACATAATCGGCTTGTGATAACCACGCACTTCTTCACCATTGAAGCTATTAACTTTCTCTTCATAGGTACGGAAATAACCTAATAACGCAGGGCGACCGAACTCGTTGTTAAATGCTGCGCCACCTAATGGGCCTTCAATCATAATATCTAAGGCTGAAGCAATACGGTTTGGTTTAGAAAGCGGATTTTCCCAAGGTTGTTCAAAGTTTGGAATGATAAGGTTTGATACGGAGAAACCAGTTAAACCTGCTTTTGGCTTTGCCCCACGACCTGTTGCGCCTTCATCACGAATTTCACCGCCTGAACCTGTTGCAGCACCCGGGAATGGTGAAATTGCGGTTGGGTGGTTGTGGGTTTCCACTTTCATTAAGATATGTGCATCTTCATTGTGATAGCGATATTGCCCATCTTGGTCAGCAAAGAAACGGCCGACTTTTGAACCTTCCATCACCGCAGCATTATCTTTATAGGCTGAAAGCACGAAATCAGGGGTTTTCTCAAAGGTATTTTTAATCATTTTAAACAGGGATTTATCCTGTTTTTTGCCGTCGATAATCCAATCTGCATTAAAGATTTTATGGCGGCAGTGCTCAGAGTTGGCTTGCGCGAACATATAAAGTTCAATATCGTGTGGATTGCGCCCTAATTGAGTGAAGTTTTCCACCAAATAATCAATTTCATCTTCTGCCAGTGCCAAACCTAATTCTACGTTAGCTGTGACCAAGGCTTCACGTCCACCTTTCAAAATATCCACGGTTTTAAATGGTTTCGGATCTTGATGACGGAATAAGATCTCTGCATCTTCAGGACGACGCATCACTGTTTCCATCATTCGGTCATGTAAAAGTGCGGTCAATTTTTCTGTTGTTTTTTCATCAAGCGGTTGGCTTAACTCAAAATAATATGTCAAACCTCGCTCAATGCGCTCCACTTCACTTAAACCACAGTTATGCGCAATATCGGTTGCTTTAGAAGACCAAGAAGAAATCGTGCCAACGCGTGGAATCACGATAAAAGTTTCGCCTTTGGCATCGTGTTCTGCCAAAGTTGGACCGTAATGTAACAACGCTTTTAGTTTTGCTTCCTGAGCGCTAACAAGTGGTCGATTTAATTCCACAAAATGCAAATATTCCGCATAAACCGATTTCACCGGTAATTGATTTTGTTGGAATTTTTGCATTAAGCCTTGAATACGGAATTCAGAAAGGGCGGGTGAGCCACGAAAAGTTTGAAACATACGGGTACCTTTGAGTTGTGTTTGAGGTGAAAATCGCGGGCTATTATAAAGGAAAAACACCAAAACGAAAACGTTTGCGTCAATCATTTTCAAATGATTTTCAGTGGGAGAAAGCATATAATCAGCAAGCAATTCAAAACAATCTGAAAACTAACCGCACTTTGGGGCGTCACAATGATCATCAACGACATCAATTTCAACGATCTCTATCAACAACATCTAAAAGCCTGTAATCACTATAATCTTCCACCAACAAAGTGGGATAAAAAAGCCACTAAAATGGCTGAGAATTTAGTGGGCAAACCAAGCCGTTATAATGAAACGTTACTCAAAGCCATGAATGTGCAACCTGATGAAACCGTATTAGATATCGGCTGTGGCCCCGGAACGTTTGTTATTCCTTTAGCCCAACAATGCCAAGCTGTGTATGCCCTCGATTACAGCCAAGGCATGTTAGAGATGGTTCAGCAATATAAAGAAAAGCATCAACTGAATAATATTACCCTTCTACATAAATCATGGTCGGATAACTGGGATGATGTGCCTCAAGCGGATGTGATACTCGCCTCTCGCTCTACGCTTGTAGATGATTTGGATGACATGATTGAAAAGCTGCAAAGTAAGGCAAAAAAACGCGTCTTTTTAACCTCGGTGACACAACGCCATTTTCTCGATGAAGGTGTATTTGAAGCTATTGGCTGTGATGATGTAGGCTTCCCAACTTATATTTATTTAGTTAATCGCCTTTACCAAAAAGGCATTCACGCGAATGTGAGTTTTATTGAAACCGAATCAGGCCATTTCCAAGGCGAAACCTTTGAAGATTTATTAAATTCTGTGGAGTTTTCTCTCGGCAATCTCACCGAAAAAGAAAAACAAAGTTTGTCTCAATTCTATCAACAAAAACAAATAAACAATGAACCGATAAAACACGGACAATGCAAATGGGCGTTGATTTGGTGGGAGGTTTAATAAAATATAAGTATTGTAATTTACTTTTAAATTAAAACACTTAACCTTATAAAATTAACTAACTTATAGACAAATTGAATTTCTAATGATACAGTCCAGTCTGATACCCTTGAAGGTATTTTATGGCTACTTTTTCAATAAGGAATATTAGTATGTTTTCTTTAAATCATGTTTTAAAATTTGGTTCAACATTATTGATAGCTTTCGCATTATCTGGTTGTAGTAGCGGTAATGGTAGCAATAATGACAATCACGAAAATACTGCACCGACTAACAATCAAGTAGAACAAAATAGCTCTGGCGCTCCTATTAATAGCAATGAAACCCAACAAACACAAAAAACAGAAACAGGTGCTGCCCTTGTAATATCTGGTAGCAATAATAACTTTTCTGGTCAGCGCATAGCTATAGATAACTATAACACCACTAGTATCAATGTTGATGGTACTAATGTAGTAATTGGATATCCAGGGATTCAATCAGGTAGTTGGTCAAAAATTACCGCAAATGGAAGAAAATTAGAAACATGCTGTGGTAGTTATTCTGACACTCGTTTTGGTATAGCTAATAGTTTAGACGGTAATAGCAATAGTTATTTATTCTATAATGGAAACCCTACATCCGATATGCCGACAAGTGGTCAAGCATCCTATTTAGGTAAGGCTATTATCATTGCCGATATTCCAACACTAAATGGTAAAGATTCCTATGCTGCTAATTCACAATTTAATGTTGACTTTGGTAATAAATCATTTAATGGTTCATTAGATATTAATGATATCCGAGCTATAAATATAGATGGATATATTTCAGGAAATAATTTAAGCGGATATGCGAGCTCCTCTATTAATTACTCGATGCCTACATCACCAGTAGAGGGTAAATTTTATGGTGAACAAGCAAAAGAACTGGCCGGTTTAATACAATCTAAAGATAATAGCTGGGGCGCAGTATTTGGTGCCAAGAAACAATAATTAATAAAAAAACAATAAAGCAAGCTTTCGCTTGCTTTATTTTTATAAAAAAACTAGATAATAATTAATAAATTAAAGAATCTCTAATAACTTCGAAAAGTCATCAAACACCCAATCTGGGTTTGATTCAGCAATCGGAATGTTGTAGCGGTATTTGGCAGAGTTGGCTTGCGCGAACATATAAAGTTCAATATCGTGCGGATTGCGCCCTAATTGGGTGAAGTTTTCCACCAAATAATCAATTTCATCTTCGGCCAGTGCTAAACCTAATTCTACGTTAGCTGTGACCAAGGCTTCACGTCCGCCTTTTAAAATATCCACGGTTTTAAACGGTTTCGGATCTTGATGACGGAATAAAATTTCCGCATCTTCAGGACGACGCACCACAGTTTCCATCATTCTGTCGTGTAAAAGTGCGGTCAATTTTTCTGTTGTTTTTTCATCAAGCGGTTGGCTTAACTCAAAATAATACGCCAAACCACGCTCAATACGCTCCACTTCACTTAAACCACAATTATACGCAATGTCCGTCGCTTTAGAAGATCAAGAAGAAATCGTGCCAACGCGTGGAATCACGATAAAAGTTTCGCCTTTGGCATCGTGTTCTGCCAAGGTCGGGCCGTAATGTAACAATGCTTTTAACTTAGCTTCTTGCTCGCTAACAAGCGGTCGATTTAATTCCACAAAATGCAAATATTCCGCGTAAACCGATTTTACCAGTAATTGATTTTGTTGGAATTTTTGCATTAAACCTTGAATACGGAATTCAGAAAGGGCGGGTGAGCTACGAAAAGTTTGAAACATAAGGGGGGCCTTTAATGAGGATAGGAATGAAAATCGAGGGGTATTATAAAGGATATTTTTAGAAACGAAAACGTTTGCGTGAGCTGAAAATAAAATCCCCATCTTTAAGAATTTGATGGGGATAAGAAGATTAAAGGGTTATAAAACCATCATATACATGGGTTGCTTCGCCAGTCATATAAAGTGGATGACCAATGCCATCCCATTCAATGATTAATGAACCGCCTGGCAAATCGACTTGAACTCGATTGTTCAATAAACCTTGCATAATTCCAACTGCAACAGCTGCACAAGCGCCACTTCCACAGGCTTGCGTTTCTCCTGCACCGCGTTCATAAACTCTAAGTTTAATATGCTCTTTATTGATGATTTGCATAAAACCAGCATTGACACGTTCGGGAAAGCGTTCGTGACTTTCTAGCAAGGGACCGAGCTGTTCAACATTTGCTGTTTTAATATCATCTACTTGTACAACACAATGAGGATTGCCCATTGAAACGGCACCACATAAGACGGTTTGAATATCCGTGCGTAGGATGTAATTTTTCTCGAATTTATTTGCGGTAAATGGAATTTTTGCTGGCTCCCAAATAGGCTCACCCATATTCACACGAATTTGGTTATCGTCTTTTACTGTTAGAACCATATTGCCTTTTTGCGTGCTAACCGCGATGTCTTTTTTGTTAGTTAGCCCTTTTAATGTCACAAAACGAGCAAAACAGCGGGCACCATTTCCGCATTGCGAAACTTCACTTCCATCGGCATTGAAAATGCGATAATGAAAGTCGAGTTCGGGATCATAAGGTGGTTCAACAAGCAAAAGCTGATCAAAACCAATTCCACGGTGGCGATCAGCTAAGCGTTGAATGGTTTCTGACGTAAAAAAAACATTTTGAGTAACACCATCAACCACAACAAAATCGTTGCCTAATCCGTGCATTTTGGAAAACTGCATTTTTCCATCCTTTATTTAAATTCAAGATTGATTGCATTATAGAGAGCGGTAAAAAGAATGGCAAATTCAGAATTTTAGATTAAGAAAAGTGCTGTAAAACACAGGAAATTTTTACCGCACTTTATTTGCTAGTTTACTCAGATTACATCCAAGCATTATTGCGAATGATCCCTACTGCAATACCTTCAATTTCAAAGTTTTCTTGTTCTTCAAGATTTACCACGATTGGATCAAATTCTTCATTTTCTGCGTGTAGATAAATGATAGAACCTTTTTTCTCAAGGCGTTTTACCGTCACTTCATCTTCAATACGGGCAACGACAATTTGTCCATTACGTACATCCTTGGTGCTATGTACAGCTAATAAATCACCATCTAAGATACCAATGTCTTTCATGGATTGACCATAAACTTTTAGTAAGAAATCTGCTTGTGGTTTAAACATATCGGCATCTACACGATAAGTTGCTTCGATATGTTGTTCTGCAAGAATCGGTTCTCCAGCAGCTACGCGGCCAACGAGTGGTAAACCATCAAATTCTTCATTTGCGCTATTGTCTAAAATGCGGATACCGCGAGATGCGCCTGGAATAATTTCAATCGCACCTTTGCGTGAAAGTGCTTTTAAATGTTCTTCTGCAGCATTGGGTGATTTAAAGCCTAATTCTCGAGAGATTTCGGCTCGTGTTGGTGGCATGCCTGTTGTTTCTAAATGACGTTTTAATAAATCCAACACTTCTTGTTGGCGAGCTGTTAATGGTCTCATATACACTCCTGTTTTTAAATACAGATAACTGGTATTGTATACAGATTACGTGAAGTTGCAATAGTTATTTTTTAAATCTGTGTATTAGGTCACATTCTGTCACTAAATTTTTTAAAGCGGTTGAGATCGGATGTGTTAAAATATTTCAAATTTACAACAAAGAGAAAATTTATCATGGCAAATTTTGTAAATATGTATCGTCAATTATTGAGCTTGCCTCTGTCAGTATTAGTGAAAAATAATCCAATTCCAGCCAATCCGATAGAAGAGCTTTCTCTCAATATTCATCAACCTGTTGTTTATGTTTTGCCTTATACCTCTCAAACCGATTTCGTTATTTTCCGTCGAAATTGTTTAGCGTTAGGTTTACCTGATCCTGCTGAGAAAAATGAAATTGATGGTGTGAAGTTGCCTCGTTATGTGTATTTAGATGAGGGACGCCGCATTTTTAAATCGAAAGGTGCGAAAGATGAAACCACCACGATTTTCAATAAATACCTCGAATTACACCGCACTTCTGAGAGTTTAGATGTGCAACTTATTCCAGTTTCTGTTCTTTGGGGGCGTTCTCCTGGGCATGAAGATAAATCCGGTTTGCCTAACTTGCGTTTGTTAAATGGCATGCAAAAAACTTTTGCTGCTATTTGGTTTGGTCGTGATACTTTTGTGCGTTTTTCTCAAGCCGTTTCATTACGTTATATGGTGAATGAGCATGGCTCGGATGAAAAAATTGCGCAAAAGCTGGCTCGAGTGGCAAAAATGCATTTTGCCAAACAGCGCATTTCTGCGACAGGCCCGCGTTTACCGAATCGCCAAGCTATGTTTAATAAATTATTGCAATCAGAAGCGATTCAACGTGCGATTGAAGATGAAGCAAAATCGAAAAATATCAGTATTGAAAAAGCGCAAAAAGAAGCGCATAAGATTTTGGATGAAATCGCAGCAGATGTAAGCCATTCAAGTTTACGAGCCGCTGATCGTTTTTTACGTTGGCTTTGGAATAAACTTTATTCTGGTATTGATGTACAAAATGCAGATCGTGTACGTAAATTAGCACTTGAAGGTCATGAGATTGTTTATGTGCCTTGTCACCGTAGTCATATCGACTATTTATTGCTTTCTTACGTGCTTTATCATCAAGGGCTTGTTCCGCCTCATATCGCAGCAGGAATTAATTTAAATTTCTGGCCTGTGGGTAGAATGTTCCGCAGTTGGGGCGCATTCTTTATTCGCCGCACTTTTAAAGGAAACAGATTATATTCTGCAATCTTCCGCGAATATTTATCAGAGTTATTCCATCGTGGTTATTCGGTAGAATATTTTATTGAGGGTGGTCGTTCTCGCACTGGCCGTTTACTTGCGCCAAAAACAGGCATGATGTCGATGACTCTTCAAGCGTTGCAGCATAATCAAACTCGTCCAATTTCTGTTGTGCCAGTTTATGTAGGCTATGAGCACGTATTAGAAGTAGATACTTACGCAAAAGAATTACGTGGTGCGGCGAAAGAAAAAGAAAATGCAGGTTTGGTTCTTCGAGTAATAAAAAAATTACGTAATCTTGGTCAAGGTTTTGTGAATTTTGGTGAGCCAATTACACTTTCCAACTACTTGAATCAACATTTCCCTGATTGGAAAGAGCAAAACCACGAAGAAAAACCACAATGGTTTGCTCCAGCAGTTGATTCTATATCAAAACAAGTAATGGTGAACATTAATAAAGCTGCCGCGGTGAATGCGATGAATTTAGTTGGGACGGCATTATTGTCTTCTCGTCAGCGTGCACTTTCTCGTGAGCAACTTTTAGAACAACTGGCAAGTTATCAACAATTACTACAAAACGTGCCTTATTCCGCAGATGTTGTATTGCCAACGGCTACGCCTGAAATGATGTTAAATCATGTACTAACGCTTGATCGTGTTGGTGTGTTAGTCGAAAAGGATAACTTTGGGGAAATTGTGCGTTTGGAACGCGCATCAGCCGTTTTGATGACTTACTATCGCAATAATATTCAACACTTATTTGTATTGCCATCTTTAGTTGCAAGCACCATCCTGCATTATGAGGCGATTCAAAAAGATTTATTAGTTGAAGCTGTCGGCAAGATTTATCCGTTCTTAAAAGGCGAGTTATTCTTGCACTTTAGTGAAGAAGAGTTAAAAACTCAAATTCACCAAATTATTGATGAATTTGCGCGCCAACAGGTGATTAACTCTAATGATAATTTCTTATCTATCAATAAATCAAAAGTACGTATTTTACAACTTTGGTCTGCGGGAATGCGTGAAATCTTGCAGCGTTACTACATTACGGTGACAATTTTGCAAAAACAACCAGATATTTCACGTGCAGAACTTGAGAAAGAAAGTCAACTTGTTGCACAACGTTTATCTGTATTGCATGGTATTAATGCGCCAGAGTTCTTTGATAAAGCCGTCTTTTCTATGTTCATTGCAAATTTGAAAGAGCAAGGTTATTTTGATGAATCAGGCAATGGCAATCTTGAAAAAATAGAATATTTGGCCTCAACGCTTTCTCATTTGATTTCAACGGAAATTTGTTTGACTGTCAAAGGAACGGTTGAAAAAGCGGAAGAGCACGCTTAAGTTAGATTTAAATTTTAGGAGCATCATTTGATGCTCCTTTTTTATCTTAGCTATATAAAAGAGTACGGTGAATTTGGAACTATTTCCCAAAAGTTGGGCTAAACAAACCAAGAATTGAGGTGTAGATTTTATTATGAGTCAGCTCTACACAATTGAACTTAAATTATAGGTTTTCTACCTATTTGATTGATTATTCTAGTTAGCTCACTAATTCTATTATTAAGATAATTTTGTGTTTTTTCATTCACTTCAATCTTTGTGTCTATATTAGAAATTTCTTTTTCTGCAGCAGTTTTTTCAGCAATAGTTTGCGTCAAGCCATTTGTTGCTGTCACAGTATTATTATAACCAGTTATGACGCCATTTTTTCCCGTAACAAGATTACCTTCACCTGTAGTAGAAGGAGAAGAATTTGCAATATGAGAATAAAGTGGCAGAGTAAATAATAGAGAAAAGGCTAAATGTTAGGGGGTAAATAGAAATTTTTTCAAAATATCCTCCGTTATTGTTTAATAAAGAGGGGAAATAGAGTTTGATTGAAAAACAATAAAAAATGTCTTTTAACTAAATTTTGTTCTGTTTTATATATTCTGTAGAATACGGTTTATTTGCGTTAAATTAAGATGTATTTCAACAATGATTGTATTTAGTAATCTGTCCTTAAAACGAGGGCAAACGGAACTTCTCGAAAATGCTTCTGCTACGATTAACCCCAAGCAAAAAGTCGGTTTGGTGGGGAAGAATGGTTGTGGAAAATCTTCGCTTTTTGCCTTATTAAAAAAAGAATTAACGCCAGAGGGCGGAGAGATAAATTATCCAGCAAATTGGCGGGTCTCTTGGGTGAATCAAGAAACGCCTGCATTGGATATTCCCGCCATTGATTATGTGATTCAAGGGGATCGTGAATATTGCCGTTTGCAGCAGGAACTTAATGAAGCCAATGAACGTAATGATGGCCATGCGATTGCGCGTATTCACGGGCAATTAGAAACCTTGGATGCGTGGACAATTCAATCTCGCGCAGCTTCTTTATTGCATGGTTTAGGATTTAGTCAAGAAGAAGCCAGCCAGCCAGTGAAGGCTTTTTCGGGCGGTTGGCGGATGCGTTTGAATTTGGCGCAAGCTCTGCTTTGTCCGTCAGATTTCTTATTACTTGATGAACCGACGAACCATTTGGATTTGGATGCGGTTATTTGGTTAGAACGTTGGTTAGTACAATATCAAGGCACCTTGGTATTAATTTCTCACGACCGTGATTTTCTCGATCCGATTGTGACGAAAATTCTCCATATCGAAAACCAGAAACTCAACGAATACACGGGTGATTATTCTTCCTTTGAAGTGCAACGAGCAACTAAACTGGCTCAACAAACAGCGATGTATCGTCAGCAACAACAAAAGATCTCTCATTTACAAAAATATATCGACCGCTTTAAAGCCAAAGCGACCAAAGCCAAACAAGCACAAAGCCGCATGAAAGCCTTAGAGCGTATGGAACTGATTGCACCGGCTTATGTGGATAATCCTTTTACTTTTGAATTCCGTCCACCACTATCCTTGCCGAATCCTTTAGTGATGATTGAGCAGGCGAGCGCAGGTTATGGCAACGGTGAAAGTGCGGTAGAAATTTTAAGTAAAATTAAGCTGAATTTAGTACCGGGTTCGCGCATTGGTTTGCTCGGGAAAAATGGTGCAGGAAAATCAACCTTAATCAAATTGTTAGCCGGCGAGCTCACCGCTCTTTCCGGTACAGTACAATTAGCTAAAGGCGTGCAACTTGGCTATTTTGCTCAGCATCAATTAGATACTTTGCGCGCAGACGAGTCTGCTCTGTGGCATATGCAAAAACTCGCACCTGAGCAAACGGAGCAACAGGTTCGAGATTATTTGGGCAGTTTTGCGTTCCACGGTGATAAAGTAAATCAAGCAGTGAAATCTTTTTCTGGAGGAGAAAAAGCCCGCTTGGTGTTGGCTTTGATTGTTTGGCAACGCCCGAATTTGTTATTACTTGATGAACCAACTAACCATTTGGATTTGGATATGCGTCAGGCATTAACGGAAGCGTTGGTGGATTACGAAGGTTCTTTGGTGGTGGTGTCTCACGATCGTCATTTATTACGTAATACCGTGGAAGAATTTTATTTGGTTCACGATAAAAAAGTGGAAGAATTTAAAGGCGATTTAGAAGACTATCAAAAGTGGCTGAATGAACAAAATAGCACATCTGAAAATAAAGTTTCGGAAAACGTTGGCGATAATGAAAATTCGGTTCAAAATCGTAAGGAACAAAAACGCCGTGAAGCAGAGTTACGCCAACAAACTGCGCCATTACGTAAAAAAATCACGCAATTAGAAGAAAAAATGAATAAATTTTCTTCTGAGCTTGCGAACATAGAAAATCAACTGGCCGATGCCGAATTATATAATGCCGAAAATAAAGAAAAATTGACCGCACTTTTGGCTCAACAAGTGGATGTGAAGAAAGCATTAGATGATGTCGAAACGGAATGGATGACCGCACAGGAAGAATTGGAAGAAATGCTTCAAGCATAAGGATAGATTATGAATCAAAGCCTTTTTCATCATAGCAAACAACAGGAATATTGCCCTCAATGTGGTGCGCCTTTACAAATTAAACAAGGCAAAAAAAGGCTGTTTTTAGGTTGCTCTGCTTATCCTGAATGTGATTATTTGCGTCCTTTGCAACGGGCGGAGCATAAAGTATTAAAAACACTTGATGAAATTTGCCCAAAGTGCGGTAATTTATTGCAGTTGAAACAAGGCAGTTTTGGGATGTTTATTGGTTGTAGCCATTATCCTGAATGTGATTTTGTGGTGCGGGAAGAATCTGAATCTGAGGAAAAAATTACTTGTCCTGAATGTAAAACGGGGCATTTGATTTCTCGTCGAGGTCGCCAAGGAAAAATTTTTTACGGCTGTGATAATTTCCCTAAATGTAAATTTTCTTTGCCTGCCAAGCCTTATACCGTGCCTTGCCCAATGTGCCATTTCCCACTTTCTTTGTTAAAAGTCGAAGATGGGGAAAAACAAATTTTCCAGTGTGCAAATAAAACTTGCCGTTATATTTTTGAGCAATAAAAGTAAAAGAGTAAAATGAATAGAGAACAAATCGCTGAGGCCCTTCGACAAAATCAAGTGGTCGCTTATCCCACTGAAGCTGTATTTGGCTTGGGATGTAATCCGCAAAGTGAAAGTGCGGTAAAAAAATTACTTGATTTAAAGCAACGCCCAGTGGAAAAAGGGCTGATTTTAGTGGCGCCTAGCTTGGATTTTTTCCGTCCTTTTGTCGATTTTGAGCAGATTAACGATGAACAGCTTTTTCGCCTGCAAGGTAAATATGAACGCCCAACTACTTGGATTGTGCCAGCTAAATCCACCACTCCGCATTTTCTCACAGGCAAATTTGATAGCATTGCAATACGTTTGTGCGATCACCCATCTGTGAAAGCCTTATGTGAACTCACGGGTTTTACATTAACTTCAACGAGTGCAAACCTAACAGGAGAGCCACCTTGCCGCACCTCCGATGAAGTGCGGTTACAATTCGGTGCGGATTTTCCAGTATTAGATGAAATTGTGGGAGATGCGCGTAATCCATCAGAAATTCGAGACTTGCGCACAAATCAACTTTTTAGACAAGGATAATTTATGGATCTTTATGCTGTGTGGGGCAATCCGATTGTGCAAAGTAAATCGCCATTAATTCAAAGTCAGTTAGCAGCACAAACCCATCAAACCATAGAATACATTGCAAAATTAGGCGATCTTGATGCTTTTGAACAACAGCTTTTGGCATTTTTCGATGAGGGGGCGAAAGGTTGCAATATTACTTCGCCTTTTAAAGAACGAGCTTATCTACTGGCAGACGAATATAGCCAACGAGCAAAACTGGCGGAAGCCTGCAATACGCTAAAAAAACTCGATGATGGAAAGCTTTATGCGGATAACACTGATGGGATCGGTTTGGTGACAGATTTACAACGTTTAAATTGGCTTCACCCAAATCAGCGTATATTAATGTTAGGAGCGGGAGGAGCAACAAAAGGCGTATTATTGCCACTTTTACAAGCTCAACAAAATATTGTCCTTGCCAACCGCACTTTTTCGAAAGCCAAAGAATTAGCTGAAAGATTTCAGCCTTACGGCAATATTCAAGCGGCCTCAATGGATTCTATTCCGCTACAAACTTATGATTTAGTGATTAATGCGACTTCAGCTGGATTAAGTGGTGGAACAGCTCCAGTTGATACTGAAATTTTAAAATTGGGCTCGGCTTTTTACGATATGCAATATGCGAAAGGCATAGACACGCCATTTATCGCATTATGCAAAAGTTTAGGTTTAAGCAATGTTAGCGATGGCTTTGGAATGTTGGTCGCGCAAGCCGCCCATTCTTTCCATTTATGGCGAGGCGTAATGCCAGATTTTGTCGCGGTTTATGAGCAGCTTAAAAAGGAGATGTTATGATTACTCGATGCCCTTGGGTTGGCGAACAACCTATTTATATTGATTATCATGACAAGGAATGGGGAAAGCCTGAATTCGACAGCCAAAAGCTATTTGAAAAAATTTGTTTGGAAGGGCAACAAGCGGGACTTTCGTGGATTACGGTTTTGAAAAAACGTGAATCTTACCGTGAGGCTTTTCATCAATTTAATCCGAAAAAAATTGCAAAAATGACCGCACTTGATATTGATGCTTGTATGCAAAATACAGGATTAATTCGCCATCGAGCTAAGTTAGAAGCCATCGTTAAAAATGCGAAAGCTTATTTGGCGATGGAAAAGTGCGGTGAAAATTTCAGTGATTTTATTTGGTCATTTGTGAATCATAAACCGATTGTCAATGATGTGCCTGATTTGCGAACTGTACCAACTAAAACAGAAGCATCTAAAGCACTTTCTAAAGCCTTAAAGAAACGTGGTTTCGTCTTTGTTGGCGAAACCACGTGCTATGCGTTTATGCAGTCCATGGGGTTGGTAGACGATCATTTAAATAATTGTCCTTGCAAAACTCGCTAGTGTGTATGCTGATCGCGCTCCCATAAATCGGCGTATTTTACAAAGGTTGAATGCGCCGATAACACAGCTAATAAAAATCCTTGTTTGCCATCTAAAAAACCCGCTTTTAACAAATACATCTTCACAAAACAGCCGAGTGCGTGGGTGATTCCTTGCCAAAGTGTCGCTTTTTTTCCTTTAGCTTGACGTTGGTCTGCCCATGCTTTTGCATAACCTGCGGATTTCACTAGATAATGATGAATGCTTTTATAAGTGAAATGCTCTAAATCACCTGTCAATTTTTCTACTTTTGTCCCAGCAGGAAATTCGACTTTTTCATGTACCAATGAATCGTTATATTGCGCATAGTTTGTGCGATAGAGGCGAATCACATAATCGGGATACCATCCTGAATGGCGAATTTCATGTCCAAAGACTTCACTCACTCGTGGAATTTCATAAACGGTATTTTCTCGATCATTTTTAACCGCACTTAAAATAGCCTGTTGTAGCTTGGGTGTAACGCGTTCGTCTGCATCTAACCAGAGTACATAATCACTGGTTACATATTGTTGGGCTAATTGGCGTTGTTTACCAAAGCCAGGCCAGTCTCTATTTTCATAGAATTTCGCCCCATAACTGAGCGCAATTTCTTTAGTGTTATCTGTGCTACCGGAATCTAGAATGATAATTTCATCCACCCAATCTTTTACGGTGTCTAAGCAATTGGCGAGGTCTTGTGCTTCATTTTTTACAATCATCGCAACGCTAATTGTAGGCATATTTTCAATCCTTTTTTTGCTATACTAGCCGAAATCTTTTCAAGTATAACCGAATTTCATTTATGTGGCGTTTTTTTTATACGAGCTTGATGTATCTGATTCAACCGTTAGTGCTACTCTTTATGTGGCTACGCGGATTTAAGGCACCGAATTACCGAAAAAGGCTTGGTGAGCGTTATGGTTTTTATGCTTTACTGACACCGCCTGAAACTGGTGGTATTGTTATTCATGCGGCATCAGTGGGCGAGGTTATTGCTGCTACGCCACTTGTGCAAAAACTCCAACAAAATTACCCGCACTTACCTATTACTTTCACTACAGTTACCCCTACGGGTTCTGATCGTGTCAAAGCGGCTTTTGGCGATAGCGTTTTCCATTGCTATTTGCCTTATGACATACCTTGTGCCATTAATCGTTTTATTGACTTTGTTCAGCCAAAACTTTGTATTGTGATTGAAACCGAACTTTGGCCAAATTTAATCCAACAATTTTCTCGCCGTGGCATCCCTTTTGTGGTGGCAAATGCACGCTTGTCTGCCCGTTCTGCGCGTCGTTATGGAAAAATTAAACCGCGTTTGCAAAATATGTTTTCACAAATTGATTTAATTGCACCTCAAGACAAAATTAGTAGCAATCGTTATTTGGGTTTAGGTTATCGCAAAGATAAATTGAAGGTGACGGGCAATATTAAATATGATCTTGCCATCACGGATGAGTTACGCGAAAAGATTGATGCTTTACGAGCACTTTGGGTAAAAAATCATCCGATTTGGATTGCTGCGAGTACCCATGAAGGCGAAGAGCAAATTATCTTACAAGCACATCGTCAATTATTGGAAAAATACCCAAATTTATTGTTATTGCTCGTTCCGCGCCATCCAGAGCGTTTTAATGTGGTGGCTGATTTACTTAAAAAGGAAAAATTCCAATTTATTTGCCGTTCGACAAATGAGTTACCAAATGAGAATACTCAAGTGATTTTGGGTGATAGCATGGGTGAACTGATGTTGATGTATGGCGTTTCTGATATTGCTTTTGTGGGTGGAAGCCTTGTGAAACATGGTGGACACAATCCACTGGAACCTCTTGCATTTAAAATGCCAGTGATTACTGGCAAGCATACTTTCAATTTCCCTGAGATATTTCGAATGTTGGTGGAAGTACAAGGTGTGCTGGAAGTTAATTCCACAGCAGATGCCTTAGAACGTGCGGTAGAAGCCTTATTAAATTCAAAAGAAGCGAGCGAACGTTTAGGCAATGCAGGCTATGAGGTGCTGATGGAAAACCGAGGGGCATTACAGCGTTTGTTAGATTTATTAAAACCTTATTTGGAGCGCAATGTATGACGAGCGTGATTTATCCCGGTACTTTTGACCCGATTACGAACGGTCATTTAGACATTATTGAAAGAAGTGCGGTGATTTTTCCTCGTGTTTTAGTGGCGGTGGCGAACAGCCCAAGCAAAAAGCCACTATTTTCTTTGGATGAGCGTGTGGAGCTTGTTCGTCAATCTGTTGCGCATTTATCCAATGTTGAGGTGTTTGGTTTTTCTGATTTGTTGGCAAATGTGATTAAACAGCACAATATTTCCGCCATTATTCGCGGCGTACGCACGACAACAGATTTTGAATATGAACTTCAATTGGCTGCGCTTAATCGTTTACTCACAAAAGGCGTAGATAGTCTGTTTTTCCCACCAGCAGAAAAATGGGCGTTTGTTTCTTCCACCATTGTGCGTGAAATTTATTTGCATGGTGGTGATGTTGCTGAGCTAGTACCTGTGTCTGTGTTTAATGCGTTAAAAGCACGATGATAAAAACCTTTATTTTTTTGACCGCACTTATCGCTTTATCTGGTTGTGGTTCCGTGATTAAACTTATCGATCCCACAGAAAAATATACCGCCTATGCTGGGGCTGCTTATGATCTTGAAATGGCTCAACAATGGGGATTTCCAATCTTAGATTTGCCTCTCTCATTTTTATTAGACACTGTATTACTGCCCTATGCGTGGACTCAATAATTCTTATGAAACTCAATCTTCAACAACAACAAGCCGTTGAATATGCGACAGGCCCTTGTCTTGTGCTTGCTGGTGCTGGCTCAGGCAAAACTCGCGTAATCATTAATAAAATTGCCCATTTAATTGAAAAGTGCGGTTATTCTCCAAAACAAATTGCTGCTGTTACTTTCACCAACAAAGCCGCACGCGAGATGAAAGAGCGTGTTGCTCATTCCATTGGCAAAGAACAATCCAAAGGCTTGCTTGTTTCTACTTTTCATACGCTCGGTTTTGACATTATTAAGCGCGAATATAAAGCGTTGGGCTTTAAATCAAATATGACCTTGTTTGACGAACATGATCAATTTGCGTTGTTAAAAGAGCTAACCGCTGATGTGTTAAAAGAAGATAAGGATTTATTGCGTGAGTTAATTTCAGTGATTTCTAACTGGAAGAACGATTTAATTTCGCCAAAACAGGCATTTGCGTTGGCGCGTGATGCAAAATATCAAACTTTTGCAAAATGTTATGAGCGTTACGCCGCACAAATTCGAGCCTACAACGCCCTTGATTTTGATGATTTGATTATGCTTCCGACATTATTGTTCAAGCAAAATGAAGAAGTGCGGTCAAAATGGCAGGCAAAAATTCGTTATTTGTTGGTGGATGAATATCAAGACACCAACACCAGTCAATATGAGCTGATTAAACTTTTAGTGGGTGATCGTGCTTGTTTCACTGTGGTGGGCGATGATGACCAATCTATTTATTCGTGGCGTGGCGCACGACCAGAAAATATGGTGCGTTTACGCGATGATTTCCCTCGTTTGCAAGTGATTAAGCTAGAGCAAAATTACCGTTCAACCCAACGCATTTTGCATTGCGCCAATATCTTGATTGATAACAATGACCACGTGTTTAATAAGAAACTTTTTTCAACCATTGGCGAAGGGGAAAGGTTGCTTGTTATCGAAGCAAAAAATGAAGAACACGAAGCAGAGCGGATTGTCGCCGAGTTGATCGCCCATCGTTTTAGCCGTAAAACCAAATATAAAGATTATGCGATTTTGTATCGAGGTAATCATCAATCCCGATTACTCGAAAAAGTACTGATGCAAAACCGTATTCCTTACAAAATTTCAGGCGGTACTTCTTTTTTCTCCCGTGCAGAAATCAAAGATATGATGGCGTACTTGCGCTTGGTGGTGAATCAAGATGATGATGCCGCATTCCTGCGTATTGTGAATACACCGAAACGTGAAATTGGCACCGCGACGTTACAAAAACTTGGAGAGTTGGCTCAAGAAAAACACATCAGTTTATTTGATGCTATTTTTGAGTTTGAACTTATTCAACGCATTACACCAAAAGCCTATGATTCATTGCAAAAATTTGGCCGTTGGATTGTAGAACTTAATGATGAAATTCAACGTTCTGAACCAGAACGTGCGCTACGTTCAATGTTATCCGCGATTCATTACGAAGAATATTTGTATGAATACGCAACAAGCCCTAAAGCGGCAGAAATGCAAAGTAAGAATGTTGCCACGTTATTTGACTGGGTTGCGGATATGTTAAAAGGCAATGAAACCAATGAGCCGATGAATCTTAATCAAGTAGTAACCCGCCTGACATTACGGGATATGTTGGAGCGAGGCGAAGATGATGATGAGAGCGATCAAGTTCAACTGATGACATTGCACGCCTCTAAAGGATTGGAATTTCCTTATGTTTATTTGATCGGTATGGAAGAGGGCATTTTGCCCCACCAAACTAGCATTGATGAAGACAACGTGGAAGAAGAACGCCGTTTGGCTTATGTGGGGATCACAAGAGCGCAAAAAGAACTCACTTTTTCCTTATGTCGTGAGCGCCGTCAATATGGTGAATTAGTTCGCCCAGAACCGAGCCGATTTTTAGCTGAATTACCCAATGATGATGTACTGTGGGAACGCGATAAACCAAAACTAACCACCGAACAAAAACAAGAAAAAACACAAAATCAACTTGATAGATTGAGGGCGATTTTGAAAGGATGTTAGAAAATCTAGCTCAAAATGAAAAGATAGGAGGAAAAGAGCGGTCAGGTTTTAAAGTATTTTTGCAAATTGACGTTAAAATTTGATTCTTATGAATTTTAATTATCCCTTTAGTTCTTCTACTAAAAAGTCTAAAAACACACGTAGGCGAAGGTTGACGGCTTTATCGCTGTAGTAAACAGCATTGAAGGGGAGCGTTTTATTGGAGGTTTGCTCAACAAGTAAGGGAATTAATTTTCCTTCAGCGATGTCATTGTCTATCAAAAAATCTGATAAGCAAGCGATACCACAACCTGAAAGGCACAATGACCGTAAGATTTCACCGCTGCTGGCGGTAAAATGCGGTGAGATTTTATAGGGATTTCCTTGAGCATCGAAAACTGCCCATGTATTTAGAGAAGTAGGCTCGGTGAAGCCTAAACATTGATGGTTGGCAAGATCTTCGGTGGATTGCGGCGTGCCGTGTTTTGCCAAGTATTCTGGACTGGCGACTACGCGGAAGTGGCTATCAAACAAATGACGAGTACGTAACCCAGAATCATCCAATTCTCCAGCTCGTAAGGCAATATCGACTTTGCGTTCAATTAGATTGATATAGCCTTCGGAAGAAACTAGCGAAAGTTGAATGTGTGGATAGCGTTCGTTGAATTTTGCTGACAGTGGCACTAGCAGATGTAACACCATCGGCATAGCGGAATCTACGCGTAGTATGCCTTGTGGTATTTCGTCTACAGCCAACATTTCAGCCTCTGCCGCAGCCATTTCTTGCAGAATTTTCTGCACTCGGTGAAAATATTGCGAACCTTCTTCTGTTAGTCTTAGTTGTCGCGTGGTACGGTTGATTAGGTTTACGCCTAATTTTTCTTCTAGTCTTTTCACCACGCGGCTTACCGCAGAATTTGCCATCGCTAGCTGCTTGGCTGCACGGCTAAAACTGCCATTTTCGACTACTTGTACAAATACCGTTAATTCTTCAGAAGTTGTTTTCATTTTATTATTCTGTTTAACGCAAAAGAGTTTTTTTATTTTTGCACTTTTTAAGTATAAAATAGCATAATAAAATCCCTTTTTGAATTCTTTATTTTAGGAGCAAAGATGAATATTTTATTACTAGACGGTGGAAAAGAGTTTGGTCATTCACATGGCGAGTTGAACCACACACTTCACAAAAAAGCGAAAGAAGTTTTGACCGCACTTGGACACAATGTAAAAGAAACCGTGATTGATGCCGGCTATGATGTTGAAGCAGAAATCGAAAAATTCTTGTGGATGGATGCCGTGATTTGGCAGATGCCAGGTTGGTGGATGCACGAGCCTTGGACAGTGAAAAAATACATAGACGAAGTATTAACCGATGGACACGGCAAGCTTTATCACAGTGATGGACGTCATCGTGTTAATCCGACAGAAGGCTATGGCACAGGTGGTTTGTTACAAGGCAAAAAACACATGCTTTCGCTTACTTGGAATGCGCCGATTGAAGCCTTCACTCGCGAAGGCGACTTCTTCGAAGGCAAAGGCGTGGATGCGTTGTATATGCACTTCCACAAACTCAACGAGTTCATCGGCTTGACCCGTCTGCCGACATTCTTATGTAACGATGTGATTAAAAATCCACAAGTAAAACAATACTTAGCAGACTACCAAGCACACTTGGAAAAAGTGTTCGGCTAAGAAAAAATCCATCTTCAATACGAAGATGGATTTTTTGTTTATTTCGTTAAGATTGTTGTTATTTAACAACTTCCCCACAAATCATATTCATCAGAATTTGTGATGGTTACTTTAATCACGTCGCCGACTTTGACATTGATTCCGCTTAAATTATCGACATAAACTAACCCGTCAACTTCAGGAGCATCAGCTTTTGAGCGGCCAATAATGCCTTCTTCGTCAATTTCATCTACTAATACATCAAGAGTTTTGCCGATTTTTTGTTTTAAACGATTTGCAGAAATTTCTTGTTGTAATTGCATGAAACGATGGAAACGTTCTTCTTTCACATCTTCTAGTACTTGGTCAGCCATCTCTGTTGCAGGTGCACCTTCAACTGGGCTGAATTTGAAACAGCCTACGCGATCAAGTTGGGCTTCTTTTAAGAAATCGAGCAATAATTGGAAATCTTCTTCTGTTTCGCCTGGGAAACCTACAATAAAGGTGGAGCGTAATGTTAAATCTGGGCAAATTTCACGCCATTGTTTAATGCGTTCTAAAGTGCGGTCAATGCTGCCCGGTCTTTTCATTGCTTTTAAGATTTTCGGGCTGGCGTGTTGTAATGGAATGTCTAAATACGGTAAGAGCGTGCCGTCAGCCATTAATGGAATTAAATCATCCACATGTGGATAGGGATACACATAATGTAAGCGAACCCAAATGCCAAGTTTGCCAAGCTGTTTACAAAGGGTCATTAAATCATTTTTAATTGGCATGCCATTCCAGAAAGCCGTTTTTACTCCGCCCTCTTGGCGTTTTAAATCCATGGAATAAGCGGAAGTGTCTTGTGATACCACAAGCAATTCTTTTACGCCTGCTTCGGCTAGACGTTTTGCTTCGTCCAAAACTTGCGTAATAGAACGGCTTTCCAAATCACCACGCATAGATGGAATAATGCAGAACGTACAACGGTGATCACAGCCTTCAGAGATTTTCAAATAGGCATAATGTTTTGGTGTGAGTTTTACGCCTTGTTTTGGTACTAAGCTGGTGTAAGGATTATGTGTTGGTTTTTGCACATATTTGTGAACTTGCGCCATCACTGCTTCATAACTGTGTGGGCCGCTGACCTCTAAAACTTTAGGATGCACTTCACGAATTTGGTCTTCTTTTGCCCCCAAACAGCCAGTCACGATAACTCGCCCATTTTCTTCTAATGCTTCGCCAATCGCTTCGAGTGATTCCTGCACCGCACTATCAATAAAGCCACAAGTGTTCACAATCACTAAATCAACATTTTCATAGCTTGGCACAATGTTGTAACCATCGGTGCGTAGTTCCGTTAAGATTCGTTCAGAATCTACTAAGTTTTTTGGGCAACCAAGGCTTACAAAGCCAATGCTTGGGGTTGAATTTTGCATAAAAATAACCGTTCTTTCGCTCTATAAAATTTCAAACGCAAGATTTTACTCAATTTTCGAAAGAAAGGCGATAAATTAAAGGCTTGAAAGGGTAAAGATTTTAAGCTAAGTGATGTAGAATAAACGATTATGTCGGACTTATTTTTATCATTATGGAAAATTCATCTTTACTTTTGACCGCACTTTTCGATCCTTATCATTTGATTATTTTTAGCAAAATGCTATTGGCGATGGTGCTTGGTAGTGTTATTGGCTTAGAGCGTGAGCTTAAGCGCAAACCTGTGGGCGTGAAAACTTGCGCCATTATTGCCGTCACCACTTGTGTGCTAACCATTGTTTCGATTCAAGCCGCAGAGCATTATGCGCAAGTTTCAGAAAATATTCGTACGGATCCGATGCGTCTTGCGGCTCAAGTGATTAGCGGCATCGGTTTTTTAGGTGCTGGTGTGATTTTGCATAAGAAAAATGATGCGATTTCAGGTTTAACCACTGCGGCGATTATTTGGGCTTCTGCGGGGATCGGTATTGCTGCTGGGGCAGGTTTCGTGTTCGATGCGGTTATCGCCACTGTGATGATTTTGGTCTCTATTCGATTAAGTCCGCTGGTACAACGTTGGGTTCATCGTAAATCACAACGTCGTCGGACAAAATTCAATATTCTCGTCAATGGTGCGGAAAGCATTGGAAAAGTCACCCAATTGTTAGTAAACAATCAGTATCGTATTGAACATATACAGGTGAAAGATCAAAGTAGTGGTGAAGTGCGGTTACAAATTCGCTGTTTTTCCATTGATTCCACAATGTTGAAAGATGCGTATGCATTGTTGAAAGCGGAAGAAGGCGTGATAAGTGTTGACGTAGATAACTAGAAAAGAGCGGTCAAGTTAAATTTTCTTTTAAATTGACCGCTCTTTTTTATTTCTTATTTAATTTCTTTCGCAAAATGTAAATTTCCATGAAAAATACTTGATTTTGCTAACGCTATCTTGTAATTAATAATTCTATTCAAACACAACAAACTAAGGAAACAACAATGAAAAATGTAGGCTTTATCGGCTGGCGCGGAATGGTCGGTTCCGTATTAATGGATCGTATGTCGCAGGAAAATGATTTTGCGAATCTTAATCCCGTATTTTTTACAACTTCACAAGCAGGTCAAAAAGCACCTGTATTTGGTGGCAAGGATGCAGGCGAACTTAAAAATGCATTCGATATTGAAGAACTCAAAAAATTAGACATTATCGTGACTTGCCAAGGTGGCGATTACACTAATGAAGTCTATCCAAAATTAAAAGCAACAGGTTGGGATGGTTATTGGGTTGATGCTGCGTCTGCATTACGTATGAAAGATGATGCAATTATTGTGCTTGATCCGGTAAACCAACACGTGATTTCTGAAGGCTTAAAAAAAGGCATTAAAACTTTCGTGGGCGGTAACTGTACCGTGAGCTTAATGTTGATGGCTATCGGCGGTCTATTTGAAAAAGATTTGGTGGAATGGATTTCTGTGGCAACTTATCAAGCGGCTTCAGGTGCTGGCGCAAAAAATATGCGTGAATTACTTTCACAAATGGGCTTATTAGAACAAGCGGTTTCGAGTGAATTAAAAGACCCTGCTTCGTCAATCTTAGACATTGAACGTAAAGTGACTGCAGAAATGCGTTCTGATAGCTTCCCAACGGATAATTTTGGTGCGGCATTAGGTGGTAGTTTAATCCCTTGGATTGACAAACTTCTTCCAGAAACAGGACAAACTAAAGAAGAATGGAAAGGTTATGCAGAAACCAACAAAATCTTAGGTTTAAGCGACAATCCAATTCCTGTTGATGGTTTATGTGTACGTATTGGTGCATTACGTTGCCACAGCCAAGCGTTCACCATCAAACTGAAAAAAGACTTACCATTAGAAGAAATCGAACAAATTTTAGCGTCTCACAACGAATGGGTGAAAGTGATTCCAAATGACAAAGAAACCACATTACGTGAATTAACGCCAGCGAAAGTAACAGGTACATTAAGCGTGCCAGTGGGGCGTTTACGTAAATTGGCAATGGGGCCTGAATATTTGGCTGCCTTTACTGTGGGTGACCAATTATTATGGGGTGCTGCAGAGCCAGTTCGCCGTATCTTAAAACAATTGGTGGCATAATTGGCAGAGTGCGTGACGTAAAATCTCACGCACTTTTTCTTTCTTTTGTATGCGTTTATGTATCCCATCTAAAAACTTATGAATCGAGAATCCAACTTTACTCAATTTGCCTTTACCGAACTGTTATCTTTTTTCAATCAATTTCCAACGCAATATTTCATTAGCAAAAATAATGTTCAAATCGCTTATCGTCATTTAACACACGCTAAAAGTGCGGATAGAAAATTGATGATTTTGGTGAGTGGTCGTGCTGAAAATATGTTGAAATGGTCGGAGCCAGCTTATGATTTTTATCATCAAGGCTATGATGTGTTGCTATTTGATCACCGAGGTCAAGGATATTCAACCCATTTGCTGAAGGATTCTGAAAAAGGGCATTTAGACGAATTTCGTTTCTATGTTGATGATATGGCGAAAATCATCGAAAAAGTGACCGAACTTTTCAGCTATTCAATGCAGCATTTGCTTGCTCATTCGATGGGCGCATTGATTGCGACGTATTATTTGGCAAATTGTGATCATCGCATTAATAAAGCGATACTTTCTTCGCCTTTTTACGGCATTCCTTTAAAACATCCAATTATAGATGAACTGATTATTGCCCTAATGAATATTTTAGGACAAGGCGAGCGTTATGTTTTTGGAAAAGGGCCTTATCAACAAGCCCATTTGGAATACAATGAACTAAGTTTCTGTAAAACCAGAATGAAATGGATGAATCGTGTAAATCGTAAAAATCCAGCAATTTATCTTGGCGGACCAACGTTCCGTTGGGTGCATTTGTGTTTGAATGCAATTAAACGCTTGTCGAAAGTTATTCCTAAGATTGAAATTCCAATCCTAATTTTACAAGCCGAAAAAGAAAAAATAGTAGATAACAAAAATCTTGAAAAATTAACCGCACTTTTTCAGAATGCTCAATGTAAAGTTGTATTAAACGCTAAACATGAGGTGTTATTTGAGCAAGAGGAATTGAGACGGGAAACAATATCTAAGATTTTAGTATTTTTGAATAATGAGTAGATTTTTATTCAATAACATATTTAATGTGTAGATAAAATATTCAAACAGGTGTGTTTTTCAAAAAATGGTTTGACATATTTTCTAAAAAACGTATTATACCGCTCACACCGATTGTGGTGAGATGGCCGAGCAGGCTGAAGGCGCTCCCCTGCTAAGGGAGTATGGGGTTAAAAAGCTCCATCGAGGGTTCGAATCCCTCTCTCACCGCCATATTGTTTATTTTATTTATTCTGCACCCGTAGCTCAGCTGGATAGAGTACTCGGCTACGAACCGAGCGGTCAGAGGTTCGAATCCTCTCGGGTGCGCCATTTTAAAGCGACTCTATCTTATTAAAGTGGTTATGAATAATTAAAGCATCATCTACGCACCCGTAGCTCAGCTGGATAGAGTACTCGGCTACGAACCGAGCGGTCAAAGGTTCGAATCCTTTCGGGTGCGCCATTTCACTTTATTCAAGTCTATAGATTTCCAATTACTTTCTAATAATCACAGTATTTGTTATATTGTAGTTATCTTTTATTTGTAAAATTTTTAAATTATGACAAGACAATCTTTGCCTCGTGGCTTTAGTTTATTTTCTTGGGGATTAGCTGTTTTTTGTGCCCCTGTATTGTTATGTCCGATGGCTCTGTTGCTTTCCACTACATTTGAGAAAAATTCAAACTTAGAAACTTGGCAAGTTAATTTATTCTCAATATTTTTTTGGATTTATCCTATTATTCTTGCGGCGGTAGCTCGAATTTTATATCGCCTACATCAGAGAAAGCCTAAATTGGCTTTTAAATTATTGGTATTAAGTGCGGTCATTTTTTATGTAGTTTTAATTATGATTTGTAAAATCGGTTTATAAAAAAATCCTACGATAAAACGTAGGATTTTTTTATGCTATTTTATTTTTTCTTTGTTGGTCGTTGCCAATCTTGAATATGGCGTTGAGGAACTCGTGTAATCACTAATTCATTTTCGCCAACATCACGTGTAATTGTTGTCCCAGCACCAATAGTTGCACCATTTGCGACTTTTACTGGCGCGACTAATTGCGTATCAGATCCCACAAATACATCATCACCGATGATCGTTTTAAATTTATTTGCGCCATCGTAGTTACAGGTGATGACACCTGCACCAATATTACAATTTGAGCCGATTTCTGAATCGCCAACATAGGTTAGGTGATTTACTTTAGAACCTTTACCAACAGTAGATTTTTTAATTTCTACAAAG
Source organism: Haemophilus sp. THUN1691 (assembly GCF_059704425.1). Taxonomy (NCBI): domain Bacteria; kingdom Pseudomonadati; phylum Pseudomonadota; class Gammaproteobacteria; order Pasteurellales; family Pasteurellaceae; genus Haemophilus; species Haemophilus sp. THUN1691. The sequence goes on along the minus strand of NZ_AP046578.1, from coordinate 376,876 downwards.
TTACCGACATGCGTTTCAGCTGCGAGTTCTGCACCTGGGCGTAAACGAGAAAATGGACCAATTGCGGTTTTTTCTCCCACTACAGAATCCTCTAGCACAGAATAGGGCTTTATTTCTACATCATTGTCAATAACAACATTTTTCAATACGCAACCTGCGCCAATTTTTACGCGATCACCGAGTTTAACATTACCTTCGATAATAACATTAACATCGATTTCCACATCTTTTCCATGCTCTAATGTTCCACGTAGGTCAAAACGAGCGGGATCGTAGATCATTACGCCTTCAAGTAATAATTTAGAGGCTTGTTTATTTTGGAAATAACGTTCAAGTGCGGCTAATTGTAAGCGATTATTTGCGCCTTCAACTTCCATGATATCTGTTGCTTGTACTGCAATAACTTGGCAATTATCCTGGTTTGCGAGAGCAATAAGATCCGTTAAGTAATATTCGCCTTGAGCATTATTATTGCCTACACGAGCTAGCCATTTTTTGAAACTTGCACCATCGGATACCATAACGCCAGTATTTACTTCTTTAATATTTAGTTGATCAGCATTCGCATCTTTTTGTTCTACAATTGCTACAACATTCCCATTTTCACGGATAATTCGTCCATAGCCTGTCGGGTTATCTAAATTTACGGTAAGCAATGCAATGCCATTTTCTGGTTTCGCGTCAATTAATTTTTCTAATGTTTCTTTAGTTATTAATGGCGCATCGCCGTAAAGTACAACAATATTTTCGTTATCTTTAAAGAAAGGTGCCGCTTGTTGAACTGCATGTGCTGTGCCGAGTTGTTCTGTTTGTAATACCCAATTTACTTGTTCATTTGCAAGATGGGTACGCATTAAGTCCCCACCGTGGCCATAGATTAAATGAATATTTTCTGTGCCTAATTGATGAGCAGTATCAATTACATGTTTTACCATTGGTTTACCAGCGATTGTATGTAGAACTTTAGGTAAATCGGAATACATGCGCGTTCCTTTTCCGGCTGCTAAAATTACCGCACTTAATGCTTTTGTAGTCATAGATTTTCTCTTTATTTATCAATAATAATGGGAGATATTTTATCGTAGAAAGGAGAAGATGATAAGTTTTTAAATTAAGGAAGTTACGGCTTTTTAGATAGGAAAAAACCGATGGTTTCCCATCGGTTTTCTGAATTTTAAAGTGGTTAAAATAGAAATTATTTAACTTCTACTTGTGCACCAGCTTCTTCTAATTCTTTCTTAAGTGCTTCAGCTTCTTCTTTAGAAACACCTTCTTTTAATGCTGCTGGAGCAGATTCAACTAAATCTTTAGCTTCTTTTAAGCCCAAACCAGTTGCACCACGTACTGCTTTGATTACTGCTACTTTGTTAGCACCAGCTGCTGCAAGAATTACGTCGAATTCAGTTTTTTCTTCTGCTGCCGCTGCGCCGCCTGCTGCTGGAGCTGCTGCTACTGCTGCCGCTGCTGAAACACCGAATTTTTCTTCCATCGCTGCGATTAATTCAACGATTTCAGTTACAGTTTTTGAAGCAATCGCTTCAATGATTTGTTCGTTAGTTAATGACATAACAATCAATTCCTAAAATAAATAAAGTTAGATGAAGTAAGAAACGCTTAATGATTAAGCTGCTTCTTGTAATTTGTCGCGTAATGCCGCGAAGGTGCGAGCAAGTTTGCCTGCTGCAGCTTCTTTCATTGTGCCCATTAAACGTGCAATCGCTTCTTCGTAAGTTGGTAATGTTGCCAAGAATTCAACATCTTGGATTTTACCTTCAAAGGCTGCACCTTTAATTTCAAACTTATCGTTTGCTTTAGCAAACTCTTTGAACAAACGAGCAGCTGCGCCCGGGTGTTCGTTAGAGAACGCGATAAGTGTTGGACCTACAAACGTATCTTTTAAGCATTCGTAATCTGTGCCTTCAACTGCGCGACGTAATAAAGTATTACGAACTACACGCATTGTAACGCCAGCTTCACGTGCTGATTTACGTAATTCAGTCATTTTCTCAACAGTTACACCGCGAGAATCCGCGATTACTGCTGAAAGTGCACCTTTGGCTGCTTCATTTACTTCAGCAACAATTGCTTGTTTGTCTTGAAGATTTAATGCCATTGGCTTTTAGCTCCTGAATACACTCCGATTACTCGGAATTAATTTACCTAATCCTAAGACTAGGATGACTTCGGCGCCCAGAAGCAAGAAAAATTCTTATTCTGTTCACCATCTACGTAGGATAATTAAGATTACTCCCCTACGGTCTTGGATGGGGCTTGAATAGGTCAAGCACCAACCAGAAATTTGTTAGATTGACTAACATAGGCGCAGGATTATAGAGAAAAACTATGTTCTTGTAAAGAATATTGTTGGAAAAAGAGCCAAATTCCTATAATAGTTTCTCTACTAATTCCACTGCAGCCCCAATATAAGTAGCGGGTGTTAATTTTTGTAAACGTAATTTTTCTTCTTGTGGAATATCCAACTTATCAATAAATTCACGCATAGCCTGTTCTGTCACTCGTTTACCTCGCGTTAATTCTTTTAATTTTTCGTAAGGTTTTTCTATTCCATAGCGGCGCATTACGGTTTGAATTGGTTCAGCTAAAACTTCCCAGTTTTGATTGAGTTCTTCTAATAAGTGCGGTTGATTTACTTCAAGTTTACTGATGCCTTTTCGGGTTGAAGCATAAGCGATCAAACAATAACCTAATCCTACGCCTAAATTACGTAATACGGTTGAATCCGTTAAGTCACGCTGCCAGCGGGAAATTGGTAACTTTTGACCTAAGTGAGTCATTACTGCATTCGCTAACCCTAGATTGCCCTCTGAGTTTTCAAAATCAATTGGATTGACTTTGTGTGGCATGGTAGAAGAACCGATTTCGCCTGCAATAGTCCGTTGTTTAAAGTGATTTAATGCAATGTATCCCCATAAATCCCGATCAAAATCAATGATAATGGTATTAAAGCGGACTACAGCATCAAAAAATTCAGCGATGTAATCGTGTGGTTCAATTTGAGTGGTATAAGGATTCCATTGAATACCTAATGAAGTGACAAATTCTTCGCTGAATTTATGCCAATCAACATTAGGATATGCCGATAAATGCGCATTGTAGTTACCTACCGCACCATTGATTTTACCTAAGATTTCCGCGTTTTGGAGTTGTTTAAATTGACGTTTTAGACGGTAAACGACATTCGCCATTTCTTTGCCCACGGTGCTTGGTGAAGCTGGTTGGCCATGTGTGCGAGAAAGTAATGGAATCATTTTATATTCTTCTGCAAGACGAGTGATTTCATCAATCAGTTTTTTCCATTCTGGTAAAATCACTTCGTCACGAGCGGTGCTTAACATTAATGCGTGAGAGAGGTTGTTAATATCTTCTGAGGTGCAAGCGAAATGAATAAATTCGGAAACGTTCATTAGTTCCACTTCATTTTGAATTTTCTCTTTCAGAAAATACTCAACGGCTTTCACATCGTGATTGGTTGTGCGTTCAATTTCTTTAATACGCGCAGCATCGGTCTCATTAAAATTAGCCACAATTCCATCTAAAAAAGTATTTGTTTGCGTAGAAAATGGCGGTACTTCAGTAATCTCTGCCGTTGAAGCTAATTTTTGTAACCAACGAACTTCCACAGCTACACGGAATTTCATTAACCCGAATTCGCTAAAAATAGTGCGTAATGGAGTTACTTTATCTTGATAACGACCATCAAGAGGGGAAAGTGCGGTCAGTGTAGAGAGTTGCATAAATGTTTGCTCCAGAATTGTATTAATAAATAGAAGAATAAATCTGTTTTGCGGTGGCAAGTAATTTTCTGCGGAAAAATAAAATTTGCCATTTTGTTCCGCCCATTTGTTTCCACAGCACAGCAGATCGAATGCCTGCAAGTAAAACCGCACGGATTTTATTTTGCACGAGTTCTTGTCGCAAATAATCAGGTGAGCCTAGGATGTGAATTTTTTTGCCTAATGGGCTAATAACGTCGCTGTAAATATTTGCCATTATAGATAGCATTGTTTCACTATCGCGAGCGTAATGAATTTCTTGTTCTTTTAGGCGAGAAATTCGATTGCCCAATGTTTGTTTGGCATCGGGATTTTTCGATAATTTTCCTTCTAATGCCAAAAGGCTTAGCCAATAGCGAGTTAAATTTTGATCGCCTTGCGCATTGAGTTGATGAATTAAGGTTCCTAGACCTAATTTTAAATGACGAACTTCTCCACCAAAAACATCTTCAATTCGTTGTGGTTGGGTAATGAAAATGCTATTAAGTGCGGTTAAAAATGTATCTGAATCAGCTCGACTTTCTGTTGCAAGTTGATGAACCAATTTTGCTGATTGGCACACTCCAGCAAGGGCAAGAACAATATCGTGGTAGTTTTTCATTAGAAAATATTAGGAAAACGTTTCCGTTAAATATAGCATTTTTAACCTAGCTTTTGAACTCGAACATTAAAAAAGCCTAGAGTTTCTGGTATGATGTGCGAACAGTTTTAAGGTATTAAGGATTGATTATGGCAAAACCAATTGTTTTTAGTGGCGTGCAGCCTTCTGGTGAATTAACTATCGGAAATTATTTGGGCGCGTTGCGCAACTGGGTGAAAATGCAAGAGGATTATGAATGTATTTTCTGCGTAGTTGATTTACATGCGATCACTGTTCGTCAAGACCCTGTTGCCCTTCGTAAAGCAACGCTTGATGTGCTTGCACTTTATTTAGCGTGCGGAATTGATCCAAATAAAAGTACTATTTTTGTTCAATCTCACGTTCCAGAACACACGCAATTAAGCTGGGTGTTAAACTGCTACACTTATTTCGGTGAAATGAGCCGAATGACGCAATTCAAAGATAAATCAGCGCGTTATGCAGAAAATATTAACGTGGGTTTGTTTGATTATCCTGTGTTAATGGCGGCGGATATTTTACTTTATCAAGCAAAAAGCGTGCCTGTTGGAGATGACCAAAAACAACACTTAGAAATTACGCGTGATATTGCAAATCGCTTTAATGCGCTTTATGGCAATATTTTTACCATTCCTGAAATTTTCATTGGAAAAGCAGGCGCGCGTATTATGTCATTGCAAGATCCTGAAAAGAAAATGTCAAAATCAGATGATAATCGCAACAATGTAGTGACACTTTTGGAAGATCCAAAATCTGTGGCGAAGAAAATTAAACGTGCCGTAACAGATTCAGATGAGCCGCCGGTCATTCGTTATGATGTACAAAATAAAGCGGGTGTATCCAATCTTTTAGATATTCTTTCTGCGGTTACGGATAAGCCAATTGCTGATCTTGAAAAAGAATTTGAAGGCAAAATGTACGGACATTTAAAAACAGCAGTAGCGGATGAAGTATCAACTTTACTTGCTGGTTTACAAGAACGTTTCCATCAATATCGTAATGATGAAGCTTTATTAGATAATATCTTACGACAAGGTGCGGAAAAAGCGCGTGCAAAAGCGCAAGAAACCTTGGCGAAAGTGTATGAAGCAGTAGGATTTGTTGCTGCAAAATAATCTGAATAAAAGGGATAATATTATGGCAATTCAAACTGAAAAACCGATTGAATGTGTAGGTTGTAACACATTTGATATGAAATCACTTTTCGATAATCGTGATTGTAGTCAGGTTATTGAATATGTTTATGACAGTGAAGAACAAGCGCAAGAAGCGCTCGCATTTTTTACTCAGAAAGCGCGTGATGTAGAAAGTGAACCTTGTGAAATTCAATCTGAAATTACAAAAGTGGATGATGGTTATTTATTAAAGGCAGATTTTACTTTCTGTTGCCAAGCTGAATTGGTGATTTTTCAAATGCGTATTGCGTAAGAAAAACAGCTGAAAAATAAGCCGCACTTTTGCGGCTTATTTTGTTTTTAGGATTAGCTTTTTACAAAGGTTAAGGCGGTTTCAACCACTTCAATTCCTGCGCCTTGCTTAAACGCATTTTCGCTTAAATAGCGTCGCCATTGACGAGCACCTTTGCAATTTTGGAATGCGCCTAACATATGACGGACGATATGATTAAGGTGTATGCCTTGGTTAAGTTGTTGCTCAATATAAGGAAGCATTGACTGTACCGCTTCATGGGCGGTAACAATTGGTACGTTAGGATCAAATAAAGCTTGGTCAATTTGCCCAAGTAAACTTGGATTTTGATAGGCCTCTCGCCCAATCATCACGCCGTCCACATATTGCAAATGTTGTTTCATTTCTTCAATAGTTTTTATACCACCATTAATTGCGATAGTTAGATGTGGAAAATCACGTTTTAGTTGATACACCCGAGCATAATCTAATGGCGGAATTTCTCGATTTTCTTTAGGGCTTAACCCTGAAAGCCAAGCTTTTCGTGCGTGGATAATAAACTCTTGGCAACCTTTTCCTTGAACCTTTTCAATAAAATCACATAAAAATTCATAGCTGTCTAATTCATCAATGCCAATACGCGTTTTCACAGTGACTGGAATTTTGACCGCACTTTGCATTTGTTCTACACAGTCTGCTACCAAATCTGCTTTCGCCATTAAGCAAGCGCCAAACATTCCATTTTGTACGCGATCAGAAGGGCATCCTACATTAAGATTAATTTCGTGATAGCCTCGTTCCTCAGCAAGTTTTGCACAATATTTGAGTTGTTCAGGATCGCTTCCTCCCAGCTGTAACGCAACGGGATTTTCTTGTAGATCAAAATCCAAGTGATCGTATTTGGCATGGATAATCGCAGGTGCGGTGACCATTTCAGTGTAAAGTAACGCATGCTTTGAAAATTGGCGATGAAAATAACGACAATGGCGCGTTGTCCAATCTAACATTGGCGCAACAGAAAAACGGCCGCGGTAAAAGTGCGGTAGATTTTGAGGCATTTTTATTTCTCTTATTCGGTTTTGCTGCGTAATTCTTCGGCTTGGCGAGATTGCATTTGCTGGCGAAAACGGCCTGCAGCAAAGTGGTAAAATGGTTTTGGGCTAAATTGGCGCGAGATTATGGATGCAATAATGCTGGAAATCAAGAGCCAAATGAGAACGGGTTGTGCGCCTGTCATTTCCATTACAACAACACTAGCTGTAACTGGTGATTGTGTGCCGCCAGCTAAAAACGCCGCCATACATAAAATCACTAAAAAACGTTGATCGACCATACCGCCACTGAGATCCCAAAGCATTGCGCCAATACCGGCTCCTGTTGTCAGTGATGGGGTAAAGATACCACCGGCAATACCATTCCAATAAGTGGTCACCGTTGCCAAAAGTTTAAGGGTGCCAATTTCAGGCTCTATAGCTTGCCCTTCTAAGGCGCGTGCAACAACCTCATAGCCAGTGCCATAGGTTTGTCCGTGAGTGTAACTGCCAAGTGCGGCAAGCACTAAACCCAATAATAAAGCAATATAAATAGGATGTTGGCGAACCCAGCCACGCCATTTTTCAGGTGATAATCCTGCGATACCTTTTGCTAATAGTCGTCCGAATAGGCCACCTAGAATGCCACAAACCACCCCACAAATTGCAAGCCAAAGATAGAGATAAGAAACAGATGTGGTCCCTTGATAACTTGGAAAATAAGGGCTGTTTCCTTGAATCGCGACAAGAATAAAACCAGCAGCTAATACCCCCATCAATACGCGTCGTTCCCAACGTAACATTACTCCACGTCCAAGTTCTTCAATTGCAAATATCACTCCAGCCAAAGGTGCATTAAAAGCAGCCGCAAGTCCACCTGCTGCACCTGTGGCAAGTAATTCATTGGTGCTTAATCCTTTAAACGCTAAATTATGTTTTCTACAATAATTTCCCCACGCCAGCATGACAGCTGCGCCAACTTGTACTGATGGACCTTCACGCCCAACCGATGCACCGATAAGCATAGCCAGAAAGGTAAGAGGAATTTTCCAAATAGTTTGGCTGAATTCAACTAATTTGGTTTTATAGCTACTATGAGGAAGATTAATTGATGCAATGACTTGCGGAATACCGCTTCCTCCAACATAGGGAGTATATTTTTTCGTAAACCAAGTCAGGCAAGCCATGCCTAGGGGTAACACAAACCAAACTGCAATAGGATATTTAGATGACCAGTGGGCGTTTAGTTCTAGACCAAGATCGGATAATTTAGCAAAGCCAAATGAAAAGAGTGAGACAAATGTTGCACCTATAATTAGGCAGATAAATTCTAAACTTTTATGGGAAATTCTGTGTGTTTGGCGTAGCTTTTTATGGAAGAAATAGCGTAAGTGAAATTTGAGCGAGCGTAACATAATGATTGTAATTTAATACTAATTAAGTAGGAATTATAAGACTGTCATTTCGCTGGGGCAATTGGTTTGGCATTTTGAATAAAAAAGTGCGGTGAATTTGGGAAGCGTTTTTGTACGCAACGAAAGATCCTTTCACGGATCTTTGGCGCTGTTTAATTATTGACAATAAACCTCAGAACGATTAAAATTCGCCGTCTATTTCTGTATGGGAGTAGATTTTTTGAACAACATTCTATTATTGAATAACATTTAAACTGGAGCTTTTTTAATGGCAACTATCAACCAGCTAGTACGCAAACCGCGTGTGAAAAAGGTTGTAAAAAGCAACGTTCCTGCATTAGAGGCTTGCCCGCAGAAACGTGGTGTATGTACTCGTGTATATACTACAACTCCTAAAAAACCAAACTCAGCGTTACGTAAAGTATGTCGTATCCGCTTAACTAACGGTTTTGAAGTAACTTCTTATATCGGTGGTGAAGGTCACAACCTTCAAGAGCACAGTGTTGTATTAATCCGTGGTGGTCGTGTTAAAGACTTACCAGGTGTGCGTTACCACACAGTACGCGGTGCATTAGACTGCGCAGGCGTTAAAGATCGTAAACAAGGTCGTTCTAAATACGGCGTTAAACGCCCTAAAGCTTAATGGTTCTCCGTTAAGTAAGGCCAAACGTCTAAATTAGCAAAACAATTTAAACCATAAACTCCAGTCAAAAAGCGCTTTGCGCTGCAAATTTTCTCAAAGAGAAATATTGCTGATGGGTTTTGGATATCCTGAAGATTAAAATACGGAGAAATTCGCAATGCCACGTCGTCGTAGTGTTGAAGCACGCAAGATTCTTCCAGATCCGAAGTTCGGTTCAGAGTTACTTGCAAAATTTATTAATGTAATCATGGTAGACGGTAAAAAATCCGTTGCTGAATCAATCGTTTATGGTGCTTTAGAAACTTTAGCACAACGCACAGGTAAAGAGCCTTTAGAAGCGTTTGAAGTTGCACTTGAAAACGTACGTCCAACTGTTGAGGTTAAATCTCGTCGTGTTGGTGGTTCTACTTACCAAGTACCAGTTGAAGTGCGCCCTGTACGTCGTAACGCATTAGGTATGCGTTGGATCGTTGAAGCAGCACGTAAACGTGGTGATAAATCAATGGCTTTACGCCTTGCAAACGAATTATCTGATGCTTCAGATAATAAAGGTGCAGCAGTGAAAAAACGTGAAGATGTTCACCGTATGGCTGAAGCTAACAAAGCATTTGCTCACTACCGTTGGTAATAAGTTTTTGAATTTAAAGGGCTTCATCATTGATGAAGCCTTACCCTTATATAAACTGATATTAAATAAACAAGGTTATAATAATGGCTCGTACAACCCCTATTGAAAGATATCGTAATATCGGTATCAGTGCGCATATTGATGCGGGTAAAACCACTACTACTGAGCGTATCTTATTCTATACTGGTGTTAGCCACAAAATCGGTGAAGTGCACGATGGTGCAGCAACGATGGACTGGATGGAACAAGAACAAGAGCGTGGTATTACCATTACCTCTGCGGCAACAACTGCATTCTGGTCTGGTATGTCGCAACAGTTCCAACAACACCGCATCAACGTTATCGATACTCCAGGACACGTAGACTTTACTGTTGAAGTAGAACGTTCTATGCGTGTTCTTGATGGTGCGGTAATGGTTTACTGTGCGGTTGGTGGTGTTCAACCACAATCTGAAACTGTATGGCGTCAAGCTAACAAATATCAAGTGCCACGTATTGCGTTCGTAAACAAGATGGACCGTACTGGTGCAAATTTCTTACGCGTAGTTGAGCAATTGAAAACTCGTTTAGGTGCTAACGCAGTTCCTCTTCAACTTCCAATTGGTGCAGAAGATAACTTTACTGGTGTTGTTGACTTGATCAAAATGAAAGCGATCAACTGGAACGAAGCTGACCAAGGTATGACCTTCACCTATGAAGATGTACCTGCAAATATGCAAGCAGATTGCGAAGAATGGCGTCAAAACCTTGTTGAAGCAGCGGCTGAAGCATCTGAAGAATTAATGGAAAAATACCTTGGCGGTGAAGATCTTTCTGAAGAAGAAATCAAACTTGCATTACGTCAACGTGTATTAGCAAACGAAATCATCTTAGTAACTTGTGGTTCTGCGTTCAAAAACAAAGGTGTTCAAGCTATGCTAGATGCCGTTGTTGAATACTTACCAGCACCAACTGATATTCCAGCGATCAAAGGTATCAACCTTGATGAAACTGAAGGTGAGCGTCACGCAAGCGATGAAGAACCATTCTCTTCATTAGCATTCAAAATTGCAACTGACCCATTCGTAGGTAACTTAACCTTCTTCCGTGTGTACTCAGGTGTAATTAACTCTGGTGACACAGTAATGAACTCTGTGAAACAAAAACGTGAACGTTTCGGTCGTATCGTACAGATGCACGCAAACAAACGTGAAGAGATCAAAGAAGTTCGTGCAGGTGACATCGCAGCTGCAATCGGCTTAAAAGATGTAACCACTGGTGACACATTATGTGCAATTGAAGCACCAATCATCCTTGAGCGTATGGAATTCCCAGAGCCAGTAATCTCTGTTGCAGTAGAACCAAAAACTAAAGCTGACCAAGAAAAAATGGGCTTAGCATTAGGTCGTTTAGCACAAGAAGACCCTTCATTCCGTGTTCACACTGATGAAGAATCTGGTGAAACCATCATCTCTGGTATGGGTGAATTACACTTAGATATCATCGTTGACCGTATGAAACGTGAGTTCAAAGTGGAAGCTAACATCGGTAAACCACAAGTGTCTTACCGTGAAACTATCCGCACTCGTGTTAACGATGTGGAAGGTAAGCACGCAAAACAATCTGGTGGTCGTGGTCAATATGGTCACGTTGTTATCGACTTATATCCATTAGATCCAGAAGGTCCAGGTTACGAGTTCGTGAACGAAATCAAAGGTGGTGTAATTCCTGGTGAATACATTCCTGCCGTTGATAAAGGTATCCAAGAACAGCTTAAATCTGGTCCATTAGCGGGTTACCCAGTAGTTGATCTTGGTGTACGTTTACACTTCGGTTCATACCACGATGTGGACTCATCTGAGTTAGCATTTAAACTTGCAGCATCTTTAGCATTTAAAGCAGCATTCGCAAAAGCAAACCCAGTATTACTTGAGCCAATCATGAAAGTTGAAGTAGAAACTCCACCTGAATATGTTGGTGATGTAATTGGTGACTTAAGCCGTCGTCGTGCAATGGTTAACGGTCAAGAAGCGAATGAGTTCGTTGTTAAGATCGATGCTGAAGTTCCACTTTCTGAAATGTTCGGTTATGCAACAGACTTACGTTCACAAACTCAAGGTCGTGCATCTTACTCAATGGAACCGTTAAAATATGCTGAAGCGCCAACAAACGTTGCAGCTGCAGTAATTGAAGCGCGTAAAAAATAATTTTTTGTAAAACCAGCGGTGTAAAACATCATTGTTTTATACCGCACTTTCTAGGAAACATTAGCAATGTCTAAAGAAAAATTTGAACGTACAAAACCGCACGTAAACGTGGGTACAATCGGCCACGTTGACCACGGTAAAACAACTTTAACAGCAGCAATCACTACCGTATTATCTAAACACTTCGGTGGTGCAGCTCGTGCATTCGACCAAATCGATAACGCGCCAGAAGAAAAAGCGCGTGGTATCACCATCAACACTTCACACGTTGAATATGATACAGCAACTCGTCACTACGCACACGTTGACTGTCCGGGACACGCCGACTATGTAAAAAACATGATTACTGGTGCGGCACAAATGGATGGTGCAATCTTAGTAGTAGCAGCAACTGATGGTCCTATGCCGCAAACTCGTGAGCACATCTTATTAGGTCGCCAAGTAGGTGTTCCATACATCATCGTATTCTTAAACAAATGCGACATGGTAGATGACGAAGAGTTATTAGAATTAGTAGAAATGGAAGTTCGTGAACTTCTATCTCAATATGACTTCCCAGGTGACGACACTCCAATCGTACGTGGTTCTGCATTACAAGCATTAAACGGCGTAGCAGAATGGGAAGAAAAAATCCTTGAGTTAGCAAACCACTTAGATACTTACATCCCAGAGCCAGAGCGTGCGATTGACCAACCGTTCCTTCTTCCAATCGAAGACGTGTTCTCAATCTCAGGTCGTGGTACAGTAGTAACTGGTCGTGTAGAACGTGGTATCATCCGTACTGGTGATGAAGTAGAAATCGTAGGTATCAAAGATACAGCGAAAACTACTGTAACAGGTGTTGAAATGTTCCGTAAATTACTTGACGAAGGTCGTGCAGGTGAGAACATCGGTGCATTATTACGTGGTACAAAACGTGAAGAAATCGAACGTGGTCAAGTATTAGCGAAACCAGGTTCAATCACACCACACACTGACTTCGAATCAGAAGTGTACGTATTATCAAAAGAAGAAGGTGGTCGTCATACTCCATTCTTCAAAGGTTACCGTCCACAATTCTATTTCCGTACAACAGACGTAACTGGTACTATCGAATTACCAGAAGGCGTGGAAATGGTAATGCCAGGTGATAACATCAAGATGACAGTAAGCTTAATCCACCCAATCGCGATGGACCAAGGTTTACGTTTCGCAATCCGTGAAGGTGGCCGTACAGTAGGTGCTGGTGTTGTTGCGAAAATCATCAAATAATTGATGTATTCTTGAATGTCTTAAAGACAGAGAGAAGACAAAAGAAAGTGCGGGGAACATTCTCCGCACTTTTTGTTTATGGGTGATATTTGAAAGTTATCAAAACGTGATTTTTTAATCAGTATTTTATCGACTGGTTACATTTCTTTCGTTATAATTGAGCGTCTTATTTTATTTAACAAACGTGTTCGGTGTGGATTTTTACCGAGTGCAAATTAATTGAGGTAACAAATGTCATTAAATATTGAAACAACCCAAGGTTTAGAACGCCGTGTAGCGATCACCGTTCCAGCTGAAACTGTATCTAAAGCAGTTCGTGAAGAATTTAAACGTGCATCAAAAAATGTGCGCGTAGATGGTTTTCGTAAAGGCCATGTTCCTAGTCATATTATCGAACAACGTTTCGGTGCATCAATCCGTCAAGATGTATTAAACGATTTATTACCACGTCATTTTTTTGATGCCGTGATTGCAGAAAAGATCAATATTGCAGGTCGTCCAACTTTTGGTATTGAAACTTTTGAAGAAGGTAAAGATCTAGTTTTCACCGCAACTTTTGAAGTTTATCCAGAAGTTAAATTACAAGGTTTAGAGAATATTAAGGTTGAAAAACCAACTGTTGAAATCACAGAAGCTGATATTGATAAAATGGTTGACGTGTTACGTAAACAACAAGCAACTTGGGCAGAAATGGACTCTGCAGCAAAAGCAGATGATCGCGTAACTATTGATTTTGTTGGTTCTGTAGATGGCGAAGAGTTTGAAGGCGGTAAAGCATCTGACTTCGTATTATTTATGGGGCAAGGTCGTATGATTCCTGGCTTTGAAGATGGTATTGTAGGTCATAAAGCTGGTGAGCAATTTGATATTAATGTAACTTTCCCTGCTGAATACCATGCAGAAAACTTAAAAGGTAAAGCGGCAAAATTTGCAATCACCTTGAAAAAAGTAGAAAACATGGTGCTACCTGAGTTAACAGATGAGTTTGTTGCTAAGTTCGGTCCGAATACTAAATCTGTTGCAGATTTACGTGTAGAAATTCGTAAGAATATGGAACGTGAATTGAAAAATGCATTAGTTTCACGTGTTAAACAACAAGTAATCAATGGCTTAATTGAGCAAAATCCAATTGAAGTTCCAGCTTCTGCTGTAGAAGAAGAAATTAATGTATTACGCAATCAAGCGGCTCAACGTTTTGGCGGTAATGCACAACAGGCTGCACAGTTACCACGTGAATTATTTGAAGCGGAGGCAACTCGTCGTGTTCAAGTAGGTTTATTATTCTCTGAAGTGATTAAGTCTAATGAATTAAAAGCTGATGAAGAACGCGCTAAAGCAATGATTGCAGATATTGCATCAGCTTACGAGCAACCAGCTGAGGTTGTTGAATACTATAGCAAAAACGAAGAGTTAATGAACAATATTCGTAATGTAGTATTAGAAGAACAAGCGGTGGATGCAGTACTTGCTAAAGCTCAAGTTACTGAAAAAGTTTCTTCATTTGATGAAATTATGAATCCACAAGCATAATGATTAATTAATATCGTTATGATTGAGTAAAAGTGCGGCCGCTCTTTTTAACAAAAGCGACCGCATTTTTATTTGTAGGTTATTTAGAGTAAAATAATTAGCAATTTTAGTGAAAAAGGTAAGAAAATGAGTGTAATTCCTATGGTTGTTGAACAGACTTCGCGTGGCGAGCGTTCATACGACATTTATTCCCGTTTATTAAAAGAGCGTGTGATCTTCCTAAGTGGTGAAGTTGAAGATCGTATGGCAAATCTCATTGTGGCTCAGCTGCTTTTTTTAGAGTCTGAAGATCCAACTAAAGATATCAATATCTATATCAACTCTCCTGGTGGTTCTGTGACCGCAGGTATGGCTATTTACGACACAATGCAATTTATTAAGCCAGATATTCGTACACTTTGTATTGGTCAGGCATGCTCAATGGGCGCATTCTTGCTTGCTGGCGGAACCGCTGGTAAACGAGCTGCGTTACCAAATGCGCGTGTGATGATTCACCAACCTTTGGGTGGTTTCCGTGGTCAAGCATCCGATATTCAAATTCATGCGCAAGAAATTTTGAAAATTAAACACACCTTAAACGATCGTCTAGCATTCCATACTGGGCAAAGTATCGAACGAATTGAGAAAGATACAGATCGCGACAACTTTATGTCAGCTGAAGAAGCAAAAGCGTATGGTTTAGTTGATGAAGTTTTAATTAAACGTTAAGGAAACACATGTCAGACAAAGATAAAGATTTACATTGCTCTTTTTGCGGAAAAGAAAAAAGCGAAGTAGATAAATTAATTGCTGGTACAGACGGCTATATTTGTAATGAGTGTATTGAACTTTGTCATTCAATGCTTGAAGAAAGTAATGATGAAAGTGTAGACGAAAGTGCGGCAGAAAATGAGGAGAAATTACCAACTCCTCACGAAATTCGTGCTCATCTAGATGATTATGTTATTGGCCAAGATTATGCGAAAAAAGTGCTTTCTGTCGCAGTTTACAATCATTATAAACGCTTACGAACTAATCATGAAAATAACGATGTTGAGCTCGGTAAAAGTAATATTTTGCTTATTGGTCCAACGGGTAGCGGTAAAACATTGCTTGCTCAAACATTAGCTCGTCGCTTAAATGTGCCCTTTGCGATGGCTGACGCAACAACATTGACTGAGGCTGGCTACGTGGGTGAAGATGTAGAAAATGTCCTACAAAAGCTTTTACAAAACTGTGAGTATAATACTGAAAAAGCAGAGCAAGGCATTATCTATATTGATGAAATCGATAAAATTAGCCGTAAATCAGAAGGCGCATCAATTACTCGAGATGTATCTGGCGAAGGTGTACAACAAGCATTGTTGAAACTCATTGAAGGTACTGTAGCGTCTATTCCTCCTCAAGGCGGGCGTAAACATCCGCAGCAAGAAATGGTGAAATTGGATACGTCAAAAATTCTCTTTATCTGCGGTGGCGCATTTGCGGGATTAGATAAAATTATCAGTAAACGTACACAAACAAGTACGAGTATCGGTTTTAGTGCGAAAGTAGAAAAGGATGAAGAAGAAAAGTCTCTTTCTGAATTATTCCGCCAAGTAGAACCAGATGATTTAATGAAGTTTGGTTTAATTCCGGAATTTATTGGGCGTTTACCCATGATTTCTCCACTAAGTGAATTAGATGAAGAGGCTCTTGTGCAAATTCTTACACAGCCTAAAAATGCCTTAACTAAACAATATCAAGCTTTATTTGGACTTGAAAATGTGGAGTTAGAATTCACTCCAGAAGCTTTAAAAGCAATGGCTAAGAAAGCGCTTGAAAGAAAAACAGGCGCACGTGGTTTACGTTCTATTGTCGAGGCTGTATTACTTGATACGATGTATGATTTACCATCTATCGAAAATTTACGTAAAGTAGTCGTGGATGAAAGTACCATTGTAGATAATACTGCTCCAAAATTAGAATATCATTCTTAATAGAAAAGTGCGGTTGTTTTTCCTTATGTTTTCTATTTTGCTTGATGATTTTCAATAGGCAAGGCGAAAAGAAAATGCTACAATTGCACGTTCTTATAACTTTATTCTTATTTTCCTAAGTAAATAACGGATTCAATTTATGGCAACTGAAATTGTTGATAAAAAGAAAAATGTACCAGAGACGGTGGTAGAAGGTAAATCTAAAGGATTAAATACCCTTCTTTGGATTTTAGTCGCAGTCTTTTTTGCTGCAGCTGCAATTGGTAATGTTTATTTCCAAAAAGTATATTCATTACCTATTCGTGTAGTGGGTGTAGTCATTGCATTAGTGATTGCTTTTGCATTTGCAGCAATTACTAATCAAGGTACAAAAGCTCGTACATTCTTTAAAGATTCAAAAATAGAAGCGCAAAAAGTGGTATGGCCAACTCGCCAAGAAGCGCGTCAAACTACATTAATCGTAATTGGGGTAACAATCATTGCATCCTTATTTTTCTGGGCGACAGATTCGATTATTGTGACAGTAATTAATTTCTTAACTGATTTGAGATTCTAAAATGACTGAAGAAACAACTGTATCAAAAAAACGTTGGTATGTATTACAGGCGTTTTCTGGTTTTGAAAGCCGAGTGGCTTTAACTTTGCGTGAATACATTAAACAGCAACAAATGGAAGACCAATTTGGTGAAGTGTTAGTTCCAACTGAAGAAGTTGTTGAGAATGTTGCAGGTAAACGTCGTAAAAGTGAACGTAAGTTTTTCCCTGGCTATGTACTCGTAGAAATGGAAATGAATGATGAAACATGGCACTTGGTGAAAAGTGTTCCGCGTGTTATGGGATTCATTGGTGGTACACCTGATAAACCTGCTCCAATTTCTAAACGAGAAGCGGATACTATTTTAAACCGTCTAGAGCAAACCACAGATAAACCGCGTCATCGCAATGAGTATCATCCTGGTGAAGAAGTTCGTGTAGCGGAAGGTCCATTTGCAGACTTTAATGGTACAGTAGAAGAAGTGGATTATGAAAAAGGTCGCTTAAAAGTTTCTGTATCAATCTTTGGTCGTGCAACACCAGTTGAACTAGAATTTGGTCAAGTAGAAAAAATACATTAATCCTTGATTAAGGATAATTAAAAAAATTACCGCACTTCTATAGTGCGGTTTTTTCATGCCTTGAATTTATCAAGGTATTGTTACTTGTGTGATCTTTAATTTTAGGAAATTAATTGGTCGTAGAAGATAAGATATAAAAAATCCCTTGCTCAGCAAGGGATTTAGTAATGAGTTAAAGTGCGGTAGAAATTACCAACCTTTTACAACACCATCTTTGAAGTGTTTTTTAGCTTCTTGGTAAACTTCTTCTGTTTGGTAAGATTTTACGAAATCTTGAACAGCTTTGCTGTCTTTGTTATCGGTACGAGAAACAATAATGTTCACATATGGAGAATCTTTATCTTCTACAAATACACCGTTATCTTGTGCATTTAAGCCCACCTGGCCCGCATAAGTATTGTTTACTACAGCTAAATCAACATCGTCTAATGCGCGTGCTGCAACAGAGGTATCTACTTCAGTGATGTTTAATTTTTTCGGATTTTCAACAATATCTAATACAGTTGAAAGAAGGTTATTTGCATCTTTTAATTTGATTAAACCTTGTTTTTCAAGAAGAATTAATGCACGGCCACGGTTTGTTGGATCGTTAGGAACAACAACTTTAGCACCTTCTTGTAATTCATTCACATTTTTGATTTTTTTAGAATAGCCAGCTAATGGATAGACGAAAGTATTACCCACGATAACTAAATTATTTAAATTTTTCGCTTTTGCATCTTCATCTAAATAAGGTTTATGTTGCATTGCGTTTGCATCTAAATCACCTTTAGATACAGCTTCATTTGGTAATGCATAGTCATTGAATTCAACGAATTGAACGTCTAAACCATATTTTTCTTTAGCGACTTTTGCTGCAATTTCTGCAACTTGGTGCTCAGGGCCTGACATCACACCAACTTTGATTTTAAGTGGTGCAGCTGCAGCTTCAGGTTTTTTGTCTTCTTTACAGCCTGTTAAAACGAGAGCTGATGCGATTGCAGTGATTGCAAAAAGTTGTTTTAATTTCATAGGATTTCCTTCCTGTTTAAGTTAAGAGTTGTGTTTAATTAACGATGATCCACTTTTTTAGCCAGTGTATCGCCGAGTTTTTGGCTAATCATAACGAATAGCACAATAATAATGGTTGCCACCCAAGTGACATAAGGCATATTGCGATATACGCCGTAGTTGATAGCGAGGCTACCTAAGCCACCGCCGCCTTGTGTTCCCGCCATTGCAGAATAACCAACTAAAGTAACTAGCGTAAGCGTGATGCCATTAATTAGTGTCGGTAGTGCTTCTGGCAAATAGAATTTACGTACAATTTGCCATTTAGTAGCCCCCATTGCTTGAGCAGCTTCGGTTAAACCATTTGGAATTTCCATTAATGCATTAGCAGTTAAGCGAGCAACGAATGGCATCGCACAAATGCTTAATGGAATAATTGCTGCCGTTGTACCTAATACAGTTCCAACGATGAAACGTGTTACAGGTAATAAAATTAAGAGCAAAATAATAAATGGAATAGAACGCCCGATATTAATGATCGTGTTTAACACAAAATGGGTGCGGTTGTTTTGTAAGATCTCATTTTTTCCAGTTAAAAAAGTCCACACGCCTACTGGCACGCCGACTACTACGGCAAGTAGAGTAGAAGCAAAGCTGATGTAAACCGTTTCATAAGTTGCTGTTGCAACAACACCCCACATTTGAGGTGTTAATTGCTGGCTGAATGTTGCCAAAAAATCATTGAACATAACCAAGCACCTCCACGCGCACGTTGTTTTCCATTAAATAAACTTTGGTTTGCGTAATAGCATCTTCATCGCCTTCTACTTCAGCAATGGTATAACCAAATTTCACGCCTCCAGCATAATCGATTTGTGAGGTTAAGATACTGAGTTCCACACCAAATTTTTTTGATGCCTGAGAAAGTAACGGTGCATCGACTGAGCGACCCGTAAACTCAAATTTGATAATTGGATACGCTTTGCTATGTTTCGGCGTTTCAGTAAGATTTTCCAAATATTCATCAGGTAGACTGATGTGGAAGGTCGAACGAATAAACTCTTGTGCTAGTTCTGTTTTAGGGTTTGCAAAAATTTCACCGACAGTACCTTGTTCAACTAAGCGACCTTGATCAATGACAGCAACTTGATCACAAATCTGTTTAACAACTTCCATTTCATGGGTAATTAACAAAATCGTAATACCTAAAGTGCGGTTAATTTCTTTTAATAATTTCAGAATAGATTGTGTCGTTGCAGGATCTAGTGCGCTAGTGGCTTCATCACATAATAAGACTTTAGGATCACTGGCTAAGGCGCGAGCAATGGCTACACGTTGTTTTTGCCCACCAGAAAGATTACTTGGGTAAGCATCACGTTTTTCACTTAAACCAACAAGATCTAAAAGTGCGGTAATTTTTTCTTGGATTTTTGCTTTTGGCTCACCTTCCAATTCTAAGGGTAATGCCACGTTTTCAAATACGGTGCGAGAACTTAGTAAATTGAAATGCTGAAAAATCATTCCAATTTGACGACGAGCACGTACTAACTCGCGATCAGAAAGTCCTGTTAATTCTACGCCGTCCACAATAACGGAACCGCTAGTTGGTTTTTCTAATAAGTTCACACAGCGAATTAACGTACTTTTTCCTGCGCCAGATGCGCCAATTACTCCGCAAATTTGACCTTTTTCGATGTTTAATGAGACATTATCAAGCGCAGTCAATTTCTTGCTAGGCAGCTCAAAAATCTTCGTTATATTGCTTAGCTTAATCATATAAGCCCTTTTTATTTGCTATTTTTAAATCTGTTTCGGTATTCTAGACGTCTAGATTGCTATGTCAATATGTCAGATTATCTTTTTTAGACAGATTGGTTATGAGTTATATTTGCTAATTGCTTGGATTAAATAGATAATTTTCGTCAATTTGATACGTATGAAAGGTAAGAGAATGAATAAGGCTATTTTTTTAGATCGCGATGGTACGTTAAATATTGATTACGGTTATGTACACGAAATTGATAACTTTAAGTTTATTGATGGTGCGATTGATGCATTGCGAGAATTAAAGAAACTGGGATATATGTTGGTGTTGGTTACCAATCAATCTGGAATTGCGCGTGGCTATTTTTCTGAGGAGCAGTTTTTACAGTTAACAGAATGGATGGATTGGTCATTGGCTGAGCAAGATGTGGATTTGGATGGTATTTACTATTGTCCACATCATCCCGAGGGAAAAGGTGAATATAAAGAAGACTGTGATTGCCGGAAACCTAAATCAGGCATGCTATTGCAAGCGATCAAAGAATTAAAGATCGATCCTACGCAATCTATTATGGTTGGAGATAAAGTTGAAGATCTAAAAGCGGGAATTGGCGCGAAGGTGAAAATGAATGTATTAGTTCGTACAGGTAAACCAGTAACAGAGGACGGCGAGAGAGTAGCAGATTATGTGTTAGATTCTATCGTTGATCTCCCTAGAATTTTAAAACGATTAAAAAAATAGCTCAAAATATCTATATTTTGCTCTAATCGCTTGCGCTTTAATCAAAAGATCATTTTTTTAAATATTTTTAAAAAAAAGTACTTGCAAGGGATTTGAAAATCCCTATAATGCACCGCACACAACGACGCACTGTTGTGAAGTATTTAAGTTTCCACGTGCGTCGTTGTTTTTTGCTCTTTAACAATGTATCAGACAATCTGTGTGGGCACTTGTTGATTGACTTGTTTTAAAATATTTTTAATTTTGAAGTCTTAATAGGTGCTTAACTGAAAATTCATAATTACTTTTTAAGTAGTGTTTTTATTTATAGCTAAGCAGTTTATTGAGCGATTGAACTTGAATTGAAGAGTTTGATCATGGCTCAGATTGAACGCTGGCGGCAGGCTTAACACATGCAAGTCGAACGGTAGCAGGAGAAAGCTTGCTTTCTTGCTGACGAGTGGCGGACGGGTGAGTAATGCTTGGGAATCTGGCTTATGGAGGGGGATAACTACGGGAAACTGTAGCTAATACCGCGTAATATCGAAAGATTAAAGTGTGGGACCTTCGGGCCACATGCCATAAGATGAGCCCAAGTGGGATTAGGTAGTTGGTGGGGTAAAGGCCTACCAAGCCGACGATCTCTAGCTGGTCTGAGAGGATGACCAGCCACACTGGAACTGAGACACGGTCCAGACTCCTACGGGAGGCAGCAGTGGGGAATATTGCGCAATGGGGGGAACCCTGACGCAGCCATGCCGCGTGAATGAAGAAGGCCTTCGGGTTGTAAAGTTCTTTCGGTATTGAGGAAGGGATGTGTGCTAATAGTAGACATCATTGACGTTAAATACAGAAGAAGCACCGGCTAACTCCGTGCCAGCAGCCGCGGTAATACGGAGGGTGCGAGCGTTAATCGGAATAACTGGGCGTAAAGGGCACGCAGGCGGTTATTTAAGTGAGGTGTGAAAGCCCCGGGCTTAACCTGGGAATTGCATTTCAGACTGGGTAACTAGAGTACTTTAGGGAGGGGTAGAATTCCACGTGTAGCGGTGAAATGCGTAGAGATGTGGAGGAATACCGAAGGCGAAGGCAGCCCCTTGGGAATGTACTGACGCTCATGTGCGAAAGCGTGGGGAGCAAACAGGATTAGATACCCTGGTAGTCCACGCTGTAAACGCTGTCGATTTGGGGATTGGGCTTAAAGCTTGGTGCCCGTAGCTAACGTGATAAATCGACCGCCTGGGGAGTACGGCCGCAAGGTTAAAACTCAAATGAATTGACGGGGGCCCGCACAAGCGGTGGAGCATGTGGTTTAATTCGATGCAACGCGAAGAACCTTACCTACTCTTGACATCCATGGAATCCTGTAGAGATACGGGAGTGCCTTCGGGAACCATGAGACAGGTGCTGCATGGCTGTCGTCAGCTCGTGTTGTGAAATGTTGGGTTAAGTCCCGCAACGAGCGCAACCCTTATCCTTTGTTGCCAGCGATTTGGTCGGGAACTCAAAGGAGACTGCCAGTGATAAACTGGAGGAAGGTGGGGATGACGTCAAGTCATCATGGCCCTTACGAGTAGGGCTACACACGTGCTACAATGGCGTATACAGAGGGTGGCGAAACTGCGAGGTGGAGCGAATCTCAGAAAGTACGTCTAAGTCCGGATTGGAGTCTGCAACTCGACTCCATGAAGTCGGAATCGCTAGTAATCGCGAATCAGAATGTCGCGGTGAATACGTTCCCGGGCCTTGTACACACCGCCCGTCACACCATGGGAGTGGGTTGTACCAGAAGTAGATAGCTTAACCTTTTGGAGGGCGTTTACCACGGTATGATTCATGACTGGGGTGAAGTCGTAACAAGGTAACCGTAGGGGAACCTGCGGTTGGATCACCTCCTTACCAAAGACGAGAGACAATAAGTGTCCACACAGATTGATTGATATATTGTAGACAATATCGAGCAGAAAGCCGTTATTCCCTTGGGTCTGTAGCTCAGGTGGTTAGAGCGCACCCCTGATAAGGGTGAGGTCGGTGGTTCAAGTCCACTCAGACCCACCACTCAAACTGAGTGAGTGATGAAGGTGAATAAGGTGATAAATAAACGATGACATGGGGATATAGCTCAGCTGGGAGAGCGCCTGCCTTGCACGCAGGAGGTCAGCGGTTCGATCCCGCTTATCTCCACCACTTATCATCGTTAAGTAAATTTATTTATTTAGTTTATTTAACGATGATAACTGAAAAGTTTTATCAACTGTTCTTTAAAAAATTGGAAACAAGCTGAAAACAAGAGATTTTCGAGAGAAAGTCTGAGTAGGCAAGACAGGAAAGTGAAAGAGGGAACTGAAAAGGGAAATCTAAAAATAAAACCTGTTTTGCATAAAATCTTGATTGAACAAAAGCAATCAAGTGTTTAGTTGAATGAAGATACGCATCAAATTGACCGCACTTTCAAGTGAAAACTTAAAGTGATTGAAAACATTTGAGGTTGTATAGTTAAGTGACTAAGCGTACAAGGTGGATGCCTTGGCAATCAGAGGCGAAGAAGGACGTGCTAATCTGCGAAAAGCTTGGATGAGTCGATAAGAGGCGTTTAATCCAAGATATCCGAATGGGGAAACCCAGTAGATGAAGAATCTACTATCACTTACTGAATACATAGGTAGGTGAGGCAAACCGGGAGAACTGAAACATCTAAGTACCCCGAGGAAAAGAAATCAACCGAGATTTCGTCAGTAGCGGCGAGCGAAAGCGAAAGAGCCTGTTAATGATAGCAGCAGAGATAGAGGAATAAGCTGGGAAGCTTAGCGACACAGGGTGATAGCCCCGTACTCGACATCCAGGCTGTGGTACTAAGTTAACGATAAGTAGGGCGGGACACGTGATATCCTGTTTGAAGATGGGGGGACCATCCTCCAAGGCTAAATACTCCTGATTGACCGATAGTGAACCAGTACTGTGAAGGAAAGGCGAAAAGAACCCCGGTGAGGGGAGTGAAATAGAACCTGAAACCTTGTACGTACAAGCAGTGGGAGCCTGAAAGGGTGACTGCGTACCTTTTGTATAATGGGTCAGCGACTTATATTTTGTAGCGAGGTTAACCGAATAGGGGAGCCGAAGGGAAACCGAGTCTTAACTGGGCGAATAGTTGCAAGGTATAGACCCGAAACCCGGTGATCTAGCCATGGGCAGGTTGAAGGTTGGGTAACACTAACTGGAGGACCGAACCGACTAATGTTGAAAAATTAGCGGATGACTTGTGGCTGGGGGTGAAAGGCCAATCAAACCGGGAGATAGCTGGTTCTCCCCGAAATCTATTTAGGTAGAGCCTTGAGCGGACACCTTTGGGGGTAGAGCACTGTTTCGGCTAGGGGTCCATCCCGGATTACCAACCCGATGCAAACTACGAATACCAAAGAGTGATACTCAGGAGACACACGGCGGGTGCTAACGTCCGTCGTGGAGAGGGAAACAACCCAGACCGCCAGCTAAGGTCCCAAAGTCTATATTAAGTGGGAAACGAAGTGGGAAGGCTTAGACAGCTAGGATGTTGGCTTAGAAGCAGCCATCATTTAAAGAAAGCGTAATAGCTCACTAGTCGAGTCGGCCTGCGCGGAAGATGTAACGGGGCTCAAATATAGCACCGAAGCTGCGGCATCAGACGTAAGTCTGTTGGGTAGGGGAGCGTTCTGTAAGCGGATGAAGGTGGCTCGAGAGGGCTGCTGGACGTATCAGAAGTGCGAATGCTGACATAAGTAACGATAAAACGGGTGAAAAACCCGTTCGCCGGAAGACCAAGGGTTCCTGTCCAACGTTAATCGGGGCAGGGTGAGTCGGCCCCTAAGGCGAGGCTGAAAAGCGTAGTCGATGGGAAACAGGTTAATATTCCTGTACTTGGATAAACTGCGATGTGGGGACGGAGCAGGTTAGGTTATCGCACTGTTGGATATGTGCGTTTAAGTTGGTAGGTGGGAAGTTTAGGCAAATCCGGACTTCTATTAAACACTGAGAGATGATGACGAGGCTCTACGGAGCTGAAGTAACCGATACCACACTTCCAGGAAAAGCCACTAAGCTTCAGGTTTATCTAAACCGTACTGAAAACCGACACAGGTGGTCAGGTAGAGAATACTCAGGCGCTTGAGAGAACTCGGGTGAAGGAACTAGGCAAAATAGCACCGTAACTTCGGGAGAAGGTGCGCCGGCGTAGATTGTAGTCCCTCGCGGGCGAAGGTTGAACCGGTCGAAGATACCAGCTGGCTGCAACTGTTTATTAAAAACACAGCACTCTGCAAACACGAAAGTGGACGTATAGGGTGTGATGCCTGCCCGGTGCTGGAAGGTTAATTGATGGTGTAATCGAAAGAGAAGCTCCTGATCGAAGCCCCAGTAAACGGCGGCCGTAACTATAACGGTCCTAAGGTAGCGAAATTCCTTGTCGGGTAAGTTCCGACCTGCACGAATGGCATAATGATGGCCAGGCTGTCTCCACCCGAGACTCAGTGAAATTGAAATCGCCGTGAAGATGCGGTGTACCCGCGGCTAGACGGAAAGACCCCGTGAACCTTTACTATAGCTTGACACTGAACATTGAATTTTGATGTGTAGGATAGGTGGGAGACTTAGAAGTAGTCACGCCAGTGATTATGGAGTCGTCCTTGAAATACCACCCTTTAACGTTTGATGTTCTAACGAAGATTGCGGAACGCGGTCTCGGACAGTGTCTGGTGGGTAGTTTGACTGGGGCGGTCTCCTCCCAAAGAGTAACGGAGGAGCACGAAGGTTTGCTAATCACGGTCGGACATCGTGAGGTTAGTGCAATGGTATAAGCAAGCTTAACTGCGAGACAGACAAGTCGAGCAGGTACGAAAGTAGGTCATAGTGATCCGGTGGTTCTGAATGGAAGGGCCATCGCTCAACGGATAAAAGGTACTCCGGGGATAACAGGCTGATACCGCCCAAGAGTTCATATCGACGGCGGTGTTTGGCACCTCGATGTCGGCTCATCACATCCTGGGGCTGAAGTAGGTCCCAAGGGTATGGCTGTTCGCCATTTAAAGTGGTACGCGAGCTGGGTTTAGAACGTCGTGAGACAGTTCGGTCCCTATCTGCCGTGGGCGTTGGAGAATTGGTTGGGGCTGCTCCTAGTACGAGAGGACCGGAGTGGACGCACCACTGGTGTTCCGGTTGTGTCGCCAGACGCATTGCCGGGTAGCTAAGTGCGGAAGAGATAAGTGCTGAAAGCATCTAAGCACGAAACTTGCCAAGAGATGAGTTCTCCCAGATTATAAATCTGTAAGGGTTGTTTAAGACTAAGACGTAGATAGGTGCGGTGTGTAAGTGTAGTGATACATTGAGCTAACGCATACTAATTGCCCGAGAGGCTTAACTATACAACGCTCAAGTGTTTTTGGAAAACAGAGTGAAAGAAAAAGAAATTAACTAAACGTTCAGCTTGTGGCCAATGAAGAACATAGATAGAATTTAAAATAAACGTTATCAAAGAATTATCCTGGCGGCGATAGTGCGGTGGAACCACCTGACACCATACCGAACTCAGAAGTGAAACGCTGTAATGCCGATGGTAGTGTGGGGCTTCCCCATGTGAGAGTAGGGCACCGCCAGGTTTATTTTTTTAGTTTATTCATTGAGTAAATTAAAAAAATAAAAATTTTTGGCAGAGATAGTGCAATAGATCCACCTGATACCATACCGAACTCAGAAGTGAAATGTTGTAACGCTGATGGTAGTGTGGGGTATCCCCATGTGAGAGTAAGGCACTGCCAATTACTACATTTAGCGGAGTGGTAGTTCAGCTGGTTAGAATACCTGCCTGTCACGCAGGGGGTCGCGGGTTCGAGTCCCGTCCATTCCGCCAATTTATTCATACCAATAGGGGCGTAGTTCAATTGGTAGAGCACCGGTCTCCAAAACCGGGTGTTGGGAGTTCGAGCCTCTCCGCCCCTGCCATTAAAATATTCTTTTCGATTAATCATAAAATATCTTTATACTCATACCTTTTTCATATTATTTAATAATTCTTTTTATTTTTCTTTTTGAATTAGATATATAATTATCAAATTTTAAATATAAAAATAATTAGTATGAAACCTCAATATTATCTTGGCATGATGTCTGGAACTAGTCTAGATGGAGTAGATATTGTTCTCGCTGATTTTTCTCTAGAGCCTCGACTTATCTTATCTGATTTTTTTCCCATGCCAGAAAATTTACGTCATAAATTAACCAAACTCATTCAAGCTGGTGAAACAACTCTACAAAATTTAGGCGAACTCGATCATGAGCTTGCTTTATTGTATTGCGATTGTGTAAATACTTTTCTACAAAAATATAATCTTATTCCAAGCCAAATTGAAGCTATTGGTTGTCATGGGCAGACTGTATGGCATTCTCCTGCTTCAGCATTTCCTTTCACGATGCAACTAGGCGATATGAATTTATTGGCAGCGAAAACGGGAATATCTGTTATTGGTGATTTTCGTCGTAAAGATATGGCTTTAGGCGGACAAGGGGCTCCTCTTGTACCCGCTTTCCACAAAGCTGTATTCTCAAATCCTAATTTTGCCACAGTTGTTTTAAATATTGGTGGGATTAGTAATGTTTCCATATTGTTTCCTAATCAACCTGTAATTGGCTTTGATACGGGGCCAGGTAATACATTATTAGATCAATGGATAGAAAAACACCAAGGTCTTCGCTATGACAAAAATGGTGATTGGGCTTCAAAAGGTAAAGTGAATCAAGTTCTGCTTAATGAATTATTAAATGAACCTTTTTTCTCTTTATCAGCCCCAAAAAGTACAGGGAGAGAATTATTTAATTTTGATTGGTTAATTGGCAAAATAGAAAAAACATCTGAAAAACTTACCGAGCTTTGCTCCAAAATCACATTATCCCCAGAAGATGTGCAAGCGACGCTTGTTGAATTGACGGTAACAAGCATTGTTAATGCACTAAATCAACTTCAAACAGATTTACCAAAACGTTTACTAGTATGTGGCGGCGGTGCAAAGAATAGCTTAATTATGCGTGGATTGCATGATAATTTACTCGATTGGCAGGTTGGTACAACGACAGAGCAAGGTTTTAATATTGATTATGTAGAGGCCGCTGCTTTTGCTTGGTTGGCTTATTGTCGAATGAACAATTTACCAGCAAACCTGCCTAGCGTAACTGGCGCAAAAAGTGCGGTTAGTTTGGGGGCTATTTTTCCTAAAGACTAAGGTCAAAATATGAATGACATTATATTAAAAAGTTTATCCACGTTAATTACGGAACAACGAAATCCGAACTCAGTTGATATTGATCGTCAAAGTGCTTTAGATATTGTTCGATTAATGAATAAGGAAGATAAACAAGTTCCTTTAGCTATTGAAGCATGTTTGCCAGAGATTTCGTTAGCGGTAGATAAAATCGTTCATGCTTTTAAACAGGGCGGGCGTCTAGTATATATTGGGGCTGGGACGAGCGGTCGTCTCGGCGTATTGGATGCGTCAGAATGCCCCCCGACATTTGGTGTGTCTTCGGAAATGGTCAAAGGTATTATTGCGGGGGGCGGACATGCTATCCGCCATCCCGTAGAAGGGGCGGAAGACAATACGAAAGCTGTACTTGAGGATCTACAAAGCATAAATTTTTCAAAAAATGATGTATTAGTAGGCATCGCTGCAAGTGGCCGGACACCCTATGTTATTGCAGGTCTTCGGTACGCTAAATCTATTGGTGCTTTGACAATTTCTATTGCGAGCAATCCAAAATCAGCGATGGCTGAGATAGCCAATATTGCGATAGAGACTATTGTTGGTCCTGAAATATTGACGGGTTCTAGCCGCTTAAAATCTGGCACAGCACAAAAAATGGTACTGAATATGCTGACTACGGCAAGTATGATTTTATTGGGTAAATGTTACGAAAATTTGATGGTCGATGTACAAGCCAGTAATGAAAAGCTTAAAGCACGCGCTGTGCGTATTGTGATGCAAGCAACAGATTGCGATAAAGTGCTCGCTGAGCAGACATTAATTGAAGCAGAGCAAAATGCCAAGCTTGCAATTATGATGATTTTAAGTAATTTATCAAAATTAGAGGCGAAGGCATTATTAGAAAGACATCAAGGTAAATTAAGAAATGCACTTTCTAAATAACAATCCGCACGTTTTACGTGCGGATTGTTATTTTGGAATTCCACGTAGTAATCCTACGGGCTTAAAAGGTTCCATTGAAGTTGGCGCAGGCATTTCTGTAAATAATAAAATAAATGGTTTAGGCGGGATTACTTTTTCATTACGCCATAAATTGCCCATTCCGACAAGTTGGATATCTGCTGGTAAATTGTTAAGACCTGCTTGTAACACCGCTATTGTATTTGGACGAGGATGTCCTATCGCAATCGCGGTACCATGTTTCCTTGCATATTGAATTGCAGCTTGAAATTGATGTTGAACGTCAGCTAGTTCGTTACTATCATCTAAAAATACGTGGCGATCTAATGAACGAACCCCTTGTTCTTTTGCTATTTTTCCAGCTACAGATTTTCCTATTGTTCGACTATCTAAAAAGAATAAATGTTTTTCTTGAAGTGCGGTCATTAAATAAGTCATTAATTGGGGATCGGCTGTAGCTGCACTACCCATATGATTATTCATGCCAATTGCATCATTCACGATATTTTTGGCTGTATTTACCCGATCATTGACCTGTGCTGAAGACATTCCTAAATGTAGTCCTCCATCCTCTATTTTCACCGCACTCATAGGTTGCATCGGCATATGAATTAAAATGTCTCGGCCTTGAGATTTGGCTTCTTGATTACGTGCTCGAGCATGAGGCGCAGCAGGAATAATGGCGACGGAAATTTCACGCGGCATTGCAAAAATAGCAGCATCTTCTTTGAGATGATAGCCGACATCATCAATAACAATAGCAAGTTTATTTTGCGCAAGGGAGATGGAAGTATAAAGTGCGATAGAAAAAACGATGAAATTTTTCACCGCACTTTTTATGAGAAGTTTCATTAACGAATCCATCCAGTTGGATTCACTGGTGTGCCTTTTCGGCTAATTCCAAAATAGAGTGCGGAACGCGAAATTTCACCAGTATTGCCCACTTGAGCAATAGTTTGTCCCGCAGAAACAAGTTGACCAACTTTTACCAATACGGCTTGATTAAAACCATATAAACTTAAGTCGGTTTCACCATGTTTGACGATGACCATATAACCGTAGCCATTCAAATACCCAGCTAAAATGACACGTCCAGCTGCAATGGCTTTGACTGCAGTTCCAGATGAGGCACCAATAACCATACCTTTCCAACGAACTTCACCTGCCTGAATAGTTCCAAAATTATGTAAAGTTGGCCCTGAAACTGGTGCTGAATATTGTTTTTTGGCAATCCCTAAACCACTTGTACTGTTAAGCAATTGACGTTCTTGTGCTGTCGGTTGATAAGGTTTTGAAGTCCGTTTTTCTTCAGCTTGTTGTCGCTGTGAAAGCGCGTCACGCTCTCTTTTTTCTTGTTCTAAAGCCGCTTTTTCTGCACGTTGAATTTCTTGACGGAGCGCTTGTTCATTAGCCTTTAGGCTATCCAATTTATTTTGATCTCTCGCCAAATTCTTATTAAGTTCATTTAGCATAGATTGACGTTCTTGTTGTGATTTTTGTAATTCTTGTTGCTGTTTTTTTTGCGTTAAAAGTTGATCTCGATGATTTTTTTGCTGACCTAAAATTGATTCTTTTTGGGATACAATTTGAGCTTGTGTTGCTTTTAAACTATCAATTATTTCTATTCGAACTTGGTTTAAATGTTGATAGTACACTTTCATGCGTTCTGCTTTTTCCGCATTTTTAGAAAACATTCTTTCAATGACGGAAGGATTTAAACCTGATCGATAAATCATATCCATTTGTTTCGCTAAGCGTGATTTTTGTTCAGATTCTTGTTTTTCCAATTGTTTGAGTTGTTTATCTGAGTCAGAAATTTGCTTACGAATTTCTTTCAAGCTTATTTCTGTTTCATGCAGTTCACCCACGACAGCATTAATTTTACTTTCATGGTTTTTCAAATTAGCTTGTAACTTAGCTTGCACGCGTTTTTGTTCAGCAATTTTAGATTCTTGTTGCTTAATTTGCTTTTGAATCTGGTTAAGATCGGAGGCATGGCTTATTGGGGAAAAAATCAACAAACCGCAGCTAAAAAGTGCGGTGAAAAATGGCGATATTTTTTTGTTTAATCCCGAATACAGCATAATTTTTCCTAAATTCTTAAAATCGCACAAATCTTATCATATTTGTTAAAAGGCGAAAAAGTTTAGCCTCTATTTTTTGCTAAAGATCAGGAAAACTCGCCTTTCTGCTTTTAAACATACTCAATTTTTGCTATAAAGTGTGAGTTATCTTTTACTTAAATTTTAGGAGATTCTTATGGAATTAGTATTTATCCGTCACGGTTTTAGTGAATGGAATGCGAAAAACTTGTTCACTGGCTGGCGTGATGTAAATTTAACAGAACGTGGTGTAGAAGAAGCAAAAGTAGCGGGCAAAAAATTATTAGATGCTGGCTATGAGTTTGATATCGCATTTACATCTGTGCTAACTCGTGCAATCAAAACTTGTAACATCGTATTAGAAGAATCCCATCAATTATGGATTCCTCAAGTGAAAAACTGGCGTTTAAATGAACGTCATTATGGTGCTTTACAAGGTTTAGATAAAAAAGCGACTGCGGAACAATACGGTGACGAACAAGTTCATATTTGGCGTCGTTCTTATGACATTTCTCCACCAGATCTAGATCCACAAGATCCAAATTCTGCACACAATGACCGTCGTTACGCAAATATTCCATCCGACGTAGTGCCAAATGCAGAAAACTTAAAAATTACTTTAGAGCGTGCACTTCCATTCTGGGAAGACCAAATTGCACCAGCAATGCTTTCTGGCAAACGTGTTTTAGTTGTTGCTCACGGTAACTCACTCCGTGCGTTGGCAAAACATATTATCGGTATTTCTGATGCTGAAATTATGGATTTTGAAATTCCAACAGGTCAACCTTTAGTATTAAAACTAGATGATAAATTAAATTACGTAGAACATTACTACCTTTAATTTATCGCTTTACTTTTTTAATTTAACATTCAAAGTGCGGTTAATTTTAACCGCACTTTACGTTTAAGGAGACATGAATGAGAAAATTGATAACGTTCATTTTGGTGTGGTTGCCATTTTTTACAACATCAGTTACTGCAGCACCAGTACATAAAAATCAAATAAATAAAAAAATTGTAGTAACCAAATCTTTAGATAAAAAACAACAAACTAAAAAAACAAAAGAAACTAAATTAGTTCTAACCAAGAAAATGAGTACTAAAAATAAAAAACAAGCTGTGAAATTGACAGACAAAAAGCCTAAAGCTTTGGTAAAGGAAATTAGTTCGAAACCTAAGACATCTATTGAGAAAAAACCGACAACAGTTGTTTCAGCAAAACATAAAAAAGCTATAAAGGAGAAATCAGTTTATAAGCCCGTGATCGTACCACAGTGTAATGATTTTTCTGTGTCAAAAGTGCTATCTGATGCATTTAAGCAGCAAGGCGATTCAACCAAAACCAGCATGATGGTGAAACAAATTCTTCAAGCAAGAGAAACGCAATTTTATCCACAAAAAGGCATTCGAAGCTGCCATGCTTTAGTAGTGACGGATGGAAAAAGTTATCAAACAGATTACAGCATTATTTTGAATGATAAAGGCTTTTTCGTTCAGGTTGAGAATGCGATGAGTTTGTAAACTAGTTTGTTGAAATGAGCAACATTTTATCTTATTGATAAAACAAAACCCCGCAAATTGGCGGGGTTTTTTAAACAAGTCCAAATTATTTTGTGCTTGGAATTTTGAAACGGCTGTTGAAACGCTCAACACGACCACCAGTATCAACAACACGTTGTTTACCAGTGTAGAATGGGTGGCAGTTACCACATACATCAAGATTGATGTCTTTACCTAAAGTTGAACGAGTTTTGATCACATTACCACAAGAACAGGTTGCTGTGATTTCTTTATATTCAGGATGAATACCTTGTTTCATAGAAAACCTCAAAATGAAGCCACGCCGCTATAAGAACTTTCTCCTCACACCGCGTGAGTTAATAATACGCCATAATTGGCACCAAATAGATCGCGGATTATACTGAAAAAATACAGATAAACAAGCCCTATTTTCGTGTAAAATCATTCGGATTTTTAATCCGCACTTTTCTTTTATGTTAGCAAAATCTTCAAGTAACGCACCTTTTGCACAATCGGTGCTGAAATGGTATGACAAATTTGGCCGCAAACATTTGCCGTGGCAACAAGATAAAACGCTTTATGGTGTGTGGCTTTCTGAGGTGATGTTACAACAAACACAAGTCGCGACAGTCATTCCTTATTTTGAGCGATTTATTAAAACATTTCCAAATATCACCGCACTTGCCAATGCTTCGCAAGACGAAGTTTTGCATTTATGGTCTGGTTTAGGCTATTACGCTCGGGCGCGTAATTTGCATAAGGCTGCTCAGAAAGTGCGGGATGAATTTAATGGAAATTTCCCAACAAATTTTGACCAGGTTTGGGCGTTACCAGGCGTGGGGCGCTCGACAGCTGGGGCCGTTTTATCTTCCGTATTAAATCAGCCTTATCCAATTTTAGACGGCAACGTAAAGCGAGTGTTAGCTCGCTATTTTACTGTTGAAGGGTGGCCTGGTGAGAAAAAAGTAGAAAATCATTTGTGGACGTTGACGGAACAGGTTACACCCATAGATCGTGTGGCGGATTTTAATCAAGCTATGATGGATATTGGCGCGATGGTATGTACGCGAACCAAACCAAAATGTGAGCTTTGCCCATTAAATTTGGAGTGCTTAGCTTATCAAAATCATAGTTGGGAAACGTTTCCTGCCAAAAAGCCTAAAAAAGATATGCCTGAAAAAGACACTTATTTTTTGATTTTATCTAAAAATGGCAAAGTGTGCTTAGAGCAGCGAGAAAACTCGGGGTTATGGGGCGGATTATTTTGTTTTCCACAATTTGAAGATAAAGCTTCGTTACTTAATTTTTTAGCGCAAGAAAAAGTCAGCTATTATCAAGAATGGCCAGCTTTTCGTCATACCTTTAGCCATTTTCATTTAGATATCCATCCTATTTATGCAGAAATGGACGGTGGAATTAATATTGAGCAAGTGAATTTAGATTGGCGCAAAATCATGGAAAGCCCAAAAGAATATCAATCAAATCTATCAAGTGTGGTCAAATATTGGTATGATCCGCAAAATCCTGAACAGATCGGGCTGGCTCAGCCTGTGAAGAATCTTTTAATACAATTTGCAAGGAATTATTATGGCAAGAATGGTCTTTTGTGAGTATCTCAAACAAGAAGCGGAAGGTTTAGATTTCCAACTTTATCCTGGAGAATTAGGTAAACGAATTTTTGATTCAGTGAGTAAGAAAGCTTGGGGTGAATGGATTAAGAAACAGACGATGCTAGTGAATGAGAAAAAACTCAATATGATGAATGCGGAACACCGTAAATTGTTAGAACAAGAAATGGTAAATTTTTTGTTTGAAGGTAAAGATGTTCATATTGAAGGTTATGTTCCTCCATCAAATTAATTGGCTGTTATACAATGAAAAAGTATTTAGTATTAGCATTATTACCGCTTTTGTATGCTTGTAGCGATTCGTTGAATCGTGGAGGCATGAATTATGATGAGTCCTTTGCAAAAGACACGCAAGGCTTAGATATCCTCACAGGGCAATTCTCGCATAATATTGACCGTATTTGGGGCGTAAATGAATTGTTAGTAGCTAGTCGAAAAGATTACGTGAAATATACAGATTCTTTTTATACGCGTAGCCACGTGAGTTTTGATGAAGGTAATATCGTTATTGAAACCCAGCAAGATCTCAATCGATTACACAATGCGATTGTCCATACCTTGTTAATGGGGGCGGATGCAAAAGGTATTGATTTATTTGCATCTGGAGATGTGCCGATTAGCTCTCGCCCATTCCTTTTAGGTCAGGTTGTGGATCATCAAGGGCAACAAATTGCTAATCAAGTTATCGCAAGTAATTTCGCCACTTACTTGATTCAAAATAAATTACAAACTCGTCGATTACAAAACGGGCATACCGTGCAATTTGTTGCGATTCCAATGATTGCAAATCACGTAGAAGTGCGTGCACAGAAATATTTACCATTGGTTCGTAAAGCGGCTGAACGTTATGGCATTGATGAAAGTTTGATCTTAGGTATTATGCAAACAGAATCGAGTTTTAACCCATATGCGATTAGCTATGCAAATGCTATTGGATTAATGCAAGTCGTGCCTCATACTGCAGGTCGAGATGTGTTTGCAATGAAAGGAAAGGGCGGTCAACCATCAACGCGTTATTTATATGATCCTGCGAATAATATTGATGCTGGCGTATCTTATTTATGGATTTTACAAAATCAATATTTAGATGGAATTACGAATCCAACCTCAAAACGTTTTGCAATGATTTCTGCTTATAATAGCGGTGCGGGTGCTGTATTACGTGTTTTTGATAATGATAAGGATATGGCGATTTACAAAATAAACCAAATGTATCCAGAGCAAGTTTATCGAATTCTAACGACGGCTCACCCATCATCACAGGCTCGCAATTATTTGTTGAAAGTTGATAAGGCACAGAAAAAATTCCGTGTCAGACGATAATTGAATTTTTTCAGATAATCAAAAATGCTCGTTGGGAAATGCCATCGAGCATTTTTTATAATAAGTGCGGTTTATTTTGAAATAATTTTATTATTTCGTTGTTTTAATAAACATATTGATGATTAACTATTCAAACGCAACGTTTTTTTGTATTTTTTTAAATTTAGGTGTTGACCGAATCCCGAAAAAATAGTTTAATACGCTCCGTTGTCAGGCAGTAGCCAATAATGATAACGCCTCGATAGCTCAGTCGGTAGAGCAGGGGATTGAAAATCCCCGTGTCGGTGGTTCGATTCCGCCTCGAGGCACCATTTCCTCCTTAGTTCAGTCGGTAGAACGGTGGACTGTTAATCCATATGTCGCAGGTTCGAGTCCCGCAGGAGGAGCCAAATTCAGAAAAGCCGCTAAAGAATTTTAGCGGCTTTTTGCTATCTCTTATTCCAGCACATAAATTATTTCCCTGTTTAAAACAGAAGTTATTAAGCATCAGAATTAATTCTCTTTCTTCCTATCCTTTTTTCTTTATCTTCTTTCTTTTGTATTTACATTGATGAGCTGAATTAATAAAGAAAAACATTCATATGGACCTTGTGTACATTTATAAGGATTAGATCTTGTTATAGAAGGGATAATTTCTTTGATATGTTGTATAGCTTGTAATAATGAAATAAGGCCTTTAGATGGCATTCAAGGAAAACTCTTTGCTATATCTAATAATCAGGTTTTATCTTCTATAGTTTGTTGTTTTTGATATTGAATCCTGGAGATCGTATTGTGATGGAATATGAGAAGGGAAATAAGATAAATCCAATAATAGTAGATAAAACAAAACCCCGCGATTAGTCGCGGGGTTACGTTCAGTCAAATGGTGCTCTGGGCGAGACTTGAACTCGCACGACCTATGGTCACTACCCCCTCAAGATAGCGTGTCTACCAATTCCACCACCAGAGCGTTAATTTTTTATGCTAATCCTATTTTATTGTGGGATGTCGCTATTTTTATTGTCTTTCGCTGGAGCTGCTTGTTGTTGCTGAACTTGCTCTGCAGCTTGTGATAAATCGTCAAAAGCACCTTTTTGAATATTGCCTTTATGTGAATTCATGTTACCTAAAACAAGAGCAATAACAAAAAATGCGGTTGCTAAAATCGCGCTAGTACGTGTTAAAAAGTTACCTGCACCAGCAGAGCCAAACATTGTACCTGATGCGCCACCACCAAAAGATGCGCCAGCGTTCGCTCCTTTACCTTGTTGAACGAGAATAAACCCGATCAAGGCAATCGCGACAACAACATAAATAAATAAAAGAACTTGATACATTTTTTCTCTCTAATTTGCAATTTTGCAAGAAAACTGGTCGTGAATGTTATAGAAAATTCAATTTTCTCGCAAGTGCTTTGCATAAAAAAAATATTAATTGGTTTAACTTTAATCAGTTTCACCGTTTGATTTACTCGATTTTTTTACCGCACTTTTAGGTTTCACTCTATCGGATTTAATCATTTTAATGCGGCTTAATTGTCTTAATGCATTAAGATCTACAAAACGGACTAAATCAGGCAACATTTGATTCAAGTTATGCATAAATTGCTGATAGGTTGCTTGTTTTTGACTAATGTCTGTGAGTTGCGATTCCCAATGGGCCGTCATATCTGGTTGGGTGGCAATATTTGGTAATGCCTGAATTAAAATTCTCCCAGTTTCTGTGCTATGAATATTTCGCCCTTTTTTCGTTAAAAAACCGCGTTTAAAAAGTAATTCAATGATGCCAGCGCGAGTAGCCTCTGTACCCAATCCATCCGTTTCTCGCAGAATTTTTTTGAGTTCTTTATCCTGTACAAATCGCGCAATCCCCGTCATTGCAGAAAGCAAGGTTGCATCCGTGAAAGGTTTTGGCGGCTGAGTTTTTTTACTGATCACTTCTCCGCGTTCACAATGCAAAATTTGTCCTTTCTTTGCTATTGGTAATAAGGGGTCTTGATTTTCTGCGTCGTCTTCTTTGCCTAACAATTCTTTCCATCCAGCTGTTTGTAAATTTCGCGCTTGAGCTATAAAAGTACCGCCGGCGATATTTAATGTGATTTTGCTTTTACGATATTCTGCGTCAGGACAAAATTGCATTAAATATTGGCGAGCGATAAGGCTGTAAATATTACGTTCTTCTTGTGTTAGATTTACTGGGCGATTTTTGGCAGTCGGAATGATTGCATGGTGAGCTTCTACTTTTTTATCATTCCAACAGCGATTTCTCTGTTCAGTTGAAATGACATTTGGTAAGCGTTGATAAGCTTCACAATGGATTGAAATTGCATTTAATACGTTATGGCGTTCGGCAAAATGTTCTTCGGGTAAATAGCGACAATCAGAACGTGGATAAGTAATCAAACGATGAGTTTCATATAGGCGTTGGCACGTATCTAATACGGCTTGAGCAGACATACCGAATCGCTTCGCTGCATCAATTTGTAACGCAGAAAGGGAATAAGGCAAGGGCGCCGTTTCTTTTTCACGAACGTCTTTGTATTCGGTGACTTCTGCTGGTTGATTTGTAATACGTTTTACAACGTTTTCTGCTAATCCTTTAGATAGCACTCTGCCGTCATCATCTTGGTAATCTTCACAAGCTTTGCTTGGTTGCCATAAGGCACTAAAAAGTGCGGTTGATTTCTCCTGAGTTTTTTCTTCTTTATTCTCTGGATTAATCCAAGCTACTACTTCAAAAAAGTCTTTGGGTTGGAAATGTTCAATTTCCAAATCTCGACGTACAATTAAGCCTAGCACTGGGGTTTGCACTCGGCCAACAGACAGCACGCCATCATAGCCAGTTTGTCTACCACGAATGGTATAGGCTCTTGTCATATTAATGCCATAAAGCCAATCGGCGCGAGCTCGTGCGAGAGCGGATGTGGCAAGAGGAATAAAGTTACGGTTGGGTTGTAATTTTTTAACCGCTTTTTCTACCGCACTTGGATTTAGGTCGCTAATCAAACAGCGTAAAATTTTATCGCGTTTTTCGGCGGATAAATTGGCATAACTGAACACTTCATCTACAAGTAATTGTCCTTCTCTATCAGGGTCTCCTGCATTAACAAGTGTATCAGCTTGATGGATTAGTTTTTCTACCACAGAAAGTTGTTTTTTAACTTCTTTTCGCGGTAAAAGTTTCCATTTTTCAGGAATGATAGGTAGGTGTTCTAAACGCCATTGTTTGAATTTAGGATCATAGGCATCGGGTTCTGCTTGCTCGAGCAAATGCCCTACACACCAAGTTACCACATCATTATCGCCACATTGAATAAAACCATCCCCACGTTGATGGGGTTTTGGGAGCACATCAGCAATAGCGCGAGCTAAGCTTGGTTTTTCGGCGATAAATAAACGCATAATGGTATGAGAAGATTAGTCGATTTGACGACGACCAAGAAAAGAGTGAGTAAGCGTTGTGCCGTCCACAGTTTCCAGTTCGCCTCCGACTGGAATGCCATGAGCGATACGACTCACTTTGATATTGTGCTGGCGGCACATTTCAGCGATGTAGTTTGCTGTTGCATCGCCTTCCACTGTTGGGTTTGTCGCAAGAATTACCTCATGGAAAGATTCTTCTACTAAACGTTTTTGCAGTAAATCTAAGCCAATTTCACGAGGTCCAATACCATCAAGTGGTGATAAGTGTCCCATTAAAACAAAATAACGTCCTGAAAATTGCCCCGTTTGCTCAATCGCTTGAATATCTGCTGGCATTTCAACGACACAAAGCAAACCTGAATTTTGACGGCGTGGATTGTTGCAAATGTTGCAAGTGTCTTCTTCCGTAAAGTCTCGACATTGTGAACAATGGCCAATTTTAGACATAGCTTCTGTGAGTGCTCGAGCTAAATTCATTCCACCGCTACGATTACGCTGTAAAAGATGATAAGCCATACGTTGCGCAGATTTAGGCCCTACGCCTGGAAGACAACGCAAGTTTTCAATAAGGTGTTCTAAAAGTGGGCTGCTTTGCATAGTGATTTAATGAGAGGCAAATGAGAGATGACGCGTGAA
The DNA here is from genome assembly GCF_059704425.1 of Haemophilus sp. THUN1691. NCBI lineage: Bacteria > Pseudomonadati > Pseudomonadota > Gammaproteobacteria > Pasteurellales > Pasteurellaceae > Haemophilus > Haemophilus sp. THUN1691. The sequence goes on along the minus strand of NZ_AP046578.1, from coordinate 337,027 downwards.
TCTTATATTCACGCGCCCAATAATTAAAACGGAAACTTCATTCCTGGAGGTAATGGCATTCCAGCAGTAACCGATGCCATTTTTTCTTTTTGTAATTCTTCTGCACGACGTACCGCATCGTTAAAAGCAGCTGCGATTAAATCTTCTAACATTTCTTTATCGTCTTCCATTAAAGACGGATCAATGTCAATGCGACGGCAGTTATGTGCACCATTAATTGTGATTTTCACTAAACCTGCACCAGATTCACCCGTTACTTCTAGTTGCGCGATTTCTTCCTGCATTTTTTGCATTTTTTCTTGCATTTGTTGGGCTTGTTTCATTAAGCCGCCTAAACCGCCTTTTCCAAACATAATGTTATCCTTTATTAAGTCAAAATTGCGTGCATTCTAGCGAAAAAATGGGCTTTTGGGAACAGTGGGGTTAATGATTTGGGGTATTTAAAATCTCAGAAAATTTCACCGCACTTTTGAAGTAAAGTGCGGTGAAATTTAGTAGGGTTTAGAATGGGAAGAGATGGTTATTCTGGTGTAATCCATTCGACAATCCAGCTTCCTGTACCTTCTGGAACTAATGTTTTTGTGAGATAAGGCAAAATTTCTTTCATTTGGGTTTCTAATGTCCAAGGTGGATTAATTACCACCATACCGCTTGCTGTCATGCCTCGTTGATCGCTATCAGGGCGAACGGCGAGTTCAATTTTTAGAATTTTTCTAATCCCTGTTGCTTCTAAGCCCTTAAAAATACGTTTAGTTTGTTGGCGTAATACAACGGGATACCAAATCGCATAAGTGCCAGTAGCAAAACGCTTATAGCCTTCTTCAATGGCTTTGACGACAAGATCATAATCTTCTTTTAATTCATAAGGTGGATCAATTAACACCAAGCCACGGCGTTCTTTTGGCGGTAGCGTTGCTTTGACTTGTTGAAAGCCATTGTCACATTTCACGGTGACATTTTTGTAGTCACTAAAATTATTGCGAAGTATTGGATAATCGCTAGGATGAAGCTCGGTCAATAGTGCGCGATCTTGTGGGCGCAACAATTCCGCGGCAATTAACGGTGAGCCAGCGTAATAACGTAGTTCTTTACCACCATAATTGAGTTTTTTGATCATTTTTACATAACGAGCAACATCTTCGGGTAAGTCTGTTTGATCCCACAAGCGTCCAATACCTTCTTTATATTCCTCCGTTTTTTCTGATTCGTTTGAGGATAAACGATAACGACCCACACCAGAGTGCGTATCCAAATAAAAAAAGCCTTTTTCTTTAAGTTTAAGGTTTTCCAAAATAAGCATTAAGACGATATGTTTTAAGACATCAGCATGATTGCCCGCATGGAATGAGTGACGATAACTCAGCATAATATATCCTTTGTTTAATAACGAAGGCGAGCCAATTGACTCGCCTGATTATGCACTTAAAGTGCGGTCATTTTTAGAAGAGTTCTTCTGGTTGTGCAGCAGGCGTTGGCGTATTACCTTCATTATTTAAGCGTTGCTGTAACTCTGTAGGAACATAATAACCACGCTCTTGCATTTCCGAAAGATAGGTGCGTGTCGGTTCAGTACCTACAATAAAGTATTCTTTTCGTCCACCAGATGGAGAAAGCAAACCTGTCATAGTATCAATACTTTTTTCCATAATTTTTGGTGGTAATGGTAATTTACGTTCTGGTTTGTCGCTCAATGCAGTTTTCATGTAAGCGACCCAAGCTGGCATTGCAGTTTTTGCACCTGCTTCTCCACGCCCAAGTACACGTTTGTTATCATCAAACCCGACATAAGTTGTGGTTACTAAGTTTGCACCAAATCCCGCATACCAAGCCACTTTTGAACTGTTGGTAGTACCTGTTTTTCCACCTATATCGCTACGTTTAATGGTTTGTGCGATACGCCAGCTAGTTCCTTTCCAGTCTAAACCTTGTTCACCATAAATCGCAGTATTTAAGGCGCTGCGGATTAAAAATGCTAACTCACCACTGATTACTCGAGGGGCATATTCAGTTTTAGATGAACCATTTTTTGCATCCGCCATTAAATTAATCGCATCTTCTTTAAGTGCGGTGACATTTGACTGTAATTCTGGCAATTCAGGCACAGTTTCAGGTTGTTGATCAACTTCTTCACCGTTTGTACTGTCATCTGATGGTTTTAAGGCATTTTCGCCTAAAGGAATATTCGCAAAGCCGTTGATTTTATCTTTCGTTTCACCATAAATCACAGGGATATCATTACACTCAATACAAGCAATTTTAGGGTTTGCAACAAATAGATCTTTACCCGTGTTATCTTGAATTTTTTCAATGATATAAGGTTCAATGAGGAAGCCTCCATTATCAAACACCGCATAAGCTCTAGCCATTTCTAATGGTGTGAAAGAGGCTGCGCCAAGCGCTAAGGCTTCACTTGCAAAATATTGATCACGTTTAAAGCCAAAACGCTGTAAAAATTCTGCTGTGAAATCAATACCTGCCGTTTGGATAGCGCGAATAGCAATCATATTTTTGGATTGACCTAATCCTACGCGTAACCGCATTGGACCATCGTAACGATCAGGTGAGTTTTTTGGTTGCCACAATTTTTGTCCTGGTTTTTGAATAGAAATTGGGCTGTCTTGTAGTACGCTAGAAAGTGTTAAGCCTTTTTCTAATGCCGCTGCGTAAATAAATGGTTTGATAGAAGAACCCACTTGAACTAAGGATTGTGTCGCACGGTTGAACTTACTTTGTTCATAGCTAAAGCCACCAACAATAGCTTCAATCGCACCATTATCTGAGTTAAGCGATACTAATGCAGAGTTAGCTGCTGGAATTTGTCCTAATTGCCATTCACCATTAGTGCGTTGACGAATCCAAATTTGCTCACCTACTTTTACAGGATTGCTTCTGCCAGTCCAACGCATTGCATTAGTGGATAGTGTCATTTTTTCACCAGATGCTAATAATAGATCAGCCCCACCTTTTGCCATGCCAACCACAGCCGCCGGAATAAATGGTTCAGAATCTGGCAATTTACGTAAAAATGCTAGAATACGTTCATCATCCCAAGCCGCTTCATTTTTTTGCCATAAAGGCGCACCACCACGATACCCACGACGCATATCGTAATCAATTAAGTTGTTACGTACGGCTTTTTGGGCTTCAGCTTGGTCTTTTGAAAGTACAGTGGTAAATACTTTATAACCACTGGTGTAGGCATTTTCTTCACCAAAACGGCGAACCATTTCTTGGCGTACCATTTCAGTGACATAATCAGCACGAAATTCAAATTTTGCACCATGATAACTCGCGACAATAGGCTCTTTTAATGCAGCATCATATTCTTCTTTGCTGATGTATTTTTCATCCAACATTCGGCTTAGCACCACATTGCGGCGTTCTTCTGAACGTTTTAAAGAATAAAGTGGGTTCATGGTTGAAGGTGCTTTTGGTAAACCTGCGATAATGGCCATTTCCGATAACGTCAATTCATTTAATGATTTACCGAAATAGGTTTGTGCAGCAGCTGCAACACCATAAGAACGATAGCCTAAAAAGATTTTGTTTAAATAAAGCTCTAAGATTTCTTGTTTAGTGAGGGTATTTTCAATTTCTACCGCAAGCACGGCTTCACGAGCTTTACGAATAATAGTTTTTTCTGGGGTTAAGAAAAAGTTACGCGCTAATTGTTGGGTGATCGTACTTGCACCTTGTGATGCCCCACCATTATTCACTGCAACAAATAACGCACGGGCAATGCCGATAGGGTCTAATCCGTGATGATCGTAAAAGCGGCTATCTTCTGTCGCTAAAAATGCATCAATTAAGCGTTGTGGCACATCTGCTAATTTCACTGGAATACGTCGTTGCTCACCCACTTCACCAATTAATTTACCGTCGGCCGTATAAATCTGCATTGGCTGTTGTAATTCAACGGTTTTTAATGCTTCTACTGAGGGCAATTCCGATTTTAGGTGGAAATACAGCATTCCGCCTGCGACTAAACCTAAAATACATAAAGTTAATAAGGTGCTAAATATTAATTTTGCGATCCGCATCGTAAAATTCTCGCTTCGTTAATGAATATTCTTGTCAAGAGACCTATGATTTAGCTGCTAAGTATAAAAGATTCAGCCTTTAAAGAATAGGAAAGAATATGCAATTCTCCCGGAAAAATCACCGCACTTTACAAATTGGTATTCACCGTAAACAAGGTAATTTTGATTTTGTGTGGCTTGATGAACTTGAACAGCCACAATGTTATCAAGCCTCTATCAATGATAGCGATTTAAAAAATCGTTTTTTGCGATATTTAAAAACACAATTTCAAGGGAAAACCTTTTCTTTGCGGTTTGTGGCAAGTATTTCTGCTCACTTGACTTGGTCGAAAGTATTAATGTTGCCACAAGTGTTAAATGCACAAGAATGTCATCAACAATGTAAATTTGTGATTGAGAAAGAGTTGCCCATTCCTTTAGAGGAATTGTGGTTTGATTATATTTCTACTCCCTTAAAGCAAGGTTTTCGTTTAGAGATTACAGCAATTCGAGAGGTGAGTGCTCAAACTTATTTGCAAAATTTTCAACCATTTAAAATTAATGTGTTAGATGTTGTTCCTCATAGCATCTTGCGTGCATTTCAGTATTTGTTGAATGAACAAGTGCGGTCAGAAAATACCTTATTTTTATTTCAAGAAGATGACTATTGTTTGGCGATTTGTGAAAGAGCGCAGCAATCGCAAATTTTACAATCTCACGAAAATTTGATCGCACTTTATGAGCAATTTACCGAACGTTTTGAGGGGCAATTTGAACAAGTTTTTGTTTATCAAATTCCTTCAAGTTATACGCTATTACCAGAACACTGGCATCGAATAGAAATGGATTTACCTTTTATCGCACTTGGTAACGCACTATGGCAAAAAGATTTACATCAACAAAAAGTGAGTAGCTAAATGTCAATGAATTTATTGCCTTGGCGTATTTATCAACATCAAAAGCGCTTACGTCGTTTAGCTTTTTATATCGCTTTATTTATCTTGCTTGCTATCAATTTAATGTTGGCTTTTAGTAATTTGATTGAACAACAGAAACAAAATTTGCAGGCACAGCAAAAGTCGTTTGAACAACTTAATCAACAGCTTCATAAAACTACCATGCAAATTGATCAGTTACGTAGTGCGGTGAAAGTTGGTGAAGTTTTACAACCTCTCACGAATGAGCAAGTTCAAAATAGTTTGCAACGATTAAGTGAATTGCCTCTTCAGACAGGCGAATTAAACCGATTTAAACAAGATGCCCATAACTTAAGTTTGGAAGGTCGAGCGCAAGACCAGATGGAATTTGAGTCGGTACATCAATTTTTAAAGCAACATTTCCCCAATGTGAAATTAAGTCAAGTTCAGCCTGAACAACATACATTGTTTTTTCGCTTTAATGTGGAACAAGGGGAGGAAAAGTGAAAGCCTTTTTTAACGATCCTTTTAGTCCTTTTGGAAAATGGCTGAGTCAGCCTTTTTATGTGCACGGTTTAACTTTTTTATTGTTATTAAGTGCGGTGATTTTTCGCCCCGTTTTAGATTATATAGAGGGGAGCTCACGTTTCCATGAAATTGAAAATGAGTTAGCGGTGAAACGTTCAGAATTGTTGCATCAACAGAAAATTTTAACTTCTTTACAGCAGCAGTCGGAAAGTCGAAAACTTTCTCCAGAACTGGCTGCACAAATTATGCCTTTGAATAAACAAATTCAACGTTTAGCTGCGCGTAACGGTTTATCTCAGAATTTACGTTGGGAAATGGGGCAACAGCCTATTTTGCATTTACAGCTTGTAGGTCATTTTGAAAAAACGAAGACATTTTTAACCGCACTTTTGGCTAATACGTCACAGCTTTTTGTAAGCCGGTTGCAATTTATGAAACCCGAAGACAGCCCATTGCAAACCGAGATCATTTTTCAGCTAGATAAGGAGACAAAATGAAACATTGGTTTTTCCTGATTATATTATTTTTTATGAATTGTAGTTGGGGACAAGATCCTTTCGATAAAACACAGCGTAACAGTTCTCAGTTTGATAACGCACAACCAGTACTCGAGCAGACAGAAATAATTTCCTCAGATGTACCTAATAATCTATGTGGAGCGGATGAAAATCGCCAAGCGGCTGAGATTCCTTTGAACGCTTTAAAATTGGTGGGTGTAGTGATTTCTAAAGATAAAGCCTTGGCGTTATTGCTGGATCAGAATTTGCAAATTTACAGCGTTTTAGAGGGCGTTGATGTGGCTAAAGAGGGCTATCTAGTGGAAAAAATTCATCAAAATAAAGTGCAATTTATGCGTAAGCTCGGTGAGCAATGTGATAGCACCGAACAGAAAGAATTAAGTTTTTAAAGGAAGATTATGAAGAAATGTCTTTTAAAGTGCGGTTATTTTTTAGTGTGTTTTTGTTTGCCATTAATCGTTTTTGCTAATCCTAAAAAAGATAACGAACGTTTTTTTATTCGTTTATCTCAAGCGCCTTTAGCCCAAACACTGGAGCAATTAGCTTTTCAACATGATGTCAATTTAGTGATGGATGAGACGTTAGAAGGCAATATTTCTTTGAAATTAGATAATATTGATATGCCCCGTTTGCTACAAATAGTAGCTAAAAGTAAGAAGCTTACTTTGAATAAAGATGAGGGTATTTACTATCTGAATGGAGGGCAATCAAGCAAAGGTCAAGTTGCAGGAAATCTTACTACAAATGAACCGCACTTAGTGAGTCACACGGTAAAACTCCATTTTGCTAAAGCCTCTGAATTAATGAAATCCTTAACGACAGGAAGTGGCTCTTTGCTTTCTCCTGCTGGGAGCATTACCTTTGATGATCGCAGTAATTTACTGGTTATTCAGGATGAGCCTCGTTCAGTGCAAAACATAAAAAAACTAATTTCTGAAATGGATAAACCTATTGAGCAGATCGCTATTGAAGCACGTATTGTGACAATTACGGATGAGAGTTTGAAAGAACTTGGTGTTCGGTGGGGGATTTTTAATCTAACGGAAAATGCGGGGCGTGTAGCGGGTAGCTTAGCCGGCAATGGCTTTGAAAATATTACGGATAATCTTAATGTGAATTTTGCGACAACGACGACACCTGCTGGATCAATAGCATTACAAGTCGCGAAAATTAATGGGCGATTGCTCGATTTAGAATTGAGCGCTTTAGAGCGTGAAAATAATGTGGAAATTATCGCAAGTCCTCGCTTACTCACTACGAATAAGAAAAGTGCGAGCATTAAACAGGGTACAGAAATTCCTTATGTTGTGAGTAATACTCGTAACGATACGCAATCTGTCGAATTTCGCGAAGCGGTGCTAGGTTTGGAAGTAACGCCACATATTTCTAAAGATAACAATATTTTGCTTGATTTATTAGTGAGCCAAAATTCACCAGGTTCTCGTGTCGCTTATGGACAAAACGAGGTGGTTTCTATTGATAAGCAAGAAATTAATACTCAGGTTTTTGCCAAAGATGGGGAAACCATTGTACTTGGCGGTGTGTTCCACGATACGATCACAAAAAGCGAAGATAAAGTACCAGTACTTGGCGATATACCTGGCATTAAACGATTGTTTAGTAAAGAAAGTGAACGACATCAAAAACGTGAGCTCGTGATTTTCGTGACGCCGCATATTTTAAAAGCTGGAGAAACGTTAGATGCGTTGAAACAAAAAAGTGCGGGCAAAAAATAACTTTTTTAGACGATGAATTTTTTTAATTTTCGCTGTATCCACTGTCGTGGCAATCTTCATATCGCAAAAAATGGGCTATGTTCATGTTGCCAAAAACAAATTAAATCTTTTCCTTATTGTGGCCATTGTGGTGCGGAATTGCAATATTATGCGCTACATTGTGGTAATTGTCTTAAACAAGAACCTAGTTGGGATAAGATGGTCATTATTGGGCATTATGTTGAGCCACTTTCTATATTGATTCACCGTTTTAAATTTCAAAATCAATTTTGGATTGACCGCACTTTGGCTCGGCTTTTATATCTTGCGGTGCGTGATGCTAAACGAACACATCAGCTTAAATTGCCAGAAGCAATCATTCCAGTGCCTTTATATCATTTTCGCCAATGGCAACGGGGGTATAATCAGGCAGATTTATTATCTCGGCAATTAAGTCGTTGGCTGGATATTCCTAATTTGAATAATATCGTAAAACGCGTGAGACACACCCATACTCAACGTGGTTTGAGTGCGAAAGATCGTCGTCAGAATTTAAAAAATGCCTTTTCTCTTACTGTTTCGAAAAATGAATTTGCCTATCGTCGTGTTGCGTTGGTGGATGATGTAATTACTACTGGTTCTACACTCAATGAAATCTCAAAATTGTTGCGAAAATTGGGCGTGGAGGAGATCCAAGTGTGGGGGTTGGCGCGAGCTTAATATAAAGCACTGGAAAAAAAAGCGTGATGGGCGTATTATTCCTGATACTTTCTCTCAAGTATTTAGGACATTATTATGGAACAAGCAACTCAGCAAATCGCTATTTCTGATGCCGCACAAGCGCATTTTCGAAAACTTTTAGATACCCAAGAAGAAGGAACGAATATTCGTATTTTCGTAGTTAATCCTGGCACGCCTAATGCGGAATGTGGCGTGTCTTATTGCCCACCTAATGCCGTGGAAGAAAGTGATTTTGAAATGAAATACGACACTTTTTCTGCATTTATTGATGAGGTCAGCTTGCCTTTCTTAGAAGAAGCCGAAATTGATTATGTTACCGAAGAGCTTGGTGCGCAACTGACCTTAAAAGCACCGAATGCCAAAATGCGTAAGGTGGCTGATGATGCGCCATTAATTGAACGTGTTGAATATGTAATTCAAACTCAAATTAATCCACAGCTTGCAAGTCATGGTGGACGTATCACCTTAATTGAAATTACTGAAGATGGTTATGCAGTTTTACAATTTGGTGGTGGCTGTAATGGTTGCTCAATGGTGGATGTTACGTTAAAAGATGGCGTAGAAAAACAACTTATTAGCCTATTCCCGAATGAATTAAAAGGTGCAAAAGATGTAACCGAACATCAGCGTGGAGAGCACTCTTATTATTAGTGAGTGGTAAAAAGAAGATTTATAATAACCGCACTTTTTAAAGTGCGGTTATTTTTATGGAGTAAAAAATGAAAACACTTCATCCAGATGATTTTGGTTATTGGTTGCTTACTCAAGGTTCGAACCTTTATTTGCTGAATAATGAGTTGCCTTGTGGTACGGCTAAAACCCTTGGAATCGAAGGATTGCAGGCAATGCAAATCGGTGAATGGAAAAATCATCCGTTGTGGCTTGTGGCTGAGCAAGAAAGTGATGAACGAGAATATGTAAGTTTGCGTGGATTACTTTCTCTGCCAGAGGATGAATTCCATGTATTAAGCCGAGGTGTGGAAATTAATCATTTCCTGAAAACCCATAAATTTTGTGGAAAGTGCGGTCATAAAACACTACAAATTCAAGAAGAGCTTGCCGTGCAATGCACTCACTGCGGGTATCGAACTTATCCTGTAATTTGCCCGTCCATTATTGTTGCGGTTCGACGTGGCAAAGAAATATTGCTTGCTAATCACAAACGTCATTATCACCCGAATGGAGGAATGTATACCACTCTTGCAGGCTTTGTAGAGGTTGGTGAAACATTTGAACAAGCGGTGCGTAGAGAGGTTTTTGAGGAAACAGGGATTTTGATAAAAAATATTCGTTATTTTGGTAGCCAACCTTGGGCATTTCCGAATTCTCAAATGGTCGGTTTTCTGGCTGATTATGAGAGCGGTGAAATTACTTTGCAGGAAAATGAAATTCATGATGCGCAGTGGTTTTCTTATGATCAACCCTTGCCTGAATTACCGCCAACAGGTACTATCGCTCGCAAATTAATTTATGTGACGCTTGAACTCTGTAAAGCGGAACATAAATGCGATTCATAAATATTCCAACTCTTACGAATTAAGGAAATAAGATGCGAAACCCGATTCATAAACGTTTAGAAAACTTAGAAAGTTGGCAACATCTTACTTTTATGGCTGCTTTATGTGAACGTATGGCACCAAATTTCAAATTGTTCTGTCAAATGAACGAGCTTAGCGCTGAAACCAAAACGTATCAAAATATTCTTAATTTGGTGTGGGAATATTTAACGGTTAAAGATGCGAAGATCAACTTTGAAAATCAGTTAGATAAATTGGAAACGATTATTCCTGATGTGAATGATTACGAGAGTTTTGGTGTTGTGCCAGCGTTAGATGCTTGTCAGGCTTTAGCTGAAATTTTACATGCTATTATCGCGGGTGAAACATTAGAAAGAGCAGTGGAAATTAGCTTAATTTCTTTAGGAACGGTAACGAGTTTATTGGAGACTGAAACGGAGCGAGATTGGTCGGAAAGTGAACTTAAAGAAAGTGAAGATATTCAAGCGGAACTCGATGTGCAATGGCAGATTTATCGTTTACTTAAAGAATGTGAAAAACGTGATATTGAATTAATTTTAGATTTAAAAAATGAGATCCGAGCCGAGGGGATATCTAATATTGGTATAGAATTTCATCAATAACGTGATATTCGTCACAAATTTTATAAATCTTTCTTTTAATTAAGAGAAAGTTAGATTATCCTTTGCACAGCTTTTGCGGCTGGTCCGCTGGCGTATTTTAAAGAGTCAAATTTTTATTTAACAGAAGGTACAAATTTATGAACAAAACAGATTTAATTGATGCAATTGCAAGTGCTGCAGAATTAAACAAGAAACAAGCTAAAGCTGCATTAGAAGCTACTTTAGACGCGATTACTGCAAGCCTAAAAAAAGGTGAACCTGTACAATTAATCGGTTTCGGTACATTTAAAGTAAATGAACGTGCTGCGCGTACTGGTCGTAATCCTCAAACTGGTGCTGAAATCCAAATCGCAGCATCTAAAGTACCAGCATTTGTATCGGGTAAAGCATTAAAAGATGCAATCAAATAATTAATATTTGAATGATTTTAAACCCTGCCAATAAGCAGGGTTTTTTGTTACCTAAAATTTACTTTACAAAACAATCTTCTTTAAATAAACTTTCGAACCGAAATTTATTGCATTTAAGGATAGCTTTATGAAAAAAAGTAGCCAGCCTCGTAATACTAAACAACGTCGCCATACAATTATGCAACTTTTGCAAGAACAGGGAGAGGTGAGTGTAGAACAGCTCGTGCAGCTTTTTGATATATCTGAAGTGACTATTCGTAAAGACTTAAGTGCGCTAGAAACAAATGGTTTTTTATTGCGTAAATACGGTGGCGCAATTTTAATGCCGAAAGAAATTATTGATGAAAACGAAAATGATGAACTTACGAAACGAAAGTTTGTCATAGCGAAAGCCGCCGCCGAACGTATTCGTGATCATAACCGTATTATCGTAGATAGCGGAAGTACTACGGCGGCTTTGATTAAACAACTTAATTTAAAACAAGGCTTAGTGGTCATGACGAACTCACTTTCGGTGGCAACAGAATTGAGAGCATTAGAAAATGAGCCAACGTTGCTGATGACTGGTGGAACTTGGGATACTCGTTCGGAATCGTTTCAAGGAAAAGTAGCTGAACAGGTGCTACGTTCTTACGATTTCGACCAACTTTTTATTGGTGCCGATGGCATTGATTTAGCGCGAGGTTCTACGACTTTTAATGAACTTGTAGGATTAAGCCAGGTGATGGCGGAAGTTTCTCGCGAAGTTGTTGTGATGGTAGAATCTCAGAAAATTGGTCGGAAAATGCCAAATTTAGAATTAACTTGGCAACAAATTGATGTGCTTATTACTGATACAGGATTGTCAGAACAAGATAAACAAGCCATTTTAGCTCATGGCGTAGAAGTAATTTGCGTATAAAGTGCGGTTAAAAAAGTAGACGTATTTTTTATTTAATTAACAATAAGGAAAGCTTATGTGTGGTATTGTCGGCGCGGTAGCGCAACGTGATGTAGCGGAAATCTTAATTAATGGTTTACATCGTTTGGAATATCGTGGTTATGATTCTGCAGGCGTTGCAGTGGTAAATGAACATCATGAATTACAACGCGTGCGTTGCTTAGGTAAAGTTAAAGCTTTAGATGAGGCAGTATCGGAGAAACCATTGATTGGTGGTATAGGGATTGCGCATACGCGTTGGGCGACGCATGGTGAACCATCAGAAACCAATGCGCACCCCCATGCGTCAGGCACTTTTGCCGTAGTACATAACGGTATTATTGAAAATCATGAAGAACTTCGAGAATTATTAAAATCTCGTGGTTATGTATTTTTATCGCAAACAGACACTGAAGTGATTGCTCATCTGGTTGAATGGGAAATGCGTAGCACGGATTCACTTTTAGACGCTGTGAAAAAAACAGTAAAACAACTCACTGGCGCATATGGTATGGTGGTAATGGACAGCCGTCATCCTGAACATTTAGTCGCAGCTCGTTCTGGTAGTCCGCTAGTGATTGGCTTGGGTATTGGTGAAAATTTCTTAGCTTCAGATCAACTTGCACTTTTAAGTGTTACCCGCCGTTTTATCTTTTTAGAAGAAGGGGATATTGCAGAAATTACACGTCGTACAGTTGATATTTATGATACTTACGGAAATAAAGTTGATCGCGAAGTTCACGAATCTAATCTTGAAAATGACGCAGCAGAGAAAGGTAAATTCCGTCATTTTATGCAGAAAGAAATTTACGAACAGCCAACCGCACTTATCAATACAATGGAAGGGCGTATCAATCATGAAAATGTGATCGTCGATTCAATCGGTAATGGTGCAAAAGGCATTTTAGAAAAAGTTGAGCATATTCAAATTGTTGCTTGTGGCACATCTTATAATGCAGGTATGGTGGCGCGTTATTGGTTTGAATCTTTGGCTGGAGTGAGCTGTGATGTTGAAATTGCATCAGAGTTTCGTTATCGCAAATTTGTTACCCGTCCAAATAGCTTATTGATTACACTTTCTCAATCTGGCGAAACAGCCGATACTTTAGCCGCACTTCGTTTAGCGAAAGAAAAGGGCTACATGGCAGCATTAACAATTTGTAATGTTGCTGGATCTTCACTAGTTCGCGAATCAGATCTTGCATTTATGACTCGCGCTGGTGTTGAAGTTGGGGTAGCATCAACAAAAGCATTTACGACACAGCTCGCGGCGTTATTAATGTTGGTGACGGCACTTGGTAAAGTTAAAGGTCATATTTCTGCAGAAAAAGAGCATGAGATTATCAAAGCAATGCAATCTTTACCTGCAGAAATTGAAAAAGCGTTAGCTTTTGATACAGAAATTGAAGCATTAGCTGAGGATTTTGCTGAAAAACATCATGCGCTTTTCTTAGGTCGTGGAGCATTTTATCCAATAGCAGTAGAGGCCTCTTTGAAATTGAAAGAGATTTCTTATATTCATGCGGAAGCGTATGCGGCGGGAGAATTAAAACATGGTCCATTAGCGTTGATTGATGCCGATATGCCGGTAATTGTTGTGGCGCCAAATAATGAATTATTAGAGAAAGTAAAATCGAATATTGAAGAGGTTCGTGCTCGTGGTGGCCAATTATATGTATTTGCCGATAAAGAAGCGGGCTTTACACCAAGTGAAGGAATGAAAATCATCACGATGCCAAAAGTCAATGATATCGTTGCACCGATTTTTTATACAATCCCAATGCAGTTGCTTTCTTATCATGTGGCTTTAATTAAAGGTACTGACGTAGATCAACCTCGTAACTTAGCGAAGTCTGTTACCGTAGAATAAAGTGCGGTTGATTTTAAGATAAGTTTAAAGCACGGACTTAACGCCCGTGCTTTGTTATTTTAGTTAAACAAAAAGGATTAGATTTGTAAACTATAAAACCTAATCCTTGAATTGAATGGATATAACCTTGTTGGGGCAAGGTTATATTTCCTTTTTATGATTTATAAATTAATGGCTGTTATTTTTTAATCCCACGAAATGCACCACGGGATTTATCTGCTTCATTAGTAAATAAACCTGTCATTTCTTGGGCATTTTCACCGAAGAAACCGCCTTGAGTTTTAATACCATTCACTTCACCCGCAAAACTGTTTCCAGTGATTTTACCACCAAAGTTCATTTCTGGTACGAAATTAGGTTTTTCTTTGATATTAATATCAATAACTTTGTTAGCAAAATCTGCTGTAGCAGTCATTCCAGTTCTTTGACTATCATCCCCATCTTTCTTATAAGCAGCACCGCCATCGTACTCTACTTTGCCTGCTGTCGGGATTTGTGCTAGTGCTGTTGGATTTCCTTGAGCGTAGAAATATTGATTATCAGTTAAATTATGAAAATATGTACCAAATGCACTAGACTGAAAATCAGAATTACTTAAAATACTCTGCCCCTCTTTTACCATATGATATGGGTCACGGTATTCATCGTCCCAGCCATCTGGATCTATATTAGCTCTTCTAACAACAGGCACATACACAAATCTACCGTCTTTATCTCTAATTGCTAGATCACGAATGTCATTTGTTAATGCAGAATTTAACTCATTTTTCTCAAGATTTATTGTACCACCAGAAATAGTATCTTTCATTTCCCCACTAATACCACCGAAAACTTTATCACTTAGAGGAATACGGGCTTTTTCATCAGCTTGTAAATTTTCAAGTTTTTTTAATCTCTCTTCGGCAGCTTTTAGAGCCTCTTCAGCGGCTTTTTTCTCTGCTTCAGCCGCTTTTTTCTCTTCTTCAGTTTGCTGACCGTTTGCCTTTGCTGTATTAATTGCGGTTTCAGCCTTCTTAACCGCCTCTTCAGCTTTCTTATTAGCAGCAGAAATTCTTTGATTTAATTCATTCTCTGTTTGACGAATTTGATCCGAATTATCTGAACCACCTTTTGAACTAGAAGAACAAGCACTTAATGCGAGAGCACAAGAAAGTGCAATGATTGAAAGTTTGATTTTACTCATAGGGAAAGCTCCTCACTATTTTATTTGCTATACTAAATTAACGTACGATATATAAAATAAGGCGCTGGCGTTTATAATATGCTTAATCGTAAATACCATACTTGGGATACTTTACGCGGTATTAATAAAATCAGTACAACTGACTCTGTAGATACAGAAGGAAAAGGATTAGAGCGTTTTTATGCCCCTGGCCGTAATTTTGCAGGCTCTGTTGAAATTCGTTTTTAATCACTTTTACATGTGATAATAAGAGGATGTTATATATGCTCTGACTTCTAAAAAGTTAGACTATTAAATTAAGGACTAAGCTATGAAGATTAAAGAGCTTAGTCCTTTATTTTAGGGATAGATCAACATTAGCCTTTTATTTAGCTATTTTGCAATTTTTAAGGTTTGATAGAGATAATGACGATAGTCGTTCACGAATTCAGGATTAGAAGAATCTTCCAATTTTCCGTGACTTAATTTACACATTGCTATATTCGCTTTCATAAATTCATCTTCTGCTGATAATCCAGCTACATTCATCAAGACGCCTCCAGCAAAAGCGAGATCTAAAAAACGTTGCTCTTGCTTAAATTGACTCGCACAATTACTTCTTACAACAAATTGGGTCACATAATCAGGCTGTGCATAATCCCCTTTCTTCGGAGGGATAACATTATCAAATGCCACTTGGTGATCACCGAAATAACCTAGAACAAAAGGCTTTTTACGTTCATGTAAATAGTTATTCATTCCTTCAATCGCATCATTCAATGCGACAATACGTTGAGTATAGTCATTCAATGCAGAAATACTTTTAGCCCCTAAATTAGGCATTTGAAGATTAAATGTATTTTCCATGCCCAATTCATATGGACCATGTTCTCGCATAGTCAACACATAAACAAACATCGGCTGATCTACATTTTCTAACGCTGGATGCTGTTTTTCCAAAATCATTCGGGTGTACTTCATCATTTCTTCACTACTAATATCCCAAAGATTTTTACTGATAGGCGCAGGATAACCAAGATCTTGCGGCTGTAACATCAAATCAAAACCGAAATGATCATAAGCGGATTTCGCATTGTAATTACCTTTTGTAAAAGGAGATAAGGCAACACAAAAATATCCTTGTGCTTTTAGATTTTTCACTAAACCTGATTGTAAATGCGGCACAACAGAATAAAAAACGCCACTTGCTAACGCGCCAAAATCAGTCGAAGGCACACCAGCTAAAAAAGCAAATTCTGATTTCCACGTTGCGCCAGCAAAAGTATGTACACGCAACGGTGAAGCAAATACCGTATCATTTTGGGGTTCAAACATGGAAAGTGGTGGAATAGATTGCTGACTAAAAGCAAATTGATGAGGGTTCAGCGTAGATTCCATTAATGTCACTACAATATCGGGTTTTGTTTCAGATAGGTTGTTTGTATCAGATGAAAGTGCGGTCATTTTTTCAATAAAATTTTGGCTATTACCTTCAAAATTTGGCACTTTGAAAAAAATACCGCGGCAAGACATTGGTAAATTTAAAAATACATCACGACCATCATCAGGCAAAGAATCTAACCAAACTTGCACCGCACTTGGCTTTTTAGAATAATGCCACATCAAGCTAAAGCTAACGATAAATAATAACGCCCCAATGGTATTACCTAATCCCCCTAAAGACTCTACATCATTAAAACCAAAAATCGCATAACCTAATAACGCAAGTAGTCCAATAACGCCAAATAACGCACCTTTATAATGAATTAAGGTTTCCCAATTTCGCCAATCTACCACAAGAAAGAAATCTGAAATTAGCAAAGGCTGTTTGTAATAATGAATTTTTAAACGGTGAAACAACATCAGCACCACAAAAAGCACAGATGAAAAATTTAAAGCACGTTGCCATTGGCTGGAAACCATAAGCATGCTGCCAAATAAAAAAGTAAAAAGCGTAATAGCAAAGAAATAAGTCCAACGATAATGGGAGTTTACAATAAAAATTACTGCCGCAATCGTGAATAAAGCTAAGAAAATATAAGCGATCATGAATTTTCCCTATGATGCATAACAGACTAAAATGAGACATGACAATGTCTGCGCACTTTATCACGTAAACGTAATAGATTGAACGGTAAAAGAAAATTATTTGGATAATTTGAAAATAAAGTGGTGGGCGATACCGGTCTCGAACCAGTGACCCCCTCCTTGTAAGGGAGGTGCTCTCCCAACTGAGCTAATCGCCCGATAATATTAAGGTAAAACCCTAAATTTTCGGTTTATTTAAACACTTTTAAGTGGTGGGCGATACCGGTCTCGAACCAGTGACCCCCTCCTTGTAAGGGAGGTGCTCTCCCAACTGAGCTAATCGCCCACTAGAAAGCGTTTAAATGTAAAGGGAAAGTTTGAGCGGAAAGGACACTTTAGAAAAGTGGTGGGCGATACCGGTCTCGAACCAGTGACCCCCTCCTTGTAAGGGAGGTGCTCTCCCAACTGAGCTAATCGCCCGCTAGGTCAAACTTAGTAACATTAAGAACACTTTTTAGAGAAGTGGTGGGCGATACCGGTCTCGAACCAGTGACCCCCTCCTTGTAAGGGAGGTGCTCTCCCAACTGAGCTAATCGCCCTTAATGTTGTGGGTTGGCATTATAGGGAGAATGCATTTTCAGTCAATACCTTTTTATTAAATTTTGTTTAATTGTCGTAAAAATAAGCATAAAATCCGCTTTTTTATTTAGAAGTAAAACAAGTCGTAGTAGAATAACGACTAATATTTTATTGGAAGATAGGTTATAAAAATGAAACTAGATGCTCCTTTTGATTTAGATCCAAATGTAAAAGTGCGTACTCGTTTTGCTCCTAGTCCTACAGGTTATTTACATGTAGGTGGCGCACGTACCGCACTTTATTCTTG
Organism: Haemophilus sp. THUN1691; assembly: GCF_059704425.1. NCBI lineage: Bacteria > Pseudomonadati > Pseudomonadota > Gammaproteobacteria > Pasteurellales > Pasteurellaceae > Haemophilus > Haemophilus sp. THUN1691. The sequence continues at coordinate 319,174 of NZ_AP046578.1, read as the reverse complement.
GTTATATGCGAAACATAATAACGGCGAATTTGTATTACGAATTGAAGACACTGATTTAGAGCGTTCAACACCAGAAGCAACGGCTGCTATTATTGAAGGAATGGAATGGTTAAATCTTCCGTGGGAGCATGGTCCTTATTACCAAACTAAACGCTTTGATCGTTACAACCAAGTGATCGATGAAATGATTGAACAAGGCTTAGCATATCGTTGTTACTGTACTAAAGATCGCTTAGAAGAACTTCGTCATACTCAAGAACAAAATAAAGAAAAACCACGTTATGACCGTCACTGCTTACACGATCACAACCATTCACTTGATGAACCCCACGTTGTACGTTTTAAAAATCCAACTGAAGGCTCGGTAGTATTTGATGATGCCGTACGTGGCCGTATTGAAATCAGCAACAGTGAGCTTGATGATCTTATTATTCGTCGCACAGACGGTTCACCAACTTATAACTTCTGCGTAGTCGTGGATGACTGGGACATGGGCATCACTCATGTGGTACGTGGCGAAGATCATATCAACAACACGCCACGTCAAATTAACATTTTAAAAGCAATTGGTGCACCAATTCCAACCTATGCGCATGTTTCCATGATTAATGGAGATGATGGTCAAAAATTATCTAAACGACATGGTGCAGTGAGCGTAATGCAATATCGTGATGATGGTTACTTACCAGAAGCTTTAATCAACTATCTTGTGCGTTTAGGCTGGGGACATGGCGACCAAGAAATTTTTAGTCGCGAAGAAATGATCAACTATTTCGAATTAGATCACGTTAGCAAATCAGCTAGCGCATTTAATACCGAAAAATTACAATGGTTGAATCAACATTATATCCGTGAATTACCGCCAGAATATGTGGCTACACACCTTGAATGGCATTATAAAGATCAAGGCATTGATACAACCAATGGTCCTGCATTAACTGAAATAGTCACCATGCTTGCGGAACGTTGCAAAACCCTAAAAGAAATGGCTAGCTCAAGCCGCTACTTCTTTGAAGAGTTTGAAACCTTTGATGAAGCTGCAGCGAAAAAACATTTCAAAGGCAATGCTGCTGAAGCGCTTGCAAAGGTGAAAGAAAAATTAACCGCACTTTCTAGCTGGGATTTACATTCTACTCACGAAGCGATTGAGCAAACGGCTGCTGAACTAGAAGTGGGCATGGGTAAAGTTGGCATGCCATTACGTGTCGCGGTGACAGGTTCTGGTCAATCTCCATCAATGGATGTTACCCTAGTCGGTATCGGCAGAGATCGTGTACTTACACGTATTCAGCGCGCTATTGATTTTATTCATGCACAAAACGCTTAATATTTAATCGGATAACAAACGCATAATAAAATCGTATTGACAGCCACATAGTCAAATTTTATCATGTCGCTGTCTTTTATGGGGATATAGCTCAGTTGGGAGAGCGCTTGAATGGCATTCAAGAGGTCGTCGGTTCGATCCCGATTATCTCCACCAAATTCTAATTCTATATAGTATGATATAGTCCGATAAAGCCTTGATATATAATGCATCAAGGCTTTTTTGTTGTTCTAACAAGTCCGATAGAAACTGACCAAATCCACAAATTTTAGTAACACTAATAGTAACACCATGGTATGATAGACTCATATAGTGTTACTAAATCACTTATAACTTAATGATTTATAAAATAAATTTCTAAGATTTTAGTGTTACTTCATTTTGGAGGTATCTAATGGCAAGAAGAGCTGCTCCCTTAACAGATACGGAGATAAAAAAAGCTAAACCAAAAGAAAAAGAGTATATCTTATGCGATGGTCATGGGCTTTTACTAAGAATTAAGCCTAACGGCTCTAAATTATGGCTATTTAACTATATACGACCTATTCTTGGTACAAGGACTAATTTAGGGCTAGGTACATATCCGATAGTTAGCTTAGCTGAAGCTAGAATGTTAAGAGATGATTGTCGTAAATTATTAGCTCAACAAATTGATCCTAAAAAACATAGAGAAGAACTAGAAAGAAAGCGGCTTATGGATACTCAAAGTTCTTTTGAGAAAGTTGCAGAACGTTGGAAAGAGAAAAAAAGTTCAGAAGTTGAAGAGAAAACGATCAATAAATATTGGCGAAACTTAGAGCTTCATCTTTTTCCTTTGATAGGTCGATATTCTATTAAAGAAATTAAGCCTTCTTTAGTAGTCCCAATGTTAAAGAAAGTGGAGGAAAATGGATCTCCAGATATGGTTAATAGACTATGCGGTCATCTAAATGAAATCTTAAATTTTGCGGTTAATAGTGGGTTAATTGAAAGTAATACTTGCCTAAAAATTAGCTCTACATTCAAGTCTGTTCGTCAAAGAAATAACCCTAGAATAACTATTGAAGAAATTCCTAACCTTATAAAATCAATACATAGTGCTAAGATTGAAAAGAAAACTCAATTATTAATCTTATTTCAATTATTAACCATGGTTAGACCTAATGAAGCAAGTAATGCTTCATGGAGTGAATTTGATTTTGATAAAAAAGAATGGACTATTCCTGCTGAAAGAATGAAAGTGAGGTTTCCACATACAGTACCATTATCATCTCAAGTAATGGCTTTGATAGAACAGCTAAGACCAATAACGGGTCATAATAAATATTTGTTTACTCATAGAAGTAATTTGAAGAAAGCAATGAGTTCATCTACTGTTAATATGGCACTAAAAAGGATGGGTTACAAAGATAAACAGACTGCACACGGATTAAGGGGATTGGCTAGAACTTTTTTAGCAGAACAAGGAGTTCAACATGAGCATGCTGAAGCTTGTCTAGCACATAAAACAGGAAGCCAAGTTAGCTTAGCCTATAATCATGCTAATTATTTAGCGCAAAGAAGGGATATTATGCAAATATGGGGAGATCACATTGAGAAATGTTCTCAATATTAAATTTCTTAGGAGAAATTGTCATTAAACGGAGTTGTTTTTTTTTGACCTGCCTCTATTAATAATAAAAAAAACAACTAAATATATTTATAAATTAGTTAAAAAGAAAACTCACTTTATGAATATCTATCTATATTTAATAGATATGATTACTTACCTATGTAAAAGCTACAAACATAAATTGTAGCTTTTACTATATAAAGATCTCTTAATTGAGTTTTTGAAGATGATCATTATTTTAGATCTATATAAAGGTCTAAGGCTGATGATTCTCATCATCAGCCCTTGATCTATAATTTTTATTAATTAAATAGAGTTCTAATAAGATGGGCTCTTAAAAATAGGAAATATCTCGGATATAGAATATATAGTCAATATAATGCTAAAGACGCTTATAGCAGCAAAGATAAAAAAACTCGTAGGGTAACTCATCTTGTCAGAAATAATGCTGCTAGCAGTGATTTAGATAGGTTATACAGCGTTTTTTGATACTTAAATAAATTAGATAAAATAAGTATATTATAGATAGTGTCTATTTTGATTTAAGCAAAGAAATAATCTCTTTCAATGCTGAAATCTCGCTATCTTTTTGTTCAATCACTAGATCTCTTTGTTTCAATAGCTCATCTTTATGTGAAATAGTTAGCTTTAATAGATCAATTTCTGATGTCAAATTCTCATTTGAACCGTAGTAGTTAGTATTATGATCATTCATAAAGAACAATACATTCTTATCATCATTTTTGATTAGTTCTAAAACATCAATATTAAAGATATTGGCAATTTGCTCCAATTTATGAAGATTGAGCTTAGTTTCTCCACGTTCAATTTTTGCATAGCCGTTCTTAGACATGTTCATTTTCTCAGCCATATCTTCTTGAGACCAATTTCTTGTTTCTCTAATTGTTCTAATTTTGTCATTTACACTCATAAAAAAACCTTTTACTCCACCAACAAAAAGTGGCTCGCTTATACCCTATTTGTTGGTGGAATGCAACAAATTATAAAATAGAATGCTGAAAATTAGCATAACTTCATGCAAAATCAAGTGTTTTTCTTCATATAGGTAGAACTACTTAAATTTTATCAAATTAATATTATCTAATTTTGGGAGAAAAAATGAAAGATTTTAATATTCCTAAGACTATTTTGTCTATATTTATTCCTTTCTTATTTTTTAACCATGCATATGCAGAAAATAAATATGATGGTTATACTACTCAAGAATGCATAGCTTCTAATTTAAGTAAGGTTGAAGAAGAAAAATGTTTTAATCAAGCAAGTTATTCATCGAGTGAAGAAAATAGTTCAAGTATTGAGATGCAAACTACTGGGAATATGGCTCAAGATTCCGCTTTATTTGAGCAGTCAGATTACCTTACTAAAGGTGCAAATATTGTAAGATTATATGAATTAGCTAAACTGATTTATAGAGAACAATTAGTAAATGGAAATGTGTTAGTTACTCTAACAAATACAGGTTATGTTTCAAATGGGGACAAAGCATTCAAATATTTAGAGCAGCATGGAGTAAAAAATAAATGGATAGCTCAACTAGTTGTAGTAATTATGTTTAATGCTATTAAAATCTCAGAGCAATATCAGCAAGATCCATTATGGTCTAAACGAGAAATTTATTATAATTTGATCCTTCCAATTTTAGATAAGTTAATGTTTAATGAATTACAAGATAGAGGATTTGAACCCTCTGATTATATTAATTAATAATTATTTTAATAAAAGGTGTTAAATATGAAAAAAGTATATAGTATTCCACTATTATTATCTGCATTTATAATTAGTGCTTGTAAACAAGAGACTCCAAATTGTTCTAGTAGCGATGCTCAAAAAATCATTTTTGATCTTATGAAAGAAGAATTAAGATTAAGCAATCCAAATTTATCTTCTTGGTCAAGAGTTTATGATAAGATTTCTTTTAAGCTAAATGATATTAGAACAAATAAGCATGATAAAGAGTTAGATAACTATCTATGTGTAGCTAATTTGGAAGGAAAGATAAGTGAGCAAGATATTCAATCTGTTCTAAATGATATAAGAAATGAGCAACAAGCTGAATATGAAAAAACAGAAATAATGCTAAAAAATGCATTTAATGAATTTTCATTAAAAATGGATAAAAGAGAAAAAGAACAGATATCTGAATTAGAAAATGAATATTCTAGTAAAAAGAACAGTCTTTCTTCAGATAAAAATAAAGCTATTTCTGATTCAGAACAAAAATTACTAGAAAATGAAAATCATTATAAAAGAATGTCTAGCCAAATCGAATTAGATGCTAAAAACTATAAAAGAGCAGGAGCAAGTGATAAAGAAGTATCTGAATCTTTAGAACGTAACAAAAATGAACTTTCTAATAATTACAATCATCATAAAAATAGATTCAATCAAGAAAGGGATGATAAGGTTAAGAATATTGAAGATAATCTTAGTATTTTAGAAGAATCTTACCCTCAAGATATTAATAGAGTAAAAATTTATTATCAACAAGAAAGGGATAAATATTTATCTGAAACTAAAGAACAGTTAGATAAAATGGTTAGAGAACATGAACAAGCAATAGAAGCTTATAGAAATCAATATAACAGTGGTATAAAAGCACCTGTACGTTATAAAATTGAAAGTAGTGATAATGGAAAAGATTTTTATGTAACTATTCAATAAAAAATAAAGCCTAATAGATTAGCTCCCTATTAGGCTTTTATTTTATAAAGTTAAATGTATATTAAGGTATTTCATAAGAGCATTTTGAAGTGGTATAACATCTCTCCTAGATTTAAATTTATGATCAACAATATCATTTAATTCTTTAAGGCTAGTTTTAATTTCCATAATTTCATTTTGTAAATCTAAAATATTCATTTTACAAATGAAATTTTTGACTTTTTTTAGTGTATTCTTATTCAATTCAGTTTCCATTATATTTAAGATTCTTCTCATTGTAGCCATTCTTTTAAAATCACTATCTTCTATATTCAATATACTATTAATACTTTCTTCAAATGGATCGTATCTATCTAATAATTTCTCATTATAATTGTAGAAAAATGCTATAGATATTGGCTTTCCTATTCTTGCTTGAGTTCTAAAAATTGCTTGAACTATTTCTGATTTTACTAGATCTTTAGATTCTATTTTAGTATTTAATACTTCAGAAAGTCTTTCTGCATGAAATGCATTATTAAACCATTCGCCAAAAAAGATAATTGAATCACAATCAATAAATTCATTGGTGGCTCTACATTTCCCTGAATTATAATGAATTACCTCACATTTGTTTTTTAAGTCTTTACTGATGTTTTCTTTTATGAAGCTAGTTAAATTTTCTATGTGGTCTGTGTTTTTCCACGTTACGATAAGATGTTTATTACTATTGATAGTAGAAATGTATCTTTCTAGTTTTTTTATATCTGAAATAAGATCTTCCTTATGTTTATTTTCACTTTTTCTTGTCCTTCGCATTGATAACAACGTATCATAATAGATATTATCATTGATAAATACCTTACTTTGATTGTACTTTTCGATATTCCAATTATTACTACCTTCAAATAAAAAGTCTGCTGTAGCATCTAAAATAATTAATTTTGTATTATTATCTATGAAATCATTAATATCTTGATGTATAGTAATGTCTGATGATATATCTGTATTAGATAGATCTCCTAAAGATACTATAAGTTTATTGAATAGCCAGCTAACTCTTTCATGATATAGTTTTTCATTTTTTATATCAGGTAAATTATTAAATAATTCCTTAAATATATTTTTGTCAAAATTTATTATATTCTTAATTGTCTCCTTGTTTAGCCTTATCTCTTTTCCGTATATCAACTCTCTCTTACAAAGTTCTACTAATAATTTCTCATGTTTTACTACTATATCCATATAAGGGGTCTGGAATTCATCAAAGATAACTAATTCTCTCTTTGTTATCTCTTTCTTTATGGGATCATCATAGTTAATGAATATATTGTTTGATTCATATAAAGCCCTCCAGTTATTAGTTACTACTATTCTATATTTTGACAAAGCATAAATATTACATTCTAATTCTGTTAATGTATCGCTTCCTTTATAAATTCCACAAATAGACTGTTTAGGATTTAATACTTTAACATCAAATACAAGCCTTTTAATTTCTTCATTTGTTTTTACAATAATCAAAGTAGACTTATCAGTATTAGCACAAAGAACCTTTAAATTTGTGGTTTTCCCTGAGCCGCAACCCCAAGCTAGGATTTGCCTATTTGAATAACTATCTATACTATCCTTAAGTTTGTAACTGCTATCGTCGATTGAATCACGTAAATAGTTATATCTAGAAAGTATATAGTTATTATCATCTATATTGTAATCAATCTCATTATTTTTTAATCTCCATCCATTCCACTCATCTGGAAAATTTACATTTTTATTATTCATAATTTGCCTCTATAAAAAGCCACTAAATAGTGGCTTTGATTTAAATTTTTAATATATAGATATTATCTACTTCAGTTTTTTTTAAATAATCTACCTTTATTAACTCATTTAGAGCTTTAATAAATAAATCTCTTTTTAAGTTAAAAACAGATTCTGAGTTGAAAGTAGTTATCATTATTTCTTTATTTTTACTTTTTATGATTAGTGTGTATAAGACATTTCTAGCATTACTAGTTAATCTCTTAAAACCTTTCTCTAATGGCAATTTTCTATTAATAATTGAAAAAATCTTATCATCTACTATTTTAACCATAGCACACCTCATTTGTTTTTTTAATTTCGTTTAAGTATTTATTTATATCTGATTCAAAGTAGCCTACGGAGTTAGCACCTAGGCTAACTTTTTTAGGAAAATTAGGTTTATAATAAGCAGAGTTTTTATCCTGCCAAATATAGAATGTACTTTTAGATACTCCTAATATAGTTAAAAATTCTTTTACCCTGATTATTCTATCCATGGTAAAGTCCTCTTATATAAAAAGGGTATTACTATTTAGCTAGTAATACCCTTATATTGTTTCGTTTAAAAAAAGTGATCTATATCATCACTTTTTGATAAGGCGTATAGCCTCCATTTCATATATTAATAAGAAATCCTTATTTTTTGCTCTAACTAAAATTTAATGTAACCATCCTATACCTCTTTCTGGTTGCCAGCAAGTATTTTTTTAAGTAAATATTTCGCTTTATAGTATGGAAGAGTGAGCTAATTCATCCTCATATTTAACTAATGTTTTCATTGAGGAAATTTTTAAAAAATTTTGATTAAAAAACAGGCATACGGTGCTATATTTTACCTATTTAGATATTTTTCTCTCATCATGCTATAATTGGGTTAAAGAGCAAAGTATCAATGCTTTGAGTATTATAGATTATTTACCATTTTGTTTTTTAGTAACACCAATAGTAACACTGAACACATATCGCAGGAATAAAGTTATTATAAATCAATTTATTACAATGTTAATTTAAGTGAAGATTATCACCAGTTTATAAGAAAGCCTTGGAATTTTAAATTTCAAGGCTTTTTTGTTGCATAATAAAACCAATAAAAATACATCTAATCTCAAAACCCTGTCACCTTGCATAGTTTTTTTTGATTGATTTAATAGATTTCAATCGTTAAAACCTTTTTGTATGATGTTCACGAAATTTATTTCAACCCTACTTATTTCATACATACAAGGAGTTAATAATGAGTTCTCAATGCCCTTTTTCGCATTTATCGTCTACTAACCTAACTATGGGAAATGGCGCCCCTGTTGCAGACAATCAAAACAGTTTAACAGCTGGTCCGCGTGGTCCATTACTTTCACAAGATTTATGGCTTAACGAAAAATTAGCCGATTTCGTGCGTGAAGTCATTCCTGAGCGTCGTATGCACGCAAAAGGTTCTGGTGCATTTGGTACCTTTACTGTTACACACGATATTACTAAATATACTCGCGCAAAAATTTTTAGTGAAGTGGGTAAAAAAACAGAAATGTTCGCACGCTTTACCACTGTTGCAGGTGAACGTGGTGCAGCTGATGCGGAACGTGATATTCGTGGTTTCGCATTAAAATTCTATACCGAAGAAGGTAACTGGGACTTAGTGGGTAACAATACCCCAGTGTTCTTCTTACGTGATCCACGTAAATTCCCAGATTTAAATAAAGCGGTAAAACGTGATCCTCGCACTAATATGCGTTCGGCAACAAACAACTGGGATTTCTGGACATTATTACCAGAAGCATTACACCAAGTAACCGTTGTAATGAGTGATCGTGGTATTCCTGCAAGCTATCGTCATATGCATGGTTATGGTTCACATACTTACAGTTTCTGGAACGAAGCGGGCGAGCGTTTCTGGGTAAAATTCCATTTCCATACACAACAAGGCATCAAAAACTTAACTGATGCGGAAGCGGCAGCAGTGATTGCAAACGACCGCGAAAGTCACCAACGTGATTTATATGAAGCAATTGAACGTGGTGACTTCCCGAAATGGACGCTATTCGTACAAATTATGCCAGAAGCAGATGCGGAAAAAGTACCTTATCATCCATTCGACTTAACCAAAGTATGGCCGAAAAAAGATTATCCGTTAATTGAAGTGGGTGAATTTGAACTTAACCGTAACCCAGAAAACTTCTTTGCTGATGTAGAACAATCTGCATTTGCACCAAGTAATTTAGTTCCAGGTATCGGTGCAAGCCCAGATAAAATGTTACAAGCTCGTTTATTCAACTATGCGGATGCACAACGTTACCGTTTAGGTGTGAACTACCGTCAAATTCCAGTAAACCGTCCACGTTGCCCTGTTCATAGCAACCAACGTGATGGCCAAGGCCGTGTAGATGGCAACTACGGTAGCTTACCGCACTACGAGCCAAACAGCTTCAGCCAATGGCAACAACAACCAGACTTTGCTGAACCACCACTTCGTATCAACGGAGATGCAGCACACTGGGATTATCGTAACGATGATAATGATTACTTCAGCCAACCGCGTGCATTATTTAACTTAATGAATCCAGAGCAAAAACAAGCATTGTTCAACAATACTGCGGCTGCAATGGGAGATGCACCTGAGTTCATCAAATACCGTCATATCCGTAACTGTCACTGGTGTGATCCTGCATATGGTGAAGGCGTTGCAAAAGCATTGGGCTTAACAGTTGAAGATGCATTAAAAGCACGTGAAACTGACCCAGCATTAGGTCAAGGCGGATTGTTATAATCTCTAGGCTAGAGCCAAATAAAAACGGTAGGAATTTTCCTACCGTTTTACTTTTCAATATTCACTAACAAATAATGGTGCCTTCTTCGGTACCAGTCACTACTTGACGTAATGCACCAGGTTTACCCATATTGAACACTCGGATCGGCATGCCATGATCGCGAGCTAAAGTAAACGCCGCTAAGTCCATCACTTGTAATTCTTTATCGATCACTTCTGCATAACTTAAATTTTTATAAAGTTTTGCATCAGGATTTTTCGCAGGATCACAATCATATACGCCATCAACTTTAGTCGCTTTCAACACAACATCAGCTTCAATTTCAATGCCACGCAAACAAGCAGCAGAATCAGTGGTAAAGAATGGACTTCCTGTTCCCGCAGAGAAAATGACTACGCGTTTTTCGCGTAACATTTTGATTGCTTCAGACCAGTTATAAGTATCGCAAATACCATTTAATTGGAAAGCGGACATTAATTTTGCATTCACATCAGCACGGAATAAAGAATCACGCATTGCCAAACCATTCATTACCGTAGCAAGCATTCCCATATGGTCGCCCACCACGCGATTCATCCCCGCTTTTGCTAGTTTTGCACCACGGAATAAGTTACCACCACCAAGAACAACACCGACTTCCACGCCCATTTCCACTAATTCTTTAATTTCAACAGCCATACGATCGAGAATCGCAGGATCGATACCAAAACCATCTTCTCCTTGTAATGCTTCACCGCTTAATTTCAATAAAATACGTTTATAAATTGGTTGGCTCATTGTTTTTTCCCTCTGGCTTAAAAAATTGGCTTATTCTATAAAATAACCGCTCAAGAGTGAAGAAGTTAAATATGGAAATTCTGAGTGAAAGGTGGATAATAGAGACATTTTCTTTTCAGGGAAGACAATTATGAACACGAAAAAAACAAGCCAAATTTTGCCCGCACTTTTTGCGATGATTTGTGCCGCATTAGCGGGTTATTTTATTTTAATCGGTTCTGGAATGTTTACAGAACCAAGTGTAGCTCTTATTCTGCTTGCGACAACAACTATTCTCTTATTAAGCAGCAGTAAAAAATCCTTCTATTTTATTTTGCTACCGCTTGCATTACTGCATGCTTTTTATACGCCTACAGGGCTAAATTTTGGCCCGCCAAGCTATCAATATATCGCCTCGCTTTTCGCAACAGATATGTTGGAAACGAAGGAATTTCTATTGCAAATCCCAGTGAGTAGTTACTTAATTGCTTTCGCTATTCCTATTTTGATTTTTCTTCAGTACAAAAGTGCGGTGAAATTTGACATAAAATTTTATCGTAATAAAACATTTATTGCCTTGGCGACATTGCTCTTTGCCTACAACATGCCGCTTGCTGAACCGATTAAAGAAATAGTAAGTTCCACATTAAAAATTGTAGATGAAGTGCAAAAACTAAAACAAATGTCCCAATCTGATAACTGGGGAAAATCAACATTAGAAAATTCACGCTATGATGATTATGTGATTGTTCTTGGTGAAAGTGCGCGTAAAGATTATCACCATGCCTACGGCTATCCGATTGAGAACACACCGTTTATGTCTAGCGCTAAAGGCACGCTGATTGATGGTTTTCGTTCAGCGGGAACAAATACTGTTGCCTCACTTCGACTTATGTTAACCCTCCCTAACAAAGAAAAATGGGAACCCAATTATAGTTTGAGTTTAGTCGATCTCATCAAATCTGCAGGCGTGAAAACTTATTGGCTTTCTAATCAAGGTATGCTCGGTGAATTTGATACGCCAGTTTCATCCCTTGCATCAAAATCTGATGAAACCTTTTTCTTGAAAAAAGGCGGGAGCTTTAATTCTACTAACTTTAGTGATTTTGATTTATTACCAAAATTCGCCCAAGTACTAGAAGATCCTATTCAAGGAAAACGTTTTATTGTGTTGCATATTTATGGCTCACATCCAATGGCTTGTGACCGTGTCGAAGATTATCCAAAAATCTTTAACGATAAAGATCTTAATCCGAGATATGGTTACTTAAATTGCTATGTGTCGTCTATTAAGAAAACTGATGAATTTTTAAAACGTGTATATGATCAGCTTGCAGAAAACGCGAAGAAAAATCACCGCACTTTCTCAATGATTTATTTCTCAGATCACGGTTTGTGCCACCAACAGGATGAAAAAAACAATATACTTTTGTTCAATCAAAACTGTTTCAGTCGAGAACATCATAATATTCCGTTATTCAAAATTTCGTCGGATGACACCGAACGCAAAGAATATAAGGTGTTTAAATCAGGTTTGAACTTCTTAGAAGGAATCGCAAATTGGATAGGAATTCAAAATCCTCAATTAACGCAAACAGAAGATTTATTTTCTAACGAATCGGATAAAAATGACTTTGGATTGCAAAAACGAATTGATGAAAAATATCGTAAAGATGACGATCCAGCCATTGATATTCGTCCTAAACACTAGGCTATATTGAGTGCGTTTTATTTTTAGTCGTAAATATCGTATAATCCGAGAGATTTTATTTGTTTATTTTTTGTAAGGTGTCAACGTGTCAGAACAACAACCAAGAGTGATCGAATCAAAAGAAATTATGACTTTATTACCACATCGCTATCCATTTTTATTAGTGGATCGCGTATTGGATTTTAAAGAAGGCGAATGGTTAAAAGCGATTAAAAATATCAGCGTCAATGAGCCTTGTTTCACAGGTCACTTCCCTGGCGAACCAATTTTACCGGGCGTTTTAATTTTAGAAGCTTTGGCACAGGCAATGGGCATTTTAGCCTTTAAAACTCACGAATTAAAAGGCGGTGAATTATTCTATTTCGCAGGTATTGATGAAGCGCGCTTTAAACGCCCAGTGTTACCTGGAGATCAAATGGAATTAAACGTTCAAGTGATTAAAGAACGCCGTGGTATCACTGCATTTACTGGTGTTGCAACCGTAAACGGTGAAATTGCTTGTGAAGCAAAACTAATGTGCGCTCGTCGTTAATTAAGGGGGTAAATATGATCCACCCAAATGCAAAAATCCATCCTACAGCCTTAGTTGAAGAAGGCGCAGTTATTGGTGACGGTGTTGTTATCGGGCCTTTCTGTATTGTTGAAGGCACCGTTGAAATTAAAGCTCGCACTGTATTGAAATCTCATGTTGTTGTACGTGGCGATACGGTTATTGGCGAAGATAACGAAATTTATCAATTCGCTAGCATTGGTGAAGTGAACCAAGATTTAAAATATAACGGCGAAGCAACCAAAACGATTATTGGTAATGGCAACCGAATCCGTGAACATGTGACAATCCATCGTGGAACCATCCAAGGCGGTGGCGTAACCTCTATTGGCAATAACAATTTATTAATGGTGAATGTTCACGTTGCACATGATTGCCAAATTAAAAACAACTGTATTTTGGCAAACAATGCAACGCTTGCAGGTCACGTAGAATTAGATGATTTCGTCATTGTTGGTGGCATGTCAGCCATTCACCAATTTGTGATCGTTGGCGCACACGTCATGTTAGGAGGCGGTTCTATGGTAAGCCAAGATGTACCTCCTTACGTTATGGCACAAGGCAACCACGCCCGTCCATTTGGTGTAAACTTAGAAGGTTTAAAACGTCGTGGTTTTGATAAACCAACCATGCACGCAATCCGTAACGTTTATAAAATGATCTATCGTAGTGGCAAAACGCTCGAAGAAGTGTTACCAGAAATTGAGCAAATTGCAGAAACCGATTCAGCGATCAGTTTCTTCGTTGAATTTTTCAAACGTTCAACTCGCGGTATTATTCGTTAATAAAGTATCTCTGTATCCAACCGCACTTTGCACGCCAAAGTGCGGTTATTTTTTAGGATAAATTTGATGAACAAAACAAATCCAACCATTGCTCTTGTTGCAGGAGAAGTATCTGGTGATATTCTCGGTGCTGGTTTAATTCGCCAGCTCAAAGCTCATTATCCTAATGCTCGCTTTATTGGCATTGCTGGCCCAAGAATGTTGGCTGAAGGCTGTGAGACGCTTGTCGATATGGAAGAACTTTCAGTCATGGGCTTGGCTGAAATTTTGAAACATCTTCCTCGACTGTTGAAAATTCGCAAAAATGTCATTCAAACTATGTTACAAGAAAAACCTGATGTTTACATCGGCATTGATGCACCTGATTTTAATTTGGATGTAGAACTCAAGCTCAAAGCAAACGGAATTAAAACTATCCATTACGTGAGCCCCTCTGTATGGGCATGGCGTCAAAATCGCATTCACAAAATTGCCAAAGCGACTCATCAAGTTCTTGCCTTTTTGCCTTTTGAGAAAGCCTTTTACGATAAATTTAACGTACCTTGCCGTTTTATTGGACATACAATGGCAGATGCTATTCCGCTCAAACCAAACCGTGCCGAAGCCTGCCAAATGCTACAGATTGATCCCGTACAACGCTATTTAGCTATCCTAGTTGGAAGCCGTGGTTCAGAAGTGGAATTTCTGGCTGAGCCTTTCTTGAAAACTGCTTTATTGTTAAAAGAACAATTTCCTGATTTACAATTCCTCGTTCCTTTGGTGAACGAAAAAAGACGAATTCAATTTGAAGCCATTAAAGCTAAAATTGCGCCAAATCTAGACCTGCATTTAATTGATGGCAATGCACGACAAGCAATGATCGCAGCTGATGCAACATTGCTTGCTTCAGGAACAGCTGCGCTTGAAGCAATGCTTTGTAAATCACCCATGGTGGTTGGTTATCGAATGAAACCACTGACCTATTTCTTAGCAAAACGTTTAGTGAAAACCGATTATATTTCTTTACCAAACTTGCTTGCGAATGAAATGCTTGTTCCTGAAATGATTCAAGAAGAATGCACGCCAGAATTGCTCGCTGAAAAACTATCTGCTTATCTTTCTGATGATGAAAGTGCGGTAAAAAATCGCCATGTTTTAATTCAGCACTTCACGGATTTACACCAAAAAATTCAATGCAATGCCGATAAGCAAGCGGCCCAAGCAGTCATTGATTTATTAGAAGGAACAGAAAATGTTTGAATATCCACAAGGCTATGAATTGATCGCTGGCGTTGATGAAGTTGGGCGAGGCCCTCTAGTTGGGGCGGTTGTAACGGCAGCCGTCATTTTAGATCCTAATAATCCAATTGAAGGCCTCGCTGATTCTAAAAAACTTTCAGAGAAAAAACGTTTAGCCCTTGCTGAAGAAATCAAAGAAAAAGCCCTTGCGTGGGCATTAGGTCGAGCTGAAGCTAACGAAATTGACGAGATAAATATCCTGCAAGCCTCCTTGCTGGCAATGACTCGAGCAGTAAAATCTTTAAAAATTCAACCGCACTTTGTGTTGGTTGATGGCAATAAGATCCCAAAAAACTTAGATATTCCAGCGCAAGCCGTCGTAAAAGGTGATAGCCTTGTAGCGGAAATCAGTGCAGCCTCTATTTTGGCGAAAGTAGCACGAGACCAAGAAATGGAAGAATTAGACAAGCAATATCCAGAATACGCTTTTGCCCATCATAAAGGCTATCCGACCAAATTACATTTGGAAAAATTAGCTGAACTTGGCGCGTTACCGCAACATCGTCGTAGCTTTGCCCCAGTGAAAAAAGCGCTAGAAAATCGTTAGAATTTTAATCGAGAAATTCTTTTATTTTATTAGGCTATAAACGAAATATTGTTCTCTTTTTATTAGGTTGATCCACCGTAACGTCTTGTTTTAGTAAATTATCGGTAATACTATGAGCTAAACTAAACGATATCAGAAATGGAAAGCTAATCTTTAATGCTCTTACGATTTTCACTATTTTGAGGATAAAATTGATAACCTATTATTTACAGCCTATTAATCTCTAACCAGCAATCATCCAAAGTCCACCTAACATATCAAGCATTAGGTTATTTAAGAACAATAAGATAAATACGATGACCATAGGGGAAAAATCAATCATCCCTAATGTTGGTAAGAATCGACGGATAGGTTTTAAAAGAGGTTCTGAGAGTTGATAAAACGCATAAATCACAGGACTATTTCCACGATTAAACCAACTTAAAACCGCCTCAATAAAAAGCACATAAAAAATTGCTAAACCAATGCTTTTCAATACAGTTAACACACCCAATACTAAGAGTACATTTACTGATAAACCAAAATAAATAATACCTTTCAACATACCGATAATAAATACTAACAGTAAAGCAGAAGTATCGATATTTTTAACAGTAGGCGCAATTTTACGTAGAGGTTTTAATACTGGATCAGTCATTTTTACTGCAAATGTTGAAACAGGGTTGTAATAATCCACTCGAGCAAACTGTAACCAAGCTCGTAAGATCAATACAAGTGCGTAAAGATTAATAATTGACCCGATAAATAATGCGGTTTGGGATAATTCCATCATAGCCATCCTTTTCTTCTGAAATAAATATATGGTGTCAATGCGGCTGCGATCATTAATCCAATTGCCATTGGATAACCATATTTAAAATGTAATTCAGGCATAAAATCAAAGTTCATACCATAAGTGGATGCAACTAATGTTGCAGGAAGGAACATCACAGAAACAACTGAGAAAAATTTCATAATTTTGTTCTGTTCAATATTGATGTAACCCATTGCAGCTTGCATTAAAAAGTTTACTTTTTGGAACAAGGATTCATTATGCGGCTGTAAAGATTCAATATCTCGTAAGATTTCTCGTGCTTGTTCTAATTGATTAGTTGGTAAGCGCGTTTTGCGAACCAAGAAACCTAGTGCGCGTTGAGTATCCATCAAGCACAAACGAACTTTTGAGCTCGTATCTTCTTGTTCCGTGAGTGTATTTAATGCCTCATCAAAGGCTTCATCTTGTTTCCCGTTTAAAATAACGCGACTCAACTCTTCCAAATCTGCATAAACGTTTTCAATCACGTCCGCTAATTGCTCAATTTTCGTTTCAAATAAATCCAGTAAAACTTCATAAGAATTACATTCTAACAAGCGCTGGCTACGTGAACGCATACGATATAAACGGAATGCTGGTAGCTCGCGATCACGCAACGTAAATAAACGGCCATCACGAATAGTAAAAGCGACGCTCGCTAAATCAGCATAATTGTCTTCATCTTCGCAATAAAAAAATGAGTGAAGGTGTAAACCATCTTCGTCTTCAAAGAAACGGGCGGAAGCTTCAATATCTTCCAATTCTAGAAAAGATGCTAAGCTTTGACCTAAGCCTTCTTGTAGCATTTCACGTTCTTCGCCTGTTGGCTCAAGTAAATCAAGCCAAATGGCAGTATTGAGATCAGTTTGGTCTTCGTCAATGCGAACCAAGCGGGAATCATTGATAGCAAACGCGTTGATCATTTCATACTCCTTATAGGATTATGAACAGCTAACAGTGAACAAATTAAAGAAGAAACGAAAGTGCGGTGAAAAATCGCAAAGTTTTCGTTAAGAGATGCCGAAACAACGGTAAATTTACCGGCGAACGCGCGCCGATAATAAAAAGGCGGGCGTCTAGAGCGATATTCGGTATCGACTATGACTGTCCAAAGTGTGTGTCCTTCTCGTTAAAAAATCGGGCGAATGTTACGCTTGAAAGCGGTGTTCGTCAAGTTTTATCAAAAAACTATGGCAACATTTCGCCCTTATTTGAAAACTAATCTCTAAAATTATTAAATTGGAATGGTTGGCCTAATTCAGCGCCTTTAACAAGTTGAATGACTGCCTGTAAGTCATCGCGTGACTTACCTGTCACACGCACTTGCTCACCTTGAATTTGAGTTTGAACTTTGATTTTAGAATCTTTTACTAATTTAGTAATTTTCTTCGCCATCTCCGTTTCAATACCCTGTTTAAGTTTAATCTCTTTACTATAAAGTTTACCATGGTGTTCGCTTTCTGCTGGAATATCTAAAGAACTGTGCTCAATACCACGTTTAATACAAGATCCAATTAAAATCTCAATTAATTGTTCAAGTTGGAAATCAGATTCTGTGGTGATTTTAATCGTTTCATTTTTTTCATTTAATTCAATTACCGCTTCTACACCACGAAAATCATAACGCGTGCTAAGTACACGGTTGGCATTTTCCACTGCATTACGGACTTCGTGTAAAGTGATTTCAGAAACAATATCAAAAGATGGCATAGTCTTCTCCCATTTTATTAAATTCGATCATTGGCACTTAAAAGGCATAAAAGTGCGGTTAAGTCGGCGAAGTTTACCACAATTTGCGCTTGTTGTTGCACTTTAGGTTTAGCATGGAACGCAACACCTAGCCCAGCCACATTCATCATTGCCAAGTCATTTGCCCCGTCACCAATAGCAATAGAATATTGTGAATCAATACTGTATTCCTCTAACAAATGTTGTAATGTTTTAGCTTTGTATTGGGCATCAACCACATCACCTTTAACTAAGCCTGTGAGTTTTCCATCTTCAATATCAAATTGATTTGATGCAGCAAAATCAAGCTGTAATAAGGCTTTCAAATAATCCGCAAAATAAGTAAATCCGCCTGAAGCAATTGCGGTTTTCCAACCATATTTCTGTAAGGTTTGGATCGTTTCAACTAATCCAGGCATTAGCGGTAAATTCTCTCTAACTTGCTGTAAGATACTTTCTGGCGCACCTTTTAATGTACCCACTCGACGACGCAAACTTTGTTCGAAATCTAATTCACCTCTCATTGCACTTTCCGTAATCGCAGAAACAAGTTCGCCTACTCCCGCTAATTTCGCAATTTCATCAATACACTCAATTTGAATAGCGGTAGAATCCATATCCATCACCAACAACCCAGCTTGAGACAATTTAGGGCTAAAACCTAATTTAGCTATATCTACTTCAACGTCATGAGCAAAGTTAACAAACTCAGCAAACCATTGACCTTTCAATAAAACAACAATATTTTGCTCTACCATCCAAACATCAAAAATCTGAAAATTTTGACCGCACTTTTGTTGAAATTTTTCCAGATTAGTTATGTCCAACTTTGTGCCGTATAAGATAAAAGGCTCTCCGTTCTGTATAGGTTCCTCATTAACTAAAAGTGCGGTAGGAAATTGTGGGTATTTTTGAGTAATGCTTTCGAAACGTTGAATTTGCATAAAAATCCTGTAAATTGTGGCGACTGAAAAGATTTTAACCGATGTGAGTTGAAAAAGTGCAAATAATTAAAGAAAAACTAATCAAATCAACCATGCTTGCAACGATTATTGTGCTAATCCTAACTGCACTTGGCGTTATCTTATTTGGTGTAAAACAATTTAAGCTGAGTTCACAATTTGCTAGCGTAAACCAAGTGGCAAACATCTCACATATTTTGGTTCGTCAACAAGCCAATTTATTTTCAGTTTTACTGACAAACAATGCCAAAACAGAGCAATTAACGGACAATCTTGATCAAATAGTCAAAGAAGACTTTATTTTAGATGCCAGCTTATATGATGGCGAAGGAAAATTACTGGCTCAAAGTCGCGAGACTCGTAATTCACCCGATGAAAATAACCAACAAATTGTAGAGCCACTTTACGCCCAAAGTGGCATTAAAGGATTTTTACGTGTCACCATTGATGCGCAATATACGCAATCTAACCAATCAAAAATTAATCAAATCTTTCACCAATTATATGGTGAGCTCATTATTATCTTTTTACTTGGCGCGGTGATGGCAAGCTCTATTCATTATTTTTTAAGTCACTATCGACGGGCTTATCGCAAACACAAAGAGAAAAAAAGTGCGGTAAATTTGAAAGTAAAATCGAGTAGCACGCGTTTTCACCAGCGTCGCCGTAGAATTTGATTATTGTCACAAACTATTAAATTGAGTGCGGATTTTTGCTAAATTTCCTTCAGAAATAAGGTAGAATGCGCAAGATTATTTTTTCAAAGCGAATTATAACAGGAGAACAAAATGGCAACTCGTAGACAATTAGCCAATGCAATTCGTTTCTTATCAATGGATGCAGTACAAAAAGCAAAATCAGGCCACCCAGGTGCACCAATGGGAATGGCGGATATCGCTGAAGTATTATGGCGTGATTTCTTAAAACATAACCCAAACAATCCTAAATGGGCTGATCGCGACCGTTTTGTGCTTTCTAACGGCCACGGTTCAATGTTGATTTATAGCTTATTACATTTAACAGGCTACGATCTTTCTATCGAAGATTTAAAACAATTCCGTCAATTACATTCTAAAACCCCAGGCCATCCAGAATATGGTTATGCACCAGGTGTTGAAACCACAACGGGTCCGTTAGGCCAAGGTATCACTAATGCAGTGGGTATGGCGATTGCTGAGAAAACCTTAGCTGGCCAATTTAACCGTGAAGGCCATGAAATTGTCGATCACCACACTTATGTATTCTTAGGCGATGGCTGTTTAATGGAAGGGATTTCCCATGAAGCTTGCTCTTTAGCAGGCACATTAGGCTTAGGTAAATTAATCGCATTCTACGATGACAACAACATTTCGATTGATGGTCATGTTGATGGCTGGTTCAGCGATGATACCGCAGCTCGTTTTGAAGCTTATGGCTGGCAAGTGATTCGTAATGTAGATGGTCACGATGCAGAACAAATTCGTGCCGCAACCATTCTTGCTCAAGCAGAAAAAGAAAAACCAACGTTAATTATTTGTAAAACCATCATCGGCTTCGGTTCACCAAATAAATCTGGTTCTCATGATTGTCACGGTGCACCATTAGGTGATGAAGAAATCGCATTAACCCGTAAAGCACTAGGCTGGGAGTATGGTCCATTTGAAATTCCAGCTGAGTACTATGCTGAATGGTCAGCGAAAGAAAAAGGCGCAGCAGCAGAAAAATCTTGGGAAGAAAAATTTGCCGCTTATGCAAAAGCATATCCAGAACTGGCTGCAGAATTCACACGTCGTGTAAACGGTGAATTACCAGCGAATTGGGCGGCTGAATCTAAAGCGTTCATTGAAAAATTACAAGCTAACCCAGCGAGCATTGCAAGCCGTAAAGCATCACAAAATGCAATCGAAGCTTATGCTCACGTATTACCTGAATTCTTAGGTGGTTCTGCAGACTTAGCAAGCTCTAACTTAACGTTATGGAGCGGTTCTAAACCAATTCGTGCACACGAAAACGTAGGCGGTAACTACCTTAACTATGGTGTGCGTGAGTTCGGTATGTCAGCAATCATGAATGGTATTGCATTACACGGTGGTTTCATTCCTTACGGCGCAACCTTCTTAATGTTCTACGAATATGCTCACAATGCGGTGCGTATGGCGGCATTAATGAAACAACGTTCTTTATTCGTTTATACTCATGACTCGATCGGTTTAGGCGAAGATGGTCCAACTCACCAACCGGTTGAGCAAACCACATCATTACGCTTAATTCCAAATCTTGAAACATGGCGTCCATGTGACCAAGTAGAGTCAGCTATTGCATGGCAACAAGCAGTTGAGCGTAAAGATGGTCCGAGTGCATTAATCTTTACCCGTCAAAACTTAGCACAAATGGACCGCACTTCTGCACAATTAGATGCAGTTAAACGCGGTGCTTATGTGTTAAAAGACAGTGAAGGCACACCTGAATTAATCTTCATTGCGACAGGTTCTGAAGTGGAATTAGCAGTGAAAGCAGCAGATGTATTGGCTGCCGAAGGTAAAAAAGTACGTGTAGTCTCTATGCCAAGCACTAACCGTTTTGATAAACAAGATGCAGCTTACCGTGAAAGCGTATTACCTGCGGCTGTAACCAAACGTGTTGCGATTGAAGCGGGTATTGCGGACTTCTGGTATAAATACGTTGGCTTTGAAGGTCGCGTAGTGGGTATGAATAGCTTCGGCGAATCAGCACCAGCAGATCAATTATTCAAACTCTTTGGTTTCACCGTGGATAACGTGGTAGCAAAAGCAAAAGAGATTTTATAATTCTCTCATGATCAAAAGCGGTTAGCTAAAACTGAGCTGCCCCTAAAAAGTTAGATTGTTGAATTAAGGACTGAGTTCTGTAAGCCACAGAGCTTAGTCCTTTTAGTTTAGTCATAAAGAATCTGAACTCTAATCAGTAGGTCGCTTTGTCAAACTTTTAGGAGGTATAAAAAATAACCGCACTTTTTTTATCGAAATTTATTGCACTAGATCACATTTCTGAAAATTGAGCATTGCAACTTATTAACATTCATTTAACATTGTAGTCCGTTCGAGTTAGAACACTAACGGAGGAGCTTTATGACTGAGATGAAATCTTTCAAAAATCATAAAAATGGCATTATTTTTATTTTAGATATAGTGCTGTTTTTTGTGTTATTAAACGTGCTACCTTATGAGCCAAAGGCTAGTGCTGGTTTAGCGTTATTGGCTTTTGTCGCAGTGCTTTGGTTAACCGAGGCATTACATGTTACGGTTACCGCATTATTGGTGCCATTATTAGCGATTGCGCTAGATTTAGTGAGTACTAAGCAAGCTTTAGTGGCTTTTGCTGATCCTACGATCTTTTTATTCTTTGGTGGCTTTTCTTTGGCTACAGCCTTGCATATTCAAAAACTTGATAAAATGATTGCTAATAAGATTATGGCATTAGCGCGTGGTAATTTATTTATTGCCATTATTTATCTCTTTTTGATTACAGCCTTCCTTTCTATGTGGATGAGTAACACGGCAACTGCAGCCATGATGTTACCCCTCGCAATGGGAATTTTAAGCCAACTTGATCGTGAGAAAGAACATAATACTTATGTATTTGTGTTGTTAGGGATAGCTTATAGTGCATCAATTGGTGGTATGGGAACCTTGGTGGGCAGTCCACCGAATGCGATTGTAGCAAGTAACTTGCATTTAACTTTTGCAGATTGGTTATGGTATGGTTTACCAATAATGATTATTTTGTTACCACTGATGATTGGTACACTTTACATTATTTTTAAGCCAAAACTTCATATTAATTTTGAGCAATCTTTTGAAAGCATTGAAATGAATTCAGTGCGTGTATTAACGCTTGTTATTTTTGTTGTAATTGCTTTAACTTGGGTATTTAGTGGGCAAATTAATCCGCTGATTTCAGGCTTACTTGGTTTGCAGAAAAATATTGCGAGCTTCGATAGTGTTGTCGCTTTATTAGCAGCTATTGTGATTTGTTCTACGGGCATTGCAAGCTGGAAACAAATTCAAGAAAGTACCGATTGGGGCGTATTAATGCTTTTCGGTGGTGGATTAACATTAAGTGCAGTATTGAAGGATTCCGGAGCAAGCAAGATTTTAGCTGATAGCATTGTCTTTATGATTGAAGGACAACATTTCTATCTTATTGGCTTGTTAGTTGCTACATTCATTATTTTCTTAACTGAATTTACCTCTAATACAGCAAGTGCGGCACTACTCGTACCAATCTTTATTTCTATCGCCCAATCATTGGGTATGCCAGAAATTGGTTTAGCATTAATTATTGGTCTTGGTGCATCTTGTGCTTTCATGCTACCAGTTGCAACGCCACCAAATGCTATTGTATTCGGTTCTGGTCAAGTGAAACAAAGTGAAATGGTAAAAGCTGGTTTCGTATTGAATTTGGTGTGTATTATTGTGATTTCGACTGTAGGCTATATGTTCTGGTTGAACTAATTTAGATTTGATTATTTACAGAATTCTTTAGTGATTAAAATAAATGGGTTAAAGCTAATCAGGCTTTAACCCATTTTTCTTGTGATAGGATTCTTTTATACAAAGCTATTTGTTGTGTTCATAAGCGTAAAGCGTATTGCTCATTAACATTGCAACGGTCATTGGCCCAACACCGCCAGGAACGGGGGTAATATATGCCGCTTTTTCGGCTGCTTTGTCAAACTCTACATCGCCTACTAATTTTCCATCTAGGCGGTTAATTCCGACATCAATGACTACCGCACTTTCTTTGATCCAATCTCCGGGGATCAAATTCGGCTTACCTACCGCGACGACAAGTATATCTGCTTGGCGAACATGGCTTTCTAAATCGTTGGTAAATCGATGAGTTACTGTGACGGTTGCGCCTGCCAATAATAATTCTAAAGACATTGGGCGGCCGACAATATTGGATGCGCCTACAATTACTGCGTGTTTGCCATGTAAGTCAATGCCCGTTGTTTCTAATAGTTTCATTATGCCATAAGGGGTGCAGGCACGTAAAGTTGGAATGCGTTGGCATAAAAGCCCAACATTGTAAGGATGGAAACCATCTACATCTTTTGTTGGGTCGATGCGTTCAATTATTGCTTCCGTGTTAATTTGTTTGGGTAACGGTAGCTGTACCAAAATACCATCAATATTTTTATCTGCATTAAGCTGGTCAATAACTGCTAACAATTTCTCTTGCGTGGTGGTATCTGGCAGATCATAAGATTTAGAGATAATGCCAATTTCTTCACAGCTTTTACGTTTATTACCGACATAGATTTGCGAAGCAGGATCGGCACCCACGAGAATGACTGCAAGCCCAGGCGCGCGTTTTCCTTGCTTAATGTAATGAGTGATTTTATCTGCCACATCGGCTTTAATTTTTTTTGAAAGTGCGGTACCAGAGATGATTTGTGCGGTCATTGGGCTGTCCTTTTGAATGATGGGAAAGAAAGCGTTTGCTATTTTAGCGGACAATGATTTTTTTACAACGAAAAAGGGGGCATTTTTCCTAAAGTGGAATAATTTTGAACAATTAAATTAAAAAATCAAAAAATTAATTGACTGAGATAAAAACAAACCTATAATTGACTGCACTCGTCGGCGAGTAGCGCAGCTTGGTAGCGCAACTGGTTTGGGACCAGTGGGTCGTAGGTTCAAATCCTATCTCGCCGACCACTTCTTTTATATTGTCTTGAAATTCCGTACAAAAGAAATCCTTTGAATGCGCCCTTAGCTCAGCTGGATAGAGCAACGCCCTTCTAAGGCGTGGGTCAAAGGTTCGAATCCTTTAGGGCGTGCCATTTATTTCTTCAATCCATTTTTTATTCTCTTTTATTAATTTCTTTTGCTATTTAAGCAAGCTACAATACGCCCCCAAATTTTATCAATAAAAATCAGAAAGAGAATTATTATGCCCTTTGCTATTGGTCAGCGCTGGTTGAGTGAAAGTGAAAACGCTTTAGGATTAGGTATCATTACCGCATTAGATCAAAGAACTGTCACGATTTATTTCCCTGCGGCGGATGAAACGCGTATATATGCTGCTGCACAAGCGCCTTTAAGCCGAATTGTATTTAGCAAAGGTGAAACATTATCCCATCAAGCAGGCTGGCAAGGTAAGATTTTAGACGTTCAAAATATGAACGGTTTGCTATTTTATTTAGTTAAAAATCCACAAGGTGAAGATGTCATTGTGCAAGAACGCGATATTTCATCGATTATTTCTTTTAGCCAAGCGAAAGAGCGTCTGTTTTCAGCGCAAATTGATCGTAGCAGTCATTTTGCATTGCGTTATCGCACGCTTTGTCATCAACAAGCACAATTTAAATCGTCATTGCGTGGTCTACGCGGAACGCGTGCGGGTTTAATTCCTCATCAGCTTCATATTGCCGCTGAAGTCGGTAATCGAGTTAATCCTCGCGTGTTGTTGGCGGATGAGGTTGGTTTAGGGAAAACCATTGAAGCAGGAATGATTTTGCAGAATCAACTTTTTGCTGAGAAAGTGCAACGTGTTCTTATTATCGTGCCAGAAACGTTGCAACATCAATGGCTGGTAGAAATGCTTCGTCGTTTTAATTTGCATTTTGCACTTTTTGATGAAGAACGTTGCAACGATTTTGATCTTGATGCCGTTAATCCGTTTACAACTGAAAGCTTAATTATTTGTTCGCTGAATTGGTTAGAAATTCATCTAAACCGAGTGGAGCAGGCGCTCAATGCTCAATTTGATTGCTTAATTGTGGACGAAGCACATCATTTGGTGTGGTCTGAAACCTCGCCAAGTACTGCTTATTTATTAGTTGAACAGCTTGCTCGTATCATTCCATCCGTCTTGTTACTCACTGCAACTCCAGAACAACTTGGGCAAGAAAGTCATTTTGCTCGTTTGCGCTTACTGGATCCAGAACGTTTCTTTGATTATCAAACCTTTGTGAAAGAGCAGGAACACTACCAACCTGTGGTTAATGCCGTTGAATCTTTGCTGGCAAATAAGGTATTAAGTGCGGTAGAAAAAAATCATATTTCTGATTTGTTGCTTGAACAAGATGTTGAGCCACTTTTTAAAGCGATTGCATCAAATAATGATGAAGAACAACATCGTGCCCGCCAGGAACTGATCCAAGCCTTAATTGATCGTCATGGCACGGGGCGAATGTTATTCCGCAATACACGTCAAGGCGTGAAAGGTTTTCCGCAACGTGTTTACCACCAAATTACACTCTCTGAAGAGAATGATAAAATTGATTGGCTGATTGATTTCCTCAAACTACATCGCGATGAAAAAATTTTTGTGATTTGTCAGACTGCGGCCATGGCGATTCAGTTAGAACAAATTTTACGTGAACGTGAGGCGATTCGTGCCGCAGTGTTCCACGAAAAAATGTCGATTATTGAACGAGATAGAGCTGCGGCTTATTTTGCGGATTTAGAAACCGGCGCGCAGGTTTTACTCAGTTCGAGTATCGGCTCGGAAGGGCGTAACTTCCAATTCGCAGCAAATTTAGTGTTATTTGATTTACCGACAAATCCTGATTTATTGGAACAATGTATTGGCCGATTAGATCGTATTGGACAAAAACGTGATGTACAAATTTATGTGCCTTGTGCGAAAGATTCGCCTCAAAGTCGTTTGGCTCGTTGGTACAATGAGGGATTGAATGCTTTTGAACAAACTTGTCCAATGGGAATGGCATTATTTTCTCAGTTTGCCGATGAGTTGGAAAAAGTGCGGTCAAATTTTACCGCACTTTCAGAGAATGAATTTTTTGAATTATTAAAACAAACTAAAACAGCACGGGAAAAACTCAAGATTGAGTTAGAAAAAGGTCGCGATCGTTTATTAGAGCTAAATTCTCATGGCGGTGAGCAAGCACAAGCGTTAGCGGATCAAATTGCTGATGAAGATAATTCGCCTGAGCTTGTAAATTTTGCCTTAAAATTGTTTGATATTATTGGCGTAGAGCAAGAAGATCTTGGGGCTAATAGTATTGTAATTAGTCCAACTGGGACAATGCTTGTGCCTGATTTTCCGGGTTTAAAAGAAGAAGGTGTGACGGTTACCTTTGATCGAGAACTTGCCCTTGCTCGTGAAGAAATGGAATTCTTGACTTGGGATCATCCTATGATTCGTCAGGGTATTGATCTTGTTGCTTCTGGTGATATTGGCAAAGCCGCAATGGCATTGCTTGTAAATAAACAACTGCCCGCTGGAACCTTATTAATTGAATTGATTTACGTGGTGGAAAGCCAATCGCCAAAAGGGTTACAGCTTAATCGTTTCTTGCCGCCAACGCCTATTCGTCTGCTGCTTGATAACAAAGGAAATAACATTGGTGAGCAAGTTGCTTTTGAAACATTGCATAGCAAATTGAAACCACTTGGTAAAAATATTGCTAATCAAATGGTGAAAATGGCACGGGCCAATATTGAAGCCTTGATCACGCGAGGCGATCAACTCGTAAAATCTTTAGCTGAACTGATTATTTCTGAGGCTAAAAATCAAGCAGATCAACAATTAAGCGCAGAAATTAACCGTTTACAGGCTTTGCGAGCCGTGAATAAAAATATTCGCCAAAGCGAAATTGATATTTTGGAACAACAACGAACACAATCACTGGATGAGCTTTCTAAAGCAAATTGGCGTTTGGATTGCTTGCGTGTCATTGTGACGAACAAGGAATAAAAATGGCATTGATTGAATACAATCCGCCTCTTGAACCTTATTTAGATATTATTTATCAAGATAATCATTTGTGCGTGGTGAACAAACCTAGCGGTTTGCTTTCCGTGCCGGGCAATCAACCACAATATTACGATAGTACAATGAGTCGAGTGAAAGAAAAATTCGGTTTTTGTGAGCCAGCTCATCGTTTGGATATGGCAACGAGCGGTATTATTGTGTTTGCTTTAAGTAAGGCGGCGGATCGTGAATTAAAACGTCAATTTCGCGAACGTGAACCAAAAAAACATTATCAAGCGATTGTTTGGGGACATTTGGAGAAAGATTATGGCGAGGTAAATTTGCCAATGATTTGTGATTGGGAAAATCGACCTCGCCAACGTTTGGATTTCGTTTTAGGAAAAAGAGCGGTCACAAAATTCGAAGTTTTAGCACGTTTGCCCAATAACAGTACTCGCGTGAAACTGACGCCCGTGACAGGCAGATCTCATCAATTACGCTTGCACATGTTAGCATTGGGGCATCCAATTCTAGGCGATAAATTTTACTCTCATCCTCAGGCTAAAGCTATGTCGCCAAGATTATGTTTGCACGCAGAAGAATTGACGATTACCCACCCCATTACTGGGGAAATAATGACCTTTAATGCAAAGTCAGATTTTTAAATTTGCGTAGAAACTTGAGATCACGAATGAAAAACTTTTTAGCTCAACAGGGAAAAATCACGCTAATTCTCACCGCACTTTGCGCGCTTATTTATATTGCTCAACAGCTGGGTTTTGAAGACGATATTATGTATTTGATGCATTACCCCGCTTACGAAGAGCAAGATAGCGAAGCGTGGCGTTATATCTCACATACACTGGTACATTTATCTAATTTGCATATTTTGTTTAATTTGTCTTGGTTTTTTATTTTCGGTGGAATGATTGAGCGCACTTTTGGTTCGGTCAAATTATTGATGTTGTATGTTGTAGCTTCCGCTATAACAGGGTATGTGCAAAATTATGTGTCTGGCCCCGGTTTCTTTGGGCTTTCTGGTGTTGTATATGCGGTTCTAGGTTATGTATTTATACGTGATAAATTGAATCATCATTTATTTGATTTGCCAGAAGGTTTTTTCACAATGTTATTAGTGGGGATCGCATTAGGTTTTGTTAGCCCATTATTTGGTGTTGAAATGGGAAATGCAGCGCATATTTCAGGCTTGATTGTCGGCTTGATTTGGGGATTTATCGATAGCAAATTACGTAAAAATTCGCTACAGTAGGTGTATTCAATTTGGATAAAGGGTTTTCTATGAAGCAGTCGTTACGGCATCAACAAATTATTAAACTGGTGGAACAATCCGGCTATTTAAGCACGGAAGAATTGGTTGCTGCCTTAGATGTTAGCCCTCAAACAATTCGCCGTGATTTGAATATTTTGGCAGAGTTAGATTTAATTCGTCGCCATCATGGTGGCGCGGCATCGCCATCTTCTGCAGAAAATTCTGATTATGTGGATCGTAAACAATTCTTTTCATTACAAAAAAATAATATTGCACAGGAAGTTGCGAAGTTGATTCCTAACGGCGCATCGTTGTTTATTGATATTGGTACCACGCCTGAGGCTGTCGCCAATGCATTGCTTGGCCACGAAAAACTCCGAATTGTGACGAACAATCTGAATGCCGCTCATCTTTTACGCCAAAATGAAAGTTTTGATATTGTCATGGCGGGCGGATCATTACGAATGGATGGTGGAATTATCGGCGAAGCTACAGTGAATTTTATTTCTCAATTTCGCCTAGATTTCGGGATTTTAGGGATTAGCGCGATTGATGCTGATGGTTCATTATTGGATTATGATTACCACGAAGTACAAGTCAAGAGAGCGATTATTGAAAGTTCACGTCAGACCTTATTAGTGACCGATCACTCTAAATTTACGCGCCAAGCGATTGTTCGATTGGGTGAATTAAGTGATGTGGAATATTTGTTTACGGATGATGTTCCTGAAGGAATTGTTAATTATCTGAAAGGTCAGAAAACGAAATTAGTTTTATGTTAGGAATGAGAAAGTGCGGTAAAAATAATGGTTTTTTACCGCACTTTTTATATGTTTTATAGGCAATATTTATTTTGTTGTTACTTGGCAAATTAGGTAGAATAAGCCCACATTTATATAAGGATTCAAAATGAAAATAAAGACGATTTTGACCGCACTTTTCGGCGTAATTGTGCTGACAGGTTGTGCAAATAAGAACGACACAAAACAAGCGAGTGAGCGTAATGATACCCTTGAAGGGTTCAATCGAACCATGTGGAAATTTAACTATAACGTTATGGATCGCTATGTGTTAGAACCCGCTGCAAAAGGTTGGAATAACTATGTGCCTAAGCCTATTTCTTCAGGTCTTGCTGGCATTGCAAATAACCTTGATGAGCCAGTAAGCTTTGTGAACCGCTTAATTGAAGGTGAACCGAAAAAAGCATTTGTTCACTTTAATCGCTTTTGGATTAACACTGTATTTGGTCTAGGTGGCTTTATTGATTTTGCGAGCGCAAGCAAAGAGCTGCGCGTAGATAATCAACGTGGATTTGGGGAAACTTTAGGTAGCTACGGCGTAGATGCTGGGACTTATATTGTGCTACCGATTTATAATGCAACAACGCCACGCCAATTAACGGGCGCGGTGGTTGATGCGGCTTATATGTATCCATTCTGGGAATGGGTGGGTGGTCCGTGGTCGTTAGTGAAATATGGTGTGCAAGCGGTGGATGCCCGTGCGAAAAATATCGATAACGCGGAGTTGTTACGCCAAGCACAAGATCCATATGTAACCTTTAGAGAAGCGTATTACCAAAATTTACAATTTAAAGTGAGTGATGGCAAATCAACAGAAAATAAAGAATCGCTTTCTGATGACGTGCTAAAAGAAATTGATTAATAAACGAAAAAGTGCTGTGAAAAATAACCGCACTTTTATCAACCAAGGAGAAAATGATGACTCAAATTATTCATACTGAAAAAGCACCGTCAGCTATCGGCCCTTATGTTCAAGCGGTTGATCTTGGCAATTTAGTTTTAACCTCAGGGCAAATTCCCGTGAATCCTGCAACAGGCGAAGTGCCCGCTGACATCGTTGCACAAGCACGTCAATCTTTAGAAAATGTGAAAGCGATTATTGAGAAAGCGGGTTTAACCGCTGCAGATATTGTAAAAACGACTGTTTTTGTGAAAGATCTTAATGATTTTGCAGCGGTTAATGCAGAATACGAACGTTTCTTTAAAGAAAATAATCACCCTAACTTCCCTGCTCGTTCTTGCGTAGAAGTTGCACGTTTACCAAAAGATGTAGGATTAGAAATTGAAGCGATTGCTGTAAGAAAATAATTTTCTGTTTGGTAATTTCTGCTTAAAAGTGCGGTCATAAACTCGCATGTTTTTGACCGCGCTTTTTGTTTGTATGCTGATAACAAAAATTTTACATTACACCTTGAATTTTTTGTGAATTTTCCCCACTAAGGAAATACTAACCCTAACTTTGAGAGAACACATTATGATGCGTATTCTTCTTTTCTTGGCAACCAATATGGCTGTAATGCTGGTATTAGGTATTATTTTAAGTGTGACTGGTATTGCTGGAAATAGCACCGGCGGCATTTTAATTATGGCGTTGCTATTTGGTTTTGTTGGTTCATTAATTTCATTATTCCTGTCTAAAACGATGGCATTACGTTCTGTAGATGGAGAAGTGATTACTCAACCTCGTAATCAAACTGAACATTGGTTAATTGATACCGTTAGTCGCCAAGCACAGAAAGCAGGTATTCCCATGCCAGACGTGGCAATTTATCATTCACCCGATGTGAATGCTTTTGCGACAGGCGCGACGAAAAGCAATTCTTTGGTGGCAGTAAGCACTGGATTATTAAACAACATGACTGAGGCTGAAGCTGAAGCTGTTTTAGCGCACGAAATTTCCCATATTTCCAATGGGGATATGGTGACTATGGCGTTATTACAAGGCGTATTGAATACTTTCGTGATTTTCTTATCGCGCGTTATTGCAACAGCGGTAGCAAGTTCGCGTAACAATAATGGAGAGGAAACGCGCAGTTCAGGTATTTATTTCTTGGTTTCGATGGTATTGGAAATGCTCTTTGGTGTGCTTGCGAGTATTATCGCAATGTGGTTCTCCCGTTACCGCGAATTCCGTGCAGATGCTGGTTCAGCAAGTTTAGTAGGCAAAGAAAAAATGATTATGGCACTGCAACGTTTGCAACAACTTCACGAACCACAAAATCTCGAAGGGTCTTTAAATGCCTTTATGATTAATGGAAAACGAAGTGAACTCTTTATGAGCCATCCGCCACTCGAAAAGCGTATTGAAGCCTTACGCAATCTTTAATAATTACAAAAAATCGGCCGCACTTTAATGCGGCCGATTTTTTATTTTCCTTTTTTCACCCAATATTTGAACGGCGGTTTTTCCACCTCACTTTGCAGTAATGTGTGATCCATAAATTGACAGAAACTTGGAATATCTCTTGTTGTTGCAGGATCGTCAGCAATAATCAAAAGTATTTCTCCATCGTTAAGATGACGAATATTTTTACGAACAAGCATGACAGGTTCTGGGCAACGTAATCCTAAAGTATCTAGGGTTTGTGTGACGGAAATTTCAGACATATTCTTTTTTCTTTTGAAAAACAGAGCCATATCATACCGCACTTACGGCAAAATTTCGACAAATCCCAGTCATCAGTGATAGACTAGTGCTATTGAAATTACCTTGAAAAAATAAATGGCGGAATACCTCGTTCCTAAAAGAGCGGTTGTTTTTGAAGAAGAAATTAAGAAAAGCCGTTTTATTACTTATTTACAGCATACCGAAGGTTTAGAAGATGCAAGAGCTTTTTGGGCAAAGATTAAACAAGAACATCCAAATGCTCGGCATCATTGTTGGGCTGCCGTAGCAGGCAAGCCAACAGATTCTCTACAACTTGGTTTTTCTGATGATGGCGAACCTGCTGGAACGGCAGGAAAGCCAATGTTGAGTGCATTGCAAGGTAGTCAATTAGGTGAAATTAGTGCGGTGGTAGTTCGCTATTATGGTGGTATTTTGCTTGGAACAGGCGGATTAGTTCGTGCTTACGGTAATGGCGTACAACAAGCGTTAAAGCTGATTGAAAGCGAAATTAAAGTTGAACGAACCCCTTTCAAACTTGATTGTGATTATGGCCAGCTAAATTTAGTCCAACAACTTTGTGAAAAATATCAGGTTGAGATTTTATCTCAAGATTTTCAGGCAAATATTCATTTGATTTTAGGTATTAGTGAAAAAACAGTCGATGTTTTTTCTTCAGAATTAACGGAAAAGTCTGCGGGCAGATTAGTCATCCAACTTTTAGAAACAGGCGAATAATAGTGCATATTTTATCGATTATCCGAATTATTGGTATTCTTGTGATGTGTTTTTCTGGCACGATGCTGATTCCAGCATTTGTCGCACTGATTTATGGCGATGGTGGCGGTAAGGCATTTATGCAGGCTTTTATGTTGAGTTTGACGGCGGGCACATTGCTTTGGTGGCCATGCCATCACCATAAACAAGAATTACGATCCCGTGATGGTTTTTTGATTGTTGTGGCTTTTTGGTTTGTACTTGGCGGCTTGGCTACTTTGCCGCTTCTATTGTTTGATGCACCACACTTAACGGTGGCTTCCGCTGTATTTGAGGCTTTTTCGGGCCTAACGACGACAGGTGCCACCGTGATGACTGGATTGGATAATTTACCAAAAGCAATTTTGTTTTACCGACAGTTTTTACAATGGCTTGGTGGGATGGGGATCATTGTATTAGCGATTGCGATCATTCCCCTTTTAGGCATTGGCGGAATGCAACTTTACCGTGCAGAAATGTCTGGTCCAATGAAGGAACAAAAAATTCGCCCTCGGATTACTGAAACCGCAAAAGTTTTGTGGATGATTTACCTTTCTTTAACCTTGTCATGCGCTTTAGCTTATTGGTTGGCAGGAATGAGTGTTTTTGATGCGATTACCCACAGTTTCTCGACTGTTTCTATTGGCGGTTTTTCAACGCATGATGCCAGTATCGGTTATTTCAATAGCCCATTGATTAACGGAATTACGGTTTTATTTTTATTAGTTTCTGCTTGTAACTTTGGTCTACATTTCCGTGCTTTTTCAACGATTGGACGTGAAAATTTCTTCAAAATTTATTTACGTGATCCTGAATTTCGTTTTTTTATCAGTATCCAAGTTATTTTAGTTGGGGTTT
Organism: Haemophilus sp. THUN1691; assembly: GCF_059704425.1. Lineage (NCBI taxonomy): Bacteria > Pseudomonadati > Pseudomonadota > Gammaproteobacteria > Pasteurellales > Pasteurellaceae > Haemophilus > Haemophilus sp. THUN1691. The sequence continues at coordinate 284,946 of NZ_AP046578.1, read as the reverse complement.
GTACTTCAGTAATGTGGGGATACAGTTACTTTAAGACTTCATGGCAAGATTTTGAGCAGGTATTGTTTCAGGCTGTCTCTATCTCTACCACAACAGGTTACACAACGTCTGATTTTTCCGCTTGGCCCTCATTTGTGCCCGTATTGTTAATCTCTGCATCTTTTATGGGGGGGTGTGCTGGATCTGTTGGTGGTGGTTTAAGAGTTGCGCGTGTATTAGTGCTTTACCTACAAGGAAAACGAGAACTCAAACGCGTAGTCCATCCTAATTTGGTTTATCCAATTAAATGGGGAAAAAATGTATTAGATGAAAGAGTGATTGGTAGTATTTGGGCATTCTTTTCGGCTTATATTTTAGTATTTTTAATTTGTTTACTCGGTGTCATTGCTTGTGGCGTTGAACCTTTCAATGCCTTTAATGCTGTGTTGGCGAGTATAAATAATTTAGGGCCAGGATTAGGTGCTGTTAGTAGTAATATGATCGCCATTCCAGATAGTGCGAAATGGATTTTAACTATCGCAATGGTATGTGGGCGCTTAGAAATTTTTACTCTTTTAGCATTATTTACACCTGCATTCTGGAGATCTTAGCTGAGGTTTAATTTTTAATAAATATTTCGAATTTTGACCGCACTTTTGAGGGAACCGTTTATATTTCCATCAAAAGATCATTTTTTTAAATATTTTTACAAAAAGTACTTGCAAGGGTTTTGAAAATCCCTATAATGCACCGCACACAACGACGCACTGTTGTGAAATATTTAAGTTTGCACGTGCGTCGTTGTTTTTTGCTCTTTAACAATATATCAGACAATCTGTGTGGGCACTTGTTGATTGACTTGTTTTAAAAATATTTTTTAATTTTGAAGTCTTAATAGGTGCTAACTAGAAATTCATTATACTTTTTAAGTAGTGACATTTTATGTCAGCAGTATTGAGCGATTGAACTTGAATTGAAGAGTTTGATCATGGCTCAGATTGAACGCTGGCGGCAGGCTTAACACATGCAAGTCGAACGGTAGCAGGAGAAAGCTTGCTTTCTTGCTGACGAGTGGCGGACGGGTGAGTAATGCTTGGGAATCTGGCTTATGGAGGGGGATAACTACGGGAAACTGTAGCTAATACCGCGTAATATCGAAAGATTAAAGTGTGGGACCTTCGGGCCACATGCCATAAGATGAGCCCAAGTGGGATTAGGTAGTTGGTGGGGTAAAGGCCTACCAAGCCGACGATCTCTAGCTGGTCTGAGAGGATGACCAGCCACACTGGAACTGAGACACGGTCCAGACTCCTACGGGAGGCAGCAGTGGGGAATATTGCGCAATGGGGGGAACCCTGACGCAGCCATGCCGCGTGAATGAAGAAGGCCTTCGGGTTGTAAAGTTCTTTCGGTATTGAGGAAGGGATGTGTGCTAATAGTAGACATCATTGACGTTAAATACAGAAGAAGCACCGGCTAACTCCGTGCCAGCAGCCGCGGTAATACGGAGGGTGCGAGCGTTAATCGGAATAACTGGGCGTAAAGGGCACGCAGGCGGTTATTTAAGTGAGGTGTGAAAGCCCCGGGCTTAACCTGGGAATTGCATTTCAGACTGGGTAACTAGAGTACTTTAGGGAGGGGTAGAATTCCACGTGTAGCGGTGAAATGCGTAGAGATGTGGAGGAATACCGAAGGCGAAGGCAGCCCCTTGGGAATGTACTGACGCTCATGTGCGAAAGCGTGGGGAGCAAACAGGATTAGATACCCTGGTAGTCCACGCTGTAAACGCTGTCGATTTGGGGATTGGGCTTAAAGCTTGGTGCCCGTAGCTAACGTGATAAATCGACCGCCTGGGGAGTACGGCCGCAAGGTTAAAACTCAAATGAATTGACGGGGGCCCGCACAAGCGGTGGAGCATGTGGTTTAATTCGATGCAACGCGAAGAACCTTACCTACTCTTGACATCCATGGAATCCTGTAGAGATACGGGAGTGCCTTCGGGAACCATGAGACAGGTGCTGCATGGCTGTCGTCAGCTCGTGTTGTGAAATGTTGGGTTAAGTCCCGCAACGAGCGCAACCCTTATCCTTTGTTGCCAGCGATTTGGTCGGGAACTCAAAGGAGACTGCCAGTGATAAACTGGAGGAAGGTGGGGATGACGTCAAGTCATCATGGCCCTTACGAGTAGGGCTACACACGTGCTACAATGGCGTATACAGAGGGTGGCGAAACTGCGAGGTGGAGCGAATCTCAGAAAGTACGTCTAAGTCCGGATTGGAGTCTGCAACTCGACTCCATGAAGTCGGAATCGCTAGTAATCGCGAATCAGAATGTCGCGGTGAATACGTTCCCGGGCCTTGTACACACCGCCCGTCACACCATGGGAGTGGGTTGTACCAGAAGTAGATAGCTTAACCTTTTGGAGGGCGTTTACCACGGTATGATTCATGACTGGGGTGAAGTCGTAACAAGGTAACCGTAGGGGAACCTGCGGTTGGATCACCTCCTTACCAAAGACGAGAGACAGCGAGTGCTCACACAGATTGGCTGATTGTTGTAGACAAGATTTGAAACGAAGCGAAAGCAACGTTGAAAGATAAGAATAAGATAGAGTATCTTTAATTGATGTCCCCATCGTCTAGAGGCCTAGGACATCGCCCTTTCACGGCGGTAACCGGGGTTCGAATCCCCGTGGGGACGCCAATTAAAGATAACTTTGTTAGATTATCTTACTGTTCTTTAAAAAATTGGAAACAAGCTGAAAACAAGAGATTTTCGAGAGAAAGTCTGAGTAGGCAAGGCAGGAAAGTGAAAGAGGGAACTGAAAAGGGAAATCTAAAAATAAAACCTGTTTTGCATAAAATCTTGATTGAACAAAAGCAATCAAGTGTTTAGTTGAATGAAGATACGCATCAAATTGACCGCACTTTCAAGTGAAAACTTAAAGTGATTGAAAACATTTGAGGTTGTATAGTTAAGTGACTAAGCGTACAAGGTGGATGCCTTGGCAATCAGAGGCGAAGAAGGACGTGCTAATCTGCGAAAAGCTTGGATGAGTCGATAAGAGGCGTTTAATCCAAGATATCCGAATGGGGAAACCCAGTAGATGAAGAATCTACTATCACTTACTGAATACATAGGTAGGTGAGGCAAACCGGGAGAACTGAAACATCTAAGTACCCCGAGGAAAAGAAATCAACCGAGATTTCGTCAGTAGCGGCGAGCGAAAGCGAAAGAGCCTGTTAATGATAGCAGCAGAGATAGAGGAATAAGCTGGGAAGCTTAGCGACACAGGGTGATAGCCCCGTACTCGACATCCAGGCTGTGGTACTAAGTTAACGATAAGTAGGGCGGGACACGTGATATCCTGTTTGAAGATGGGGGGACCATCCTCCAAGGCTAAATACTCCTGATTGACCGATAGTGAACCAGTACTGTGAAGGAAAGGCGAAAAGAACCCCGGTGAGGGGAGTGAAATAGAACCTGAAACCTTGTACGTACAAGCAGTGGGAGCCTGAAAGGGTGACTGCGTACCTTTTGTATAATGGGTCAGCGACTTATATTTTGTAGCGAGGTTAACCGAATAGGGGAGCCGAAGGGAAACCGAGTCTTAACTGGGCGAATAGTTGCAAGGTATAGACCCGAAACCCGGTGATCTAGCCATGGGCAGGTTGAAGGTTGGGTAACACTAACTGGAGGACCGAACCGACTAATGTTGAAAAATTAGCGGATGACTTGTGGCTGGGGGTGAAAGGCCAATCAAACCGGGAGATAGCTGGTTCTCCCCGAAATCTATTTAGGTAGAGCCTTGAGCGGACACCTTTGGGGGTAGAGCACTGTTTCGGCTAGGGGTCCATCCCGGATTACCAACCCGATGCAAACTACGAATACCAAAGAGTGATACTCAGGAGACACACGGCGGGTGCTAACGTCCGTCGTGGAGAGGGAAACAACCCAGACCGCCAGCTAAGGTCCCAAAGTCTATATTAAGTGGGAAACGAAGTGGGAAGGCTTAGACAGCTAGGATGTTGGCTTAGAAGCAGCCATCATTTAAAGAAAGCGTAATAGCTCACTAGTCGAGTCGGCCTGCGCGGAAGATGTAACGGGGCTCAAATATAGCACCGAAGCTGCGGCATCAGACGTAAGTCTGTTGGGTAGGGGAGCGTTCTGTAAGCGGATGAAGGTGGCTCGAGAGGGCTGCTGGACGTATCAGAAGTGCGAATGCTGACATAAGTAACGATAAAACGGGTGAAAAACCCGTTCGCCGGAAGACCAAGGGTTCCTGTCCAACGTTAATCGGGGCAGGGTGAGTCGGCCCCTAAGGCGAGGCTGAAAAGCGTAGTCGATGGGAAACAGGTTAATATTCCTGTACTTGGATAAACTGCGATGTGGGGACGGAGCAGGTTAGGTTATCGCACTGTTGGATATGTGCGTTTAAGTTGGTAGGTGGGAAGTTTAGGCAAATCCGGACTTCTATTAAACACTGAGAGATGATGACGAGGCTCTACGGAGCTGAAGTAACCGATACCACACTTCCAGGAAAAGCCACTAAGCTTCAGGTTTATCTAAACCGTACTGAAAACCGACACAGGTGGTCAGGTAGAGAATACTCAGGCGCTTGAGAGAACTCGGGTGAAGGAACTAGGCAAAATAGCACCGTAACTTCGGGAGAAGGTGCGCCGGCGTAGATTGTAGTCCCTCGCGGGCGAAGGTTGAACCGGTCGAAGATACCAGCTGGCTGCAACTGTTTATTAAAAACACAGCACTCTGCAAACACGAAAGTGGACGTATAGGGTGTGATGCCTGCCCGGTGCTGGAAGGTTAATTGATGGTGTAATCGAAAGAGAAGCTCCTGATCGAAGCCCCAGTAAACGGCGGCCGTAACTATAACGGTCCTAAGGTAGCGAAATTCCTTGTCGGGTAAGTTCCGACCTGCACGAATGGCATAATGATGGCCAGGCTGTCTCCACCCGAGACTCAGTGAAATTGAAATCGCCGTGAAGATGCGGTGTACCCGCGGCTAGACGGAAAGACCCCGTGAACCTTTACTATAGCTTGACACTGAACATTGAATTTTGATGTGTAGGATAGGTGGGAGACTTAGAAGTAGTCACGCCAGTGATTATGGAGTCGTCCTTGAAATACCACCCTTTAACGTTTGATGTTCTAACGAAGATTGCGGAACGCGGTCTCGGACAGTGTCTGGTGGGTAGTTTGACTGGGGCGGTCTCCTCCCAAAGAGTAACGGAGGAGCACGAAGGTTTGCTAATCACGGTCGGACATCGTGAGGTTAGTGCAATGGTATAAGCAAGCTTAACTGCGAGACAGACAAGTCGAGCAGGTACGAAAGTAGGTCATAGTGATCCGGTGGTTCTGAATGGAAGGGCCATCGCTCAACGGATAAAAGGTACTCCGGGGATAACAGGCTGATACCGCCCAAGAGTTCATATCGACGGCGGTGTTTGGCACCTCGATGTCGGCTCATCACATCCTGGGGCTGAAGTAGGTCCCAAGGGTATGGCTGTTCGCCATTTAAAGTGGTACGCGAGCTGGGTTTAGAACGTCGTGAGACAGTTCGGTCCCTATCTGCCGTGGGCGTTGGAGAATTGGTTGGGGCTGCTCCTAGTACGAGAGGACCGGAGTGGACGCACCACTGGTGTTCCGGTTGTGTCGCCAGACGCATTGCCGGGTAGCTAAGTGCGGAAGAGATAAGTGCTGAAAGCATCTAAGCACGAAACTTGCCAAGAGATGAGTTCTCCCAGATTATAAATCTGTAAGGGTTGTTTAAGACTAAGACGTAGATAGGTGCGGTGTGTAAGTGTAGTGATACATTGAGCTAACGCATACTAATTGCCCGAGAGGCTTAACTATACAACGCTCAAGTGTTTTTGGAAAACAGAGTGAAAGAAAAAGAAATTAACTAAACGTTCAGCTTGTGGCCAATGAAGAACATAGATAGAATTTAAAATAAACGTTATCAAAGAATTATCCTGGCGGCGATAGTGCGGTGGAACCACCTGACACCATACCGAACTCAGAAGTGAAACGCTGTAATGCCGATGGTAGTGTGGGGCTTCCCCATGTGAGAGTAGGGCACCGCCAGGTTACCAAATACTTATCTAAGTTAAATTAAATAAAAAAGAAGAACCCCGTGTCGAAAGATATGGGGTTTTTGTTTTTTGGTTTAACAAAATCAGTTTAGATAAAGTTTATATTTATTAGTGAGAAAAATACGCATTAGTGCTACAATCCCGCTAAAATTCTACCATTAAAAACAAGAGAAATTATGACCGCACTTAATGTATTAATTTATCCTGATGATCACTTAAAGGTTGTTTGTGAGCCTGTTAGTGAAGTTAATGATGCAATTCGTAAGATTGTTGATGATATGTTTGATACGATGTATCAAGAGGAAGGTATTGGTTTAGCTGCACCTCAAGTAGATATTTTGCAACGTATTATTACTATTGATGTTGAAGGTGATAAAAAAAATCAGCTTGTCTTGATTAATCCTGAAATTTTGGCTTCTGAAGGAGAAACGGGAATTGAAGAGGGGTGTTTATCCATTCCAGGGTTCCGTGCGTTGGTTCCTCGTAAAGAAAAAGTGAAAGTGAGAGCGTTAGATCGTGATGGTAAAGAATTTACTTTAGATGCGGATGGCTTGCTTGCGATCTGTATTCAACACGAGATCGATCACCTTAACGGAATTTTATTTGTTGATTATCTTTCTCCACTTAAACGCCAACGTATTAAAGAAAAATTGGTGAAATATAAAAAACAAATTGCGAAACAATAAGCTTCTGATTCTTAATTAAAGTGCGGTTGATTTTAACCGCATTTTTTACTATCAATTACCATAACGTAGAACATTATGAAATCACTTAATATTATTTTTGCTGGTACGCCAGATTTTGCTGCACAGCATTTACAAGCCATTCTAAATTCTCAACATAATGTGATCGCTGTTTATACTCAACCTGATAAACCAGCTGGTCGCGGTAAAAAACTACAAGCAAGTCCTGTCAAGCAACTTGCTGAGCAAAATAACATTCCCGTTTATCAACCTAAATCTTTACGTAAAGAAGAGGCGCAGTCTGAACTAAAAGCGTTAAATGCAGATGTAATGGTTGTTGTGGCTTATGGATTAATTTTACCGAAAGCTGTATTAGATGCCCCTTGTTTAGGTTGTTTGAATGTGCATGGTTCTATTCTTCCACGTTGGCGAGGTGCAGCACCCATTCAGCGCTCAATTTGGGCTGGTGATGCACAAACTGGTGTAACCATTATGCAAATGGATGAAGGTTTAGATACAGGTGATATGTTACACAAAGTCTATTGTGATATTTTACCGACTGAAACTTCAACAAGTCTTTATAACAAACTGGCGGAGCTTGCTCCATCAGCATTAATCGATGTTTTAGATAATCTTGAAAACGGTAAATTTATAGCCGAAAAACAAGATGACAGCCAAAGTAATTATGCAGAAAAACTTTCTAAAGAAGAGGCTCAATTAGATTGGACACTTCCTGCAATGCAACTTGAGCGTAATATTCGTGCTTTTAATCCTTGGCCGATTGCTTATTTTTCAACGGAAGATAAGGATGGCAATGCACAAACTTTAAAAGTGTATCAAGCGGAAGTATTGCCTCATCAAGATAAACCAGCGGGAACTATTTTGAGTGCGGATAAAAATGGCATTCAAATTGCGACTGTCGATGGCGTCTTAAACTTATTGCAATTACAACCTGCAGGTAAAAAGCCTATGTCTGCACAAGATTTATTAAATGGTCGTGCAGAATGGTTTACTATTGGTAAGGTGCTTGCATAATGAAAAAATTCTCTTCTAAAACTATCAAAGCAAAAAACTCAGTAAAAATGACCGCACTTTCGACTAGGGCTATTGCAGCAAACTTAATTTTGCAAGTATTAGATGAAGGTAAATCCTTGTCGGTGTTAATTCCAGAAGTGCAACTTTCTGTAAAAGCTCAAGATTTGCCCTTACTACAAGAAATTTGTTTTGGCGTGTGTCGCGTATTGCCTCGCTTAGAGCAAATTATCAAACGTCTTGTGGATAAGCCGCTTAAAGGTAAAACTCGCATTGTTCATTGCCTGTTACTTGTGGGATTATACCAATTGCTTTATATGCGAGTGCCTGCTCATGCGGCAGTTGATGAAGTTGTGAACGCAACAAAATCATTAAAATCTGATAGTTTTAGAGGATTAGTGAATGCGGTTTTGCGTAGATTTTTACGTGAGCAAGATGAAATTTTGGCAATTATCGATAAAAATTGGCAAACGTTTCACCCTGAATGGTTCGTGAATAAATTAAAAAAAGCCTATCCGAATTGGCGTGAGATCATTGAGGCGAACAATCAGAAACCACCAATGTGGCTACGAGTGAATTCACAAAAAAACGCCCTCGAAACTTACCGCACTTTACTTGAAGAACAAGGTATTTCTGCAAAAACAAGTCACCATTCTAACGCGCTATGTTTAGATATACCGATTGCTGTGCAAAAATTACCGCACTTTGAAGAAGGGGCAGTTACGGTGCAAGATTTGAGTGCTCAATGGGCGGCAACGTTGCTTGAGCCAAAAAATGAGGAATGGATCCTCGATGCTTGTGCGGCACCGGGTGGTAAGACAACTCATATCTTGGAATTGGCACCTCAAGCTAATGTGATTGCATTAGATGTAGAATCTCATCGCTTAAAACGAGTAGAAGAAAATCTTGAACGTTTAAATCAGCAAGCGATAGTGGTGTGTGGTGATGCGAGTCAACCTGACGAATGTTTAGCTGAAATCGGTAAAAGTGCGGTGAAATTTGACCGAATTTTACTTGATGCACCTTGTTCTGCAACAGGAGTGATTCGACGCCACCCCGATATAAAATGGTTACGTAAAGAAAGCGATATCGCTCAGCTCGTTGAATTACAGAAGAAAATCCTGAGTGCGCTTTGGGAAAAACTGAAGCCAAGCGGTGTTTTGCTTTATGCTACTTGTTCTGTACTGCCAGAAGAAAATTGCGAACAAATCCAAGCATTTTTAAATGCTCACGCGGATGCGGAGTTATTGTCATTACCTTTTGGTGATGATAAAAGTGCGGTGGGTTTTCAATTTATTCCGCAACCAAATAGTGGCGATGGGTTCTATTATGCGAAGTTATGTAAACGTGCTTAGAGGCTAAAATGTTTGCCAATATTGATGTCATTATTCCTTGCTATAATGCAGAACAAACGCTATCTCGCGCAGTGCAATCTGTATTGTCTCAAACTTATTTAGGGAAAATTTGGTTGGTTGATGATGGTTCTAAAGATAGCACGTTAGCTTTAGCGCAAGAATGGGCTGCGCAATATCCAGAAAAGATAGTTGTCGAGTCTATGTCGAGAAATAGCGGAGTGGCGAAAGCGCGCAATTGGGGCGCTTTGCAATCAAGTAATGAATTTATTGCTTTTTTAGACGCTGATGATGTTTATGAACAGGGCGCATTAGAAGTTGCCGCGGCGACTTTTCATTTTCAACCAGATACCTCAGTGGTACGTTTAGCATTAAAACCAATTGATTTGCCCACGCGTTACGCTGAACATCCTAATTTTGAGTTTGCATGGCAACATATGCGAATGACCTGTGGTGGGAGCGTGGTTTTTCGTCGAGCCTTTTTCTTGGCATGTGGTGGTTTCCCACAAGATGACTTATTTCGTCAATTAGGCGGTGAAGATGGTGCTCTTGGTATTGCGACAACTAAGATAGCTAAAGTTGCAACGCTATTTAATGATGTTGGCGTACTTCATTACTGCAGAGATGGAATGCATGCAGAACGGCTATTGGATGCGATTTTATTCCAAAAAGCGCCAGAGGAGATTACTGAAGAACAAATGACGCAGGCTAATGGCGTGACAGATGAAATTTGTCGTCAAATTAACGCATTAAAGTGCGGTCTAAATTCATCAGAAATAGGCATTCGTCCTCTTGTATTAGAACGAACGGAGTAAACGATGAAAATTATTATTTTGGGCGCAGGTCAGGTAGGAACAACGCTTGCCGAAAATTTGGTTAGTGAAGATAACGATATCACACTCGTTGATAACGAGTCCCCACAGTTACAAGCCTTACAAGAAAAGCATGATTTGCGAGTTGTGCAAGGCTCGCCATCATCACCAAAAGTGCTTCGAGATGCAGGTGCGGCCGATGCCGATTTAATGGTTGCCGTAACAGCCTCTGATGAAATCAATATGGTAGCCTGCCAAATGGGTTATACATTATTTAATACACCAACTCGTATTGCCCGTATTCGTAATTCAGAATATTTGCGTGAAAAAGATAAGTTATTCAATGATGAGAATGTACCTATTGATCATTTGATTTCGCCTGAAAATCTTGTGACAGATGAAATTACACGCTTAATTGCTTATCCAGGGGCATTACAAGTTGCCTATTTTGCTAATAATCGTATTAGCATGGTTGTGGTAAGAGCTTATTATGGTGGTCCTTTGGTTGGATATGCGCTTTCCGCATTTCGTGAACATATGCCACATATTGATTGTCGTATTATGTCTATTTTACGTAACGGTAAACCGATTCGCCCGCAGGGGTCTACTATTGTTGAAGCCGGTGATGAAATTACTTTTATTTGTGCAACTGAGCACATAAAAGCAGTAATGAGTGAAATTCAACGCTTAGAAAAACCTTATAAACGCGTAATGATTGTTGGTGGCGGAAATGTTGCCGCTGGCGTAGCGAAATGTTTGGAAAATATTTGTACCGTAAAATTAATTGAGCGTGATGAAGAACGGGCTAATTTGTTAGCTGAAAAACTTTCAAAAACCTTGGTTTTTTATGGTGATGCGTCTGATCAAAATTTATTGTTTGAAGAACATATTGAAAATGTCGATGTGTTCCTTTCATTGAGTAGTGATGATGAGGCGAATATTATGTCCGCTTTATTGGCAAAACGTTTGGGTGCCAAGAAGGCAATGGTGCTGATTCAACGAATTGCTTATATAAATCTGATTCAAGGTGGAAGTATTGATATTGTGGTTTCACCGCAGCAAGCAACAATTTCTGCTTTGCTTGGTCATGTTCGTAAAGGGGATGTAAAAAATGTGGCTACATTACGACATGGTATTGCTGAAGCCATTGAAATTGTAGCGCATGGTGATGAAAGCACCTCCAATGTGGTCGGGCGCAAAATAGGTGACTTGCGTTTGCCTATGGGGACAATTATTGGTGCTTTATTGCGTGGTAATGATGTAATTGTTGCACGACGCCAAGTTGTGATTGAAGAAGGAGATCATGTGGTGATTTATTTGAGTGATAAGAAGAATGTGCCTGAAATTGAAAAATTGTTCCAGCCAAGTGCATTCTTCATTTAACGATTTATTTACTTTTAAGAGCGACTCATTATAATAGGCGCTCTTTTATTCAATCTCTAAAGGAAAAATTATTATGAGTTTTATTAAAGAATTTCGCGAATTTGCAATGCGCGGTAATGTTGTAGATATGGCTGTCGGTGTGATTATCGGCGGTGCGTTTGGTAAGATCGTAAGTTCACTTGTTAGTGATATTTTTATGCCTGTGCTTGGTATTTTAACGGGTGGCATTGATTTCAAAGATATGAAATTTGTATTAGCTCAAGCACAAGGCGATGTTCCAGCTGTTACTTTAAACTACGGTGTGTTTATTCAGAATGTGATCGATTTCATTATTATTGCTTTTGCAATCTTTATGATGATTAAGGCACTTAATAAAGTGAGAAAACCAGAAGAGAAAAAATCAGGTCCTACATCGGAAGATTTGCTCACAGAAATTCGTGATTTATTAAAGAATAAATAATGAAATTGAAAAATAAAGGTTGGTAAATATGCCAACCTTTTTTTATTGTTATTTTTTAGGCTATAATCGCTCCCTAAAATTTAAGGAATTAAAAATGGAAAAATATAATAAACTCCGTATTGAATGGGATTGCCGCCGAGGAATGTTGGAGTTGGATAAAATCATTATGCCTTTTTATTTGAAGCATTTTGATGAATTAACAGATGACAAAAAAGATATATTTATTCGTTTATTAGCAAGTACAGATCTGCAGCTATTTTCTTGGTTTTTTAATCGTGACCAATCATCAGATTCAGAAATTCAATCTATGGTGGAATATATCCAAAACGTACAAAAAATCACAACTAATTAAAATTATTACGATACGTATGAACTTTTTTCACACACTTGTGTCTGAGATTGCAACAAGAGCTTGCTGTCTTGAATATTAAGGCGTGTTAGATATTGGCATAGGAGAAATATGGCTGAACAGCTAACAGATCAGGCTTTGGTAGAAAGAGTGCAGCAAGGGGATAAGAAAGCCTTCAATTTGTTGGTTTCTCGTTATCAGAATAAAGTGGCGGGGCTTTTGACTCGCTATGTATCACGTAACGATATTCCTGATGTGGTGCAAGAATCCTTTATAAAGGCTTATCGCTCAATTGAATCTTTTCGTGGCGAAAGTGCTTTCTATACATGGCTTTATCGAATTGCCGTCAATACGGCAAAAAATTATTTAACGGCTCAAGGGCGTCGTCCACCTAATGAAGATATTTTAGCTGAGGATGCTGAAAATTATGATGTGGGTACGCACTTGAGGGATGTAGATACACCCGAAAATGAGATGTTATCTAGTGAACTTGAACGAATCGTGTTTAGTACGATTCACAGTTTGCCAGAAGATTTAAAAACAGCAATCACCTTGCGAGAGCTAGAAGGCTTAAGCTATGAAGAGATTGCAGAAATTATGGATTGCCCTGTTGGTACTGTTCGTTCTCGTATTTTCCGCGCAAGGGAAATTATTGAGAATAAAATTCAGCCACTGATGCAACGCGAATAAAAATGTCGGAGTTTACTATGCAAAAAGAGCAACTTTCAGCCTATATGGATGGCGAACAAGTCGAGGCTGGCTTGACAGATGCTTTATTGAAAGACAAAGAATTACAAGAATCTTGGCAGGCATTCCATGCTGTACGTGCAGTGATGCGTAAAGAAAGTGCTTTGTTTCTAGGGGCTGATTTTACCACTAAAATGGCAGGTTTAATTGAATCTGAAGAAGTGAAGAAAGTCGATGTCATTGCCGTGTCTCAACCTGAACCAGAAGATGCACATAATTCTGCATTTATGCAAAAATTAAAAGCCTTCTTTGCGCCAATGACACAAGTTGCTGTTGCTGCTGGTGTATGTTTGGTGGCGGTACTTGGTGTTCAATCTTTCAATAATAAAAACGATGCCTCTAATTTACCTGAGACACCAGTATTACAAACCTTGCCATTTAATAATGCGGTTCAAGAGGTTAGCTATAATGCGCCGAGTAAAGATACATTGACATCAAATCAGCTTGAACAAAAAAGTCGCCGTATTGGTGCAATGTTACAGAACTATGAATTACAACGTCGTATGCATGCCGATGCATTAAATGTAAGCAGTAATAGTCAGAAATAATACGATTAGTTCAGTTAGTTTATGTTAATTCACCACCTAATATGTTATTTAGCGTGGTGAATTTTTATCCTTTAAATTTATTTTTATGAAAAAAATCGCGTTAAAATTTACCGCACTTTCTCTTTCTTTACTATTAAGTAGCATTGCTTCTGCTGAAGCTCTTTCTGCAAAGCAGTCTTTAGATAAAATGACACAAGCATTGGATAATCTCAATTATGAAATTGCCTTTGTTCAAACAACTCCATCAAATATGGATTCCTTTCGCTATCGTCATATTAAGAAAGATAATAAAACTTATGCGCAATTAGTGACGCTTGATGGGCGTCAACAAGAAATTATTCAACGTGATAATTTAGTCAGTTATTTTCAGCCAAATACTCAAGCATTTACGCTTAATAGTGGCAATATCGTCGATGCAATGCCGGCCGTTGTTCGTGCTGATTTTGATAAACTTTCTTCAGCTTATGATTTTATAAAATTAGGCAAAGATCGAGTGGCTGGGCGTTTTGCTGACACGATCCGTATCGTCCCTAAAGATGATTTCCGATATCAGTATTTAGTGTTTGTCGATGAAGAAAATGGTTTATTATTACGTGGCGATATGCTTGATAGTGAAGGTAAATTACTTGATCAGTTTAGAGTTGTGACGCTTTATATCGACGATAGACTAAGAGGGTTGACGGAGTATATTAACAAAGTCTCAATGCCTCCTTTGTTGAAAGAAAGTAAAAATGAACAAAGTTCAGATACAACTTGGTCTGCAGGTTGGTTGCCACAAGGTTTTTCTTTAATTCGATATACTCAAGAAACATTAGAAAATGAAGTGATAGATAGTGCGCTATATAGCGATGGTTTGTTCACTTTTACGCTATTTGTTTCTAATGCTGGTTCTAATGTATTACCTGAAAATACTTGGAAACAAGGGGCCTATACGATTTATAGTGAAGTGAGTAGCGGAAAAGAAATTACGTTTATCGGGCAATTGCCAATAGCAGCAGCTAAGCGTATTGTACAAGAAGTTAAATTTCGATAAGAAGTGCGGTGATTTTTCACCGCACTTTTGTTTTTAAAGATTAGTGTAATTTTAATCTTGGTTTTAAATAACGATTAAGTTTATCAACCAGAATAATCAATCCAATTTTAATGCAACCATGTAAAGCATGTTGGTGCATTCTATACAAAGATACATAGGCAAATTGTGCAAATTTACCCTGAACGGTAAGGGGATTTTTCCCAAATTTATTTGAAATACTGCCTAATGCAGTAAAGCTCGAAAGAGAAACCAAGGTGCCTTTATCGTTATATTTAAATGCTTTTAATGGTTTTTGCTCAAAAAGTGCAAAGATATTTTTTGCACAAGCTTTTGCCATTTGATGTGCGGCTTGAGCTCTTGGCGGGACTAATTTACCGTTTGCCTGCGTTAATGCTGCACAGTCACCAATGGCAAAAATACTGTCATCAACGGTTGTTTGAAGCGTGTCTTTTACCACTAATTGATTGATTCGATTGAGTTCTAATCCATCGAATTGCTGTGTCACTGTTGAAGTGCGAACGCCTGCGGCCCAAACGATGAGATCTGCTTTAATTTCTTCTCCATCTCTGGTGATAAGGGTATTTGGTTGAGCTTCGGTGATCATTGTATTTAATTTCACGTTCGAGCCCATTTCTTGTAACTCGTCTAATACCGCAGCGGATAAATCTTCGGGTAGTGCTGGCAGTAAGCGAGGTCCCGCTTCAACGAGAGTGACTTGTAAACATGAGTTATCAATTTTGCCATAGCCGTAAGAAGATAAATCTTCCGTGGCATGATAAAGCTCCGCAGTTAATTCCACACCAGTAGCACCACCGCCAACAATCGCAATATTGACTTTGCTTTCATCCACTAATTTCTGTTTAAATTCTTCTTCACCAATATCGTCTAATACACGGTTTTCAGAGAATTTAAGGAATAATTCCAACATTCTTTGTTGGAAGCGAAGTGCTTGATCAGAGCTGTCTAAGAAAATACAGTTATCAGCCACGCCTTTTGTATTGAAATCGTTCGATTTACTACCGATCGCAATCACTAAGTAATCATAAGGAATACGGCGCGCAACCACGAGCATATCGCCTTCTTGCCCATAAACGGGGGCAAGTTCAACATATTTTTGCTCACGATTAATACGTGTGATTGAGCCTTGCTCAAAGCTAAAATGGTGGTTTTTACCGTGTGCACGATAGCTCAGAGAATCTGTACCATCATCCATCACACCTGTGGCAATTTCATGTAATAAGGGTTTCCACAAGTGGGTCGCATTGCGATCCACAAGCGTCACTTTAGCTTGTTTTTTGCGACCTAATTTGTCGCCTAAAAATGTCGCTAATTCAATGCCGCCAGCGCCACCGCCAATGATCACGACGTTTTTCATAAAGCTCTCCTAAAAAGAAAAATTGTTAAAAATGTTAAACTAATGTAATAATAGCATAACAAATAAACAAGACGAAAAAATTTAATGGAAATTGACCGCACTTTATTGATGACAGCGATCGTAAAGCGGTTTCAATTGTTGAATAGTTTTTGTGATAAATGAAACGGGATCAATTTGATGAAGTTCAGCTTTTTCAATGCTTTTTCCAATACACCAAAAATCCTCATCTGAACGCAAGAGAAGATCTTTTTCAGAAATGCTCTTCACTTGGCGAAAATCATCATATTCGCTTTCATCTTCTCGCCAAATATCAAAATCAGCAAATTGTTTGAAATCAAATTGATCAAGCCACTGATTATATTGTTGCACATTAATTTGTGAGCGATCAGCACGATAGCAATGCCAATCTAAACATACTCTTAGTCGGCGACGATTTAATAGTACAGAAAAGATTGCTGCAGAATTTTGGTTAAACTCGTATTTAAAATAAGCGAAGAAATGTGCGCGTACCTGCCAACCATTGGTCCAACTTTCAATATGTGGTTTTGCAAAAGGCATGCCAAGTTGCTTTGTGACTTCTTGAATAATCGCTTTCCAGTTATCCCAATGTAATTTGTAATCAGCTTTAATTGCTGGAATATCTTCCGGACAGAATTTTTTCATTTGGGCGAATTGGTAGAAAGGAATATTGAACAGTTCGCAAGATTCAGCCGTAAGCGAGAGCATAGCGTTTCCTTAAAAATCACTGTAATTTTTGACCGCACTTTGTGTGAAGAACTGTTTGTCTTCCCAGCGCAACATAGTCATTCGATTATTCCACACGCATCCCGTATCTAGTGCATAAATACCTTGTGGTGTAGGCTCATCTACTAAACTTGCCCAATGTCCAAATACAATGGGAATTTGTTTATAAAGTGGATTATCTAAATTAAACCAAGGCGTGAGCTCAGTTGGCGCATCTTTTAAAGGGGATTTACAGGTAAAATCAAAGCGATGATCTAAATAGCAAAAACGCATTCGAGTAAAAGCATTAATAATGTAACGATGACGCGCTAAGCCCTGTAAATCTGGCGACCAGCGATCAGGCTGTTCAGAATACATATTTTCAATGAGATAATGAAAATCGCCGTGCTGTAAAATCTGTTCAACTTCAGCTGCACAAGATTTCGCAGTTTCCAAATCCCAATCAGGCGAAATACCAGCATGTGCCATCAGGAAGTTTAACTTTTCATTATGTACAAGTAATGGCTGATGACGTAACCAGTAAATGAGATCATCAAAATCGGGTGCATTAAAAATGGCATCGACACGATCACGCGGTTTTACTTTTTTAATACCCAGTGCGGTCGCAATTAAATGTAAATCGTGATTCCCTAGTACGGTTTGCGCCGCATTACCAAGTGATTTTACGAAACGAAGACATTCAAGTGATTTATCCCCACGCGCCACAAGATCCCCCACAAGATAAAGTTTATCTTGCGTAGGGGTGAAATCTACACATTCTAATAAAAGCTGTAATTCATCATAACAGCCTTGTAAATCACCGACGAAATAGGTTGCCATTTTTGACCGCTCTTTTTACTCTTCTGAATCTAAGATTTCATCTTTATTAATATCAGCTGGAGGATTATCCGCTAACCAGTTCGCTAAGCGTGCATAATCTGCGATAGCTAAATTTTCTGCACGTGCATTTAAATCAATACCAAGTGCGGTTAGATTTTCAGGTGAAAATAATGTTGAGAGTGCATTGCGCAGCGTTTTACGGCGTTGATTGAACGCTTGGGAGCAAACAAGGTTCAACCAATATAAATCTTTTACAGGGTGCGGCAATTCTTTATGAGGAATTAAACGTACAACGGCTGAATCCACTTTCGGTGCAGGTTTAAATGCAGAAGGTGGCACTTCAAGTACAGGCATCACTTGGCAGAAATATTGCGCCATAATAGTTAAGCGGCCGTAAGCTTTGCTATTTGGTCCAGCACATAAGCGTTTGACCACTTCTTTTTGCAGCATGAAGTGCATATCTTGAATCACATCATGATACTTAAACAAGTGGAACATCAATGGGGTGGAAATGTTGTAAGGCAAGTTACCAAATACACGTAATTTTTGCCCTTTTTCTGCTAAATTCTCTTTTGTATAAAGCTCACCAAAATCAAATTGCATCGCATCCGTTTCAATAACGGTGAGCTTTTGATGTAAAAATGGATGGTGACGTAAACGTTCAGCAAGGTCTCGGTCAAGCTCTACCACAGTCAGATGATCGACAAGTTCACCAACAGGCTCTGTTAATGCACCAAGTCCCGGACCAATTTCCACTAAGAATTGATTAGGTTGTGGGTAAATCGCTGCCACGATACCTTGAATTACAGAAGTATCATGCAAAAAGTTTTGACCAAAGCGTTTACGAGCCGTATGGCCTAAGTGTTTTTTTGAATTCATAAGTACTATTTAATAAGAAAAGTACGGTTATTATAGGGCTTGTTTTGGCTTTGTAAATCATTGTTAACTTATGCCAAGTTGAGTTTTTTATGAACAATATTATTTTTTCTTTCGTAGAAAGCTAAAAACGGCTATAATCCGTCAGTTTTTCTTAACTTTTCCGCCTAAAGTGCGGATAAAAAATCGATTATTTTTAGAGGATACAATGGCGAAAGAAGATTGCATTGAAATGCAAGGCACAATTTTAGAGACTTTACCGAATACTATGTTCCGCGTGGAGTTGGAAAACGGTCACGTGGTTACTGCGCATATTTCTGGAAAAATGCGTAAAAACTATATCCGTATTTTGACTGGGGATAAAGTGACTGTAGAAATGACCCCTTATGATTTAAGTAAAGGTCGTATTATTTTCCGCAGTCGTTAATCACAGAAGATTTGAGATAGGCCGATATTGTTATAATAATATCGGCCTTCTTTTTTTGTTCAAAAAGAACTCAAACTGGTTGCGGAACGTAAAAAAATCGGTATAATCCGCAACCCTTAGCCACATTGAATTTTTCGTTCCTTGCCTTTGCAGATTGGTGGCTGATCTACGTCAAAGGCTGATTAACCCGTAAGGAGCAGTAATGCGTCACTACGAAATCGTGTTTATGGTTCATCCGGACCAAAGCGAGCAAGTACCAGGTATGATCGAACGTTACACCGGTTCTGTAAAAGAAGCTGGTGGTCAAGTTCATCGCCTAGAAGATTGGGGTCGTCGCCAATTAGCGTACCCAATTAATAAATTACACAAAGCACACTATGTGCTTATGAATGTAGAAGCGCCTCAACAAGTCATCGACGAGCTAGAAACGACTTTCCGTTATAACGATGCTGTATTACGCAGTCTTGTTATCCATACTAAGCACGCCGTAACAGAAGCGTCCCCAATGAAAGCGGCTAAAGAAGAACGTAAACCTTTAGCTGAAGTTGAAAACAACGATTTTGAGGATGCTGAAGAGTAATTCAAAACTTGATAATCGCTTCTCGTTAATCGGCACAGTGTGTCAATTACCCAAGCGAAGCAAAAGCCCTAACGGGATTGCGCATTGCCAATTTTGGCTAGAACATCGTTCCGAACAAGTCGAAAGTGGTTTATCACGCCAAGCGTGGTTAAAGATGCCAGTTCAGGTCAGTGGCAATCAGTTAATAGAAAAAACTCAAAGCATTACGGTCGGCAGTAAACTTCTTGTGGTGGGGTTTATTACTTCACATAAAACCTCAAATGGTTTAACGCAGTTAGTATTGCATGCCGAGCAAATCGAATTTATAGATTAGGAGACAGCCAAATGGCACGTTATTTCCGTCGTCGTAAGTTCTGCCGTTTCACAGCGGAAAATGTTGTTGAAATCGATTACAAAGATATCGCTACATTAAAGAACTATATTTCAGAAAGCGGCAAAATTGTACCTAGCCGTATTACCGGTACTCGTGCGAAGTACCAACGTCAATTAGCTCGTGCAATCAAGCGCGCTCGCTATTTAGCGTTACTTCCATACACTGACAATCATCAGTAATTAAGGAGACACGGTAATGCAAGTAATTCTTTTAGATAAAATTGTTCACTTAGGTCAAGTGGGCGATCAAGTAAATGTTAAATCAGGTTTTGCACGTAACTTCTTAATCCCACAAGGTAAAGCAGTTATGGCAACTAAAGCTAACATTGAACACTTTGAAGCACGTCGTGCAGAATTAGAAGCGGCAGCAGCAGCAAATCTTGCAGCGGCTCAAGCTCGTGCAGCAGAAGTTACTGCATTAGGTTCTGTGACTATCGCATCTAAAGCAGGTGATGAAGGTCGTTTATTCGGCGCAATCACTACTCGTGATGTGGCAGAAGCAGTAACTGCAGCAGGCGTTAAAATTGCGAAAAGTGAAGTTCGTTTACCAAACGGTCCAATCCGTACTCTTGGTGACCACGATGTTCGTTTCCAACTTCACGGTGAAGTATTTGCAACATTAGATGTAATCGTTGTTGCAGAATAATTTGTCAGATAGGCAAAATAAAACCCGGTCTTAGATCGGGTTTTTTATTATTAGTTTAACGTAATAAAAAAGGAGCTATAGCTCCTTTTTATTTGTAACTTTTAGTCGTCAAGGAAACTTCTTAATGTTTCTGATCGGCTAGGATGACGTAATTTACGTAACGCTTTTGCTTCAATTTGACGAATGCGTTCACGTGTGACATCGAATTGTTTACCCACTTCTTCAAGCGTATGGTCAGTATTCATATCAATACCAAAACGCATGCGCAATACTTTTGCTTCTCGTGGTGTTAGGCCTTCAAGAACTTCGTGAGTAGCAACTCTTAAGCTTTGTGCTGTTGCAGAATCTAAAGGAAGTTCTAAGGTTGAATCTTCAATAAAATCACCTAAATGTGAGTCATCGTCATCACCGATAGGCGTTTCCATAGAAATTGGCTCTTTTGCAATTTTCAATACTTTACGGATTTTATCTTCCGGCATACCCATGCGTTCAGCCAATTCTTCTGGCGTTGCTTCACGTCCCATTTCTTGTAATAACTGGCGAGAAATGCGGTTAAGTTTATTGATTGTTTCAATCATATGTACCGGAATACGGATTGTACGAGCTTGATCCGCAATAGAGCGTGTAATGGCTTGGCGAATCCACCAAGTCGCATATGTAGAGAATTTATAACCACGGCGATACTCAAATTTATCTACAGCTTTCATTAAACCAATATTCCCTTCTTGAATTAAGTCAAGGAATTGTAAACCGCGGTTCGTATATTTTTTCGCGATGGAAATTACTAAACGTAAGTTAGCTTCTACCATTTCTTTTTTAGCACGACGAGCTTTTTGTTCACCTCGAGCGACTGCATCACAGATATCGCGCATTTGGGTAATGGTAAGTTTCGTATTTTCTTCAATGCTAGCTAAGTTACTTAATGCTTCTAGGATACGTTCTTCATATTTTGGTAAGCGTTTTGCCCATGGTTTGCTTGATTTTAAGGCTTTTTGTACCCATTCAGTATTGCTGCCATTAGTCATAATGAGTTTTTCAAAATCATCTTTTGGCATTCCTGCAATATCAACTAATATTTTTTGTAATTGACGTTCTTCGTAGCGCACACGTTTCATCATTTCTTTCATTGATAAAACGAGTAAATCGAATTGTTTTGGTACTAAGCGGAATTGTTTAAAGATTTCACCAAGCAGTGCAATTTGATCCTGGGCACGTTTTCCTGAGCGACCATGTTTTTCAATAACAGCAAGCGTTTTGCTGTGTTGCTCTTTTAGCTGTTGGAATTTTTCTCTTGCGACCTCTGGATCGATGCTATTATCAGATTCGCTTGAATCTGATGTAGATTCTGATTCGCTTTCGTCTTCATCTTCATTGTCTTCAACATCTGCACTTTCTGATTCCTCTCCGTCTTCAGAAAAGTTTTCATCAATGACATTATGTTCTTCTATTTCTGCATTTGGATCGACAAAACCTGTAATTAAGTCAGCTAAACGGAAGTTTCCTTTTTCCACATCATCATAATTTTTTAGCAACCCATTTAAAGCTTCAGGATAGGCAGCAATGGATGTTTGAACTTCATCAATTCCTTCTTCAATACGTTTTGCAATGCTGATTTCATCTTCACGAGTAAGAAGATCAACCGTTCCCATTTCACGCATATACATACGGACAGGATCGGTTGTTCGACCGATTTCAGATTCTACATTTGAAAGAATTTGGGTTGCCTCTTCTACCGCATCTTCATCTGGAATGGTGTCATTCAACATCATCTCATCGCTTTCTGGGGCTTCGTCTAAGACGGGGATCCCTGCATCATTTTGTAGCGTTTGTAGCAACTTATCGTAATATTCAGGGTCGATGACATCTTCTGGTAATAAATCATTAATTTCTGCATAGGTTAAATAACCTTGAGTGCGACCTAATTCCATCAGTTGTTCAATTTGTTCTGAATATTGTTCAGCCGTAGATTGTTGATTTTTTTCCATTTTTATATCCGTTTTGCTTGATGTGATAGTAGCAATATAATTCTTGTTACGAACTTAGAATTTTATCATTGTTATTGTGGATTAACTAACTGTTTTTTCTGCTGTTCTTTCCCAGACAAAAGGTGAACGAGCACTGTTTTTTCTTCGTCAGTAAGCCCTTCAGATCGTTCTTTAGCAATAAGCATTTCAATGTCTCGCTCAATGGCTTGAATATTTAAGCGACGATAGTTTTGTGAAAATGCATTGATCATTTCTGTTTCGTCTAATAAATGATCCCAAGTTGCCAGTATTTCAAGGGGATTGCTGTAAGACGTATCACGGAAGTGCTCTAAAATCTGCCCTGTAGTAATCCCTTCTCGTTGGCGACAAAGTGCGGTCAATTTTTCCAGAATTTCAAAACCAGCTTCTGCACGTAATGCTTGCACACCGCTTTCAGACATACGTTTTACTAATTCAGGATTTTGAAGAAGCAATGAAATGACCATTCGCATTGGTGTCTTCTTGATCTTATTATTAGCAACTTTTTGTTGTGTATTGGCGTGTTCTAATTGTTTTGGAATAAGATTTTCCAACTGCATTTGATCAAAAATTCCTAGCTTTTGAGCCAACATATTGCGCAGCGATAAGCGCAGCATTTCTCCTGGAATTTGGCGAATTAACGGCGCAGCCAGAGCAACTAATTTTCCTCGCCCTTCTTTGCTAGAAAAATCAACTTGTGGGCTTAAGTGAGTAAACATAAACTCACTTAAAGATTGTGCACTTTCGATATATTCTTCAAATTTTTCTTTGCCATATTGGCGAATGTAAGTATCAGGATCTTCTCCCTCTGGCAAGAAAATAAATTTGAGTTGTCTGCCATCTTCTAAATAAGGCAACGCATTTTCTAATGCCCGCCAAGCCGCATCACGCCCTGCACGGTCACCATCGTAACAACAAACAACTTGCTCAGTCGAACGAAAAATAAGTTGAATTTGTTCTGATGTCGTGGATGTACCTAAAGAAGCCACCGCATAATCCACGCCAAATTGTGCTAATGCGACCACATCCATATAACCTTCAACAACAAGTAATTGTTTTGGTTCATCGTTGGCTTGTAAGGCTTCGTACAAACCATAAAGCTCGTTACCTTTATGATAAGTAATGGTTTCTGGTGAATTCAGATATTTCGGTTTTTCATCCGTTAATACCCGCCCTCCAAAAGCCACTGTACGACCGCGTTTATCGCGAATAGGAAACATAATGCGATTTCGGAATTTATCGTAAATATTACCCCGATCATTTCGAGAAAGCATGCCTAACTCAATGAGTTTTTGTTGTTCTTCACGATTAACACCAAATTTACGCAGTACCGTATCCATCGCATTCGGTACAAACCCAATTTGGAAACGCTCAATAATTTCAGACGAAAGCCCACGTTGTTGTAAATATTCTTGCGCTTGTGTATTTAATGGCAATTGGCTTTGATAAAACTTGGCAATCTCTTGCATTAATTCATAGAGATTTCGTTTGGTTTGATAATTAGCTTGAGGTTTCCCGCTGTTATTAGTGCGTTTTTCGTAAGGTACCTCAAGCCCTGCCATCGCTGCAAGTTCTTCAATCGCCTCTACAAATTCAAGCTTGTCATAATCCATTAAAAAGGAAATCGCATTACCATGTGCGCCACAACCAAAGCAATGATAAAACTGTTTCTTTTGACTAACCGTGAAAGATGGTGTTTTTTCATGATGGAAAGGGCAGCAGGCTTGATAATCGCGGCCGGCTTTTTTTAGTTTTACGCGCGCGTTAATCACATCGACAATATCGGACTTTGTCAGCAAATCATCAATAAAGGGGCGTGGAATAGAACCTTTCATTGTCGAGCCTCCGTGATCGTGGTGTGAAAGTGCGGTCGTTTTTGGCGTAGATTTTTATTGTGCTTAAAGTAACAAAACCGTGAGTCCGAAGGATTCACGGTTTGTCTTAACTCGAGTCAGAAAATACTATAAATTAGTATAAACGGGTATTGCGCGCGTTTTCGCGAGCGTTGCGTTTTGCGTGACGTTTTGCAAGCGTTGCATTTTCACGTTTACGAATTGTAGTTGGTTTTTCGTAAAATTCGCGAGCGCGTACTTCAGCTAAGATTCCCGCTTTTTCGCAAGAGCGTTTGAAACGACGTAAAGCTACGTCAAATGATTCGTTTTCACGTACTTTAATTACAGGCATAAGCCAATCACCTCAATGAGTTTAATTTAATTGCAATTTAAAATGTTATTTTCACCAACGCACCACTGTGCAAATGGTAAATTTAATAAAGGACGCAATTCTAATCTACTTTTAGGGAAAAAGTAAAGGAAAGAATGCCAATTCACCTTAATATTTGTGGTTTCAACTGGTTAAAACCGCTTAAACAGGGTAAAATCGCGCAACATTTTAGGTAATAAATTAAGAAAATCAATGAAAATCTTAGGCATTGAAACCTCCTGTGATGAAACGGGCGTGGCAATTTATGATGAAGAAAAAGGATTAATTGCTAATCAACTTTATACTCAAATTGCCCTGCATGCAGATTATGGTGGTGTGGTTCCTGAATTGGCATCGCGCGATCATATTCGTAAAACAGCTCCTCTCATTAAAGCTGCGTTGGAAGAAGCTAAGTTAACGGCGAGCGATATTGATGGTATTGCTTATACGAGTGGTCCTGGGCTTGTTGGCGCATTGCTTGTCGGCGCTACGATTGCACGTTCTTTAGCTTATGCGTGGAATGTTCCTGCTATTGGTGTTCATCATATGGAAGGGCATTTACTTGCGCCAATGCTTGATGACAATTCACCGCACTTTCCTTTTGTTGCTCTGTTGGTATCGGGTGGTCACACTCAATTAGTGCGTGTAGATGGCGTAGGGAAATATGAAGTGATTGGCGAATCCATTGATGATGCAGCAGGTGAGGCCTTTGATAAAACAGCAAAATTACTTGGACTAGATTATCCAGGTGGTGCGGCACTTTCTCGTTTAGCAGAAAAAGGCACACCAAATCGTTTCACATTTCCACGTCCAATGACAGATCGTGCAGGCCTTGATTTTAGTTTTTCAGGTTTAAAAACGTTTGCCGCGAATACGATTAATCAAGCAATTAAAAACGAGGGGGAACTAACAGAACAAACTAAATCGGATATTGCTTATGCTTTCCAAGATGCGGTGGTGGATACACTTGCCATTAAATGTAAGCGTGCATTGAAAGAAACAGGTTATAAACGTTTAGTGATTGCGGGAGGGGTGAGCGCAAATAAAAAACTCCGAGAAACGCTTGCGCACTTAATGCAAAATTTAGGTGGCGAAGTGTTTTATCCTCAACCTCAATTTTGTACAGATAATGGTGCGATGATTGCTTACACAGGTTTTTTACGTTTAAAACAAGGTCAGTATAGCGATCTGGCTATTGATGTTAAGCCTCGTTGGGCAATGACGGAATTACCGGCAATTTAGGAGAAAAAATGGCAAAACTCTATTTCTACTACTCCACCATGAATGCTGGTAAGTCTACGACATTGCTGCAATCTTCCTATAACTATCGTGAGCGTGATATGAACACATTAGTTTATACGGCTGCGATTGATGATCGTTTTGGCGTGGGAAAAGTCACATCGCGTATTGGTATTTCGCAAGACGCCTTTTTATTTCGCTCGGAAACTAATTTGTTTGATGAAATCAATGAGCACTTAAAAAAAGAAAAAGTGCATTGTGTGTTGGTGGATGAAGCTCAATTTCTTAGCAAGCAACAAGTTTACCAGTTGAGCGATGTCGTAGATAAACTCAAAATCCCTGTGCTTTGTTATGGCTTGCGTACAGATTTCCAAGCGGAACTTTTTGAAGGAAGTAAATATTTACTGGCTTGGGCGGATCAACTCGAAGAATTAAAAACAATTTGTTATTGTGGCCGAAAGGCTAATTTTGTTTTGCGCCTAAATGATCAAGGTGAGGTCATTAAAGAAGGCGCGCAAATTCAAATTGGGGGCAATGACTCTTACCTTTCTGTTTGCCGCTTACACTATAAAGAAAAGTGCGGTCAACTTTAAATTAGTTTTCAAACACAACACTATAAGGATAATTTTATGTTACAGAATAAAACATTTGGGAGTGCACTGATTATTGCAGGCACAACCATTGGAGCAGGTATGCTTGCTATGCCGCTTACATCAGCTGGCATGGGCTTTGGTTATACCGTGTTATTGCTCGTAGGCTTGTGGGCTTTGTTGGTTTACAGTGGATTGTTGTTTGTAGAAGTGTATCAAACAGCGGATCAGTTGGATGATGGTGTCGCCACGCTTGCTGAAAAATATTTTGGGGTTCCGGGACGAATTTTAGCAACGTTGAGTTTGTTAATTTTACTTTATGCGCTTTCAGCCGCTTATATTACTGGTGGTGGATCTCTGCTTTCAGGCTTGCCAACTGCTTTTGGAATGGAAGCGATGTCACTTAAAACGGCGATTATTATTTTTACTGTTGTATTAGGTTCTTTTGTCGTTGTAGGAACGAAAGGCGTGGATGGTTTAACTCGCGTGTTATTTATTGGTAAGCTAGTCGCCTTTGCTTTTGTACTGTTTATGATGCTTCCAAAAGTGGCAACAGATAATTTAATGGCATTGCCTTTGGATTACGCTTTTGTAGTTTCTGCTGCGCCGATATTTTTTACCTCTTTCGGCTTCCACGTCATTATGGCGAGTGTAAATAGCTACTTAGGTGGAAGTGTAGAAAAATTCCGTCATGCCATTTTGATAGGTACCGCGATTCCATTAGCCGCTTACCTAGTCTGGCAGTTAGCAACCCATGGTGTATTAAGTCAAAGTGAATTTGTGCGTATTTTACAAGCTGATCCAACGCTAAATGGATTAGTGAATGCAACACGTGAAATTACAGGCTCTCATTTTATGGGGGAAGTGGTTCGCGTGTTCTCATCACTCGCTTTAATTACTTCATTCTTAGGCGTAATGCTTGGAGTGTTTGAAGGCTTAGGTGATTTATTCAAACGCTATCATTTGCCAAATAATCGCGTTGTATTAACCATTGCCGCATTTTTACCGCCACTTGTATTTGCATTGTTTTATCCTGAAGGATTTATTACTGCATTAAGTTACGCTGGTTTGTTGTGTTCGTTCTATTGCTTAATTTTACCAATTGGCTTGGCATGGCGTACACGTATTGAAAATCCAACATTGCCATATCGTGTTGCTGGCGGTAATTTTGCTTTGGTGTTTGCGTTATTGATTGGCGTCGTGATTATGGTCATTCCATTTTTAATTCAATGGGGATATTTACCGGCCGTAGCGGGATAATGTGAAGAAAAGTAACTCAATGTAGTTCTTTTTATAGATAAAAGTGCGGTAAAAAATTTCAGTTTTTTGATAATAAAAATAAGCTCAAAAATTAACCGCACTCTTTTAGAAGATAATAAGTCATATTTCAGTTGCTTTAAAAATTACAATTTATCTGAATGATGAATCATCACAAAGCGTTCCCAAAGCTGTTCTTCGGTTTCTTGATGTTCAGGATCGGGCTTAATACAGTTTGTGATTGGGCAAACTTTTTGGCAGGTTGGCGTGTCGTAATGGCCGACACATTCCGTGCAAAGTACAGGATCGATCACATAAATCTCATCGCCAATGGAAATGGCTTCGTTTGGGCATTCTGGTAAGCACATATCGCAGTTGGTACATTTGCTAGTGATGAGTAATGCCATTGTGATCCTTAATAGAAAGTTGAAAGCGGCGAATTATAGCCGACAAAAACTTGATTGACAAAAACTAAACAAAATTTATGAAAAAATTCACTTCCACCCTTTCGCTTATTGTCCTCGTTGTATTAGCAATTTGGCAGTATTTTACCGATTCAACCAAAACTAAAAATCAATCACCTTCTCCCGTAATTGAACAAACTAAGCAAACAAAAGCATTTGAGCCTAAATTTGAGACAAAGCGGACGGATCTTGAAAAAAGTGCGGTGAAAAATCCGAATGTTTTTGCCAATTATGATGTGATTATGCGTAATGATCCTATCGGGCAAAATGCAAAGGCGCCTGTCGATTATTATATGTTGGCATTATCTTGGTCGCCTGGATTTTGTGATATTCAGCGTGAAAAATATGGTAATCAGTTGCCTTCCTCCTCTCAATATCAATGTGGAAGTAACCGCACTTTAGGTTGGGTCGTTCATGGACTATGGCCTCAAAATGCAAATGCACTTTCAGTAACGGATCATCCACGTTTTTGCAAGGGCGATTTACCAGCCTTGCCAAAAGATTTATTAGCACAATATTTGGCTATTTCACCAGGTGAACAATTATTGCAAGGTGAATGGGAAAAACATGGTAGCTGTGCGTTTGATTCTGCCCAGCAATATTTTGATAAGGAGCAGGATTTATTTAGCTCATTAAAATTACCGAATCAACATTTAAGCCGTAATGAACTTTTTCGTTGGATGAAACAGCATAATCCACAATTAAAAAATGCTTATTTAGGTGCAAGTCAAAACGAATTATTCATTTGTTATGATAAAAAATGGCAGGTAATGAATTGCCAAAGCAAATAAGAATTTCTTTGATCTAAATCGTTACAACCTAGCGCGAAGTAGGTATAATACGAAAAGTTTTCAATTTTAATTTTAACTTAACAAGAGGATAGATTATGTCAGTAATCAAAATGACCGATTTAGATTTAGCCGGTAAACGTGTATTTATCCGTGCGGATCTTAATGTGCCAGTAAAAGATGGCAAAGTGACCTCAGATGCGCGTATTCGTGCGACCATTCCTACTTTAAAATTAGCCTTAGAAAAAGGCGCGAAAGTGATGGTAACTTCTCACTTAGGTCGTCCAACTGAAGGTGAATTCAAACCAGAAGATTCTTTACAACCAGTTGTTGATTACTTAAAAAACGCAGGCTTTAACGTTCGTTTAGAACAAGACTATTTAAACGGTGTGGATGTTAAAGAAGGTGAAATCGTTGTTTTAGAAAACGTTCGCGTGAACAAAGGTGAGAAGAAAAACGATCCTGAGTTAGGTAAAAAATATGCCGCACTTTGTGATGTATTCGTGATGGATGCTTTCGGTACCGCTCACCGTGCGCAAGCATCAACTTACGGCGTAGCGGAGTTTGCACCGGTTGCTTGTGCAGGTCCATTACTTGCTGCAGAATTAGATGCATTAGGCAAAGCATTAAAAGAGCCTGCTCGTCCGATGGTCGCGATTGTAGGCGGTTCTAAAGTTTCCACTAAATTAGAAGTATTAAACTCTCTTTCAAAAATTGCTGACCAAATTATCGTAGGCGGTGGTATTGCAAATACGTTCATTGCAGCAGCGGGCCACAATGTGGGTAAATCGTTATATGAAGCAGATTTAATCCCTGTAGCAAAAGAATTAGCAGCAAGCACTGATATTCCAGTTCCAGTTGATGTACGTGTTGGTACTGAATTCTCTGAAACTGCACCTGCAACAGAAAAATCAGTGACTGAAGTAAAAGATGACGAATCTATCTTCGATATCGGTGATAAATCTGCAGCACAATTAGCAGAGATCATCAAAAATGCAAAAACCGTTTTATGGAATGGTCCTGTTGGCGTATTTGAGTTCCCTAACTTCCGTAAAGGGACTGAAATCATTTCTCACGCGATTGCAAACAGCGATGCATTCTCTATCGCAGGGGGCGGTGATACTTTAGCAGCTATCGATTTATTCGGTATTGCAGACAAGATCTCTTACATTTCAACGGGTGGCGGTGCGTTCTTAGAATTCGTAGAAGGCAAAGTATTACCAGCAGTAGAAATTCTTGAAAAACGTGCGAAAAACTAACCGCACTTTTTCTATGTGACATATCGATGGCGAACATTAAAATATCGCCATCAATAAAAAGTCAAAAAATTCTCAAATTGCGGGCTTGTCCCGCTAAACATAAAAAGGAAACACAAGTATGGCTAAATTATTAGATATCGTGAAACCTGGTGTCGTAACAGGTGAAGATGTGCAAAAAATCTTTGCTTATGCAAAAGAGCATAACTTTGCTATCCCAGCAGTAAACTGCGTAGGTTCTGACTCAGTTAATGCCGTGTTAGAAACTGCTGCACGCGTAAAAGCGCCAGTTATTATTCAATTTTCTAACGGTGGTGCTGCGTTCTATGCAGGTAAAGGCGTTAAACCTGCAAGTGGTGCTCGTCCTGATGTGCTTGGTGCGATTGCTGGAGCGAAACACGTTCATACTTTAGCGAAAGAATACGGTGTTCCTGTTATTCTTCACACTGACCACGCTGCGAAAAAATTACTTCCATGGATCGATGGCTTACTTGAAGCGGGTGAAAAACACTTCGCAGAAACTGGTCGTCCATTATTCTCTTCTCACATGCTTGATCTTTCTGAAGAGCCAATGGAAGAAAACATGGCAATCTGCCGTGAATACCTCGCTCGTATGGATAAAATGGGGATGACCCTTGAAATCGAAATCGGTATTACCGGTGGTGAAGAAGATGGCGTAGATAATTCTGGTGTTGATGAGTCTCGTTTATATACTCAACCATCTGACGTGCTTTATGTTTACGACCAATTAAATCCAGTAAGTCCTAACTTTACGGTTGCTGCAGCATTTGGTAACGTACATGGCGTGTATAAACCAGGTAACGTAAAATTAAAACCATCTATTTTAGGTGCATCACAAGAGTTTGTTGCCAAAGAACGTAATCTTCCTGCGAAACCAATTAACTTCGTCTTCCACGGTGGTTCTGGTTCTAGCCGCGAAGAAATCCGTGAAGCAATTAGCTACGGTGCAATCAAAATGAACATTGATACCGATACTCAATGGGCATCTTGGAATGGTATTTTGAACTTCTATAAAGCAAATGAAGCTTATCTTCAAGGTCAATTAGGTAACCCTGAAGGCCCAGATGCGCCAAACAAAAAATACTACGATCCACGTGTATGGCTACGTAAAATGGAAGAATCTATGTCTAAACGCTTAGAGCAATCTTTCGAAGACTTAAATTGTGTTGATGTTTTATAATCCACAAAAATAACATAAAATACGACCGCACTTTCGAGTGCGGTTTTTTATTTTAGCGGAGAAATTATGGAAAAGATCTTAGTTATTCGTAACGATAAATTAGGCGACTTTATGCAAGCATGGCCCGCTTTTGCTATGCTGAAATTATCGAATCCTTCTTTAAAATTAACCGCACTTGTGCCGAGTTACACAGCGCCTCTAGCGGAAGTTTGTCCGTTTATTGATCATGTCATTATTGATAGCAAAAAAAATGATAAAACGGATTTCAATCGTCTTGTGCAGGAAATCAAAGCACAGCAGTTTGATGGAATGATTAGTTTCTTTTCCAATACCCATAATGGAAAACTCGCTTGGAAAAGCGGAATTAAATATCGCCTTGCACCTGCGACTAAATGGGTTCAAATTCTCTATAATCACCGTTTAACACAACGCCGTTCTCGTTCTGAAAAATCGGAAGCCGAGTATAATCAAGATCTCG
The DNA here is from genome assembly GCF_059704425.1 of Haemophilus sp. THUN1691. Lineage (NCBI taxonomy): Bacteria > Pseudomonadati > Pseudomonadota > Gammaproteobacteria > Pasteurellales > Pasteurellaceae > Haemophilus > Haemophilus sp. THUN1691. The sequence goes on along the minus strand of NZ_AP046578.1, from coordinate 253,141 downwards.
CTCGTGCTTTTTTACAAAAGCATAATATGCCAGTTGTTGAACCTAAACCGCCTTATTTAACCTTTGAGAAAAGTGCGGTGGAAAATCAACGAATTTTCTTGCAAGAGCATTTAGGGCTTTTCGCAAATAAAAAATGGATCTTTGTGCATAGTGGTTCTGGTGGCTCAGCAACGAATCTTTCTTTAGCGCAATATGCAGATTTAATTAAAGGCTTATTGGCTGAGTTTGATTGCAATGTTGTGCTGACAGCAGGGCCTGGCGAAAGTGAAAAAGCCCATGAATTGGCAAATTTGGTGGATGATTCACGTGTAGTCATTTACGATAAGAATAAAGGTTTAGTGGATTTTGCTCATTCTTTAGCTTGTGCGGATTTATTTATTGCGGGATCTACTGGGCCATTGCATTTGAGTAGTGCGTTTAATATTCCGACTATCGGATTTTATCCAAATAGCCGTTCTTCTCAGCCGAGACGCTGGAAACCGATTAATGATGTCGATAAGTATCTTGCATTTTGTCCACCCGCAGGAAAAGAGACTCAAATGAATCTTGGGCTAATTTCTATTCAACAAGCATTACAAGAGATAATCCCTTTTGTTAAGAAAATGTGTTATTCAAGCCGTAACATTTAAAATTCACCAATCAAATTAAAACTGGCGGAGCTTCATTATTCTGCCAGTCAAAATCTTTTTTCACTTATCTAAATTTAGATCTTTCTTATTTTACTAGTTAACCGTTTGCTTCAGTTTTTATTTCTGAAAATGTGATCTCGCTCACATTTTCAAAATTGTCTATTTTGTTACCATTGCGTACAATATAAAACCATTTTCAAAGGGGGACGTTATGTTAGCTTCACTTCAAGATATTCTCGATACTGTAAAAGCCAATAATCTGACTTATCATCAAAAATTAATGACATTAGGCAATATTGCCGAGCGTTTATTTGATCCTCGAGATTTGCTTGGTTATACCGATGAAGAATGGGGCTTTTTACAGAATCAGATGATCTGTGATTTATGTGAAGGTTACGCCATTTATCGTCCTCGTTATATCCTGCCTGATTACAATGTGTATATCCAAAAGGGCTGTGAATTTTTAGAGTTGCCGCCACCAAAAGATCTTGATGAGGCACTTGATGGATTATTGATTCTTTACTCTCACGTACCATCTATCACAACTTATCCCGTTTATGTTGGCCGTCTTGATGTATTGCTTGAACCTTTCATTACTGATGAAGAAAAAGACTACATCAAAATTAAACGTTTCTTAAATCATATCGACAAAACTGTGCCTGATTCATTCTGTCATGCCAATATTGGACCTTATGATACGAAAGCGGGCCGCTTGATTTTACGCGCAGTGATTGAGCTTGAAGCGCCAACACCGAATATGACCATTCGTTATGATAAATCCAAAACAAGCCGTGAGTTTGCTGAACTTGCAGCAAAAGCCTGTTTATTAGTTTCTAAACCATCTTTTGCAAACGATGCTTATTATATTTCCGATCTAGGTGAAGAATACGGCGTAGCAAGTTGCTATAACGCACTGCCTGAATGTGGCGGTGCTTACACATTAACGCGTTTACGTCTAGGCACGATTGCTCGCGCGTGTAAAAGTGCGGATGAAATGCTGAATGAATTATTACCACGTGTGGCGAAATGTGCTCTTTCAACGATGGATAAACGACACAAATTTGTAGTGGAAGAAAGTAATTTCTTTAACAGTTCATTCCTCGAAAAAGAAGGCTTTATCAAACGCACTAATTTTACGGGAATGTTTGCAATTGTGGGCTTGGCAGATGCAGCAAACCATTTATTGCAATGTGAAGGATTAAATGAAACCTTTGGTAAAAGTGCTCGTGGTGATGAAATTGCGACAGCAATTATGGATAAACTTAAAGAAATCACTGATGCACATGAAGGGGTTTATGCAGAACGCACTGGCAATCGTTATTTATTACATGCGCAAGTTGGCGCAAGTAACCACGAAGAAGACAAACGCAACGCACCGGCTCACCGTATTCGTGTAGGCGAAGAACCAACGTTACTTGCGCATTTGAAACAGTCTGCACCGTTCCATAAATATTTCCCATCTGGTACAGGGGATTTATTCGCCTTTGATCAAACCTATGTGGATCACTGCGATGCGGTGGTGGATATTATTGATGGTGCATTCTCTTTGGGCTATCGCTACATTACCACCTATTTGAAAAATACAGATTTAATTCGTGTTACAGGTTATCTGGTGAAGAAAAGCGAAGTTGAAAAATACCGTAAAGGCGAAGTCGCATTACGCGATACGACTTGGTATGGCTCGGGTACAGATGAATGTACCAACGTGTTTGATCGCCAATTACGCGATGAAAAAGATGTCACTGCTGAAAAATAATTGGAAAAATGACCGCACTTTCTGAGATTTTTGTGCCGTTACATCGGATTATTCCTTTTTCAAATGTAGAGGGGCAAGGCAACCGTTCGAGTATTTTTCTGCAAGGTTGCAAGCTAAATTGCTTGTATTGCCATAATCCGGAAACTATTCCTCGTTATACGGAAAATGCGAAATTGGTTAGTTTGCAGTATTTGTATGAACAGGTTATGGAGGCGGTTCCATTTATTCGTGGCGTAACAATTTCAGGCGGTGAACCGACTATCCATCACAAAAAACTGGTGCCGCTCTTTGAGGCTTTACGTTCGCAGGGATTAACCTGTTATTTGGATAGTAGTGGCTTTTTTGAGTTTGATCGTATTCGTTCGTTAATCGATGTCACTGATAAATTTTTATTCGATCTGAAAGGAGAAGGCGCAGGTTTACAAACGCTCTGTTTTGACCGACAAAATCAAACAGGAATCGTGCCACAGCAAGTGATACCGGAACGTTTACACATAAAAAACGATAAACTTGAGCGAAATTTACAAAATCTGGCTGCCTTGTTGCCGGTAAATAAAGTGGAAGAAGTGCGGTTAGTTTTTTTAAAGCATTTTTTTGATGCTGAACATTTGGTGAGCAAAGTTGCGCTACTTTTACGAAATTATCCTGATGTGGCATTAAAAATTATCCGCGTGCATAGTAAAGGTGCGCGCGATGAAACTGGGTTATCAACGCATATTCCAAGTGCGGAAGAAACTAATGCATTGGCTGCTTATGCGCGTCAATGTGGAATTAACAAGGTTTTGACTATTTTGTAGTCGTTTACAAAAAAGAGCGGTGAAAACCCCCGACTTTTTGTGAGAAAACAAGTAGAATAAGCCGATTTTTTATTAATTTAACCAATCTAGGGGAATCAAATGAGTGTGTTAAGCAGCATTTTGGGAATGGTCGTATTAATCGCTATTGCCGTGTTACTTTCCAATAATCGTAAAGCGATTAGTATCAGAACCGTGCTCGGGGCGTTAGCAATCCAAGTTGGATTTGCCGCCCTTATTTTATATGTGCCAGCAGGTAAACAAGCACTTGGTGCAACTGCTGATGCAGTATCAAATGTTATTGCTTACGGTAACGAAGGTATTAACTTTGTATTTGGCGGTTTAGCTGATCCAAGCAAACCTTCAGGTTTCATTTTTGCAGTGAAAGTATTACCAATTATTGTATTCTTCTCTGGCTTAATTTCTGTGCTTTATTACCTTGGTATTATGCAAGTGGTGATTAAAGTATTGGGTGGTGCATTGCAAAAAGCATTGGGTACGTCAAAAGCAGAATCCATGTCCGCTGCGGCTAATATTTTCGTTGGTCAAACTGAAGCACCATTGGTGGTTCGTCCTTACATTAAAAATATGACCCAATCTGAATTATTTGCCATCATGGTAGGTGGTACAGCATCTATCGCGGGTTCAGTAATGGCGGGTTATGCTGGAATGGGCGTGCCATTGACATACTTAATCGCTGCGTCATTTATGGCGGCACCAGCAGGTTTGTTATTTGCGAAATTAATGTTCCCACAAACAGAACAATTCTCTGATAAACAACCAGAAGACAATGATTCAGAAAAACCAACTAACGTACTTGAAGCAATGGCGGGGGGTGCGAGTGCAGGTATGCAACTTGCCTTAAACGTAGGTGCAATGTTAATCGCATTCGTTGGTTTAATTGCATTAATTAACGGTATTTTAAGTGGCGTTGGTGGCTGGTTCGGCTATGGCGACGTAACTTTACAATCTATCTTTGGTTTAATTTTTAAACCATTAGCATACTTAATCGGTGTAACTGACGGTACCGAAGCGGGTATCGCAGGACAAATGATCGGTATGAAATTAGCGGTTAACGAATTCGTAGGTTACCTCGAATTTGCAAAATACTTGCAACCAGATTCTGCGATTGTATTAACTGAAAAAACCAAAGCAATTATTACTTTCGCACTTTGTGGTTTTGCTAACTTCAGCTCAATTGCAATCTTAATCGGTGGTTTAGGTGGAATGGCGCCAAACCGTCGTAGTGATGTTGCTCGTTTAGGCTTAAAAGCGGTAATCGCGGGTACTTTAGCAAACTTAATGAGTGCAACGATTGCTGGCTTGTTCATTGGTCTCGGTGCTGCAGCGCTTTAATTCTCGGATAAGTGCGGTGAAAAATGACCGCACTTTTTATTTTTATATTTGAAAAAAGGAAGGAAAATTATGACTCCACATATTAACGCGCCTGAAGGTGCATTTGCTGATGTTGTTTTAATGCCAGGCGATCCACTTCGTGCAAAATACATTGCAGAAACGTTTTTGCAAGATGCAGTAGAAGTAACAAATGTTCGTAATATGCTTGGTTTTACTGGGACTTATAAAGGTCGTAAGATTTCTATTATGGGCCATGGTATGGGGATTCCATCTTGCTCTATTTACGCGAAAGAATTAATCACCGAATACGGTGTGAAAAAAATTATCCGTGTAGGTTCTTGTGGTGCTGTTCGTATGGACGTAAAAGTGCGCGATGTAATTATCGGTTTAGGTGCATGTACCGATTCAAAAGTAAACCGTATTCGTTTCAAAGATAACGATTTTGCAGCTATTGCTGACTTCGATATGGTACAAGCCGCTGTTCTAGCTGCAAAAGCAAAAGGCAAGGCCGTTCGTGTAGGTAATTTATTCTCGGCGGATTTATTCTATACACCTGATGTTGAAATGTTCGATGTAATGGAAAAATACGGCATTTTAGGCGTGGAAATGGAAGCCGCTGGAATTTATGGTGTAGCTGCAGAATATGGTGCAAAAGCATTAACGATTTGTACCGTATCTGATCACATTCGTACGCATGAACAAACGACTGCGGAAGAACGCCAATTAACATTCAATGATATGATTGAAATTGCATTGGATTCAGTCTTAATTGGTGATGCACAATAATTTCTTATAGTGGATTTAAGAAGTGCTTGAAAAACAACCGTACTTTTAATATAATCCGCGCCCATTATGAGCCGTTCGCGGCTCATATTTTTGTGTGGTGCAATGAATGTTGCACTGAAAATTATCGGGGAGCTATTTAATAGCGTTATTACCCAATTAGAGGAAAACTAAAATGGCAAAAAAAGTCCAAGCCTACGTTAAGTTGCAAGTTGCAGCTGGTATGGCAAACCCATCACCACCAGTTGGTCCTGCATTAGGTCAACAAGGTGTGAACATCATGGAATTCTGTAAAGCATTCAACGCTCGTACTGAGAGCTTAGAAAAAGGTTTACCAATTCCAGTTGTTATCACTGTATATGCAGACCGTTCATTTACTTTCGTAACTAAAACTCCACCAGCAGCAGTATTATTGAAAAAAGCTGCAGGTATCAAATCTGGTTCAGGTAAACCGAACAAAGATAAAGTGGGTAAAGTAACTTTAGATCAAGTTCGTCAAATCGCTGAAACTAAAGCAGCAGATATGACTGGCGCGTCTATCGAAACCAAAATGAAATCAATTGCTGGTACTGCTCGCTCTATGGGCTTAGTGGTGGAGGAATAATACGATGGCTAAATTGACTAAAAAAATGAAAGCAATCAAAGCTGGCGTAGATTCTACTAAAGCATACGAAATCAACGAAGCGATCGCGGTATTAAAACAATTCGCAACCGCTAAATTCGTTGAAAGTGTTGACGTTGCAGTAAACTTAGGTATCGATCCTCGTAAATCTGACCAAAACGTTCGTGGTGCAACTGTATTACCACACGGTACTGGTCGTGAAGTACGCGTAGCTGTGTTCACTCAAGGTGCTAACGCAGATGCAGCTAAAGAAGCTGGTGCTGATTTAGTAGGTATGGAAGATTTAGCAGAGCAAATCAAAAAAGGCGAAATGAACTTTGATGTTGTTATCGCTTCTCCTGATGCAATGCGTGTTGTTGGTCAATTAGGTCAAGTATTAGGCCCACGTGGTTTAATGCCAAACCCTAAAGTGGGTACTGTAACTCCAAACGTTGCTGAAGCAGTTAAAAATGCTAAATCTGGTCAGATCCGTTATCGTAATGATAAAAACGGTATCATCCACACCACTATTGGTAAAGCAAACTTCTCTGAAGTTCAATTAAAAGAAAACCTTCAAGCATTATTGGCAGCTTTAAACAAAGCAAAACCAACTACAGCTAAAGGTATCTTCATCAAGAAAGTAAGCATCTCTACCACTATGGGTGCAGGTGTTGCTGTTGATCAAACTTCTTTATAATTTAAAGAATTGATAGATTTTAAACCGCACTTTTTTAAAGTGCGGTTTTTTATTTCATAAAATTTATTCATAAGTTTTAAACTTGACGAGAAAGCTGCATTCATTTAAAATTTACCGCCTTAAAATTAGCAAAGATTTAGATTGATTTTTAATCAATTTTGACCTTTTATTGTTTAATTTAACCGTGTTTTGATAGAAAGCACATCTATACAATGATAAATTCACCGTTATTTGTCGTTGTTTTGCTCAAGTTGTCGTCCTATGTAATTTGAGTTGTCACCCCACTATAGAAGTAAGGTTCAGAGTGCGGTCATTTTAACGGTCATTCACGTCACAGTTAGTTTGTGGCTAGGTCACTGAACAGTTAGCAGAGGAAAACCAATGGGTTACTCCTATTCTGAAAAAAAACGAATTCGTAAAGATTTCGGTAAACGTCCGCAAGTTTTAAATGTTCCTTATTTATTAACCATTCAGTTGGATTCTTTTGATAAATTTATTCAAAAAGATCCTGAAGGTCAGCAAGGTTTAGAAGCGGCATTCCGTTCTGTATTCCCTATTGTAAGCAATAATGGCTATACAGAATTACAATATGTAGATTATCGTTTAGAAGAACCTGAATTTGATGTACGTGAGTGTCAAATTCGTGGATCAACTTATGCAGCAGGCTTACGTGTAAAATTACGTTTAGTGAGCTACGATAAAGAATCTTCTTCACGCGCAGTTAAAGATATTAAAGAAAATGAAGTTTATATGGGTGAAATCCCATTAATGACTGATAACGGTACTTTCGTAATTAATGGCACCGAGCGTGTTATCGTTTCACAATTACACCGTAGTCCAGGTGTATTCTTTGATTCTGACAAAGGTAAAACTCATTCTTCAGGTAAAGTGCTTTATAACGCACGTATTATCCCTTACCGTGGTTCTTGGTTAGATTTTGAATTCGATCCAAAAGATAACTTATTTGCTCGTATTGACCGTCGTCGTAAATTACCGGCAACAATCATTCTTCGTGCATTAGGCTATACCACTGAAGAAATCTTAAACTTATTCTTTGATAAAATTACCTTTGAAATCGCTGGCGATAAATTGTTAATGACTTTAGTGCCAGAACGTTTACGTGGTGAAACAGCTTCTTTTGATATTGAAGCAAATGGCAAAGTTTATGTTGAACGTGGTCGTCGTATTACCGCACGTCATATCAAAGCATTAGAAAAAGATAAAATTTCACAAGTCGTTGTACCTTCTGAATATATTTTAGGTAAAGTTGCGTCGAAAGATTATGTTGATTTAGAGTCTGGCGAAATTATTTGCCCTGCAAATGGTGAGATTTCTTTAGAGACTCTTGCAAAATTAGCGCAAGCAGGTTATACCACGATCGAAACTTTATTTACTAATGATTTAGATTACGGTCCATATATTTCCGAAACGCTACGTGTAGATCCAACTTATGACAAAACCAGTGCGCTTTATGAAATTTATCGCATGATGCGTCCGGGGGAACCACCAACACCAGAATCTTCAGAAGCGTTATTCAATAATTTATTCTTCTCTGCAGAGCGTTATGATTTATCTGCTGTCGGTCGTATGAAATTTAATCGTTCTTTAGCGATCGCAGAAGGTGAAGGCGCTGGCACTTTAAGCAATGAAGATATTATTGCGGTAATGCGTAAATTGATCGACATCCGTAATGGTCGCGGCGAAGTGGATGATATTGACCACTTGGGTAACCGTCGTATCCGTAGTGTAGGTGAGATGGCGGAAAACCAATTCCGTATTGGTTTAGTGCGTGTAGAAAGAGCGGTGAAAGAACGCTTATCTTTAGGTGATTTAGATGCAATCACACCGCAAGACTTAATTAATCCAAAACCAATTTCTGCAGCGGTGAAAGAATTCTTTGGTTCTTCACAACTTTCGCAATTTATGGACCAAAACAACCCATTATCAGAAGTGACGCACAAGCGTCGTATTTCTGCATTAGGTCCAGGTGGTTTAACTCGTGAGCGCGCAGGCTTTGAAGTGCGTGACGTACATAATACCCACTATGGTCGTTTATGTCCGATTGAAACCCCTGAAGGTCCAAACATCGGTTTGATCAACTCACTTTCTGCGTTTGCACGTACTAATGATTATGGTTTCTTAGAAACGCCATATCGTAAAGTAGTTGATGGTCAAGTTACTGAAGAAATTGAATACTTATCTGCAATTGATGAAGCAAACTATATCATTGCACAGGCAAACTCAAACTTAGACGAAAATAACCGTTTTACTGATGCTTTCGTTACTGCACGTGGTGAACGTGGTGAATCAGGTTTATATAAACCTGAAGATATTCACTATATGGACGTTTCGACACAACAAGTGGTATCTGTCGCGGCTGCATTAATTCCATTCCTTGAGCATGACGATGCGAACCGTGCGTTGATGGGGGCGAACATGCAACGTCAAGCAGTTCCAACATTACGTGCTGACAAACCATTAGTTGGTACAGGTATGGAAAAACCAATCGCACTTGACTCAGGTGTTGCGGTTGTTGCAAAACGTGGTGGTACAGTTCAGTACGTCGATGCTTCTCGTATCGTTATTAAAGTAAATGAAGACGAAACTGTAGCAGGCGAAGCGGGTATCGATATTTATAACTTAATTAAATACACCCGTTCTAACCAAAATACGTGTATCAACCAAATTCCTTGTGTGAATTTAGGCGATCCAATTAATCGTGGTGAAGTCTTAGCAGATGGCCCTTCAACAGACTTAGGTGAATTAGCACTAGGTCAAAATATCCGCGTGGCGTTCATGCCTTGGAACGGTTATAACTTCGAAGACTCAATGTTAGTTTCTGAGCGTGTTGTACAACAAGACCGCTTCACTACCATCCATATTCAAGAATTATCTTGTGTTGCGCGTGATACTAAGTTAGGTGCAGAAGAAATTACTGCAGATATTCCAAACGTAGGTGAGTCTGCGTTAAGCAAACTTGATGAATCTGGTATTGTTTATGTTGGTGCAGAGGTTAAAGGTGGTGACATCTTAGTAGGTAAAGTAACGCCTAAAGGTGAAACTCAATTAACCCCAGAAGAAAAACTTTTACGTGCAATCTTTGGTGAAAAAGCCTCTGATGTGAAAGATTCTTCATTACGTGTGCCAAACGGTACATCAGGTACGGTTATTGATGTTCAAGTCTTCACTCGTGATGGCGTAGAAAAAGATAAACGTGCATTAGAAATTGAAGAAATGCAGCTTCGTGAAGCGAAAAAAGATTTAACTGAAGAGTTAGAGATTTTAGAAGCTGGCTTATTTGCTCGTGTTCGTAATCTTCTTATTTCTAGTGGTGCTGATGCCGCGCAATTAGATAAATTAGATCGCACTAAATGGTTAGAACAAACCATTGCAGATGAAGAAAAACAAAATCAATTAGAACAGCTTGCAGAGCAATACGAAGAACTTCGCAAAGAGTTTGAACATAAACTTGAAGTGAAACGTAAGAAAATCATCAAAGGTGATGATCTTGCACCGGGCGTGTTAAAAGTGGTTAAAGTTTACCTCGCGGTGAAACGTCATATCCAACCGGGTGATAAAATGGCGGGTCGTCATGGTAACAAAGGTGTTATCTCGAAAATTAACCCAGTTGAAGATATGCCATACGATGAGAATGGCCAACCAGTTGAGATCGTATTGAACCCACTGGGCGTACCATCTCGTATGAACATCGGTCAGATCCTTGAAACCCACTTAGGTTTAGCTGCGAAAGGTATTGGTGATCAAATCAATGCAATGCTTAAACAAAAACAAGAAGTGGAAAAATTACGTGGTTATATCCAAAAAGCGTATGACTTAGGTAATGGCTCACAAAAAGTGGATTTAAGTACCTTCACAGATGAAGAAGTATTGCGCTTAGCTGAAAATCTACGTAAAGGTTTACCGGTTGCGACACCAGTATTTGATGGTGCAGCTGAAGCTGAAATCAAAGAGCTATTAAAACTTGGTGGATTACCAACTTCAGGTCAAATCACTTTATATGATGGTCGTACAGGTGAGAAATTCGAGCGCCCAGTAACTGTAGGTTATATGTACATGCTCAAATTGAACCACTTAGTTGATGACAAAATGCATGCTCGTTCAACTGGTTCTTATAGCCTTGTTACACAACAACCATTGGGTGGTAAAGCTCAATTCGGTGGCCAACGTTTCGGTGAGATGGAAGTATGGGCACTTGAAGCATATGGTGCAGCTTATACCTTACAAGAAATGTTAACGGTGAAATCGGATGATGTGAATGGTCGTACGAAGATGTATAAAAACATCGTAAGTGGTAACCAACACATGGACCCAGGCACACCGGAATCTTTCAATGTAATTATGAAAGAAATCCGCTCACTTGGTTTAAATATCGAGTTAGACGAAGAGTAATCAGTAGGGGAGTGAAGAATTTCTGCTTCACTCGCTTTACGAAAGAAAAATCGCCGAAGTGCGGTGGAAAAACATCGAAATTTTTAACCGCACTTTAAACCTTTAACTCCGACAGGAGAACATTTGTGAAAGACTTAGTTAAGTTTTTAAAAGCACAGTCAAAAACCAGTGAAGATTTTGATGTGATTAAAATTGGGTTAGCTTCCCCAGATATGATCCGTTCTTGGTCATTTGGTGAAGTGAAGAAACCTGAAACCATTAACTACCGTACGTTCAAACCTGAACGTGATGGTCTTTTCTGTGCGCGTATCTTCGGGCCTGTAAAAGATTACGAATGTTTATGTGGTAAATATAAACGTTTAAAACACCGTGGTGTGATTTGTGAAAAATGTGGTGTTGAAGTCACTCAAACTAAAGTTCGTCGTGAACGTATGGGCCACATTGAACTTGCATCGCCAGTTGCACATATTTGGTTCTTAAAATCATTGCCGTCTCGTATTGGTTTACTTTTAGATATGCCATTGCGTGATATCGAACGTGTACTTTATTTTGAAATGTACATCGTGACCGAGCCAGGTATGACGGACTTAGAGCGCGGCCAGTTATTAACTGAAGAACAATACCTTGATGCTGAAGATCGCTGGCAAGATGAATTCGAAGCGAAAATGGGTGCTGAAGCGATTCAAGACCTCTTAAAAGGTATGGATCTTGAAGTTGAATGTGAAAAATTACGTGAAGAATTACAAGAAACTAATTCTGAAACTAAACGTAAAAAAATTACTAAACGCTTAAAATTATTAGAAGCATTTGTTCAATCTGGTAATAAACCAGAGTGGATGGTGATGACTGTATTACCAGTTCTTCCACCAGATTTACGTCCATTAGTACCATTAGACGGTGGTCGTTTTGCGACTTCAGATTTGAACGATTTATATCGTCGTGTAATCAACCGTAACAACCGTTTAAAACGTTTATTAGATTTAATTGCGCCAGATATTATTGTGCGCAACGAAAAACGTATGTTACAAGAATCTGTTGATGCATTATTAGATAATGGTCGCCGCGGCCGTGCAATCACGGGTTCTAACCGTCGTCCATTAAAATCATTAGCGGATATGATCAAAGGTAAACAAGGTCGTTTCCGTCAAAACTTATTAGGTAAACGTGTTGACTATTCAGGTCGTTCTGTAATCACTGTTGGTCCATACTTGCACTTACACCAATGTGGTTTGCCGAAGAAAATGGCCTTGGAATTATTCCGTCCGTTTATCTACGCTAAATTAGAAAGCCGTGGTTATGCTACGACAATCAAAGCGGCTAAGAAAATGGTTGAGCGTGAAGATGCGATCGTTTGGGATATTCTTGCAGAAGTTATTCGTGAACACCCAATTCTATTGAACCGTGCGCCAACACTTCACCGTTTGGGTATCCAAGCATTTGAACCGATTTTAATCGAAGGTAAAGCGATTCAATTACACCCACTCGTTTGTGCGGCGTTCAACGCGGACTTCGATGGTGACCAAATGGCGGTACACGTTCCATTAACGCTTGAAGCTCAATTAGAAGCGCGTGCGTTAATGATGTCAACCAACAACGTTCTTTCGCCAGCAAACGGTGATCCGATTATCGTTCCATCACAAGACGTGGTATTAGGTCTTTACTATATGACCCGCGAAAAAGTGAACGGTAAAGGCGAAGGTATGTTATTGCAAGATCCGCGCGAAGCTGAAAAAGCATATCGTACAGGTGAAGCCGAATTACATTCTCGCGTGAAAGTACGTATTACTGAATATGTGAAGAATGAAGCTGGTGAATTTGATGCGAAAACCACGCTGACTGATACAACTATCGGTCGTGCGATTTTATGGATGATTGCACCACAAGGTATGCCTTATTCATTGTTCAACCAAACATTAGGTAAAAAAGCCATTTCTAAACTTATTAACGAAGCTTATCGTCGTTTAGGTTTAAAAGAAGCGGTAATGTTTGCAGACCAAATTATGTATACCGGTTTTGCTTATGCGGCACGTTCTGGTTCATCAGTTGGTATTGATGATATGGAAATTCCAGCGAAGAAATACGAAATTATTTCTGCAGCGGAAGAAGAAGTGGCTGAGATCCAAGAGCAATTCCAATCAGGTCTTGTGACTGCTGGCGAACGCTATAATAAAGTAATCGATATTTGGGCCGCGGCGAATGAGCGCGTAGCGAAAGCGATGATGGAAAATTTATCTCAAGAAGAAGTCATCAATCGCGAAGGTAATCCTGAAAAACAAGCATCCTTTAACAGTATCTTTATGATGGCTGATTCTGGTGCGCGTGGTTCCGCAGCACAGATTCGTCAGTTAGCAGGTATGCGTGGTTTGATGGCTCGTCCAGATGGTTCGATCATCGAAACTCCAATTACAGCGAACTTCCGTGAAGGTTTGAACGTATTACAGTACTTTATTTCAACCCACGGTGCGCGTAAAGGTTTAGCGGATACCGCATTAAAAACCGCGAACTCAGGTTACTTAACTCGTCGCTTAGTTGATGTAGCACAAGACTTAGTGATCGTAGAAGATGATTGTGGTACGCACGAAGGCTTAGTCATGACCCCATTAATCGAAGGTGGTGATGAAAAAGTGCCACTTCGTGAATTAGTGTTAGGTCGTGTAGCGGCAGAAGATATTTTAAAACCAGGTACAGAAGAAGTATTAATTCCTCGTAACACGTTATTAGATGAAAAACTCTGTGATGTGTTGGATGCAAACTCTGTAGACAGCGTAAAAGTACGTTCTGTTGTAACTTGTGATACTGATTTTGGTGTATGTGCGAAATGTTATGGTCGTGATCTTGCGCGTGGTCATTTAATTAACCAAGGTGAAGCTGTGGGTGTTATTGCTGCTCAATCTATCGGTGAGCCGGGTACACAGTTAACCATGCGTACGTTCCATATCGGTGGTGCGGCATCTGCGGCAGCGAAAGAATCTAGTGTACAAGTTAAAAACACTGGTACATTACATTTAATGAATGCGAAATTCGTTACTAATGATGAAGGTAAATTAGTATTAACATCTCGTAATACTGAATTAACTATTACCGATGCATTTGGTCGTACTAAAGAACACTATAAAGTGCCTTACGGTGCGGTGTTAAGCAAAGGTGACGGTCAAGATGTAACGGCTGGTGAAACTATCGCAAATTGGGATCCACATACAATGCCAGTTGTCTCTGAAGTATCTGGTTTTGTGAAATTCGTTGATATTATTGATGGCTTAACTGTAACGCGTCAAACTGATGAATTAACAGGTTTATCATCAATCGTGGTTCAAGATGTGGGTGAACGTGCTACAGCTGGTAAAGATTTACGTCCAACCATTAAATTGGTTGATGCAAATGGCAACGATATTTTCTTACCTGAAACTGATGTTCTTGCACAGTACTTCTTACCTGGTAAAGCAATCGTAAGTTTAGACGATGGCGCAGCAGTAAAAGTGGGTGAACCATTAGCACGTATTCCGCAAGAATCCGTGGGTACTAAAGATATTACCGGTGGTCTACCACGCGTTGCGGATTTATTTGAAGCGCGTAAACCAAAAGAGCCTGCTATTTTGGCTGAAATTTCTGGTATCGTATCTTTCGGTAAAGAAACCAAAGGTAAACGCCGTTTATTAATTACTCCTGCGGAAGGTGAAACTTACGAAGAAATGATTCCAAAATGGCGTCAGCTCAACGTATTTGAAGGTGAGATGGTACAACGTGGTGACGTAATTTCTGATGGTGCTGAAACACCACATGATATTTTACGTTTACGTGGCGTGCGTGCAGTAACTGAATACATCGTGAACGAAGTGCAAGATGTTTACCGCTTACAAGGGGTAAAAATCAACGATAAACATATCGAAGTTATCGTTCGTCAAATGTTACGTAAAGCGGTAATTACCAAAGCTTACGACTCTGAATTCCTTGAAGGGGAACAAGTCGAAGTCGCTCGCGTGAAAATCGTTAACCGTCAACGTGAAGCAGAAGGCAAACCACCAGTTGAGTTTGAGCGCGAATTATTGGGTATCACCAAAGCGTCTCTTGCGACTGAATCCTTCATCTCTGCCGCATCGTTCCAAGAAACTACTCGTGTTCTTACCGAAGCAGCAGTGGCAGGTAAACGTGATGAATTACGTGGATTGAAAGAGAACGTAATCGTAGGTCGATTAATTCCTGCAGGTACAGGTTTTGCGTATCATCAAAATCGTCACAAACATCGTTTAGTAGATGATGTCGTAGCGAAATTATCTGAAGAAGATGAAGCTGCTATCGCTGATGAATTTGTCATGACTGCAGACGATGCAAGTGCAAACTTAGCTGAAATGCTTAATATGGCAGATGATGCGGAATAATTAATTCCCTATATAAGAAAACCCGAATGAAAGTTCGGGTTTTTTATTTGTATGAAAATTAGTAGACATTTTATTCCAGAACAATAAGTGTGTTTCTTTATAGAAATTTCACAAAAATTTGAGATTTTTAGAAAAGTCTGTTGTTGATGGCTGTGCTACACTTCGCTCAAATTTTTCAAAATAAGGATAATATTATGAGTACAACAAAACCTTTTCCTCTTCCAACGGGATATTTCGGTATTCCTCTTGGTTTAGCCGCTTTATCTTTGGCTTGGCTTCATCTAGAAAACTTATTTCCTGCTGCAAGAATGGTAAGTGATGTTCTTGGCATCGTAGCAAGTGCGGTCTGGATTTTATTTATTTTAATGTATGCGTATAAACTTCGTTATTACTTTGATGAAGTTCGTGCAGAGTATCATTGCCCAGTTCGCTTTTCCTTTATTGCGTTGATTCCTATTACAACCATGTTAGTGGGCGATATTATTTATCGTTGGAATCCTTTAATAGCTGAAGTGATGATTTGGGTTGGTACTGTAGGACAGTTACTTTTCTCATCATTGCGTATCAGTGAATTATGGCAAGGTGGTGTATTTGAACAAAAATCTACTCGTCCTCCGTTTTATTTGCCTGCGGTAGCGGCAAATTTCACAAGTGCAAGTTCATTGGCATTACTTGGTTACCATGATTTAGGTTATTTGTTCTTCGGTGCTGGAATGGTTGCATGGATTATTTTTGAGCCCGTATTATTACAACATTTGCGAATTTCATCTCTTGAGCCGCCATTTAGAGCCACAATGGGCATTATTCTGGCCCCTGCATTTGTGGGCGCATCCGCTTATTTGTCACTCAATCATGGCGAAGTGGATACTTTAGTTAAAATCCTTTGGGGATATGGATTCTTGCAATTATTTTTCTTATTGCGATTATTCCCTTGGATTGTGGAAAAAGGACTTAACATTGGCTTATGGGGATTCTCATTCGGATTGGCGTCTATGGCAAACAGTGCTATCGCTTTCTATGATGGTAATGTTTTACAAGGCGTGTCTATTTTTGCCTTTGTTTTCTCGAATTTAATGATTGGCTTATTAGTTCTAATGACAGTTATTAAATTAGCTAAAGGGCAGTTTTTCCTAAAATAAGGCATTTAAATCGACTAAGGCAGGGATTCCCTGCCTTATTTACATATTACATCTATTTGTCTTTTTCTATTTCAATCACTTCTACACAATTCAGTGTACCTGCTTTAATTCGCCATTTCACATTAAATTCATACAAACTCATACCATAAATACGATCACTCGGTTTACCTTGTTGATAGGCTGGACGAGGATCTTGCTCTAGCACTTGGCGAATAAAACGACTTAAGTGCGGTCGTTTTTCTTCTCGTTTTTTTACCGCACTTTTGGCTTGCTCGGTAAATTCAACAGTCAATTTTGCAGGTGGTTTTTCTTGAGCAAAGCTCGATTGCGCATTTGGCTCACTATCCGCATAGGCAATATAGGGTTTGATATCGAAAATCGGCGTGCCATCCACTAAATCCACCGCACCTAAATGGAGAAAAACATTACCGTTGATACATTCTACTTGACGTAATTCGACTTTGGATAAACCGATAGGATTTGGGCGGTGCGTTGCGCGCGAAGCAAACACGCCAACTCGTTGATTACCGCCTAACCGCGGAGGGCGTACGGTGGGTTGCCATTTTCCTTGTTGGATTTGGTCGAACTGAAAAATTAACCAAAGGTGACTGAATTGTTCCAATCCTCTCACAGCTTCAGGCGAATTATACGGCGGTAAGAGTTCTACAATGCCTACACCGTCTTCAACTAAATTAGGTTGGCGTGGTACGGAGAATTTTTCTTTATAAGGTGTGTGGATAATGGCGATAGGCGATAAGGTTAAATCATTCATAAATTGGGTGTCTTAGTGTAGAATACGCGGCTTATTGTAATCAAAAGTGCGGTCAAAAAAAAATGACAAATGAAAAATTGAAAATGTGGTGGGAAACGGCCCGACCGAAAACTTTGCCCTTAGCGTTGGCATCGATTTTCACGGGTTCGGCATTAGGTTATTGGGCGAATCCACAAGGTTTTAATGGGCTTGTAATGGCGCTTTGTTTACTCACAACAATTTTATTGCAGGTGCTTTCTAATTTTGCCAATGATTATGGGGATCATCAAAAAGGTTCAGATACTGAAGAGCGTATTGGGCCATTACGTGGCATTCAAAAAGGCGCCATTTCAGCAAAAGAACTGAAATGGGGATTAATTCTAATGGTGGTGGCAAGTTTTCTTTCAGGAAGTTTCTTGATTGGTATTGCTTATGAAACTCTCTCGGATTTATTCGCTTTCGCTGGGCTTGGCATTTTAGCTATTGTTGCAGCCATTACTTATACGGTTGGGGCAAAACCTTATGGCTATATGGGATTGGGCGATATTTCTGTATTGGTATTTTTTGGTTTGCTTGGTGTTGGTGGCACTTATTATTTGCAAACTCACAGTATTGATAGCCACATTATTTTGCCTGCTATTGGTTCTGGCTTATTGGCGAGTGCGGTATTAAATATCAATAATTTACGCGATATTGAACAGGATGCGAAAGCGGGCAAAAATACCCTAGCCGTCCGTTTAGGTGCGTATAAAGGGCGTGTTTATCATTGTATTTTATTAAGTGTGGCCGCCCTATGTTATTTAGCATTTGCGGTAGCAACGGCCATCTCTTGGACAAATTATTTATTTGTATTGGCAATGCCATTGTTAGCTAAACATGCGATCTTTGTTTATCGCAGTCAGCAGCCAAGTGAATTGCGTCCAATGTTGGCTCAAATGTCTATGATTTCGTTATTAATCAATATCTTGTTTAGTTTAGGCTTGCTTATCGGCTAAATCGGCATATACTAAAGCAAACAAAATTTCAACAATCGATAGGGGAAAGTTATGTTTATTGATACTTCAGAACTTTGCGATCTTTATGCAGAACAAGTAGATGTAGTGGAGCCAATTTTTTCAAGCTTTGGTGGCGTAAGTAATTTTTACGGTAAAGTCACTACGGTAAAATGCTTTGAAAGTAATGGATTAATTGCTGAAGTATTAGAAGAAAACGGTGAAGGTCGAGTGCTTGTTATTGATGGCGGTGGTGCGGTACGCCGTGGTTTGATTGATGCAGAATTGGCTCAACTTGCTGTTGATAATGGTTGGGAAGGCATTATTGTATATGGTGCAGTACGCCAAATTCAGCAATTAGAAAACCTCGATATTGGTATTCATGCCCTTGCGCCAATTCCAGTCAGTGCAGATGAAAGCACTGCCGGTGAGAGCGATATTCCAGTGAACTTTGGTGGCGTAACCTTTTTCCCAGAAGATTATATTTACGCAGATCTGACAGGAATTATACTTTCGCAAGAGCCCTTAGATTTAGATGATGAATAATACGCAAGAGTAAAAGTGATTTTTCCCTAAAAAGCTAGATTATTAAATCAAGGATTGAACTGGGTAATCTACAGATTAGTTATAATGTCCAATATGCTTATAATTCTAACAAGCAATGTATTGTGAATTGTTTTTTCTAGTTGTTTGAAAGTTTTAAACAGTTTTCCATCGTAGCGGTTAAATTACTTTCTTCAATTATCTGATGCTTATTCAGTAAGTTGAATAGGTTGCCAGTAAGTAAGATATTTTACCGTTTTGAAGATAAAAACTAATAACTAATAACTTATTGCTTGACGGATTAATTGTATTTAGCCATAAAAATCTGCCCTTAATCAGTTGGTTATTTAGTCCAACTTTTAGGGGCAGATTAAAATTTTAATTAACTTAACTCTATGGAATGACGGGTAATTAACCTTTCTGTACGTTATATGCTTCCAATGCACGTAAAGAATAAGTATAAGCAGCACCTGCATTTAATGCGATAGACATTGCTAATGCTGCTGCGACTTCAGCTTCACTTGCACCTGCTTTTACAGCTTCTTCTGCGTGTACGCTAATGCAGCTTTCGCAACGAGTTGTTACAGCAACTGCTAATGCGATAAGTTCTCGAGTTTTAGCGTCAAGCACATTGCCTTCTGCCGCTGCTGCACCTAATGCTTGGTAAGCTTGTAACATTTTTGGATATTGTTTACCTAACGCACCAAATGATTTTTTAACGTGTGATGTTTCTTCTTTCCAATCTGCAAACATAATGTTCTCCTAAATATATTGAATTAATAACGAACTGGTGTGGCAAATTATAGACAGATTGGATTATGATACTTGCTTATTTATCTCAATTTTTATCGCTAACATCTCATTATGGATTATTTAGATAAACTCATCCATTTAGCACAAGTGCGTGGGGAAATTAATATTCGCTGTGAATTTCAAGGTGAATGGCAAGTTGCCCATCAAGAAAAAGATGCAGGAAAAGGCGTATTCCATCTTATTGAACAAGGCGAATGCTGGCTTACACTCGGACAAAAGCAATTTCATTTAAAGGAAGGTGATATCTTTTTCCTTCCCCAAAATCAACCGCACTTTATGCGTCATTCGTCTGATAAAACAAAGGACGCGTCATTGAAAAAAAGCTGGCAAGGTACATTTGAATTATATCAAGTAGGGCAAGGTACACCTGATTTAAAAATGTTCTGCGGTGCATTTTATTATCAGCAAGATGCTCTCCTCACAGCTTCTATGCCTGAATATTTGCATCTCAATTTATGTGATACACCGATTCATCCTTTGGTTCAGCTTTTTTTACAAGAAGCACAAAAAAACGATGCAGGTACAAAATCAGTCGTCGATGCACTTTCGAATGTGCTTTTAATTTATATTTTACGCCATGCGATTCAAGAGAATTTAATTACAGGCGGTGTGCTACTCGCGTTGCAAGACAAGCGATTAAATGCGGTGCTAGGTGCGATATTACAACGCCCTCAAGAAGATTGGCGAATTGAACAATTATCTGATCTTTCTGCAATGTCTCGTGCAAACTTTATTCGTGTTTTTCAACAACAACTTGGTATGTCGCCAGGGCGTTTTATTACTCAAGTGCGGTTACAATCGGCAGCGTTTTTATTAAAGCAATCCCAACAATCCGTACTTGCTATTGCTTTAGAAGTTGGGTATCAATCGGAGGCGCATTTTAGTAAAGCCTTCAAAAATTACTACCAACTCTCACCAAGCCAATACAGAAAATCTGCCAGCCTATAAATTGGAGAATTTTTGCGCTATAATCGCCAAGTTTTTTGAAAGGCAACATCTGTTGCCTTTTCTTTTTAAGGAAAAGATATGTTTAATAAAATTTTTTCGTGGTTTGAAAACCGTTTAAATCCTTATCCGGAAGGTAATCCAACAACACCTAAAAAAGGTTTATTGCGCTTTATTTGGTCTAGCATGGAAGGAATGAAAGGCTGGATTCTCTTACTGACAGTGCTAACGGTGGGTACTGGTGTAATGGAAGCCGTATTATTCCAATTTATGGGAACGCTTGTAGATTGGTTAGGAACATTCACGCCTGAGACATTATGGCAAGAAAAAGGTCATTTATTAATTGGTATGGCTGCCCTATTACTTGTTAGCATCATGTGGGGATTTTTAGCCTCTACCGTACGTTTACAAACCTTACAAGGCGTATTTCCAATGCGATTACGTTGGAATTTCCATCGTTTAATGCTTGGACAAAGTTTGAGTTTTTATCAAGATGAATTTGCCGGCAGAGTGTCTGCCAAAGTCATGCAAACCGCACTGGCTGTTCGTGATACAGTGCTCACACTTGCGGATATGTTTGTATATGTCATCGTATATTTTATTACATCAGGATTAGTTCTCGCAGCATTAGATTCTTGGTTCTTACTGCCATTTATTGCTTGGATTACGATTTTTGTTTTTATCCTACGAACCCTCATTCCTAAATTATCAAAAACTGCACAACGACAAGCGGACGCACGCTCGTTAATGACAGGACGCATTACAGATGCTTATTCCAATATCGCTACAGTAAAATTATTCTCTCATGGTTCACGTGAAGCCGCTTATGCCAAGCGTTCCATGGAAGATTTTATGGTGACAGTACACGCCCAAATGCGTTTAGCCACATCACTGGACACGCTCACCTATGCAGCTAATATTTTACTTACACTAAGCACCGCCGTACTCGGAATTATTTTATGGAAAAATGGTCAAGTTGGCGTGGGTGCAATAGCAACGGCAACGGCAATGGCATTACGAGTAAATGGGCTGTCTCGTTGGATTATGTGGGAATCTGCCCGTTTGTTTGAGAATATCGGAACCGTAAACGACGGAATGAATACTTTAACCAAACCTCACACTATTATAGATAAACCTCAAGCATCGCCGTTACAAGTGACACAAGGGGAAATTAAGTTTAACGACATTACCTTTGCTTATGATCCGACAAAACCATTGCTCAATCATTTCAATCTCACCATCAAACCTGGTGAAAAAGTCGGGCTGATCGGCCGTTCTGGTGCTGGAAAATCTACAATTGTGAACTTGTTGCTGCGTTTCTATGAAGCACAACAAGGTGCGATTACCATTGACGGGCAAGATGTACTAGATGTGCAACAAGAAAGCCTACGCCGCCAAATTGGCTTAGTGACTCAAGACACTTCGCTGCTACATCGCTCTGTTCGTGACAATATTATTTATGGACGACCTAATGCCACAGATGAAGAAATGGTTTTAGCAGCTGAACGAGCAGAAGCCGCTGATTTCATTCCACTCCTCACTGATGCTCAAGGCAGAAAAGGCTACGATGCCCATGTGGGTGAAAGAGGTGTAAAACTTTCTGGTGGTCAGCGTCAGCGCATTGCTATTGCTCGTGTCATGTTAAAAGATGCGCCAATTCTATTGTTAGATGAAGCCACAAGCGCGCTGGATTCAGAAGTAGAAGTGGCAATACAAGAAAGTCTCGATAAGATGATGGAAAATAAAACTGTGATTGCCATTGCCCATCGTTTATCCACCATCGCCGCAATGGATCGCCTGATTGTGCTTGATAAAGGGCAAATTGTTGAACAAGGTACCCATGCTGAATTACTGGAGCGTAATGGTCTGTACGCTAAACTTTGGAATCATCAAAGTGGCGGTTTTTTAAGTGAACATGCTGAATAATGTTGCTTTTCCGCTATAGGTAAAATCCATATAAAAAGGCACACATATAAAAATATGCGTGCCTTTTATCATTGTAATTTAACTGGCTTATAACTTACTTTTTAATACTTTCAATGCTCGTGCACGATGAGAAATTTTTTTCTTCTCAGCGGTTTCTAATTCAGCAAATGTGCAACCTTGTTCTGGGCTAAAGAATAAACTGTCATAACCAAAACCATTTTCACCTTTTTCTTCAAAACCAATCACACCATGACACTCACCTTCGGCAATAATTGGGGATGGATCTGTTGGATGCTGTAAAAACACGATACAGCTCACAAATTTGGCTTGGCGTTTATCGTGTGCAACATGAGCAAGCTCTACCAATAATTTCTCACGGTTTTTAGCATCATTGCCCTCTTCACCAGCATAACGTGCAGAATACAGACCAGGCGCACCATTAAGTGCGGAAACCACCAAGCCTGAATCATCTGCAATAGCTGGCAAACCTGATTTTTCTGATGCATAGCGTGCTTTTAATAACGCATTCTCGACGAAAGTTAAGCCTGTTTCTTCCGGGCTTTCAATGCCTAAATCTGTTTGCGCAATCACTTCAAAACCAAAATCAGACAAGACATCAGCCATTTCTTTCACTTTGCCTTTATTGCCTGTAGCAAGTACGATTTTTTGTTTCATAATCAGTCCTTTTATTGATAATAAGCTGCTGTTAAATCAGCCCAGTTTTGCTCAGTAAATTGAATATTCATTCGTTCAATTTCTTTTTCGAAGGAACGTTTTAAACGATTCAGATTTTGCACTTTCCAAAAATCTCCAGATTTTTCACCGCACTTATCAAAGTCAATCAACCAACATTTTTGCCCTTGTTCAGTTTGTTGAAGCAAAATATTGTGTGCATTCAGGTCTGTATGGCAAATCTGTAAATCATGTAGTTTTCGAATCAAACGACCAATTTGCATCCAAGTTTCTTTTGGCAATGTTTGTGCTTGTAAAAGTGCGGTTAAATCCTGCGCGTTTTCGATGTTCTCGGTCAAAATATCCGCTTGATAGCAAATACCTAACTTGCCTTTTTGAATACGTGCAGCAATCGGTTTAGGCACAGGTAACCCCGCTTCATACAAACGTTGCAACAAATGAAACTCAGCAAAACTACGGGTAGTTTCAAGAGTAGAAAAACGATAACGATCTTTGTTCAGTTTACCCCAAAGTCCACCGCGATAATAATGACGCAACGCACAATTTACGCCAAACCAATCTTCTGTATGCAAGAAATAAGTGATGCCTCGACCTTTTGCACTGCCTATCACTCGCTCTTGTTTTTGCCAAAATTCCGCTCGGAAAAACTCGGTTGATTGCTCAAAAGTGCGGTCAAAATTAAAGATAAAATATTGGTTATCTTGTTGGAATTGGTGCATTGGAATGTTGTTATGAATAGAAAATGGACTCATTCTACTTTAAAATAGGCGCAAGTTAAATGAGAAAGGAATGCCAATGCCACTTTTTACCGAAGCTCCAAAATCCCTTTGTATTCTCCGATTATCAGCTGTAGGCGATGTCTGTCATGCCTTAGCAGTGGTTCAGCACATTCAGGCATATTATCCTCAAACAGAAATTACTTGGATTGTAGGCAAAACCGAAATGGGTTTACTTTCAGGCATTCCTAATGTCACGCTCATTCCTTACGATAAAAAAGCGGGATGGAAAGGTGTTTTATTACTCTGGAAAAAACTAAAAAATAAACAATTTGATGCGCTATTAAATATGCAAACAGCATTTCGTGCATCAATCCTTTCTTTAGGAATTAACGCTAAATACAAAATTGGATTTGGAGAAAAACGTTCTCGCGAAGGACAATGGCTATTTGTAAATCGTCGTATCACAGATCCCTCATCTCCCCATGTATTAGATGGATTTATGGCTTTCTCTGAATATATTGGCGTACCGAAATCAGAGCCGAAATGGGAATTAGCTATCTCAGAAGATGATTATAAATTTGCCGATCA
Organism: Haemophilus sp. THUN1691; assembly: GCF_059704425.1. Lineage (NCBI taxonomy): Bacteria > Pseudomonadati > Pseudomonadota > Gammaproteobacteria > Pasteurellales > Pasteurellaceae > Haemophilus > Haemophilus sp. THUN1691. Next base: position 228,630 of record NZ_AP046578.1, on the reverse strand, counting down.
ATTTATTGATTTCTCTCGTAAAAATTTATTAATTTCCCCTTGTTCTAGCAAAGCAGAAAAAGATTGGCTAATCGAACGTTATGCAGAGGTTGCCAATATTGCTCATCAGCATAATATCAATGTAATTTTCTGCAGTTCACCAGCCAAACGTGAATTAGAAATAGTCGAAAAAATTACCGCACTTTGTCATTTCACGCCAACCAATATTGCAGGAAAAACAAACCTAAAACAGCTTACCGCTTTAATTTCTAAGGTTGATTTGGTGCTTTCGCCAGATTCTGGTCCAGCCCATATTGCGACAACACAAGGTACACCCGTTATTGGCTTGTATGCCTATCACAATCCTTTGCGTACTGCACCTTATAATAATTTAGATAACGTGGTATCAGTATATGAAGAAAATGCCCAAAAAGAATTTGGCAAACCGTCATCTGAACTACCTTGGGCAACTAAACTAAAAGGGAAAAATTTGATGACAGAGATTCAAGTCGAACCCGTCATTGAACAAATGAAAAAATTAGGATTATTCTAAAGAAAAAGCTCAGCTAATGTGATCTGCTTATCAAAAGTTAGAGTATTAAATCAAGAACTGAGTTCTGTAATCCACAGGGCTTAGTCTTTTCAGTTCTCATTGAATACGCTCATGATTGTAATAATGAATGTACTCGAGAATCGTTTTTGAACTACTCAAAAGTATCAAACTATTTTCTCTCGTAGCACTCTGTTTTTAATCACCAAAGTAGCTTCCATTGCTCGACATCTAAACGATTTTTTCTCGATATACTACTATTGTTGAATAGCCATAAAAAATCTGCACCTTAATCAGTTGGTTATTTAGTCCAACTTTTGGGGGCAGATCATTTTTATAAGGCTTTATTATTAGGTATAAAAAGTATCATTCAGCATTACAGAATCATTTTCACCAATTTATCTGCTTTAATTCGTGCAAATTTTTTCAAAAGTTTTTGTACTGGTTCTGGATATTGATTCAATTCTTCTAATTCAGTGTAATGTTTTAATACTTTTGTATGTTGGCGAATTTGGTTTTGCTCTTTTTCCACTTGAGCTAAAAGCTGTTGTTGTGGATCGTAAATTAATAAGCCATTTTCTGCATCCAAACGCCATGCTCGAGGGTTAAGATTATTGCCCGTAAGTAAAATATAGCGGTCATCTACCCACACACCTTTTAAGTGGTAGGTATTATCGCCATCACGCCATAAACGAACCACAAGCTGACCATTTTCAATTTGAGTCTCAAATTTTTCACAGAAACGGCGAAGATTACTTTCATAAAGATAAGGTAACGCCCCCGCCATTTTGAATGGTTGTTCTGGTGGAATGTAAAAATCGTTTGCGACTTTATCTCCAACAATAATTTCTACTTGTTTACCGCTTTCCAATAATGTTGCTATTTTATGTTGCAATGTGCGTGGGAAATTAAAATATGGCGTACAAATCACCAATTTTTCTTGCACTTGCAAGAATAAATCTTCAATTACTTGATTTAATTCATTGCCTGATGCGCCTAAGCCAAACAGTGGCGATACGCTTAAAACATTCGGTAATTTCACCGCACTTTTTAATGAATATTCACCATTTTGTGCAAGGTCTTTACGATAAGCGCGAATATTGCCTCGGATCTCTTTGGTGCGAGGGCGGTTGGTGACATCAAGTGGATAAACTGCACTGAAATCTAACAAGTAATCATTGATGAAATTCACCATCGAATCAGCTAATTCGGCATGAGTGATTTTTTGATAGCGGTCGTAACGGTATTTTTCAAATTGATGAAGATAAACATTATTAATGCTTGCACCGCTATAAAGCACCGTATCATCAAATACAAAGCCTTTGACATGCAATACACCAAAAACTTCGCGTGTATTAATTGGCACGCCAAAGAACATATTCGGATCATCAGGCAACTGATAAGTTTGGCGTTGCTCGCAATACCAATCTGCATTGGTGGCCGATTTTTCCGCCCCTAATAAATTGCGTTGTGCGCGATGCCAATCTATGAGAATTTTTACATCCAAGTGTGGATTTTCTTGCTTCACGCGATAAATTTCATCGAGAATTTCCTGCCCCGCTTCATCTTTTTGCCAATAAAGTGCGGTGACATAAATACGTTTTTTTGCGTTTCTGATTAATTCAATAATTTGAGTTTTAAATTCAGCCGGGCTACCCAAAAATTCAATTTGCTCAGCTTGCAAAGCAAGGAATGGCAAATTATTTAAATTTTGTTCAGCTCGTTTGGTTTTATTGATTAACATAATCCATCTCGTGATTAAAGACTAGTGCGTTAGTTTACAATATTTCATGCGCTTATTAATAGAAAAAAGGCTTTTTTTCGTTATAATGCTCACAAATTTTAGCATTTTTTGGCTAAAAAATATTCATTTTTACTCAGGGAAACCCTATGAACGACAAGCGCAAATCGTCTTTTCAATCCGCCGGCAGATCCTTCCAAGAGCGATCAGTAGGTGAAAAATACAGAGAAAAACCAACTCAAAATCGACCGCACTCTAATGATAAATTTAATGGAAATAGAAACGAAAAATCTCGGTTTTCTCGTGATAAACAAGAAGTGAGAGAAACTAAAATTACGCAACTTTCTTTATCTCGTGCGCCATCAAATAAAAATACAGAACAATCTAAAGTTCAAGTGACGATAAAAAGTACGGGTACGGTTTATAAAACAAAAGAAAAGAAAACGGGTGCGCTTTCTCCTCGTGCGCCTGAAAAAATTAAGAAAAACCGTGCGGAAGAAATGAAGGTTTACGGTGAAAATGCCTGTTTAGCTTTATTTGCAGAACGCCCTGAAAGTATTGTTCGATTGTGGGCAACCGTACAAATGTCACACAAAATTGGCGAGGTATTGAGTTATTTAGCCGAAAACAAGAAGGCTTATCATGTTGTAGATAGTGAAGAATTAGCTCGAGTGAGCGGAACAGAACATCATGGTGGCATTTGCTTATTGGTGAAGAAACCGCGTGCTTTCACGTTGCAAGGGTATTTGGATATTCCTCGTGAAGAGGATTGTTTAGTGCTATTAGACAACGTGAATAATGCGCAAAATATTGGTGGCGTATTGCGTACTTGTGCTTATTTTGGCGTGAAAAATATTGTCGCCGATAATGTGGAAAATCTGTATTCGGCAGCCTCAATGCGCGTAGCAGAAGGTGGCGCAGAATATATTCGAGTGTTAGAAACGGATTATATCGATTCAGCTTTAATGCAATTGCGCAAATCAGGCTATCAAATTATTCACGTATCGCACAATAAACAAGGCGAGCCGTTGGATAAAGTGCGGTTAAAAAATAAAGTGGCTTTTGTGCTAAGTGAAAGTTCTACGGAAAGTTTAGCGACGCCAGAAGACACACAAGTACGTTTAACGCTCGCAAGTCCAATTAAATCAGGCTTAAACATTGCAGTGAATGCGGGTGTATTGTTAGCGAAGTGGTATTTTAAGTGAACTTTTAGTTTGGCATAGATATATTTATTGCTAACTATGGTAATAGTTTAACCTTTGGTGAAGTGTCTATTTCCCTTAAAGTATAGAATTAAAACTAGCCTAGAGTATATTCATCCTTGATACAGATCATGCAGTTTTTATATTTCCAATGACTTCATTGATTTCTGTTCATAGGTGTGTATATAATTTGTACACTTTTTATATAACAACAGCGAAGTTTGTAACAAATGTCATTAAATAAGGAATAATCAATGATATACAATCCTACAGGCAATAATTTTGCAAAACACAATAAATATCAACCGCACTTTAGTGCAAAAATTTCTCTTATTTCCCTTTCTCTCTTTTCTGCTTTAAGTGCTCCAGCATGGGCAGATAATATCACTCTCACACAAGAAGAATACAACACGTTAATTAGTCGAATTACCCAATTAGAACAAAAAATGGGCGAAAATATTAACGGTAGTGCAACTGTGGGAAAAAACTCTCAAGCGGCATTATCTGGTACTGCTGTAGGTATGAATACACAAGCAACAGGCAATCAATCTACTGCTGTGGGAGTGAATTCTGAAGCCAGTGGCAGTAATTCAGCCGCGATAGGCTTAGGCGCCAAAGCTACTAAAACTGATACAATAGCTATGGGGACAAATTCTCAAGCCACCGAAATTAATACAACTGCGTTAGGTGCATACGCGGAGGCAACTAATCAATATGGTATTGCAGTTGGCGCAGATGCTTATTCGGTAGGAGAACGAGCAATTGCGATTGGTGTGCATACCAGTGAAAAAGAAATGAAGAAATTCTATGATGATCCAAATAAATTAAGAGAATTTCTGAATTATGATAGTACGATTAAAAGCAATATCACCGATGAAACGATCATTTCTGAACTTACTAATGCAACACAGGGTGAAACAAAACTAGCAGAACTTATTAAAGATGACGCCCGACTCAAACAACTTATTCAAGATAAGAAAAAACGTGATGATTTTATTGCTTATGCAAAAAGTGTTGCGGAAGCACGTAAAAAACTTAATGAACAAAAAAAATTACATCCAAATAATCCAGAATTAGCTCGTTTTGGGTTAGCCAACCCATTTGGTGCAACAGGAGGAAAAGCTATTGCGATTGGTGATGAATCATTAGCTTCTGGTTCCTATTCTGTTGCGCTAGGTGCTGAATCAAAAGCAACTAACTATGCAAGTATCGCAACAGGATATAAGGCTAAGGCGACGGGAAAACAAGCATTAGCAAATGGTTTTGCAGCAGAAGCGACAGGTGACTTTAGCTCATCTATCGGATCAGCTGCGAAAGCTATGGGCTATACATCTATAGCACTAGGATATGGTTCTAATGCAGGGATGACAGAAGCTGTCGCTATTGGTTCAGGCGCTAAAGTGAAAATAGGTGATTCTGATTTTAGAGGCTCTATTGCTATCGGTCGGAATGCGAGTTCTCAAGCGGGTCTTTCTATTGCCATTGGTGCAGATTCAATGAATCATGACGGAGGAGTTTATTCAGGTAATACTGCTGTTGGTGCAGGAGCAGTAACAGGTAAATCTGGATCAAAAAAAGAGCCAACAGGTGCTACAGCCATCGGTAATGGTGCTCATGCAAATACAGATGAAATTGATGGACGAATCTGGGCTTATGGTACAGCTATTGGCACATCATCACATGCACAAGGTACCTTTTCGTCAGCTCTAGGGACTCATTCAAGGGCGATAGGTCATTATTCAGTATCAATTGGTGTACAAAATGATACAAAAGATCATCAACATGGTGCATGGGGATATGGTTCTAATGCCATTGGTCTTCACGCTCATGCTCGTGGGCTCTACTCTAATGCTATTGGTTCAGAATCAGAATCATTGTATAACAATAGTGTTGCTTTTGGGTATCGGGCACAAACAAAAGCAGTGAATTCTGTTTCTGTTGGTACAGGAGCTCAAACAACGGGCGTTAATTCTGTCGCTCTTGGTCCAAGTGCTATGGCTACATTTGATTCGACAGTAGCCCTAGGGGATAACTCCTTAGCAAATACAAAAAGCGATGTAATTGGTTTTGATCCATTAGGCTATGCATCTACAGCATATAATGCGACTAAACCAGAAACGCTACTAAAAGATATGAGTACTGTTTTATCAACTGAGAAATTAGAAGCTTATAACAACTTACGAGCAAAGATTATTGAATTAGACGAGAAGATTTTTTCGTATAATGAAACCTTAAAGGTATCAGAATATGACCGTTTATATGGCAAAACTGAAGATATTCGTAATAAGGCTTCTGAAACGACGACAAAGATGCGTAAGAATCGTGATGATGCCATTGCAGCTAAAAAATTGGCACTAGCAGAGATTCAAGCCAACTACAATGACGCCAATACTTGGAGAAGTTCTGCTGGTGCAGTATCTGTAGGTAATTCTGATTTAGGTATCACTCGCCAAATCACAAATGTCGCTGCGGGTTCAGAAGATACTGATGCAGTGAATGTGGCACAATTAAAAGCCTTGGCTGCCGCGCCTGTACAGTTCTATAACGGCGGAAGTGTTAATGGTGCTAACTTTAATATTGGCGCACCACTTACACAACTAGGTACACCGTTTAATTTAACGAATCTTCGTTTTTCTTTTGGTAATGGCTTAAAAGCATCGCTAAAAAGAGATGAAAAGAATAATCAGGTTCTATTTATGGAATTAGATAGCGATGCTATTAAAACTAATCCTGATTTGAAAGGGCAAAATGGTAGAGACGGCAGAGATGGACAAAACGGTAGAGATGGCAAAGATGGACAAAACGGTAGAGATGGCAGAGACGGCAGAGATGGTAATAACCTTACACCAAATGACATCGTTAATGTTAAAGAAGTCCACACTGGCAATACAGTTATGAACACCAATGGCGTAACCATTAATACAGGCAATAAAACTGTTTCTATTACTGAAAACGGCTTAAATAATGGAGGAAATAAAGTAGTGAATGTGGCTGCTGGTGAGATTTCTGCAATATCAAAAGAGGCGGTAAATGGTCAGCAATTATATGAAACTAATCAATCTGTGGCACAAAATACACGTTCAATTAATCAATTAAACAATAAAATGGATGAAGTTGATCGTCGCGGACGTCGAGGAGTTGCTATTGCGGGTGCAATGGGTTTGCTGCCTCAGCCACATACTTCAGGTAGATCATCTATAAGTACCGCCACCACGTATTATCGTGGAGAACAAGCTTTAGCAGTTGGATATTCTCGTTTGGCAGATAATGGTAAACATATTGTTAAATTTAGTGGAGCATCCAATATGTCAGGTAAGAAAGATGTTATGGTTGGAGCGGCTTATGGTTATGAATGGTAATTAAGCGCTTTTTATCAGTTCAAGGGGAGAATTTTCTCCCCTTTAAAATTTCAAATAAAAGTCTTTAGTCAATTCAATAAACGCTTCAGTGTATTGATTATCCGCATCATAAATCACCAATTGATCTTGCGTTAAAACTTCTGGCTGTTTGGCAAAGGTAAGTAGCATTCTTTGGGGCGTTTTTCCCACTTTAGTAATGACATTCGTCTGTTTTATGCAAAAAAGTGCGGTGGATTTTATAAGCGTTTTGCCTGCATCATAAGGCAAAACAAAACTTATTCTCCCATTTTCCGATAAGCGCGTTGCTGCCCATTCTAACCAATTTAAGTGGCTTTGCTTGGTATAACGAGCCAATTCTCTCTCCTCATTCTTACAAGCAATACCTTGTTCAAAATAAGGTGGATTTGCCACAATTAAATTAAAAGTTTGTTCAGTGGTTTGTAAAAAATGTTGTATATCCGTTTGAATAAGTTGAATGCGATTTTTCCACACTGAATTATTGATGTTTTCTTGTGTTTGTTTGGCCGCAATGGGATCCAACTCAACAGCTTGAATTTGGCAGTTTTCTTCAGTTCGTTGTGCCAACATTAAAGCCAATAACCCTGTACCACTGCCCATATCTAAAATATTTTTACAATGTTTTACATCAGCCCAAGCACCTAACAAAATGCCATCAGTGCCGACTTTCATCGCACAAGAATTTTGATTGATATGGAACTGTTTAAAGGTAAATCCGCTCATAAATTTTTCGTAAATTGACCGCACTTTTAGGTGCTTTTCGGGTATAATTCGCGCCAATTTTAACAAAGAACCGCACAATAATGAATTTATCCCAATTTGAACAATTCGATCTTTCTCCTGAGCTTTTAAAGGCGCTTGAAAAAAAAGGTTATTCCCGCCCAACAGCTATTCAAATGGAAGCCATTCCAGCTGCAATGGAAGAGCGTGATGTATTAGGCTCTGCACCAACGGGAACAGGGAAAACTGCTGCTTTTTTATTACCTGCGCTACAACATTTATTGGATTATCCACGCCGTAAACCAGGCCCGCCGCGTATTTTGGTATTAACGCCAACCCGTGAACTGGCAATGCAAGTAGCTGAACAAGCGGAAGAATTAGCGCAGTTCACCCATTTAAATATTGCGACAATTACAGGTGGTGTGGCGTATCAAAATCACGGCGATGTATTCAATACCAATCAAGATTTAGTGGTGGCTACGCCTGGTCGTTTATTGCAATACATTAAGGAAGAAAATTTTGATTGCCGTTCCGTTGAAATGCTGATTTTTGACGAAGCCGATAGAATGTTACAAATGGGATTTGGGCAAGATGCGGAAAAAATTGCAGCTGAAACCCGTTGGCGAAAACAAACCTTGTTATTTTCTGCAACCTTAGAAGGGGAGCTATTGGTCGATTTTGCGGAGCGTTTATTGAATAATCCCGTTAAAGTAGATGCGGAACCAAGCCGTCGAGAGAGAAAAAAAATCAACCAATGGTATTACCACGCAGACAGCAATGAACACAAAATCAAATTGCTCGCGCGTTTTATTGAAACTGAAGAAGTGACGCGTGGAATTGTGTTTGTTCGCCGTCGTGAAGATGCGCGAGAACTTTCTGAAACATTGCGTAAACGAGGTATTCGTTCTGCGTATTTAGAAGGTGAAATGGCACAAACTCAACGTAATAATGCGATTGATAAGTTGAAATCAGGTATTGTGACGGTATTGGTTGCAACGGATGTGGCGGCGCGTGGTATTGATATTGATGATGTAAGCCACGTTATGAATTTTGATTTGCCTTATAGTGCGGATACTTATTTGCATCGAATTGGACGTACCGCGCGAGCAGGAAAAAAGGGCACGGCGGTCTCTTTTGTCGAAGCTCATGATTACAAGTTGCTAGGTAAAATCAAACGCTATACCGAGGAAATTTTAAAGGCGCGCATTTTAGAAGGTTTAGAACCTCGCACTAAGCCACCAAAAGATGGCGAAGTGAAATCTGTAAGCAAAAAACAAAAGGCACGTATTAAAGAAAAACGCGAAGAAAAGAAAAAAACAGAGGCGAAGAAAAAAGTGAAATTACGTCATAAGGATACGAAAAATATCGGCAAACGACGCAAGCCAAGCAACTCAAATACTGAGCAATAATTTAACGATAAAAGAGCCTTTCCTCATATTTTGGGAAAGGCTTTTGTCTATGTTTGATTTAACCTCTGTCTAGGCAAACATTGTTCAATGAAAAGTGCGGTAAATTTGCAATATGATTTTATAGTCTAGTTTTTTCGCCACCAAATTCATCTAATAAATTTTCGGTGAGTTTGGCTAAAATACCTGTCATCAGTACAAAATCTGCATCGAAACGCTGTGCAAAATCTTCTTTCAGAATATCATCATTTTTTTCGCGTACACTATCTGTAAATTTTAAACGTTTGAGGGTGCAATCCTCGTTAAAAACGAAGGTTAAAGTATCCTCCCATTCTAAGGCTAATTTACTTACTACTTTTTTGCCATCTTGCAGAAGGGCGAGAATTTCTTCATTTTCTAAAGGTTGTTTTTTGCAACGGATAACGCTGTCTTCCTGACTGCCACGAAGCTCGGCTTCTTCTAATGCAAGTAACCAATGCGGTAAGCTATCTTGAAGGATCCAATTGGTTAAAATCGTGCTAGGTTCATTAGCAAAGGCTAAAGGCACGACAGGGAGCGATCCTAAGGACTTGCGCAGTAATGCGAGCGCATCTTCCGCCCGTTTACTTGATGCGGCATCAACATGAACAAGATTATTTTCCGTATCAATCCACAGTGCCGTATGCTGATTTTTACTAAACGCACGAGGTAATAAATTCATCACGACATCATCTTTTAATGTTTGTTTTTCTACCTTTTTAAGTTTGCGATTTTCTTTTTGTTCAAGGCTTTCAATACGGTCATCTAATTCACGTTTGACCACATTTGCTGGCAAGATTTTTTCTTCTTTTTTCGCCACTAATAGAATTTGCTTTCCTACAGAAAAATAGAGTAAATCAGAACCTCTTAATGGGGTTGACCAGCCAAATTTACTTTGATCTTGAGCACCGCAAGGATGGAATTGACAATCTTCCAGTTGAGTTTGTAGCTGTGCAAGATCCCAATCTAGCGGTTTAGTCAGCCTATAAGTCATTAAATTTTTGAACCAAAATTTATTATTCATAGTATTTTACCATATATTATTTTAATCATTAAATTAATGGGTTACTTTTTTTGTGCGCTATTTGTGATTTATTGTATATCAGAACTAAGAGAGCAATACATAATAAAAATCTCCATTGAGATAATTAATCTAATGGAGATTTTGATTCTTTAGTATGAGAAAAATTAATAATTTTAATTTACCAGAAGTAGCCAATACCTATACTGCTTCCCATTTCTTTTTGAGAATTAGTAGTTATCGATAATTTTATACCATATTTTCCGTTTTCAGATAAGTGTGAAATACCGACAGCAATAGAAGATTGGCCTTGATATTGTCCTGCTGCTGCTGTAAAAACAGATTGACCTGGTTTATACGACTGTAACAAGCCTGCTGTAGCAATAGCGGAAGCAGTGCCAGCTTTTCTTTTCTTATTTAATTCTCTATCTTTGAAAGACTCACCAGGTAAGCCTTGCTCTCCCCTAGGTCCTTGATCTCCTATAGGACCTTTATCTCCCACAGGGCCCTTATCTCCCACAGGACCTTTATCTCCCTCAGGACCTTTATCTCCCACAGGGCCTTTATCTCCCTCAGGACCTTTATCTCCCGCAGGACCTTTATCTCCCACAGGGCCTTTATCTCCCGCAGGACCTTTATCTCCCACAGGGCCCTTATCTCCCACAGGGCCTTTATCTCCCTCAGGGCCTTTATCTCCCGCAGGACCTTTATCTCCCGCAGGACCTTTATCTCCTACAGGGCCTTTATCTCCCGCAGGACCTTTATCTCCCGCAGGGCCCTTATCTCCCTCAGGACCTTTATCTCCCGCAGGACCTTTATCTCCCGCAGGACCTTTATCTCCCGCAGGACCTTTATCTCCCACAGGGCCTTTATCTCCTGCAAGGCCTTTATCTCCCTCAGGACCTTTATCTCCCGCAGGGCCCTTATCTCCCGCAGGACCTTTATCTCCCACAGGGCCTTTATCTCCCGCAGGACCTTTATCTCCCGCAGGGCCCTTATCTCCCTCAGGACCTTTATCTCCCGCAGGACCTTTATCTCCCGCAGGACCTTTATCTCCCGCAGGACCTTTATCTCCCACAGGGCCCTTATCTCCCGCAGGAGTCGGATTGTCTGTTGCTTTATTAGGATTTGAAACAAACTTTGATAGATCTAATACTGGGCCTTCATTATTTATACAGATCTCAAATGACTCTTTTCCACATCCATTTTCAACATACTTATCTAAGTCATGTGTTACATCATAATCGGGAGCATCTTTATTGGCTGGATCAAGAAATCTAAGGTACTCTTCTTTAAAATCAGCCGGAATAACTTTATATTTGTCAGTCAGTTTTGCTAAGTCAGCAAATGTTCTAGGATAATCTGCTAATGCAACATTAGAAATTAAAATGAGAGGCGCTGTACAATAAGAAAATAAATAATTTTTCATATTTAATAACCTTTAAAAATTATGTAATGCATATCTACTTCTTGGTAGAGAAGGGGGAGGATTCTACAATGATGTAAAAAATGATTCAATAGTTAGTTAAAATTATGTAGACGAACTAAAAAATTTGGGGGGATGTACTAGATAACGAAATAAAATCCTATTTGAGTCAAAATACTTCAATGAGAAAAAGCCGTTTAATTCAGCATAAACAATATAAATTTATTGAGCTATTTATTGCGGAGTCACCACGAGAACAGCAAGTAAGTTAATTAATATCAATAAGAACACTGCAGCGTATTATTTTCATCATTTACGTTTACTGATTTACCAATCAAGCACTAATTTAGAGATGTTTGAGGGTGAAATTGACGCCTATAAAAGTTATTTTTTTGGTGCCCGAAAAGGTAAATGTGGATGAGGTGCAGCAGGTAAAGTGGCTTATTTTGGCTTCTCAAGCGTAATGGTAAAGTTTATACCGTAGCAGTTCCGAACAGAAAATTAGCAACTTTATTGCCCATTATTCGTGAGAAGGTCAAGCCTGATAGCATCGTTTACACAGATACTCGTAGTTATGATGTTCTTGATGTAAGTGAATTTAGTCACTTTCGCATCAATCACAGCACGCATTTTGCTGAAAATCATAACCACATTAACGGAATTGAGAATTTTGGGAATCAAACAAAACGTCATTTACGCAAATTTAATGGTATTCCTAAAGCACATTTTGAGCTCTATTGAAAGGAATATGAATGGCGTTTTAATCACAGTGATGTAAAATCTCAAATTTCAATTTTAAAACGATTGGTTAAGGTGAGTTTAGTCTAGGTATCTAGTACAGCCCCAAAATTTTTTTGTTATAGGGATATCAACGTTTATTTTTATTTGTAATGAGTAGGACAGTTATGCAACACAAATTGATTGCCTTTATTGGCGGCGGCAATATGGCGCAGGCTATTATTCTTGGCTTGTTGAAACAAGGTTATCCTGCCGAGCAAATTATTGTGAATGATCCGAATGAGGAAAAAAGAGCATTTTTTGCTAATCTTGGCGTGGCAACGTCAGAAAATAATGTGGAAAGTGCAACCAAAGCTGAGGTTGTGTTGCTTGCGGTAAAACCTCAAATGATGGCTGATGTTTGTTCGCGACTAAGTGCGGTGGATTTTTCCGATAAATTATTAATTTCCATTGCTGCGGGTATTTCAACTGAACGCTTGAACGCATTAATTCCAAGTATAAAATCGATAGTGCGTGTCATGCCAAATACGCCCGCATTGGTGGGAGAAGGCATGGCGGGGTTATTCGCACCGAAAAATACGAGTGAAAATTACCGCACTTTTTCACAAGATTTATTGGGAGCTGTGGGAAGAACAGTTTGGGTGGATGATGAAACTCAAATGCACGCAGTAACTGCCGCCTCAGGAAGTAGCCCTGCCTATTTCTTTTTGATGCTGGAAGCGATGCAGCAGGCCTTAATCAAAATGAATATAGATGAAAAAACTGCGCGTGAATTAGTGCAGCAATCTATGCTTGGTGCAGCAAAAATGGTGACAGAAAATCCGCAAATTGCACTTTCAACTTTACGAGAAAATGTCACCTCGAAAGGTGGCACCACTGCGGCGGCGTTAGCAGTATTTGATGCACAACATTTTAATCAAACAATAGAGCAAGCCATGCAAGCTTGTTTGTCTCGTTCACAAGAAATGGAAACTTTATTCTGATGCAAGTTCGTCCTTTTTATTGGCTCGCGCTGAGCTTTCTAGGTTACTACTGCGCTTATGGCGTATTTTTGCCGTTCTTCCCAGCATGGTTGAAATCGCAACAATATGGTGAAGAAATGATTGGTTTAGTGATCGGGAGTGCTTATATTTTCCGATTTGCGGGCGGGTTATTTTTTTCATCGTTAATTAAAAAAGCCAATCATATTATTAGTTCCTTACGTCTATTGGCGTTAGCGTCAGCCATTATTATGGCGGCTATGAGTTTAGTTGCACATAATTTTTGGTTGTTGTTTATTGCTATCGGTTTGTATGCTTCTGTGAATTCAGCGGGAATGCCGATTGGGGATTCGTTGGCATCCACTTGGCAACGCCAAATCGGCTTGGATTACGGCAAAGTACGTTTAATTGGCTCTTCTGCTTTTATCCTTGGCGTAGTGGTATTCGGTGGCATGATTGGGTGGGTTGGCGAGCAAAATATCGTGTGGATTTTAACCGCACTTTTATCCTTCTATACCATCATTCAGCTTTTAAAACCAACTATTCCCCCAAAAGATGAAATACCTGAAGATGGCGCTCAAAATAATATTGGGTTTATTGCTTTACTGAAAAATCCTATTACATTACGAGTCATGATAGCAGTAGGTCTCATTCAAGGCTCTCATGCGGCTTATTATGTTTATAGCACAATTTATTGGACAAGTATTGGGATCTCCGTTTCTCAAACTAGCTTACTTTGGGGCATTGGCGTATTAGCAGAAATTGTATTATTTTTCTTTTCTCGTCGCTTGTTTCAAAATATTTCTATCAGTGTACTACTTTATATTTCTGCGTTTGCGTGCGTTGGACGCTGGGCTGTAATGGGATATATTGAAGATTTTTGGTTGATATTCTTATTACAACTTATGCATAGTTTGACTTATGCCGTGTGCCATTATGCGATTGTTCGCTATATCACCACTCAACCGCAAAGCCATATTGCGAAGTTGCAAGGTTTGTATAATGGTTTATCGAATGGTGTGCTTATTGCTATTTTCACTGCGATTGCAGGTATGATTTATCCAACTTCTCCAGCGATGACATTTGTATTTATGAGTATTATTGCGGCGGCAGCATTTTTTGTGATTCCACGCAAATTAAATGCCTTTTTGATTGTTCAGCATAAATAGGACGCATCGCTTGCCTTGTAGAAACGTAATATGAAAAATCTTGCGCTTATTGATTTGTTTCTTAACGAATATTGGATTGAAAAAGGGCTTTCAGAAAATACCGTTCAATCTTATCGCTTGGATTTAACCGCACTTTGTGATTGGTTGGATAAAAATGACTTGTCTTTGGAAACTTTAGATGCTGTTGATTTGCAAGGTTTTTTGGGTGAACGTCTAGAGAAAGGTTACAAAGCCACGAGCACCGCGCGAATGTTAAGTGCAATGCGTAAACTTTTCCAATATTTATATCGGGAAAAATACCGAGTTGATGATCCAAGTGCGGTGCTAAGTTCGCCTAAATTACCCAGTCGCTTGCCAAAATATTTAACTGAGCAACAAGTGTCTGATTTGCTCAATACGCCAGATGTTGAAGTCCCTTTGGAATTGCGTGATAAAGCAATGTTAGAGTTGCTTTATGCGACGGGGCTTCGTGTCACGGAGTTAGTTTCGCTTACGATTGAAAACATGAGCGTGCAACAAGGCGTGGTGCGAGTGATTGGTAAAGGAAACAAGGAACGTATTGTGCCAATGGGGGAAGAAGCTGCCTATTGGGTTCGTCAATTTATGCTTTATGGTCGTCCTGTTCTCTTAAATGGGCAGAGTTCTGATATTGTGTTTCCAAGTCAGCGCGCACAGCAAATGACTCGTCAAACTTTCTGGCATCGTGTAAAACATTATGCCATTCTCGCGGATATTGATGCTGATGCACTTTCTCCTCACGTTCTTCGCCATGCTTTTGCTACCCATTTAGTGAATCACGGTGCGGATTTACGTGTGGTGCAAATGTTGCTGGGGCACACAGATTTATCCACAACACAGATTTATACTCACGTGGCAAAAGAGAGATTGAAACGATTGCATGAAAGATTTCATCCTAGAGGATAGAAGTCTAACAAGGCTTTACATGCTAATTGTGGTTTTCTAATTGAGTTCATTGACCAAATCAGGTAAACTACCGTCCCGTCTTTGATAGCTAGTTATCTTCGATTTTTGACCGCACTTTTGGTTGATTTTGTCTGTAAGATGATTAGCTATAATCATTTATATCCCAATACAGATTAGGTTTCCTATGGCTACAAATTATATTTTCGTCACTGGCGGTGTTGTTTCATCGTTAGGTAAAGGCATTGCGGCAGCATCATTGGCGGCAATTTTAGAAGCTCGTGGTTTAAACGTAACTATTATGAAATTAGATCCATATATTAATGTGGATCCGGGTACGATGAGCCCAACCCAACATGGGGAAGTTTTCGTTACACAAGATGGCGCTGAAACAGATTTAGACTTGGGTCACTATGAGCGTTTTATCCGCACGAAAATGACTAAACGTAATAACTTCACCACAGGTAAAATTTATTCTGAAGTATTACGTAAAGAGCGTCGTGGCGATTATCTTGGTGCAACAATTCAAGTGATTCCACATATTACCAATGAAATTAAAGATCGCGTCATTGCTGGCGCTCAAGGTCATGATGTTGTGATTGTTGAAGTGGGCGGTACCGTTGGTGATATTGAATCACTCCCATTCTTAGAAGCATTACGTCAATTAGCCGTTCAAGTTGGTCGTGAACATACGTTATTTATGCACTTAACTTTAGTGCCTTATATTCCAACGGCGGGTGAAGTAAAAACTAAACCAACCCAACATTCGGTAAAAGAATTACTTTCTATTGGTATTCAACCTGATGTGTTGATTTGCCGTTCAGATCGCATGATTCCACCAAATGAACGTGCGAAAATTGCTTTATTCTGTAACGTTCCAGAACGTGCTGTCATTTCATTAAAAGATGTAAATTCTATTTATCAAATCCCAGCATTATTAAAATCTCAAGGTTTAGATGATTTCGTCTGTGAACGTTTCCGTTTAACTTGCCCTGAAGCGGATCTGTCTGAATGGGAGCAAGTGCTTTACAAACAAGCTAATCCAGTGGGTGAAGTGACCATTGGTATGGTGGGTAAATATACAGAGTTACCTGATGCCTATAAATCTGTAAATGAAGCGTTGAAACATGCAGGTTTAACGAATCGTTTAAGCGTTAACATTAAATATATTGATTCCCAAGATGTTGAAACTAAAGGTGTTGAAGTATTAAAAGGTATTGATGGCATTCTTGTTCCTGGTGGATTCGGTTATCGTGGTGTGGAGGGTAAGATTCGTACCGCACAATATGCACGTGAAAACAAAATTCCTTACTTGGGCATTTGCTTGGGTATGCAGATCGCATTGATTGAATATGCACGTAATGTAGCGGGTTTAACTAAAGCAAATTCATCTGAATTTGATAAAGATTGCGAACAACCTGTGGTTGCATTAATCACGGAATGGCAAGATGCAGATGGTAATACTGAAGTACGTACCGATGAATCTGATCTTGGCGGAACAATGCGTTTAGGCGCACAACAATGTCATTTGGTGTCAGGCAGCCGCGCCCGCGAGCTTTATGGCAAAGAAACCATTGAAGAGCGTCACCGTCATCGCTATGAAGTGAACAATATCTTACTTCCACAAATTGAAAAAGCAGGATTGAAAGTAACTGGCTTATCTGCAGATAAAAAATTGGTAGAAATTATCGAGGTTCCAAATCATCCTTGGTTTGTCGCTTGCCAATTCCATCCAGAATTTACTTCTACGCCTCGTGATGGCCATCCGTTGTTTGCAGGCTTTGTAAAAGCAGCCTATGAAAATCACAAACAATCTGTGAAGTAATTGATTAAATTAGAGTAAAAAGAGCGGTGAGAAACGACAAATTTTTTCACCGCTCTTTTATTTTGTAAAAATAGATAAAGATCAAAGCATACGCATTTTTTACAAGACAAAATCTCAAAATAGCTTTATCATATCGCCTGTTTTAGGCTCGCCTAACCCGTTTTAATTAACTTAATTGAGGAAAATAAAAATGGCAAAAATCGTTAAAGTCATTGGTCGTGAAATCATCGACTCTCGTGGTAACCCAACTGTAGAAGCTGAAGTTCATCTTGAAGGTGGTTTCGTTGGTTTAGCAGCTGCGCCATCAGGTGCATCTACTGGTTCTCGTGAAGCATTAGAATTACGTGACGGCGACAAATCTCGTTTCTTAGGCAAAGGTGTATTAAAAGCAGTTACAGCAGTAAACGGTCCTATCGCAGATGCATTAGTGGGTAAAGAAGCGTCTAACCAAGCTGAAATCGACCAAATCATGATCGATTTAGACGGTACTGAAAACAAATCTAACTTCGGTGCAAACGCAATCTTAGCGGTATCTTTAGCAAACGCAAAAGCAGCAGCTGCATCTAAAGGTTTACCTCTTTACGCTTACATCGCAGAACTTAACGGCACGCCAGGCGTTTACTCTATGCCATTACCAATGATGAACATCATCAACGGTGGTGAGCACGCAGATAACAACGTTGATATCCAAGAATTCATGATTCAACCAGTTGGTGCTAAAACATTACGCGAAGCACTTCGTATCGGTGCTGAAGTATTCCACAACCTTGCGAAAGTATTAAAATCTAAAGGCATGAGCACTGCTGTAGGTGATGAAGGTGGTTTCGCACCTAACTTAGCATCTAACGCAGACGCTTTAGCATGTATCAAAGAAGCTGTAGAAAAAGCAGGTTATGTATTAGATAAAGATGTCACCTTAGCAATGGACTGCGCATCATCTGAGTTCTACAACAAAGAAACCGGCAAATACGAAATGAAAGGCGAAGGCCGTTCATTCACTTCTCAAGAGTTCACACACTATCTTGAAGAATTAACCAAACAATACCCAATCGTGTCTATCGAAGATGGTCAAGATGAATCTGACTGGGATGGTTTCGCATACCAAACTAAAGTGTTAGGCGACCGCGTTCAATTAGTGGGCGACGACTTATTCGTTACTAACACCAAAATCTTAAAAGAGGGTATCGAAAAAGGTATCGCAAACTCTATCTTAATCAAATTCAACCAAATCGGTTCTTTAACTGAAACTTTAGCAGCAATCAAAATGGCTAAAGATGCAGGTTACACCGCTGTAATCTCTCACCGTTCAGGTGAAACCGAAGATGCGACTATCGCTGATTTAGCGGTTGGTACAGCAGCAGGTCAAATCAAAACTGGTTCTATGAGCCGTTCTGACCGTATTGCGAAATACAACCAATTAATCCGTATCGAAGAAGCATTAGAGCGTGCTGGTACACCAGCTCCGTTCTTAGGTTTAAAAGCGGTTAAAGGTCAAGCATAATTTTTGCTTAATTTAATGTAAAATAGCACCGCACTTTGCATAAAAGTGCGGTGTTTTTTTATAAAATTGCAAAGCAATAGCTTGCCTATTATTTTTATCTAGATATTATCTGATTAACTAATTAAACTCCGTAAAAATTATGAATGCAAAACTAGAGCTATACAGAAGATATTATTGTGTTGAAAGAGACATCAATTATTTTTCCGTATTAACCGAATGGGCTACTGCTTATCTTATACAACAAGAATATGAAGATAATATTTATGAATTAGCACTAGCAAAAACTAGAAAAGAAGCATTATTTTTATCTGATAAAATTCTAGAGAATGTTGTATTTAATGGCAAAAATTTACAAATAGTTTCTATAGATGATAATACATCTATGTTTGATGCATTACCTAATGATATCAATTCTGCTGTGCTGTTAGGTGAATGGTATAATTGCCAAGAATACCAAATCGATTCGATGTTGATTTATCAAATTGAATTTGAACATAAATTATTAAATAGAATAAATAAAATATTTCATAAAGAAACAAACCTATTTACATTTAAATGTAATAAATGGGTTAAAAAAATTTATGAAAACAAAAATAAAATTAGACAACATCTATTCAAATATTTAGAAATACAATATGAAGAAGAGTTTAATCTTTATAAAGAAGCCCGTATTTTGGATTATCTTTATAGGATCACAGATATAAGTTTCAATATAAAATCAAACTTATCAATAATACCTCTTAGAAAAAGTGATTTGAATCCTGAAGAATACAATTTACCAAATCTACCAGCTGAGGTCATATGGATAGAATTAGATAGAGATATTAATATTATAGCAATAGATGATTAGTCTATCAAAAACTTCAATTCAAGAGGAAATACCATGTTACACTTAACCCTCGAAGATCAACTCTTTCTCGGTCAACCAAAGCAAGTAGGTACACTCTCGACTGTGCATGATCACCTGGCAGTGATGTTTGAAGATGACGGTGAAACGGGCTATTTTTATGCACTTGATATGCGTCAAAATGCTCAACCGATAGTGGATATGTTGCACGTGTATAATGTTGATTCAACCTCTAATCATCATGAGGCTCGCAAACTTGAAATTTGTTGGGATGAGAGTGGTTATTTAGCATTTTTGCTTATTAATGGCTATCCTCATGCCGTATTTGATTTTGCTCGTTTAGTCGGCTATAACAGCAATAAATATCCACAACCAGATTTAATGAGTATGTGGACTCGTGAAGAAATTACCAATAAACAGGCCGAGCAATGGCTAGGCGTGAAAACCATTCGATAAAAATTGAGAACAATGAAAAAGAAAAATCAGATTTTAGTTAGTTTATCTATTGTGGCCTTATTAGGGGGCTGTTCAGAAGAACAAGTACAACGTGATGTGTATCAGTCTTTAGACGATTGTTTAGCGGATTGGAAAAAAATTGAGCTTTGTGAGGCAGATAAAAATACCGAGAGCACTCAGAGAACTGAAACCACACCACAGCAGGGGCTTGGTTTAAATATTCGTGATAACGGTAATGCAGAAAGTGCGGTAAAAAATCCAGCTGAAAATAATGCACAAGCTAATCAAAGCGAGAACAATGCCGAATCGACTGCAAAAGCTGAAAGTACCGATCCTTCTTTAGCGGCCGCGATTGCTGGTGGCGTTATGGGGTATATGGCGGCTCGTGCAATCAGTAGTTTCCTTGGCCCAAGTTATCATCCTGGAAATCGAGCTGTCACTACGCCAACAGGGCAAGTTGTGCAACCGCAAACAAATCGTTCTGTTGGAAAACCAATGCTCGTGAAAGGAAATGCAGGAAGCATGAATAGCAAACCTGTATCTCGTGGTGGTTTTAGTAGCCCAAATAATACTAATCGTAGCAGTGGAGGCTAAATGAAACGTGTAACTGGGTTTCCGACTCGACCAGATATGGTGCAACAGCTACTTAATGTTGGATTTGATTATTATAACTTGCCTTCTAGTGATGGATCTCATTATTGGTCTGATAATGTCGCCTATGAATTTACCTTAGCGGAAATTGATCGCATTGAGGATACAACTAACGAATTACATTCAATGTGTTTAGATTTTGCGGCGGATGAAATTAAAAAAGGCGATTATGAAAATTATCATTTTACGGAGTTGCAAAAACAGCTTATTGAAACCTCTTGGCGTAATCAAGATCCTTATTTATATGGACGCTTTGATTTTGGCTATGATGGCGATAATCTAAAAATGTTTGAATATAACGCCGATACGCCAACATCTTTGTTGGAGGCTGCGGTTGTTCAATGGCAGTGGTTGGAGCAAATTGAGGGACTGAAACATCGTGATCAATTTAACTGGATTCATGAAGAATTAATAAAACATTTCCAATTTTTGAAACAACAAAGCGGCAAAACAGATTTCCATTTGAGTGCCATGCAGGATGCTGGCCGTGAAGATTGGGGCAATGTAGATTATTTAGCTGATGTGGCTTATAACGCAGGTTGGAATATTCATCAATTAGCAGTGGAAGATATTGGCTATAACAGCGAAACAGAAAAATTTGTAGATTTAAATGAACAGCCTATTGAAATGTTATTTAAATTGTATCCACTGGAATGGCTAAGCCACGCTGAGTTTGCTCGCCATATTACAACCGCTGAAACACGATTTATTGAGCCTGCGTGGAAAATGTTGTTAAGTAATAAAGCACTATTGGCAAAACTTTGGGCGCGTTATCCTAATCATCCGAATTTATTGCCTGCTTATTTTACGCCCTTCGAATTACCAAAAGATTTATCAATGTGGGTGAAAAAACCATTGTTAGGTCGAGAAGGTGCCAATGTCTTCTATTATGAGAAAAACAATGGCGTAGAATTTGCAGCGAAAGGAAGCGAACACTCTACGTTTTATGGTAATTCAGGTTATGTTTATCAACAAAAATTTGAATTACCGAGTTTTGATGGAATGTATCCCATTATCGGCTCTTGGGTTGTGGGTGATGTGGCTTGCGGTATGGGATTACGCGAAGATTTTACGGCTGTGACGGGTAATGATAGTCATTTTATACCTCATTATTTTGTACCTTAATGTGTCCTGAGTATTGCTAAAATAACCAGAAAATTAACCGCACTTTTGTCTTTTTTGATAAAAGTGCGGTTATTTTTTTACCTAAAAACTATCACTAAAGAGTTATGGTTATTTTATCTGAAAAAATCTTGCAAAATATCAAATTTTGTTAGAATAAATCGTAGCATTTCTTTGAAATGAAAAATTAAAAGAGTAAAATGTCCTCGGTGGTAGAAGTATTTGAAGTTGTAAACATATTAGAAGTATTAAATTTTCATCAAATTTTTTAATATTTGGAGTTTGATTATGGCATCAGAAATTCAAAAACTGTCTTCTGTTGCGCTCACACCTGTTGAAGCAACGGATTATGCAGAAAGTACAGCTACTTATAAAGCAAATAAACGTCCATTTTTATCGTTTATGTCTGGCATTAGTGCTGGAGCTTGTATTGCTTTAGCTTTTGTATTTTACACGACAACACAAGCTGCTAGTGCCGGAGCACCTTGGGGGCTGACCAAATTAGTGGGTGGGTTAGTATTCTCATTAGGTGTGATTATGGTGGTGATATTAGGATCTGAATTATTCACCTCTTCTACTTTAACATTAGTTGCCCGTGTTGGTGGTAAGATAACCACAACGCAAATGATCCGAAATTGGATTGTAGTATATTTAGGCAACTTTGTGGGCGGTTTATTTATTGCGGCTGTTATTTGGTTTGGGGGGCAAACCATGGCAGCAAATGGCCAATGGGGTTTAACAATTCTTGCAACCGCCCAACATAAAATTCATCACACGTGGTTTGAAGCATTTAATCTAGGTATTTTATGCAACATTATGGTGTGTGTGGCGATTTGGATGTCTTATTCTGGTAAGACTGTTACAGACAAAGCTTTTATTATGATTATGCCGATTGGTTTGTTTGTTGCGTCAGGATTTGAACACTGTGTGGCAAATATGTTTATGATTCCGATGGGAATTATTACCGCACATTTTAGTACTCCTGAATTTTGGCAACAAATCGGCGTTGATCCGATGAAATACGCAGATTTAGATTTGTATCATTTCATTGTGAAGAATTTAATTCCCGTAACGTTGGGAAATATTGTCGGCGGGGCAATTTGCATGGGTGTATTCCAACGTTATTTAACCAAAACTCATTAAAGATTTACTTATTTATTAATTAACAAAGGAAATGACTATGTCAGAACTTAATGAAGCGCAAAAATTGGCGTGGGCTGGTTTTGCTGGTGGTGATTGGCAAGAAAATGTCAATGTACGTGACTTTATCCAAAAAAACTATACCCCGTATGAAGGCGATGACTCTTTCTTAGCAGGTCCAACTGAAGCAACAACTAAGCTTTGGGAATCTGTGATGGAAGGAATTAAAATTGAAAACCGTACTCACGCGCCATTAGATTTTGATGAACATACTCCATCTACCATTATCTCTCACGCACCAGGTTACATTAACAAAGATTTAGAAAAAATCGTTGGTCTTCAAACTGATGAACCTTTAAAACGTGCCATTATGCCATTCGGTGGTATCAAAATGGTGGAAGGTTCTTGTAAAGTTTATGGTCGTGAACTTGATCCAAAAGTGAAAAAAATCTTCACTGAATACCGTAAAACACATAACCAAGGTGTATTCGATGTTTATACGCCAGATATTTTACGTTGTCGTAAATCTGGTGTATTAACTGGTCTTCCAGATGCTTATGGTCGTGGTCGTATTATTGGTGACTACCGTCGTGTAGCGCTTTACGGTGTTGACTTCTTAATGAAAGATAAATACGCACAATTCTCTTCTTTACAAAAAGATTTAGAAGATGGCGTAAATCTTGAAACAACAATTCGTTTACGTGAAGAAATCGCAGAACAACACCGCGCATTAGGCCAATTAAAACAAATGGCTGCAAGCTATGGTTATGATATTTCTAACCCGGCAACTAATGCTCAAGAAGCCATTCAATGGATGTACTTTGCTTATCTTGCTGCAATCAAATCACAAAATGGTGCGGCAATGTCATTCGGTCGTACTGCAACCTTTATCGATATCTATATCGAACGTGATTTACAAGCAGGAAAAATTACTGAAACTGAAGCGCAAGAATTAGTTGACCACTTAGTCATGAAACTCCGTATGGTTCGTTTCTTACGTACTCCTGAATACGATCAATTATTCTCAGGCGACCCAATGTGGGCAACTGAAACCATCGCAGGTATGGGGTTAGATGGTCGTACATTAGTAACCAAAAATACATTCCGTATTTTACACACCCTTTACAACATGGGTACTTCTCCAGAGCCAAACTTAACGATTCTTTGGTCTGAACAATTACCTGAAAACTTCAAACGTTTCTGTGCGAAAGTATCGATTGATACCTCATCAGTTCAATACGAAAACGATGATTTAATGCGTCCAGACTTCAACAATGATGACTACGCAATCGCATGTTGTGTATCACCAATGGTTGTTGGTAAACAAATGCAATTCTTCGGTGCGCGTGCAAACTTAGCGAAAACATTGTTATACGCAATCAACGGCGGTATCGATGAAAAATTAGGTATGCAAGTAGGTCCGAAAACTACACCAATTACTGATGAAGTATTAGATTTTGATACAGTAATGACCCGTATGGATAGCTTTATGGATTGGTTGGCAAAACAATATGTAACTGCCTTAAACATCATCCACTACATGCACGATAAATATTCATACGAAGCAGCATTAATGGCATTACATGATCGTGATGTATACCGTACTATGGCTTGTGGTATCGCTGGTCTTTCTGTTGCAGCAGACTCACTTTCAGCAATTAAATATGCGAAAGTTAAACCAGTTCGTGGCGACATCAAAGATAAAGATGGCAATGTTGTAGCAAGCAACGTAGCGATCGACTTCGAAATCGAAGGTGAATATCCACAATATGGTAACAACGACAACCGTGTTGATGACATCGCTTGTGACTTAGTTGAACGTTTCATGAAGAAAATTCAAAAACTTAAAACTTACCGCAATGCAGTGCCTACACAATCAGTATTAACCATTACTTCTAACGTAGTTTATGGTAAGAAAACTGGTAATACTCCAGATGGCCGTCGTGCTGGTGCACCATTCGGACCAGGTGCAAACCCAATGCATGGTCGTGACCAGAAAGGTGCGGTAGCATCATTAACTTCTGTGGCTAAACTTCCATTTGCTTACGCGAAAGATGGTATTTCTTATACCTTCTCAATCGTACCAAATGCGTTAGGTAAAGATGCAGAAGCACAACGCCGTAATCTTGCTGGCTTAATGGATGGTTACTTCCACCACGAAGCAACAGTAGAAGGCGGTCAACACTTAAACGTAAACGTGTTAAACCGTGAAATGTTGTTAGATGCAATGGAAAATCCGGATAAATATCCGCAATTAACCATCCGTGTATCTGGTTACGCAGTACGTTTCAACTCTTTAACTAAAGAGCAACAACAAGACGTCGTAACCCGTACATTTACTGAGTCTTTCTAAGTAAATAATATTATGTTTTAATATAAACCACTCACAAACTAATTTTGTGAGTGGTTTATTTTTATATATAGGAGAGCAAATTATGCTAACAGTTATTGCCTAATTTTCAGTAAAAGCGGAAAAAATTAATGATTTTCTAACCCAATGCCAAGAATTAATTAAGCATACTCGTCAAGAAACAGGATGCGTATCTTATGAATTACAACAAAATAGCGAGCAAGCTAATCATTATGTTTTTATTGAGCAATGGAAAAGCAAAGCCGATTTAGAACAACATTTTGCAACGCCACACTTTACCTCAATTGTACCTGTACTGGTCGAATATTGTGAACAAGCACCAGTGGTGCAAACTTTTCAAAAAGTCAGCGAATAATGACCGCACTTTGATAAATATATTTTAATAATGAGCCTGATTTAAATCAGGCTCATTTTTTATAGACTAAATATTTGGTAAAATTTAGCTATATCTAGTTTTAGGAAATTTATGTATGTCAGTTCTTGGAAGAATTCACTCTTTTGAATCCTGTGGCACTGTAGATGGGCCAGGTATTCGTTTTATTTTATTTATGCAAGGCTGCTTGATGCGCTGCAAATATTGCCACAATCGTGATACCTGGGATCTTGAAGGTGGTAAAGAAATCAGTGTCGAAGATTTAATGAAAGAAGTCGTGACTTATCGCCATTTTATGAATGCTACTGGCGGTGGTGTCACGGCATCAGGCGGTGAGGCTGTGTTACAAGCAGAGTTTGTGCGCGATTGGTTCCGTGCTTGTAAAGAGGAAGGGATTAATACTTGCTTAGATACAAATGGTTTTGTACGTCATTATGATCATATTATTGATGAATTATTAGATGCAACGGATCTTGTTTTACTCGATTTAAAAGAGCTTAATGATCAAGTTCATCAAAATCTTATTGGAGTACCAAATAAACGTACCCTTGAATTTGCAAAATATTTGCAAAAACGTAATCAACGTACATGGATTCGTTATGTTGTTGTTCCTGGTTATACCGATAGCGATCACGATGTGCATTTATTAGGTCAGTTTATTGAAGGTATGACCAATATTGAAAAAGTTGAACTTCTTCCTTATCATCGATTAGGTGCGCATAAATGGAAAACCCTTGGGTTAGATTATGAGCTTGAAGAGGTATTACCGCCAACCAAAGAATTGTTAGAACATATTAAAACAATCCTAGAAGGTTATGGGCACACTGTAAAATTCTAGAGTGAATGTCAACTAACATAAGGAGTGAATAATGAAAAAACTGATTTTAATATTATCATTTGGGTTACTTACTGCCTGTTCTGCGCAAACTCAAAAGGCTGAACAAAATGATGTGAAGCTGACACCACCGACTGATGTGCGAAGCGGATATGTACGTTTAGTGAAGAATGCAAATTATTATATCGATAGTGAATCGATCTGGGTGGATAATCAAGAGCCACAAATTGTACATTTTGATGCAGTGGTAAATTTAGATAAGGGATTGTATGTTTATCCTGAGCCTAGACGTTATGCACGTTCTGTTCGTCAGTACAAGATTTTGAATTGTGCAAATTATCATTTAACTCAAGTGCGAACTGATTTCTATGATGAGTTTTGGGGACAGGGTTTACGTGCAGCACCTAAAAAGCAAAAGAAACATACGTTAAGTTTAACACCTGATACAACGCTTTATAATGCTACTCAGATTATTTGTGTGAATTATGGCAGAGCACAGCCTTCAGATAAAAAATAACAAAATCTAGCGAATAAAAAATACGGTGAAATTTCACCGTATTTTTTTAATTAAATATTCTTCTTTGTTTTCGTGTTTTGACTACTTGCACTATTAATAATAAAGCAAGAATTATCACATATACTGCAAAAATAAATACCAACCATTGCACCATAGTCACACCTAATAATGACCATTGACTTTCATTACAAGAGCCAGTCGGGCTAAACATAAATGGAAACCATTGGTGAAACGGTAAAGTCTCAGGAAAGTTTGGAATAAATTCACATTGTTTCCAAGGGGCAGGATTCATTTGTAAATCAAGATGACGGAATGAAACCAACAATCCCTTAATGCCACTGAATAAGCCTAATGCCAAAGCGATTAATCGAATGATTAAAGCGCGAGGTTGAAGTAAACCTATAATGCCCGCAATAAACAACCCAATTATTGCTAAACGTTCATACACGCAAAGTACACAAGGTTGTAATCCCATTCCATATTGGAAGTAAAGTGCGGTGGATTCTAGTGCTAAACTTGAGAATGCCAGCAGTAACCATGCAGAACGTTTTTCAGAGAATCGTTTTAAAAGCGCGAGCATTTCTTCTCCTTAGATTGGCAAAATTAAGCCTAAACTTGCTAGCCAAATAGTGGCGGCTGGTAAGATAAATTCAATAGCTAGTAAACCAATGAGTGAAAGTACAATCGTGTAAGGTAAAGCCATATAAACCATTCTTCCGTAAGAAAGACGAATTAATGGCGCTAGCGATGAAGTCAATAAGAACAAGAATGCGGCTTGTCCATTTGGTGTCGCTACTGATGGTAAGTTTGTCCCTGTATTGATTGCAACAGAGAGCAATTCAAATTGGTGCGGAGCAATTACGCCATTCGTTAATGCTGCTTTGGCTTCATTGATGTAAACAGTTGCGACGAATACGTTATCAGAGATAGAAGAAAGCAAGCCGTTAAATACATAGAATAAGGCAAGCTGTGTATTTTCTTCTGAAGAAAGTACGAAGTGAATGATTGGCGCAAAAAGTTTTTGATCAATAATTACGGCAACCACTGAGAAGAATACTACGAGCAATGCAGTGAAAGGCAAGGATTCTTGGAATGCTTTACCGATAGTGTGCTCGTCAGTCACACCTGTGAATGCTGTAGCAAAAATGATGATACTTAAACCAATTAAGCCCACCGCCGCAAGATGGAACGCCAACCCAAGAATTAACCAAATAGCGATTAACGCTTGGACGCCTAATTTAATTTTGTCTTGTTTGGACATTTTCTCTGAATTAGTGCGGTCTAAATCTGACAAGATTTTCCATACGTCTTCAGGTAATTTTTCACCATAACCAAATAATTTGAATTTTTCGACTAAGAAGCAAGTGAGCAATCCGCAGATAAATACTGGAACAGTAACTGGCGCCATGCGGAAGAAAAATTCGATAAAGTTCCATTTGGCTTGTTCGGCAATGATTAAGTTTTGTGGTTCACCCACCATTGTCATTACGCCACCAAGTGCGGTTCCGACGCCCGCATGCATCATCAAACTACGTAAGAATGAACGGAATTTTTCTAAGGTTTCGTGATGTTGTGTTGCAATTTTTCCATCATCGGCAATATCAACAGCATCAATTAAATTATTACCTGATGCGACTTTGTGATAAACACCATAGAATCCCATTGCTACGCTGATAATTACGGCAACAACCGTTAATGCATCAAGGAAGGCTGATAGGAAGGCTGCGCTAAAACAGAAAGCTAAAGAAAGCGCGATTTTTGAACGAATTTTGACAAGTAATTTCGTGAATACGTAAAGAAGCAGTTGTTTCATGAAGAAAATCCCTGCCACCATGAACATTAATAGCAATACCACTTCAAAGTTTGCCATAATTTCCGTTTTTACGTGTTCTACGTTAGTCATCCCTATAATAATAGCTTCAATCGCTAATAAGCCACCGGGTTGCAACGGATAGCATTTTAATGCCATTGCTAACGTAAAAATGAATTCAGCAACGAGCAACCAACCCGCAAGAAAGGGGCTGATAAAAAAGAAAATAATTGGATTAACAATGAGAAAAACGACAATGGCGAGTTTGTACCAATTTGGGCTCGCGCCAAGAAAGTTTTTCATAAAGGCTTGTGTGTTTGTCATAGAGCACTCCATTATTTTTTTATTGCGCTAACATTGTAATATATCCCCCTTTAAAGGATAATAAAAAGTAAGTAATTTTTTTATAAAATTGCATTTTTTTTTGATTTTTATCTGATTTTTTAATTTATGCAACATGATAATGACATTTTGAAAGCCCAAAGCCCCGCCGCTTTAGCTGAAGAATATATAGTGAAAAGCATTTGGCAAGATGTTTTCCCAGCGGGCAGCAATTTACCCTCAGAGCGTGATTTGGCTGATAAGATTGGTGTAACTCGTACAACTTTACGTGAAGTTTTACAACGTTTGGCGCGTGATGGTTGGTTGACGATTCAGCACGGTAAACCCACAAAAGTAAATAATATTTGGGACACAGCAGGGCCGAATATTATTGAAACGCTAATCGGTTTAGATATGCAGTCAGCACCTTTGATTATTGACAATATGTTGTCTTTACGCAGTAAAATGTCTGAATCTTATATTTATGAGGCAGTAAAAAATTCTCCTCAACAATCTGCCGCACTTTTTGCCGAATTAGATCAATTACAAAATACGGCGCAAGATTACACAGAATTTGATTACAAATTATTTCGTCAATTTACCGTAGTGGCTAACAAACCCTTTTATCGTTTAATTTTTAATAGTTTGAAAGGGGTCTATCAACGAATTGGTTTTTTATTTTTTAAAGAAGAAAAACACCGAGAACTTACAAAAACGTTCTATTTAGAAATGCAACAAATTTGCCTTGCGGGAAATGCTGATGCGGTGGTGGATTGTATTCGTAAACATAATTTACGTTCTTCAACTTATTGGAAAGCTATTCTAGAGCGATTGCCGCAGAACCTTTCGGATTAATTTCAATATCAAAAGTGCGGTGAATTTTAACCGCACTTTTTCATTCATATAGATAAACATTATGCGCATACCAAGAATTTATCATCCAGAATCCCTTGAAAATCAAACTCAATGTCAACTTTCCGAAGACGCGGCAAACCATGTAGGGCGCGTGTTAAGAATGATAGAGGGCGAGCAAATTGAACTCTTTGATGGTTCTAATCATATTTATCCAGCCAAAATTATTGAGTCGAATAAAAAAACTGTAAAGGTAGCGATTTTGGGGCGTGAGCTTGCGGATAAAGAATCCAATTTAAAAATTCATTTGGGGCAAGTGATTTCTCGCGGAGAGCGAATGGAATTTACCATTCAAAAATCGGTGGAATTGGGAGTGAACGTGATTACGCCATTATGGTCAGAACGCTGTGGCGTAAAACTTGATGGTGAACGCATGGATAAAAAAATTCAACAATGGCAAAAAATTGCGATTGCTGCTTGTGAACAGTGTGGCCGTAATATTGTGCCGGAGATTCGTCCACTGATGAAATTACAAGATTGGTGTGCAGAAAATGACGGAGCGCTAAAATTGAATTTACATCCACGAGCGCAATATTCGATTAAAACGTTACCGAATATTCCCGTTGAAGGTGTTCGCTTATTAATTGGCTCAGAAGGTGGATTATCTGTACAAGAAATTGCACAAACTGAACAGCAAGGATTTACTGAAATTTTATTAGGAAAGCGTGTTTTGCGTACTGAAACTGCATCGCTTGCGGCGATTAGTGCACTACAGATTTGTTTTGGAGATTTAGGTGAATGATGGAGTTACAAGGGAAATTTTTGATCGCGATGCCACATTTAGATGATTATTTTAATCGTACTGTGGTGTTTATGTGCGAGCATAATGAGCAAGGCT
This sequence comes from Haemophilus sp. THUN1691, assembly GCF_059704425.1. Classification (NCBI taxonomy): domain Bacteria; kingdom Pseudomonadati; phylum Pseudomonadota; class Gammaproteobacteria; order Pasteurellales; family Pasteurellaceae; genus Haemophilus; species Haemophilus sp. THUN1691. The sequence continues at coordinate 197,863 of NZ_AP046578.1, read as the reverse complement.
CGATGGGGTTAGTGATTAATCAGCCAACGGATTTAAGCATTGCGGAACTTTATTCAAAACTCAATTTTATGATGAAAAATGACCGCACTTTTAGCAATGAAATGGTGGTAGCAGGTGGCCCTATGCATAGCGAAAGAGGTTTTATTCTACATAAGAATACACCGAATGAATTCCAGCATACTTATAAAATCACGGATGATCTTTCAATGACAACCTCTGCTGATGTAATAGAGACGCTAGCTTCTGAACTTGCACCAGAAAAATATCTTATCGCTCTAGGGTGCTCTAGCTGGGAGGCAGGGCAATTAGAAAAAGAAATCACTGATAATGCTTGGTTAGTCGCTACTGCGAACGATCAGATTTTATTTGATATGCCTTATGATGAGCGCTATGTTGCGGCGAATCAATTGCTTGGTATTCACCCACATAATTTTGTGTTTGCACAAGTGGGGCATAGCTAATGGGGATTACTGCACTTGCTTTTGATTTTGGTACCAAAAGTATTGGCTGTGCTGTAGGGCAAAGTATTACTGGCACCGCTCAAGCCTTACCTGCTTTTAAGGCGCAAGATGGTATTCCAAACTGGGATGCGATCGAAAAATGCTTGAAAGAATGGAAACCAGATGTTGTTGTAGTTGGTTTGCCTTTAAATATGGATGGAACAGAGCAAGATCTCACTTTGCGTGCTCGTAAATTTGCAAATCGTTTACAAGGTCGTTTTGGTGTTAATGTTCAGCTACAAGATGAACGTTTAACAACAACTGAGGCACGCAGTGAAATTTTTGACAGAGGCGGTTTTCGTGCCTTAAAAAAAGGCAAAGTAGATGGGATCTCTGCTTGTTTGATTCTAGAAAGTTGGTTTGAGGTTGCAGAATACTCCGAGTAAAAAAAGCCCTTTCAAAAGCTGAAAGGGCAAAAATATTTGGAGTCATACTATGAGTTGTTGAATTAACAAATCAGGTATGTGGCGTATTATAATAATAAAATACAAAAATGCAACATTTTCTTAACAAATAATTTTTTGTCATTTAATTATGTGGATTTCTTGTATTACTATTGACTAAATTACGCATTAATAAGGCGTAGTCTAAGTTGATATCTTGTGGTACATCTAAGAACACAAAATGCCCATCACCTAGTGCGGCATCAACCGTTTCATTTTTTCGATTGAGCATTTTTTCAATCTTAAAGACGATGTTGCCTTGTGGGGTCATCATTTCCACTTCATCACCAAGCAAGAATTTATTTTTTACTGCCACTTCAGCCATACCTTGTTCATTACGTTTACCGGTAAATTCACCGACAAATTGTTGACGATCGGAAATAGAATAACCGTATTCGTAATTTTGGTATTCATCGTGCGTATGACGACGTAAGAAACCTTCGGTATAACCACGATGAGCAAGGGATTCCAACGTATCCATTAAGCTTTCATCGAATGGTTTTCCTGCTGCCGCATCATCAATGGCTTTGCGGTAAACTTGTGCGGTTCTTGCGCAATAATAGAATGATTTAGTACGGCCTTCGATTTTTAAAGAATGCACACCAAGTGCGGTCAATTTTTCCACGTGTTGTACTGCACGCAGATCTTTTGAGTTCATAAAATAAGTGCCGTGCTCATCTTCAAACGCCGTCATTTGCTCATCAGGCTTTTGTGATTCTGTATAAAGGAAAACTTTATCTGTTACCGCACCTTCGCCCAAGGTTGGCGCCACATTTTTCACTTCAATTTGTTGAGCAGGATCGATTTTAGGCACGATGTTGCCTAGTTCATCCGTCGTGCCTTCTTCCATTTTGTATTCCCAACGACAAGCATTCGTGCAAGTACCTTGGTTTGGGTCGCGTTTGTTGATATAGCCAGAAAGTAAGCAACGGCCAGAATACGCCATGCATAACGCACCGTGTACGAAGATTTCGAGTTCGATATCGGGCACATGTTGGCGAATTTCAGCGATCTCTTCAATAGATAATTCGCGCGATAAAATCACACGGGTTAATCCCATTTGTTTCCAGAATTTCACCGTTGCCCAGTTTACCGCATTTGCTTGTACAGAAAGGTGAATATCAATATCAGGGAAGTTTTCACGCACCAACATGATTAAGCCTGGGTCAGACATAATTAAGGCATCTGGGCCCATGTCGATCACAGGTTGTAAATCTTTGATAAAGGTTTTGAGTTTGGAGTTATGCGGTGCAATGTTCACCACTACATAGAATTTTTTGCCAAGCGCATGGGCTTCATCAATCCCGATTTTTAAATTGGCGTGATTAAATTCATTGTTACGTACACGTAAGCTGTAACGTGGTTGGCCAGCATAAACGGCATCAGCACCATACGCAAAGGCATAGCGCATATTTTTAAGGGAGCCCGCAGGGGAGAGTAATTCCGGTTTGAATTGGGTTGTCATAATATTCTCTTTTGTCTGATTTCAGGTCAGGGATTTGCGCTAGGCAAATCGTTAGGTGGGGTATTGTAGAGAAAATATTTGGCTTGTAAAGGAAAGTGCGGTCAAATCCTAACTAGAAATTCAGTTTATCTGGTTCTGATATAAAGATTTAACCGCTTAAAATTACCCTATATTAAATAAAATTATGGGCTCTAAATTTTGCCCTATGACAATAGCTTGTCTTTTATTTTAGTTATAAGTTGAGTGCATCACTTTCTTCCTTTAGGGCTTGAGTTGCTACTTTTATATCATTTGCTTGAGTTATGGCTGTGATTACAGCGACACCATCCGTGAGTTTCGTTATGAAGGTACATCTCACAAATAGATATCTTATTTTAAATTCTAGTGACATTAGAACTTAAATTGATGGTACAAGCGCATCCAAGTTTATCTAAAAATATTCATTTAAATGATATGATGACAGAATTAAATAGTCTTTATGAAAGTGATGATGGAATGATTTGGTAATGAATAAACCTACTGAGATATAGTTTGAATGTAAAAAATGCCTTTCCTATTTATGAACGGAAAGGCATTTTTATCGCATGAATTGTAGTGCTTTTTATTACTGCGACATAATATATCGCAGAAATTAACCGCACTTTTGTCATCTAAACAATTATTTTACGCGAGATACGTATTCGCCAGAACGAGTATCTACTTTGATTACTTCACCGATTTGAACGAAAAGAGGCACTTTTACTACTGCGCCAGTGCTTAATGTTGCTGGTTTACCGCCAGTACCTGCTGTATCGCCTTTAAGACCTGGGTCTGTATCGACGATTTCTAATTCAACAAAGTTTGGTGGAGTAACAGTAATTGGCGCACCATTCCATAAAGTCACGATACAATCTGCTTGGTCTAATAACCATTTTTCTGAATCACCTACAGCTTTTGCATCAGCAGAGTATTGTTCAAATGTTTCTGGGTGCATGAAATACCAGAATGCATCGTCTTTGTATGAATAAGTTAAGTTAAGATCCATAACATCAGCAGCTTCGACCGAAGTACCAGATTTGAAGTTTACGTCTAATACTTTGCCTGAAATTAATTTACGAATACGAGTACGGGTGAAGGCTTGACCTTTACCTGGTTTTACGAATTCATTTTCAACGATTACGCAAGGTTCACCGTCTTGCATAAATTTTAGACCTGGTTTGAAATCACTGGTAGTATATGTAGCCATATTTTTAATATCCTAAAAATTAGAGATGGTTTGAAAAGTGCGTATTTTAACCCAAGAACCCGTCATTAGAGAAGAACAAAATTGGCTCACAATTCTAAAAAATGCGATTTCAGATCCTAAATTATTGCTAAAAGCCTTAAATTTACCAGAAGATGATTTTGAGCAATCTATTGCTGCGCGGAAACTTTTTTCGCTTCGCGTACCACAACCTTTTATTGATAAAATAGAAAAAGGTAATCCGCAAGATCCCCTTTTCTTGCAAGTGATGTGTTCTGATCTAGAGTTTGTACAAGCCGAAGGATTTAGTACGGATCCCTTAGAAGAAAAAAATGCCAATGCGGTGCCGAATATTCTGCATAAATATCAAAACCGTTTGCTCTTTATGGCGAAGGGTGGTTGTGCGGTGAATTGTCGTTATTGCTTCCGCCGACATTTTCCTTACGACGAAAACCCAGGAAATAAAAAAAGCTGGCAACTGGCATTAGATTACATTGCGGTGCATCCTGAAATTGAAGAAGTGATTTTTTCAGGTGGCGATCCTTTAATGGCGAAAGATCATGAGTTAGCGTGGTTAATAAAACATTTGGAAAACATACCGCACTTACAGCGTTTGCGTATTCATACTCGTTTGCCTGTCGTGATTCCGCAACGGATTACTGATGAATTTTGTACCTTATTAGCAGAAACTCGTTTGCAAACTGTTATGGTGACACACATTAATCACCCAAATGAAATTGACCAAGTTTTTGCTCATGCGATGCAAAAATTAAAAGCCGTGAATGTCACGCTTTTGAATCAATCCGTTTTGCTAAAAGGTGTGAATGATGATGCACAAATTCTAAAAATATTGAGCGATAAACTTTTTCAAACAGGAATTTTGCCTTATTACTTGCATTTGCTAGATAAAGTGCAAGGAGCGAGCCATTTTCTGATTAGTGATATCGAGGCTATGCAAATTTATAAAACTTTGCAATCTCTTACATCTGGCTATCTTGTTCCCAAACTCGCACGAGAAATTGCCGGCGAACCAAATAAAACTTTATACGCGGAATAAGATCCGATAAAATATCGCGTAATTTTTTCGCCGCACTTCCGCGGCTAATTAACATGAATAACAACAAGTATCAGGAGTAATCCAGTGGATTCTATGAATAAAAATCAAAATGAACAATCATCTCAAGATGAATTAGATTTAGGTCTTAATCAAGTTGAACCAATTACACCAAAGAAAGTGGTGCAACCTAGCGAGTCAATTTTTGATAAAGCAAAAGGTTTATTTGCTAAAAAAGATCATGTAGAAACAAATTTTCATGAGCGTAAAGAACCCACTTTTGGGCATACTTCTGCTCAAGAAAGCGCGCCTTTTATTTCTAGCGAAACATTGAGAACAGAACAAGAGCCTGTTATTCAGATTGTATCTGCAGAAGAGACAATATCTGCTGTTGAAGAGGAAATTAAAACTGAAACTATTGCCGAAGAAACTGTTGAGCAAGCGGAAAAACGTACTTTAAGCCAACCAGAAAAATGGAAAGTGTTGCAAGTATTACCAACAAAACATCGCCGTTTATTTATGGCTATTTTGGCGTTGGTCATTTTATTAATTATTTTCTTTGCATTAAAACCAAGTTCTGACACCGTTGAGTCTTTCACTCAATCTAACAGCAATGAAATCCCAGTGCAGTTCCAATCTTTAGATCAAAATCAACCAGTTGAAACCACGATTTTAGATAATCCTCCTGCACAAAATCAGATGGCGGCAGAGCAAGCTAACCAACCTGAAAATGCGCCAAAAGCAGATGAATCGGCTAATAGTGCGACCGCTCAAAATCAACCTGCAGAAAACGTAGCTGAGCCACAAAACATGGTTGCGTCACAAAATATGGCTCAAGCTCCAGTTCAAACCTCAAATACAATGGATTCAGCTTCAGCTAAACCTATGCAAGCAGCTCAACCTGAGCAATCACAAACTCAAGCTCAACAAGCTCAAGTGGAACAGCCAAAAGCGCCAACTGTTGTAGCACCAGTTCCACCGGTGAAAAAAGTAGTAGAACAACAAGTTGCGCATAAAGATATCGCAAAAAAAGAAGTGAAGGTTGCTGAAAAAGCACATGTACCAGCAAAAGCAACTGAACAAACCGTCGCTAAAACAGCAGGAAAAGCACCAATTGTTGAAGCCAAACCGGTTCAAGTTAAAAAAGAAGCTAAAGTTCAAATTGTTGATGCAAAACCTGCAACAAAATCCGCTGCACCAACTACATCGGCGAAAACATTAACTGTGCCTAAAGGCGTTTCTCTTATGCAAGTATTCCGTGACAATCAACTTAATATTTCGGATGTTAATGCAATGAGTAAAGCAGCTGGAACGGGCAATGTTTTAAGTAGCTTTAAACCGGGTGATAAAGTTGCGGTATCCGTAAACAGTCAAGGGCGAGTAAATGAAATGCGTTTATCTAACGGTACGCGATTTGTTCGTCAGTCTGATGGTTCTTATGAATATAAAAAATAATTTTTAGGGCGAGCAATCGCCCATTTTTCTTTTGCAAGTAGGATTCTATGTTTAAAAAAATGTTTCTAATTTTAACCGCACTTTGCTTGAGCGGTTGTGCTCAAAATGGTTTACCAAAGAAGCCAGAGCCGCAAAAGATGCAGGTGGAAAAAGTAGATAAAGCTTTGCAAAAAGGTGAGGCTAAAGTTTATTTGTGTAAAGATGATAAGCAAGTTCGTGTGGTTCATTCCACCCAAAAAAAACGTAAAAAATCATTGCATCACATTACGGTGACTTTCAATTCTATGTCAGAAAAATTGACATTAATGATTTCTGAGCGCGGTAAAAATTACGGCAATATTCGTTGGGCGTGGCAAGAGCGCGATGATTTCAGTGTGCTAAAAACTAATTTAGGTGAAGTTTTAGCAGAACAATGTGTATTACAACCCGTAGAGCGTTTATCCGGTAATTAATTGTGCAAACCGAACTCCAGCGAGGCTTTATTCTTCATCGTCGCCCTTATAGTGAAACGAGTCTTTTAGTCGATTTGTTTACTGAAGAAAGTGGTCGCCTAACCGTGATCGCCAAGGGCGCACGAGCAAAGCGTTCATCTTGGAAGTCGGTTTTGCAACCTTTCACACCTTTATTGTTGCGTTGGACGGGAAAAAGTTCATTGAAAACCCTTACTAAAGCTGAACCCGCCGCAATTACACTTCCTTTACAACAAACCGCACTTTATAGCGGTTTTTATGTGAATGAGTTATTGACTCGTGTCATTGAGCCTGAAACGCCGAATCTTTCGCTGTTTCAACATTATTTAAAATGCTTAACGGGCTTAGCAACAGAAACCAACGTTGAGCCAACTTTACGTCTTTTTGAATTTCAACTTTTACAAATTCTCGGTTACGGCGTGGATTTTCTGCATTGTGCAGGATCTGGCGAGCCAGTGGATTTCTCAATGACATATCGTTATCGTGAGGAAAAAGGTTTCATTGCATCCTTAGTGAAAGATAATCTCACCTTTTATGGAAGAGATTTGTTAGCCTTTGAAGCCCTTGATTTTTCCGATGAGGCGGTACGTCAAGCGGCAAAACGTTTTACTCGTATTGCACTGAAACCTTATCTTGGCGATAAACCGCTAAAAAGCCGAGAATTATTCACTCAAAATATTTTACTTCTAAAATAATGGTTCTTCTTTATACCCCAAAGCAAAAAACAAAAAATGTTCAAACCATTACGGCTGATATTCTTGATTTAGATTATCAAGGTTTAGGCGTCGCGAAAATTAATGGTAAAACTTGGTTTATTGAAAATGCACTTCCGCACGAAAAAGTGGAATGTCGGATTCTGGAGGATAAACGCCAATATGGGCATGCTACGGCAAAAAAATGGCTAATAAAAAGCCCTGAACGTTTAGAACCTAAATGTGCTCATTTTATGCGTTGTGGTGGTTGCCAAGGGCAACATATTCCTATTGAAATGCAGAGGAACGCGAAAGAATCCGCATTGTTTAAGCGGTTAAGTAAATTACAGTCAGAGCCGATTTCATTTGAACCTATGATTTATGGCGATGCTTGGGCGTATCGTCGTCGTGTGCGTTTGAGTTTATGGTTTAACCCGAGCTCAAAACAAATCGAGATGGGCTTTCGTCAGAAAAATACCAACGATTTAATTACCGTTCAATCTTGCGAAGTGGCAGAACCTGCAATTAATTATTTACTACCTAAATTAACCGCACTTTTAGAACAATTCTCTGCGCCGAAACAGCTTGGGCATATTGAACTTGTGGCGGCCGATAATGGCGTCGCAATGTTGTTACGTTACACCAAAAAACTTGCGGAAATTGACCGCACTTTATTGCTCAAATTTGCTGAACAAGAAAAGTTAATGCTGTTTTTACAAAGCGATGAAAGCATTGAACAAATCTATGGCGATGCACCTTATTATCAATTTTCTAATGGCATAAAATTACATTTTGATATTCGTGATTTTATCCAAGTAAATCGTGCATTAAATGAACGTATGGTCAATACCGCGTTGGATTGGCTTGAATTGAACCAACAGGATTGCGTGCTCGATTTATTTTGTGGTATGGGAAATTTTACGCTCCCTCTCGCCAAACGCGTGAAAAGTGCGGTAGGAATTGAAGGTGTTCTTGAAATGGTACAAAAAGCGGAGCAAAATGCCGCAAGAAACCAAATCAAGAATATTGAATTTTTCCAAGCGGATCTTGACCAATCCTTTGTTGAACAACCTTGGGCTCGTCAGTCGTTCAATAAAATTTTGCTCGATCCTCCACGCAGCGGAGCAGCTTTTGCGTTAAATGCTTTGTGCGAGTTGAAAGCAGAGAAAATTTTATATGTGTCTTGTAATCCGGCAACATTAGTGCGTGATGCGGAAATTTTACGTGATTTTGGCTACAAGATTGAAAAAAGTGCGGTGATAGATATGTTCCCTCATACGGGGCATTTGGAATCGATAACGTTATTCACTACAAAATAACTCGGTTATTCGGTACAATATCCACCCAAAATAAAAGCGACAGGAAGTTGCTTGCTCTTCATCAACAAGGGGGTGTTATGGTTGCTGTTCGTGGTTCTCATTTGTTAAATCCGCAGGATTTTTTGATTGAACAATGGTGCGCTAGCTTAAAACTGGCAGAACAAACAGAAAAAAGTTTGATCGATGCGTGGTATTACGCACGTGACTTAATGAGCACCCATCCCGATGAAATGAAGAATGCTACCTTGATGCTCCAGTCTGGCGTGGAAATGGTAGAAATTTTGCACGAACTTAATATGGATGCGGAAACCTTACTTACTGCAATGTTGTTTCCTATCGTTGCAAATAAATTAACAGACTGGGAAAGTCTAAAAGAAAAATTTGGTGCGAAGATCACTAAATTGCTCAAAGGCGTGCTGGAGATGGATAACATCCGTCAACTCAATGCCAGTCATTCCGCTAACGCGTTACAAGTGGATAATGTTCGCCGTATGTTGTTGGCGATGGTGGACGATTTCCGCTGCGTGATCATCAAACTTGCTGAACGTATTACTTTCTTGCGTGATGCGGAGCATCGTTGCACAGAGGAAGACAAAGTCCTTGCCGCCAAAGAATGTTCTTATATTTATGCTCCTCTTGCCAATCGTCTTGGGATTGGTCAGTTGAAATGGGAGTTAGAAGATTACTGCTTCCGTTATCTCCATCCTGAACAATATCGCGCTATTGCTAAATTATTGCAGGAACGTCGTCTTGATCGTGAACATTATATTGCTGATTTCGTTAGCGAGTTGAGTGGTTATTTACGCGAAAATATTGAGCAAGTTGAAGTCTATGGTCGTCCGAAACATATTTACAGTATTTGGCGCAAAATGCAGAAAAAGCATCTTGAGTTTAGCGGTTTATATGATGTAAGAGCGGTCAGAATTATCGTGCAAAAGTTGCAAGATTGTTATACCGCACTTGGGATTGTTCATACTCAATTTAAACACTTACCCAAAGAATTTGACGATTATGTCGCAAACCCGAAACCGAACGGTTATCAATCTATTCACACTGTTGTTTTAGGTAAAGGTGGCAAGCCAATTGAAGTGCAAATTCGAACCCAACAAATGCATGATGATGCAGAGTTAGGTGTGGCGGCTCACTGGAAATACAAGGAAGGAAATACAGGCAGTATGTCTGCCTACGAAGAAAAAATTGCATGGTTGCGTAAATTGCTAGCTTGGCAAGATGATATTACGGATTCTGGCGAAGTGATGGCTGAGTTGCGCAGTCAAGTGTTTGATGACCGTGTGTATGTGTTTACGCCAAAAGGCGAAGTAGTGGATTTGCCAACAGGCTCAACACCATTAGATTTTGCTTATGCAATTCATAGTGAAATTGGTCATCGCTGCGTCGGGGCAAAAGTAGCTGGACGTATTGTGCCATTCACCTATCAGCTACAAATGGGTGATCAAATCGATATTATTACTCAGAAAAATCCGAACCCGAGCCGTGACTGGCTAAACCCAAATTTAGGATTTACTCACACCGCAAAATCTCGAGCCAAAATCCAGGCGTGGTTTAAAAAACAAGATCGCGATAAAAATATTCCAGCGGGTAAAGAATTACTCGATAATGAATTAGCGCGTTTAAATTTAAGTATTAAGCAAGTGGAACCTTATGCGTTACCACGCTATAACTTGAAAAATTTGGACGATCTTTATGCGGGCATTGGCAGTGGCGATATTCGTTTAAATAATTTAATCAATTTCTTGCAAAGTAAATTGATTAAGGTGACCGCTGAAGAGGCTGATCAAGAAATTTTACGCCATGTTGCTAACAAAAGTGCGGTGAATTCTCAGCAGAAATCTGAGAAAAAAAATGGCTACGTGATTGTGGAAGGTGTGGGCAATCTTATGCATCATATTGCGCGTTGCTGCCAGCCTATTCCTGGTGATGCGATTGTTGGCTACATCACAATGGGGCGTGGTATTTCTATTCACCGAGCGGATTGTGAACAATTCTTAGATTTGCAAGCTGCTCACCCCGAGCGCGTGGTGGAATCTATTTGGGGCGAAAATTACGCAAGTGGGTTTCATATTAATATCCGTATTGTGGCAGGCGATCGCAATGGCTTATTACGTGATATTACGACGGTTCTGGCAAATGAAAAAATTAGCGTATTAGGGGTCTCAAGTCGTGCTGATACCAAAAAACAGCTTGCTACCATTGATATGGAAATTGAACTCCATAATGTTGAAAGTTTGAGTAAAATATTGGCTCGATTAGCAAAATTAGATGATGTTATCGAGGCGAAACGTTTATAAAAATAGGAAAAGTTATGTATAAAACGACGGGGCTAACCCATTTAATCAACTCCACTAAATATTCATTACAAGGCTTAAAAAGTGCGTTTAAAAATGAAACGGCTTTTCGCCACGAATGTTTTTTAGCCTGCATTTTAATTCCTCTTGCTTTCTTTTTAGGTGAAACAAAAATTGAAATTATCTTGATGATTTCTTCTGTTTTACTTGTGATGGCGTTGGAACTTTTAAACAGTGCGGTGGAAGCTGTAGTTGATCGCATTGGTACAGAACGCCACGAACTTTCAGGGCGTGCGAAAGATCAAGGTTCTGCATCGGTATTTATTGCCCTTTGTATTGTCGGTATCGTTTGGGGCGGAATTTTATTCTTCTAGCCCTTAAAAAGTGCGGTAAGTTTTTGCCGCATTTTTGATTTATCCAATCACGTCAAAATCATTTATAAAAATAAGGAAAAATATGACCGCACTTTTAAAAATTGGTCTGGTGTCTGTTTCTGATCGCGCATCAGCAGGCGTATATCAAGATCAAGGCATCCCAGAATTACAGGCTTGGTTAGAACAAGTACTGGTAGATCCTTTCCATTTGGAAACAAAATTAATCCCCGATGAGCAGCCAGTTATTGAACAAACATTAAAAGAGCTGGTTGATGAACAAGGTTGCCATTTAGTGCTGACAACTGGTGGAACAGGACCTGCAAAACGTGATGTAACGCCTGATGCAACCCTTGCGGTAGCAGATCGAGAAATGCCGGGTTTTGGCGAACAAATGCGTCAAGTGAGTTTGCATTTTGTGCCCACCGCAATTTTATCGCGCCAAGTGGGTGTGATTCGTAAGGAAAGTCTGATTTTAAATCTTCCGGGACAGCCTAAAGCGATTAAAGAAACATTGGAAGGTGTGAAAGATAAAGAGGGAAATGTGCTTGTAAAAGGTATTTTTAGTGCAGTGCCTTATTGTTTGCAACTGATTAACGGCTTATATATTGATACCAAGCCTGAAATCATTGAAAGTTTCCGCCCTAAATCAGCAAGACGTGAACATCTGGAGAAATAGCATGAAAAAAATCGAAGCAATGATCAAACCGTTTAAATTAGATGATGTGCGCGAAAGTCTTTCAGATATTGGTATTTCAGGTATGACAATCACGGAAGTACGAGGATTTGGTCGTCAAAAAGGTCATACAGAACTTTATCGTGGTGCGGAATATATGGTGGATTTTCTGCCGAAAGTGAAATTGGAAGTGGTAGTTCCCGATGAGCTTGTGGATCAATGTATTGAAGCTATTATTGAAACGGCACAAACAGGCAAAATCGGTGACGGCAAAATTTTTGTTTATAACGTTGAACGAGCGATCCGCATTCGTACGGGCGAAGAAAACGAGGATGCGATTTAGTGCAAAATAATTTAAATTTACACCGCACTTTGCTTGGCATTGCTTCGGTGATTATTATCTTAGCTGGCGTAAAATTGGCTGCAGAAATTGTGGTGCCATTTTTACTATCGCTATTTATCGCGATAATTTGTTCGCCGATGATTAAGGCGATGACTCAACGCCACGTCCCACATTGGCTGGCCATTACTTTGCTTTTCGTCTTGATTTCTCTGGTGTTTTTCTTCTTAGTCGGGCTGATTAACAGTACGGCAAGAGAATTTACCCAATCTATTCCACAATATAAAGTTTTGCTTTCACAACGTGTGAGTGATTTAACTGGATTGTTGCAACGTTTCAATCTGCCTTTCACGCTTTCGCGTGAAACTATCCAAGAAAATTTTGACCCAAGCATCATTATGAATTTTGTGAGCCGAGTATTGCTGAATTTTTCTGGTGTGGTGAGTAATGTGTTTGTTTTGGTGTTGGTCGTGATTTTTATGCTTGCTGAAGCACCAACGATGAAACATAAATTTGCAATGGTGATTAGTTCAACACCTCATGACGCAGCCAAAGAAGAACGCCATATTGATCGCGTTTTACAAGGCGTAATTGGTTATCTCGGCATTAAAAGTATCACGAGCTTGCTTACTGGCGTTGGTATTTTTATTTTGTTGGAAGCCTGTGGGGTTCAATATGCAATTTTGTGGGCAACCTTGAGTTTCTTGCTGAATTATATTCCGAATATTGGTTCTATCATTGCAGCTATTCCAATTATTGTGCAAGCCTTATTATTGAACGGTTTTGGTGCTGGCTTTGGCGTGGCAGTTGGTGTTATTGCGATCAATATGGTTGTTGGTAACATTATTGAACCTAAAATGATGGGGCAACGATTAGGGCTTTCAACCTTAGTGGTGTTCCTCTCATTATTGTTTTGGGGATGGCTGCTTGGAACCGTGGGAATGCTACTTTCTGTTCCTTTGACGATGGCATTAAAAATTGCCTTGGAGTCGAGTCCGAATACGGCAAAATATGCCTGTCTATTAGGTGATGTTGAAGATTTCAAATAGATTTTATAGAGAAAGTGCGGTGAATTTTCACCGCATTTTTTTTATGATAAGTCTTGCGGATCGACGTCCAAAATTAACCGCACTTGGCTGTTTTTTTCTAGTTCGGCTTGTTGATATTCTCGCAATGCTTTTTGCAACGTCATTCTTGACGGATGTTGCAATAATAACTGCCAGCGATATTGCCCCGCTTTTTTGCTGAACGGCGCAGGCATTGGACCAAGCATTTGTAATCCTGTAATTTGCTTTGATTGAAAAAAATCTGCAATCTGGCTTAAGCAATTTTCTGCAAGATCAGAATGTCGAGCCTGTGCTTTGAATAACGCCTGAAAAGTGAAAGGCGGCAATCCTATTGAATGACGTAATTGTAAGGTTTCTTTTGCAAAAGCTTGGTAGCCATTCGCTAATAACGTGGTAAGCAAAGGGTGATCAGGATAATGTGTTTGTAGCACCACCTCACCTTGTTTATCGGCACGTCCAGCTCGACCAGCAACTTGAATATAAAGTTGAGCTAAACGTTCTTCTGCACGAAAATCCAGTGAAAATAATGCACTATCTACATTCACTAAGGCAACGAGAGTAACATTCGGAAAATGATGTCCTTTCGCCAGCATTTGTGTGCCAATCAAAATTTGGCTTTTGCCTTGTTGAATATCTTCTAAATAACCTTCCAATTTCCCTTTACGCGCAGTGCTATCGCGGTCGATTCGAGCCACAGAATAATTAGGAAATAGCGTTTTCAAGGTTTCTTCTAATTGTTCTGTGCCGAGACCTGTAGTGACTAAATGAGTCGAGCCACAATCACCACATTGTCGAGGAATTGTTTTTTGAGCACCACAATGATGACAACGCAATACATTTTGATGCTGATGATAGGTATAAGGTTTTTCACAATGCGGGCATTGTGCGATCCAACCACATTCATGGCAAAGCAATACGGGCGCAAAGCCACGACGATTTAAGAAAAGCAACACTTGATTGCCTTTTTCGAGGTGAGCTTTCATCCGTTCTAATAAGGGTTTTGAAAGCCCGTTTTGTATGTTTTGATTTTTCAAATCAACAACGAAATGACGAAGTGCGGTAGAATTCCCCGCTCTTTTTGATAAAACTAAATGTTGGTATTTGCCGTTTTGTACATTATTAATACTTTCTAAACTTGGCGTGGCGGAGCCCATTAATACGGCAATATTTAGTTTTTGAGCCAGTACAATCGCCAAGTCTCGCGCGTGATAACGCCAACTGTCTTGCTGTTTGTAAGACGCGTCGTGTTCTTCGTCCAAAATAATTGCACCAAGATTAGAAAATTGCGTGAACAATGCCGATCTCGTGCCAATCACAATGGCACTTTGTCCAGAGCGGGCGCGATCCCATACATAAAGCCGTTGCGTATCGGTTAAATTAGAATGAAGAACATCAATTTCTACGTTGAAACGCGCTTTGAAACGTTGCACCGTTTGTGGTGTTAACCCGATTTCGGGTACAAGCACTAATACTTGCTTACCCGATTTTAAAATTTCTTCAATATACTGCAGATAAATTTCTGTTTTTCCAGAACCAGTCACTCCATCGAGCAGCCATACGTTGAAACCAGAATGAAAGATCAATTGACTAAATGCCAAGGCTTGCTGCTTATTTAAGGTTAAACGATTTTCAGCATTGACAATTGGGTTATCGCCTAAGCTTTGTTGCCAGCTTAGGGGCTTTGTTTGGACAGTAATTTCCTCAATAAACCCTTTGGCTTTTAAGGCTGACCAAATCGCAGAGGAAAAATCATTATTGCCTTTTTCAAGATCGGTTTCAGATAAGCATTGTAGGGCTTCAACTTGCTTTTTCGAGCGTTTTAACAGGCCTTGTTCAAGCGCATTTTTCCCCGCATCCGTAATTCGCCAAAAAGTGCGGTCATTTTTCACCGCACTTTCGCCGTTACGCAATTTCACAGGCAAGGCTTGAAATAACACATCGCCTAATCCCGCTTGATAATAATTTGCTGCCCAATGCAGCCAATCCCAATAAACGGGGGTAAAGAGTGGTGCTAAATCCAATGGTTGAAGAATGGCTTTGAGCTTATCCTCAGGCACGTCCGATTTTGTCGGAAAACCAGCCACAATCGCTACGCGTTTTTGCGTACCAAAAGGCACAAGAACGCGCATGCCGATTTGTAATAAAACATCATCGGGGACGAGATAATCAAATAAGTGAAGAAGCGGCACAGCCAGTGCCACTCGAACAATTTTCATAATCAACCTTGGGAAAAAATTTGCCCTATTATACGAGAAAAACGTGTATAATCGCCGCCAATTTTTTTCACGAATAAGATTTTTATGACACAAACTTTTGCTGATCAAAAACGTAAAACCGTTGAAACCGCAGAATTTACCGAAGATGGCCGCTATAAACGCAAAGTCCGTAGTTTTGTGCTCCGCACAGGTCGTTTGAGCGAATTTCAGAAAAACATGATGAATGATAACTGGGGAACACTTGGTTTAGATTATCAAACGGAACCTTTTGATTTTGCGAAGATTTATGGTAACGATAATCCAGTTGTATTAGAAATTGGCTTTGGAATGGGAAAATCGCTTGTGGATATGGCTTTTGCTAATCCTGACAAAAATTACCTTGGCATTGAAGTTCATACTCCTGGCGTTGGTGCTTGTATTGCTTATGCAGTGGAAAAAGGCGTAACGAATTTACGTGTGATTTGTCATGATGCCACGGAAATTTTACGTGACAGTATCGCAGATGGTGCGCTTGGCGGTTTGCAGCTATTTTTCCCAGATCCTTGGCATAAAGCAAAACATCATAAACGTCGTATTGTTCAACCACACTTTGTGGCACAAGTTGTGCAAAAATTAGCTGAAAATGGTTTTATCCATATGGCGACAGACTGGGAAAATTATGCTGAGCAAATGCTAGAAGTATTAAGTGCAAACACAGATTTAGTGAACACTTCGAAAAATGGTGATTATATTCCAAGACCAGATTTTAGACCTTTAACTAAATTTGAAGCCAGAGGTCACAGACTTGGTCATGGTGTTTGGGATTTATACTTTGTGAAGAAATAAGCCTATTTTGGGCAAATTAACTTTTGGGTGAAGATTGATGTTGGAGAAATCCGATGCCAAATTCACGAATTTAATATAGAATACTGATATGAATACGACCTTAATAGGAGAAATACCATGTCTAAATCTTACAATCAACGTCAACGCAAAAAACTTCACCTTGCTGAATTCCAAGAACTTGGTTTTCTTGTAAATTTCCAGTTTGCAGAAGGTACTGCGATTGAAACTGTAGATGAAATCGTTGATCGTTTTATTAACGAAGTGATTCAACCAAATGGTCTAGCTTACGAAGGTAGCGGGTATTTACATTGGGAAGGTTTAGTTTGCCTAGAAAAAATTGGTAAATGTGATGAAAGCCACCGTGAAACTGTGAAAAAATGGTTAGAAACAAATGGTTTGCAACAAATTGAAGTAAGCGAATTATTTGATATTTGGTGGGAATATCCAGCAAAAGCAGAGTAATTTGATTTAAAAACAGCATGGCATAAATCGCGGTGCTGTTTTATTAAAAATATTAGCGAAATTCACCACGCTTTAGATTTTTTGATCTATCACAAATAAAGCTCAATAATTTAACGATCTACCCATTTTAGGTAGTTTATATTGTAGCTGTTGCGTCGCATAATTCTACACCTTAAAAAAGCATTTGTTTATTTATTCACAAAAGGCACGCTCGATGACCGTTGAAAACTTACCCCGCAGACAGTTTTTACGAGGTAAATTCTTAACGTCTTTACATTCAGAAAATGAGCAAAAACAAGGCTTTGATGGAATTCGCCCACCTTGGGCTATGGAAAATTCTATTTTTGTGGAGCAATGTACTCGCTGTGGCGATTGTCTTTCTGTTTGTGAAACCAATATTTTGGTGAAAGGCGATGGAGGCTTTCCAGAAGTTCGTTTTGATAATGGCGAATGTACTTTTTGTGGAAAATGCGTAGATGTGTGTAAACAACCTATTTTTCATTCTCGTGATGAAAAACCTTGGTTACACAAAATCGAAATTGGCATGGCTTGTTTAAGCCAACATCGCATTGAGTGCCGTTCTTGCCAAGACAGTTGCCCGATGAGAGCAATTAGTTTTCGTCTGCAAATGGGTGGAGTGGCGCAGCCTTTAGTGAATACGGATGTTTGTAACGGCTGTGGGGCTTGTTTACAGGGGTGTCTGGTGAATGCGATTAAAATTAGTTATCTAAAACAAAATGAGTAATACAAATTTATCTCTGGAAAGCGCAAAAGATTGGCATGTTGTTGGGCTAATTGTTCAAGGTAATCCGGAAAAATTTGCGGCAATTCGAACCGCACTTTTAGCGATTGAGCATACTGAAATTCCAACTTTTGATGAAAAATTTGGAAAGATGGTCGTAGTGATGCAATCGCATGATCAACATATTCTGCTAGATAATATGGAAAGCGTGAAAGACATTGATGGTGTTATTAATGTGTCATTGGTGTATCACGAGCAAGACGAGCAGAAGAAATAAATTACTATAACAATACCTTTATTCTCTTGTAAGCAAGGGAAATACTTAAAAGATAAAGGAAAAGTTTTTTCTCTTATCGTAAGGCTAATGCCTTATAGGTGTGTAAAAAAGTTTACATTTAATAATAAATCAGTGTTTAACGTGGGGGAAACGCGATGAGTTTAAGTCGTCGAGACTTTATGAAAGCCAACGCAGCTGTAGCTGCGGCAACGGCTGCGGGGCTAACCATCCCAGTCAAAAATGTGGTTGCGGCTGAATCCGAAATTAAATGGGACAAAGCAGTATGTCGTTTCTGTGGTACCGGTTGTGCAGTATTAGTGGGTACTAAAGATGGACGTGTTGTGGCATCTCAAGGCGATCCAGATGCAGAAGTAAACCGTGGTTTAAACTGTATTAAAGGTTACTTCTTACCGAAAATTATGTACGGTAAAGACCGTGTAACTCAGCCACTTTTACGTATGACAAACGGAAAATTTGATAAGAACGGCGATTTTACGCCTGTTTCTTGGGATTTTGCGTTCAAAACAATGGCTGAAAAATTCAAAGAAGCTTTCAAAAAGAACGGTCAAAATGCAGTAGGTATGTTCAGTTCTGGTCAGTCTACCATTTGGGAAGGCTACGCGAAGAACAAACTTTGGAAAGCAGGTTTCCGTTCTAACAACGTAGACCCGAATGCACGTCACTGTATGGCATCGGCGGCAGTTGCGTTTATGCGTACCTTCGGTATGGATGAACCTATGGGTTGTTATAACGACATTGAACATGCAGATGCTTTCGTTCTTTGGGGCTCAAATATGGCGGAAATGCACCCAATTTTGTGGTCTCGTATTACTGATCGCCGTATTTCTAATCCTGATGTTCGTGTAACTGTACTTTCTACTTACGAGCATCGTAGTTTCGAACTTGCTGATCACGGTTTGGTATTTACACCACAAACCGATTTGGCGATCATGAACTACATCATCAATTATTTAATTCAGAACAATGCTGTAAACCACGATTTTGTGAACAAACACACTAAATTCAAACGTGGTGAAACCAATATTGGTTACGGTTTACGTCCTGAAAATCCATTAGAAAAAGATACTAACCGTAAAACTGCGGGCAAAATGTATGATTCTTCTTTCGAAGAATTAAAACAAATTGTGTCTGAATATACACTTGAAAAAGTATCTGAAATGTCTGGTGTGGATAAGACTCAACTTGAAACTTTAGCAAAACTTTATGCTGATCCAAGCAAAAAAGTGGTGTCTTTCTGGACAATGGGCTTCAACCAACACACTCGTGGTGTGTGGGCAAACCAACTAATTTATAATATCCACTTATTAACTGGGAAAATCTCACTTCCAGGTTGTGGACCATTCTCATTAACAGGTCAACCTTCTGCTTGTGGCACAGCGCGTGAAGTTGGTTCATTCCCTCATCGTTTACCGGCAGACTTAGTGGTAACTAATCCTAAACACCGTGAAACAGCGGAACGTATTTGGAAATTACCAAAAGGTACGGTTTCTGAAAAAGTTGGTTTGGACACAATTGCACAAGATCGTGCAATGAACGATGGTAAAATGAATGTGCTATGGCAAATGTGTAACAACAATATGCAAGCTGGTCCAAACATTAATCAAGATCGTTTACCAGGCTGGCGTAAAGAAGGCAACTTCGTTGTTGTATCCGATCCTTATCCAACTGTATCCGCACTTTCTGCTGACTTAATTCTTCCAACTGCAATGTGGGTAGAAAAAGAAGGTGCTTACGGTAATGCGGAACGTCGTACTCAATTTTGGCGTCAACAAGTAAAAGCGCCAGGTGAATCAAAATCAGACTTATGGCAATTAATGGAGTTTGCAAAATACTTCACGACTGATGAAATGTGGACAGAAGAATTACTTGCACAAATGCCTGAATATAGAGGTAAAACTTTATATGATGTTCTCTTCAAAAATGGTCAAGTAGATAAATTCCCATTAAGCGAACTTGCTGAAGGTCAATTAAACGACGAATCAGAACACTTCGGTTACTATGTACACAAAGGTTTATTCGAAGAATATGCTGAATTTGGTCGCGGTCATGGTCATGACTTGGCTCCATTTGACATGTATCACAAAGCGCGTGGTTTACGCTGGCCAGTTGTCGAAGGTAAAGAAACCTTATGGCGTTATCGTGAAGGCTACGATCCATTCGTTAAAGAAGGTGAAGGTGTGGCATTCTACGGTTATCCAGACAAGAAAGCGATTATTCTTGCAGTGCCTTATGAGCCAGCAGCTGAGTCTCCAGATAAAGAATATGACTTGTGGTTATCTACTGGTCGTGTTCTAGAGCATTGGCATACTGGTACTATGACTCGTCGTGTGCCTGAATTACATCGTGCTATGCCGAACAACCTTGTTTGGATGCACCCATTGGATGCTGAAGCTCGTGGTTTACGCCATGGCGATAAAATTAAGATTTCATCCCGTCGAGGTGAAATGATTTCTTACTTAGATACTCGCGGACGTAATAAACCGCCTCGTGGCTTAGTATTCACCACTTTCTTTGATGCTGGTCAGCTGGCAAATAACTTAACGTTAGATGCGACAGACCCTATCTCAAAAGAAACCGACTTCAAAAAATGTGCGGTAAAAGTGGAAAAGGCTGCGTAAAAATCATGTAAAAACCAACCGCACTTTATTTTACCTTATCAATAAAAGAGGAAGATGAAAGTGCGGTTAAAATCTAAAAAGAAAATGAAGAAACCAGCAGTCAATCCTGAACGTAGAAAATTTCTCAAAGAAGCAACTCGTACTGCGGGTGGTTTAGCTGGCGTTGGGATTTTGTTGGGATTGCAGCAAAATCAAAGTCTTGCTCGCGAAGGTGTGCCATTACGCCCACCGTTTGCTTTGCAAGATGCGAAAGCGTTTTCTGCCGCTTGTATTCGTTGTGGACAATGTGTTCAAGCCTGTCCTTATGACATGCTACATTTAGCATCTTTATTATCGCCAGTAGAAGCGGGAACACCGTATTTTATTGCGCGTGATAAACCTTGCGAAATGTGCCCTGACATTCCTTGTGCTCATGCTTGCCCAACAGGGGCGCTTGATCGCAATGCGACAGATATTAATGACTCGCGTATGGGGCTGTCAGTACTGTTAGACCATGAAACGTGCTTGAACTGGCAAGGGTTACGTTGCGATGTTTGTTATCGGGTTTGTCCATTAATCGATAAAGCGATTACATTGGAAAAACAACATAATCCACGTTCTGATAAGCATGCGTTATTTATTCCAACAGTACATTCTGATGCATGTACCGGATGTGGGAAATGTGAGCAAGCTTGTGTGTTAGAAGAAGCTGCGATTAAGGTTTTACCAATGGATCTTGCAAAAGGTATGTTAGGTAAACATTATCGTTTGGGCTGGGAAGAAAAAGCGAAAGCTGGCCATTCTCTTGCGCCTAAAGATATGATTTCGTTGCCAACTCGCACGCCAGAAGGAACAACTGTAATTCCTGAACCGGCAGAACCAGTGCTTGCACCTATTTTAGGGAGTGGCAAATAATGGCAAATACACCAAAATTTGCAGGTAAAGAGTCGCGAGAAAAATGGGGCTGGTGGTATGCAAACCGCTTTTTGTTTTGGCGTCGATTAAGCCAACTTAGCATTCTTGCGATGTTTTTAAGCGGCCCTTATTTTGGCGTGTGGATTTTAAAAGGCGATTATAGTGGAAGCTTATTGTTCGATACTATTCCATTAAGCGACCCTTTAATTACAGCAGAAAGCTTGGCTGCAAGACATTTACCTGATGCTCTCACTTTGATTGGTGCAGCAATTATTGTGTTATTTTACGCAGTGCTTGGTAGTAAGGTGTTTTGTGGTTGGGTATGTCCGCTAAATGTTGTGACGGACTGTGCGGCGTGGCTACGCCGTAAGTTAGGCATTCGCCAAACGGCAAAAATTTCGCGCGGTTTACGTTATGGTATTCTTGCGCTTATTTTACTAGGCAGTTGCGTAAGCGGAATGTTGCTTTGGGAGTGGGTTAATCCAGTGGCTGCACTTGGCCGTGCCTTTATATTTGGTTTTGGTGCAACAGGTTGGCTATTACTTGTTATTTTTCTTTTTGATTTATTGATTGTAGAACATGGTTGGTGTGGACACCTTTGCCCAATTGGTGCTGCTTATGGTGTGATTGGTGCAAAAAGTTTAATCCGTATCAAAGTGATTGATCGTGCAAAATGCGATAATTGTATGGATTGCTACAATGTTTGTCCTGAAGCCCAAGTGTTACGTTCACCTTTACATGGAAAAAAAGACGAAAGCCTACTTGTGCTTTCCAAAGATTGCATCAGCTGCGGACGTTGTATTGACGTTTGCGCTGAAAAAGTTTTTAAATTTTCGACCAGATTCGATCATTCAGGGGAGTGATTAATATGACTAAACAGGTATCTAAAATTTTAGCGGGATTATTTACCGCACTTTTTGCTGGCTCACTGATGGCATCTGATGCACCAGCAGTGGGAAAAGATTTAACGCAAGCTGCAGAAAATATTGCTCCAGCATTTCATAATGCACCGCGTCAAGGTGAATTACCAGCATTAAACTATGTAAACCAACCTCCAATGGTTCCACATAGTGTTGCAAATTATCAAGTGACAAAAAATGCGAACCAATGTTTAAATTGCCACAGTCCAGAAAATTCTCGTTTGAGTGGTGCAACTCGAATCAGCCCAACTCACTTTATGGATCGTGATGGTAAAGTGGGTTCAAGCTCATCACCACGTCGTTATTTCTGTTTACAATGTCACGTTTCTCAGTCAAACGTAGATCCGATTGTTCCAAATGATTTCAAACCGATGAAAGGTTACGGAAACTAATTTAAGAGGTCTATATGTCTGAGAAAAAACCAAATATCTTAAAGCGTTTCTGGCAATGGTTTAGAAAACCAAGCCGTATGGCGATAGGTACGATTATTATTTTATCAGCTATTGGTGGTATTCTTTCTTGGGTTGGTTTTAACTATGGTCTAGAGAAAACTAACACAGAGCAGTTCTGTGCGAGTTGTCATACTCAAGATGCTTATCCAGAATATTTGCATAGCGTGCATTATCAAACTCGTACAGGTGTGGGCGCAAGCTGTCCAGATTGTCACGTGCCGCATGAATTTGGCGCAAAAATGAAACGTAAAATTGTTGCGGCGAAAGAAGTATTTGCTCACTATACTGGAAAAGTGGATACCTTAGAAAAATTCAATGCACATCGTTTAGAAATGGCTGAAAACGAATGGGCTCGTATGAAAGCTAACGATTCTAAAGAATGCCGTAACTGTCATAAAGTAGATCGTATGAACTTTAACGATCAACGTTCTGTGGCAGCACGTATGCATGAAAAAATGAAGACTGAAGGTAAAACTTGTATCGACTGTCATAAAGGTATTGCGCACCAATTACCTGATATGAGTGGCGTTGAGTCAGGATTCAAAGACGAGAAATAATTTTCTCAAAATATTGTGAAAAAATACCGCACTTATCTAATAAGTGCGGTATTTTTATTTTATGTTTATACACGATAATCTATTGATGTTAGTCTTTATTTAAAGCCTATTTTTCAGTAAACTTAGCAAGTTTTATTAAATTATTAAAATATTACTTAAAATTTAGGAATTTATTGTGGCTCACCGAGATTTTGCCGCGCGTCGCGGTTCAAATAATAAGAAAAAAACAAAAAAGAATAAGAATATTCTGATCATCCTCGCTTTAGTCATTGTGTTGGCTTTTGGCGTAGGACTTTATTTGTTGAAAAATAAAAATAGCGAAGCTGTAGTGCAACAGGCTGCGACACAACAAGAAAAAACGCAACCTAAAAGTGTCTTACCTAATCGTCCAGAGGAAGTTTGGAGTTATATCAAAGCATTAGAAACTCGAACTGTTCCTGTTGATAATAAACTTACAAGTGTAGAGCAAAATATGCGTTTAACCGAAGAACAACGCCAAGTTCTAGTTCAAATGGAAAAAGAACAACAAACTGCGGAGGAAGCTCGTAAATTAGCGGAGCAACAACGTGCAGTAGAAACGGCGAAAGCTCAACAAGTACAAGCAGCACAAAAAGTAGAGCAATCGAAAAAGTCTGAAGCAGTAAAAACAGAAACAGTGCAACCTGAATCTACACAAAAACAAGAACAACCAAAAATTGAGACAGCTAAAAAGGTTGAACAACCTAAAACTACGGATAATTTGAACGGTGGTAAAAAATTCGGTTTACAATGTGGCGCTTTCAAAAATAGAGCGCAAGCTGAAAATTTGCAAGGACGCTTATCAATGACTGGGTTAAATGCACAAGTACAAGTGAATGGCGAGTGGAACCGTGTTCGTATAGCTGGTTTTTCTAGTAGGGATACTGCAGTGCAAGCGCAAAGTAAAGCTAAAAGTGTAGCGGATTGTGTTGTAATTGGTATGTAATTCTAATCTAACATTGTTGAGTTATCTTGATACCTTAAATTGCATTATTGAATAAAAGATCCCAACTAAAAGTGCGGTGCAATTAGTTGGGATTTTTTCATTAAGAATTATTACAAAATAATCATATCATCACGATGCATTGCTACTGCACCGTATTCATAGCCTAAAACATTTTCAATGTCTGCTGATTTTCGGCCCCTAATTAATTGTAGAGCATCGCTGTTATAGCGTGGCATACCTAGTGCAATGTCTTTACCCGATTGAGTGCGTATTTTGACTACTTCACCACGCGAAAAACGTCCTTCCACGTTAACAATGCCAGCGGGTAATAAGGATTTATTTTGTTCAAGAATGGCGTTTTGGGCCCCTTCATCAACAGTGATGATGCCTGCAGATGGCGCAGCGAAAAGCCATTGTTTGCGACTTTCTAATCGATCAGATTGATGGGCAATAAATTTTGTACCAATATTTTGTTCATAAGCAAGATCAGCGATCACATTTGGGCGATTACCTGGTGCAATAATTGTTTCAATTCCAGAGCGAGTTGCAACATCGGCAGCAATGATTTTTGTCATCATTCCTCCAGTGCCAAGATTAGTCCCACTGCCACCTGCGATTGAGCGAATGTGCTCCGTGATTTGTTCTACAACTGGAATTAATTTTGCTCCAGGATTTTTACGCGGATCACTATCAAATAAACCTTGTTGATCAGTCAATAAATAAAGTTGTTCCGCTTGAACAAGAATAGCGACTAATGCAGATAAATTGTCATTATCGCCAACTTTAATTTCTGCGGTCGCCACCGCATCATTTTCATTAATTACAGGAATTATGTGATTATCTAAAAGTGCGTGTAAAGTATCTCGCGCATTTAAAAAACGTTCACGATCTTCAATATCGGCACGAGTTAATAAAAGTTGTCCGATATGAATATCATAAATAGCAAATAATTTTTCCCAAGCCTGAATTAATTGGCTCTGGCCAACCGCTGCAAGCAGTTGCTTTGATGCAATAGTAGGGGGTAATTGAGGATGATTCAGATAATGGCGACCCGCTGCAATAGCGCCAGAAGTAACGATCACTATACGAAATCCATCATTATGCAATTGCGCAATTTGACGAACGATTTCCATCATGTGCGGTGAATTCAGTTTTGGCGACCCCTGTGTTAGGGTACTTGTACCAAATTTCACTACGATTGTTTTTTTATTCATAGTCGTTTCCAAATTTCTTAAAATTGGCATTAACGTTATCACTAAATCAATGAAAAATCACCTAATATCAGGTATAGTAACAGCAAATTTTAGGGGGATTTATGACATTTAGTTTAATTGTGGCGACGACATTAAATAGCGTGATTGGTAAAGATAACCAAATGCCTTGGCACTTGCCTGCAGATTTAGCGTGGTTTCGTCAGAACACCACTGGCAAACCTGTTATCATGGGACGTAAAACGTTTGAAAGTATTGGTCGCCCGCTACCTAAACGCATTAATATTGTACTTTCTCGTCAGCCCTTTGAACGAGAAGGCGTGGTATGGAAAGATAGCCTTGAAAGTGCGGTCGATTTTGTCAGAGATTTTGATGAAATTATGTTGATTGGTGGGGGAGAGTTATTCAAACAATATTTGCCACAAGCAGATAAGTTATACCTTACTCAAATTCAGGCAGAACTAGATGGTGATACTTTTTTCCCTCAAGTGAATTGGGATGAGTGGGAAATTGAATTTGACGAATATCGTAAGGCGGATGAACAAAATCACTATGATTGTCGATTTTTGATTCTTACACGAAAATAAATCAAATTAATGAGACTATATTTTTAGAGCATTGATTAATCTAGAAAATAAAGAGATGATGATTTCCCTTGAGTTCCCCTTTTTAAAGTTTCATAATGACCCTTCATTTTTATTTTTGATAGTTTTAAAGGTTATCTCAAATATCTCATTTTTAAACATTATCCCAACTTAGGGAAGGCATTATGACGCAAACTGCAACTGAAACCCCATCAACTAAATCTGTATCAAATAAAACTAACCGTAAAAAAGGCTTAAGCATTTTTATTCTTCTCCTGATTATTATTGGTATTGCTTGTGCTTTGTATTGGTTTTTCTTCTTGAAAGATTTTGAAGAAACAGAAGATGCTTATGTGGGTGGAAATCAAGTGATGGTGTCATCACAAGTTGCGGGCAATGTAGCGAAGATTAATGCTGACAATATGGATAAAGTCCATGCAGGTGATATTCTAGTTGAATTGGATGATACGAATGCAAAACTTAGTTTTGAACAGGCCAAAAGCAATCTCGCCAATGCTGTACGTCAGGTAGAACAACTCGGTTTCACTGTGCAACAATTGCAATCAGCTGTGCACGCCAATGAAATTTCTTTAGCTCAAGCACAAGGCAATTTGGCACGCCGAGTTCAACTTGAAAAAATGGGTGCAATTGATAAAGAATCTTTCCAACATGCAAAAGAAGCCGTTGAGCTTTCCAAAGCAAATTTAAATTCTTCTAGAAATCAATTAGCGGCCAATCAGGCTTTATTGAGTAACGTTCCATTACGTCAACAACCGCAAATACAGAATGCAATGAGCTCACTCAAACAGGCTTGGTTGAATTTACAACGTACAAAAATTAGAAGTCCAATTGATGGCTATGTGGCACGTCGTAATGCTCAAGTTGGACAAGCCGTTTCAGTGGGTGGCGCGTTAATGGCGGTGGTATCTAATGAACAAATGTGGCTAGAAGCTAACTTCAAAGAAACCCAATTAACGAATATGCGCATTGGCCAGCCGGTGAAAATTCATTTTGATTTATACGGTAAAAATAAAGAATTTGATGGCGTGATAAATGGTATTGAAATGGGGACTGGCAATGCGTTTTCTCTTTTGCCTTCACAAAATGCTACAGGTAACTGGATTAAAGTGGTGCAACGTGTACCTGTGCGAATTAAATTAGATCCACAACAATTTGCTGAAACCCCATTACGAATTGGTCTTTCTGCAACGGCAAAAGTAAGAATTGCAGATTCATCTGGTCCAATGTTGCGAGAAAAATCAGAACCGAAAACTTTATTTGCTACTGATACACTTAAATATGATGAAAGTGCGGTAGAAGATTTGATTGAATCTATCATTCAGCAAAACAGCCATTAAGGCGGCGTTATGGACAATTCCGCAAAAAAATTCCCGCCTATTCAAGGTGGTGCCCTGATTTTATTAACGCTGGCTTTATCTCTCGCCACCTTTATGCAGGTATTAGATTCTACGATAGCAAATGTGGCGATTCCTACTATTGCGGGCGATCTTGGCGCATCTTTTAGTCAAGGTACGTGGGTAATTACTTCTTTTGGGGTTGCAAATGCGATTTCTATTCCAATAACAGGTTGGTTAGCAAAACGTTTTGGCGAAGTGCGGTTATTTTTAGTCTCAACTTTTTTATTCGTTGTTTCTTCTTGGCTTTGTGGGATTGCAGATAATCTTGAGGCTTTAATTATTTTTCGCGTCATTCAAGGCGCTGTAGCAGGCCCTGTGATTCCTCTTTCGCAAAGTTTATTATTGAATAATTACCCGCCAGAAAAACGTGGAATGGCATTGGCATTTTGGTCAATGACTATTGTGGTTGCGCCTATTTTTGGTCCAATTTTAGGCGGATGGATTAGTGATAATATCCACTGGGGATGGATTTTCTTTATTAATGTTCCGATTGGTTTATTAGTTGTGCTAATCAGCTGGAAGATTTTGGGTAGCCGAGAAAGTGAAATTGTTCATCAACCCATTGATAAAGTCGGTTTAGTTTTACTTGTCTTAGGCGTGGGATGTTTGCAATTAATGCTTGATCAGGGGCGTGAGCAAGATTGGTTTAATTCTAATGAAATCATTATATTAGCTGTTGTTGCTGTTGTTTGTCTGATTGCTTTGGTTATTTGGGAATTGACAGATGATAATCCTGTAGTAGATATTTCGCTTTTCCATTCTCGTAATTTTAGCGTAGGGTGTTTATGCACCAGTTTAGCCTTTTTGATTTATTTAGGTTCTGTGGTATTAATTCCGCTCTTGCTACAACAAGTCTTCCATTACACCGCGACGTGGGCTGGGCTTGCGGCTTCCCCAGTTGGATTATTCCCAATTTTGCTTTCACCGATTATTGGGCGTTTCGGTTATAAGATCGATATGCGAATTTTAGTGACGATAAGTTTTATTGTATATGCAATAACATTTTATTGGCGAGCGGTGACTTTCGAGCCATCAATGACCTTTGCTGATGTGGCTTTACCACAATTAGTGCAAGGTTTGGCCGTGGCCTGTTTCTTTATGCCGCTTACCACAATAACGCTGTCTGGCTTGCCTGCGCATAGAATGGCTTCTGCATCTAGCTTATTTAACTTCTTGAGAACTTTAGCGGGTTCTGTAGGGACATCTTTAACCACATTTATTTGGTATAACCGTGAAGCTGTTCACCATACTCAATTAACAGAACACATTAATCCTTATAACCCAATTTCCCAAAGTTTTTACCATCAAATGAATCAATTTGGTTTAAGTGATGCCCAAACTTCAGCTTACCTCGCTCAACAAATAACATCGCAAGGATTTATTATTGGCGCAAATGAGATATTTTGGTTATCAGCTATGGGATTCTTAGGATTGTTTATTGTGATTTGGTTTGCAAAACCACCTTTTGGCGGGCGGCATTAGTAGCGTATTATTTAAAATATAAATGATTTAATCTCAAAATTTATCAATGTAAACATGGTTGAATTAAAAGAGGATTAGGAGTAGATTAGGCCAAATAATAATCATAAATATAAGGGATTATTTTTATGTTTACTAAGCCTCTCTACTACGCCCATTCCGCGCAAGACGAACTCGGCAATCTCTTACCTTACGAACATTGGCAAACCTTACAAAGCCATTCAGTCAATGTGGGCGAAATGGCGGCGGAGTTTGCTCGGGTATTCGGTGCGCAGGAAATTGCCTGCCAGACGGGACGGCTTCATGACTTAGGGAAATATTCAGAAGCCTTTAATCACCGATTGCATGGTGGCTCATCAGTCGATCATGCCACTGCCGGAGCCAAAATTGCCATCGAGCGTTGGGGAAATGTTATCGGCAAGCTGATGGCGTTTTGCATTGCGGGGCATCATGCCGGGCTGGCAAATGGAAATGGCGAAGGCGATAACCGCCGCACGTTAAAACATCGTTTGGCGTTGCAGTTCGGTGCAGATATTCCCACCCTCGATAACCTATGGCAACAAGAAATCAAGCTCCCTCAAAACCTGTCCGCACCGCCACTCAAAGCCGACGCGCATCATCCTTTTTTCTCCTACGCCTTTTTCACCCGAATGCTCTATTCCTGCTTGGTGGATGCTGATTATCTTGACACCGAAGCCTTTTATTCAAACCTAGAAAACAAAGCCGTCGAGCGCGGCGGTTATCCCGATTTAAACGCCTTACAACACAATTTCAATCAATTTATCAACAATTTCAGACGACGTATCGCCCAAGCCCCAGAGCAAACCAAAGCCGAAAAACGCAATGCCGCCTTAAACCGCCTGCGTAGCGAAATTCTCGATCATGCTGTAGAACAAACGGTACAACCGCAAGGGCTGTTCACGCTCACCGTGCCGACCGGCGGAGGTAAAACCTTCACTTCCATGGCGTTCGCGCTGGAACACGCCAAACAGCATGGCATGCGGCGCGTAATTTACGTCATTCCGTTCACCAGCATCATCGAGCAAAACGCCGCTGAGTTTCGCAAAGCCTTTGGCGAATTGGGTGAACAAGCCGTGTTGGAACACCACAGCACCTTCGACGACGGCAAACTGCAAAATGAGGCCACCAAAGACAAATTGTGCCTCGCCTCGGAAAACTGGGACGCGCCGATTGTCGTGACTACCGCCGTGCAATTCTTCGAATCCCTCTTTGCCGACCGCTCCTCGCGCTGCCGCAAGCTGCACAACATCGCAGGCTCCGTCATCATCCTCGACGAAGCGCAAATGCTGCCGCTCAATCTGTTGCTGCCTATCATGCAAGCCATCAAAGAATTGGCGCAAAACTACCGCTGCAGCGTCGTCATGTGCACCGCCACCCAGCCAGCTGTGCAAGCCGAAAACGGCTTCTATCGCGGCTTTGAAAACGTGCGCGAAATCGCCCCAAAACCGACCGCACTTTTCGACAAACTGCGCCGCACCACCGTGCAACACATCGGCACACAAACCGACGCCGACCTGCTCGCCAAACTTGCCGAACACCCGCAAATGCTCGTCATCGTCAACAACCGCCGCCACGCCCGCAGCCTGTACGACCAAGCCAAACACCTTGAAGGCACATTCCATCTGACCACCTTAATGTGTGCCAAACACCGCAGCCAAAAACTTGATGAGATCCGAGGTCGTCTGAAAAACGGCGAACCCTGCCGCGTCATCGCCACCTCCTTAATTGAAGCCGGCGTTGATGTGGATTTTCTGCTGGTGATGCGCGCCGAAGCAGGCTTAGACAGTGTTGCGCAAGCCGCCGGACGCTGCAACCGCGAAGGCAAAAGGCTACCTGAAAACAGCTTTGTATGGATATTCGCGCCCGAAGAACAATGGAAAGCCCCGTCTGAACTTGCCACCCAAGCCGCCGTTATGCGCCTGACCACCGATGAGTTTTCAGACGACCTCATTCCACAGATTTTCGATTTCTCAACACCTCAAGCTATTTATATGGCTTGTTCGTTAAATTTTGCACGTTTCAAATTTGGAGAATCGATGTGAATTTCGACTATATAGCCCACGCTCGCCAAGACTCATCAGAAAATTGGCATTCTCATTTACTACAAAATCACCTGAAAAAAGTCGCTCAACTCGCCAAGCGTTTTGCAGGGCGTTATGGGGCGTTGTTTGCCGAATATGCGGGGCTTTTGCACGATTTGGGGAAATTTCAGGAAGCTTTTCAGAAATATATCCGTAATGCATCCGGCTTTGAAAAAGAAAATGCCCATTTGGAAGATGTCGAATCTACCAAGTTGCACAAAATTCCGCATTCCACTGCCGGTGCCAAATATGCGGTAGAACGTCTAAATCCATTTTTCGGGCATTTGCTGGCATATCTGATTGCAGGACACCATGCGGGATTAGCGGATTGGTATGATAAGGGGAGCTTAAAGCATCGTCTGCAACAGGCAGATAATGAATTGGAGGCCTCTTTGTCGGGCTTGGCGGAGAGCGGTTTGCCCAAAGATTTTTTCCCGTTATCCGATGATGACTTGATGCGGGATTTTTTTGCGTTTTGGGAAGACGGGGCAAAGCTGGAAGAGTTGCACATTTGGCTGCGTTTTCTCTTTTCCTGTTTGGTGGATGCCGATTTTTTGGATACCGAAGCCTTTATGAACGGCTATGCCGATACGGATGCTGCGCAGGCTGCTGGATTGCGCCCAAAATTTCCCGGTTTGGATGAGTTGCACCGACGATATGAGCAATATATGGCGCAACTTCATGAGGAATCAGATAAAGATTCATTCTTAAATCAAGAACGCCATGCCATTTTGCAGCAATGTTTTTCTGCCGCAGAAACCGACCGCACTTTGTTTTCTTTAACCGTGCCGACCGGTGGCGGTAAAACTTTAGCGAGCTTGGGGTTTGCTTTGAAGCACGCGCTGAAATTTGGCAAAAAACGTATTATCTATGCTATTCCTTTCACCAGTATTATCGAGCAGAACGCCAATGTTTTCCGCAAAGCATTAGGCAATGACGTGGTATTGGAACACCATAGCAATTTAGAAGTGAAAGAAGATAAGGAAACAGCGAAAACTCGTCTTGCTACGGAAAATTGGGACGCGCCGCTGGTTGTTACCACTAATGTGCAACTGTTTGAAAGCCTGTTTGCGGCGAAAACCAGCCGTTGCCGCAAGATTCACAATATTGCCGATAGCGTGGTGATTTTGGATGAAGCCCAGCAGCTTCCGCGCGATTTCCAAAAGCCGATTACCGACATGATGCGGGTGTTGGCGCGCGATTACGGCGTTACCTTTGTGCTGTGCACGGCAACCCAACCGGAGCTTGGCAAAAATATCGACGCATTCGGTCGCACTATTTTGGAAGGCCTGCCGGACATGCGCGAGATTGTGACGGATAAAATCGCCTTATCGGAAAAACTGCGCCGCGTCCGCATCAAAATGCCGCCGCCAAACGGCGAAACGCAAAGCTGGCAGGAAATTGCCGATGAAATAGCCGCGCGTCCGTGTGTTTTGGCAGTGGTCAATACGCGAAAGCACGCCCAAAAACTCTTTGCCGCCCTGCCTTCTAACGGAATCAGGCTACATTTGTCCGCCAATATGTGCGCTACGCACCGAAGCGAAGTGATTGCGTTGGTTCGCCGATATTTGGCACTGTATCGCGCAGGCAGCTTGCACAAGTCCTTATGGCTGGTCAGCACGCAGTTGATTGAAGCCGGCGTGGATTTGGATTTTCCTTGCGTTTATCGGGCGATGGCAGGGCTGGATAGTATTGCCCAAGCGGCGGGACGGTGCAACCGTGAAGGCAAACTGCCACAGTTGGGTGAAGTAGTAGTATTCCGTGCCGAAGAAGGCGCGCCCAGCGGCAGCCTAAAACAGGGGCAGGACATTACCGAAGAGATGCTGAAAGCAGGGCTGCTCGGCGACCCGCTTTCCCCGTCGGCATTTACCGAATATTTCTGCCGTTTCAACGGCAAAGGCGATGTGGATAAACACGACATTGCAAGACTCTTGACGGCAGAATCATCAAATGAAAATCCGCTGGCAATCAAATTCCGCACTGCAGCCGAACGTTTCCGCCTAATTGATAACCAAGGCGTGGCACTCGTTGTGCCGTTTATCCCATTGGCTCATTGGGAAGAAGGCGGCATTCCGCAAATCGTCAAAGCAAACGAGCTGGACGATTTTTTCAGACGACATTTGGACGGCGTGGAAGTTTCAGAATGGCAGGATGTTTTGGACAAACAACGCTTTCCGCAGCCAACCGACAATTCCTTCGGGCAGACCGACCAACCACCGCTGCCCGAGCCGTTTGAAAGCTGGTTCGGTCTGTTGGAAAGCGACCCGCTCAAACACAAATGGGTTTACCGCAAGCTGCAACGCTACACGATTACTGTGTACGAACACGAACTGAAAAAGTTGCCTGAACATGCCGTTTTTTCCAGAGCAGGATTGTTGGTGTTAGATAAGGGCTATTACAAAGCGGTGCTTGGTGCGGATTTTGATGATACGGCTTGGCTACCTGAAAATTCGGTTTTATGAAATGAAAGCAATAAGGAGATGATATGAGTTTTATCTTAGAAATTAGCGGCGATTTGGCTTGCTTCACCAGGCCGGAGCTTAAGGTGGAGAGGGTAAGCTACCCTGTTATCACGCCGTCTGCCGCCAGAAACATCTTAATGGCGATATTGTGGAAGCCGGCCATTCGCTGGAAGGTCTTGAAGATAGAAATCCTAAAACCGATTCAGTGGACAAATATCCGACGTAACGAAGTGGGAACCAAAATGAGTGAACGCAGCGGCTCGCTCTATATTGAAGACAACCGCCAGCAGCGCGCATCCATGCTGCTGAAAGACGTTGCCTACCGCATCCACGCCGATTTTGACATGACAAGCGAAGCAGGTGAGGGCGACAACTACGTCAAATTTGCCGAAATGTTCAAGCGGCGCGCGAAAAAAGGGCAGTATTTCCACCAACCTTATTTGGGTTGCCGCGAGTTTCCCTGCCATTTCAGGCTGCTGGAAAAAGCCGAAGATGGATTGCCACGCGAAGACATTACCCAAGATTTCGGCTTTATGCTGTACGACATGGATTTCAGCAAATCCGATCCGCGCGATTCAAATAATGCCGAGCCAATGTTTTACCAATGCAAAGCGGTAAACGGTGTGATTACTGTGCCCCCAGCCGACAGCGAGGAGGTGAAACGATGATTCTGCACGCACTCACCCAATACTACCAACGCAAAGCCGAAAGCGATGGCAGTGTTGCCCCAGAAGGGTTTGAAAACAAAGAAATCCCGTTCGTTATTGTTATAGACAAACAGGGTAAATTTATTCAGCTTGAAGATACTCGTGAGTTGAAAAACAAGAAAAAAGTTGCCCGCACTTTTTTAGTGCCGAAAGGTTTGGGCAGGAGCGGTTCAAAATCCTACGAAGTAAGCAATTTATTGTGGGATCACTACGGTTATGTGCTTGCCTATGCCGGAGAAAAAGGGCAGGAGCAGGCGGATAAACAGCATGCCAGCTTTACCACCAATGTAAACGAATTGAAACAGGCGTTGCCCGATGATGCAGGTGTTGCCGCCGTTGTCGCCTTTCTGTCTTCTGCGGAAGAAAAAAGCAAAGTCATGCAGGCCGCAAATTGGGCGGAATGTGCCAAAGTCAAAGGCTGTAATCTCAGCTTTCGCTTGGTGGACGAAGCAGTAGATTTGGTTTGTCAATCAAAGGCGGTTCAGGCATATGTGAGTCAAGCTAATCAGGCACAATCCGATAACATTCCCAAAGGCATTTGCCTAGTAACGGGCAAACCTGCGCCGATTGCGCGGCTGCATAACGCCGTGAAAGGTGTGAACGCCAAGCCCGCCCCGTTTACATCGGTAAATCTGTCGGCTTTTGAATCATACGGCAAAGAGCAGGGCTTTATCTTTCCTGTGGGCGAACAAGCCATGTTCGAATACACCACCGCCTTAAATACCCTGCTTGCTAGCGAAAACCGCTTCCGTATCGGCGATGTAACAGCCATCTGTTGGAGTGCGAAACCAACTCCGTTGGAAGAGCATCTTGCTTCTCTGATTAACGGCGGCGGCAAGGACAATCCCGATGCCCATATTGATGCGGTCAAATCGCTTTATAAAAGCTTGTACAACGGGAAATACACAGAACCCGACGGCAAAGAAAAATTCTACCTTTTAGGTCTATCACCCAATTCCGCGCGGATTGTCGTCCGCTTTTGGCACGAAACCACCGTTGCCGCCTTATCCGAAAGCATTGCGGCGTGGTATGACGATTTGCAGATGGTGCGTGGCGAAAACTCACCATACCCCGAATATATGCCGTTGCCGCGCCTGCTGGGCAATTTGGTGTTGGACGGCAAAATGGAAAACCTGCCGTCCGATCTAATTGCCCAAATAACCGATGCCGCACTCAACAACCGCGTTTTGTCCGTCAGCCTGTTGCAGGCTGCTTTGCAGCGCAACAAGGCGGAACAGAAAATTACCTATGGCAGGGCAAGTCTGCTTAAAGCCTATATCAATCGCGCAATCCGCGCGGGTCGTCTGAAAAACATGAAGGAGCTAACTATGAGCTTAGATAGAAACCGTCAAGACATCGGCTATGTGCTGGGACGGCTGTTTGCCGTGCTGGAAAAAACACAGGCCGAAGCCAATCCCGGCTTGAACGCCACCATTGCTGACCGCTATTTCGGTTCGGCAAGCAGTACGCCGATTGCCGTATTCGGCACACTGATGCGCTTGTTGCCGCACCATTTGAACAAGCTGGAATTTGAAGGACGTGCCGTACAACTGCAATGGGAAATCCGACAGGTTTTAGAACATTGCCAGAGATTTCCCAACCATTTGAATTTGGAACAGCAAGGCTTGTTCGCCATTGGTTATTATCACGAAACCCAATTCCTGTTTACCAAAGACGCATTGAAAAACCTGTTCAACGAAGCGAAAACCGCATAAGGAGCAAATGCTATGACTATTGAAAAACGCTACGACTTTGTCTTTTTATTTGATGTGCAAGACGGCAATCCCAACGGCGATCCTGACGCAGGTAACCTGCCGCGTATCGACCCGCAAACTGGCGAAGGTTTGGTAACCGATGTTTGCCTGAAACGCAAAGTCCGCAACTTTATCCAAATGACCCAAAATGGCGAACATCACGACATCTTTATCCGCGAAAAAGGCATTTTGAACAACCTGATTGACGAAGCCCACGAGCAGGAAAACGTAAAAGGCAAAGAAAAAGGCGAGAAAACCGAAGCTGCCCGCCAATACATGTGCAGCCGTTATTACGACATCCGCACATTCGGCGCAGTGATGACTACCGGCAAAAATGCAGGACAAGTGCGCGGTCCCGTGCAACTGACTTTTTCTCGCTCTATCGATCCTGTCATGACCTTGGAACACAGCATTACCCGCATGGCGGTTACCAACGAAAAAGATGCCAGTGAAACCGGCGACAACCGTACCATGGGGCGCAAATTCACCGTACCTTACGGCTTATACCGCTGCCAAGGCTTTATTTCTGCCCATTTCGCCAAACAAACAGGCTTTTCCGAAAGTGATTTAGAGCTGTTTTGGCAGGCACTTGTCAATATGTTTGACCACGACCATTCCGCCGCACGCGGACAAATGAACGCACGCGGACTTTATGTGTTCGAACACAGTAATAATCTAGGTGATGCGCCTGCTGATAGTCTGTTCAAACGCATTCAGGTAGTCAAAAAGGACGGTGCAGAAGTAGCAAGGAGTTTTGACGATTACCTTGTCAGGGTGGACAATCAAAATCTTGGCGAAACCAAGCTGCTGCGTAAATTAGGCTGAAAATGACCGCACTTTTAACCGAAACCCAAGGGGAAAATCAGGACACGCGCCTGATTCCCCTTTCTGCCCTGCAACACTACGCTTTCTGTCCGCGTCAATGCGCGTTGATTCACAACGAGCAGGCGTGGGCGGAGAACTATTTGACCGCGCAGGGCAAGGCGCTGCACGAGCGGGTGGATTCGGGCGAACCGGAAACGCGCAAGGGCGTGCGCTTTGAGCGGACGGTGCATGTATCTGCGGAGAAACTGTGCATCAGCGGCGTATTGGATTTGGTGGAAGTGGAAATGAAAACAGGCAGCCTGAAACCCGTGGAATACAAACGCGGGAAGCCAAAACCCGACCCGATGGACGAAATCCAGCTTTGTGCCCAAGGTTTGTGCTTGGAAGAAATGACGGGGCAAATCGTCTCTGAGGGCGCGCTGTGGTATATGCAAACCCGCCACCGCGTCCCCGTCGTGTTTTCAGACGACCTGCGCGCCCAAACACTCGCCACCATCGCCGCTGTCCGCGAACTCCTAAACAGCGGACAAACCCCGCCGCCCGACTACGGCAAACGCTGCAAAGCCTGCTCGCTGGTGGAGATTTGCCAGCCGGAGTTGTTGGGGAAACGGGATAGGAGTGTGAGGTATGTGGAGGGGTTGTTTGGGGAGTGCGTGTAATTTTATTTTTTATTAAATTTAAAAGGTTTTAGTTATGTACTTAAAAAATATGAAAATTCTAGGTTATAGAGGTTTTCAACAGGAGCAATTAATCAGTTTTGCTATGCCAGATCTGATTAATATTGGTAGTGGATTTACAATTATTACAGGTTCTAATAATGCAGGTAAATCATCAATTATTGAGTGTTTAAAAGCTAGAGAAGGGTTCTATGGAGCTGCACCAAGTTTTCCGAATGGTACAAGGAACTCTTTACATGAAGAAGTAAATATTCAATATAATTTTAACAATGGACATAATGAAATTTTGAAGTCTGTACGAAAAGGATCATCCGAAACAGAATTTACTAATAAAAATACAGCAGTAAAATTTTTTGTTGTGCCGTCAAGAAGAGCTTTTGAACCATATTTTAGTAAGAGCAATACAACTAGAGATAACTACATCTATTCAAATGGATTTCAAGCTAAAAGAAGTTCAATGCTGGATCAGTTCTCTAATAGGCTGTTTTTAATAGAGAAAGATAATGAAATAAAAAATGATTATGATGATATTTTAGAACAGGTCTTGGGATTTAGGCCTGAATGGGCAATTGATCAAAATGAACAATCACAATATTTTTTAAAATTTATTTCCGGTAAACATAGCCATTCAAGTAATGGTATAGGGGAAGGTATCGTTAGTATTTTTGTTATTGTTGATGCACTTTATGACTCTAAACCTGGAGATGTAATTATTATTGATGAACCAGAACTCTCTTTACATCCATCATTGCAAAAACGTCTGTGTAGATTATTTGTTAAATATTCTCAAGACAGACAAATTATTATTTCAACACACTCTCCATATTTTGCAGATATTTTTGCTTTATCGAATGGTGCTGCCTTAGTCAGGGTTATTTCTACTAAAGAAGGAACTAAGATTTTTCAATTGTCTGATGACTCAAGGAGTCTAATTGATAAATTAGCAAATGGTAATTTATATAACCCACATACTTGGGGATTAGATGCTCGTGAATTCTTTTTTCAGGAAGATGGAATCATTCTTGTTGAAGGGCAGGAAGATGTTATTTTATATCCTGAAATTGCTAAGCAATTAGGAAAAGAAATCCAAGGAAGTTTTTTTGGATGGGGTGCTGGTGGAGCTGGAAATATTCCGAATTTATGTAATATTGCAAAGGATCTTGGTTTTAAAAAGGTCGCTGTTATTTTTGATGGTGATAAACAAAAAGAATTTGCTAGTTTAAAAGAAACATTCCCTCATTATAATTTTCAAATTATCCCTGCGGATGACATTCGAACTAAAGAAGCCCGTAAGGCAGTAAATGAAAAACAGGGGATTCTAGATAAAGATAGAACTATCCAAGAAAAATATCGGGAAGACATGAACGTTATATTTGATAACTTAAATGAATATTTTAAAAAATAAATAATTTTGCTGTCTGCTCAGATTGAATATCAGACCTACTATTTTTTAGACAGTCCAACTATTACCCTTACCAAGTGCGATCAAAATCCCAGGAGTTTCCCCATGCGCAAACTGCAAAACACGCTCTACATCACCACCCAAGGCAGCTATCTGCATAAGGAGCGGGAGACTCTTGTGGTGGAGCAGGAGCGCAAGAAGGTGGCGCAGTTGCCAGTGCATTCTATCGGGCATATTTTCTGTTTTGGCAATGTGCTGGTGTCGCCGTTTTTGCTGGGGTTTTGCGGTGAAAATAATGTGAATTTGGCGTTTTTTACCGAAAACGGACGTTTCTTGGGGCGGCTTCAGGGGCGGCAGAGCGGCAATGTGCTGTTGCGGCGGACGCAGTATCGGGTGTCGGAGCAAAATCCTGTGCCGATTGCGCGCAATATCATTGCGGCGAAGATTCAGGCGAGTAAGCGGGTGCTTCAGCGCCAGATTCGCAATTACGGCGAGAATGCGGCGATTCAAGATACGGTCGATTCTTTAAACATTTCGCTGCGGCAGTTGAAGGGCGTGGCGGAGCTGGACGTGGTGCGCGGTATTGAGGGCGATGCGGCGGCGCGTTATTTCGGCGTGTTCGGGCAGCTTTTAAGCGAAAAAAGCGGCTTTACTTTTGACGGGCGCAATCGCCGTCCGCCCAGAGACGGGGTGAATGCGCTGTTGTCGTTTGTGTACAGCATTTTGGGCAAGGACATCAGCGGCGCGCTGCAAGGCGTGGGGCTTGATCCGCAGGTAGGTTTTCTGCACGCCGACCGACCGGGGCGCGACAGTTTGGCGCAGGATATTTTGGAAGAATTCCGAGCGTGGTGGGCGGACAGGTTGGTGTTGTCGCTGATTAACCGCGGGCAAATCAAACCGCAGGATTTTGTTACCGAGACAAGCGGCGCGGTAAGTTTGAAAGCAGAGGCACGTAAGCTGTTATTCCAAGCTTTGCAGGCAAAAAAGCAGGAAAAGATTGTTCATCCGTTTTTGGGTGAGGAAGTAGAAATTGGGCTGCTGCCGTATATTCAGGCAATGCTGCTGGCTCGGCACTTACGCGGGGATTTGGCAGAATATCCGCCGTTTTTGATGAGATAAACTATGTTAATGCTGATTACTTACGACATTTCTTTTGACGATCCAAACGGGCAGGCGCGATTGCGCCGTATCGCAAAACATTGCTTAGATTACGGCGTTCGGGCGCAATATTCGGTCTTTGAATGCGATGTCACGCCTGACCAGTGGGTTATGTTGAAAAACAAACTATTGGAAACCTACGATCCCACATGTGACAGCCTGCGTTTTTACCATTTGGGCAGTAAGTGGCATAATAAAGTGGAGCATCATGGGGCAAAACCGGCAGTGGATATATTTAAAGACGTACTTATCATTTAGTTCGCTAACCTATTGTTCTCATTAAAATCCTGATAGGATAGCGATCTTCGTTTTCTTTAACAATTTGGATGACTTAATCTATTTGTATAACGGCAATACAGCCGTTATACTGACTAAACTCCTTATCATAAAATCAGTTAGCGAAATACAGTGTTTAATACGCTGATTTTTCTTGCTTTTTTAGGTAGGGAGCAGCCGCCTTCGTGCGGCTGTGTGTTGAAACATCATGAATATTAACGAGGCTTTAAACGTTCTAAAGCAGCCGCCTTCGTGCGGCTGTGTGTTGAAACATTATTATTTTTAGCAAGCAGATAGTTATCTGCTGCAGCCGCCTTCGTGCGGCTGTGTGTTGAAACACTTTTCTCAATCGCAATGTGCGTATCCGTATCAGCAGCCGCCTTCGTGCGGCTGTGTGTTGAAACTAGCAGGGTTTTTCTAATTGTCAACACTTATTTTGCAGCCGCCTTCGTGCGGCTGTGTGTTGAAACCCATCTCTTGATATAAGTCAGAACGAATACATCAGCAGCCGCCTTCGTGCGGCTGTGTGTTGAAACCAACGTTACACCATATCTACAACGTGCAAAAGAAGCAGCCGCCTTCGTGCGGCTGTGTGTTGAAACTGGATATTTTTAACCGTTTAATTGGGCATGAGGGCGCAGCCGCCTTCGTGCGGCTGTGTGTTGAAACTCTTTTTGGCGACCGCTTGCCGTCTTAATGTAGGGCAGCCGCCTTCGTGCGGCTGTGTGTTGAAACTTTACTACTTACTACTGATGATTGTTGCAATGTTTGCAGCCGCCTTCGTGCGGCTGTGTGTTGAAACTTCGAGTCACTTTCTCTACCGAATTAAGATCAGCGCAGCCGCCTTCGTGCGGCTGTGTGTTGAAACTTATGCCATAAGAAAAAACAAGCTCCCCTTTTATGCAGCCGCCTTCGTGCGGCTGTGTGTTGAAACAATTTTGAGATCGAAAAAGATCTATTTTTTACGGGCAGCCGCCTTCGTGCGGCTGTGTGTTGAAACGGTAAATTGTGGGCAATTTATCAATAAAATCAAACGCAGCCGCCTTCGTGCGGCTGTGTGTTGAAACCATTTTTAGATCCTCGTGTTATTTGTTGTTTAGGCAGCCGCCTTCGCGCGGCTGTGTGTTGAAACTTCCGAATTGCATCAGCAGAAGCCCATGGTTTTGCAGCCGCCTTCGCGCGGCTGTGTGTTGAAACTTTTAGATTGATTGTTCACGGCTTTTTGTAATCCGCAGCCACCTTCGGGTGGCTGTGTGTTGAAACCCATTTTTCCGACCCGATCAAAACAAGGGGTCAAAGCAGCCACCTTCGGGTGGCTGTGTGTTGAAACCACAGGGGCGCCACGTTTTTAAAAGTTTGTGTAAAGCAGCCGCCTCTGCGCGGCTGTGTGTTGAAACACCAAAGGCCAATATTCTCACTGCGAGATTGCCAGCAGCCACCTCTGCGCGGCTGCGTGTTGAAACTGTAATCACAATCAAATTACCGTTATTAATACGGGCAGCTGCGTATTTAAGGAAGGATGAAAGAAGACAAAACGACTATGTCAGTAAATGGATAACTTAACATTTAAATACAAAAGAGCGGTCAAAATATAATGATTTTTGGCCGCTCTTGTTTATATGATTTTAATTCAACTAATTTAAAAGATTAACATGCTCTAAAAATTCTTCTTCTGTTAATACTGTAATATTTAGTTCCTGTGCTTTGGTGAGTTTAGAGCCAGCAGCGTCGCCTGCGATGACAAAGTCCGTTTTACTGGACACAGAACCACTTACTTTTGCGCCTAGCTGTTGTAGTAATGCTTTTGCTTCGTTGCGGCCCATTTGAGTGAGGGTGCCGGTGAGAACGACGGTTTTATCTTTGAATAAGTTTTCACTGGCTTCTTTTACTTCCACAGTTTCCCAATGTACACCTTGTGCGATTAAATCCTCAACAACGGCAACATTATGCGCTTCACGCCAGAATACAAAAATTCTGTTTGCTACAACTTCACCTACATCAGGTACTTGTTGAAGTTGCTCAAGATCAGCGGCTTTAAGCGCATCTAAGGTTTTGAAGTGATTAGCAAGATTCAATGCAGTGGCTTCTCCTACTTCACGTATGCCTAAAGCAAAAATAAAGCGAGCAAGGGTCGTGCTTTTGGCTTTCTCAAGACTATTGAGAGCATTTTCTGCAGATTTGGCGCCCATTCTTTCTAAGCGTGTGAGCGTAGTTAAATCAAGTTTAAATAAGTCCGCTGGTGTATGAATCAGTTCTCGATCGACTAATTGTTCTATTAATTTTCCGCCTACACCATCAATGTCCATTGCTTTACGAGAGACGAAATGTTTTAACGCCTCTTTGCGTTGTGCGGCACAGAATAATCCTCCCGTACAGCGAGCCACCGCTTCGCCTTCAATACGAATAATTTGAGAGTCGCACACAGGGCAATTTGTTGGGAAAATAATTGGTTTAGCATTATCAGGGCGACGTTCATGTAATACGCCGATAATTTGTGGAATCACATCGCCTGCTCGGCGAATGACAACTGTATCGCCAATAGCAATGTTTAAGCGTTCAATTTCATCACCATTGTGTAAGGTGGCATTGCTTACTGTAACACCTGCAACAAATACTGGTTCTAATTTAGCGACTGGTGTAATTGCCCCCGTTCTACCTACTTGGAATTCAACATCATTCAAGACAGTTAATTCTTCTTGGGCTGGGAACTTATAAGCAATTGCCCAACGAGGTGCTTTGGAAATAAATCCTAGTTCATTTTGTAAGGCTATATCATTGATTTTTAATACTGTCCCATCAATGTCATAACCCAGAGAGCTTCGTTTATTTTGAATATCTCGGTAAAAATCTA
Organism: Haemophilus sp. THUN1691; assembly: GCF_059704425.1. Classification (NCBI taxonomy): domain Bacteria; kingdom Pseudomonadati; phylum Pseudomonadota; class Gammaproteobacteria; order Pasteurellales; family Pasteurellaceae; genus Haemophilus; species Haemophilus sp. THUN1691. Next base: position 154,629 of record NZ_AP046578.1, on the reverse strand, counting down.
AAACTTCATTCGTACCATTACATAAACGAATTTCTGGATTCACTGGAATACCGATAGATTTTAGCCATTGCAAACGAGCATAATGAGTGCTTGGTAGTTCAACGCCTTCAGCAATCCCAATGCCATAAGCATTTAATACCAATGGGCGTTTACTTGTAATATTAGGATCAAGTTGACGCAAAGAGCCTGCTGCCGCATTACGAGGGTTAGCAAAAGTTTTTTCACCATGTTCTAGTGCATATTCATTTAAACGCTCAAATCCTGCGTGTGGCATAAAAACTTCGCCCCGCACTTCTAAACGAGCGGGTGGATTGTCTGTTAGAAGTTGTAATGGAATATTACGAATAGTGCGGATATTGGCTGTAATATCTTCGCCTGTGGTGCCATCACCACGAGTGGCTGCTTGGGTAAGAATTCCATTTACATACAAAATACTCACTGCTAAACCATCAAGTTTAGGTTCACAACAGAAGGTAAGCGGTTTAGGTAATACGATTAAACGATCTTCAATGCGTTTTACAAAGGCATAGAATTCGTCATCAGAAAAAGCGTTATCTAAAGAGAGCATGGGAATTTCATGACGAATTTGGCTAAACCCAGAAAGTGGTTTTGCACCAACACGTTGAGTTGGGGAGTCTGAAGTAAGAAATTCAGGATGTGCTAGCTCTAATGCTTTTAGCTGATGAAAGAGGCGATCATATTCGCTATCAGGCACGGTTGGATTATCTAGAACGTGATATTCATATTCATATTGGCGCAAGGTTTTGCGTAGATTGTCTATTTGAGTTTGAATATTTGTCATAAAATTCTCGGGGAAAAATGACCGCACTTTTTGTGTGTTTAGAGTGAAAATAGACAGGCATAAAGCCTGTCTCAATAAAGATAAAAGTGCGGTAAATTTAAGGTATGAATTTACACGCGAGCAAGATATGTTTGCTCTGCATTTTCATCAAAGATTTCTTGTTCTTCAGTAAGCACAATGCCTTGTAAATCTTCGGCTAATGTATGTGCAGCGCGGATCATCATGCGTAAATTAGCGAGATTATTACCTGGTGATGGTAGTTGCATAAAGAATACAATTCCCATTGTTCTGAAATCTACTAAGTTGTAAGCATCAAATGTTCCAGGCTGTTCTAAATTTGCCACGCTAAAGAGAACTGGACTTGCCACACTTAAATCTAAGTGGCGGTGATACATTTCATCCTCACCCAAGATAAAACCTAAGTTTTCAAGGGCTTGTACTAATTTTGCACCGTTGAATTGCTCGCTAGATTTTGGAATAAGATAAAGTTGAATATAGCCAGTTGTTTGTTTGAGTTTAGCTGTCGTTTCTGCTTTTGATTCATTAAAAGATACGTTGTAGTCCATTTGACGTTCTTCGTGAGCTAATTCCGCAAGTTGTGCTCTTAATTCTGGTGATGATGAATTAATTCCATCGAAACTAGTATTTTTGCTTTGTTCTTCAATTTGTTCCAATGTCATATTCGCAACGCTATTTGATGTTGGCATATCATATTGTGGTTGAGTCGGCTTTAACGGCTCAGAACGATGATTTCCCATATCATAAACAGGTTGAACATTTGGAATTGAAATCTTAATGTCATCGACACTTTTTTCACTTTGTCTATAATCAACAGGTTCTTGATTTACTGCTGCATTAGGCATGACTTGATGACGAATTGGTGCATTTGCTTGCGCTGTAGTGACGTGAGACAAATTAGCATTTGTTGGTTGCGTTTCTTCTTGCGTATGGGATCTTTGCACATGAGAAGTGCGGTCAAATTTATTAGCTTTATCAAAATATTTTGATTTCTCACGACGATTTGACCATAATCCGTGCACGATTAAGGCAACAAGTGCCAAAATGCCCACAATAATCAAAATTGTATTTAAATCCATCTTTATTCCTTACGCGTGCTAGTCCAGCGAGAATGCTATTAATGGCGCTAATCCTACCATATTTCAGTAGGTGAAAAAATACTTCAATGCGTGGAATTTTAATGGAAAAGAGCGGTCTGTTTTAGGCGTATTTTTATTGAAAGGAAAGAAAAATGTTGAATCCTAATGAATTAAAATCTGGTTTCCATTATTTTGTAATGGGCTGGCATTACATCACACAAAAAGGTTTACGTCGGTTTGTTATTATTCCAATTTTGCTCAATACCGTTTTGCTCTGTGGTTTATTTTGGCTTTTTATTAGCCAAATCACCAGTGCGATTGATTGGGTGATGAATTTTATTCCAGACTGGCTGAGTTTTCTCAGTGTAATTTTGTTAACCCTGTCAATTTTAACGATTTTATTGCTCTTTTATTTTACCTTCACTACACTTTCTGGCTTTATTGCCGCCCCATTTAATGGCTTGCTAGCGGAAAAAGTAGAAAAAATGCTGACAGGTGAAAATATTAATGATGATAGTCTCGAGGATGTAATGAGGGATGTGCCTCGTATGCTTGGTCGAGAGTGGCAAAAATTACGTTACAGCCTGCCTAAAATTATCGCCTTGTTTTTACTAAGTTTTATTCCTTTGGTTGGGCAAACCATCGTGCCTGTACTTACTTTCTTGTTCACTTGTTGGATGATGGCAATTCAATACTGTGATTATCCTTTTGATAATCACAAGGTCTCTTTTGATATCATGAAAAATGCGCTTGGCAATCAACGTACTCAAAGTTTAACGTTTGGTGGATTAGTAACTTGTTGCACGTTTGTGCCTGTGATTAATTTATTAATTATGCCTGTTGCAGTATGTGGTGCGACGGTGATGTGGGTGGAAAATTATCGTAATGGCTTACGTTTTAATATGAATAACCATTCTTCATCTCAAACGGGGCTTGATGTTCGTTCAGAAAATACAGGGGTTGTTAAATAGCTTGCGGTTATAAAATAGATCAAATAACTATTTTTTTAATCAAAAGTGCGGTGCTATAAATAAGCCAACATTAACGAAGTCCAACGAAAGGGAAATATTATGACAATTTATGCAGACAATTCTTATTCTATCGGAAATACGCCACTTGTGCGTTTAAAACACTTTGGCCATAACGGCAATGTGATTGTGAAAATTGAAGGTCGTAACCCAAGCTATAGCGTAAAATGCCGCATTGGAGCGAATATGGTGTGGCAAGCAGAAAAAGATGGCACGCTCACGAAAGGAAAAGAAATTGTAGATGCAACGAGCGGTAACACTGGTATTGCTTTGGCCTATGTTGCGGCAGCTAGAGGTTATAAAATCACACTCACCATGCCAGAAACAATGAGCCTAGAAAGAAAACGTTTATTGCGCGGATTGGGTGTTAATTTAGTGCTTACCGAAGGCGCAAAAGGAATGAAAGGCGCGATTGCGAAAGCGGAAGAAATTGTTGCTTCTGATCCAAGCCGCTATGTCATGCTTAAACAATTTGAAAATCCAGCCAATCCACAAATTCATCGAGAAACAACAGGCCCTGAAATTTGGAAAGATACGGATGGCAAAGTCGATGTTATTGTTGCTGGTGTAGGAACAGGCGGCACGATTACGGGTATTTCTCGCGCGATTAAATTAGATTTTGGTAAACAAATCACTTCTGTTGCGGTTGAGCCAGTGGAATCTCCCGTCATTACTCAAACTTTAGCGGGCGAAGAAGCAAAACCAGGCCCACACAAAATTCAAGGCATTGGCGCAGGTTTTATTCCTAAAAATTTAGATTTATCTATTATTGATCGCGTAGAAACTGTTGATAGCGATACCGCACTTGCCACAGCCCGTCGCCTAATGGCGGAAGAAGGCATTCTTGCAGGTATTTCATCTGGTGCAGCTGTCGCAGCCGCAGATCGTTTAGCTAAATTACCAGAATTTGCTGATAAACTCATTGTCGTTATTTTGCCTTCAGCTTCAGAGCGCTATTTAAGCACAGCATTGTTTGAAGGGATTGAGGGATAAACAAAAAAGAACAAAGTGCGGTGAATTTTCACTGCATTTTTGTATTTGGCATATCTGAAAACAAAAAAGCCTAGCGTTTGCTAGGCTTCTTCAATATTGATTATTTTGCACAGTTGCAGTGTGCTGTTTTTTGTTCAAAACGTTCTGCAACGAAATCCCAGTTTACTACGTTCCAGAATTCTTTAATGTAGTCTGGACGACGGTTTTGGAATTTTAAGTAGTAAGCGTGTTCCCAAACGTCTAAACCTAAAAGTGGGAAACCTTCACAACCTGCCACTTCTTTACCCATTAATGGGGTATCTTGGTTTGCTGTTGATACCACGGCTAATTTACCTTCAGCAGTTAATACTAACCACGCCCAACCTGAACCGAAACGAGTTGCTGATGCTTTTTCAAATTCTGCTTTAAATGCATCTACAGAACCGAAATCACGTTCGATAGCATCTTTTAATGCGCCTTGTAAGGTAGTACCTTTTTTCAAACCTTTCCAGAATAAGCTGTGGTTTGCATGACCGCCTGCGTTATTGCGTAATACGCCGCGTTTTTCTGCAGGGATTTTGTCAAGGTTAGAAACTAATTGACCTGGGCACATTTCCACTAACTCAGCAGGTAAACCTTCTAATGCTGCGTTTGCATTGTTTACATAAGCTTGGTGGTGTTTGCTGTGGTGGATTTCCATTGTTTGCGCATCGAAATGTGGTTCTAATGCATCGTAGGCGTAGCCTAATTCAGGTAGAGTGTAAGCCATAATTTATTCCTTCTATGTAATAAAGACAAATTTCGTTGAGGGTTTTGGTCTATAACCAAAAGTGAGCAAATAATAGCAAAAATTTTGATTTAGATCATTAAATGTTTTTCCTTTTACATTAATAGACGAATTTATTAAACCTTGTTTTAAATCAATAAACCTATCGATCTACACCTAAAGAGTTATCTGTTTCGGGGGCTAAAATCTCGTCAAATATTTCTCTTGTGATAGAATACCGCCACTTTTTATTTTCCCTTTGCAATTATGTTTGAACCACACAAGTTATCTCTGCAAAATTTATCCTGCCAACGTGGTGAGCGCGTACTTTTTCGTGCTTTGACTTGCGATTTTAATAGCGGTGATTTTGTGCAAATTGAAGGGCATAACGGCATAGGTAAAACCAGTTTATTACGTATTCTTGCGGGTTTAGCCCAACCTTTAGAAGGCGAAGTGCGGTGGGATTCTGAAGCAATTTCTAAACAACGTGAACAGTATCATCAGAATTTGCTTTATTTAGGTCATCTTTCGGGCGTAAAACCAGAGTTAACTGCATGGGAAAATTTGCAGTTTTATCAACGAATTAGTCAAGCTGAACAAAATACTGACATTTTGTGGGATTTGCTTGAGAAAGTGGGATTGTTAGGCCGTGAAGATTTGCCTGCCGCACAACTTTCTGCTGGGCAACAAAAGCGTATCGCGTTAGGTCGTTTATGGCTGTCTCAAGCACCCTTATGGATTTTAGATGAGCCCTTTACTGCGATTGATAAAAAAGGCGTGGAAATTCTAACCGCACTTTTTGATGAGCATGCTCAAGGAGGTGGTATCGTATTGTTAACCAGCCACCAAGAAGTGCCAAGTTCTCATCTGCAAAAATTGAATTTAGCGGCTTATAAAGCGGAATAACTTAATGATTTTTTTAGAAATAATTAAACGAGAACTTCAAATTGCGATGCGCAAAAATGCGGAAATTTTAAATCCGCTATGGTTCTTTTTGCTTGTGATTACTTTGTTTCCGCTTGTTATTGGACCGGATCCTAAATTACTTTCTCGTATCGCACCGGGTATTGCATGGGTAGCCGCATTACTTTCAGCATTGCTTTCTTTTGAACGTTTGTTTCGTGATGATTTTATTGATGGTTCTCTTGAACAATTAATGTTAACCGCACAGCCTTTGCCGATGACGGCTCTGGCTAAAGTCGTTGCACATTGGTTGCTCACCGGTTTACCGCTTATTTTGCTATCACCGATTGCTGCTTTATTGCTTTCTCTTGAGGTCAATATTTGGTGGGCATTGGTTTTGACATTGTTACTGGGCACTCCTGTATTGAGTTGTATCGGTGCAATTGGCGTGGCTTTAACGGTGGGATTGCGAAAAGGTGGTGTGTTGTTGAGTTTGCTTGTTGTTCCGTTGTTTATTCCAGTTTTAATTTTTGCATCATCAATATTAGAGGCAGCTGGATTAAATGTACCTTATGGGGGACAATTGGCGATTTTAGGTGCCATGATGGTTGGCGCATTAACGCTTTCGCCTTTTGCCATCGCTGCGGCACTACGAATTAGTTTGGATAATTAATTTCATTCTACCGTATAAAAGTGCGGTGGTTTTTCTCTTTAATTTTTAAGGATTTTTTATGTGGAAGTGGCTACATCCTTATGCAAAACCAGAAACTCAATATCGTATTTGCGGTAAATTGAGTCCGTTATTTGCATTTTTAACGCTTATTTTACTCGGTGTTGGCATTGTATGGGGGTTAGTGTTCGCACCGGCAGATTACCAACAAGGTAATAGTTTCCGAATTATGTATGTGCATGTGCCGACAGCGATTTGGTCAATGGGTGTGTACGGTTCAATGGCGATTGCTGCTGTGGTTGCCCTTGTATGGCAAATTAAGCAAGCCCACCTCGCAATGATTGCAATGGCGCCAATTGGTGCATTGTTTACTTTCTTATCGCTTGTTACAGGCGCAATTTGGGGTAAACCAATGTGGGGCACTTGGTGGGTGTGGGATGCTCGCTTAACTGCAGAATTGATTTTATTCTTTCTTTATCTTGGGATTTTAGCGCTTTATTCTGCTTTTTCAGATCGTAACGTAGGAGCAAAAGCGGCGGGGATTTTATGCATTACAACGGTCGTGATTTTACCGATAATTCATTTTTCTGTGGAATGGTGGAACACGCTACATCAAGGTGCGAGTATCACGAAACTGGAAAAACCATCCATTGCAATTCCAATGTTGGTTCCATTAATTTTGTGTATCTTCGGTTTTTTAACCTTGTATATTTGGCTTACTTTAGTGCGTTATCGCGTGGAATTATTGAAAGAAGATGCGAAACGTCCTTGGGTTAAAGCATTGGCTCAAACACTGAAATAAAGTGCGGTTAGTTTTTTAGCGATTTTTTATAAGGAATATTTTATGTTTTTCCAGACTTGGAGTGATTTTTTTAATATGGGTGGCTACGGTTTTTACGTATGGTTATCCTATGCAGTAAGTTTAGTGGCAGTTATTGCCTTAATTGTTCAAAGTGTAAAACAACGCAAGACAGTGTTACAAAATGTATTGCGTGAACAACAACGCGAAGAACGTTTACAACAAGTAAATAAAGGGAACACACTATGAATCCAAGACGTAAATCCAGATTTAAATTAGTCATTTTTGTTGTGCTTGGCATTGCTATTGCAAGTGGATTGATGCTGTATGCGTTACGTCAAAATATCGACTTGTTTTATACGCCATCTGAAGTGATTCAAGGCAAGGATAATAACCCGAATCAAAAACCTGAAGTGGGGCAGCGTATTCGTGTTGGCGGTATGGTGGTTGAAGGCACGGTAGTGCGTGATCCAAAAAGCTTAAAAGTACGGTTCGATTTAAATGATATTGGCCCTGCGATCACTGTTGAATATGAAGGTATTTTGCCAGATCTTTTCCGTGAAGGACAAGGTATTGTGGCTCAAGGGGTATTAACTCAGCCAACTGTTTTAACCGCGACAGAAGTATTGGCTAAACACGATGAAAATTATGTGCCACCAGAATTAGGTGAAAAAATGCAAAAAGTGCATAAACCAATGGGGATTGGTGAGGCAGATTTAAAAGGCGAAAGCACGCGTGATCGTCAAGAAAAAGAAGGCGCAAAATGATTGCTGAATTAGGAAATTATGCGCTGGCTTTAAGTTTAGCCGTATCGCTTATGTTGGCGATTTTCCCTTTATGGGGGGCAGAAAAGGGCAATGCACAATTAATGGCATTAGCTCGCCCAATGACTTATGGTTTATTTGCAAGTTTAAGCATCGCTTTTGCTGCATTATTTTATTTATTTGCAGTAAATGATTTTAGTGTGCAGTATGTGGTGAATAACTCTAATACGGCTTTACCTATTTATTATCGTTTATCTGCAGTCTGGGGTTCTCACGAAGGTTCTTTATTGCTGTGGATTTGGTTACTCGCTGTTTGGTCATCTGCCGTTGCTTTATTGAGTAAACATTTACCTCAAGAAGCGGTTGCTCGCGTGCTTGGTATTATGGGGATTATTAGCGTAGGTTTTGTGTTGTTCGTCTTGTTTACCTCAAATCCTTTTACGCGTACTTTCCCTGATTTCCCAGTGGATGGAAAAGAACTTAATCCAATGTTGCAAGATGTAGGGTTGATTTTCCATCCGCCATTACTTTATATGGGCTATGTTGGTTTTTCGGTGGCATTTGCGTTTGCGATTGCATCCTTGATGACTGGAAAATTAGATTCAGCTTGGGCGCGTTGGTCGCGTCCTTGGACGCTTGCTGCTTGGGTGTTTTTAACTTTAGGTATCGTACTCGGTTCTTGGTGGGCTTATTATGAGCTTGGCTGGGGGGGCTGGTGGTTCTGGGATCCAGTAGAAAACTCATCGTTTATGCCGTGGCTTGCTGGTACTGCATTAATTCACTCTCTTTCTGTGACAGAAAAACGTGGTTCTTTCAAAGCTTGGACGGTATTACTTGCGATTTTAGCCTTTTCACTTTGTCTGCTCGGCACGTTCTTAGTTCGTTCTGGCATCTTAGTTTCAGTTCACGCATTTGCATCGGATCCAACTCGTGGTTTGTATATTTTGGCTTACCTCGTTGTGGTGATTGGTGGTTCGCTTGCGCTCTATGCGTATAAAGGCAGTCAAATTCGCTCTCGTGATAATGCAGAACGCTATTCACGCGAAAGTATGTTGTTATTAAATAATATCTTCTTAATGACCGCACTTTGCGTTGTATTCTTAGGAACGTTGTTACCACTCGTTCACAAACAACTTGGTTTAGGTTCTATTTCTATTGGTGCGCCATTCTTTGATCAAATGTTCTTAATTATTATGACACCATTTGCATTATTGCTTGGTATTGGACCTTTGGTGAAATGGCGTAGAGACCAATTTTCTGCAATTCGCACGCCTGTTGTTATCAGCGTATTTGTTATGGTGATTGCAGGTTTTGCGTTACCTTATTTCTTGCAAGATAAAATTACCGTGAGTTCGGTACTTGGTTCAATGATGACCGTGATTATCGCGTTACTTGCGCTTTATGAATTGCAACAACGTGCGACACATCGTGAATCATTCTTTGTGGGCGTACGAAAACTATCTCGTTCTCATTGGGGAATGATGTTAGCTCACTTAGGCGTAGCAATGACTGTTTGGGGTATCGCATTTAGCCAAAACTTCAGCGTAGAACGTGATGTTCGAATGAAAGTTGGCGAAAGCGCACAAATTGGTCGTTACGATTTTAAATTCGCCGGAGTGACGGATGCGAATGGTCCAAATTATGTTGGTGGAAAAGCGCAAATTGATATTTCGAAAGATGGGCAACCAGAGGTAAGTTTATTCGCGGAAAAACGTTTTTACACAGTAAGTCGTATGTCTATGACGGAAGCCGCTATTGCTGGTGGTTTAACTCGTGACCTTTATGTGGCTCTCGGTGAAAAACTTGAGGATAATTCTTGGGCGTTACGCTTATATTACAAGCCGTTTATTCGCTGGATTTGGATTGGTGGCTTGTTTATGGCGTTAGGTGGATTATTGTGTATGTTCGATCGACGCTATCGATTTAACGCTTTATTGAAAAAATAATATGACGGCGCACCTTGATTAAGGTGTGCCTTAACTTTTAATTAGCTTGTGTGAATAATACGGGCTTTCAGGAAAGCCAACGTTGGTTTTTATATTTAAAGTGCGGTAAAAAATGAAAAAAAAATTACTCGTTCCTCTTATTCTCTTTTTATCGATAACAATTGCATTTTTAGTGCAATTAAAACGTAATGCGCAAGGTGAAGATATTAAAGCATTAGAGTCTGCTTTGGTTGGAAAGCCTGTGCCGGCAAAAAATTTAACGGAGCTTTTTGAAAATAAAGCTTACACGACTGAATTGTTTCAACAAGGTAAGCCAGTTTTGCTTAATGTGTGGGCTACTTGGTGTCCGACTTGTTATGCCGAACATCAATATTTAAACAAACTTGCCAAAGATGGTGTGAGAATTATCGGTTTAGATTATAAAGATGAATCAGCTAAAGCAATGAAGTGGTTAAAAGATCTTGGCAATCCTTATAAAGTTGTTTTAAAAGATGAAAAAGGTTCTTTCGGTTTGGATTTAGGGGTATATGGTGCGCCAGAAACTTTCATTGTAGATGGAAAAGGCGTGATTCATTATCGCTATGCCGGTGATGTAAACGAGAAAGTTTGGATTCAGACTTTAAAACCAATTTATGACAAACTTTCGGAGCAACAATAATGAAAAAAACATGGCTATTTTTGACCGCACTTTTGTTTAGCTCAGAGGCCTTTTCAGCCATTGATGCGCTCAATTTTACTTCTCCACAGCAAGAGAGTGATTACCACCAATTAACACAATCTTTGCGTTGCCCTCAATGTCAAAATAACAATATTGCGGATTCCAATGCGACTATCGCCGTGGATATGCGTGGCAAAGTATTTGAGCTTTTACAAGAAGGCAAATCGAAAAATGACGTAGTGGATTATATGGTGGCACGCTACGGCAATTTTGTAACCTATGATCCCCCCATGACAGCGAGTACATTAGTGCTATGGATCGCGCCATTATTGCTTGTGTTGTTAGGCGTGGTATTTTTATTAAGACGTAAACCAAAAGCTCAAAGTGCGGTGAAATCCCAAGATGTTTTAACTGATGAAGATAATGCGCGTTTGGCAGAATTATTAAACAAGGATAAATAGATGAATTTTGCATTAATTTTTATATTAACCACTTTAGTTGTGGCGTTAATTTGTTTTTATCCTTTATTGCGTCAATTCAAAGCGAAACATGAGCAAAAACGTGATGATTTAAATAAGGCGTTATATTTCTCGCGCTTGGAAGAAATTGAGCAAGATAATTCCCAAGGTTTAGTTGAAAATGTTGAGCAACTCAAACAAGAGTTACAGAAAACCTTGCTTGATGATGTGCCGAGCAAGGTTCAAGAGAATGTGGATTCTTCAGGCAAATCTTATGGAAAAGTGTGGTTTGTGTCTGGTGTGTTGGCGCTAGGAATTATCGCGGGCTCTTCTTATTTTATGGTGGGCTCTTGGCAAGCTGAATCGATGTTAGCGCAAACTTATGCGAAATTGCCCTATTTCTTTGATCGAATGAAAGATGAAGATAAAAATCCATTTTCTGATGCAGAAATGCAGCAATTTTCTACCGCACTTCGAATTGATTTACAGAAAAATCCAACAGATGCAAAAAAATGGTGGATGCTCGGTCAAATTGGGATGAATTTAGGTGATGCACGTTTGGCATTTGATAGCTATCAAAAGGCTAACAAACTTGAACCAGATAATGTGCAATATAAATTAGGCTATGCTCGTGTATTGATGTTCTCTGAAGACGCGACTGATAAACTTAAAGGTGGTGATTTATTGCGTGAAGTGATTCGTCAAGATCACACTAATGTTGAGGCGTTAAGTCTGCTCGCATTCCGTTATTTTGAAACGGAAGATTATAAAATGGCGGCAGTGACTTGGGCGATGATGCTACGCTTAATGCCGAAAGATGATGAGCGTGTTCCACTAATTGAAAAAAGTATTCGCGCTGCGCGTGATGCTTTAGAAGCTCAAAACGAAGAAAAATCAAAAAGTATTACGCCTGAAAAATAGCCTAGTAGTTTATCCCCCTTTTAGGTATAGTAAGGCAATGTTATTAACTGACAAGTTGTAGTTAGTATTTTATGTGGGAAATATCACTTTAAAAAATGTTAAGGCAAATTTGGAATGAATTATAAAAATTATATTTCTTTTTCTTTATTCTGTTGCATGCTGGTTAGCTTGTTTATACCACGCTTGTCAATTGCTGAAGGTAAATCTAATTCAGTGACTTATGTTGATGAAACAGATAAAAAATCCTTTAGTTCAGATGTCTCTGATAATGATGTTCGACATCTTGCTCAAAGTATTGAATTGAAGGTTTATAAAATTAATGAAATGAGCTCATCAGAGAGTATTTATGAATCTCCAGCAGGAATTTGCCGAGGCTTTAAAATTAAAAGAGGTGTGGATTACACAAATTCAACTCACAATTATCTTTCCCCAAGTAATAGAAGTGAATATTACGGTGGAGTAACTGGAGCGACAATTTATAGTAGAAAGGATCCTTTGAATGTAAGTTATGTTCCTGTTTACTCAATTACAGACAAAAACTTGTCTAAACGCATTCAGTTACAAGAAAATAAGACATTAAAAGAAAAAGCAGTTAATCATGTTTCCGAAGGAAGAGCAGTATTAACTGACGTAATTTGTAAATAGGATGGACTAAATGAGAAAAATAGTTTTTGTTAGTTGTGCAATTTTAGGTTTAGCGGCATGTTCATCTCAGCCAGAACAAACTGGTGGTGTTTATGATATGAAGGCTGTGCAAGAGTATAATGCTCGTGTAACAAGTGGTAATACGGTTACTCAGGCACAGAAAGATAGAGTTGCAAGTCAAGTTGATACTAACTTAAAATTGAATGCGAGTGATAATAAGGTTAGAGCTCGAGTGAGAAGTTCGCTACCTGTTATTCCTGTAGTGCCAAGTGTCGGGTATCATTATAATTACCATCGTTTTTGATAGAAAAACTAAAGCCTTGATTATCAAGGCTTTAGCTTTATATACGATAAATTGAATTGAGATTTTTGTATTTAAGTACAAACAATCTTAACTGCTAGTCCACCTTGAGATGTTTCGCGATATTTGGCATTCATATCTTTACCTGTTTCATACATTGTTTCAATCACTTTATCCAAGGTTACTCTTGGATTAGTGGTGCGGCGTAAAGCCATACGTGATGCATTGATTGCTTTAACTGAAGCAATCGCATTGCGTTCGATACAAGGTACTTGAACTTGACCGCCGACAGGGTCGCAAGTTAATCCTAAGTTATGCTCCATTGCAATCTCAGCTGCGATACATACTTGCAGTGGATTACCACCCAAAATTTCAGCTAGTCCCGCAGCAGCCATTGAACAGGCTACACCCACTTCACCTTGGCAACCCACTTCTGCGCCAGAAATCGAAGCATTCATTTTATAAAGTGAACCAATCATCCCTGCTGCTAATAAATAGCGTTCAATGATTTCAGGTGTTAATGGTGAGATGAACTTCTCATAGTAAGCTAATACAGCTGGAATAATCCCACATGCACCATTAGTTGGAGCTGTGACTACGCGTCCACCTGCTGCATTTTCTTCATTGACTGCAAGCGCAAACATATTGACCCAGTCGATCACACGCATTGGATCGTTGGATAAATTAGTATTTGCTTGCAACATACGATAAAGAGAAGCTGCACGACGTGGCACTCGTAATGGCCCAGGTAAAATCCCTTCAGTATGAATACCATGTTCGATACAAGCTTGCATCGTCTTCCAGACGTTCTCTAGATGAGCGCTGACTGCTTCTTTACCATGCAAGGCGATTTCATTTTCCAACATCACAGTGGAAAGCATTAAGCCGTTATCACTGCAATGTTTTAAAATATCTTCTGCATTTTTGTAAGGATAAGGCACTTGGACTATGTTTTTTTCTTCTTGACCAAAATGGGCTTCATCGACAATAAAACCACCACCGATCGAATAATAGGTTTGGCGATAAAGCTCTGTGCGATTTTCATCAAGAGCGGTAATTGTCATGCCATTTTCGTGCAATTTTAAAAAAGTGCGGTGGAAAATGAGATTATTTTCAAAATCAAATTTTACTGTCTTTTGACCAACATTAATTGGTAAAAGCGCAGTTTGTTTCACTTTCTCGATGAAACCTGAAATCATATCGATATCCACATTATGTGGTAAATAACCCGCTAACCCCATAATGATAGCGATATCCGTACTGTGGCCTCTCCCTGTCATCGAAAGGGAACCATACACATCCACATGAATTTCAGCTGTTTGTTCAAACTGATTTCGTGCAATTAAGTCATCTATAAATTGTTTGCCAGCCTTCATCGGACCGACAGTATGGGAACTGGATGGCCCAATTCCCACTTTAAACATATCAAATACGCTAATCATAAATTTCTCAAAATTCGCTAAACTTTAAAGGGCGCTTATAATAATCCATAAACAACCGCAGAGATAGCGATTAATCCCATAATCGTTACAAAAACATTGCTGAAACGTCCGCTGTAGCGTTTCATCGCTGGGATTTTGCGAATCGCGTACATTGGCATGATAAACAAAATCATCGCAATGATTGGGCCGCCAAGAGATTCGATTAAGCCTAAGATACTTGGATTAATAATCGCAACGCCCCATAACGTTAATAGGAAGAAAAGTGCAGTCGCGTAATTGAGTTTTTTACGATTTACAGATTCGCCTTTCATTTTCAAATATAAGCCTTCTAAGCCTTCACGTGCGCCCATATAGTGACCAAAGAATGAGCTAGTAATCGCTAAGAATGCAACAAGCGGGCCAAAATAAGAGATATATGGATTATCAAATTTATTCGCTAAGAAAGACAAAATACTGATATTTTGTGCTTTTGCTGCCACTAATTCTTCAGGTGTTAGTGTTAATACACAGCTAAATACGAAGAACATTACGAAGAATAACAAAATCGTTGAGGTGCCTTTTTCTGTATGGCCGATATGGCGTTCTGCACCATCGAAAGTTTTGTATTCACGGAATTGTGAGCAAGTGAAAGATGAAATTGCTGGTGAATGGTTAAATGAGAATACCAATACAGGAATAGTAAGCCACAATGTTGTGACGAAACCGCCTGCTGTTGGGAATTCATGTAACATCGCACCATTCCATTCCGGAATTAAGTAAATAGAAAGTGCGAATAAAATTAATACTAATGGGTAAACAAGCCATTCTGTGATTTTTAACATCACTTTTTCATTAAATAGCATGACGGAAATCAATACTGTAATTAATACAAAAGAGAGAATTGCTCGGTTTGGTGACGCCATGCCAAGTTGATTCACAATGAAAGAATCGACAGTGTTAGTAATACCATTCCCGTAAATTAAAAGAATAGGGAAAATAGCAAAGAAATAAAGTAGGGTGATAAGTTTACCGGCTGTTTTACCAAAGTGTTCTTCAACTACTTCAGTAATATCTCTGCCAGGATTTTTTGATGAAAGTACAAAATAGGCTAAACCACGGTGAGCAAAATAGGTCATTGGTCCGACGATAATTGCCATTAAAACTAACGGCCAAAATCCGCCCATCCCTGCGTTAATCGGTAGGAATAAGACGCCAGCGCCAACCGCCGTACCGAAAAGGTTTAACATCCATGTTGCATCAAATTTGTTCCATTTGAGTTTTTCTGTTGGTTTCATAGTTTGCTCCAAAGCATAAATTACTTAAATTTGTCAATTTGCAGAGCAAAATATGCCCTAACAAAATTTGAGTATTATGTTATGCCGATAAATAGAGAATCTCAAAGAGCAAATTCTAAAATTGTGATCAAGTTAAAATTTTTTTATAAAAAGTGCGGTAATTTTCAGCGACAAAAAATCGGTGCGAGCACGACACCGATTGCCTATAAAAATAAATGAAATTAGATCCGCACTTTTTTCAATCTTAAGGCGTTCATCAATACGGAAATTGAACTCATCGCCATCGCGGCGCCTGCAATCACTGGATTTAGAAAACCTAAAGCGGAAAGGGGTATGCCGAGAATATTGTAAATCAAAGCAAAGAATAGATTTTGTTTGATATTTTTCAAGGTTGCCCTTGCAATAAAAAGCGCATCTACAAGTTGATTCACCGAATGTTGCATAAGTGTTGCAGAAGCCGTTTGTTCAGCAATATCTGAACCTGATTTCATCGCAAAACTGACGTTTGCAGCGGCTAAAGCAGGCGCATCATTTATTCCATCACCTACCATTGCTACAACATGACCTAGAGCTTTCAGCTTTTGAATTTGTTCTGCCTTATCTCTAGGGCTGAGTCCACCAAAGGCTTTGTTAATGCCGAGTTGTTTTGCTATGTAATCCACGACAGATTGTTGATCGCCACTCATAATTACTACATCAATATTTTGCTGTTGTAAGCGTTGAATAGCGTGCAAACTATCGTTTTTTAAGGTATCCGTTAGTGCAAATGCGCCAATAGGTTCATCATTTATAGATACCGCGACAATGCTCGCAATTTGCCAGATATCCTCTAAATTTTTAGGCAAGATTAAACCGCAATAATCTGGTTTACCGACTTTTATTGTTCCCACTTGTTCTAATTCGGCTTGAATGCCTTGACCGACTTCCATCTTTGAAAAAAGTGCGGTTGGAATGTCTAACATTTTTTGTTCTGCTGCTTGCGCAATAGCTTTTGCAATTGGGTGGTTAGCTTGTCGTTCAACTGCAGCTGCAAAACGATACAAATCGTCTTCAGAATACACCGCACTTTGTGGTTGCCATAGTGCCGAAATCTCAAGCTCGCCTTTTGTTAGTGTGCCAGTTTTATCAAGTACAACGGTATCCACGTGGGCGGTTTCCTCCATTGCTGCTGCATCTTTAAACCATACGCCAGCATTGACCGCTTTACCCAAACCAACCATGATGGCTGCTGGTGTAGCTAATCCCAAGGCACAAGGGCAAGCAATCACAAGTACGGCTACTGCGTGAATAAGTGAAGACACACTATCATTAGTTAGAATATAAGTGAACGCAAAAGTAACAAGTGAAATCACTAATACAGCAGGCACAAATACTGATGCAACTTTGTCAGCAAATCGTGCAATGGGTGCTTTTGAGCCCTGCGCATCTGATAATGCATTCATCATATCGCCAAGTAAGGTTTGGCTACCAAGTTGATTTGCCCGATAGATAATAGAACCTTCTGTTACCATTGCCCCCGCTAATACTTTTCCACCTGACTGTTTTTCTTCTGGGCGAGACTCACCCGTTAAATGACTTTCATCACACCATCCATTTCCACTTTCAATTATGCCGTCTGCCGCAATACGCTCGCCTTGATTTGCACGAATGATTTCGCCGATATTTACTTGGTCAAGAGTAATTTCAGTCCATTTGTCATTACGTAGAGCAGTGACTTTTTTCGGTGTCAGTTGCAAAAGCATGCTTAAGCTATTTAGGCTATGCTTTTTAGTGCGATCTTCAAGAAATTTTCCAAGACTGACAAAACCAATCACCATAACAGAAGCTTCAAAGTACACATGTCCCATTGCATGATTGGCGTGGTAAAACAACATGAAAGCAGAATAAAGATAAATGGTGAGCGTTCCTGTACTGACAAGGACATCCATATTGGCAAGTCCACCACGAATACTACCGATTGCTCCGCGATAAAATGGAATGGCTAACCAAAGTTGCACAATGCTCGCTAATGCAAATTGCCAAATCGGGGGCAACATCAAGTGATGAGATCCACTCATCATACCAAGCATACCAATCAGAAATGGAATATTGATTATCCAAAGAACGATTAATCGCCAAGGGATTAATGTATTTTTTTCTTCTATTGGCAATTCATTGGCTTGTTTGATATGAGCAGAGAAACCTGTTTTATGGATAATCTCTATAATTTGAGTTTCGTTTACTTGCGTAGAGTCAAATACAACTTGAGCTTCTTCAGCGGCAAAATTCACCCCAGCTTGTTGCACAAATGGTTTTTTATTTAAAACTTTTTCAATACGATTAGCACAAGATTGGCAGGTCATCCCACCAATCTGAATCGAAATTTTTTTACTCTGTGGCGTCAAATCCAGCATCTTCAATTACCTCAATCAACTTGGCAACATTGACTCGATTTTCATCAAAAGTAATATTTGCTTTCCCTTCTAGTTGGACATCAGCAGATTGTACGCCATCTAATTCAGTTAAAACTTGAGTAACGCTTTTTACGCAACAGCCGCAATGTATGCCTTCTATGTTTAATGTGATAGTTTTCATTTTTACTCCTTGTTAGTGGTTCTATTGATGAATACGATTGGTACAAGATTGGCAGGTCATCCCACCAATCTGAATCGAAATTTTTTACTCTGTGGCGTCAAATCCGGCATCTTCAATTACCTCAATCAACTGTGCAACATTGACTCGATTTTCATCAAAAGTAACATTTGCTTTCCCTTCTAGTTGCACATCAGCAGACTGTACGCCATCTAATTCAGTTAAAACTCGAGTAACGCTTTTTACGCAACCGCCGCAATGCATGCCTTCTATGTTTAATGTGATAGTTTTCATTTTTTCTCCTTGTGAGTTGTTTTATTGATGGCTACACTATAAACCTTTACGTAAGGTTAAGGTCAAGGAATTTTTTATGAATATTAGTGAAGCCGCAAAATTAGTAGGTTTATCTACGAAACAAATCCGTGATTATGAAAAAATGGGTTTAATTAAACCCGCTGTGCGTAGTTTGTCAGGCTATCGAAATTATGGAGAAAGTGATTTAGAAAGGTTGCATTTTATTCGTCACTCACGCGATGTGGGATTTTCACTACATCAAATCGCACAATTATTAGAACTACAAGATAATCCTAAGCGTAGCAGCCGCGAAGTAAAAGCGTTAACGGCTCAACATATTGCAACGTTGAATCAACAAATAGAACAGTTACAAAAAATGGTACAAGAATTGCAGCGTTGGCATGATAATTGTCAGGGCAATGATTGCCCTGAATGTTCAATTTTGAATGGATTAAAAGGATAAATGAAAAGTGCGGTTAATATTCCCAACTTTCTGGATCGACGCCTAATTCACGCATAAGCACTTTGGCATCTTCGGGAATTTCATCATTACGCTCTTTCATTAAATCTTCATCGGTAGGCAAAGGTTGACCAGTGAATGCATGCAAAAATGCTTCGCAAAGTAATTCACTGTTGGTTGCATGACGTAAACTTTTTAATTGGCGGCGAGTGCGTTCATTTGTCAAAATTTCCAATACTTTGATTGGAATAGACACTGTGATTTTTTTTACTTGCTCGCTTTTTTTGCCATGTTCTGCATAAGGGCTGATATATTTTCCGTCCCAATCCGCCATAATTTACCTTAGTGCTTATCGATAACCTTACAAATTGTCCGTATTCTAATGAAAAATCAAATAAATAACAATCTAGACGGCTAAACTTCTATGTTAAAAAGAGAAAGAAAAGTGCGGTAATTTTTTAGATTAAATATAAAGAAACGCTAGACAGTACAGGGTTTTAGTGGTAATTTACGCGCCATTCAAAGAGCATTGGCTCACCATTCGAATCATCAATTCTTATTAATTCCAATATTTATTCATTATGCATTTAACTGAACTTAAAAATACGCCTGTTTCTGATCTTGTGAAACTTGGCGAAGAACAAATGGGCTTAGAGAATTTAGCTCGTTTGCGTAAACAAGATATTGTCTTCGCAATTTTAAAACAGCACGCCAAAAGCGGTGAAGATATTTTCGGCGGTGGCGTATTAGAAATCTTACCGGATGGTTTTGGTTTCCTTCGTTCTGCTGACAGTTCCTACCTTGCAGGCCCTGATGATATCTATGTTTCCCCAAGTCAAATTCGTCGTTTTAACCTTCAAACTGGTGATAAAATCGAAGGTAAAATCCGTCCACCAAAAGAAGGCGAACGCTATTTTGCACTTTTAAAAGTTGATCAAGTTAATGATGACAAACCTGAAGTTTCTCGTAGCAAAATCTTATTTGAAAACTTAACGCCATTACATGCTAACTCTCGTTTAAGAATGGAGCGAGGCAATGGCTCAACAGAAGATTTAACCGCCCGTATTTTGGATTTAGCATCACCAATTGGTAAAGGTCAACGTGGTTTGATTGTTGCTCCGCCAAAAGCAGGTAAAACCATGTTGCTGCAAAATATTGCGCAAAGTATCACGCATAATTATCCTGATGTAGAGCTTATCGTATTATTGATTGATGAACGCCCTGAAGAAGTGACAGAAATGCAACGTTCAGTAAAAGGCGAAGTCATTGCGTCTACTTTTGATGAGCCTGCAACTCGTCACGTTCAAGTGGCAGAAATGGTAATCGAAAAAGCGAAACGTTCAGTCGAGCATAAAAAAGATGTGGTAATTTTGCTTGACTCTATTACACGTTTAGCACGCGCTTACAATACGGTAACCCCAGCTTCAGGTAAAATTTTATCTGGTGGTGTGGATGCTAACGCATTGCATCGTCCAAAACGTTTTTTTGGTGCTGCACGTAACGTGGAAGAAGGCGGTAGTTTAACGATTATTGCCACAGCACTAGTTGATACCGGTTCGAAAATGGATGAAGTTATTTTCGAAGAATTTAAAGGTACAGGTAATATGGAATTACACCTTTCTCGTAAAATCG
The DNA here is from genome assembly GCF_059704425.1 of Haemophilus sp. THUN1691. Classification (NCBI taxonomy): domain Bacteria; kingdom Pseudomonadati; phylum Pseudomonadota; class Gammaproteobacteria; order Pasteurellales; family Pasteurellaceae; genus Haemophilus; species Haemophilus sp. THUN1691. The sequence continues at coordinate 134,226 of NZ_AP046578.1, read as the reverse complement.
CAGAAAGACGCGTATTCCCAGCTATTGACTTTAAACGCTCTGGTACTCGTAAAGAAGACTTACTCACAACATCTGATGAATTACAAAAAATGTGGATTCTTCGTAAGATTCTTAATCCAATGGATGAAGTGGATGCAATGGAATTCTTGATTGATAAGCTCATGATGGCGAAAACCAACGAAGAGTTTTTTGAAGTGATGAAACGTTCGTAAAAGTAACCGCACTTCTATGAAGAACAAGGGGAAAATATTATGTTTTCCCCTTTTTAATATCCGTAATATTTGACGAAATAAATTATGACGGCCGATAAGTTCATAAAAGGGGCAAAAGGTAAAAATTCTTTTTTCTTCCTATGAATAAGCGAAAAACATATTCCAAGAACTGAGGCTAATAACAAAAAGTGCGGTAAAGTTTCTAAATGAATAAAACTTCCTAATGCCATTGCTAGCCAATAATCTCCCCGTCCAAAGGCTTCTTTTCTGTAATAGAATTTTGCAATCCAATAGATTGCGTAGAAAACAATAAAAAAACTTGCCGCACTTTTTATGCTTTCAGATAACGTAAGCAATGAAAAGTTATTGTCTGCTCCAAATAAACCGAGCGTAAGTAACCATAAACAGGGTGTAGTAGAAATAAGTTGATAGTGCCAATCAAGATAACTAATTGTCCAAAGAATAAGAAGTGTGAGTCCGAACCATACAGTAAAAATAGAATCTTTAAAGGCAATTTGTAAAAATATAAATCCTACTCCAATGCTTAAAAAATACCTCAAAATATGACCGCACTTTTTTTGTTGAATAGAGACAAAATGCGGTTGAAATGGAGAACGATTTTGTGGAAATAATTCAACGTAAGTCACATAAATCTCTTGCTGCAAGCGCGTAATAAAACCAGATAGGTAGAACCACAATGCGATCCCTAAGATGCCGCCTAATAAAAACATTGCGAAGTAAATCATTGAATAACGGAGCCCATATTAAAGATAGGTAAATACATTCCCATCATAATAATTCCAATCAGGCTGCCGATTATCACCATCATTAATGGCTCTAGCATTTGTGAGAGTAAGTCAATTTGATGATTAAGTTTTTCTTGGTAATTATCTGCTATGTGCTCTAGCATCAAAGCGAGTTTTCCGCTTTGCTCGCCAATTTGTAACATTTGTTGTGCTTCCATCGGGAAAAGATCGCTACTTACGCTATTAGAAAAGGCATAGCCTTGAGAAACCCATTGTAAAATTGACCGCACTTCTTTATCTAATACGATGTCATTTACGAGGGTTTTCTTGGTTTGCCACGTTTGTGTGCGAGGGAGAAAACTGTCTAGTGCTTGATTAAGCGGTACGCCAGCCTGCAACATAATTTGTAAACTGTGGCTAAAGTTCACTAAACGTGAAAGCTTTTGAATTGTGCCAAAAATAGGCGTGATAGAAATAAGTTGATTTTTCTGTTGATGAAACCAGACCAGGCGTTTTAGATAGAAGTAATAAAATAGAAAAAAACTAAAAGATAAAAATAGCAAAATGCCAATATTTTGCTTAAGAACATTGGATATAGAGAGCAATATTGCGGTTATTGTTGGTAACTCAGCATTATTGCCACTGTACATTTCAGCAAATTGAGGCACGATAAAAAGCAGTAATGCGAGTGTTAGTAATAGTGAAATTCCCAATACCATTGAGGGATATAACATAATTTTCTGTAATTTGCGTTGTAAAGCCAAAGATTGACTACGGTGCGTGGCTATTTTTTTACAAACTACGGCAAGTTTGCCTGTCATTTCTCCCACTTGAATCAGTTGAATTTCTTGTTGTGTGAGATATTTTCCTTGTTGTTCAATTGCTTGTGAGAATGCTAAACCAGATTCAATAGATTGAAGCAGTCGTTCAAGCCATTCGTTGAGCATAATTTGAGTGCAATTTTGTTGCAAAATTTGCAGACTGTTTTTTAACGGAATAGCGGATTGTAGCAATGTCGCTAATTGATTGAGTAATTCACTGATTTCTGAATTTTTGGGCTTTGCCCCAAACTGCCAGTTTTGTCGTAATTTGATGTGAGTAAGCCCGCGGCTTATTAATTGAAAGTGTGCTTGTTGTTTCGTATCCGCAATAATTGAGCCTTTTTGTTTCTGATTTAATGCGTTACTACCTTGATAATAAAAGAGTTTTTTAGTCATGAGTTTTTACCTAACACACGTTCAATTTCTTTCTCATCCGTTATACCTTGGCGAACTTTTTCTAAACCACTCGCACGTAAATTTTGAAAATCCGTTTGATAACCATTCTGCTGCCAATGTAGAAATTGATACACGCCGATTCGACCTTGATAACCTTGATGGCAATCACAAGAATTTATTAAATTTCCACCGCACTTTGGACAGATTTTTCGTACAAGACGCTGCGCAATGACGAGCAGCAAACTGTTTTCAATTTCATGTTGTTGAATACCGAGTTGTTGTAAGCGGGAAATGGCAGATATTGCATCATTGGTATGTAAAGTTGAGAGTACCAAATGCCCCGTTTGGGCAGCACGTAGCGCGATCATTGCACTTTCTTCATCACGAATTTCACCTAGCATAATGATGTCTGGATCTTGGCGTAAGAAAGCACGCAATAGGCGGTTAAAATCTAATCCAATCTGTGGATTTATTTGGCTTTGAATAATTCCATTAAGCTCAATTTCAATGGGATCCTCAGCGGTCATAATATGTTTATCAGGCGTATTTAGCCACTGAAGTGCGGTGTAAAGTGAGATACTTTTCCCACTTCCTGTTGGGCCGGTTACTAAAATTAATCCTTGGGGTTGGCTAAGTGCGCGTTGAAATTCTTTCTGTTGACTTTCAGTCATGCCTAGTTCAGAAAAGCTGAGTTCTACAGGTTTATTTTGCTGTGCTCTCAGGACAACTTTCTCTCCCCAATGAGTTGGTAACGTTGAAAGACGGAAATCAAGAATATCGGAAAACGTAGTTTTAAATTGAAATCGTCCATCTTGTGGAAGGCGGGTTTCACTGATATCTAATTTAGCGAGCAGTTTTAGGCGAGAAATAATTCGATTAGCCAAATTTTTACTAAGTGGAGGCTGAGCTTGTAAAACACCGTCAATTCTAAACCGCACTTGGAAATGATCCGATAAAGTCTCCAAGTGAATATCTGAGGCATTATTTTGTAAAGCGGATTCAAAAATTTGATTAAGTAAGCGAATGACGGGCTCGTCATCTTGTTGTTCAAGATGAGACTGTTCTTGATGTTGGTAATATTTAACTTGCTCTTCCACTTTAGGTTGATTAGGGGCAAGTTGCTGTAATAGTTCTTTAAGTTGAGTGCTTTCTAATAAAACTGGCTCAACAAGCTTGCCAGTTATAAACGCAATAGTTTCACAGGCGGAAAGATTTGAAAGAGAATCGACACCTAGCCAAAGACGATTATTTTCTTCTTTAAGTGGTAAAGCAAAATAACGTAAGAGTAACGACTGTTGTTGCTGATTACGCCCCCATAACTCTGGCGAGATCGTAAATATCTCGCCATTTTGTGCTTTTACACGAGGTTTTGCACTAGTTAAGTCGATCATTTTGAACAGAATCCTGCAGGGAAAATATCGGCATTCGTTGTGCCACAGGTGGTTTTCCATGTAACGCCTTTTGCACTATCTCCTTCAGCTGTGAGTGTGTAACTCATTCCATCTAATGTACCATTACCCGCTACTGTTATTGCACCGTTGCTTGTTGTCACTGATTTTACATAGCCTTTTGCAGTTGTAATATCAGCCGCAATTCCATTGCTTCCTCCCGAGCAAGTAGAAGGTTTGCCTGTGCTATAAACGCATAATTCCACATCTGACTTATAAGGTGCGGAAGCTTGCAGTAATTCGGATACCGCTGCTTTTTTGGTATAATTTTGATAAGAAGGAATAGCGATAGTAGCTAAAATCGCAATGATGGCGATGACTATCATTAATTCAATTAAGGTAAACCCTTTTTTCAAGGTAGTTTGTGTAGTTAGTTTCATTTATTTTCCTTTCATTAAGCCTTTATTGGCTGGAATATTGTGAAAAGGGAAAATTGTTTTGTAAAACAGACCGCGCTTTTTCTGTGATCCTGATCGTAAAAATAGGAAAAATGTATGCGAAAAATAAAAGATATTGATAAAGGATTTCTGACTGATTGTCGACAAATTCCATCTCCGTATTTTGATGAACGCCCAGATTTACAAGATATTTCACTTCTTGTTATCCATTACATTAGCTTACCGCCAGAACAATTTGGTGGCGGATATGTGGATGATTTTTTTCAAGGAAAATTAGATCCTAAGATTCATCCTTATTTTGAAGAAATTTATCAAATGCGTGTTTCTGCCCATTGTTTGATTGAACGAGATGGGCGAATCACGCAATATGTTAATTTTAACCAAAGGGCTTGGCACGCTGGATTATCTTGCTTTCAAGGGCGAGAAAAATGTAATGATTTTGCCATTGGAATTGAGTTAGAAGGTAGTAATGAACAACCTTTTACTAATGAGCAGTATTGGGCATTGCAAGAATTAACTAACCTAATCATGAAAAGTTATCCTAAGATTACGAAAGAGCGGATTGTTGGGCATTGTGATATTTCGCCAGGACGTAAGATCGATCCAGGTCAATATTTCGATTGGGAACGTTATTTTGCCAGCCTAAAATAATTTGTTTAAAAATTAGACATTAAAATTTAGAGACTTCTGTGTATTACAAATATTGTTATGTTTTGTGACTAAATGATTGAATTTAAATGGATAAATTTTATATTGAAATTATATTGGAAAGGTTTGTTTGAGTTATACAACATTATGGATTTTCTCAATCACAATTTTATCCACAGAAATATTGAATAACTCAAAGAGATGACCAAAAGATCTTTGATGAATGGCGTCTCTTTAAAAATTGTATTTTTTTACCGCACTTTCTTCCATTTTTATATGTGAAAAGTGCGGTTTATTTTTTCTTTAGATTTTTAGATCGAAAATAACTCAATTTATTTTTAAGTTCGATGTGATAAGGATCTCACTCTGTTTTTACGTGCTCAATTCACAATCAGAAATCCGTTATTCACAATGTTATCCACAATCTGTGTATTTTATTGTGTAACCAGCCCTTTGGTTGATAAAAACACTGATTTATGAAACAATCTGCAGACTATTTTTGTATGAAAAATTTAAGGTAAAACGATAGTGATCGATTTTGATGGCTACCGTCCAAATGTGGGTATTGTGATTTGTAATCGCAACGGGCAAGTGCTTTGGGCGAAGCGCTGTGGGCAAAATTCGTGGCAGTTTCCGCAAGGTGGCATTAATGATAATGAAAGTGCCGAGCAAGCGATGTATCGTGAACTGTACGAAGAAGTTGGTCTACAGCCTAAAGATATACGCATTTTATATGTATCTAAGCATTGGTTGCGTTATAAATTACCAAAACGTTTGTTGCGTTATGACAGCAAACCGATGTGTATAGGACAAAAACAACGCTGGTTTTTGTTGCAGCTTGTTGGCGATGAAAAAAATATCAATATGCAAACAACCAAATCGCCAGAATTTGATGGATGGCGTTGGGTTAGTTTTTGGTATCCTGTTCGTCAGGTCGTATCGTTCAAAAAAGAAGTGTATCGCAAAGCAATGAAAGAGTTTTCGAGTGTGTTGTTCTCAGTAAATCCTCCTGTATATCAACCTGCGCGAGAATTGGAGCAAAAATCTTATACTCATCCTAAAAAATATAATGGTTCAAAATTTCCAAAACGTTCTTTTAATAAAACAAGGAATTCATAATGCTTAGCTTTATTTTACTTTGTTTGCTTGTGGGGGCTGTGGCTGGCTTTTTTGCGGGGCTTTTTGGTATCGGCGGTGGATTAATGATTGTTCCTGTGTTGGTGTACTTACTACCAATGGTAGGCGTGCCAGAACCTTTGTTAATGTCTACCGCACTTGGAACCTCTTTCGCAACGATTGTTATTACTGGCTTTTCTTCGGCTCAACGACATCATAAGTTAGGTAATATTGTGTGGAGTGCGGTGAAGATCCTTGCTCCAAGCATCATGGTTAGCGTATTTATTTGTGGTTTCTTTATCGGAAAACTTGATCGCGATATTTCTAGTAAATTATTTGCCTGTTTAGTGGTTTATCTCGCAGTTAAAATGGTCTTATCTATTAAACCTAAGACAAATAAAACAGTTAAACCTTTAACGACTCAATCGTCTATTATCGGAGGCATTCTAATTGGTATGGCATCTAGTGCTGCAGGTATCGGTGGTGGCGGATTTATTGTGCCGTTTTTAAATTCTCGCGGCATCGATATGAAAAAGGCTATTGGTTCCTCGGCTTTCTGTGGCATGTTACTCGGAACTTCTGGAATGTTCAGTTTTATGTTAAGTGGCTGGGGCAATGCTGCAATGCCGGAATATTCTTTAGGTTACATTTATTTCCCTGCAGTGTTATGTATTACTGCTACATCGTTTTTCACGTCAAAACTTGGTGCGACAGCCACCTCAAAACTACCAGTGCCAACTTTAAAGAAAGGATTTGCCCTTTTATTAATTACCATTGCTGTTGATATGTTTATTAGATAGAGAAAATTATGAATTCAAATTACTTGCTTCTGCCTCATTTTGATCCAACTATTTTTACTCTTGGTGATAGCAATATCGGCTTACGTTGGTATGGTTTGATGTACCTTTTAGGTTTTATTTTTGCACGCTGGCTTGCGGTTCGTCGTGCTAATCGCCCAAATAGCGGTTGGACAGTGGATCAAGTTGATACCTTACTTTTCAACGGTTTTATGGGCGTATTTATTGGCGGACGTGTTGGCGATGTATTTTTTTATAATTTAGATCGTTTCTTACAAGAGCCGCTTTATTTATTCCGTGTTTGGGAAGGTGGGATGTCTTTCCATGGCGGCTTAATAGGCGTCATTGTTGCCATGATTTGGACGTCTTATTCACAAAAACGTAATTTTTGGCAAACGGCTGATTTTGTTGCGCCTTTGATTCCGTTTGGTTTAGGTTTAGGTAGAATTGGTAATTTCATTAACCTTGAGCTATGGGGACGCGAAACGGATGTGCCTTGGGCAATGATTTTCCCGAATGATCCGCTATTACTTCCACGCCATCCATCACAACTTTATGAAGCCTTTTTAGAAGGCGTAGTGTTGTTTACGATTCTGAATATTTTTATTAAAAAGCCACGTCCAATGGGCTCTGTTGCAGGCTTATTCTTAATTGGTTATGGCGTCTTCCGTTTTATTGTGGAATATGTGCGTGAACCTGAAGTTGAAAATTTCTTTGGCGTCATTACAAGAGGACAAGCGCTGTGTTTACCAATGATTATTGGTGGCGCTTTAATTATGGCTTGGCCTTATTCACGCAAAAGTGCGGTAATAAAATAGGAGATTTTTTATGAAGCAATATCTTGATCTTTGTCGTCGCATTGTTAATGAAGGTGAATGGGTTGCCAATGAGCGTACAGGTAAGCGCTGTCTCACCGTTATTAATGCTGATTTAGAATATGATGTGGCGAACAATCAATTTCCGCTGATTACTACACGTAAAAGTTATTGGAAAGCGGCCATTGCTGAATTTTTAGGTTATATTCGTGGATATGACAATGCCGCTGATTTCCGCGCACTTGGTACTAAAACTTGGGATGCCAATGCGAATGAAAATGCCGCATGGCTTGCCAATTCGCACCGTAGAGGTATTGACGATATGGGGCGCGTATATGGTGTGCAGGGCAGAGCATGGCGTAAGCCTAATGGTGAAACCATCGATCAGCTACGCAAAATTGTTAATAATTTGACAAAGGGCATTGATGATAGAGGGGAAATTTTAACCTTCTTTAATCCAGGGGAATTTGATCTTGGTTGTCTTCGTCCTTGTATGCACACGCATACTTTTTCTCTTGTGGGCAATACTTTACATCTTACTAGTTATCAACGTTCTTGTGATGTTCCGCTTGGATTGAATTTCAATCAAATCCAAGTGTTTACGTTCTTGGCGCTTATGGCTCAGATTACGGGCAAAAAAGCAGGCAAGGCATATCATAAAATTGTGAATGCACATATTTATGAAGATCAGCTTGAGTTAATGCGTGATGTGCAACTTAAACGCGAGCCTTTCCCATTGCCAAAATTAGAAATCAATCCAGATATAAAAAGCCTTGAAGATTTAGAAACTTGGGTCACGATGGATGATTTCAACGTCATTGGCTATCAATCTCATGAACCGATTAAATATCCTTTTTCCGTCTAATGGATGCAACAAAAGTGCGATCAGAATTTGACGAGAAAATGATGCGCTATGCCCTTACTCTTGCGGATAAAGCAGAAGCGTTAGGTGAGATTCCTGTGGGGGCGGTTTTGGTGGATGAGAGTGGGAATATTATTGGCGAAGGTTGGAATCTCTCCATTGTTCAAAGTGATCCTACCGCACATGCTGAAATTATCGCCTTGCGTAATGGCGCGAAAAATATTCAAAATTATCGCCTACTGAATACCACGCTTTATGTGACATTAGAGCCTTGCACAATGTGTGCTGGGGCAATTTTGCATAGCCGAATTAAACGCCTTGTGTTCGGCGCTTCTGATTATAAAACTGGTGCGGTTGGATCACGTTTCCATTTTTTTGATGATTATAAAATGAATCATACTCTGGAGATTACATCTGGTGTATTGGCAGAAGAGTGTAGTCAGAAATTAAGCGCATTTTTTCAGAAGAGACGCGAAGAGAAAAAAATAGAGAAAGCATTGTTAAAAAAGTCTGATTGATATTAAATCTCCATTTTCTCCTATTCTTAGCTTTTAAAAACCAGGGTTTATTGTTATCTCAAGTCGTTTTACCTGCGGAAATTCTTCTTGAATGAGTTTCAACAATTCTGTCTGTCTGAATAAAATTCCTTGACGAACGATCGCATTTGCTGTTTCAATAAAAATTGAGTTATCTATCATATTACCAATACGAAATTTGCCGTGAAATTCCTGTGGAAAAATGCGGTTAAATTTTTGATTAAGTTCATTCATGGCAAGACCTTTTTTCATTATTTTGGCAAAGGGGGATTGCTCAAGCACATCCATAATATTGACTGCTTTTTGATAACGCTCAGCCTTGTTTTCCATAAAGTCTGCCCTCAGTAAATGACATTAGTTTAGATTTCCGCTACAATACACGCAATTTTCATAATAAACAACGAGACGATGATTTCAGGCACTGTCAAACCGAATTTTTGGTCGCGATTACTTTTAAGTATTATCGCGATTTTTGCTTTGCCTAACGCACAAAGTTTTGAAAATCAAAATAATGCGGAAAATTATTCCTCGAGTGTTTCCATTCAACAAGCGTTGGAAACGGTAAAAGTAGCACGTGCAGTGCAACGACAAGCCATTCCTCAACCTTCAATTTTCCGTCAAACTGAAAAACAACCTAAAATTCAACCGCACTTTTTTGCTGAAGTGTTGAACATTAGTGCGCCAATTCGAGCTGGTCCCTTGCTTATTTAATTTTCTGTTTTCTGTGAAGAATATTGCTATTGAAATAGCGATATTTTAAAAAAATTATTGTGCATGAAAGAAAGTATTTCATACGCATTTAACTATTTAACTTATATATTTAAAAAGAGAAATTATGAGCATTTTAACGAAAATTTTTGGCAGCCGTAACGACCGTATTTTACGTAAATTAAGAAAACAAGTTGCAAAAATCAATAAATTAGAACCTGAGTTTGAATCCCTCACAGATGAACAACTTCGTGCAAAAACAGATGAATTCCGTCAACGTTTAAGTGCGGGTGAAACTTTGCAACAAATTTTACCAGAAGCATTTGCAACGGTACGTGAAGCAAGTAAGCGCGTGCTTGGTATGAGACATTTTGATGTTCAGCTTATTGGTGGGATGGTATTGACTAACCGCTGTATCGCAGAAATGCGCACTGGTGAAGGTAAAACATTAACTGCGACTTTGCCTTGTTATTTAATCGCACTTGAAGGTAAAGGCGTTCATGTTGTTACGGTGAATGATTATCTTGCTCGCCGAGATGCAGAAACCAACCGTCCGTTATTTGAATTTTTGGGCATGAGTGTAGGCGTAAATATTCCTGGTTTACCGCCTGAAGAAAAACGTGCCGCTTATTCAGCAGATATTACTTATGCAACCAATAGTGAACTTGGTTTTGATTACTTACGTGACAACTTAGCTCACTCAAAAGAAGAGCGTTTCCAACGTACTTTAGGCTATGCGTTGGTGGATGAAGTGGACTCTATCTTAATCGATGAAGCGCGTACACCATTGATTATTTCTGGTCAAGCGGAAGACAGTTCTGCACTTTATATTGCGGTAAATAAACTGATTCCAAACTTAATTAAGCAAGAAAAAGAAGATACAGAAGAATACCAAGGTGAAGGTGATTTTACTTTAGATCTTAAATCTAAACAGGCGCACTTAACTGAACGTGGCCAAGAAAAAGTGGAAGATTGGTTGATTGCGCAAGGTTTAATGCCAGAAGGTGATTCTTTGTATTCTCCTGGTCGAATTGTATTGCTTCACCATGTTATGGCTGCCTTGCGTGCGCACACATTGTTTGAAAAAGATGTGGATTACATTGTGAAAGATGGTGAAATCGTGATTGTTGATGAACACACGGGTCGTACGATGGCAGGGCGTCGTTGGTCAGATGGTTTACACCAAGCCATTGAGGCAAAAGAAGGGGTTGAAATTAAGAGTGAAAACCAAACTGTTGCGTCAATCTCTTACCAAAACTACTTCCGTTTATATGAGCGTCTTGCCGGTATGACGGGGACTGCGGATACTGAAGCGTTTGAGTTCCAACAAATTTACGGTTTGGAAACCGTTGTGATTCCAACAAACCGTCCAATGATCCGTGATGATCGTACCGATGTGATGTTTGAAAATGAACAATATAAATTTAATGCAATTATTGAAGACATCAAAGATTGTGTAGAACGCCAGCAACCAGTGTTAGTGGGGACGATTTCAGTAGAAAAATCAGAAGAATTATCTAAGGCTTTAGATAAAGCGGGCATCAAACATAATGTATTGAATGCGAAATTCCACCAACAAGAAGCAGAAATCGTGGCAGAAGCTGGTTATCCCAGTGCGGTGACTATCGCAACGAATATGGCGGGTCGCGGTACAGATATTATCCTTGGTGGTAATTGGAAAGCGCAGGCTGCTAAATTAGAAAATCCAACTCAAGAACAAATTGAAGCGCTTAAAGCTGAGTGGGAAAAGAACCACGAGATTGTAATGAAAGCCGGTGGTTTGCATATTATCGGTACAGAGCGTCATGAATCTCGCCGTATCGATAACCAGTTGCGTGGTCGTTCTGGCCGTCAAGGTGACCCTGGCTCTTCTCGTTTCTATCTTTCTTTGGAAGATGGCTTAATGCGCATTTATTTGAATGAAGGTAAACTCAATTTAATGCGTAAAGCGTTCACCGTGCCTGGTGAGGCAATGGAATCGAAAATGTTGGCGAAAGTTATCGCATCTGCCCAAGCAAAAGTTGAGGCTTTCCACTTCGATGGTCGTAAAAACCTACTTGAATATGATGACGTGGCAAATGACCAACGTCATGCAATTTATGAGCAACGCAATTATTTGCTTGATAATGATGATATTTCTGAAACTATCAACGCCATTCGCCACGATGTATTTAATAGTGTGATTGATCAATATATTCCACCGCAATCTTTGGAAGAACAATGGGATATTAAAGGGCTTGAAGAACGTTTGGCTCAAGAGTTTGGTATGGAATTACCAATTTCTCATTGGCTGGAAGAAGATAATAATCTGCACGAAGAAAACTTGCGTGAACGCATCGTAGAAGTCGCTGAAAAAGAATATAAAGGAAAAGAAGCGCTGGCTGGTGAAGAAACTATGCGCAACTTTGAAAAAGGCGTCATGTTACAAACCTTAGATGAGCTTTGGAAAGAACACTTAGCGGCGATGGATTATTTACGCCAAGGTATTCATTTACGCGGTTATGCGCAAAAAGATCCAAAACAAGAGTATAAAAAAGAATCTTTCCGTATGTTTACGGAAATGTTGGATTCTTTAAAACATCACGTTATTACGACTTTAACGCGTGTACGTGTACGTACTCAAGAAGAAATGGAAGAAGCTGAACGTGCTCGTCAGGAGATGGCTGCTCGTATCAATCAAAATCATTTACCTGTGGATGAAAATGGTCAGGCAATCCAAAATTCAGATTCTGAAGATTATTCAGATCGTCGCATTGGACGCAATGAGCCTTGTCCTTGTGGTTCGGGTAAAAAATACAAGCATTGTCATGGCAGTCGTGCTGCTCGCCATTAATGATTAGCCAAAGTGCGGTGATTTTTCACCGCACTTTTTTCATACGTGCTATTGGATAGAAGAAATGGATAAAAAAATTATACAAGTTGCTGCGGGGATTATTCGTAATGAGTTTGGGCAGATCTATTTAACGCAGCGTTTAGAAGGACAGGATTTTGCCCAATCTTTAGAATTTCCCGGTGGAAAAGTGGATGCGGGAGAAACTCCAGAACAGGCTTTAAAACGTGAACTGGAAGAGGAAATTGGCATTGTTGTATTAAATGCTGAACTTTACGAACGCTTCCAATTTGAATATCCAACAAAGATTATTTCTTTTTTCTTTTATGTTGTAGATGAATGGATTGGTGAGCCTTTTGGGAGAGAAGGGCAAGAAGGTTTTTGGGTTGAGCAACGCGCATTAGATGCAGGACAGTTTCCGCCAGCTAATGCTAAATTAATTCATCGCTTATTGAATGAAGCTCTCCATCCCATAAAATAAAACCCTAGTCAGGCTAGGGTTTATATAATATCTATTGATTTTTTCAAATTATTTCGGCATTGCGGCTTTCATTTGTTTAAGTTGCTCTGCCGCTTGATTACAAGCCTGATCCTGTGCCGCTACGGGCATTGATGCAAATTGTTGTTTGCTTGATTCATATTGAGCTTTCATCGCATTTGCTTGCGCAGCTGGCATTGATGCTAAGAAAGAATCAATTTCAGCGAAATAAGTTTTACAACTTGCAGACAAATCAGTTGCTGAAGCTGAAAAACCAAATCCCATTAAAATAAGCGTAGCTAGTGTTTTTTTCATCATGATATCCTCACGAAAGTTAATTAATAAGTCATTGCCGATATGGCGTTTTATTATACCGCTTTAGTGCAAAAAAAAAACAATAGCAATTACAAACAAATTTTTACAGATAAATCAGCGAGTTTAATCCACACTTTATCACTAAATTCTTGCTTAGCAAGACGTTCAATATTGGCAAGCTCTTGGATAATTTCGTAGAGTTTTTGGTAGGTTAAACGTTGAATCGCACTTAAAAAGAGCGGTCGGCGATTTTGCCAGATTTTTAGACGGTCAAATTCAGCCTTAATTCGTTGAGTTGGAAGTTTTTCCGTTGTCATAATGCGTTGCTGTGGTTTGGTAAGTTCAAGCAACGTAAATAATTCTCGCTGTAGCGTGCGTAATAAAATAACAGGTTGCACATCTTCTGCTTGTAAACCTTTTAAAATACGTTTAGCGCGATTTGCTTTTCCCATTAGCAAAGCATCAATCCATTGAAATGGTGTAAAAATTGATGATTGTTCGACGACGCTAATGACACGATTATAGTTAAGTTTATGGTCAGGATAGAGCAAATCTAAAAGCTGCAGAGATTGTTTGAGCGCAAGCAGGTTATTCTCATAACTGTAACAAAGTTGTTGAATTGCTTCATCATCAGCGTCTAATCCCATCGCTTTGGTACGATTTTTTACCCAACGAGGGAGATTTTCAGCCGTAGGTGTTTGGCAATTTACAAGAATCGCACTGGTTTCATATTGGTTTAGTTCAACAAACCATGCTTGGTTTTCATTTGCTTTTGTTAGTTTTGCAATTTGTAAAATTAGCAAGATATCTTCATGTAGAACCGAAATAAATTCTTGCAGATTTTTTTGTAAAAGTGCGGTGAAATTTTCAGGTAAATTTAATACCATGACTTGTTTATTAAAAAACAATCCCATAGACTGACAGGATTCTATGAGTTGTGCCCAGTCAGTTTGGCTATCAATCTGGATGCTATTTTTCTCATCGAATCCTTGTTGGCTGGCTGTTTTATAAATGGCATCTTCACTTTCACTCAGTAACAAGGGATCTTGTCCTACCAAAAAGTAAACTTTGGCTAAACGCTGGGAAAGATGTTGATTGAGTTGCTCAGGAAAGATGCGATTCATTATTTGTTTTTCACTTGTTTTTCTAATGCAACCATTTTAGTAATGAGCTGACGTGCAGCTTGTTCCCGCATATCATTCCAAATTACTTCTCGTTCGGCGGATTTAGCCAATGCTGCGCGAGAGTTATCAAAGAAAGTACGGTTGACTTTTGCCGTGATTGGGTGGCTTTCACCATTCGCTAAACGAATGCTTGCTTCCACTTCTAACATCAATACTTTTTCAGCTTCACGTCCGCGTTTAAAGACAGAGGCGACTTCATCATTTGTGCGGAATTTATTGATACGCAAAACAGGAACGCCTTGAGTCGAATTGACGAGCTGAATGTTGTTCGCTTGTAGCTGATTATGCATCGCCACTGACATTTCGCTGTATGGATCAGGGCTTTCAAATGTAAGAGTACGTAATTCTTGTGGAATTAATGTACCATTTTGAAAATGCCAGCCGCAAGCAGAAAGCGCGGTAATGCTTGCTACAATAAAGAACGCTTTGATTGATTTAATCATAAAAATTACCTTTATTGTGGAGTGTATGAATTTAAAATCCATACACTAATATAAAGATAGAACCTGTGAAATATCAATATTCCACAGATTCTACGGATTATGGTTTAACCACAAAATTCAACATTTTTAATGGAATATAGATTTCTTTAAGAATTTCTTTTCCATCAAGGAATTTTGCAACATTAGGATCTGCTTTGGCCACAGCTTTAATTTCCTCTTCTGAAGACGTTGCAGGAACAGTCACTTTTCCACGAACTTTGCCATTTACTTGCACAATAATGAGTTTTTCATCTTCTACCATTGCGGCTTCATCAGCTTTCACCCATTCAGCGGTATCGATGTTACTTTCATTTCCTAGCGCTTGCCATAATTCAAAGCAGATATGTGGCGTAATTGGATAAAGCATACGCACAACTGCACTTAATGCTTCCGCCATGACTGCACGATCTTGATCGCTTTCTAAGGAAGCCTTAGTCAGTTTATTCATCAACTCCATTACTGCTGCAATCGCAGTATTAAATGTTTGACGACGACCAATATCATCGCTCACTTTTGCAATGGTTTTATGTACTTCACGACGAAGCGCTTTTTGCGCGGCTGAAAGTGCGGTGATATCTAGGCTAGTTTTTGCTGGATTTTGTTGATATTGATACACTAAATTCCATACACGACCTAAGAAACGTTTCGCACCTTCTACGCCAGATTCTTGCCATTCCAAGGTCATTTCTGCTGGAGAGGCAAACATCATAAACAGACGAACAGTATCAGCGCCATATTTTTCTACCATTTCTTGTGGGTCAATACCGTTATTTTTGGATTTAGACATTTTGGTCATGCCACTGTGGACTAGTTCACGCCCTTCAGGATCGGTCGCCTTAATAATTCTGCCTTTTTCATCACGTTCAAGAGTCACCTGTGTTGGACTTACCCAAATACGCTCATTTGTTGGACTGGTGTAGTAGAAGGCATCTGCAAGCACCATACCTTGACATAATAATTTATCGGCTGGTTCGTCACTGGTTACAAATCCTGCATCGCGTAATAATTTGTGGAAGAAACGGAAGTAAAGTAAGTGCATTGTTGCGTGTTCAATACCACCGATATATTGATCCACTGGTAACCAATAGTTTGCTTCTTCCGCATCAAGCATGCCATTTTGATATTGTGGACAAGTGTAGCGCGCGTAATACCAAGAGGATTCCATAAAGGTATCAAAGGTATCCGTTTCTTTTAACGCTAGTGCGCCGTTAAAGGTTGTTTTTGCCCAATTAGGATCAGCTTTAATTGGACTTTTCACGCCATCCATTACCACATCTTCAGGAAGAATAATTGGTAAATCTTCCATTGGTGCAGGTACTACATCACCATTTTCAAGGGTTAGCATCGGAATTGGCGCCCCCCAATAACGTTGGCGAGAAACGCCCCAGTCACGTAAACGATAATTCACTTGACGTTTTCCAACACCTAATTTTTCTAATTTATCTGCAATACCATTGAAAGCACCATCAAAATCTTTACCATCAAATTCAGCTGAATTAACAAGTTTGCCGTGTTCAGTAAAGGCTTGTTTGGTTAAATCAATTTCTTCATCTGCAAGTGGTGCGATCACTTGTTTAATTGGTAAGCTGTATTTTTGAGCAAATTCAAAGTCGCGTTGGTCGTGAGCTGGAACAGCCATTACCGCACCAGTACCGTAGTGCATTAACACGAAATTAGCGACCCAAATCGGTAATTTTTCACCCGTCAATGGATGAATAGCAAATAAGCCCGTTGCCATTCCTTTTTTCTCCATTGTCGCAAGATCTGCTTCTGCTACTTTTGCGTTTTTCGCTTCTTGGATAAAGGCGGCTAATTCGGGATTGTTTTGAGCTGCCAAACTTGCTAATGGATGTGCCGCCGCAATGCCTAGATAACTCACACCGTAAAAGGTATCTGGACGCGTGGTGTAAACTGCTACTTTTTCGTTGGTATCTGCAACATCAAAGGTAATTTCTACCCCTTCAGAACGACCAATCCAGTTGCGTTGCATGGTTTTTACCATGTCAGGCCATTGTGGAAGGGTATCTAAACCACCTAATAATTGCTCTGCATAGTCAGTAATTTTGATAAACCATTGTGGGATTTCTTTTTGTTCCACAGGTGTATCACAACGCCAGCAACAACCTTCGTGTACTTGCTCGTTTGCGAGTACGGTTTCATCGTTCGGGCACCAGTTTACGGTTGAGGTTTTTTTGTACACTAAGCCTTTTTTATAAAGCTCAGTGAAGAACCATTGCTCCCATTTGTAGTATTCTGGTTTACAGGTTGCGATTTCACGATCCCAGTCGAAACCAAAGCCTAAAAGCTGAAGTTGTTTTTTCATGTAAGCGATGTTTTCGTACGTCCATTTAGCTGGCGCAGTTTTGTTTTTGATTGCGGCACCTTCTGCTGGTAAGCCGAAAGCATCCCAACCAAATGGTTGTAATACGTTTTTGCCTAGCATGCGTTGATAACGAGAAATTACATCACCAATAGTGTAGTTGCGCACATGCCCCATATGCAGGCGGCCAGAAGGATACGGGAACATAGAAAGACAGTAATATTTTTCTTTAGATTCGTCTTTGATTGCTTTGAAAACTTTATTTTCTGCCCAATATTGTTGAACCTTTGGTTCGATCATATCGGGGCGATATTGTTCTTGCATAAAATCACCTTAAATTTTAACCGCACTTTTGCAGCATTTTGACAATAGAAAATGTGGTATAGAATACCGTAAAACGGCATAAATTGATAGGGTGAGAGTCCAAAGTGCGGTGATTTTTTTCTTTGTTTTTACAATAGATTTTGAATTTCTTTGGGAATTAATTTTGGGTCAGGAATCCAAACTTGTTTGTGTCGGCTCAATTCCCCTTTTTCTAAAATAATACTGCTTTTGGGCACTTTGAAGGATTTACTTAAAAATTTCAATAAATGCGCATTTGCTTGACCATCAACAGGTGGCGCAGTAATGGTAATTTTTAGTTCATCATCGTGAATGCCAGCAATATGATCTTTACTGGCTTTTGGCTGTAAGAATATTCTTAATCTAATACCGTCTTTATTTTGTTCAATCGCAGACATAAATTCTTCGTTTTGTTTATTTTTCTTTATTATAAAAATGAATTATGTAAAAAATAAAGTGTGGATTAGGGATCGCTAATCCATAGCAAGCAAATACAACTTATGATATAGTTCACAGCCGAATTTATAGGGATCTTTTTATAATAAAAATAATGATAGAACTCGATCAAAACAATATTCCAAAACACGTTGCCATTATTATGGATGGTAATGGGCGGTGGGCAAAACAAAAAAATAAAATGCGTATTTTTGGTCATACCAATGGCGTATCTGCAGTTCGCCGAGCAGTAAGTTATGCTCGCCAAACTGGCGTGAATTTTCTTACACTTTATGCCTTTAGTAGCGAAAATTGGAATCGACCAGAGCAAGAAGTCAGCGCATTAATGACGCTTTTTATGCAAGCGTTAGACCGCGAAGTGAAAAAATTACATAAAAATAATATTCGCCTGAAAATTATTGGCGATGTATCTCGTTTTAGTGAATCTTTGCAAGAAAAAATTGCAAAAGCGGAAAATTTAACAGAAAAAAATACCGCACTTACGCTTAATATTGCTGCAAATTACGGCGGTTGTTGGGATATTGTGCAAGCAGCAAAACAACTTGCAGAAAAAGTAAAAAATAATGAAATGAGCGTTGAGGAGATTGATGAAATTGCTTTTCAGCGTCATTTGGTTACACAAGATGAACCACCAGTAGATCTATTGATTCGTACCAGTGGTGAACAACGGATTAGTAATTTTTTATTATGGCAAATTGCATATGCGGAACTTTATTTTTCCGATGTGCTGTGGCCAGATTTTGATGAGGCGGAATTTAACCGTGCCATCGCCTGTTATCAACAACGTCATCGCCGTTTTGGTGGGACAGAATAATTCAATAAATGGATTAAAATTATGCTTAAACAACGAGTTTTATCTGCCATTGTGTTAATCGTAGCGGTGCTATGTGCGCTATTTTTATTCACGCCTTTTTATTTTGCCCTTGCGTTAGGTACAGTAGCGACTTTAGGCGTTTGGGAATGGACTCAGTTTGCTCGCCTTAAACAGCCTTTAGCGCGTTTTTGTGTTGCAGCCTTTTTAGGCGCCTTTATTTTTTTATGGCTCTACACTGAGGGCAACTATTTAGATGCTGGTCGTGTGTTTGAACAGCATCTTCAGCTTTTATTGATGAACGCTGTTGGTTGGTGGCTTTTAGCTTTATTGCTTGTGGTGAGTTATCCTCAATCAGCTAAATTTTGGTCTAAAAATCCTCTTTTACAGCTTTTATTTGCCTTTTCTACTTTAATTCCATTTATCGCTGGGGTATTGCGTTTACGTTTAGAACACTATACCCATGATCCTTATCACGGCTTATTTTTATTACTTTATGTATTTGTGCTTGTTTGGGCGGCTGATTCTGGTGCTTATTTTAGCGGGCGCGTATTTGGTAAACGTAAACTTGCGCCAAAAGTTTCACCTGGTAAAAGTTGGGAAGGCGTTGTTGGTGGTTTAATTACAGCGTTAGTGCTTGCTTTTGTATTTATTCATTTCTCTGGCGATGTTTTAGTTGGTGAGAGAAATATCTCTGGATTCATTATTCTTTCCGTTGCTACAGTTGCAATTTCAGTATTGGGCGATTTAACTGAAAGTATGTTTAAACGTGAGTCAGGAGTTAAAGACAGCAGTCAATTAATTCCGGGTCATGGTGGTGTATTAGATCGCATTGATAGCTTGACTGCTGCGGTACCTTTTTTCAGCTACTTCTATTTCTTTGTGTTATAAGGATTCTGAATGTCATTTTTGTGGTCGCTAGGTTCTTTTATCATTGCTATTGCGGTATTAGTATCCGTTCACGAATATGGTCACTTTTGGGCTGCTAGAAAGTGCGGTATAAAAGTCCATCGTTTTTCGATTGGCTTTGGTAAGGTAATTTGGAAACGTATCGATAAGCATGGTACAGAATTTGCGGTTTCAATGATTCCTTTAGGCGGCTATGTAAAAATGCTTGATGGACGTAATGAAGCGGTTCCAGTTGAACAAAAGTCACAAGCATTTGACAGTAAAAGCGTATTACAACGCGCATTTGTGATTATTGCAGGCCCTTTGGCGAATTTTATTTTCGCCATTTTTGCCTATTGGGTCATCTACCTTTATGGAATGCCAAGTGTTAAACCTGTGATTGAATCAATAACACCAAGTTCAATCGCAGCACAAGCTCACATTGAACCTAATACGCAAATTCTTGCTGTTGATGGTGAAGAAACTCAAGATTGGGAAACCATCAATATGCTACTTGCCACAAAAATGGGTGAGCCTAATGTTGAAATTACCCTTTCTCCTTTCGGTTCTAATGTTGAACAACAACGTATTTTAAATCTTACAAATTGGACTTTTGATCCTGAAAAAGAAAGTGCTTTTGAGGCATTAGGGATTATGCCTATGCGTCCTAAAGTTGAAATGGTGCTTTCTAAAGTTGTTCAAGGTTCTCCAGCTGAGAAAGCAGGTTTACAAATCGGTGATAAAATTTTAAAAGAAAATTTAACCGCACTTCCTTGGCAAGATTTTATAAAACAGGTCGAACAAGGCGAATCTTTTTCTATTAAAGTTGAACGTAATGGGGAAACGCTTGACAAAATTATCACTCCAGTGCGTAATCAGAGTGGAAAATGGTTTGTAGGTTTAAGCCCAACTTTCGTAAAATTATCTGATGAATATCGTACTGAATTAAAATATGATATCCTTAACTCTTTGCAAAAAGGCATTGAAAAGACTGGCCAACTTTCTGTGTTAACCTTGAAGGTGTTAGGAAAATTAATCACGGGTGATTTGTCATTAAACAATTTAAGCGGCCCGATTTCTATTGCTAAAGGTGCTGGTGCATCCGCTAATATTGGATTGGTGTATTTTTTAAGTTTTATGGCATTGATTAGTGTGAATTTAGGTATTATGAATTTATTCCCATTGCCTGTATTAGATGGCGGTCATTTAGTTTTTTTAGCAATGGAAGCTGTTAAAGGAAAACCTGTTTCTGAGCGGGTGCAAAGCATCTGTTATCGAATTGGCGCAGCACTGTTATTAAGTTTAACAGTGTTTGCATTATTTAATGATTTTTTACGTCTATAATTTATATAGGATACAATCGATGAAAAAACTTCTAATCGCAAGTTTATTATTCGGTACGACAACGACTGTGTTTGCCGCACCTTTTGTGGCAAAAGATATTCGTGTGGATGGTGTTCAAGGCGACTTAGAACAACAAATCCGAGCAAGTCTACCTGTTCGTGCCGGTCAGCGTGTGACTGACAATGATGTGGCTAATATTGTCCGCTCTTTATTCGTAAGTGGTCGATTCGATGATGTGAATGCGCATCAAGAAGGCGATGTGCTTGTTGTTAGCGTTGTGGCTAAATCGATCATTTCAGATGTTAAAATCAGAGGTAACTCTGTTATTCCCACTGAAGCACTTAAACAAAACTTAGATGCTAACGGTTTTAAAGTTGGTGATGTTTTAATTCGAGAAAAATTAAATGAATTTGCCAAAAGTGTAAAAGAGCACTATGCAAGCGTAGGTCGCTATAACGCAACCGTTGAACCTATTGTCAATACGTTACCAAATAATCGTGCTGAAATTTTAATTCAGATTAATGAAGATGATACTGCAAAATTAGCATCATTAACTTTCAATGGTAATGAATCTGTTAGTAGCAGTACGTTGCAAGAGCAAATGGAATTACAACCTGATTCTTGGTGGAAATTATGGGGTAATAAATTTGAAGGCGCTCAGTTCGAGAAAGATTTACAGTCAATTCGTGATTATTATTTAAATAATGGTTATGCCAAAGCACAAATCACTAAAACTGATGTTCAGCTAAATGATGAAAAAACGAAAGTAAATGTAACCATTGATGTAAATGAAGGTTTACAGTATGACCTTCGTAGTGCTCGCATTGTTGGTAATGTGGGTGGGATGGCTTCAGAACTTGAACCCTTGCTTTCTTCATTACACTTAAATGACACTTTCCGTCGAAGTGACATTGCCGATGTTGAAAATGCGATTAAAGCCAAATTGGGTGAACGTGGTTACGGTACTGCAACAGTGAATGCTGTACCTGATTTTGATGATGCAAATAAAACTTTAGCTATTACTTTTGTTGTTGATGCTGGTCGACGTTTAACTGTTCGTCAACTACGCTTTGAAGGAAATACTGTTTCAGCGGATAGTACTTTACGTCAAGAAATGCGCCAGCAAGAAGGGGCGTGGTATAACTCGCAATTAGTTGAGTTAGGTAAAATCCGTTTAGATCGTACAGGATTCTTTGAAACCGTAGAAAACCGAATTGATCCTGTAAAAGGTACGGATGACGAAGTAGATGTCGTGTATAAAGTTAAAGAGCGTAATACAGGTAGTATCAACTTTGGTATTGGCTACGGTACAGAGAGTGGTATTAGTTATCAAGCTAGTGTTAAACAAGATAATTTCTTGGGAACTGGTGCTTCAGTTAGCCTTGGTGGAACACGTAATGACTACGGTACTAGCGTAAATTTAGGTTATGTTGAGCCGTATTTCACGAAAGATGGAGTCAGTTTAGGTGGAAATGTTTTCTTTGAAAACTATGACAACTCTAGAAATGACACCTCTTCTAATTATAAACGTACGACTTATGGTGGTAACGTTACTTTAGGTTTCCCTGTAAATGAAAATAACTCTTACTATGTAGGATTAGGTTATAGCTATAATAAAATTAGTAACTTCGCGAGAGAATATAGTCGTGATTTATATATGCAATCGATGAATTTTAATGGAAATGCTATTAAAACAAACGACTTTGATTTCTCATTCGGTTGGAACTATAACAGTCTCAATAGAGGATATTTCCCAACTAAAGGGGTCAAAGCAAGTCTTGGTGGACGAGTTACGACTCCTGGTTCTGATAATAAATACTATAAATTAAGTGCTGATGTTCAAGGATTCTATCCATTAGATCGAGATCATCGCTGGGTAATGTCGGCAAAAGCATCTGTTGGCTATGCAAATGGATTTGGTAACAAACGCTTGCCATTCTATCAATATTATACTGCTGGTGGTATTGGCTCTTTACGTGGATTTGCATATGGTGCTGTTGGACCGAATGCTATTTATTTAAATCCAACCCAAAATAAATGGGTACCAAGCACAGATATTGTGGGGGGTAATGCAATAGCTACAGCTAGTGCAGAGTTAATTGTGCCAACTCCATTTGTCGGTGATAAAGGCCAAAACTCTGTTAGAACCTCATTATTTGTGGACGCTGCAAGTGTGTGGAATACAAAATGGAAATCCGATAAAGCATTAGACGCAAGTATTGCTGCGTTAAATTTACCTGATTATGGAAAAGCTAGTCGAGTTCGTGCATCTGCTGGGGTTGGTTTCCAATGGCAATCACCTATTGGACCGTTAGTGTTCTCTTATGCTAAACCGATCAAAAAACATGAAAATGATGATGTAGAACAGTTCCAATTTAGTATTGGTGGTTCTTTCTAATAAATTGAACTTTTTCCATCATTAGAATTCAAAGATAACATTCTCTGCCTAATTTTATTAGGTAGAGAAAATATTAAACAAACCACTATTTAATTAAGGATATTTATCAAATGAAAAACATCGCAAAAGTAACCGCACTTGCTTTAGGTATCGCACTTGCTTCAGGCTATGCTGCAGCTGAAGAAAAAATTGCTTTTATTAATGCAGGTTATATTTTCCAAAATCACCCAGATCGTCAAGCGGTAGCGGATAAACTTGATGCTGAATTTAAGCCTGTAGCTGAAAAATTAGCTGCAAGTAAAAAAGCAGTTGATGATAAAATCGTAGCTGCTCGTAAGAAAGTTGAAGCAAAAGTTGCCGCTTTGGAAAAAGATGCGCCTCGCTTACGTCAAGCAGATATTCAAAAACGCCAAGAGGAAATTAATAAATTAGGCGCTGCTGAAGATGCTGAATTACAAAAATTAATGCAGGAACAAGATAAAAAAGTTCAAGAGTTCCAAGCGCAAAATGAAAAACGTCAAGCAGAAGAGCGTGGTAAATTATTAGATAGTATTCAAACTGCTACAAATAATTTAGCAAAAGAGAAAGGTTATACTTATGTGCTTGATGCAAATTCAGTTGTGTTTGCGGTAGAGGGTAAAGACATCACAGAAGAAGTATTAAAATCTATCCCTGCTTCTGAAAAAGCTCAAGAGAAAAAATAATAGGTTCTCATAATGCAAAAATCCTATTCTTTACAAGAATTGGCAACTCAAATCGGCGCTACCGTTCGCGGTAACGCCGATGTTGTTGTTGAGAATATCGCTCCACTCGATAAAGCCCAATCAAATCAACTTACTTTTATTTCTAACGCAAAATTTCGTGCATTATTGAAAGATTCTAAAGCAGGAATTTTGGTTGTTTCTGAAGAGGATGTCGAACACTGTTCTCCAGAAAGTAATTTACTTATTGTTAAAGATCCTTATGTAGCTTACGCAATTTTGGCTCAATATATGGATAGCACACCAAAGGCTGCGCAAGGCATTGCAAAAAGTGCGGTAATTTTTGATGACACATTTTTAGGGAAGAATGTTTCAATTGGCGCCAATGCAGTGATTGAAGAAGGTGTTGTACTTGGTGATAACGTGATCATTGGTGCAAATTGTTTTGTTGGTAAAAATACTAAGATAGGTTCAGGCACTCAACTCTGGGCTAATGTAACTGTTTACCATAACGTTGAGATTGGCACTAATTGCTTAATTCAATCAGGAACAGTCATCGGTAGTGATGGTTTTGGTTACGCAAATGATCGTGGTCGTTGGATTAAAATTCCACAAGTAGGGCAAGTAATAATTGGTAATAACGTTGAGATTGGTGCGAATACCTGTATCGATAGAGGCGCATTAGACGCAACGATTATTGAAGATAACGTGATTATCGATAACCTTTGTCAAATTGCACATAATGTTCATATAGGCACAGGTACAGCGGTTGCTGGTGGCGTTATTATGGCAGGTAGTTTGACTGTTGGGCGCTATTGCTTAATTGGCGGTGCAAGTGTGATTAATGGCCATATGGAAATTTGCGATAAAGTCACGATTACTGGAATGGGAATGGTTATGCGCCCAATTACAGAGCCTGGAGTATATTCCTCTGGTATTCCATTGCAAACGAATAAAGAATGGCGTAAAACAGCGGCACTGACGTTAGGTATTGATGGAATAAATAAACGTTTAAAAGTGTTAGAAAAGAAAATTTCTTAATTTCTTCTGAAGTTTTATTACAAAATCCAGACTTTAAAAGTTTACTATTAAAGTGTGGATTTTTTATTTTACTAAACGTAACTAAAAAAGTTTAAGCCCGTTAATTAAGCACAACTTATCCTATAAAATAAATAAGCCCAACTTAAGTTGGGCTTATTAACATATCGTTATCTTTAAAGAATTACGCGTTACCGCCAGTGATTTTTGCTACTTCAGCAGCAAAGTCTTCTTCTTTTTTCTCGATACCTTCACCAACTTCTAAACGGATGAAGTTAGAAACTGAGGTGTTTACTGATTTTAAGAAGTCACCTACAGATACAGAAGGATCCATTACGAATGGTTGGCCAGTTAATGAAACTTCACCAGTGAATTTCTTCATACGGCCTTCAACCATTTTCTCTGCGATTTCTTTTGGTTTGCCAGAGTTAACTGCGATGTCGATTTGGATTTGACGTTCGTGTTCAACCACTTCAGCAGATACATCTTCTGGGTTCACGAATTCAGGTTTAGATGCAGCTACGTGCATAGCTACTTTTTTAAGTTCATCTGCAGAACCTTGACCTGCAACTAATACACCGATTTTCGCGCCGTGTAAGTATTGAGCAATTACTTGACCATCTAAGTAAGCAACACGACGGATGTTCATGTTCTCACCGATTTTAGCTACTAATGCAGCACGTTTTTCTTCGAATTGTGCTTGTAATGCTTCGATAGTTGTACCTTTGTTTGCTGCTGCGAAATCAGCAACTTCGTTTGCTAAACCTAAGAAGCCAGCATCTTTTGCTACGAAGTCAGTTTCACAGTTCATTTCAACTAATACACCGAAACCATTTTCTACACGAGCAAGGATAACACCTTCAGCTGCAACACGGCCTGCTTTTTTAGCTGCTTTAGCTTGACCAGATTTACGCATGTTGTCGATTGCTAACTCGATATCACCGTTTGCTTCAACTAATGCTTTTTTACATTCCATCATACCGGCACCGGTACGTTCACGAAGTTCTTTTACTAATGATGCTGTGATTTCAGCCATTTTTAAAATCCTCTGTCGAAAATGCGGTTTATTTTGACCGCACTTTTAGATAAAAATATAGGGGCTAAATTTTAGCCCCTATGCCAATTAATCGTTTGATTATTAAGGGCTTCGCCTTACTGCAAAACTTAAATTATTCTGCGTCAGCTGCTAATTCTTCAGCAACTTGAGCTTCATTACCACGACCTTCTTTAACCGCTGCTGCAGCTGTAGAAACGTAAAGTTGGATAGCACGAGTCGCATCATCGTTACCAGGGATAACGAAATCTACGCCAGCTGGAGTTGAGTTAGTATCAACGATAGCAAATACAGGAATACCTAGGTTGTTTGCTTCTTTAACCGCGATATGTTCGTGGTCAGCACCGATAACGAATAACGCATCTGGTAAGCCGCCCATATCTTTGATACCGCCAAGGCTTAATTCAAGTTTTTCCATCTCACGGGTACGCATTAACGCTTCTTTTTTGGTTAATTTTTCAAAAGTACCGTCTTGAGATTGAGTTTCTAAATCTTTTAAACGTTTAATTGATTGACGAACGGTTTTCCAGTTAGTCAACATACCACCTAACCAACGGTGGTTTACGTAATATTGTTGACAGTCTAATGCTGCAGCTTGTACTGCTTCAGACGCTGCACGTTTTGTACCAACGAATAATACTTTACCATTGTTGCTAGCAATGCGAGTTAATTCCGCTAAAGCTTCGTTGAATAAAGGTAAAGTTTTTTCAAGGTTGATGATGTGAACACCGTTACGAGCACCAAAAATGAAAGGTTTCATTTGTGGGTTCCAGTAACGAGTTTGGTGTCCGAAGTGTACGCCTGCGTTGATCATGTCGCGCATTGAAACTTGTGCCATAATATTTTCCTTTTGTTGGGGTTGAGCCTCCACATATCAGCTAATCGACCGTTTGGCACCCCGATTAAGCCTTGTTGATATGTGTGTGTTGTTAGTAATTAAAAAGCTGCTTTTGAAAGGCAAAAACAGCGGGGCGATTTATACCATAAAGTGCGGTTAAAAACCAGTTTATTTTGTTTATTTCTCCACTTTTCTTGCTTTGATAAATAACAGTGGTGGTCGGTGTGATAAATCTTTAAATTCATTATGCCATTGCGGTTGGTCGGCAAGCATAGGTTCTTCCATTTGCTCGATTTGAAACCCTGTATGAATTAAATTATTGATAATTGTCGCTGTTGTTCGATGATAGGTTTGAAAAGGTTGTTTGAACCAATTTCTATTGCGTTTCCCTTCTTCTCGATAATGATTTAAACGATAAGCAACTTGCTGTTTTTTGTCATTTTTTTCCCAGCGTTCTCCTTCTTTGTGGCAGGTAGTTATCGGATGTTCTTGTGAGAAAATTAATGTGCCATTGGACAAGAGTTTGTCATAGATAGTTGATAATAATGCTGGAAAATTTTCAATATAATGAAAGGCAAAAGAGCTAGTAATCACATCAAAATGACGTTCTTGTAACTCAGCTAATTTTTCCATAGGTAACTGATATAAGGAAAAACGCCCTGAAAATTGGCCGCACTTTTGCAGATCTTTTTCAGCTTGTTCGAGCATTTTTTCGGAAAGATCGGTTCCAATCACTTTAGCCGCCCCTCGTTCTAAGTAAAGTTGTAAATGTCCTCCTGTACCACAGCCTAAATCGAGTAATTTTTTCCCTTTTAAATCAGGCAACAGTGAGAGCATGGTGGGCTTTTCAACAATTTCATTGAGACTAATTGGATTTGCGCGGAGTTTCTGATAAAGATCAAAGAAGTTTTCTTTGTCATAAACGCTAGTTTTATTATTCATCTCGTATCCTATATTACAAATAAAAAGGGAGCATGATATACGCCCTTATTGTATTGAGTAAAACTTATCCTGTGAAATTGGCAAACCATCCTAAGTTGGCACCGACTTGTGCCACAATGTTTAATACACCGAATAAGATCACAAAGCCAATCATAAAATTGCCACCGTAAACTTTATAAGTCGCATTTGGGAATTTTTGACGGCTTGCTTTAGCAAGAAGTGCAGGTACGATTGCAGCCCAAATGGTTGCTGCTAATCCTGCATAACCAATGGCAATCACAAAGCCATAAGGAAATTGTAAACTTAATAATAGCGGTGGTAAAAATGTCACCAATGTGGTTTTTGTTCGTCCTAACAAGCTATCGTCAAATTTAAACAGATCCGCAATATAATCAAATAGGCCTAACGTTACGCCTAAGAATGATGTGGCAATCGCCATATAAGCAAAGAAATTTAATGCGACGGCAAGGTATTCTACTTCAATATATTTATGTAATGCCTCTAGTAATGCAGAAACATCGCCGCCTTTTTCAATTACCGGAGCAAATTCGTTGCGTGGCAAATTACCTTGCACAGCAAGTTGCCATAAAATATAAATTACGAGTGCTAACCCCGTACCAATAAAGATTGATTTCATCACGCGGCTACCATCGCGATCGTAATATTTTACGAGACTCGGTACATTTCCATGGAAACCGAAAGACACTAAGCAAACAGGAAGTGCGGTGAATAAATAAGGTAAATATGTTTGTTCGCTTTCAGCAACGGTATTGAATAACACCTCTGTTTTTACAGAGCTTAATAAACCGGTAGTAGAAAGGAAAAAAGCGACCACCATCCCGACAATTAACACGGTTGTGAAACGGTCCACAGCTTTGGTTGAAAGCCACACGAAAGCTGCAAGGATAAGGCAGAAAATTAAAGATCCTGAAGTTCTTCCAATATCTACCGCACTTTCAGCAGAACTGAATGCTTGGTTGAGCAGATTTTGTGTAATGCCTCCGCCTGAGGTGATGTAGGCATAAGTCAAAATATACAAGACGAAAGCAACGGAAAGACCATTGATAACATTCCAACTTTTTCCTAATAAATCTTTAACGATAGTGTCAAAACTTGAACCTGTTGGATAATGTAGATTAGCTTCTAGGATCATTAATCCTGATGTTGTCATACAAAACCAAGTATAAATTAAAGCGAGAATCGAACCAATAAACCATACACCAGCCGTTGAAGTTGGATTGGCAAGCATGCCTGCACCAATAGCTGTACCCGCGATGATCATCGCTCCGCCTAAGAGAGAGGGGGATTTTTGTTGTGTCATAAAATGCCTCTAAAACAAATTTGCACTATTATAGTAGTGCAAAAGAAAAGTGCAATATATTTATATCGACAAAAAATAATAAATTCATATAATCTGCGTCAGTTCAAAAAAGGATCACTTATGAAAAAACAACTTAAAAGTTTTGCTTTTGCGCTATTAGCTAGTTCACTTATCACAGCTTGTGCTGATTCGGCTTCTATAAATCGAGAGGCGGCGAGTAGTTATGCACAAGAAATGGGAAAAATTCGTACTCAGGGGGCAATTGATACTTCATCAAATACCGCAAAACGAATTCACCATGTGTTTCATAAAATGGTGAATTATGCAAACCAAGCTAATGAAACCGGACAGCAATTTAACTGGCAAATTAATGTTATTAAGTCAAAAGAATTGAATGCTTGGGCAATGCCGGGCGGTAAAATGGCATTCTATACTGGGTTAGTTGATACTTTACAACTTAATGATAACGAAATCGCGGTGGTAATGGGGCATGAAATGGCTCATGCATTAAAAGAGCATGGTAAAGCTAAAACTAACTTTGGAACCGTTAGTAATATTGTTGGTGCCATTGGAGGGACAGCATTATCTATTGCAGTTGGGACGGATGTGACTGATTTGGTTTCGCTTACTAAAGATTTTGCTTTAGACAAACCTTATTCTCGTAGCGCTGAAACCGAAGCAGATGAAGTGGGATTAATGTTAATGGCTCGTTCTGGATACAACCCACAGGTAGCGCCAGGATTGTGGCAAAAAATGGTAAAAGTGTCTGGTGGTTCTCGAGGTGCTCTTGATGTGTTAGCTTCTACTCATCCTAGTGATCAATCTCGTCAAGAAAACTTACAACGTTTATTACCTGAAGCGATGGAGCTTTATAAAGCCGCTAAAGATAAAAATGGCTAAGTAAATTTAGTCAAAAAAATGACCGCACTTTATTTTTGAAATTTACAATAAAAATAGGGGACATTTAGTCCCCTTTGTAATTTTGTCAACGCATACATTATTGACGGTAATCCGACAAAAATCTTGCTAATTTTGTAATGGCTTCTTCAAGCTGATTCACATAAGGAAGGGTCACTACGCGGAAGTGATCAGGTGAATGCCAATTAAATCCTTTACCGTGCACAAGTAGCACTTTTTCTTGGCGGAGTAAATCTAGCACCATTTTTTCATCACTGTGAATATTGAATTTTTTCACATCAATTTTTGGGAACATATACATCGCTCCCATTGGTTTCACGCAAGTAATGCCTGGAATTTGAGTGATGAGATCGTAGGCTTTATTGCGTTGCTCAAGTAATCGTCCGCCTGGCAAAATAAACTCATTAATACTTTGATAGCCACCCAGTGCGGTTTGAATTGCATGTTGCATTGGTACGTTGGCACATAAACGCATTGATGCCAGCATATCCAAGCCGTCAATATAACCTTTCGCATTATGTTTTGGTCCGTTCAAAATCATCCAGCCTTGGCGGAAGCCTGCAACTCGATAAGCTTTTGATAAACCATTCAGCGTAACAGTTAATAAATCAGGAGCAAGTGCGGCAATGTGATGATGCACTGCGTCGTCATATAAAATTTTGTCGTAGATTTCGTCAGCGAAGATAATCAAATTATTTTGGCGCGCGATTTCCACAATTTCTTGTAATAATTCTTTGCTATACACCGCTCCAGTTGGGTTGTTCGGGTTGATGATGACAATCGCTTTAGTCTTTGCATTCACCTTGGCTTTAATATCATCAATAGCGGGAAACCAATTTGCTTCTTCATCACAAAGGTAATGAACAGCTTTACCGCCAGAAAGTGTTACCGCAGCAGTCCAAAGCGGATAATCAGGCATCGGCACAAGTACTTCATCACCATCATTGAGTAATGCTTGCATGGCCATTGTGATAAGCTCAGAGACGCCGTTACCAATATACACATCATTGACGGTCGCGCCGTGAATCCCTTTTGATTGGTAATATTGAACAATGGCTTTACGAGCAGAATATAACCCTTTTGAATCACAGTAGCCTTGCGCTGACGGCAAATTACGTAGCACGTCCACTAAAATTTCGTCTGGTGCTTCAAAGCCGAAAGGTGCGGGATTGCCGATATTAAGTTTTAAAATTTTATTGCCTTCTTCTTCTAAGCGTAGTGCTTCTTTGTGCACTGGCCCGCGAATGTCATAACATACGTGTTCTAATTTGTCGGATTTTGGGAATAATCGCATAGTGAAATCCTTTTGTTTCTAATAAATTTTTCGAGAAAAGTGCGGTTAATTTACGCTGAATTTTCAATATTGAAAAGATTTTGTAAAAAAATTTTTTGTCATTAACAATCTGCGGTAGAATACGGCTAATTTTTTGTGTATTTAAAACAAAATCTAATGAATGATTTAGCGCAGGCAATAGGCGAGTTAAAATCGCAAATTCACGCATATTTACAGCAATCAACGAATGAACTTGTCCGTTTTCAGGTGAAACTGGACAAGGTCGATTTGTTGGCTTGGCTGAAAGGTCAATCTGCGTATCCACAATTTTATTTACATTTTCGTGATGAACCAAAAGCATTAGCCGCTCTTGGTGAAGAGCGGTCATTTTCACAGTTAAATTTAGCGCAAGAGTTTATTGAAGAAAGTGGTTTCCCATTGGTAGGTGGTTTGCAATTTCAAGGCACCGCACAATTTGTATTGCCAAAAATTCTTGTTGAACAGGATGAGAAAGGTGCATTGGTATCATTTTTTGTACCAGATGAGCAAAGTGCGAATGATACTTTAGCCCACCTCAAAACTTTTGAAAATTTCACAGCACTTTCTGCTTTGCCAAAACAAATTCCTTTGCATACAGAGCCTCGAGCTAACGAAAGAACTTGGTGTGATTGGGTAAATCAGGCTTTGGTAGAAATTAAAAGTGGGGATCTGACAAAAATTGTATTAGCCAATGAAACCACTTTTCATTTAAAGCAAGCGATTAATGCGTACGATTTTTTAGCAGAAAGCGAAAAACAAAATCAAGGTTGTTATCATTTTTTGTGGGCTGAAAACCCTCATTCAGTTTTTGTTGGTTCTACACCAGAACGCCTATTTGCTCGTGAGTATAACTTGTTGCTAACCGAAGCTTTGGCGGGGACGGCATCGGTTTCTGAAAGTGAGGAAGAAACGCAATCTCAAGCCAATTGGTTGTTAAATGACGAGAAAAATTTAAAAGAAAATTGGTTGGTCGTAGAAGATATTTCACAGAATTTATGTAAGCAAGTAGAAAGTTTTGATGTAAGCAATGTGAAATTGAAACCGTTACGTAAAGTACAACATTTGATTCGTAAAATTCGTGCAAATTTGACCGCACATTATGCAGATGTAAATATATTAAAAGCGATTCATCCTACAGCTGCCGTATCGGGTTTGCCACAGCAACAAGCCAAAATGATTTTGTCAGAAATTGAAACCTTTGATCGTGGCTGGTATGCGGGAACATTGGGCGTGATGAGCGATGCATGTTCAGAGTTTTGTGTAGCGATTCGTTCTGCCTTTATTGAAGGTCATCGTATTCGTGTATTTGCTGGCGCGGGCATTGTGGCAGGCTCGCAGCCATTGGAAGAATGGAAAGAAATTGAACGTAAAGCGGCAGGGTTAATTTCCTTGTTTGCAGAAGAAAAATGATAACGGAGAAAAAAATGTCGGTAAGCGTGTTTAATCGTTGTTGGTCGAAAGTGATTTTAGAAACCTTGGTGCGCCAAGGCGTTTCTCACGTTTGTATCGCGCCAGGTTCGCGTTCGACACCTTTAACTCTAGAAGCGGTACGTTTGCAAAATGCGGGTTCAGTCACTTGTCATACGCATTTTGATGAACGCGGTTTAGGTTTTTTTGCCTTGGGTATTGCTAAGGCAACTCAATCGCCTGTTGCCATTATTGTGACATCAGGTACGGCGACTGCAAACCTTTATCCCGCAATTATTGAAGCACGCCAAACAGGTGTGAATTTATTTGTTTTAACTGCTGACCGTCCACCAGAACTTTGGGAGTGCGGTGCAAACCAGGCTATTTTGCAGCAAAATATGTTTGGTCAATATCCAGTTGCAAATGTTAATTTACCTAAACCGAACGTTGATTACTCTGCGCAATGGTTGATTTCTCTGCTTGAACAAGCGGCCTTCCAACAAAAACAACAGGGTGGCGTTGTTCATATTAATGTGCCATTTGCCGAGCCTCTTTATGATGCAACTGATGAGGCTGTAGACTCTCACCCTTGGCTGCTGCCGTTACAACGCTGGTTAATTCAAACTAAGTCTTGGATGAATGTGGAAGCGCAACAGAACGAAGTATTAATGCATGAAAATTGGGATCATTGGCGTACAAAACGTGGTGTCGTTGTGGTTGGTCAATTACCTGCAGAACAAGTGATGGGCATTAACTCTTGGGCAAGTGCCATGGGCTGGGTGTTACTGACGGATATTCAATCTGGTGTTGTTCCAACGACGCCTTATGAAGATATTTGGCTAGCAAACCAAACTGTTTGTGAAAAACTTCTGCAAGCTGATATTGTGATTCAATTCGGTGCACGCTTTATCAGTAAACGAATTAATCAATTCTTACAGGCGTTTAAAGGTGAATTTTGGTTGGTTGAACAAAGCGGTAAAGCATTAGATCCTTACCATCATTCATTGACAAGATTCAATGCTAAAGCACATCATTGGTTGCGTGCACATCCACCTTTACGCCAAAAGCCTTGGTTGCTTGAGCCGTTAGCTTTATCTAAGTTCTGTGCGACCTTTATTGAACAGCAAGTAGGCGGAAATTTAACGGAAGCCTCGCTCGCATTACGTTTACCAACACTTTTACCTTATAACGGTGTTTTATTTTTAGGTAATAGTTTACTTGTTCGTCTGGTTGATGCACTAACGCAATTACCAGAAAGTTATCCTGTTTATACCAATCGTGGCGCGAGTGGAATTGATGGTTTGTTGGCTACTGCTGCGGGAATTGGTATTGGTTCAAATAAACCTGTTGTTGCGGTGATTGGCGATACGTCCACTTTATATGATCTAAATTCTTTTGCATTATTCAAAAATGTTACGCAACCAACGGTAATCTTTGTGATCAATAATAATGGTGGCGCGATTTTTGATATGTTACCTGTGGATGAACAAGTCAAAGATCAGTTCTATCGATTACCGCATAATGGTGATTTTTCTCAAATTGCGGCAATGTTTGATCTCAAATACGCTCATCCTTATACTTGGGCGGATCTCAATTCCGTTGTGAAACAGGCTTATAGTCGTCGCAAGGCAACGTTAATTGAAATTAAAACAAATCCGAGTGATGGTAGTAGTTTGTATAAACGCTTAATCGAGCAAATTAGTCACGCCGTGATTGGTGCTTAAGTATTCTGTAGGCGGGTTTTAGTCCCGCCATATTTTATTATTTCTATCAATAATCCCTTCAATGATAAACATCATTTTTCTTCATGGACTTCTTGGTACAAAAAATGACTGGCAAAAAGTCATTGAAAATCTACCGCACTTTAATTGTATTGCGCTAGATTTACCTTTTCACGGGCAAGCTAAAGATATTGAAGTCACAAATTTTGAAGATACGGCAGAGTATTTATCTCAGCAAATCAAAAGTGCGGTGAAAAATGAACCCTATTTTCTTGTTGGGTATTCTCTAGGTGGAAGGATTGCTTTGTATTATGCGCTGCAAGCTCAGGTGGAACGATCTAATTTGCAAGGCGTTATTTTAGAAGGGGCGAATCTAGGTTTAAAAACTGACGAAGAAAAGCAGGCTCGTTTTCAGCAGGATTTTGCTTGGGCGCAACGTTTTATACAAGAACCACCAGAAAAAGTGTTGAATGATTGGTATCAACAGCCCGTGTTTTCCCATTTGACTACCGAAGAAAGATTACAGTTGGTTGAAAAACGAAAATCAAATTGCGGTGAAAATATTGGCAAGATGCTGCTGGCGACAAGTCTATCTAAACAACCTGATTTTAGTGAAAAAGTGCGGTTAAGTTCTTTGCCATTTTTTTATTTTTGTGGGGAACGAGATCATAAGTTCCAAGTTTTAGCCAAAGAAAATCAAATTGATTTAGTAACCATTCCTTCCGCTGGACATAATTCACATTTAGAAAATTCAAAATATTTCTCTGAAAAAATAGAAAATTGCATATTAAAAATTGCTAGGCCTTAGTTAAAATGCTAGGATTCAATCCTTTCTCTTTATAATAAACTACTAAGGAAACACATGTCTACACAACTTCGTAATAATCCGATGAAAGTGGCGTTAGCCTCGATGGTCGGTACGGCAATCGAATTTTTTGATTATTATATCTATGCGGCTGCCGCTGTATTAGTTTTCAATACGCAATTCTTCCATAGCGATGATCCGCTTTCTAATGATTTACTTTCTCTTTCTACGCTTGCTTTAGCATTTTTTGCGCGTCCAATTGGTTCTGCATTATTCGGTCACTTTGGCGATAAAATTGGTCGTAAAAAAACCTTGGTTGCCTCACTTGTTTTAATGGGTGGTTCAACGGTAGTAATTGGTTTACTTCCTAATTATGCTCAAATTGGTATTTGGGCGCCAATTTTGCTTTGCGTATGCCGTGTTGGTCAAGGAATTGGACTCGGTGGTGAATGGGGCGGTGCAGCTTTAGTCGCAACAGAAAATGCGCCAGAAGGCAAACGAGCTTGGTACGGTACTTTCCCTCAATTAGGTGCCCCAATTGGCTTATTTGTAGCGAATGCAACATTCTTCTTAGTTAGCTATTTCCTCGGGCAAGATGCACTTGTGGAATGGGCATGGCGTATCCCGTTTGTATCTTCCGTTTTATTGGTCGCTGTCGGCTTATATGTTCGCTTAACTTTGCATGAAAGCCATGTATTTGTGGAAGCGGAGCAAAAAGGGAAAAAATTGAATGCACCAGTGAGTGTTGTTTTTACTAAACACTTAAAACCAATGATTATTGGCACATTTATCATGGTGGCAACTTATTCTCTGTTTTACATTATGACGGCTTTTGCTCAGGCGTATTCTCGAACAGCACCAAAGATTTCTGAAGCAGGTTATGCGCTTGGCTTAGGTATCCCAGCAAATACATTTACTGGCTTGTTATTAATTAGTGCTATTGTATTTGGTATTTTTATCAGTATTTCTGGTGTTTATGCCGATAAAATTGGTCGCCGTAAATGGTTGATTTGGGTGACCGTAGCTGTTGGCGTGCTCGGTTTAACAATGCCATTCTTCTTAGAAAATGGTACTCCAATGAGTGTATTTGCATTTTTAGTAATTGGTATGGCGATCATGGGGATGACATTTGGTCCAATGGCTGCGCTATTACCAGAATTATTTCCAACGGAGGTGCGTTATTCAGGCGCATCTCTCGCCTATAATTTAGCATCAATTATTGGTGCAACGATTGCAGCGATGATTTCTTTAAAAATTAATGCATCATTTGGTGTGATGGGCGTAGGTATTTATTTAGCAATCAATGCTCTCATGACTCTATTAGCATTATTAGCGTCAAAAGAAACTAAAAATGTAGATTTAACACAAATCTAATCCTAGTTAAGAAAAAAGAGCGGTGAAAAATTTCACCGCTCTTTTGCTTTTCTTTCTTTAGTTTATTTTCAATATTAGCTTTCAAACGAATCTTTTAAGCGTTCATCTGCTCGACGAGATTCACTTTTATGTTGAAGCTTATTGAGCTGACGTTCCAATTTTTCCTCAACTTCATTAATTGCTTTATACATATCATCTGAGGTTGCACTTGCCAATAAATTGCCTAGTGGCGTGCCAATAGATGCTTCTACAGTAAATCCATTCGGTACTTTGTTTAAAACAAAATGGGGATTAATTAACTGTGTTTGCCATTTACCTAATTTCGCGATTCTTTCCTCCACGTGTTCACGAATTGCAGGGGTGATTTCCATTTGTTTGCTGGTGATATTAAGTGTCATAGCATTTACCTCTTTGTTGCGTGATTTACAGTTTTCTTTAATTACAAAATAGCTTTGTTAATTCGGGTTTTCAAGGGCTTTAAGAGGAAATGTCAAAGTAATTTTTAAAAATATGATCTATGTCTAATTTCTGAAGAAAGTTGCTTTTCTTTCTAAGATAAGTTGTTAAGATGGGAAATTGTGATAAGAAAAAAGGTGTGGATATTGACTGTATCTACACCTTTTTTCATTTGATTATTCTACGATTTCATCTTGATCGTGATGATTTATTTTCAAGCGTTGGAAATAGTCTTTTGTTTCTTCAATCACAACTTTTCGCAAGCCAATGAGTGCGATGAGATTTGGAAAGGCCATTAAACCATTTACGATATCGGCGATAATCCATATTAAATTTAAGTGTAAGAATGAGCCTAACCCCACCAACACAATATAAGCTAAACGATATAGTTTTACGCCACGAATACCAACGAGATAAACAAAGCAACGTTCACCGTAGTAACACCAGCCTAAAATAGTTGTGAATGCAAAAAATAATAAACCGACAGTTACAATCGTTGCGCCAATTGATGCCCCTAAACCTTGTGCAAAGGCGTAGTTTGTTACTGTTGCACCCGCTAATTCAGGGTTATTCCAAGCGCCTGTTAACACTAATACAATACCTGTCATTGTACAAACGATGATGGTATCCAAGAATGTTCCTGTCATAGAAATTAAACCTTGACGGACAGGCTCACGAGTTTGTGCCGCTGCGGCTGCAATTGGTGCGCTTCCTAAACCAGATTCATTGGAGAAAATGCCTCGAGCAACACCTGATTGAATCGCTTTCATTACGGTAAAGCCAACAGCCCCGCCTAGCGCAGCTTGTGGATTAAAAGCACTGTAAATAATTAATGAGATCGCATCTGGTACTTTTTCTATATTTAAAAGGATAATAACCAGTGAAGTGGTGACGTATAAAATCGCCATAAACGGCACAATTACCGATGATGCGGTTGCGATACGTTTTACACCACCAAGAATGATTAAGCCGACTAAAAGCGTCACAATAATTGCAGTAACTAAAACTGGAATATTAAAAGTATCTTGCATTGCATGGGTGATCG
The DNA here is from genome assembly GCF_059704425.1 of Haemophilus sp. THUN1691. Lineage (NCBI taxonomy): Bacteria > Pseudomonadati > Pseudomonadota > Gammaproteobacteria > Pasteurellales > Pasteurellaceae > Haemophilus > Haemophilus sp. THUN1691. Next base: position 95,943 of record NZ_AP046578.1, on the reverse strand, counting down.
CATTGACCTGTGGGAATGTACCGATTCCGAAAAAGGCCACCATTACACCAAATAATGCAAATAATTTTGCTAGCCATTTGATGCCTAGACCGCGTTCAATGTAATACATTGGACCGCCAGCCATAAAGCCATTTTTATCGCGAACACGATATTTAACCGCGAGTAAACATTCGGCATATTTTGTTGCCATTCCTAATAAGGCGACCAACCACATCCAAAAAATAGCGCCAGGCCCACCTGCTTGTACAGCAGTTGCAACGCCCACAATATTCCCAGTTCCGATCGTTGCTGCTAATGCGGTACAAAGTGCGGCAAAAGATGACACATCGCCTTTCCCGCCTTTATCTTTTTTAAATAAATAACCCAGCGCACGTGGTAAATAGCGAATTTGAATAAAGCCTAAACGTAGCGTTAAATAGAGCCCCGTACCCGATAAGAGTATGAGTAGCGGTGCGCCCCAAATAAAGCTATCAATAGCTGAAAGAATTGACTCAATTGTCATGTGATTCCTCGTCGTTTAAATCAAAAATAAACACGACAAGAAGACGAAAAGATACAATAGAAAAGAAAGTGCGGTGAAAAAATAGATAATTTCCACACTTACGATAGATTGTCTTTTGCCCCTGTCCTTTTGCCTGAGCGTTTGAAAAACGATTGAAAAATTAACCGCTCTTTTGCGCCTTCGGCGTCCATTTCTAAAATGGATCTCTCCAAGGGTTCGTCCAGTAACAGTCCCTGCCATCGCACCTGAAAGATTTTACATCGTCGGTGTGGGGTCAATTCCCCGCTCTCCAGCTACCTTCATCCGAACTCACTTTTCATTATGACAATCACAATGAAAGCGTGTGAATTCTATCAAAATGGGAAATTAATTTCAAAAAGGAATTTTAAAATAGTCTCTCAGTTGATCGAAATAATGGCTTTATTCTATATCCCCACAAAAACGATATCCTTCACCATGCACCGTCATAATGATATTTGGGGTATTAGGATGATCTTCAAAATGTTTTCTAATGCGTCGAATTGTGACATCTACGGTACGATCCTGAGGTTTCAATTCACGTCCCGTCATTTTTTTTAGTAATTCTTCGCGAGTTTGTAATTTTCCTGGATTTTCACAGAAATGTAGCATGGCACGAAATTCACTGCGCGGAAGTTTAAATTCTTGACCTTCTGGCGTAATTAAACTGTGGCTATTTAAATCTAATTTCCAACCATTAAAACGATAGAATTCTCGACCAAATGTATTTTCTTTTTCTTGATGTGGCATTGTGCGATGCAATAAATTTCGTGCACGGATAGTCAATTCCCGAGGGTTAAAAGGCTTGGTTAAATAATCATCGGCACCGATTTCTAGCCCTAGAATTTTATCGACTTCATTATCACGACCAGTTAAGAATATAAGCGGCAAGTTGAGTTCTTCGCGGAGCTCTCTTGCTAATAATAAACCGTTTTTACCTGGTAAATTAATATCCATCACCACCAAATTTATATTGTGGTTTTCCAACATGTGATGCATCTCTGCACCATTTTCTGCTTCAAGTACATCATACCCTTCCGCTTCAAAAATCCCTTTAAGCGTATTTCGGGTAACGATTTCATCTTCAACAACGAGAATTTGTGGAGTAGCCATTTTCCATCCTTATACTTATTTTGGTGTATGCTATCATGATTCCATTCTAGCGGTGTAACATTGTTGTAACAATAAAAAAGTGCGGTTATTTTTTATAAGATTTTCCTTTTTATGATCTAAATCATAGTTTTAGATATTCATATTTCTTTGTGATAGAATTTCGCGCATTTTTACTTTTCCTTTCAATTCTATGAAAAAACTTTTTCTTTTTTTTACACTGATTTTTACCGCACTTGCAGCTAACGCAGGTCTATTTGATAAAAAACAATCTTTCTTGAAAGTAGATGATGCTTTTGCATTCTCTGCCACTTTATCTACGGATAAAAGTCAGTTACAGGTTCATTGGGACATTGCCGATGGCTATTATCTATATCAAGATAAGATCAGTGCTGAATTAGTGGGTAAATCGGATTCTCTCACTTTACATGCTCAACAAGCAGCTGAATTACACCAAGACCCTTATTTTGGTGAAGTGAAGGTGTTTACTCGCTCATTTAATGGCGTGTTTGGCGGCGCATTTAGCAATGCTGATGATCAGGTTGAAATCACTTATCAAGGATGTACCGAAGGTTTTTGCTATCCGCCTGAAACTAAAGTATTACGAATTGGGGATTTAGCCGTTTCTCAAGAGAAAACTGTCGAAAAAGCAGTTGAAAAAAATACCGCACTTTTATCTGAACAAGATCGTTTAGCTGATGGTTTATTCCATAGTAAATGGGCGATTTTTGGTTTCTTTTTATTGGGATTGGGACTGGCTTTTACGCCTTGCGTATTGCCAATGTTACCGTTGCTTTCTGCCATTGTTATCGGTCAGCAACAACGTCCAAATATGATGCGAGCGTTTAGTTTAGCTTTTCTTTATGTTCAAGGCATGGCACTGACTTACACCTTGTTAGGTCTCGCAGTAGCGGCTATCGGTTTGCCGTTTCAAATTGCCTTACAACATCCTTATGTAATGATTGGGCTTTCTATTTTATTTGTTGTTCTTGCCCTTTCAATGTTTGGCTTATTTACTATTCAATTGCCAAATAGCTTACAAAATAAACTCAATACATGGAGCCAAAAACAAACCTCGGGCGCTTTTGGCGGTTCCTTTGCGATGGGAATGATTGCTGGGCTTGTGGCATCACCTTGTACATCTGCACCACTTTCTGGTGCTTTACTTTATGTGGCGCAAAGCGGTGATTTATTCACTGGTGCGGCAACTCTTTATTTACTCGCACTTGGTATGGGCGTGCCGCTAATGTTAATCACATTGTTTGGTAATAAAATTTTGCCAAAATCAGGTGAGTGGATGAACACAGTGAAACAAACATTCGGTTTTGTTATGTTGGCGTTACCTGTGTTTTTACTTTCTCGTATTTTGCCTGAAGCATGGGAGCCACGCTTATGGGCTGGATTAGCGACAGCATTCTTTATTTGGTTTGCGTTGCAGATGCCTAAGAGTGGTTTTGGCTATGCCATTAAAATTATTAGTTTTGCTTTGGCTATGATTTCCGTGCAACCTTTGCAAAATTGGATTTGGCAAACTCAAACTACAACACAAAGTGCGGTAGAAAATAAGCCTGTTTCTCAGGTTAAATTTAAGCAAATTAAAAATATTGAAGAATTTGACCGCACTTTAGCGGAAAATCCGCATTCGATCGTGATGTTGGATTTATACGCGGATTGGTGTGTGGCTTGTAAAGAATTTGAAAAGCTGACTTTTTCAGATCCAAAAGTGCAAGAGCAATTTCAAAATATCTTATTGTTACAAGTCAATATGACAAAGAATAGCCCTGAAAATAAAGCATTAATGGAACGCTTTAATGTGATGGGATTGCCCACAATTTTATTTTTTGATAAGCAAAATAATGAGATTCAAGGAAGTAGAGTAACCGGCTTTATGGATGCTGATTCTTTTTCTAATTGGATTGAAAAGCTACTTTAGTTATTTTTTACTTTTGGTAAAAAGTATTTTTCAATTTTGATTATTGTTTAACTATCCGTTAAAGATTAATATGGCGCCGTTTTAATTCATCTTTAAACAAAAGGAAAGCAAATGAACAATCTTGAAAAATATCGCCCTTATGTATTAACGCTATTACGCATCACTGCTGCTTACATGTTTATCTTACATGGCACAGCAAAATTTTGGGAGTTCCCAATTTCCATGACGGGTGGAAATGGTCCAGTCGGTGACTCTATGATGATTGTAGGTGGCGTGATTGAAATTGTTGGCTCAATCTTATTAATTTTAGGATTATTTACGCGCCCAGCTGCGTTTATTTTATCTGGCCAAATGGCTTTTGCGTATTTCTTTATGCATGTGGCTGGAAAAGGGAATTTACTATTCCCAATTGCAAATGGCGGTGAGCTTGCGTTACTTTACTCTGTACTCTTCTTATATTTTGTATTTTCTGGCGCTGGTGCTTGTGCCTTAGATAACAAGTTTTTTAAAAAGTAGTTTAGTTGTAGTTTCATAATTTAATCCTTTTATTTGCCCACATTTATGTGGGCTTTTTTATGCTTAAAATTTACCGCACTTTATTCTGATTACATTTTATTTAATCTTTTCTATATTTGCGCAAACGTTTGCGCTATAATTCACTCCGCTTATTTTTAACCATTTAATGAAGGAAAATGTAATGACAAATCGTCTAATTCGTCAGGCTTTACTGAGTGTTTCTGATAAAACCGGTATCGTAGAATTTGCTCAAGGCTTAGTACAGCGTGGTGTAAAACTACTTTCCACAGGCGGTACCGCAAAATTATTGGAGCAACATGGTTTACCGGTGACTGAAGTGTCTGATTATACGGGGTTCCCTGAAATGATGGACGGTCGTGTGAAAACCTTGCATCCCAAAGTACATGGCGGGATTCTTGGTCGTCGTGGTACAGATGATGCCATCATGCAACAACATGGTATTGAAGGCATCGATATGGTCGTCGTGAATTTATATCCGTTTGCCGCCACCGTGGCTAAACCAGATTGTACCTTGGCTGATGCGGTAGAAAATATCGATATCGGTGGACCAACCATGGTGCGTTCTGCCGCGAAAAACCATAAAGATGTGGCGATCGTGGTGAATAATCATGATTTCAACGCAATTCTTGCGGAAATGGATAAACACCAAAACAGCCTAACACTTGAAACCCGTTTTGACCTTGCGATTAAAGCCTTTGAACATACCGCTCAATATGATTCCATGATTGCCAACTACTTTGGACAAATGGTGAAACCGTATCATGTAGCTGAGGAAGAAGATGCGAATGCTAAGTGCGGTCAATTCCCACGGACTTTAAATCTTAACTTCGTTCGTAAACAAACCATGCGTTACGGTGAAAATTCTCATCAAAATGCAGCCTTTTATGTTGATTTAAATGTGAAAGAGGCGAGTGTAGCTACAGCTCACCAACTACAAGGTAAAGTCTTGTCTTACAATAATATTGCTGATACTGATGCAGCACTTGAATGCGTGAAAGAATTTGATGAGCCGGCTTGTGTGATCGTTAAACATGCCAATCCATGTGGCGTGGCTTTAGGAAAAGATATTTTAGAAGCCTATAATCGAGCTTACCAAACCGATCCAACTTCTGCATTTGGCGGCATTATTGCTTTCAACCGTGAATTAGACGAAAAAACTGCGAATGAAATTGTGGAACGTCAATTCGTTGAAGTGATTATTGCGCCGAAAGTTTCTGCTGAAGCGCAAGAAGTCGTGAAACGTAAGAAAAATGTTCGTTTGCTTGAATGTGGTGAATGGACTTCTCATTCCGAACGTTTAGATTTCAAACGTGTAAACGGCGGTTTATTAGTACAAGATGCGGATTTAGGCATGGTTGGTTTGGATGATTTAAAAGTAGTAAGTAAACGTCAGCCAACTGAACAAGAATTAAAAGATTTATTATTCTGCTGGAAAGTAGCGAAATTTGTGAAATCCAATGCCATTGTTTACGCCAAAGATAACCAAACCATCGGCATTGGTGCTGGCCAAATGAGCCGTGTGTATTCTGCTAAGATTGCGGGTATTAAGGCGCAGGATGAAGGCTTGACTGTGGCAGGTTGTGTGATGGCATCTGATGCTTTCTTCCCATTCCGTGACGGCATTGATGCAGCGGCGAAAGTGGGTATTCAATGTGTGATCCATCCAGGTGGCTCAATGCGCGATCAAGAAGTCATCGATGCGGCAGATGAACATAATATGGTGATGGTATTAACTGGAATGCGTCATTTTAGACATTAAATATTGCAGGAGGAACCTAGGGTAACAAGTTACCCTAGGTTAGTTATAATTTTGCCCTAAAGGGCAAGAGTAATGTTCCCCAAAGGGGAACAATTATGCTTGACCGTGGGTATACTTACCCTCGGTGATTCACAAACACAAGGATCATTATGAACATCCTCATCATCGGAAATGGCGGTCGTGAACACGCCTTGGCTTGGAAAGCTGCAAAATCTCCACTAGCAGATAAAGTTTTTGTCGCACCAGGCAACGCAGGTACAGCATTGGAACACAAAGTAGAAAACGTGAATATTTCTGCAACAGATATCCCTGCATTAGTGAAATTTGCTCAAGATAAGCAAATTGGATTAACCATTGTTGGCCCTGAAGCACCGCTAGTGATTGGGGTGGTTGATGCGTTTCGTGAAGCTGGATTGAAAATTTTTGGTCCAACTAAAGCAGCTGCACAATTGGAAGGTTCAAAAGCATTCACTAAAGATTTCCTCGCTCGTCACAAAATTCCAACAGCAGAATATCAGAACTTCACCGAAGTTGAGCCTGCGTTAGCGTACTTGCGTGAGAAAGGCGCGCCAATTGTCGTAAAAGCAGATGGTTTAGCGGCGGGTAAAGGCGTCATCGTGGCAATGACATTGCAGGAAGCGGAAGAGGCTGTGCGTGATATGCTTTCAGGTAATGCCTTTGGCGAAGCGGGTAGCCGAGTGGTGATTGAAGAGTTTCTAGATGGTGAGGAAGCCAGCTTTATCGTCATGGTAGATGGTAAAAATGTCGAACCTATGGCGACTAGCCAAGATCATAAACGCGTGGGCGAAAATGATACAGGTCTGAATACCGGCGGTATGGGGGCATATTCACCAGCCCCAGTGGTGACACCAGAAATTCATGACCGCATTATGCGTGAAGTGATTTATCCAACAGTCAATGGCATGGCGGCAGAAGGCAATGCTTACACCGGTTTCTTGTATGCAGGGCTAATGATTATGCCGAATGGCCAGCCGAAAGTGATTGAATTTAACTGTCGTTTTGGTGATCCGGAAACGCAGCCGATTATGCTTCGTCTTGAATCCGATCTCGTTGAGCTTTCTCTTAAGGCTTGCGAGGGAAAATTGGATGAAGTGAAATCCCAGTGGCATCCAAAAGCGTCCTTAGGTATTGTATTAGCTGCGGAAGGGTATCCAGGCGATTATCGTAAAGGTGATGTGATTAGCGGTTTACCACAAAGTGCGGTCGAAAATGAGAAAGTTTTCTTAGCGGGCGTTGCAGAACAAGAAGGCAAGTTAGTCACGAACGGCGGTCGCGTGCTTTGTGTTACTGCGTTAGGCGAAAGTGTATTTGAAGCGCAACAAAAAGCCTTAAAACTAGCTGAGCAAATTCAATGGTCTGGACGTTTTTATCGTCGAGATATTGGCTATCGTGCTGTTGAACGTGAGCAGCAAAAATAACTACATTAAATGTTAAGGTATCGCATGGATTATAAAAATAAAGAATTATGTCGTATTCGCACAATAAGTTTTTTTCTAACATTACATAAAGATAAATCGCAATGGGAAAGAGTACTTTATTCAGTGAAACGTGATGTTGATTTGTTATTGCCTGCTGTGCAGAAAGCTGGTTATACCTTGCAATCGATTCGAGTCATTACCAATCCTTTTGGTGAATATTTGGATTTAACCAATTTGCAGACGGCAAAAGCAGATTTACAGTATTTAACGGAGTTATTGAATAAATTTAATGAAAGTGGAATTCGTATTCGATTTGCTATTGGTGCAGCTAGAAATACAGAGGAAATTGCTTTATTGCCTGAGTTAATCGCGGCTTATGGAGACTTGTGTAATGCTTGTGTCAACGTGCCATTAGATGAAAATGCTGTGTTAGATAATGAACTCATTGAGCAATCTGTTTATGCCGTACAAAAAATTGCAAACATCACACCACGTGGTGAAGGTAATTTTAACTTTACTGTCAATTTTAACTGTAAGCCATTTATTCCTTATTTCCCTGCCGGTTATCATCTAAGTCATTTGCCAAACAGTTTTGTTATTGGTTTAGAAACACCAGATTTATTAGTCGAAGTATTAAAATCTGTACCAAAGTCTCCTCATAATCAATTTTATGCAGATTGCTATCAAGCTATGTCGCAGGCTCTGCAATATCATGTAGATGAAATACTAGATATGTTAAGTGCGGTCAAATTGTCGGGTGCATTTGAATTTGCAGGCATTGATAGTTCGGCGGCACCATCTAAAAATTGTGCATCCATGACAAAAGTTTATGAATTAATGGGATTGCCATATTTTGGTGCGGCTGGTTCAGTAGAAGTTTCTGCTTTACTGACAAAAGTTTTTAAATCAATCCAACACGTGCCATTGGTTGGGTTTTCTGGATTGATGTTGGCGGTAACAGAAGATTTAGGTTTAGCCGAAGGTACACAAAAACACTATTTTGATATTCGAGCTTTACTGACTTATAGCGCCGTATGTGGTATCGGTTTAGACACGGTTCCTGTGGCGGGAAATGTTAAGGCAGAAAGCATAGCGGCTATTATGCGCGATACGGGAACGATGGCATTTCGCTTAAATAAACCACTCACTGTACGTTTATTTCCAATTCCGAATAAGGTTGCAGGTGAAATATCAGAATTTGAGAGTGATGATTTATGTAACTGCCGCCTTTTACACATTCCTGATTAAACGAAAATTTCCCTACTTTGTATTGATGAATGTTATCTCTACTGTCAATAAAAGGAATATCTCATGAGAAAATTAATATTGGGTGGTCTTGTTGCTGTATTATTCTCAGGGTGTACGGTAGCTCATCAGCAAACTGAACAAGAACAAGCCTTAGTCGGCGATTGGATTTGCCATGTAAAACCTGCAGCCAAATCCCCTTTACCTGTTGAGCATTTTGATTATGTCACTTATCGAGCGGATCAAACTGTGCTGATGCGTGGTATCTCTCAGATTGATACAAAAGAAGGCTGGATGCGTTATTTATTGCAAGCTAAAGCTAAATGGCAGGTGAATGATGACAAGTTAAGTTATGACTTTACGGATCGTCTATTTAAAACCGCCCATTCACCGCAAGTCGTGAAAATCATAGAGCAAGTTCCAGAATTTAAAGACTATGAGAAGGAATTTGTTTCACCTTGTGATCGTTGTGGTGATCATTTGGATATGAAGATTAAAATGAAAAGTCCAACAAGGATGACAAATTTTAATACTTACACGAAAGAAACCAGCCAATGCCGTAAACTCGGTGCAGGTGAGAAAACAAAAGAAGTTAAATTAATTGAAAAATTAGTGAAAGAAAAAGGCTCGATTTAGATAAATGAATGTTTTTCATTGTAATAATGAAAAATATGGTCGAAATTTTTGGTTAAGTTTTTGCCTGGAAACAGGTAAACTATACACAAATAATGCAAACAACGAGGAAAACACAATGTTTAAAAAAAGTATGAACATCGCTGATTACGATCCGGTTCTATGGCAAGCCATTCAGGACGAAAATCGTCGTCAAGAAGAGCATATCGAGCTTATCGCGTCTGAAAACTATGCGAGTCCACGCGTAATGGAAGCTCAAGGTTCACAGTTTACTAATAAGTATGCTGAAGGCTATCCTGGTAAACGTTACTACGGCGGTTGTGAGTACGCAGACATTGTGGAGCAGTTGGCGATTGATCGCGCGAAAGAGTTATTTGGTGCGGATTATGTGAACGTACAACCACACTCAGGTTCACAAGCAAATGCGGCAGTATATGGTGCATTAATCAATGTGGGCGATACCATTTTAGGGATGGATTTAGCACACGGTGGTCACCTAACCCACGGGGCAAAAGTGAGTTTCTCCGGTAAAATCTATAATTCTGTACTTTATGGTATCACTGCTGATGGTTTAATCGACTATGAAGATGTGCGTCAAAAAGCGTTAGAACATAAACCAAAAATGATCGTGGCTGGTTTCTCTGCTTATTCTCAAGTGGTAGATTGGAAAAAAATGCGCGAAATTGCGGATGAAGTGGGCGCGTATTTATTTGTTGATATGGCTCACGTTGCGGGCTTAATCGCAGCAGGTTTATATCCAAACCCATTACCATACGCACATGTTGTAACAACGACCACCCATAAAACCTTAGGTGGTCCACGTGGTGGTTTAATTCTTTCATCTTGTGGCGATGAAGAAATCTACAAAAAATTACAATCATCCGTATTCCCTGCAAACCAAGGTGGTCCATTAGTTCACATTATTGCGGCGAAAGCAGTATGTTTCAAAGAAGCATTAGAGCCAGCTTATAAAGAATATCAAGCCAACGTGATTAAAAATGCGAAAGCGATGGTAGAAGTGTTTAAACAACGTGGTTATGACGTGGTTTCAAATGGTACTGAAAACCACTTGTTCTTAGTAAGTTTTATCAAACAAGGATTAACGGGTAAAGCAGCAGATGCAGCATTAGGCAAAGCAAATATTACAGTGAATAAAAATGCTGTACCAAACGATCCGCAAAAACCATTTGTTACTTCAGGTATCCGTGTAGGTACACCATCTGTGACTCGCCGTGGTTTCAATGAAAATGATGTGCGTGAATTAGCTGGCTGGATGTGTGATGTTTTAGATGCTTTAGGCAAAGAAAATGAAGAACAAGTGATTGCTGAAACTAAAGAAAAAGTATTAGCAATTTGTAAACGTCTTCCAGTTTATCCGAAATGATTTATTTTCTTTCGTTGATTATATGGTTAGCGGCGATAAATATCGCCGCTTATTTTTTTATGTGGAGAGATAAAATTCGGGCGGTGCGTAACGAGTGGAGAATCCCTGAAAAAACGTTTTTTCTTCTAAGTCTTTTAGGTGGCTTTATGGGAATACATTTAGCCATGAAACATTTTCGTCATAAAACGCTGCATTTTAGTTTTAAATTTATTGTTGTCATTAGTGCATTTCTTTGGGTTGTCGTTTTTCCATGGTTATATTTTTCTTTTATTTTTCAATATATAAAAGCATGATAATGTAGATAAATTAATTTGTTATGGTTCACTAAGCATTGGCTCGGAGAACTGATTTTTACTAGCGTTATTTTGTATAATATTGGAAATTTTTTTATGGGGAATAATATGACTTATATTGTTGGCTTAACTGGTGGCATTGGTAGTGGTAAAACAACGATTGCTAATTTATTTGCTGATCTTGGCGTACCTCTAGTGGATGCGGATGTGGTTGCTAGAGAAGTCGTCGCGAAAGATTCCCCCTTATTGTCTAAAATTGTTGAACATTTTGGAGCTCAAATTTTAACGGAACAAGGTGAACTTAATCGTGCGGCTTTACGAGAACGAGTGTTTAGCCATGATGAAGATAAATTGTGGTTAAATAATCTTTTGCATCCCGCTATTCGTGAACGAATGAAACAACAATTAGCTGAACAAACTGCGCCTTACACATTATTTGTCGTCCCTTTATTAATAGAAAATAAATTGACCACACTTTGTGATCGTATTTTGGTGGTGGATGTGAGTCCACAAACTCAACTTGCTCGTTCAGCTCAACGAGATAACAATAATTTTGAGCAAATTCAACGAATTATGAATTATCAAGTTTCTCAACAAGAGCGTTTGAAATGGGCGGATGATGTGATTAACAATGATGCTGAACTGGCTCAAAACTTACCGCACTTGCAACAAAAGGTGCTAGAATTGCACCAGTTTTATTTACAACAAGCGGAAAATAAAAATGTCTGACGAAATGATTGAAGTACCTTGTCCGATTTGCCAAAAATCTGTGCGTTGGACAAATGAAAGTACTTTTCGACCTTTTTGTAGCAAACGTTGCCAGTTAATCGATCTTGGCGAATGGGCGGCCGAAGAAAAAGCGATTCCAAGTGATACTGCTGATTTTGCAATGGATCCAAATGTGAGTGACGAATGGAGTACTAAATAGAGATTAACCGATAGGGAACCCTATCGGTTAATTTTTATAAGTGCGGTCCTTTTTTGAGGATTTTCCCTAAGCATGCTATGCTAAACGTAATTTTATTATTCTAAAATGTGATTTTTATGCAACAAGATTATTTAAGCCAAAAACGATTCTTCGATCTTCCTCTACATCCGATGGTACGAGATGCTTTGGCAAAAAAAGGCTTTGATTTTTGTACCCCAATTCAGGCTTTATCCTTGCCTATCAGTTTAAATGGACGAGATGTCGCAGGACAAGCTCAAACTGGTACAGGAAAGACAATGGCTTTTTTAACGGCTACTTTTCACCATCTTTTAACTCACCAAGATCCTAATCTTAAATATCCTCACCCAAGAGCTTTGATTTTAGCGCCTACTCGAGAATTAGCAGTACAGATTAGTAATGACGCAGAATTTCTTGCAAAAGCCTGTGGATTAAAGACCGCACTTGCCTATGGTGGCGATGGTTATGATAAACAACTACAAGCGATTGAGCGTGGCGTAGATATTTTGATTGGTACGACGGGGCGAGTCATTGATTATGTGAAACAAGGCATAATTGGTTTAGATGAAATCCAAGTTGTCGTGCTAGATGAGGCGGATCGAATGTTCGATCTTGGGTTTATCCGTGATATTCGTTATTTATTGCGTAAATGCCCCGCTCCGCAAGCTCGTTTAACGATGTTATTTTCAGCGACGCTTTCTTATAAAGTGCGAGAATTAGCATTCGAGGATATGGATGACCCTGAATATATTGAAATTGAACCAGAGCAAAAAACAGGACATAGAATTAAAGAAGAACTTTTTTATCCATCTAATCAGGATAAAATGGCACTTCTCTTAACCTTAATGGAAGATGAATGGCCTGATCGCTGTATTGTGTTTGCGAATACAAAACATCGTTGTGAAGAAATTTGGGGTTATTTGGCGGCTGATGGACATCGTGTCGGTTTACTGACTGGCGATGTAGCACAGAAAAAACGTTTATCGTTATTGAAACAATTTACCGACGGTGATTTAGATATTTTAGTAGCAACAGATGTGGCTGCTCGTGGGTTACATATTTCTGATGTGACTCATGTTTTCAATTATGATTTACCCGATGATCGAGAGGATTATGTTCACCGAATCGGTCGTACTGGACGAGCTGGGGGAAGTGGTGTTTCTATTAGTTTCGCTTGCGAAGAATATGCGATGAATTTACCCGCAATTGAAGAATATATAGGCCATTCTATCCCAGTCAGCCAATATGAAACAGAAGCCTTGCTTGAACTGCCGAAACCGTATCGGTTAAAACGTGCGGTGCCACCGCAAGGGCATACAAGACATCGTTCTTATCACACAAAATAGTGATATAATTTTTTTAGTCTCAATAATTAATAAGGAAATCATTATGGCCATTTTAGTGACAGGTGGTGCCGGTTATATCGGTTCTCACACAGTTGTAGAATTATTAAATGCTGGCAAAGAGGTGGTGGTATTAGATAATCTTTGCAATTCATCGCCAAAATCCCTTGAGCGCGTAAAACAAATTACGGGCAAAGAAGCAAAGTTTTATGAAGGTGATATTTTAGATCGTGCTTTGTTACAAAAAATTTTTGCAGAAAATGAGATTAGCTCTGTTATTCACTTTGCTGGATTGAAAGCCGTAGGGGAAAGTGTTCAAAAGCCGACAGAATATTACATGAACAATGTAGCTGGCACCCTTGTATTAATTCAAGAAATGAAAAAAGCAGGTGTTTGGAACTTTGTATTTAGCTCATCTGCAACGGTTTATGGTGATCCAAAAATTATTCCAATTACAGAGGATTGTGAGGTCGGCGGTACGACCAATCCTTATGGTACCTCTAAATATATGGTTGAGCAGATTTTACGCGATACAGCAAAAGCGGAACCAAAATTTAGCATGACCATCTTGCGTTATTTTAATCCGGTTGGGGCGCATGAAAGTGGCTTAATTGGTGAAGATCCAAATGGTATTCCAAATAATTTATTACCTTATATTAGCCAAGTTGCTATCGGTAAATTAGCACAACTTTCTGTATTTGGTAGTGATTACGACACTCATGATGGAACAGGAGTGCGTGATTATATTCATGTGGTTGATTTGGCAGTGGGGCATTTAAAAGCGCTTCAACGTCATGAAAATGATGCTGGTTTACATATTTATAATCTCGGTACAGGCCATGGTTATTCCGTATTAGATATGGTAAAAGCCTTTGAAAAAGCCAACGACATTACAATTGCATATAAACTTGTAGAACGCCGTCCTGGTGATATTGCAACATGCTATTCTGATCCTAGTTTAGCGGCTAAAGAACTCGGTTGGGTGGCAGAGCGTGGTCTTGAAAAAATGATGCAAGATACGTGGAACTGGCAGAAAAATAATCCAAAAGGGTATCGAGATTAATATTCTCTAATATTTGTTTTTCTTTTTTAGGAAGAAGAATGCTAAACATTGGGGGATGTAATTAAAAATCCCCCTAATTTTTACACTTGTCCTTTAATTGAAAGCAGAAGTTTCTAAAATACAACCAAAATTAACCGCACTTTATGTCAAATTCCCTTTCTTCCCAAATTTTTACGCGCAAGATGTTGATTTGCGTATTCACAGGTTTTAATTCTGGTTTGCCATTATTTGTGTTATTGCAAATGTTGCCTGTTTGGCTGACAGATAAACATCTTTCAATTGAGCTTATTGGTGCTGTAACCGGTGTGATGTTGCCTTATGGATTAAAATTTTTGTGGGCACCATTATTGGATCGTTATTTCCCGAGTTTTTTAGGGCGTCGTCGTAGCTGGATGTTGCTTTCACAAGTAGCATTATTGATTTTACTTTACATCATTAGCCTTTTTGATCCACTCACACAACTTAGCACGGTAGCAAATATTGCGTTGCTTATCGCCTTTTTTTCAGCCACACAAGATATCGTGTTAGACGCTTATCGTCGTGAAATTTTGAGTGATCATGAATTAGGTTTGGGAAACACTATTCATATTAATGCTTATCGAATTGCGGGATTAATTCCCGGTGGATTATCGCTCTATTTGGCGGCGATTTATCCTTGGGAAACCGTCTTTTTATGGACCGCACTTTGTATGTTAGCGGGCATCTTCATGACACTATTTTTAGCTAAAGAGCCCAAAATCAACGTGCAACAATCTAATCAGCCGTTCTATCAAGCATTTTGGATTCCATTACAAGAATTTTTCCAGCGTAAGGGCGTCGTTCAGGCTATCGGTTTTTTACTGTTTTTGTTTTTGTATAAGTTCGGGGATTCTTTTGCTACAACGCTACAAACCAAATTTATTTATGATATGGGGTTTAGCAAAGAGGATATAGCCATTGTTGTAAAAAGTACCGCACTTTGGTCAAGCATTTTATCTGGGCTTGCTGGTGGTGTGATAATGTTAAAACTGGGTATTAATCGTGCATTGTGGCTATTTGGGCTTGTACAGATGGTGACAATTGGTGGGTTTATTTGGTTGGCGGCTTTCGGTCATTTTGATGTTATTACATCAGCCGAGTTATGGAAACTAGGTGTTGTGATTGCGGCAGAATATATCGGCGTTGGACTTGGTACCGCAGCTTTCGTGGCTTTTATGGCGCGTGAGAGTAATCCCCTTTATACCGCAACACAGCTTGCACTTTTTACAAGCCTTTCAGCCTTGCCAAGTAAAGTTTTAGGTATGCTTTCTGGTTATGTTGTGGGAGCAGTGGGGTATTATCAGTATTTTTGGTTTTGTTTATTTTTAGCGATTCCAGGCATGCTTTGTTTATTTTGGGTAGCTCCTTGGAATCAAGAAAATAATACGGCCAATTCACTATAAAAGTGCGGTAAAAATTATAAAAAATTTGACCGTACTATGCTTTATCAGTATCTTAATCACGTTTTTTATTAATGGAGATTTTTTATGAAAATTATTCTTTTAGGTGCACCGGGCGCAGGTAAAGGCACTCAAGCACAATTTATTATGAACAAATTTGGTATCCCACAAATTTCAACTGGTGATATGTTCCGTGCAGCAATCAAAGCAGGGACTGAACTTGGCAAACAAGCCAAAGCATTAATGGATGAAGGTAAATTAGTACCAGATGAATTAACCGTTGCGCTTGTAAAAGATCGTATTGCTCAACCTGATTGCGCAAATGGTTTCTTATTAGATGGTTTCCCTCGTACTATTCCACAAGCGGATGCTCTAAAAGACTCAGGTGTTAAAATTGATTTTGTTTTAGAATTCGATGTGCCAGACGAAGTGATTGTTGAACGTATGAGTGGTCGTCGAGTGCACCAAGCATCTGGTCGTTCTTACCACATCGTTTATAATCCACCAAAAGTGGAAGGTAAGGATGATGTAACTGGTGAAGATTTAATTATTCGTGCAGATGATAAACCAGAAACTGTGTTAGATCGTTTAGCCGTATATCATAAACAAACTAGCCCATTAATTGATTATTACCAAGCAGAAGCGAAAGCGGGGAATACTCAATATTTCCGTTTAGATGGTACACAAAAAGTGGAAGAAGTTAGCCAAGAGTTAGATAAAATTTTAGGCTAAAAATAATCTAAAAAAATAAACCGCACTTTGGGTGACCTAAGTGCGGTTTGTTTTTTCTATGTTTTAATTAATGGGTTGTTTTATTTTCATCAAAAACCGGTAATGGTTTATGTTCGGTTGCGACATAGCTATATACCACAGGCAACACGAACAAGGTGAAAATAGTACCAATGGATAATCCCGCTACAATCACTATCCCCATACTAAAGCGAGATACTGCTCCCGCACCTGTTGCATAGAGTAATGGAATTAAGCCAGCTACCATTGCCGCGGTTGTCATTAGAATTGGGCGTAAACGTACTTTGGCTGCATGAGTAATTGCCTCAATTCGAGTTTTACCGTGGTTTAGCTGCTCTTCTTTTGCCACTTCACACATTAAGATACCGTGTTTGGTGATTAATCCTACGAGAGTGATCAACCCAACTTGAGAGTAGATATTTAATGTTGTTCCCGCGATGCCAAAGAAGGATAAAATATTTAAGCTCACTAATGCACCACTTACGGCTAATGGTACGGAAATCATAATTACCATTGGGTCACGTATAGATTCAAACTGAATGGCAAGTACCAAGAATATGATGATAACAGCTAATGCAAAAGTGACGGCTAATGCGTTGCCTTCTTGGACTAATTGGCGTGCTTCGGATTTGAAATCAAACGTATAGCCTTGCGGTAAATTGTCAGTCGCATATTGTTGTAGCCATGCAACAGCATCTCCCGTTGATGAACCTGGCATTGGTACTGCGCTAATCTGTCCTGAGTTTAATTGGCTAAAGCGCGATAATGAAGTTGGCTGTGTTTCTAGCTTCATTGTGATTAAACTGCTTAATGGCACAGATTGCCCATTACTTGCCGTTAAGTAATAGTTTTTGAATGCTTCGGGCGATAAACGGTCATCACGTTTGACTTGCGAAATGACTTTATAAGCACGTCCATCTACATCGACTCGCGTAATTGTTGCACCCGATAAGAAGCTCCCTAAAGTACTACTAATTTGTTGCATCGTAATACCGTAAGTACCAGCTTTCTCTTTATCGACTGAAATTGTCATTTGCGCAGTGTCATAGGTCAAATCTAAATTTGTATAAATAAATTTGCCAGAGGCTTTCATCGCACTTAGGAATTTCTCTGCGGTATTTGCCAACGATTTATAATCTTGAGCAGTTTTTAATACAATGGCGATTGGAGGGCCTTGTTCCCCTGTATCAATTTCAGGAAAGTTAAATGCAGATACGGAGACTTCTGGAATTGATTTCGCTTTTTCATTGATTTCATTCATTACTGCAGATTGCTTGCGTGAGCGTTCTTTCCAGTCTTTCAATGTGATGATATTTAACGAGCCATTAGAATTTGGCGCGCCAGCAATGCTCATCCCAAAAGACACTTCAGGTGTTTCCATTACATTTTTCATGTATGGTTGCATTGCATTTTGAATATAATCCACATTCACACTAGATGGCGCGTTACCAATGGCAATAAATGCACCTTTATCTTCATTTGGTGTTAATTCATTAGAAAGTGAATTAAATAAAAATGGGAGCGTTGAGAAAATTACCACAGCAAAAGCTAGCATTGATTTACGATTGAGCATAACGAGATCAAGCATGTATTCGTAAATATGATTTACTTTACCTAAGGTATGTTCTACGCGTTCTTCCATCCATGTTGGTTTAGCGTTGGATTTAAGTAATTTACTACTCATCATTGGCGATAACGTTAATGCCACGATACCAGAAATAAATACCGCACCAGCAAGGGTTAAAGCAAATTCTTTAAACAATGTGCCAGTAATGCCCCCCATTAAAGCCATCGGTGAGTAAACCGCGATCAATGCGATAGTCATGGAAATTACAGGCACGGCAATTTCACGAGTACCAATAATTGCAGCACGGAATGGTGTTTCCCCTTCTTTAATATGGCGATCCACGTTTTCTAACACGACAATCGCATCATCAACTACTAAGCCGATAGCTAGAATAAGTGCTAATAATGTCATTAAGTTAATAGAAAAATCTAAACTTTGTAGCATCATTAAAACACCGATCAACGAAATCGGAATGGTGAGAACTGGAATTAAAATTGCGCGAAGCGATCCGATAAACATCAAAATAACCACTAATACAATAACAGTCGCTTCCACAATAGTTTTAATTACTTCATGGATTGAACTATTAATCGCAATAGTTCGGTCATAAAGAATGTCAGTTTCCATACTATCCGGTAGTTGCTTTTTAATATTGTCAAAGAGCGGTCGGATTTTTTCTGCCACTGTTAATGGGTTAGCCGATGAAGTTGGATTGATTCCTAATACGACAGAATCCGCACCATTTGCCGTTGCACGAGAATTATCACTTTCTTTGTTCAATTCAATGGTGGCAATATCGCGTAGGCGTACTAAATCATCACCACGAGAAGCAACAATTAAATTACCTAATTGATCAACGGATTTGGTCGTTGTTTCAACTTTGTTGCGGTAAGTGACGTAGTAGCCGTTATCATTACCAGCTGCAGTTTGTACATTATTTGCAGAAAGGGCAGACATCACTGTTGGTGCAGAAAGATTTTGTGACGCCATTTTTTGAGGATCTAGCCAAATACGTAATGCATATTCAGCCGCACCAAATACTTGTACTTCTGCCACACCTTCAATCGTAAAGAATTGAGGTTTGACTACGCGGTTAATGTAGTCTGTTACTTGACTTGAGTCGAGTTTGTTGGAGCGGAAACTTATATACATAATCCCCGTACCACCTGATGAAGAGGCTACGGTTGGCGCTTCAATTCCGCTTGGTAATTTTGAGCGCACAGCATTTACTTTGGCCAATACATCGGCAAGCGCACCAGCAGGATCGGTATTCAGTTTCATTTTGACTGTAATAGTCGATGTATTTGGTGCGCTGCTAGATGACATATAGTCAATGTTATCTGCTTGGGCGATAGATTCTTCTAATGTAGAAGTAACAAATGCTTGAATTAGATTTGCATCAGCACCAGGGTAGGCGGTTGTTACCGTAATTACCGTGGTGGTCATTTTAGGGTATTCACGCACTGCCAATTTCGAAATAGCTTGTAAACCTAAAATAATAATAAGCAAGCTAATTGAAATCGCTAAAACAGGACGACGAATAAATATGTCGGTAAATTTCATTCGTATTTCCTAGTTAATTAAAGATTAGTTTTATTTACTGGCTCTGTTGCACCTACAATGTCTTTTTCAATCCATTCTACAAGACTGCCATTGCCGATACCTTGTTGACCACCAGTGATAATCTTATCACCCGGTTTTACTTCATTACCTTGTAATTGAGAATAAATACCTTGGCGATCTTTAGTAAATACGGTGATTTGTTTTGCTCGATATAAACGATCTAATTTTTTATTCTCAGCCATTTTCTCTTTGTCTTCATCAGATAATGGTGTGAGTAAATAAGCAATTTCACCATACATGTTGTAGCTAATGGCTACTTGTGGAACGACAACTTGATTTGTTTCAGTTGGAAGCGCAATGCGTAAACGTGAGAACATGCCTGAAAGCAATTTACGTCCATCTTCAGGATCAAAAGTAGCTTGAACATCAACTAAACCAGTTGATGAATTAATGGCGGGTTCAATAGCTGTGATTCGAGCTGAAAATGTTTCGCCCAAGCGAGCATCGGTTGTTGCTGTGACGCGTTGACCGATATGCAATTTATCTAAATCATTTTGTGAAAGAGCAAAATCCACTTTCATTGAGCTAGTATCTTCTACACGCACAATTTCTGTTCCAACATTCACATACTGACCAACGTTTACTTTCACAATACCTGCTTTGCCATCAAATGGCGCAACGATTTTACGGCGTTCAATTGCTGCTTTGATAGATTCTATATTGGCTAGTTGAGCATCATAAGCCGCTTTTGCGTTATCCATTTCTTGTCGTGAAACAGCATTGCTTTTCAATAAATTAGCATAACGTTGATAAGTTTGACGAAGAGCTGGGAGTTGTGCCTGTGCAGCTTGAAGGCTTGCATGTTCTACTGAACTATCGAGTTCAATGAGTAAATCGCCTTTTTTAACTTGTTGTCCATTTTGCACGAGCACTTGAGAAATCGTACCTGCATTTTGTGTACTGAGCATTGCGCCTTGATTTGGACGCACAAGACCTGTTGTATTGATAACAGGCGTCCATTCTCTAGGTTGAACTTCAAGTGCGGTCACTGGGCTTGAAGGTTCTGGCATTCCTGCAATTGCTCGGCTTATCATTACGCCTTTTATCATATTAAAACCGATGACACCGGCAAAAATTAAGACAAATACCACTAAAATTATTTTCATAAAGAAAATATGTGAGCGTTTTGGTCTTTGATGTTGAGTTTGACTCATGTTTAAAGCTCCGTTATAAAATAATAACTATTATTTCTGAATTGCACGCCAAGAGCGTTCAATCACAGATTCTAAAATTTCAGGTTTAAGATCGAAATCGATAAATTTTGCATCAGAGGCTAAATTTATCGCCGTTTTCAAACTTAATAAAAAGAGAATATCTTCAGATAATTCCGCTAATAAGCCAGCTTTTTGTGCTTGATGACAAAATAAATCCCAACGGCAATTTTTTACGTTTTTACAAATATCCTTGAAATTAGGCAAAGATTCATATTGCTTTAAATTGGATAAGATAGTGGGATTTTCTTGTAAGAAATACCAAATATTTTTCCACATTTGTCGATACTGTTCGAAAAAAGGCTTAGATTCATCAAAATCTTTTTCAAGCGTTGCCATAAACATTGAAAACACTCTGTGTGCAAATTGTTCAAGCAACTCATCTTTGTTTTTGAAATAAAGGTAAATCGTTCCTGCGGCTACATTCGCTTCTTTCGCAAGTTTGTGCATAGAAAGTTGATTCAACCCTTCTTTTGCCATTAAACGATCTGTCGCTGAAAAAATCTGTTCAGCTAAGTCTGTTTTAGCTTGTCACATAAGATCCTTGAGTAAAATAAGGAGCAATTATTGCTCAAAAATGAATGAGCGTTCATTTTATTTGTTTTTTGTTTTTTGGCAAGTTAAAAAACACAAAAGCACAACGAAAATGGGCAATATTTAAAAGCTAGATTTTGTAATCAACTTTTAAATATTGCCCATTTTGACCGCACTTTTGATTGGGCGGAATAAAAAGCTAAATTGGATCTAGTCCTAACACTTTACGACCGTTAATACTTGCAATATTGACCATTTCATCTAAGTGAGGGAAACGGCAGCCCGCAGCCAATAGGCTTAATTCTTGCCATAAATCGCCTTCACATAAAGGAACCATGTAATCACAAATATTATCAGTGCCGAGGGCAACAGTGATACCTTCGGGGATCATTTCATCTGCTGGCGTGAGCGCATTATGGAATGGCATAAGATCTTCTTTGCGATTACTGTCAATCCATGCCATTGGACAGGCGATCATCATCATTTTGGCTTTACGCATTTTTTCATAAAGTTTGTAGCGATATTCTTTTGAATGTGAGCCAATGGAAATACCGTGGATACCAACAACGCGTCCCTCCATTCTGTGTTCAATGGTTTTGTCGCAAAGCTGCTCGGTTTCTTTTTCATTTGGATTGTTGAATTGGTCTACATGTACATGACACATAATTCCAAGGGATTTTGCCTTATCTAACAAGATATCCATCGCCTCTAGACCACGCCCATAATCCAATTCATCACGATATGGTAAGCCACCAATCATATCTACCATTTCGGCACCAATATCAAACCATTTACGCGCAGTGGGTTCAATTACCCCTTTTAAAGTTTGATTGGCAAATTTCAAAATAATGTCATGTTTATACACTTCGCGGGCTTTGTGTGCGGCAATAATTGCACGATCTTCACAAATTGGGTCTATATCGACAAAAGTACCAAATGCGGTTACACCTTGGGATATCATTAATTCAATAGATTGGCAAAAACGTGCGTAATAATCATCAACACTGGAAGTGCGTTTTACTTCATCAACCAAATCCCATTTTTGTTGCAAATTACTACTATGATAAATCCCAATTTTCTCTGGCGTCATCGTAAAAGCGCGGTCAGCATGTGCATGGGCATTTACCCATCCGCCTTTTTTGATAATTTCATCGCGAATATAGGTTTTAAAACTACGAACGTGGCTTTTCATACAAACTCCGTAAAAAAGAAAGGATAAAAAGACGAGAATGTATATTAATTGAAAGGTACTGTAAGTACGGCGAGAAGCATTATGATAATGTTATGAAAAACTCACGGATTTTCATTAATAACATTTTTCAGTCTTAAACTGAGTCGTGAGTATAAAGGCTTAAGGGCAAAAAATCTATTCTTTTATGCCCTTATAGATTATTTTTCAAAGAAGAAATTTTGTAATTGGAAGGCTTCTAAGAAGATTCCAAGTGGCGGTCTGTCTGACGATTGCTCGATATAATCTTTATCGAATTTTTTGTAATTACCTTTGCGATCAATGTGATATTGTGTTCCATCAGGTTGAATCACTACATTCCAGTGGAAATTAGAGGCAAGCACCCAATCATCTCCCTTAAGATCAAAGAGATTATGCCCCTGACTATAATCCATCAACGGGTTTTCTACGCTGAACACTGTTTGCATTAATGCAGAGAAAATATCAGCATGGTTACTTAATCCATTGTGTTTGCCTACTGGTAAATCTTTCCAATATACAAGCAATGGCACTTGAACCTCATCGCGCCCAAAGTAGTTTTCTCGCTCTTTTTCATTCATTTCATTAAAGGTTAAACCATGCTCTGACGTGATGATGACTAATGCATTTTCAAGCGGTGTATTTTCTAACGCTTTTGCTAAAAGAGAATCAATGTCTTGCAAAGTGCGGTCATAATCTGATGGGTTTTTAGCCTCCAAGGCTAAATCCAAATAAGCAAACCAAGGTGAGTCTGTTTTTTGTGCTTTAATAAAAGCATTGAGATTTTTTACCGCACTTTCATTATTTAGTTTGTTGGTTTTATTCGATGAAAGTTTTATTTCACGAAATAATGCTTGGCGGAAGACGCTATCTTTGAAATTCGTAGCAGAAAATAAACCCAATTGATAATTTTCAGCACGTAATTTTTCGATTAAAACAGATTGGGTATGATTGCTTAAAACGCTATCGGTGTAATTTGCATTTAGCCCGTAAAATAACCCAATTAAGCCTGCGTTATTACTATTGCCTGTGCTGTAATGATTAGTGAATTCCGTTGAACTTGTTGCAAATTCAGCAAGTTTTGGCATCTTTTCATTAGAAATCGCATCATGGCGTAAACCCGAAACCGTTACGATCAGAATATTAGGTTTGTGCGTAATTGGTGCGTAAGTGAGTTCTTTTTTCGGATAATCAATTTTTAAGGCATCTAAACGACCTTCTTGCGCCAATTTTTGCGTATATTCTTCTCCATCCAAGAAACCGTGTTTTTCTAAAAAAGAACGAGCTGTCATTGGATAAGATAAAGGGAAATTAGATCGTTGCATGGTGATAGGACGATATAAATAAGCATCTGCCCAAGCATAAATTAAATGCGTCGCAATGAACGTTGTGGTTAAGAATATGCCAGTGCCTTTTAGCCATTTTTGGCGTTCAAGACTACGTAATTTTTCCCAACTCCAGCGAGAAAATAACATTTGTGCCAATAAAATTATAGGCATTGGTGCAAAGAAAATTTGCCAATCGCGTGACATTTCACCATTTTCTGGATTGACCAGCAAATTCCATACAATAGAGGATAAATGTAGATTGAAACGATTGAAAACGGCGGTGTCAAATAATAATAAGGTTGTACAAATGGTGGAAAAAATCACGGTTAATCCGCGAAAAGTGCGGTGATTTTTAACAATGAAACTCAGTGGAAAGACAACGAGTAAGTACAACGCAAAAACGTTGAAACTGAAATGCCCGAGCAAACTCACAAAGAAATAAAGTTTTCCTGCGAGAGTATCTGGCCAGTCAATGATAAAGGCATAACGAGTGCCAATAAGAATAGCAACAATAATATTAAAAAAAGCAAACCAATGACCCCACGAAATTTTTCGTGAAACGTCATCGCGGTATTGTTTGCCGCTGAAGGTGCCTTTTTTAATCCATTTCATATTAACGTGTTTTTACCGCATTAATTAAGGAATTCGAAAATGCTTGAGCTAATGCCTCACGTTGAGTTTGTGGCACACTGGTGGTTAATAAATTGCTTGCCATGTTACCCAGTGCGATTAAGGATAGATCTACAGGGGCTTTATGCTTTTCTAATACCGCGATCATATCGTTCACAATTGCACTTAGCTGTGCATCAGAATATTTAGAATGTTGAGCCATAATGTCAAAAATAAAACAAAAAATTTAGCTTATGATACCCGATTATTTGGTAGAACCTAAATAATTTCTTTTTTCTTGCTTAAAAAGTGCGGTTATAATTTGCGACAAATTTTTCAAAGGTGACAAAAATGAGTATTACCGTTAATCAAATTGTTTTGCATCAGTTAGTCAAAAATGTGGATGGCGACATCATAAAAATGGAAAGTGTATTACGCGATGAGTTGCTGTCCATTACGCCAGAAGTAGAACAAATGATGTTGCAACTTCATCAAGGCTATCAAAATAAATCGAAGGCTTTTGGCGTATTTCAGGAAAAGTCTATCTTTGCACAACATTTAAATCGTTTATTAGAACAAGAAATTGAGTTTTTAGGTTTTAGTCAATATTCAACAAAATTGCTTGCAGATGAGTTAGGTAAATATAACTTTGCAGAAAGTGGTACTTTGATTTTATGTCAATATAATTTCTTAGCGACAGATTATTTGTTTATTGCATTGCTTGATAGTCGTTATAGCATGTTAGTTGATGAGCATTTAGAGATTCGTCGTACAGAATATCTTGATATAACTCAGTTTGATATTGCGGCAAGAGTGAATTTGACGGATTTGCAGGTGAATGCAAACTCTAATCGTTATTTAACTTTCATAAGAGGCCGAGTTGGTCGAAAAATTAGTGATTTTTTCATGGATTTTTTAGGTGCCGAAGAAGGATTAAATCCACAAGTTCAAAATCAATGTTTATTGCAAGCTGTGAGTGATTATTGTGATCAAGGTGAACTCAACAAAGAGCAAACTCAAGCGGTGAAAAAACAAGTGTTTGAATATTGCAAAGCTCAACTTGCTGGCGGTGATGAAATTGAATTGCAGGAACTTTCTGATTCCTTACCCACTCTAAATGAACAGCCTTTTGTTACTTTTGCGGAAGAACAAAACTATGGCTTGGAAGATAGCATTCCGCCAGTACGTTCAACTTTAAAATCCCTAACGAAATTCACTGGTTCAGGAAAGGGGGTGAGTATTAGTTTCGATGCTGATTTATTAAATACTCGAATTCAATGGGAACCGATGACGGATACGCTTACAATCAAAGGTTTGCCACCAAATTTAAAAGATCAATTACAAAAGGCTTTAAAATCAGAGAATTAATTTGGAAATATGCTCAAACTTGGGTATTATTTAACAGTACTTTTGCACAAATAAGGTAAAGAAAATGCAAGTTAAAACACTTTTAGGCGCAACCTTCTTAGCATTAAGCGTCGTTTCTTGTTCGACCGTTGAAAAAGTTGTATATCGAATTGATGTGCCACAAGGCAACTATTTAGAAGCGACTACCGTTGCTCAAGTTAAAGAAGGCATGACAGCTCAACAAGTACAATATTTGTTGGGTACGCCTGTATTAATTGATCCTTATAATAGTCAGACTTGGTACTATGTGTTCTTACAACAACGTGCTTATGAAACACCTGTTCAACACACTTTCACTGTAAAATTTGATCAACGTGGTATTGTGACTGAAACCAATCTTGATAAACCTTTGCCAGAAGTTTCGCAACAAGGCGAGAACAACACCATTATTCAAACTGGTGAGAAACAAAAATCAAGCTGGTGGAAATTCTGGAAATAAGCTGTACATATATAGTGACAGTATAAACACAGAAGTTTGATAAAAAGGACTGTGCCCATGTCGAAGCTCTTGCTCGTTGATGACGATGTTGAATTGACGGAATTACTTTCGTCCCTTTTAGCGTTAGAAGGGTTTGATGTTCAAACAGCAAATAATGGATTAGAGGCATTACAAAAACTGAATGAAAGCCACGAGTTGGTTTTGCTTGATGTCATGATGCCTAAGCTAAGTGGTTTTGAGACATTAAAAGAAATTCGTAAAGTCTCTAATGTACCAGTGATGATGCTTACTGCAAGAGGAGATGACCTTGATCGTATACTCGGTTTAGAATTAGGCGCTGATGATTATTTACCCAAGCCATTTAATGACCGTGAACTTATTGCTAGAATAAAAGCTATTTTACGTCGTAGCATACTTGTTAAAACAGAAAGCATAGAATCAGATGAAAATGAAGAGCTGGTAACACATTTTCGTGGTATTGAATTACACCCTATTGCTCAACGAGCTATTTACCAAGGACAAGATTTAAATTTAACTAGCTCTGAATTTTTACTATTTTATCAACTAACTCAATCTCCAAATGGTATTGCTACTAAAGAAGAACTCAGTGAAAAAGCATTAGGGAAACCACTTGCTCCTTTTGATCGTTCTATTGACATGCATATGTCAAATATTCGTAAAAAACTTCCTCTCCGAGAAAATGATCTACCTTGGTTTAGAACATTACGTGGACGAGGATATCTTTTAGTTCCCTAGAATAATGAGACTCTCTAGAATCTTTAATATCAATCAATTAGCTATACGTACATTTTCAATTTTTTGGATAGCGTTTTTTTTCATGATGACACTTGTTGTTATAATACCTTACTTCGATCTTCGTATTTATACCCCTTTAAAAGAATCGGAAGTGATCAGCTATCAAAAAAAGATTATGGATACAATACGAAATAAACAACTTAGCGATCTACTTGCCAAAGCGCCAGTCTTGCCAACAGATAAATATAATCCATCTCGCCCTGTTTTAGTCAATTTACAGACTAAAAATATATTAGGTGAATTACCAGAAGAACATAATGCGATTTTATCCTTTACCATTGTATCTGATGATTTTTCTCATCCTAAGCGTAAAATATTCGGTGACTTGGAAATTATAGGCCCCTTCCAAATTTATCTTAGTGATAAATCTGATGAATATGCTTTATTTTTCATCAACCATATAAATCCACAACAAGAAATTTTAAATTATTTATTTGATAACCCAGCAGTGACTGCTTTCTTAATTTTACTAATTACTACACCATTACTCTGGTGGTTCACAAAAACTATTGTCAACCCAATATCTCGTTTACAAGAAGCTGCAAATTCCGTTGCCCTGGGGAACTTTAAAATTGACAATAACCTATCTTTATCGGGCCCTCTTGAACTCCGACAAGTCGGGAGAAGTTTTAATAGAATGTCAATAGCGATTGATAATCTTATCTCCAATCAACAATCTTTACTTTCATCTATTTCACATGAGCTTAAAACACCACTTACACGTTTACAATTAGCTACAGCGCTTATTCGCCACCAATATGGTGAAACAGATAGTATAAAACGTATTGAGAAAGAAATAGGGCGAATGGACAAAATGATTAGCGAATTACTCTTGCTCTCTCGTCAAAAGATGAACAGCCAAGTTGAACGAGAGATCTTTCATGTTGAAGCACTTTGGACGGAGAGTATAAAAGATGCATTATTTGAAGCTGAACAACGAGGTATAACGTTTCTCACAAATATTCGTTTACCTAAAAATAAATTACAACTTAACGGCAATTTTAGATTGCTGGAAAGTGCGGTTGAAAATATCGTGACAAATGCACTCAAATACACCAAGGATAAGATCGAACTTCATATTTTTATACAAGAAGAATTTCTCAGAATCCGTATAGATGACAACGGATCTGGAGTCCATCCAGATGAATTTGAAAAAATCTTCAAACCGTTTTATCGTGTGGATGAAACACGAACTAGAACGACTGGCGGCACAGGATTAGGATTAGCGATTGTATCTAATGTTATTCAGGAGCATCAAGGAAAGGTCTGGGCTGAAAAAAGCCCGATGGGTGGACTTGCAGTTACCATACAATTGCCATTATGGATCAGTAACTAAGAATCAAAAGTACGGTAGATTTTTTACCGCACTTTTCGTCTAGGCATTATCCACGGAAAAAGAAATCACTTCATTAATTTTCTCACAACCTAACGCAACCATAATTAGGCGATCGACTCCCAGCGCGACACCAGATGCGTTTGGTAAGCCAGCTTCTAATGCAGCCAGAAAACGTTCGTCAATGTCTCGAGTAGGTAATCCATGTTTCTTTCTTTGTTGATTATCCAATTCAAAACGATGTCTTTGTTCTCGTGCATCTGTCAATTCATGGAAACCATTTGCCAGTTCTAACCCTTTGTAATAAAACTCAAAGCGTTCTGCAACCCGCTGATCTTCTGGGCTCACTTGTGCTAGGGCAGCTTGTGTTGAAGGGAAATGATAAACCGCAACAGGTCTCTCTTTTCCTATTTGAGGTTCAACGACTTCACTAAATAAGAACTGTAATAAAGTATCGCGCTCTTCATCATCTTCAGCCATAAAGTTATGTTTACGCGCCGCTTCGATTAATTCTGAACGTTCTGCTGATAAGGGATCTAGACCTACATATTCTTGAAAAACAAATTGGTAGCTTAAACTTTCTGCAGGTGGGCAATCTAAAATTTGTTGGAGTAAATCATCTACTTCATTAATTAAACGATGCATACTAAAGTGCGGTCGATACCATTCCAACATGGTAAATTCTGGATTGTGGCGATTACCAGCCTCTTCATTACGGAATACTTTGCTGATTTGGAATATCGGTCCACTGCCTGCAGCAAGCAAGCGTTTCATATGATATTCAGGGCTTGTAGAAAGCCAAAGTGTTTTGGATTGTTCACCAAAAGGCGCAATAAATTCTGTGCTGAATGTGGAAAGGTGCAAATCAGTGACGCCAAATTCACTTAGAACAGGCGTTTCAACTTCAAGCAAGCCTCGCTCTGTAAAAAATTGACGAATTTCAGCAATAATTTTTGCACGTTTAAGCAGACTTTTTATATCGGCAGAAGGTTGCCAATGAGTAAGTGCGGTCATTTTTATTCCCATTTTTAAATTTACATCATTGTAAACGAGAGCCCTTCTCAACTCAATCTAAGCTTTTTTGAGGTAGATCACAAAATCATCCTTTTCCTCTTACCCTGCATAAAAAACGTTATTAATTTGTAACAAAAAATGGCAGAATGAACTCACTAGATTACCCTTTTAGGGTGATTTCTATTTTTTACTTTCTACATTTATTGGAGGATATCGTGCAAACAGTTAATGTCGATATTGCGATTGTTGGCGCTGGTGGCGGCGGTTTACGTGCAGCAATTGCAGCAGCAGAAGCAAACCCTAACTTAAAGATCGCATTAGTTTCTAAGGTTTATCCTATGCGTAGCCATACGGTTGCAGCAGAAGGTGGTGCGGCCGCAGTAATTAAAGAGGAAGATTCCTACGATAAACACTTCCACGATACCGTTGCCGGTGGTGACTGGTTATGTGAACAAGATGTGGTGGAATACTTCGTTGAACATTCTCCAGTGGAAATGACTCAACTTGAACGTTGGGGTTGCCCTTGGAGCCGTAAAGCAGATGGCGATGTGAACGTGCGTCGTTTCGGTGGGATGAAAATCGAGCGTACTTGGTTCGCGGCAGATAAAACTGGTTTCCACTTATTACATACTCTTTTCCAAACATCCATTCAATATCCACAAATTCAACGCTTTGACGAGCACTTCGTTTTAGACATCTTAGTTGATGATGGTCATGCTCGCGGTATGGTTGCGATGAATATGATGGAAGGCTCACTTGTTCAAATCAACGCAAATGCGGTTGTAATTGCAACTGGTGGTGGTTGTCGTGCATTTAAATTCAACACCAACGGCGGTATCGTAACTGGTGATGGTTTATCAATGGCATATCGTCACGGTGTTCCTCTTCGTGATATGGAATTCGTCCAATATCACCCAACCGGCTTACCAAACACCGGTATCTTAATGACTGAAGGTTGTCGTGGTGAAGGCGGTATCTTAGTGAATAAAAACGGCTACCGTTATTTACAAGATTATGGTCTAGGCCCTGAAACCCCAATCGGTAAACCTGAAAACAAATATATGGAACTTGGTCCACGTGATAAAGTTTCACAAGCATTCTGGCAAGAATGGAAAAAAGGCAACACCTTAAAAACTGCAAAAGGTGTTGATGTGGTTCACCTTGACTTACGTCACTTAGGTGAAAAATATTTACATGAACGTCTTCCATTCATTTGTGAATTAGCAAGTGCTTATGAAGGTGTAAACCCAGTTAATGAACCAATTCCAGTTCGCCCGGTTGTTCACTACACCATGGGGGGTATCGAAGTGGATTTCAACAGCGAAACTCGCATTAAAGGTTTATTTGCTGTGGGTGAATGTGCGTCTTCTGGTTTACATGGCGCAAACCGTTTAGGTTCTAACTCGCTTGCAGAATTAGTGGTTTTAGGCCGTGTTGCAGGTGAATATGCAGCACAACGTGCAGCAGAAGCACAACCTGCAAACCGTGCAGCAGTTGATGCACAAGCTCAAGATGTTGTGGCTCGCCTTGAAGCACTTTATAACCAAGAAGGTAATGAGTCTTGGTCTGAAATCCGTGACGAAATGGGTACTGTGATGGAAGAAGGTTGTGGTATCTACCGTGACCAAGAAAGCATGCAAAAAGCAGTAGATAAAATTGCTGAGCTTAAAGAACGTTATAAACGTATTCGTGTTGCAGACCGTTCAAGCGTATTCAATACCGATGTGCTTTACACTGTAGAATTAGGTTACATCCTTGATGTGGCACAATCTATTGCCAACTCTGCAATTGAACGTAAAGAGTCTCGTGGTGCACACCAACGCTTAGACTACACTGAACGTGATGATGTGAATTATTTAAAACACACCCTTGCTTACTACAATGGCGATGATGCACCGCGTATTGAATACAGTCCGGTGAAAATCACTAAATCTCAACCAGCAAAACGTGTTTATGGTGCTGAAGCAGAAGCGGCAGAAGCGGCTGCGAAAGCTAAGGAGCAAGCAAATGGCTAATTCACCGGTAATGACTGTAGAAGTATTACGCTACAACCCAGAAAACGATCAAGAGCCACATTTAAGCTCTTATCAAGTACCTTATGATAACCAAAGCTCTCTTTTAGATGCGTTAGGTTACATTAAAGATAAACTTGAACCGTCTCTTTCTTATCGTTGGTCTTGCCGTATGGCAATCTGCGGTTCTTGTGGGATGATGGTCAATAACAAACCAAAATTGGCTTGTAAAACGTTCTTACGTGATTACAGCGGCTATATGCGTATTGAACCATTAGCAAACTTCCCTATTGAACGCGACTTAGTGGTTGATTTAAGCCACTTCATCGAAAGTTTAGAAGCAATTAAACCTTACATTATTGGCAACGAAGCGCCAGCATTAGATGGTAAACCACATCCATCGAAAGAATTGCAAGTAAGCCGTACTAAACAAACCCCAGCACAGCTTGAAAAATATCGTCAATTCTCAATGTGTATCAACTGTGGCTTATGCTATGCCGCTTGTCCGCAATTTGGTTTAAACCCTGAATTCTTAGGCCCTGCAGCAATTACAATGGCGCACCGTTACAACCTTGATAACCGTGACCATGGTAAAGCACAACGTATGCCATTATTAAATGGTAAAAACGGTGTTTGGAGCTGTACTTTTGTGGGTTATTGTTCTGAAGTGTGTCCAAAACACGTGGATCCAGCTTCAGCAATCAACCAAGGCAAAGTGGAAAGTGCCAAAGATTATGTTATCTCAATGCTAAAACCAAAAGGCTAAGGGGAAGAATATGTCAGTAACAGTAAGTAAACGCAAAAAATATGTTCGCTCAATGACGGCTACTTGGTGGCAAAAATTGGATTTCTACAAAGCATATATGGTGCGCGAAGCAACCTCTATCTTTGCTGTATGGTTCTGCATTGTATTGCTTTATGGCGTACTTTGCCTTGCAAGCAATCCTGTACCTGGCTTAGGTATTGTTGATTTCATTGGCTTCTTAAGAAATCCAATTGTGGTGTTCTTAAATATCATCACATTAATTGCGACTTTGTATCACACTGCAACTTATTTCGTGATGACCCCAAAAGTGATGAACATCATTGTTAAAAATGAGCGTTTACCACATCACGTGTTAAGAAATGCACTTTGGGCAGTTACAGCTGTGATTAGTGTTATCGCATTAATTTTAGTTTATATGTAGGGAGAGAAAAAAATGGTCGAACAAAATCCAAAACGCTCTGGTGAACCACCAGTATGGTTGATGTTTGGTGCTGGCGGGACTGTCAGTGCGATTTTCTTCCCTGTGGTAATCTTGATCCTTGGTTTATTGTTACCATTCGGATTAATTGATCCACATAACTTAATTACATTCGCTTATTCTTGGATCGGAAAATTAGTTATCTTAGTTTTAACCATTTTCCCAATGTGGTGTGGTTTACACCGTATTCACCACGGTATGCACGATCTTAAAGTGCATGTGCCAGCTGGTGGATTTATCTTTTATGGTTTAGCCACAATTTATACTGTTTGGGTATTATTTGCGGTAATAAACCTGTAATAAAAATGCTATAAATAAAAAAACGAGTTTAAAACTCGTTTTTTTATTTTGTGTATCAAGTAAATATTTTTTAGTTTGTTTTACTTTAGAAATTCGATTGGGGTTTTTTATAAATGGCTCAAGTATTCAGTACCTAAATTTCCCATTTGTCTCAAAATCCAAGTTTGTTTTTTACGAACTAATAAGCTTGGCTTATTTACTTTATAAATGATTGGATTGGGCAACACAGCAGCTAAAAGTGCGGCTTCATTTTGAGATAAATTTTTAGCTGATTTTTTAAAGTAATAGCGACTTGCCGCTTCCACACCAAAAATGCCATTCCCAAATTCTGCAATATTTAAATACACTTCTAAAATACGTTTTTTTGACCAAGTCAGCTCGAGTAGCATAGTTGCTGGAACTTCTAAACCTTTTCGTAGCCAATTTTGTCCGTGCCAAAGCATTAAGTTTTTAGCGGTTTGCTGGGAAATGGTTGATGCTCCTCGGATTCCTTTTTTAGATTTTTCGTTATACCGAATTGCTCGTTGGATAGCCTCAAAATCAAATCCGAAATGTTCAGGAAAACGCTGATCTTCTGATGAAATCACAGCTAATTGAATATTTTGGGAGATATTTTCTAGGCTGACCCAGTTATATTGGATTTGATATCGAAAATCGCCTTGTAAAAGATTAGCGATTTTTTGTTGTACCATATAAGCGGAAAATGGAATAGGTACAAAGCGAAAAATCAGCAACAAAGCAAAAACGGCGAAAAAAAAACGAAAGACAACTCGCTGCCAGTTTTTTTTCCACCATTTAGGACTAAATAAGTGAGAAAGTGCGGTAAAAATTCGCTTAGTTTTTTTCAATGAGATCAAGATGTTGTTTCATCCATTGCATAAAATCAGGATCCATCGTTTTAATCATATTGGAACCTCGAGTGATTGTGGCAGCACTTGTATTCAGATTTTGTTGAATTTCACGCTGAGGCATATTTTTATCAATCAGCTGAGAGACAATCTGTAAGCGTAATCCCACCGCATCCCGTTCGTCTGCCGTTAATAATAAGGTTAGAAACTCCTGTGCTTTATTTTCTTCAAAGGCAATTTTTAGCATTTGAAGAAATGCATTCCATTGTTCTAAATTGCGGCTGATATACATAATTACGCTCCCATTCCACACTATTAAACTAGTGCGTTTAGTATAGCCGATTCAATTCTTCTTGGCTAAAGATTTGTGGGTTTTCTTGATTTTGTAAAATTTGATAGTAAAAGTCATAAGTGACTACATTTTGCACATAACCACGAGTTTCGTAAAAAGGAATAGATGCCACAAATTCGTCTAATGCTAATTTTCCATTAGCACGACTTAACCATTTTTCTACTCGATTTGCCCCTGCATTGTAAGCGGCTGCAATCAATATTCGATTATTAGGATATTTTCCATTGAGTTCATTAAGATGTGCGGTACCTAGTAAAATATTATTCAATGGTTTGAATAAATCTTGTTCGCCTTGATAAGGTAGTTGATTATTCTCTACAGTCAATTTTGCCGTGCTTGGCAGAAGTTGCATTAAGCCCCGCGCATTTGCAGAAGATTGTGCCATTGGATTCCAAGCACTTTCTTGACGGGCGATTGCCATAGCAAAAGTTTTGCTGATATTTAAATTCTGTAATGCTGCATTGAAGTATTCTGAATAAGCATTTGGCAGACGAAGGGTCAGGTAATCCCACGCTTTTGCAACAATAGAAGCATCAACAGCTAATTCAAACCATTGTTGGTTTTCAGCATATTCTGCAAGTTTTAGCTGAGTTGTGAAATCAGCATTATCAAGTAAAATTCGCCAACGTTGTTTTGCTAAACCATTTCGTCCAAGTTCTCTCAGCTCTCGAATCATGGCAAAAACTTGCTCGAAAGGAAGTTGTTCTTCTACGGTAAAACTTGGTGCTACTGGAAAATCGACTTTATATGCTTGCTTTAATTGTGCAGCAGCTAACATTGGATAGAACCCCCGCTCTTTTGAAAGTGCGGTTAGTTTTTCTATATTTTTTGATATGTCTTGTTTGGCTTCCCAATAACGCCATTCTTGTTTTGCTTTTCCTTCAGTTGTAAGTGAATTAAGCCACAGAGAAAGGTCGGTCTTCTGCCAAATTGCCATTCGTAAACGGCGTTCGGTTAGATTATCAGTTTTTAATTGTCGGATTTGTTCATCACGCCATTTCTGAAAATCAGTGTTTTCATTATCAAAAAAACGATTTAAAAAGGCTATTTTCCACTGTTTGATTTCATCTTCTGAGAGTTGCCAAGTATCACCCCATTGCTGATAGAGCTCAAAATTTGGATTCTCTATTTGTTCCGATAGTGTTTTTAGATAACGAGGAAAAGCATCGATTAATACACTTTTATCTAAAGTGCTAGGATTACTGTTCTTTATAATCTCAGCAAGCTGTTTAGGATTTTCTACTTGATTTTGTTCTTTTTGATTCGTGTTATTTTCTTTAGCATTATCCGACGTTGCTGAGGTTTTTTGTTCCTCTAACGTGGATAGTTTTTGTAATAAGGTTTGAAATACTGGCGTTACAAAAGGGTAATTTTGTTGCACTAATGCATTGAGTTCATTTATTGCTTGTTGTTTGCCCTGAATGTCATCACTTTTTAAAAAGACGATTTTTGTCTCCCAAAAGCGTGCTAGCAAATCATATTGCAAAGGGTAGCCTTGCAATGAATCTATTAAGGTTTTTGTGATGTTTTGAGTCGCTTCAGAAAATTGCTGGTTTTTTACCGCACTTTTTAGCAAACCTTCAACCTGTAAAAAGGTTTCACGTTGTTTTAAACGTTTTAAGTAGTCTTGATGCTGTATTGACGCCCAGTTTTGTTTTTCTTGCTCAAGATTGATGGATGCT
Organism: Haemophilus sp. THUN1691; assembly: GCF_059704425.1. Lineage (NCBI taxonomy): Bacteria > Pseudomonadati > Pseudomonadota > Gammaproteobacteria > Pasteurellales > Pasteurellaceae > Haemophilus > Haemophilus sp. THUN1691. The sequence continues at coordinate 60,044 of NZ_AP046578.1, read as the reverse complement.
ATTGCCGTGTTAGGTGTATCGGCAAAAGCAGAAAGTGCGGTCAAAATACAGAAAGAAATTAAAGCGACTTTTTTCATATTAGCTTATTAGAATTGAGGAGGGCTAAAATACTTTTTTAAATGGTTTTACAATAACATCACCATATACGCCAGCTTCTACATAAGGATCTTGCGCCGCCCAGTCTTTTGCTGCTTGTAAATTTGCGAATTGTGCAATGACGGTTGAACCAGTAAAACCTGCCTCTCCAGGATTTTCATCGTCAATAGCTGGATTGGGACCAGCTGTAAGTAAACGGTTTTCTGCTTGAAGCTGTTTTAAACGAGCTAAGTGTTGCTCGCGTACCGCAAGACGTTTTTCTAATGTATTTGGAATATCTTTAGTAAAAATCACATAGAACATCATTATTTCCTTCTATTAACAAGCGTTTTGTTCAGCCTCAAACTCTGCAATTGAGGCTAATGCTTTTTCTAATTCGTGGTTGTTTTCACGAGGAATCATGCGCGAGCGACCATTATTATCTACCGCAACGAAAGTAAATACCGCATCAGTCACGCAATAACGTTCACCAATTGGCTCACTTGCCACTTTTTTCACCCATACTTCTACTTTGATTTTAATGGAAGAACGTCCCACTTTTAAACATTGACCGTAGCAACAGACCACATCGCCCACAGAGATTGGTTTGATGAAATTCATGCTTTCAACCGCAACGGTAACTACGCGCCCATGTGCGATTTCTTTTGCTAAAATCGCACCCCCCATATCCATTTGAGACATGATCCAACCGCCGAAAATATCTCCGTTAGCATTGGTATCAGAAGGCATTGCTAAGGTTCGTAGTAATAGAATCCCTTTGGAATGGCGGCCATTTTTATCAGTAAAATTGGAAGACATTATTTTTCTCCATCTTTTGAATTTGAATCATCTTTAGGTAAATAGCGATAGATATAAGCACCTGAAATAATCGTTGCAATCACCGTCATACCAATAATTCCGAAAGATTTGAAATCAACCCAAGCTTCTTCCGACATATTATGGCTGATATAAATATTCACCAACATACAAATAATAAAGAATACTGCCCAGCCGAGGTTAAGTGTATTCCAAGCCTTTTCCGGCAGTTGTAGCTCTTTCCCAAGTAATTTTTTGATTAATGGAGTTTTAAATTGAAATTGTGCGACGAGCAAAACAATGGCAAACAAGGCATTGATAATTGTCACTTTCCATTGCAAATAGCGGATCTCATTAAAGTAAGCAGTTAAAAGTCCAAAAAAAACGACCGCACTTGCCATGATTTTTTGTTGTTTTTCAACGGTTCCGTATTTCCATTTTAAAATCACGATCTGCAAAATTGTTGCGACTACTAATACGATGGCTGCTTCACGTACACCACCGAGTTTGTAAGTGACAAAAAATAAAATTAAAGGAATGAAGTCAAGGAGTTGTTTCATATTGATTAATCCTTCATAAATAAGCTGTAGAAACGATAAGTCACTACTAGCATAAAAATATTAAGTAATGCGGTGAAAATGCCTATCACCATATCAAACACAGCATTATTGGAAAATGCGCTTAATTGGAAAATGAGGACTGGCACGAGAAAATAAACCAGTAGAGTATAAATAAACAATACGCCTTTTCGAGTATTTCCTCGCATCCAGATTTTTCGGATAGTTTGCGAAAGTGTATCTTGAGTAGAAAGATAATGTACTGCCGTCAAATTTAAACGGACGAAGAACCAAACGCCAACAATCATCGCAATAAGTGACATAATGGAAGGCGATTTTTTTGTGAGTAATGCAGCAAATGCTTCACTAAGACCAAGTAACATTGGTGCAACCATTAACAGATCTAACAGAATTACACCTGCAAAACGGCGCACGCTAAGTGAGAAGGTTTCACCTAAAGTGCGGTAATTTTGTAAGCTAATTTTATGGATAGAGGTTAATCCCCAAGCTGCAATAAAGCTCGTTAAAATTTGAGTGATTGCAACTGAAAAGATAAAACCAGTGATATCTGTATTGGCGAGATTTAATACATCATTTTTATTTTCATCATTAACTGGAAAGCTTAAAAGTGCACTCGCGCTTTGCACAATAAATAAAATTGCGACAAATTGCAGCATGATTTTTTGTTGATTACGGAAGAAGTTCCAACTGTCTTGCAATACTTGTGTAAAGTTAATTTGCATGATTATCTCTCTATAAAAATGGTGGCGCAATTATACAGGGTTTGATGATTATTGCATAAATATCGTTTGTGAGGTTATGAATTCACGTTGAATTGAGTATATAAAACAAAAGTGGGCAAGCATGCCCACTTTTTTGTTATCTTTATAGAGATTATTCGTATTATTTTTTCTTCGCGTATTTTAATGAGTCGATAGCTACCGCTAGAATAATAATGCTACCTTTGATGATGTATTGCCAGTAAGGGTTTACACCGATGTAAGTTAAACCGTAGTTGATAACTGTAAAGATGATAACACCAGTGATTACACCAATGACGGTACCTACACCACCTGCGAAGGATACACCACCGACTACGCAAGCGGCGATAGCATCTAATTCATACATGAAACCTAGGTTGTTAGTTGCAGAACCGATACGACCAGCTTCGAGCATACCACCAAAGGCATAGAACATACCTGCAATCATGTAGATGACAACTAAGTTACGTGCAACGTTTACACCAGATACTTTCGCAGCTTCTGGGTTACCTCCGATAGCAAATACGTTTTTACCGAAACGAGTTTTGTTCCACATAATCCACACTAATAATGCTGCGATAGCTGCATAGATTGTGATGTAGGAAAGTTTAAAACTACCAATTCGGAAGAATCCTTGCGCGAATGTTGAGAAGTTTTCGCTAAAACCTGCGATTGGCGAACCACCTACTGCATCATAGTATAGTGAGTTGAAACCATATACGATGATCATGGTGCCCATGGTTGCGATGAATGGCGTTACATTTAAGTAAGCAATAACTAAACCATTCACTAAACCAATTACAGCACCGATAGCACAAACTGCAAGAATTACCACAGGAATTGGAATTTCACCCATTTCAGGGAATACGCGGTTCATATTTTCCATTGATTGCAACATGGTTGCAGAGATAACCGCAGCCAAACCAACTTGGCGACCAGCAGATAAGTCAGTCCCTTGTGTAATCAACAATCCGGCAACCCCGAGAGCAATAATTAAGCGCACAGAAGATTGGGTTAAGATGTTACTGAAGTTGATTAAATTTAAAAAGGTTGGATCTTGCGCAATAATAATGCCGAGCAAAATCAGCAAGACAAAATAAATCGCATTTTGTTTTAATAAATCAAAGGATTTGTTTTTTTGTAAGGCACTCATGATTTGTTCCTTTTATCTTTATAAATATTTCGCAGCGAGTTGTAAGATTTCTTCTTGTGAAGTTTTTGCAGTTTCTACAATACCCGCCAATTTACCGTTACTCATCACTAAAATGCGGTCAGTTACACCTAGTAATTCAGGCATTTCTGATGAAATCATAATAATGCCTTTATCTTTTTTAGCGAGTTCTTGAATGAGTTGGTAAATTTCAAATTTTGCTCCGATGTCGATACCACGAGTCGGCTCATCAAGCATCAGAATTTCAGGTTGAGTTAAAAGCCAACGACCGATAATAACCTTTTGTTGGTTACCGCCAGAAAGAGAACCAATTGTTGTTCTATGTGATGGCGTTTTAACATTCATTGAATCAATTACCCACTGGGTATCACTTTTCATTTTCTTTGTGCTAAGTAATTTCCATGGCGTGAGATAAGATTTCATATTTGAAATCAATGAGTTAAATTCAATGCTTAAATTGGAGTAAATACCAGTTGAACGACGCTCTTCAGTTACCAATGCAAAGCCATTATTAATCGCTTCAAGTGCGGTATGATTTTTCACGGTTTTTCCGTGTAACTTGATAGTTCCTTCGGTTAATTCACGTACGCCAAAAATAGCTTCAACGATATCAGTACGTTTAGCCCCCACAAGGCCTGCGATACCGAGAATTTCACCTTTTCGTAATTCAAAAGATACATCTTGAATGGATGGTTGATTTTTAGCGGTAAGATTTTCCACCTGTAAAATTACTTCTTTTGGCGTGTTTGTTTTTTCAGGGAAACGCTGTGTTAATTCACGACCTACCATCATTCCGACAATTTGTTCCATGCTGGATTCTTTCACGTTTACTGTGTTGATCCATTTACCGTCGCGTAAAATAGTAATTTCATCACAGATTTTGAAGATTTCATCCATTTTGTGAGAAATATAAATAATGCCGCAACCGCGTTGTTTTAATTTGTCGATAATTTTAAACAGATGCTCAACTTCTTTTTCAGAAAGCGAGGATGTTGGTTCATCCATAATTACGATTTTAGCGTTGTATGAAAACGCCTTCGCAATTTCGATCATCTGCATTTGAGAAACTGAAAGTTTGGCGACTTTTTCTTTAGGATCCACATCAATATCTAATTCATCAAAAATCGCTTTAGTATCACGGTACATTTTGGCGTGATCGACAAAAGGTCCTTTAAGTGGATAGCGTCCAAGCCACAAGTTATCCATTACGCTAGTTTGGCGCACGAGGTTGAGTTCTTGGTGCACCATTGAAATACCATTCTCAAGGGCTTCTTTAGATGTTTTAAAATTGACGGGTTGGCCTAAGAAAAGGATTTCGCCTTCATCTTTGGCATAAATGCCGAATAAGCATTTTAGTAATGTAGATTTGCCCGCGCCGTTCTCACCCATTAAAGCATGAACAGAATGTGAACGAACCGTTAAGTTTGCGTTATCTAAGGCTTTTACGCCTGGAAAGGACTTGCAGACATTGGTCATTGTGAGCAGCACTTGGCTGTCTTGACTTTGAGTTTGAGATGTCATATCCAACCTCGTTAAAAAGGGGAAGGGTAACTTCCCCTTGGATTACAACAAAAATTGATGAGAAATTATTTTAAGAAGTCGCCTAAGTTGTCTTTATCTACACCAACATAAGGGATACGTACAACACGATCTTTTAATTCCCATTTTGTGCCTTCAGTCGCTGCTTTGCCTTGTGCTAAGTTGTTAGATAATTGAACAACTGCTTTACCTTGGTTCACACCATCGTTTAACACAGTACCTGCAAGTTCACCTTTTTTGATGAGTTGCAATGCTTCTGGTAATGCATCCACACCGAAGATAGGGAGTTTTTTACCATGTGCTTTGGTCGCTTCTAATGCGCCTAATGCCATACCGTCGTTGTTAGAAATAATTACTTCAATGTCGTTAGCTTTAGAGCTAGATAACCACGCATCTACTTTATCTTTCGCCATTGCAGCATCCCACATACCGGTATCAATAAATAATTGTTCAGTTTGGATACCTTTCGCATTAAGTTCTTCAACTACGAATTTTGTACGTGCTTCAGCATCTGGGTGACCTGGTTCACCTTTTAATAATACGAATTGGATTTTGCCATCTTTATTTAAGTCTAGAGCTGGATTTGCTTTCCATTGTTTTGCAATTAAATCCCCTTGAATTAAGCCAGATTCTTTTGGATCAGTACCTACATAGTAAGCGTGTTCATAAGAACCGATAGCTTTAGCACCTGGGTCTTTATTAAAGAATACAACAGGAATGTTATCTGGTTTTGCTTTGCTAATAATAGTTGGCGCTGCAGCTGGGTCAACTAAGTTAATTGCAAGAGCTTTCACACCTTTGGAAAGTAATACATCAACTTGGTCATTTTGAATTGATTGTGCATTTTGGGAGTCATTCATTAATAAGTTAATGCCACCAAGTGCTTTAGCTTCTTTATCAATTTCTTTACGCATTAAAGACATGAAGTTGTCATCGTATTTGTAAATAGTTACACCAATTTTGTTACTTGCTGCGAAGCTAGAAGATGCTGCACCTAAACCGATAGCTAAAGCAATCGCACTTAATACTGCTGTTTTTTTCATAATAACGCTCCTATTTTGGAATGTTGATGTTAGAGATAAATATTGCATTACATTCTGCAATTGATGCCATATTAGCGAATAATCTGCTTGGAATCTGTGATCAAACTCACATAAATGAAAACGATTACATTAAAAATTCGGATTTGTGATCGCCATCACATTTTATGAGTGCGTTTATTTTCAAATTTAGATAGATTCCACAGAAAAACGGCGTACTAATGTTGGATTAAATTGAATTGTTGATGGCGTTCTCACATTATTATCGACAAGGCTTAATGCAAGGTTAGCTGCATAAGTTGCCATTAAATCAATAGGATAGCGAATTGTAGTCAATTTTGGTATTAAATAACGAGCGATTGGCATATCGTCAAAACCAATGATTGAAAATTGGCTTGGTACACTTATATTGTTTTCATTGAGAACTGAAATTGCTCCTGCAGCCATTGAATCGTTATAAGCGACCACAGCAGTAAGATCTTTGTTATAACTAAGCAAATCAATCATTGCTTTTTCACCACCTTCGAAATCTGGAGAATTGTGCGTTATGGCATGCTCCATAATTGGATAATTGTGATCTTTTAATGCAGTAAGATAACCATCTCGACGCTCAATTTCATCGAAAATAGCATGATTAGATCCAATATATGCAATATGTTTATGGCCACAACGGATAAGCATTTCTGTTGCTAAGTAGGTTCCTTTTTTATTATCTAAACTTACGCAACGATTTTCATAGCCTTGAATCACCCGGTTGATAATCACCATTCCTGGTACTGTTTTCAAATAATGGCTAAGCTCATCGTCGGATAACGCTTTGGAATGCACAACTAAACAACTACAACGCTTGCGAAGTAAAGTATCAATAGCTTCACGTTCCTTCTCGGCATGGTGATAACCAATGCCAATCAAGATTGTTTTACGGTGTGCTTCTGCGACTTTATCTACGGCTTTTACTAAAATAGCAAAAAACGAGTCTGTTACATCGGTAACAACCACACCAATAGTATCGGTGTTTTGTATTGCAAGGGCTTTAGCATTTGCATTTGGCTGATAATTAAGTTGTTCAATTGCTTGTTTTACTGTAAGGCGAGTATCTTCACTGACTGAGGGATGTTGATTTACAACACGAGAAACCGTAGCAATAGATACATGGGCTAATTCGGCTACATCATGAATGGTGCTCATAGAATGCTCTCCATAATGAAATCACGTTTCTTATTATGTTCTTTCTAAATAAAATTGAAAGCGGTTACTTTCTGATTTGTAACCGAGATCACAAAAAACTTTCAGCGATTTTCCCATTATGTGATACTGATCACGGTTTATTTTTTTGAATTTGCTATCTTATGTGCAGTCTTTTATGTAACCGTTTACAATTTAAAAAGGGAGCCAATTATGAGTGATATTTTTGAACCAACCGAGCATCCACATCGTCGCTATAATCCATTAATTGATCAATGGGTTTTGGTATCACCACATCGAGCTAAGCGTCCATGGCAAGGGCAACAAGAAAAAGTGAATGAAGAACAAAAACCAAGTTATGATCCAACTTGTTATCTTTGCCCGAGTAATAAGCGTATTACAGGTGAATTAAATCCAGATTATCGTAAACCTTATGTGTTTAAAAATGATTTTTCCGCGCTTTTAGAAGATACGCCAGCCCCTGAAAAATCCTCAGATCCACTTTTCCAGAGTTCTCAAGCTCGTGGCGAAAGTCGCGTTATTTGTTTCTCTCCAGATCATAGTAAAACATTGCCATTATTGACCGCACTTGAGATTGAAGAAGTGATTAAAGTATGGCAGGAACAACTTCGTGAACTTGGTGCGAAATACCAATGGGTGCAGATTTTTGAAAACAAAGGGGCAGCAATGGGCTGTTCGAACCCACATCCACATGGTCAAATTTGGGCGAATAGTTTCTTGCCAAATGAAGTTGCTCGTGAAGATCGTACACAACGTGATTATTTATTAAAACATGGTTCAGTAATGCTAGTTGATTATGTGAAACGAGAACTGGAGTTAAAAGAACGTATTGTCGTTGAAACTGAATATTGGGTAGCTTTGGTGCCTTATTGGGCTGTTTGGCCATTTGAAACATTGCTTCTACCGAAAACTCATGTAAAACGTTTAACTGAATTAAGTGACGAACAATCAAAAGATCTCGCTGTTATTTTGAAAAAATTGACGACCAAATACGACAACCTATTTGAGACTTCTTTCCCATATTCAATGGGATTTCATGCTGCACCATTTAATGGCGAAGAAAACGAACATTGGCAGCTACATGCTCATTTTTACCCTCCTCTTTTACGCTCAGCAACCGTGCGTAAATTTATGGTGGGATATGAGATGTTAGGCGAAAGCCAACGCGATTTAACGGCAGAACAGGCTGCAGAGCGATTACGTGCTTTGAGTGAAGTTCATTATAAAGAAAGAACTAAATAATATAGCCAGCCACCTCTTTAGCAAAGAGGGGGGCAGATCGAGTACAGATTTAATATATAAAGGATAGAAATATGACCCCAATCCAAAATGCTCAACAAATTTTCAATATACAGTATAAAATTTTGCCAGAAATTACCGTCTATGCGCCTGGCCGAGTCAATATCATCGGCGAACATACTGACTACAACGACGGCTTTGTTATGCCTTGTGCGATTAATTTTGGTACGGCCGTTTCTGGTACAAAACGAGATGATCATATTTGGAATGTTTATGCGGCGGATCTTGATGAAACTGATGAATTTTCTCTCAATGTTGAAATTCCTAAGAGTCAACACAAATGGGCTAATTATGTGCGTGGGGTTGTAAAATTTATCCAAGAACGTTACCCGCACTTTCAACAAGGTGCAAATTTAGTGATTTCTGGAAATGTGCCGCTTTCTTCTGGATTAAGTTCATCTGCAGCGTTAGAAGTTTCGGTGGGTAAATTTTGCCAACAACTTGGTGATTTACCGCTTTCTCATACGGATATTGCCTTGAATGGACAAAAAGCGGAAAACCAATTTGTTGGCGCAAATTGTGGCAATATGGATCAGTTAATTTCGGCACTTGGGCAGGAAAATCACTTACTGATGATCGATTGTCGTAGTCTTGAAACCACTCCAACACCCGTGCCACAAGATGTTGCCGTGATTATTGTGAATTCAAACGTACCGCACGATTTGGTAACGGGGGAATACAATACTCGCCGTCAGCAATGTGAAGAGGCAGCAAAATTTTTTGGAGTAAAAGCGTTGCGTGATGTTTCAGTTGAACAATTCCGAAAAAGAGAAGCAGAATTGACCGCACTTTCTCCATTAGCAGGAAAACGTGCTCGTCATGTCGTAACAGAAAATCAACGAGTGCTCGATGCAGTAGAAGCATTGAAGAAAAATGATTTGACCCGTTTAGGTGAGTTAATGGGGGAATCTCATGATTCAATGCGTGATGATTTTGAAATCACCGTGCCACAAATTGATTATTTAGTTGAATTGGCTCAACTTGTTATTGGCAAAAGTGGCGGTGCACGTATGACGGGCGGCGGTTTTGGTGGTTGTATTGTCGCACTTGCGCCGCATGATAAAGTCGATGCAGTTCGTAAAATTATTGCTGATAATTACGAGAAAACGACTGGTTTAAAAGAAACTTTTTATGTGTGCACAGCATCACAAGGTGTTCGAGTAATTTAAGAGAAAATGATGTTAGATCAAACCACTTTTAATGCGCCTGATGGTGTACCTTATCAGCTTGTAACACTGCAAAATGAAAATGGGATGCGTGTTCAATTTATGGATTGGGGCGCAACTTGGCTTTCTTGTAAAGTGCCAGTAAATGACACATTACGCGAGGTTTTATTGGGTTGTAAGGTAGAGAATTATCCCACTCATCAAAGCTATTTAGGTGCAAGTGTTGGGCGTTATGCAAATCGTATTGCAAATGCTCAATTTGAATTGAATGGCGAACTTATTAAATTAAGTAGTAATCAAGGTAAACACCAGCTTCATGGTGGAGAGGGCTTTGATAAACGCCGTTGGAACATCCAAAAGTGCGGTGAAAATTTTGTGTGTTTTTCATTATACTCAGAGGATGGCGATCAGGGTTTTCCTGGTAATGTGGATGTGTCTGTAACCTATACGCTAACAGATGATAATAGCGTAAAAATTGAATATGCAGGGAGCTGTGATAAGGATACTGCATTGAACCTAACGAATCACGCCTATTTCAATTTAGAAAATGCAGTACAAGGCAGTGACGTGCGTGAACATATATTACGTTTAAATGCTGATTTTTATCTGCCTGTAGATAATGAGGGGATTCCTAATTCTCCATTAAAGCACGTAGTGAATACAAGTTTTGACTTCCGTATTGCTAAACCCATAAAACAAGATTTTTTACAAGGGGATCAGCAAGCAACAAAAGGTTACGATCATTCCTTTATTGTCAATAAAGCTTGGCAAAAGCCTTGTGTGTTACTGACTTCTCCAACTGGTGATTTAAGTTTAGAAGTAAGAACCTCGCAAGCCGCATTGCAGGTTTATACGGGTAATTATCTTGCAGGCACACCAACGAGAAATAGTGGTAAATATGCCGATTTTTCTGGCGTAGCGCTAGAAACCCAATGTTTACCCGACACGCCTAATCATCCTGAATGGCAAAATTACGGCGGTATTCAAAAAGCAGGCGAGCGATATTATCAATGGACAGAGTTTAAGTTCTTATTGATCTCTGGTTAACTGTGTTCGGGTTTGTTAGCGATAAGGTTATGTCAATCATTTAAGTATAAAGAAATTTTGAAAAAATAATACACTCAGATATAATTGATAATGTTTATCAATTATATCTGAGGTTTATTTATGAAAAAAACAAAGCTTGCTACATTAGTAGCGTTTTTTTGCACATCTCCGATAGTGTTTGCTCAAGAACAGGCTGCACTTTCTCATAACTCACCGCAAGAAAAGTTGAATGAAATTGTTGTGAGTGATTCAAATATTAGCGATGCATTGGTGAATACATCGGTAAGCTATCAACAAATTTTCTTAAAACAGTCACGTGATGTAAAAGATGTTTTTGCAGGAAAAATGGATGTTAATGTCAGTCAATTGCAAGGTGCACGCTCTGGCGGAGAAGGTGTAAACATTCGAGGCTTACAAGCTAACCGAATCACTACAACAATAGATGATATTCCTTTACCAGAAGCGCAAGAAGCAAAACATTTTATTTCTTATGGTTCAGAATTTGGTCGTACTGATTACATTGATGTAAGTGCTTTACGTAGTGCGGATGTTCGTTATGCTGGTTCAGCTAATAGCCTTTCTGGTAGTGTTAATTTTACAACGATAGAACCTTCAGATTTATTAAAAGGTCGTCATTTTGGTGGCGTTGTAGGAACTGGTTATAACAGTGTTGATCGTTCAGTTTATGGTAGTGCTGGAGGCGCAGTCAAAGCTGGAGATTATGAAGGCATGGTAATGCTAACTCAACGGAAAGGGAATGAAACTAAAAACCAAGGTAAAAATAATAGTGTGGGGGAAACACGTACAGCACCAAATCCAACGGATACTAAAAATACTTATCTATTAACTAAGCACTACTATCAACTAGACGATAAGAATAAGTTAGGTTTTATTTTTGAACATCAACATAAGAACATTAATAAAGATTTACTTTCTTTCAATAATTCTAACATTGATATGCGTACAGGAACGCAGATCACGGGCTATACGCAGGATAAAGTAACTCGAGATCGTTTTTCGTTAAGTCACGAATACAATAGTGAAAAAGGCTGGTTGCAATATGCAAAAACACAAGTTTTTTATCAAGATGCCAAAACTGAAAACTATCGTTATCGTTTAGGTACGCGGAGCTATCGTCAAGAAAATACTAAATTTAGTGATAAAAGCTATGGCCTCGTAAGTAATTTAATTTCAGTAATTGATGGAAATATTCCTCAAGTGTTACGCTATGGTTTATCTTATGTGCATAATAAGGCGAGTGATGATATTCATCTTGTCAGACCAGCTTATCGTCAAATTACAAATATGTATCCAATGGCAGAGATGCAACAGGATAAGTTTACTGGTTATTTAGAAGATGAAATGGCGTTTGGTAACTTTGCTATTACACCACAATTGGGGGTTGTACATTATCGAGTAAAACCAATATCTAATAATGATCGAGTTGCTGAATTGCACGCTCGTAAGCAATCCGAGACCCAATTTACGCCAAAAATTAGCTTGGAATATCGCTTGTCCGATAATTTCATTCCTTATTTACAATATTCCCGTGGTGTTAGAACGCCATCAACACAGCAGCTAAGCTCGTATTTCTTTGAAAGTATTATCTATCCTATTCCAGGGCGTGGTACACAAACGGTAAATGTCGCAGTAGTAGGGAATCCAAATTTGAAATCAGAAACGGCAGATAATTTTGAGGTTGGTGTAAAAGGTAAAACATCAGAGATTAATTATTTAGTGACGGGTTATTACAACCGATATCATAATTTTATTGATTGGGTTGCTAAACCAACGAATGGTTACACCAGCTTTATTCAATATGATAATCTTGATAAAGCTAAGGTATATGGTGTCACAGCCGATATGAAATGGAATTTTTATGATGATTTTTATACTATTGCTGGTCTTTCCTATTCACGTGGTAAAGCCGAAAATAATGGTATAAAAACACCAATAAATAGCATTCAGCCAATGAAAACAAAATTAGGTTTTGGTTATGAAGGAGAATCTTTTGGGGCTAATATCCAATGGACATACAGTCGAGGTAAATCAGACAAAGATATTGAACAATCATCTGCTTATCTATACAACCCAACAGGTGGATATTCTTTATTTGATTTAGGAGCTTACTGGAAACCAACCAAAAACTTAATGTTTACAGCTAATGTGAATAATTTGTTTGATAAAAAATATTGGAATTGGAATGATATTTCTTATCTTGCCCTGCTAAGTAAAGCAACGCAAGATCAAGGAAGACCTTCATCAACCATTCCAATGGCTATTACATCAGCCAATGCGGATCGTTATAGCGCACCAGGACGTAATTTCAATATTGGCGTACGTTATGAGTTCTAACTAAAATCTTAATGAAATTAACCGCACTTTAGGTTCAAACCTAATGTGCGGTTATTTTTATTGATTTTCGCCTTTTCGCTTTTTGCGATTTTTTCCAAAATATGATACTTTTTCGCCGTCAATAAGACATCAACTACAAACCAATATGAACGACGAACAGCAAAATTCAAACCAATCTGAAAATACGAAAAAAACTTTTTTCCAATCTTTATTTGGTCGCTTTTTTCAAGGTGAACTAAAAAATCGTGAAGAACTTGTGGAAGTGATCCGCGATTCAGAACAAAACGATTTAATTGATCAAAATACGCGTGAAATGATTGAAGGCGTAATGGAAATCGCGGAACTTCGCGTTCGCGATATTATGATTCCTCGTTCACAAATTATTTTTATTGAAGATCAACAAGATTTAAATACTTGTTTAAACACAATTATTGAATCCGCTCATTCTCGTTTTCCTGTGATTGCCGATGCGGATGATCGCGATAATATCGTGGGTATTTTGCATGCGAAAGATTTATTGAAATTTTTACGAGAAGATGCGGAAGAGTTTGATTTATCTTCATTATTGCGCCCCGTCGTGATTGTGCCAGAAAGCAAAAGAGTGGATCGTATGTTGAAAGATTTCCGCTCAGAGCGTTTCCATATGGCCATTGTGGTAGATGAGTTTGGTGCAGTATCAGGTCTTGTCACCATTGAAGATATTTTGGAACAAATTGTTGGCGATATTGAAGATGAGTTTGATGAAGAAGAAGTTGCGGATATTCGTCAGCTTTCTCGTCATACTTATGCTGTGCGTGCGCTCACCGATATTGATGATTTTAATGCGCAATTTAATACAGATTTTGATGATGAAGAAGTGGATACCATTGGTGGGCTGATTATGCAAACTTTTGGTTATTTACCAAAACGTGGTGAAGAAATTACTTTGAACAATCTTCAATTTAAAGTCACCTCGGCAGATAGTCGCCGATTGATTCAACTTCGAGTGACTGTGCCAGATGAACATTTGGCAGAAATGGATGATGTGGAAGAAAAAGCCGAATAGCATTTTATCGTCCTCAATGATGGCGCGCGTTTTCTAACGCGTGCTTTTTATTTACTTGGAATGGAATTCCAAATTTCAACACAAAAGACGCTCGTAAGGGCGTGCAAAATATAATTGAATTTATGAATAAATATTTTACTTATCTTATTGCGCTTATATCTGGTTTAGTCGGTGTTTTTGCCTTTTCGCCATTTGATTATTGGCCTTTAGCCTATGTTTCTTTACTCGGTTTACTTTATGTAGCTAAAAATCCTAAAAAATCCACCGCACTTTTAGCGACGTTTTTATGGTCGATGGGATTTTTCTGCTTTGGAGTAAGTTGGCTTAATGTCAGTATTCACCAATTTGGTGGCGCGTCTTTAGGTGTGAGTTATTTCCTTGTCGGTTTACTTGCGGCTTATCTTGCACTATACCCGATGCTCTTTACTTATTTGGTTCAGCGTTTCCAAGTTCAAAGTGCGGTAATTTTTGCCGTGATTTGGACATTTACAGAATTTTTACGAGGTTGGCTTTTTACCGGTTTTCCTTGGCTTCAGTTTGGTTATACACAAATTGACAGCCCATTTTATGGCATCGCCCCGATTTTTGGGGTAACAGGATTGACGTTCTTTACCGTTTGGGCAAGTGCGGTAATTTTTAATCTCGTTTCATTTTTGTTTAAAACGAAAAATCTTAAATTAGTCTTGGCGAATCTTTTGTTATTGATCATCGTGGGGGGATTAAGTGCTTATTCATCCCGAATTCACTTTGTAAAAGCTGTTGAGGATAAGGCAATTTCAGTCACGCTTGCTCAAGGAAATATTGAACAAAATCTTAAATGGGATCCGGCTTATTTCTATTCTACTTTGGAAATTTATCAAAAATTAATCGCAGAAAATCTTGGCAAAACAGATTTAATTATTTTGCCAGAATCAGCGTTGCCAACTCTTGAAAATGCGATTACCCCATTTTTTGAAGGGGTAGATCGTGCTGCTAAAGAAACGAAAACGGAGATAATGGTTGGAACCGTATTCCAAGATACGAAATCTGGTAAATTGCTTAATTCTATTATGACTGCTGGAAACCCAGATTTTCCTTATCAGCCCGATACATCAAATCGTTATAGTAAGCATCATCTCGTGCCGTTCGGTGAATATGTTCCACTAGAAAGTATTTTGCGACCACTTAATTCAGTGTTTAATTTGCCGATGTCTGCATTTCAAAGCGGGGATGCGATTCAGCCATCTTTAATGGCAAAAAAACGCGCTTTTTCGCCAGCAATTTGCTACGAGATTATTTTTGGCGAACAAGTGCGGCAAAATTTGAAACAAGATACAGATTATTTGCTTACAATTTCTAATGATGCCTGGTTTGGTGATTCGATTGGACCTTGGCAACATTTACAGATGGCAAGAATGCGCGCTTTGGAATTGGGGAAACCGCTTATTCGTGCAACGAATACGGGGATTTCAGTCTTTGTTGATGCACAAGGTAAGGTGTTAGCGCAGGCACCGCAGTTTATTGAAACAACGTTGACGCATAAAATTGCACCAGCGGAAGGTAAAACCCCTTATTCTGCGTTGGGAAATATGCCTTTATATGCTTTATCATTGTTGTTTTTAGTATTACACGGCATGATGGCGTTTGTTCGTCGTAAGATGAACCTTTCACAAAAACGCTAGTCAAAACGACCGCACTTTTTATTTATAAACGAGATTTTAATGAATCAAAATCTAATTGAAGTTAAGAATCTCACCTTTAAACGCGGTGATCGCGTGATTTACGATAACCTGAATTTGCAAGTAAAAAAGGGAAAAATCACTGCGATCATGGGGCCGTCTGGGATTGGTAAAACCACCTTACTTAAATTGATCGGTGGGCAGCTAATACCAGAACAAGGTGAAATTTTGTTTGATGGGCAAGATATTTGTCGTCTATCTAATCGTGAACTGTACGAAGTACGCAAGCGGATGGGGATGTTATTCCAATCAGGTGCGCTTTTTACGGATATTTCTACTTTTGATAATGTCGCCTTTCCAATTCGTGAACATACGCATTTGCCTGAAAGTTTAATTCGTCAAATCGTGTTGATGAAATTGGAGGCTGTTGGGTTGCGAGGCGCTGCCGCATTGATGCCTTCAGAACTTTCTGGTGGTATGGCTCGTCGAGCTGCATTAGCACGCGCTATTGCGCTTGACCCTGATTTAATTATGTTTGATGAGCCATTTACGGGGCAAGATCCAATCAGTATGGGCGTAATTTTGAGCCTGATTAAACGATTAAATGAAGCGTTAAATTTGACTTCTATCGTAGTGTCACACGATGTGGAGGAAGTATTGAGTATTGCAGATTATGCCTATATTATTGCAGACCAAAAAATCATCGCAGAAGGAACATCAGAGCAGCTTTTACAAAGCCAAGATCCGCGCGTGGTGCAATTCTTAAAAGGTGAATCTGATGGTCCTGTGCGCTTTAAGTACCCAGCGCAAGATTATGTGAAGGAATTGTTTGAATGATCGTCAATTTTATTTCTGCTTTAGGAAAACAGGTGATTGACTTTTTCCGTGCATTGGGGCGAGCAGGCTTTATGTTATTTGGCGCATTGATCGGTAAGCCACAAATTCGTAAGCATTTTCCTTTGCTTGTGAAGCAAATGTATGTTTTAGGTGTCCAATCGTTACTCATTATTTTGTTGTCCGGTTTATTTATTGGAATGGTATTAGGACTACAAGGTTATGTCGTGTTAGTCGATTTTTCTGCTGAAACAAGTTTAGGTCAGCTTGTGGCGCTTTCTCTTTTACGAGAATTAGGGCCTGTTGTTACCGCACTTTTATTTGCTGGTCGAGCAGGTTCTGCATTGACGGCTGAAATAGGATTAATGAAAGCCACTGAACAACTTTCTAGTCTTGAAATGATGGCTGTTGATCCTTTACGTCGAGTGATTGCACCTCGTTTTTGGGCAGGAGTTATTTCCATGCCAATTTTGTCAATCTTGTTTATCGCGATTGGTATTTGGGGCGGTTCCTTAGTCGGTGTGGATTGGAAAGGTGTTGATTCAGGCAGCTTTTGGTCTGTTATGCAAAATTCGGTGAGTTGGAGCTATGATATTTTAAATGGCTTTATTAAAGCGGTTTTCTTCGCTGTAGCCGTAACTTGGATTGCGCTGTTCAATGGTTATGATTGTATGCCAACATCAGAAGGCATCAGCCAAGCTACAACACGAACAGTTGTGCATGCATCGCTTGTTGTTCTAGGATTAGATTTTATTTTGACTGCTATTATGTTTGGAGCAGGTTAAGGATTTTTTATGAGACAAACAATTAAATATGAATTTTGGGTCGGGTTATTTTTATTACTTGGTATTGGCGCCTTAGTTTTTTTAGGTTTACGCGTAGCCAACGTACAAGGTTTTGGTGAGACGAAATCTTATACTGTGACGGCAACTTTTGATAATATTGGTGGACTAAAAGTACGTGCACCATTAAAAGTTGGTGGAGTGGTTATTGGGCGTGTGAGCGGTATTACGCTTGATGAAAAAAGCTATTTACCAAAAGTCAGTATTGCAATTAATCAGGAATATAATGAAATCCCAGAAAACAGTTCTTTATCAATTAAGACATCTGGCTTATTAGGTGAGCAATATGTTGCATTGACAATGGGATTTGATGATGGTGAATCGGCTATGCTTAAAGAGGGTAGCCAAATTCAAGATACAAAATCTGCTATGGTGTTGGAGGATTTAATCGGCCAATTCCTTTACGGCGATAAAAAATCTGATGGTAACAGTGAAAAGACTGAGCCTACAGTACAATAACAACTAACATTTATTTAGGAGATTTATGATGAAATTTTTCCAAGTGAAAAAATGGTTTGCAATTTTAACCTTAGTATTTACCGCACTTTTTACTGCTGGTACAGCTATGGCTGAAACAAGCCCTTATGTATTGATGCAACAAGCGTCAGATAAATTGTTTTCTGATATTCAGGCAAATCAAAGCCAAATTAAAAAGAATCCAAATTATCTACGTACTATCGTTCGTAATGATTTGCTGCCTTATGTTCAAGTCAATTATGCAGGTTCTTTGGTGCTAGGTTCTCATTTCAAATCGACTACACCTGAACAACGTGAAAAATTCTTTAAAGCTTTTGGTGACTTTATTGAACAAGCTTATGCACAAGTATTAACAGCATATTCAAATCAACAAATCCAAATCGAGCCAGAAAAAGCATTAGGCGATAAAAACTTAGTAAATATTCGTGTGAATATCATTCAAGTTAACGGAACTGCGCCAATTAAATTAGATTTTAAATGGCGTAAAAATAGTAAAACTGGCGAATGGCAAGCTTATGACATGGTTGCTGAGGGAGTGAGCATGGTTGTAACAAAACAACAAGAATGGAGTGGTATCTTACGTCAACATGGCATTGATGCATTAACTGCACAAGTACAAAAATCAGCCGCCCAACCTGTAACATTAAGCAAATAATCTTGTTGCCATGTTAAATTGGGATTTAAAGAAAAATGATGATAAGATAGCGCTCCTTTTGTCGGGGGAGCTATCTCGCAACACGTTGTTGCCTATGTGGCAGCAACATGACGTTTTTTTATCAGCGAATGCGCTTGATAAAACGCTTGTTGAATGGGATTTGTCTGGTATTCAACATATTGATTCAGCCGGTTTTGCAGCTCTTTGTGATTTTTTACGAGAATGCCAAAAGTTTAACAAAACAGTGCGATTAGTTTATCCACCAAAACAATTATTAACCCTTGCAGATCTTGTTGGTTTGTCTGATTGGATCGCAAATTTTACAGATCTTAATTAAACGGAAATCTGATGGAACTTCAAGAAATTGAACGAATTTTAAAAGATGAGCTAAACGTAGAAGAGGTTTATGCTCAAGGTGAAAACGCGCATTTTGGCGTGATTGTCGTGAGTGATGAAATTGCCGCACTTTCTCGCGTAAAACAACAACAAACAATTTATGCTCCGTTAATGGCTTATTTTACTACTGGCGAAATTCACGCGTTAACAATTAAAACTTACACCACTGAAAAGTGGAAACGTGATCGTGCATTAAACCAACTTAATTAAGGATTCAAAAATGGAAAAATTTCGTGTTTATGGGCAATCTCGTTTAAGTGGAACAGTGAATATTTCAGGTGCCAAAAATGCGGCACTTCCAATCCTTTTTGCCGCTATTTTGGCAACGGAACCCGTTAAACTCACGAATGTTCCTGCGCTTAAAGATATTGAAACTACGTTAAAGATTTTACGTAAATTAGGTGTAGTTGTAGATCGTGATGAAACTGGTGCAGTTTTATTAGATGCATCGAATATCGATCATTTCACTGCCCCTTATGAATTGGTTAAAACCATGCGTGCTTCTATTTGGGCATTGGCGCCTTTAGTTGCTCGTTTTCATCAGGGCCAAGTATCGTTACCTGGTGGTTGCTCTATCGGTGCTCGTCCAGTTGATCTCCATATTAGCGGTTTAGAAAAATTAGGCGCGGACATCGTTCTTGAAGAAGGGTATGTAAAAGCACAAGTATTAGATCGTCTTGTGGGAACTCGCATTGTAATGGAAAAAGTGAGCGTAGGTGCGACTTTATCTATTATGATGGCAGCAACGCTTGCGAAAGGCACCACCGTGATTGAAAACGCAGCTCGTGAGCCTGAAATTGTAGATACCGCTGACTTCCTCAATAAAATGGGTGCGAAAATATCTGGTGCAGGTTCTGATCACATTACGATTGAAGGTGTTGAACGTTTAACTGGTTGTGAGCATAGTGTCGTGCCAGATCGTATTGAAACGGGTACATTCTTAATTGCCGCAGCAATTTCGGGCGGTCGTGTTGTTTGTCAAAATACTAAAGCTGATACTTTAGATGCAGTGATCGATAAACTTCGTGAAGCTGGCGCTCAAGTTGATGTTACTGAGAATAGTATCACGTTAGACATGCTTGGAAATCGGCCTAAAGCGGTGAATATTCGTACTGCGCCACATCCAGGTTTCCCTACTGATATGCAGGCTCAATTCACCTTATTAAATATGGTGGCAGAGGGCACAAGTATTATTACTGAAACGATTTTTGAAAATCGTTTTATGCATATTCCTGAATTAATTCGCATGGGCGGTAAAGCTGAAATTGAAGGGAATACAGCCGTATGTCATGGTGTTGAACAGTTGTCTGGTGCAGAAGTGATGGCGACAGATTTACGCGCATCAATCAGTTTGGTTCTTGCAGGTTGTATCGCAACAGGTGAAACCATAGTAGATCGTATTTATCATATCGATCGTGGTTATGAACATATCGAAGATAAATTACGTGGCCTAGGCGCGAAAATTGAACGTTTTTCTGGAAGTGATGAAGCGTAATTAGGTACGCTACTTTTCTATTAGACATTACAAGTTTATTTATAATTTTAAATTTTTACTAATGCCTTTCTTTAGAAAGGCATTTTTTTACTGAAATTTTATAAGAGTAGATTGATTACATTGTTTAGAAACCTGTTTTTCTAAAAGAAAGTGCGGTAGATTATTTTCTTATTTTGATAGTAATTGGTCATATTTCGCTTTGTTATAACTAAAATTCATAAAATATAAATAAATAATCTTGTTTTTTCATAAATTTGCTTTTTATAATCACGCTTAGACAAACACAACACAAGGAATAAAAAATGAAAAAATTATTTTTTACAACCGCACTTTTAAGTGCTGGTATTGCTTTCTCAACATTTTCTCACGCTGGTGAAATTGCTGACCGCGTTGAAAAAACTAAAACTTTATTAGTGGGAACGGAGGGTACTTATGCTCCATTTACTTTCCATAGTAAAGACGGAAAATTGACAGGTTTTGATGTAGAAATCATTGAGAAAGTGGCAGAAAAATTAGGTTTGAAAATTGAATTTAAAGAAACCGCTTGGGATGGAATGTATGCAGGTTTGAATGCGAAACGATTTGATGTTATTGCAAACCAAACGAATCCAAGCCCAGAGCGCTTAAAAAAATATGATTATTCTGCGCCCTATAATTATTCTGCAGGGGTTATTGTGACGAAAGAAAATAATAACAGCATTAAGACTTTCTCTGATTTAAAAGGTAAAAAATCAGCTCAATCAGCAACGAGTAACTGGAGCAAAGACGCTCGTGATAATGGTGCGATTATTGTGACAGTGGATAGCCTTGCGCAAAATCTTGAAGCAGTCAAACAAGAACGTGTTGATGCAACAGTGAATGATAAATTAGCGGTGCTTGATTATTTCAAGAAACAACCAAATGCAGGTTTAAAAATTGCCGTTGAGAGCGATAAGAAAATTCCGACAGGTTTTGCATTTTTGAAAGGTGAAGAAGAACTCATTGCAAAAGTGAATAAAGCACTAGAAGAATTACGCCAAGACGGTACATTAAAACAACTTTCAATTAAATGGTTTGGTGATGACATTACTCAATAATTTGTTAGCTAGTCTTCCATTTATGAGTGCAGAACGAGCTGATTATGTAATCAGCTCGTTTTGGCCTATGTTGGAAGGCGCAATTTTATATACGATTCCCTTAGCCGTTATTTCCTTTTTTTGTGGTTTATTTATTGCGGTAATTGTTGCCGTAATTTGTACGCTTCCACATCCAAATTTTATGACTAAACTTTTGCAAAGTATTTGTCGTGCTTATATTTCTATTATTCGTGGTACGCCAATGCTTGTGCAGATTTTTATTATTTTCTATGGATTGCCTGAAGTTGGTATTAAACTCGAGCCTTTCCCAACTGCAATTATTGCCTTCTCCGTCAATATCGGTGCTTATGCTGCAGAAACTGTGCGTGCATCAATTATTGCGATTCCAAAAGGGCAGTGGGAGGCTTCTTATGCTATAGGAATGAATTATCAACAGGCATTTATTCGCACGATTATGCCACAGGCATTACGCATTTCTGTGCCATCGCTTTCTAACACTTTTATTAGTACGGTGAAAGATACCTCTTTGGCTTCTTTAGTATGGATTGCAGAATTATTTCGTGTCGCACAAAATATTACAGCTGAGAATTATGAGTTTATTTTGATTTATAGTGAGGCTGCATTGATTTATTGGGTTTTCTGCCTTGTGTTATCTATTGGTCAAATGCGTTTAGAAAAACGCCTTTCTCGTCACTTGTAAGGATTGTCTATGCTAAAAGTAAGTAATATTCAGAAAAACTTTAATGGCAATCATGTGTTAAAAGGCATTGATTTTGAAATTAATAAAGGTGAAGTGGTAGCAATTTTAGGGCCGTCTGGTTCAGGAAAAACTACCTTTTTACGTTGCTTAAATTTGCTTGAGAGACCAGAGCAAGGCATTTTGGAATTTACTGATGGTAGTCTAAAAATTGATTTTAGCCAGAAAATTAGTAAAGCAGATGAATTGAAGTTGCGCCGACGTTCATCAATGGTATTTCAACAATATAATTTATTTCCTCATCGTTCCGCCCTTGAAAATATCATGGAAGGAATGGTTGTCGTGCAAAAACAAGATAAGAGTCAGGCTAGAGAAAAGGCTCTTAGCTTGTTAGAGAAGGTAGGACTAAAAAATAAAGCGGATTTATTTCCATCTCAACTTTCTGGCGGTCAGCAACAGCGAGTCGGAATTGCCCGAGCCCTTGCGGTAAAACCTGATATTATTTTATTAGATGAACCTACATCGGCGTTAGATCCAGAATTGGTTGGCGAGGTGTTACAAACATTAAAAATGCTTGCTCAAGAAGGTTGGACAATGATTATTGTTACTCATGAAATGCAGTTTGCGAAAGATGTTGCAGATCGTGTAATTTTGATGGCGGATGGGAATATTGTAGAACAAAATACAGCAGATAAATTTTTTTCTTGCCCACAACACGAGCGGACTAAACAGTTCTTGTTGCAAGCAAAAATACCACTTGAGCCAGATTATTGTATTTAAAGAGCGGTAAATTTTTAGAGAGTTTTCTGAATAATGGATTATTTAGGATTTAATTGAAACGTGATGAATTTCACAAGTTGAGAATTAAATGCCTCTGAATCTTTACATTATCAACGCACAATGCAAGAATGATCACATTCAAATTTAAGTCAACAGGAGTACATAATGACTTTGGCAGAACGTTTAAAACAAGAATTTGTTTCTGGTTGGAAACCTTTTGAGGTAGTTTGGCTTGCGCTTTTCATCATTGCGCAGATTTGGGCTTATGTACAAGCGCCAGATTCTTGGTTAGCAATGATTTCTGGTATTTCTGGTATTTTGTGTGTGGTATTGGTAAGTAAAGGTAAAATTAGTAATTATTTCTTTGGATTAATTTTTGCTTACACTTATTTTTATGTTGCTTGGGGATCAAATTTCTTAGGTGAAATGAATACTGTACTCTATGTATATTTGCCATCTCAATTTATTGGTTACTTCATGTGGAAAGCCAATATGCAAAATAGTGATGGTGGAGAAAGTGTGATTGCAAAAGCGTTAACTGTTAAAGGATGGGTGACACTAATTGTTGTGACTACGGTTGGTACTTTGCTTTTTGTTCAAGCATTACAAGCGGCTGGCGGAAGTTCAACTGGTTTAGATGGTCTAACAACAATTATTACAGTTGCTGCACAGATTTTAATGATTTTACGTTATCGTGAACAGTGGTTGTTATGGATTGCTTTAAATATCCTTTCTATTTTCTTATGGGCAGAAACACCAGCCATGTACTTAATGTATTCAGCCTACTTACTTAACTCGTTGTACGGTTATTATAACTGGACGAAATTGGTTAAACGTATCTAAACATACTTAAGCAAACTTAGAAACAAAGAAGAGCGGTAATTTTACCGCTCTTTTTTCTTTGCTTTGAAGATTAACGCATGGTCACGAATTCTTCTGAACCCGTTGGATGAATAGCTACAGTATTATCAAAATCAGCTTTTGTTGCGCCCATTTTGATTGCTACGGCAAATCCTTGAATCATTTCATCTACACCAAAACCAATGCCATGTAAACCCACAACTTTTTCATCTTTACCCACACAAACTAATTTCATTTTGCACGGTTGGCGATGTTGAGTGACCGCAGTGTACATTGCAGTGAAAGAGGATTTATATACCTTAACATTTTCAGCACCATATTGTTCGATAGCTTGAGGTTCAGTTAAACCTACAGTGCCGATTGGTGGATGGCTGAATACAACGGTTGGAACCAAATTGTAATCTAAATGTTCAGTCGGTTTATTATTGAATAAACGCTCAGAAAGGCGACGACCTGCTGCAACTGCAACCGGTGTTAATTCAATGCCGTTTTCGATAATATCGCCTACTGCATAAATGCCTTTCACATTAGTATTTTGATATTTATCTACTTTGACATAGCCGTGTTCATTTGTTTCTACACCTGCATTTTCTAAGCCAATTTTATCTGTCGCTGGAACACGACCTGCAGCCCAAATAACGCAATCTACAATAACATCAGATTGACCATCACATTTTACTGTAAGAGACCCATCTGCATTTTTAACAATTTCAGATGGTGTGGAATTGGTATGTAATTGAATTCCATCTTGCGCAAGCACTTCCACTAATGTTTCTACGATTAATGGATCTTGATTACGCATTGGCGCATGGCGACGCACTAATAGATGCGTTTCCACGCCTAGGCTGTTTAATACACCAGAAAGTTCAACGGCAATATAGCCAGCCCCAATAACAGCAGCGCGTTTTGGTAATTCTGTTAATGCAAAGAAACCATCTGAATCAATGCCGAATTCTTGTCCTTTAATGTTTGGACGATATGGACGACCACCAGTTGCGATTAAAATATGATCTGCGGTTACTTGTTCTTTTGTACCATTAGAAAGTGTTACTTCAATGGTATGGGCATCGACAAATTTTCCGAAACCGTTAATTACATCAATGTTATTTTTCGCTAATACATTGTTATAAGATGTATGAATACGACCAATATAGGCTTGGCGACTTTCAATCAGTTTTGAAAAATCAAATTTTTTCACTTCAACATCAAAACCATAATCTGGTGCATAATTGTTAATTGCTTCTGCAATATGTGCACCATAAAACATGACTTTTTTAGGTACGCAACCTACATTTACACAAGTGCCTCCAAGATGCTTAGCTTCAATGATTGCGCATTTTTTTCCATAGCTTGCAGCACGATTTAAAGAAGCAATACCGCCACTGCCACCGCCAATAGCGATGTAATCATAATGTTTAGTCATAGTTTGATCCTTTTTTGAACTCAAAAATTTTCCGTATTTTGCCTAATTTTTATGAAGAATGCTATAAATTGATGTAATTGGTTATTATTAATAATCGTTCTATCCCCTTTTCTTTTTTAACTTTGATATGTTATCCTCTTTCCGTTACGAATCATTCTCATTTTAAGATGTTTAAACGGCGATACTTAGTTTTTCTATTAGTTTTACTTTCCGCTATTTCTCTTTTTCTTGGCATAAGTACGGTTAATTTACAGGGATTGCTCCATTTTAAAGACAATCAATGGCAGATTTTTCTTGATAGTCGCGTGCCACGTTTAGTGAGTATTTTGATTGCGGGCGCGTCGTTAAGTATTTGTGGCTTGGTGATGCAGCAACTGAGCCGAAATCGTTTTGTATCGCCAACAACCGCTGGCACAATGGATAGCGCACGCCTTGGGATTTTGCTGGCGATTCTATTTTTTCCAGATGCCTCGATGCTGCTGAAAACCACTATCGCGGTACTGGTGTCTTTCCTTGGCTCGCTGTTATTTATGACGTTCCTATCCCGCCTGAAATTCAAAGATACGATTTTTGTACCTTTAGTAGGGATGATGTTCGGTAATATCATTAGTTCGATCACTGCTTTTATCGCTTATCAACAAGATTTGTTGCAGAACCTTTCCGGCTGGTTACAAGGAGATTTTTCTCTTGTCATGAGCGGCCGCTACGAGCTGCTTTATTTCAGCATCCCTATGTTGATTGTGTCTTATCTATTTGCGCATCGTTTTTCTATCGTCGGAATGGGTAAAGATTTCGCTACCAATCTCGGCTTAAATTACAACCAAGTGCTTTATGTTGGTCTGATGATTGTGGCAACGGTGTCGTCGATTATTATTGTATCTGTCGGCGTAATTCCTTTTTTAGGCTTGATTGTGCCGAATCTCGTCACACTGTATTTGGGTGATAACTTGAAAAAAAACCTTTCTCATACCGCACTTTTAGGGGCTGTTTTTGTGTTGTTCTGCGATATTTTGGGGCGCAGCCTAATTTACCCTTACGAGATTTCTATTAATGCTGTCGTTGGCGTAATTGGCAGCGGCATTTTCTTGTATTTCTTACTAAAACGGGATCGTTATGCGTAAATCATCGTTCCTTCATTTAGTGATTTTAGGGGTTCTAGCGCTCGTGAGCATTGCATTATATCTTGGCTATCATTTGCCGAATCGCTGGCAATATGCTTTAACCAATCGCGCTTTATCAGTAACGGCGATTATCGTGACAAGCATTGCGATTGCGTTAGCTACGATGCTTTTCCAAACAGTCGTAAATAATCGCATTCTCACGCCGAGCATTTTAGGGGTGGACTCACTGTATTTATTAATCCAAACAGGCATTTTGTTTTTATTCGGTTCGAACACGCTACTTTCCCTCAATCCGATTACGCTTTTTCTCGGCAGTACTAGCGTGATGATTTGCTTTATGCTTGCGCTCTATTATTTTCTGTTCAAAAAGGAATCGCAGAATATTTTCTTTTTATTGCTCGTCGGGATTGTGTTTGGCACGTTTTTTGGCAGTCTAACGACCTTTATGGAAGTATTGATTGACCCCAATGAATTCCAAATCTCGCAAGATATTGGCTTTGCCAGTTTCAACCGAATTAATACTCATATTCTTTGGTTAGCGTTGGTGATTTTGATTGTCGTCATGCTGTTTAGCTTGCGTTATTGGAAATACTTGGATGTGCTGGCACTGGGGCGCGAACAGGCGATTAATTTGGGCGTGGATTATCAACCGATGATAAAAAAACTGCTGATTATTGTGGCAATTTTAATGTCTGTTTCCACCGCACTTGTGGGACCATTGACTTTTTTAGGCTTGCTGGTGATGAATGTGATCTTTGAATTTATGCGTGATTATCGTCATAAATTCCTTATTCCGGCAGCCATGTTACTTTCCGTTTTTACCTTAGTAAGCGGACAATTTTTATTGGCGCAAGTGTTTACTTTCAGCACACCACTGAGTGTGATCATTAATTTTGTGGGCGGCATATATTTCCTTTCTCTGTTATTAAGAGCAAATAAAAAATGGCAATAGAAATCAAACATATTCATAAATCTTACGGCATAAAAAAAGTGGTGGATGATGTATCACTCACCATTCCCACTGGGAAAATTACATCTTTTATCGGCCCGAATGGTGCAGGAAAAAGCACTCTTCTAGGCATTATCAGCCGATTGTTAGCAGCCGATAGCGGCGAAGTGTATCTGAATAATCAGTTACTGAATGAACAAAAAAGTACTGACATTGCTCGTCAATTAGCCATCTTAAAACAATCTAATCACATTAATTTGCGCATTACTGTGGAAGAATTGGTGGCATTCGGTCGTTTTCCTTACTCTAAAGGAAATCTCACCGAAAACGACCGCACTTTTATCAGCAACGCTATTGCTTATATGAATTTAGATGAAATTCGTCATCAATACATTGAAAACCTAAGTGGTGGACAACGCCAGCGCGCTTATATTGCGATGACTTTAGCGCAGGATACAGATTATATTTTGCTCGATGAACCGCTCAATAATTTGGATATGAAACATTCCGTGCAAATTATGCAGGTGCTGCATAAACTCGTCACGGAGCTGAATAAAACCGTCGTGATTGTGATTCATGATATCAATTTTGCGTCCTGTTATTCTGATTATATTATCGCCATGAAACAAGGTAAGCTCGTTGCGCAAGGTTCTGTGGAAGAAATGATGCAATCACCAGTGCTGCAGGATATTTACGAAATGACGATTCCGATTCAAGAAATTGATGGGAGAAGGATTGCGGTTTATTTTCGTCAGGAATGATCTTTTATTAAATAAAAATTATCTTGCCCTTCCACTGCTTGTGGGGAACAAAATACATAGCATTTTGAGTATTGGCTTTGCCAACGAACCCTATCGGGTGAACGTAGCGAATAACGTGCTGAAAGGGAGGAAGGGGCCATATAGGGTTCCCCTCTCAACTTGCGCACCTCCTCTGTAAACAGGGTGAGCGAAGCATTCTTTACCTTAATAACATTACACAAGGAAACACTATGAAAACATTGAAAAAACTCACCGCACTTAGCATTGCAGTTTTCGCAGCGGCAACGGCAAACGCACAAGACATAACCGTAAAAAATGCAGCTGGTGAACAAATCGTGCCACAAAATCCACAAAAAGTGGTGGTGCTGGATTTTGGCGTAGCGGATACCATCCGCGCCTTAGGCGATGCTGGTAAAATCGTGGGCTTCCCGAAAGCAGGGCATATTCCAGAGTATTTAGCTGAGTTCAACCAAGACAAATTCAAAAACGTCGGCACCCTACCTGAACCAGCATTTGAAGCCATCAACGAACTCAATCCGGATTTAATTATCGCCGCGTCGCGCCAACAAAAATTGTTGGATAAATTGAAAGAAATCGCGCCGGTGTTCTATGTACAAAACGACTACGCCAATTATTACCCAAGTTTCCAAGAAAATGTGACCGCGCTTGGTAAAATTTTCAATAAAGACGCCGTGGCAAAAGAAAAATTGGATGCTTTAGAAAACAAAGTAGCGCAAGTAGCAAAAGATGCGAAAGGCAAAACGGCGTTGCTAGTGTTAGTAAATGAAAGCAAAATCAGCGCCTTTGGCGACAACTCGCGTTATAGCATGGTGTATCAAAAATTTGGCTTTAAACCAGCGGATCCGAACATTAAATCTTCCACTCACGGAATGGGCGTTGGTTTTGAATATATTTTAGAAAAAAATCCGGATTATTTATTTGTAGTGGATCGTACAGCGGCAGTCACCGACAAAGTAAACAACGCACAAAAAGTGCTTGATAATTCCCTCATCCAACAAACAAACGCCTTTAAAAACAACCACATCGTATATTTAGATGCCGCAAATTGGTATTTGGCTTTTGGAGGGTTGGAATCCATGGAGATTATTGCTGCGGAGCTTAAAAAAGCGATGAAATAAACGAAATATTTTTCTTTTTTGATAAGTCGGCGGTTCTTTTGGCTCGCCGATTTTCTTTTTCACTCAAAAATCTAAATTCACACTTTACTAAAATAACACAAATCATTATCATTAACGTAATTTTGGGCTATTCTCTATTCTTTCTTTTTTATAATTATTCAGTGACGTAAGAAAATGGAGCAATGTATTGAACACAAGAAAACAACAGGAGTAAGTTATGCCGAATAATGTAGTTTTTGACAAACAAACACATTCCACCCTTACCCTAGACTTTTCTTTAAGCCTCATTTCTTTAGCGATATTTGCTTTTCATCCCTTTGCTCAGGCTGAAAGCTTAGAGCAAATCAATGTTGTTGATGAAAGCCCAGTTAACTCCACAGCTGGCAGTAAAAGCTATACTATCAAATCAATGAATACTGCCACCGGCTTGCGTATTTCCGGTAAAGACAAGACACAATCTGTGAGCGTGGTAACAAGAAAACAACTTGATGATCGCGCGATTCATACCCTTGAAGACGCAATGAAAAACACTACTGGCGTGAATATTGTGCATGATTCTGGTTTACAAACCCGTTTTCTCTCTCGTGGTTTCTATGTGGATCAAATTGGTGAAGATGGTATCACTACCAATGTAGGAGGGCGTTCAGGTTATACCGCTAAAATTGATGTAGTGCCGAGCACAGACTTAGCCGTTTACGATCATATTGAAGTAGTACGCGGTGCAACAGGTTTAACTCAATCCAATTCCGAACCAGGCGGAACTATTAATCTTATTCGCAAACGCCCAACAGATAAATTCCAACATTTAGGTGAAATTACTGTAGATCAGCGTGGCAGTGTTCGCACTATGCTTGATGTGTCAGGCCCAATAAATAAAGAAAAAAAACGTACGTGGGCGTGGATGAAAAATCACATTCTTTCAAGCAAGATGTAAAAGGCAGTAAACAAATGGTTTATGGATTATTTGAAAGCAATATCCGTGATAAAGGTTTATTTACCCTTGACGGTATGTATCAAAAAATTAATGAAGTACCGGATTTTGCTGGTGTTATGTTGCCTTGTGAGAATCCAAAAGTTGCGGCATTTTCTTCTCATCCAGCTTGCCAAGATTCTCTTAAATTTCCACGAAGTACATACTTAGGGGAACGTTGGTCTCGATTAAAAGGCGATAAATATAATCTTTTCTCTGAAACAAAATTATTTTTAGATAATGATTGGGAATTAAGTCTAGAACTTTCTTATGGACATTCTAGGCAAAATCGGTCGCAAAAGTGCGGTCGATTTTCCCATTGTTTTTGAACATTAATCATCACAAATTTAAGGACAAACTATGAACCCATTCAAAATAAAACTTTCACTTTTAAGTCTGTCAATTCTTGCTGCCCTTACAACCAATGCGGTAGCTACGGAGCAAAATACTGAAAACCTTGATGCGATTGTGGTTACAGCCTCAGGTACGACGCAAGAATTACGTGATGCACCGGCAAGTATTAGCGTGGTGAATCAAGCGCAATTAAGATCGCATCCTTCTAATCGCTTAGAGAACGCGTTGCGAGATATTCCCGGAGTGAATGTAAGTGGGAGTAATGCAAACCGAACCGATATTTCTATTCGCGGCTTACCGGCGGACTACACTTTAATTATGGTGGATGGTCGTCGTCAAAATACGCGTGAATCCCGCCCAAATGGCAATGGCGGATTTGAAGGGGGATTTATTCCGCCTGTTAGTGCAATTGAACGAATTGAGGTTGTTCGTGGACCAATGTCATCCCTCTACGGCTCAGATGCGATGGGTGGCGTGGTAAATATCATCACGAAAAATGCAACAAAAGAATGGACAGGATCGGTTTCGACAGGATTTACCGTACATGATAAGTCAGACTTTGGTGATGGTTATCATGGTGATTTCTTTGTGTCAGGTCCACTTGTTAAGGATATATTAGGTCTTCAGGTTTATGGTGGGGGGAACTATCGTCAAGAAGATAACTTGATTGGCGCATCGAATAAAAATAAAGATCAAAATTTGAATGCGAAATTGACTTTTACGCCGGTTGATAAACAAACCTTTATTTTTGAGGCGGGGCGCCATCGTTTAGAAAAAGATGAAACACCGGGGAAAACTATTGATTTGACCACCACACGTGGAACATCAGTCACGCCTAATAATCCAAGTTCTACTCGTGCAAGCCGTAATCATTGGTCTATCACACATCAAGCTGATTGGGATTTGATGACATCAGAATTAAGTTTTTCACAAGAAATTGCAAAACGCGAAGTCAGTGTTAATGGCGTGATGAATACCCGTAAACCAGAAATCAAAAATAATGTCTTTGATGCAAAATTTATACTGCCTTTATCCAATCATTTCTTTGTATTTGGCGGACAGGTTCAACAAGCTAAATTACAAGATGACTCGGTAACACGTGTTTTAACAAAAACTTTACCAAATGGTCATAAAGCCTCAAGAGCTGTATTTGAAAATAGTAAAAATAGTGTAAAACAATCCGCACTTTTCTTAGAAGATCGCATTGATATTGGCAAAGACATTTTATTAACGCTGGGATCTCGTCTTGATCATCATGAAAAATATGGTTCACATTGGAGCCCAAGAGTTTATGCTGTTTATCATATCAATGATAATTTCTCGTTAAAGGGCGGTGTAAGTAAAGCTTTTAAAGCACCAAGTATTCGTGAAATCAGTGAAAGTTATGTGACATCCACAGAGGCTGGCGCAGGGGTTATTTATGGTAATAAAGATTTAAAACCAGAAACCAGTGTGAACGAAGAAATTGGGTTAGTTTACACCAATGATAATGGTTATAACGCGAGCATTACCTTATTTAATACGGATTTTAAAAATAAATTAACGAGCTATTATACCGGTTTAACTGATCCAGTTATGAAGGCAAAACTTTATGAGTATGCTAATGTTGGACGTGCGAATATTAAAGGCACTGAAATTGCCACTCATATTCCATTCAATGAACATTGGAATGTTGATATGAGTTACACATATCAACACTCTAAACGCCAATCTGATGAAGATATTTCTGCATCCAAAATGAGCCTACGTGGCTTACCGC
Source organism: Haemophilus sp. THUN1691 (assembly GCF_059704425.1). Lineage (NCBI taxonomy): Bacteria > Pseudomonadati > Pseudomonadota > Gammaproteobacteria > Pasteurellales > Pasteurellaceae > Haemophilus > Haemophilus sp. THUN1691. The sequence continues at coordinate 27,720 of NZ_AP046578.1, read as the reverse complement.
TTGATAATACACCAAAACATGCAGCGAGTGCTAAATTAAACTGGCAAATGAATGATGCCTTGACTGCTTATACGCGTATTGCTTATAAAGGCAAACAAATATGGGCTAACCCACGTAATGGCGATAGCAAAAATCATTATCGAACCCGCGCAGCTTACACCACAGTAGATTTAGGGACAACTTACAAATTTAATCCTAATGTATCCTTAAGCTTGGCAGTGCTTAATATTGGCAATGAAATTGGTGAACGCGTGAATACGAATGGGGGAAGCTGGACGGTTGAAGAAGGCCGACGTTTTTGGACGAATCTGAATGTTACATTCTAATTAGCACGAAAATAAGCTACATTTAGCAGCGTCTAAATGTAGCTTTCTTTTTCTTATGAGTACTTTATTTAAAATTCTTTTTTTCTATTTAGGGGCGATCAATATAGCTATGGCTGCACCTGATTTTTCTATTTCTAAAATAAATCCGAAAATAACCGCACTTTATCACATTCATCAACAAGATTTAGTGTTTGAGAATAAACGTTATCGTTTATTTATCGCCGAGCCGAAAAGACGACAGCACAATTTATCGGTGTTTTATACACTTGATGGCAATGCGCAATTTTCTTTAGCGGTAAATGCAGTGAATGCTAATTTATCTTTACCGTTGATTGTAGGCATTGGCTATGTTTCAGAAAAAGCCTATGCCATTGAAGAGCGTCAAAGAGATTACACATTTCCAGCACAAGGTGATGAGTTTAAGCAAGGTGGTGGCGCGGGAGATTTTTTACGTTTTATCCAAACTAAAATTAAACCGAGTATTGAGAAAAATTACGACATTAATCCTGAAAAACAATATTTCTTTGGGCATTCCTTTGGGGGATTATTTGGTCTTTACGTGCTGTTTCATCAGCCGGATTTATTCCAATATTACACCTTGGCGAGTCCATCACTTTGGTGGGGAAAGGGTGCGTTTTTGTCTAAAAATGAATCTTGGATTACATCTCATCCTAAGCATATTTTAATCACTTTAGGCGAATATGAAGAATATCCGGAACAAGATCCTAAAATGACAGAGGAGCAGCAACAACGCATTGAGCAACGAAAGAAGATGCGACCATTTAATGCTCAACAATTAGCGGAAAAATTACAAGCTCAAGGCAATCATGCAATATTTAAATGGATTCCGAACAAAAATCACGGGGATTCGGTTATTGATGCAATAAAGTATTCTTTAGATTTTATGCAAAATGATAGGTAAAAATAAGGCCGATATTTGATAATATCGCCTACCACATAAATGCCTTTCACATTGGTATTTTGATATTTATCTACTTTGACATAGCCGTGTTCATTTGTTTCTACACCTGCATTTTCTAAGCCAATTTTATCTGTCGCTGGAACACGACCCGCAGCCCAAATAACGCAATCTACAATAACATCAGATTGACCATCACATTTTACTGTAAGGGAGCCATCTGCATTTTTAACAATTTCAGATGGCGTGGAATTAGTATGTAATTGAATTCCATCTTGCGCAAGCACTTCCACTAATGTTTCTACGATTAATGGATCTTGATTACGCATTGGCGCATGACGACGCACTAATAAATGCGTTTCTACGCCTAGGCTGTTTAATATACTAGAAAGTTCAACGGCAATATAGCCAGCCCCAATAACCGCAGCGCGTTTTGGTAATTCAGTTAATGCAAAGAAACCATCCGAATCAATGCCGTATTCTTGTCCTTTAATGTTTGGACGATATGGGCGACCACCTGTTGCGATTAAAATATGATCTGCGGTTACTTGCTCTTTTGTACCATCAGCAAGAGTTACTTCAATAGTATGCGCATCGACAAATTTTCCGAAACCGTTAATTACATCAATGTTATTTTTCGCTAATATAAAAAATGAGGAAGGTTATAGTAACCTTCCCCACTTCAGAGCATATCTAATTAGCTATACGATTAATTAGCATATTGGTTAATCGCAGCGGATACTTCTTGATCTTGATAAATGTTATTCACAATATCGTTAAATGTTTGAGACAGAACTTTTTGAATTTCGTCATTATCCGCGTTTAATGCGCCTTCTTGTGAACGAGTAGCATTAAATGCTTTGTTATATGAACCTCTCGCACCTTGAACATAAACAGTCGCTTGAATTTTGGTATTCAGTTTATAACGAAGATTACCTTGTTCTACTTGAGTAGCAAATTCACGTACATCTACAGTTACCCACGCATTTGATCCATTGGATTGCCCAATTCTGAAACCTTTACTAATAAGATTTTGTTGCATCACTTGTTGGAATAATTGCGTAACACTCGGCGATGAATTTAATTTAATGAGTTCTCCACGCTTGGTATAGCTCGCGATATCTTGCGTTGTGCGGCTATCTTTCGTTGTTACATACACAATCGCATTTTGATTAATGTTCATTGTGGCATTCGGTGCCGGTGGTGTGAACGTTAATGTATTTGATTGTGCTTGGCAGCCAGCAAGGAACAGCGTAGCTGCTGCAATACTTACTGCTGATAATGTTTTGATTTTGTTTGATAATGTCATAATTTCCCCAATGAGCCAGTTAAAACTGTGTTATTCTTGCAAACTTCACTGCTAATGTATAGCGTTTCATTGTGATTTTGTGGAGATTTATGATGTCTGTTCAACAAACTATCGAACAAAAAATTCAACTAGAATTTCAACCGCACTTTTTTAGTGTAGAAAATGAAAGCCACTTACATAGTTCTGGTCGTGGCGCGGAATCTCATTTTAAATGTGTGATTGTGAGTAATGTTTTTGAAGGAATGCGTAAAGTACAGCGTCATCAACGTGTTTATCAATTGCTTGCAGATGAGCTTAATAGCGGTGTTCATGCGTTAGCGTTGCACTTATTTACTGTAGAGGAATGGGGCGAGTTAAATGAGAAAATTCCTGCTTCAACGAAATGCGCAGGCGTTGGACATTAATTTTTTATGTTATGAAGATGTAACATTTTTTTGATATATCGCAAAAGGTTTTTACAAAAAAGTAGGCGTTTAAGTAGCGAAAAAAGCAGATTTTCGCTAGAATAAGGCGTCTAATTTTATCCAAATTCAATTTCTCGATAAGGATGTTTATCGTGAAGTTAACCGATTTGAGTTTTTTATTTTTGTGACATTAATGTCTTTCTAAAGGTGTTTTGTCACGCTCAAACACGAGATTGCATTTAACTTGTTTATTTGCAATTGTATTTTTAACCTTGAAAAGTAGTGCAAACAGTATGATTACAATTAAGAAAGGCTTGGATCTCCCAATTGCGGGAAAACCAGCACAAGTAATCCACAACGGAAATGTTGTGAATCAAGTTGCGATTCTAGGTGAGGAGTATGTGGGGATGCGTCCTTCTATGAAGGTGCGCGAAGGCGATGTTGTAAAGAAAGGCCAAGTGCTTTTTGAAGACAAGAAAAATCCCGGTGTGATTTTTACAGCCCCTGCAAGTGGTACTATCACTGTAATCAATCGTGGTGAGAAGCGCGTATTACAATCTGTCGTAATTAATGTGGAAGGAAATGAGCAAATCACTTTCGCAAAATATAGTGCAGAACAATTGAATACGCTTTCTTCTGAACAAGTAAAACAAAACCTTGTTGAATCAGGTTTATGGACTGCATTACGTACTCGTCCATTTAGCAAAGTACCTGCGATTGATAGTGAACCAGCCTCAATTTTCGTGAATGCAATGGATACCAATCCATTAGCCGCAGATCCTGCTATCGTGCTAAAAGAATTTTGGCAAGATTTCACAAATGGTTTAACGGTATTAAGTCGTTTATTCCCTTCAAAACCGTTACACTTGTGTAAAGCAGGTGATACGAATATCCCAACTGTTGATCTTGAAAATTTACAGATTCATGATTTCGGTGGCGTTCACCCTGCAGGTCTTGTTGGTACTCATATTCATTTTATTGATCCTGTTGGTGTAAATAAAACTGTATGGCACATCAATTATCAAGATGTGATCGCAGTGGGTAAATTATTTACAACAGGCGAGCTTTATGTTGAACGTGTTATTTCTCTTGCTGGTCCGCAAGTGAAAGAACCTCGTTTAATTCGCACTGTAATTGGCGCTAATCTCTCTCAATTAACCCAAAATGAATTAAGTGCGGGTGAAAATCGCGTAATTTCTGGCTCAGTGCTTTGTGGGCAAATTGCAAAAGGTGCACATGACTATTTAAGTCGTTATGCATTACAAGTTTCTGTGATTGCAGAAGGTAATGAGAAAGAATTCCTTGGCTGGATTACTCCGCAATCAAATAAATATTCAATTACTCGTACAGTGTTGGGTCACTTCGGTAAGAAATTATTCAATTTTACTACCGCAGAAAACGGTGGTGAGCGTGCAATGGTGCCAATTGGTAGCTACGAGCGCGTGATGCCGTTGGATATTTTACCGACATTATTATTACGTGATTTAATCGTGGGTGATACCGATGGCGCGCAAGCGTTAGGTTGTCTTGAATTAGACGAAGAAGACTTAGCATTGTGCTCTTTCGTTTGCCCAGGCAAATATGAATACGGTTCAATCTTGCGTCAAGTACTAGATAAGATTGAGAAGGAAGGTTAAAAATGGGTTTGAAAAATCTTTTTGAAAAAATGGAACCCGCGTTTTTACCAGGTGGTAAATACAGCAAGCTTTATCCGATCTTTGAATCGATTTATACCTTGCTTTATACACCAGGTACAGTAACGCACAAAAACACTCACGTTCGTGATGCGTTAGACTCAAAACGTATGATGATTACGGTTTTCCTTGCGTTGTTCCCAGCGATTTTTTACGGGATGTACAATGTGGGTAACCAAGCGATCCCTGCCTTAAATCAATTAGGCAATTTAGATCAATTAATTGCTAACGATTGGCACTATGCCTTTGCAAGTTCATTAGGTTTAGATTTAACAGCCAATGCAACTTGGGGCTCAAAAATGGCGCTGGGTGCAATTTTCTTTTTACCAATTTACTTAGTGGTGTTCACCGTTTGTACGATTTGGGAATTATTGTTCTCAGTTGTGCGTGGTCATGAAGTAAATGAAGGGATGTTCGTTTCAACTATTTTATTTGCGTTAATTGTTCCACCAACATTGCCATTATGGCAAGCCGCATTAGGTATTACTTTTGGTATCGTTGTTGCAAAAGAAATTTTTGGTGGCGTAGGTCGTAACTTTATGAACCCTGCACTTGCAGGCCGAGCTTTCTTGTTCTTCGCCTATCCAGCTCAAATTTCAGGTGATACTGTTTGGACTGCCGCTGATGGTTTCTCTGGCGCAACCGCACTTTCACAATGGTCACAAGGTGGTCAGGGAGCATTACAACATACAGTAACTGGTGCTCCAATCACTTGGATGGATGCTTTTGTTGGTAATTTACCTGGTTCAATGGGTGAAGTTTCTACGCTTGCAATTTTAATCGGTGGCGCAGTGATTGTGTTCACTCGTATTGCCGCATGGCGCATCATTGCTGGTGTGATGATTGGTATGATTGCAACTTCAACTCTATTCAATTTAGTTGGTTCTGATACTAACCCAATGTTCTCAATGCCTTGGCATTGGCACCTTGTTTTAGGTGGATTTGCATTAGGTATGGTATTTATGGCAACAGACCCTGTTTCAGCATCCTTTACCAATGCAGGTAAGTGGTGGTACGGTGCATTAATTGGTGTAATGGCTGTATTAATTCGTACTGTAAACCCAGCTTATCCGGAAGGCATGATGTTAGCGATTTTATTTGCAAACTTATTTGCACCGATTTTCGACTACATCGTAGTTCAAGCAAATATCAAACGTCGGAGAGCAAGAACAAATGGCTAAGTTTAATAAAGACAGCGTAGGCGGCACAATTCTTGTCGTATTGCTACTGAGTTTAGTTTGTTCCATTATTGTTGCTGGTTCCGCAGTAATGTTAAAGCCAGCACAAGAAGAACAAAAGTTACTCGATAAACAAAAAAATATCTTAAATGTAGCTGGTCTTTTACAAGAAAACACTAATGTAAAAGAAACTTATGCAAAATTTATCGAGCCCCGTTTCGTTGATTTAGCAACGGGTGAATACACACAACAAGCAGATGATAGCCAACAAGCAATTCCTGCTGATGCCGATAAAGCACGTATCCGTTCTCGTAGCAAAACGACCGAAGTTTATCTTGTAAAAGATGAACAAGGTAAGACTCAACAAGTTATTTTACCAATTTATGGAACTGGCTTGTGGTCAGTGATGTATGGTCTAGTATCTGTTCAACCAGATGGTAATACTATTAATGGTATCACTTACTACCAACATGGTGAAACGCCAGGATTGGGTGGTGAGATTGAAAATCCAAACTGGGCAAGTTTATTTAAAGGTAAAAAATTGTTTGATGAACAACACCAACCTGCAATTCACATCGTGAAAGGGCAAGCTCCACAAGATGAGCATAGTATTGATGGTTTATCAGGCGCGACTTTAACTGGTAATGGCGTACAGGGTACGTTTGATTATTGGTTTAGTGCAAACGGTTTTGGTCCATATCTTGAAAAACTTCATGCGGGAGCAAACTAATGTCTGAAAAAGCAAATTATAAAGATCTGTTGTTAGCTCCAGTTGTTAAGAACAACCCAATTGCATTACAAATCTTGGGTATTTGTTCTGCATTGGCGGTAACAACAAAATTAGAAACTGCTGTTGTAATGGCGATTGCAGTGAGTTTGGTAACTGGGTTATCAAGTTTCTTTGTTTCTTTGATTCGCAATTATATTCCAAACAGCATTCGTATTATTGTGCAACTTGCGATTATTGCATCACTTGTAATCGTTGTTGACCAAATATTAAAAGCCTACGCTTATGGTTTATCTAAACAACTTTCGGTATTCGTTGGTTTGATTATTACTAACTGTATCGTAATGGGACGTGCCGAAGCATTTGCGATGAAGTCGCCTCCCGTTGAAAGCTTTGTAGATGGTATCGGTAATGGTTTAGGTTATGGTGCGATGTTAATTATCGTAGCATTTTTCCGTGAACTTATCGGTTCAGGTAAATTATTTGGTATGACTATTTTTGAAACCATTCAGAATGGTGGTTGGTACCAAGCAAATGGTTTATTCCTACTTGCACCAAGTGCATTCTTTATCATCGGATTTGTTATCTGGGGATTAAGAACTTGGAAACCAGAGCAACAGGAGAAGTAATCAATGGAACATTATATTAGCCTATTCGTTAAGGCAGTCTTCATTGAAAATATGGCACTTTCTTTCTTCTTGGGAATGTGTACTTTCTTAGCGGTATCTAAAAAGATATCAACTGCGTTTGGTCTTGGTATTGCGGTAACTTTCGTTCTTGGTATCGCCGTGCCGGTAAACCAATTAATTTATGCAAATGTGTTAAAAGAAAATGCTTTAATTGAAGGTGTGGACTTATCATTCTTGAACTTCATTACCTTCATTGGGGTTATTGCTGGTTTAGTGCAAATTCTTGAAATGGTATTAGATAAATTTATGCCATCTCTTTATAACGCATTAGGGATTTTCTTACCGTTAATCGCAGTAAACTGTGCGATCTTTGGTGGGGTGTCTTTCATGGTTCAACGTGATTACAATTTCCCTGAATCTATCGTGTACGGTTTTGGCTCAGGTTTAGGTTGGATGTTGGCGATTGTTGCGCTTGCTGGCTTAACTGAGAAAATGAAATACGCGGATATTCCTGCAGGATTAAAAGGTTTAGGTATTACCTTTATCTCTGTTGGTTTAATGGCGTTAGGCTTTATGTCTTTCTCTGGTATTCAATTATAAGGAGTGTAATCAATGAGCGATTCAGTAATTCTTGCACTCGGTATTGCCGCATTCACGGTTATTGTATTAGTGTTAGTGGCAATCATCTTATTTGCGAAATCAAAATTAGTCGATTCTGGTGATATTACTATCGGCATCAATGACGATCCTGAAAAAGCGATCACATTACCTGCAGGTGGTAAATTATTAGGTGCTTTAGCAAGTAAAGGTATTTTCGTGTCTTCTGCTTGCGGTGGCGGTGGCTCTTGTGGTCAATGTATTGTTAAAGTGAAAAATGGTGGTGGAGAAATTCTTCCAACCGAACTTTCTCACATTAACAAACGTGAAGCAAAAGAAGGTTATCGTCTAGCTTGTCAAGTTAACGTGAAAGGTAATATGGAAGTTGAACTTCCTGAAGAAATCTTTGGCGTGAAAAAATGGGAATGTACTGTTATTTCTAACGATAACAAAGCAACCTTTATCAAAGAGCTTAAATTGGCTATTCCTGAAGGCGAGGAAGTACCTTTCCGCGCGGGTGGTTATATCCAAATCGAAGCTGATCCACATGTGGTGAACTATAAAGATTTTGATATTCCTGAAGAATACCACGAAGACTGGGATAAATATGATTTATGGCGTTATGTCTCTAAAGTGGACGAGCATATCATTCGTGCTTACTCAATGGCCTCATACCCTGAAGAGAAAGGCATTATTATGCTTAATGTTCGTATTGCAACGCCTCCGCCTCGTCAACCTGATGCACCTCCAGGTCAAATGTCTTCATACATTTGGTCATTAAAAGCAGGTGACAAAGTTACTATTTCTGGTCCATTTGGTGAATTCTTTGCGAAAGAAACTGATGCAGAAATGGTATTTATCGGCGGTGGTGCAGGTATGGCTCCAATGCGTTCTCATATTTTTGACCAATTAAAACGTCTCCACTCTAAACGTAAAATGTCATTCTGGTATGGTGCACGTTCTAAACGTGAAATCTTCTATCAAGAAGACTTTGACCAATTGCAAGCTGAAAATCCAAACTTTGTATGGCATGTTGCATTATCGGACGCATTGCCTGAAGATAATTGGACTGGCTATACAGGCTTTATTCACAATGTACTTTATGAAAACTACTTGAAAAATCATGAAGCACCAGAAGATTGTGAATACTATATGTGTGGACCTCCAGTGATGAATGCTGCTGTAATTAAAATGTTGAAAGATCTTGGTGTTGAAGATGAAAACATTTTATTAGATGACTTTGGTGGCTGATTTTAGTTAATCAATTCATCATAAAAACTGACCGCACTTTGTGATGAAGTGCGGTCAAAATTTAAGGTGTTTTTAGAAAATTTTCTATGATTACAGGTAAGTTTTGTTGAATTTGCCAGTAATTCACAGATGTAGGAAATCCAGATGAAAAAATTAATAAGTGGTATTATGGCTGTGGCAATGGTATTAAGTCTTGCAGCCTGTCAAAAAGAAACAAAAGTTATCTCATTAAGTGGTAAAACAATGGGAACAACTTATCATGTTAAATACCTTGATGAAGGCTCGATGAAAGCAACATCTGAAAAGACGCATGAAGAAATTGAAGCTATCTTAAAAGATGTGAACGCTAAAATGTCCACTTACAAAAAAGATTCGGAACTGAGCCGTTTCAATCAAAATACTCAAGTGAATACACCGATTGAGATTTCAGCAGATTTTGCCAAAGTATTGGCCGAAGCGATTCGTTTAAATAAAGTGACTGAAGGTGCACTGGATGTAACTGTTGGCCCAGTTGTGAATTTATGGGGATTTGGCCCAGAAAAACGCCCAGAAAAACAACCTACGCCAGAACAATTAGCTGAACGCCAAGCTTGGGTTGGTATTGATAAAATTGCCCTCGATATGAGTGGTGCAAAACCGACATTAAGCAAAGCACTTCCTCAAGTTTATGTCGATTTGTCCTCGATTGCTAAAGGCTTTGGTGTTGATCAAGTGGCTGAAAAGTTAGAAGAACTAAATGCTCAGAATTATATGGTTGAAATCGGCGGTGAAATTCGTGCGAAAGGAAAAAATATTGAAGGTAAACCTTGGCAGATCGCAATTGAAAAACCAACTACAACAGGTGAAAGAGCGGTTGAAGCTGTCATTGGATTAGACAATATGGGAATGGCAAGCTCTGGCGATTATCGGATTTACTTTGAAGAAAATGGTAAACGCTTTGCTCATGAAATTGATCCGAAAACAGGTTACCCAATTCAGCATCATTTAGCCTCAATTACGGTACTTGCACCAACTTCAATGACTGCAGATGGCCTATCAACAGGGTTATTTGTACTGGGTGAAGACAAGGCGTTAGAAGTGGCAGAGAAAAATAATTTTGCCATTTACTTAATCATTAAAACAGATAGTGGTTTTGTCACAAAATCATCCTCTGCGTTCAAAAAATTAACAGAAACAAAAGAATAGTTATGCAAACTTTATTTTTTACTTTAATCGCTTTCGTCGCAATTATATTGTTGATGTCTATTGGATTTATTATCAAAAAACAAAGTTTAAAAGGCAGCTGTGGTGGTTTATCTACCCTTGGTATTGCCAAAGCTTGCGATTGTGATAAACCTTGCGATACGCTTCAATCAAAATTAGATGCGGGCGATGAACAAGCGAAAGCTGAATATGAGCAAAAATTTGCAAAAAAAGATGATGACTCGCAATTTTATGAAGTGAAATAACTTGCTCAAAAATGACCGCACTTTATGTGCAAAATAAAATTAACGGCAAAATTATTTTGCCGTTTTCTCATTCAATAACCAATGTGCTTCGCCTTAACCGAAGTTACGGGAGAACTATGTTAATTTCAAATACTTATAATCAACACTTTCCTCAATTGACGCAAGAGCAGCTTGCGAGAAATGCGACAAAAAAAGTCATTTGTGGTATGTCTGGTGGTGTAGATTCTTCTGTGTCAGCGTTTATTCTTCAACAGCAAGGCTATCAGGTTGAAGGCCTGTTTATGAAAAACTGGGAAGAAGATGATGATACGGATTACTGCACTGCAGCAGCTGATCTTGCAGATGCTCAGGCTGTATGTGATAAATTGGGTATCAAATTACATAAAATTAATTTTGCTGCAGAATATTGGGATAATGTCTTTGAGCATTTTCTAACTGAATATAAAGCAGGGCGTACGCCGAACCCAGATATTTTGTGTAATAAAGAAATTAAATTTAAAGCATTTTTAGAATATGCTGCTGAAGATCTTGGTGCTCATTACATTGCAACAGGGCATTATGTACGTAGAGCTGGTGATGATGAAAATGCAAAATTATTACGTGGTCTAGATGCCAATAAAGATCAAAGTTATTTTCTTTATACCTTAAGCCACAAACAAGTGGGGCAAAGTTTATTCCCCGTTGGTGAAATCGAGAAGCCGATTGTTCGCGCTATTGCTGAAGATCTTGGCTTAATTACGGCGAAGAAAAAAGACTCTACCGGTATTTGTTTTATTGGTGAGCGTAAATTTAAGGATTTCTTAGCGCGTTACTTACCGGCTCAGCCTGGTGATATTCGTACTGTTGATGGTGAAATTATTGGTCGCCATGATGGTTTGATGTATCACACGTTGGGACAGCGTAAAGGATTAGGCATTGGTGGTTTAAAAAATGCGGGTGATGAGGCTTGGTATGTGGTAGATAAGGATGTGGAAAATAATGAACTTATTGTCGCTCAGGGGCATGAGCATCCTCGTTTATTTTCAAAAGGTTTGATTGCTAGCCAATTACATTGGGTTGATCGCGAACCAATTCGAGAGTTATTACGTTGCACGGTGAAAACACGTTATCGCCAACAAGATATTCCTTGTGTGATTGAACCTATTGATGATGAAACTATTCGAGTGATTTTCGATGAACCTCAATCAGCCGTCACACCAGGACAATCTGCCGTATTTTACGTTGGTGAAGTTTGTTTGGGCGGCGGTATTATTGAAGAAAGAATATAAAATAAAGATACTAAAAGCGCATGTTATGCGCTTTTAGACTATTTATTCAAACCAAATGACACTTGCCATTCGACCCGTTTGGTTGTCGCGGCGATAAGAAAAAAACAATTCTTTTTCATTGAATGTACAGTGATTTCCACCATAAATTTTCGTAATGCCTAGATTGTTTAATCGTTGAGTCGCGATTTGATAAAGATTACCTAGGTATTTATCTTCTTCTATTGCATCAGGTTGAAAGGCGAGTTTGGCTTTTTCATCTACCGCAACAAACTGTTTTACAACATCAATTCCAACTTGAAATGCAGTTGGGCCAATAGCAGGGCCAAACCACGCGATAATATCTTCAGGTTTGGCCTGAAAGCATTTTACCGTTTCTTCCAATACGCCATCACATAAACCACGCCAGCCAGCATGTGCTGCAGCTACTTCATTGCCTGATGTTGTGGTGAATAGAACCGGCAAACAGTCTGCAGTCATAACAACACAAACTTGATTACGAACATTTGTATAAACTGCATCAGCTTCAAGATTTTGTCCTGAATAAGGTAATTGAATTACTCGAGTACTGTGTGTTTGCGTTAAAAATATAGGTGTTTGTGGCAAACCAAATTTTTCTACTAATAAAGTGCGGTTAGTTTTTACCGCACTTTTGTTATCACCGACATGATTGCCTAAGTTAAAACTAAAATAAGGCGTCAAGCTCACGCCCCCTTCACGAGTAGTGGTAAAGGCATGAATATTCTTTGGAACGTTCCAATTTGGGTTAATCGCTTGCATATTAATAATCTAACTCATCTTGATGTTCGAGATAGTCGGCTTTGAGTGCATTAAGCAATTCAACAAAGTCATCTGGTAATGGTGCATACCATTCCATCATTTCACCTGTAATAGGATGAGCTAAGCGTAACATGACAGCATGTAAAGCTTGGCGTTTGAAATTACGCAATACTTCCATAAAGTCTTCACTCGCATTTTTTGGTGGACGAGGACGTCCGCCATAGGTTTGATCGCCTAGCAATGGATGGGCAATATGTGCCATATGAACACGGATTTGATGCGTACGACCCGTTTCCAAACGTAAACGTAAACGGGTGTAGTTACGGTAATTCTCCATAATACGATAATGGGTCACAGCTGGTTTTCCCATTGGATGAACCGCCATTAAAGTACGTTTGGTTGCATGACGAGCCATAGGTTGATCTACTGTGCCACCTTTGGTCATAATGCCCGAAGCGATAGCTTCATATTCACGCGTAATTTTGCGTTTTTGTAAGTCGCGTACTAACTTGGTTTGTGCCGGAATAGTTTTCGCAACAACCATTAGACCTGTCGTATCTTTATCTAATCGATGCACAATTCCTGCTCTCGGTACTTCTGCAATCGGCGGATAATGATAGAGTAGCGCATTGAGCACAGTTCCATTTGGATTACCAGCACCAGGGTGTACCACAAAATCTTTGGGTTTATTAATCACAATAATGTCGTCATCTTCATACACGATATTTAATGGAATATTTTCTGGTTCAAAACGTGTCTCATCTTCCACTTCTACGGTGATTTCTATTTTTTCTCCTCCGAGCACTTTCTCACGCGGAATATTGGCAATGCGATCATTAAGTTTTACGAGATCGGCTTCAATCCACGTTTTTAATCGGGAGCGAGAATATTCAGGGAACAACTCTGCAAGTGTTTGGTCTAAACGCTGTCCCATTTGTTCTGGCTGCACTTCAGCCGAAAGGGTAATTTGTGGCATAAATAGCTCTCAAAAATTTTAAAAGTTGGCTTATTGATTAATGTTCTATACAATAGCGGACAATTGTATCTTATTTATTGGTTTTCGTAAAAATTAAGGAAAAAACAATGCGTAAAATAAAATCTTTGGCATTGCTTGCCGTGGCAGCATTGGTTGTTGGATGTTCAAGTGGTTCAAAAGATGTGGAGCAAGCATCAGTAAATGAGTTGTACACTAAAGGTGTTACATCATTACAAGAAGGCGGTTATTCTGAAGCTATTCGTTATTTAAAAGCGGCGACTGAACGTTTCCCTGGTAGTATTTATCAAGAACAGGCGATGCTAGATTTAATTTATGCAAACTATAAAGCACAAGATTATACGCAAGTATTATTGACGGTAGATAGCTTTTTACATCAATTCCCACAAAGTCCGAACCAAGACTATGCAGTCTATATGGCTGGGTTAACCAATGCCGCAACAGGTGATAATTTCATTCAAGATTTCTTTGGAATTGATCGTGCGACACGTGAAACCACTTCTATGCGTACCGCTTTTTCTAATTTCCAAAATTTAGTTCGTGTATTCCCTAATAGCCCTTATGCTCAAGATGCTTTAGCGCGTATGGCTTATATTAAAGATGCGCTTGCTCGTCATGAGTTAGATATTGCAAAATTCTATGCAAAACGTGATGCTTGGGTTGCAGTGTCAAACCGTGTAGTTGGAATGTTGAAACAATATCCTGATGCTAAAGCAACTTATGAAGGTTTATCTTTGATGAAAGAAGCGTATGAAAAAATGGGTTTAACAGCATTAGCCCATGATACCCAAAAAATTATTGATGCGAATAAAGATAAAACTTTTGCACCAATTGAAAAGCCAGATGAGCCAGAATTAAAAGTTCCGACTGCTAAATAGTCATAAGATATGAATAAAAAGCCCGAATAACTTCGGGCTTTTTGCTATATATTATCCTCGATGTGCATTTTTCATAATGCGATCTTTTGTTACTTTCCATTCACGCTCTTTAATATCATCGCGTTTATCATGTTGTTTTTTACCTTTGGCTAAACCAATTTTGACTTTTGCCCATGCACTTTTCCAGTAAAGAGAAAGCGCTACGATGGTAAAACCGTCTCTGTTTGCTTTGCCAAATAGGGATGCTAATTCACGTTTATTTAATAATAATTTACGAGTGCGAGTTGGATCACAAACAATATGCGTTGATGCAACATTTAATGGCTGAATGCTTGCACCGAATAAAAAGGCTTCGCCATTTTTAAAAATGACATAACTATCACTAATGTTTGCCTTGCCTGCTCGCATTGATTTGACTTCCCAGCCTTGTAGTTCAAGACCTGCTTCAATTTCATCTTCTATAAAATAATCATGTCTCGCACGTTTATTCAGTGCGATAGTATTTGATCCTGGTTTTACTTTTTTCTTTGTCATAATTTTTATACCTTATTTTGCTTGGCGCATTCTATCGGATATCTATTTTTATAGCAAAAAGATCATCTAGGGAGAACTGGCAGTCGCGTTTATTTTCAAACTTTAAAAGTGAAATGATTTATAGAAAATTCAAGAAAAAATCACCGCACTTTTGTAAGAAAAAACAGACACATTGCTGTGTCTGTTTAAGTGAGATAAAAAAGATGAATTAAGTTTTGGTGATTTATATAAAGTGAATAAACGATTATTCCAAACGTTTTGCCACTTTAAGCCAATCACCTTTAAATTCACGATGCATATTATTAATTGCATCAATAATATCATGGTGAACAAGTTGTTCATTTTGGATGCCTACGCAGTAGCCACCTTTACCTTGTAGCAATAAATCTACCGCGTATGCGCCCATACGTGAAGCAAGAATACGGTCAAAAGCACAAGGAGAACCGCCACGTTGAATATGCCCTAAAACAGTTGCACGAGTTTCGTGCCCAACGCGAGCTTCAATTTCTTTTGCGAGAGAATGAACATCGGTTAAAAGTTCTGTGATTGCAATAATTGCATGACGTTTACCACGAATAATGCTACGTTCAATTTGTTGAATTAATTCTTCACGATTGAATTCAATTTCTGATGCGACGATATATTCACAACCGCCAGCGATACCTGCAGAAATCGTTAAGTCACTACAATGGCGGCCCATAATTTCAACGATAGAAATACGTTGGTGTGAGCTTGATGTATCGCGTAAACGGTCGATAGCATCGACTGCAGTTTGTAATGCGGTTTGATAGCCGATGGTATAGTCTGTGCCTGCAACATCATTATCAATCGTGCCGGGTAAGCCAACACAAGGGAAACCATGTTCTTCAGTTAACAATTTTGCGCCCATGTAAGAACCGTCACCACCGATAACAACAAGTGCATCAATGCCGTGAGAACGTAAAATTTCAGCACATTTCGCACGAACATTTGGATCCTTAAATTCAGGAAAGCGTGCAGAACCTAAGAACGTACCGCCACGATTAATCACGTCTGATACGCTGTAGCGGTTTAGTTGCTTGATTTTATTGTTGTATAAGCCTTGGTAACCATCATAGATACCAAATACATCTAGACCTTCTGCAAGTGCTGAACGTACTACGCCACGAATTGCTGCATTCATACCTGGCGCATCGCCACCACTTGTTAAAACTGCAATTTTTTTGATCATATTTACCTACTTTTAACCGTAATTGGAAACTGGCATAAGATTACATCATTAGAGGTATCTGCTCTAGCAAAATCTGATGAGATTTTGATCCGGCATAATTTTTTACATTATTTTTGACAGAACAGTTGCCACTTCAAATCTTGTAAATGCTTTCTTTCTATATCCACAACGTATTTTTGCAAATGTTGTTGCACTTTATCGACGGATAAATGTTTAGAAAGTGTTGGTTGCTGTACTTTTTGTGAATATTGATACTGAACAAAGCCACATTGCGGTAATTGTCGTCCTTTCATCACATTCACTTGCCAAGATGGATTTTCTTTCGTTGGCGAATAGATGACATATCCATTTAATTCATGTGGATTCGTCGAATTTTCTGGAATAGCATTAAAATGGAAATCTTTTACGCCTGTATTACGATAAATACGTTCTCTCAATGCGATCCGCTCTTTAATTGAACGCGTAGGTTGATTGCGATCAAAGAGAATTTCAATTTCAGATTGCCAATTTTCTAGCGTATCTGGCTTAGCTATATAAACATAGCGTGCAATGGTTTCTAAATCTTGGCTGCCGGTAAGGGCATAATTTTTACCGTTGTGCTCTAACTGTGTAGGAACATTTAATTGAGTCAGTTTAGTTGCACAGCCAGAGAGTATAAGTGCGGTCAATATAACAAAAATTTTATTCATTGATATCTCGCTTAAATACAAATTCGTTTTCAGTGGATGAGGCTGAATCAAACCAATAACCAGCTAAATCAAATTCTTTTAACTGTTCAATGTCAGTTAAACGATTTTGAATAAGATAACGGCACATTAAGCCTCGAGCTTTTTTAGCATAAAAGCTAATTACTTTGTATTTGCCATTTTTATTGTCTAAGAAAACTGGCTTAATAATTTTTGCATTAAGCTGGTTTTCTTTAACAGATTTATAATATTCATCAGAGGCTAAATTTATCAGAACATTATCACCTTGTTCATCTATAGCTTGTTGAACCGCTTGAGTAATCACATTTCCCCAAAAGGCATACAGATCTTTTCCTTTCGGATTGGATAATTTTGTTCCCATTTCTAATCGGTAAGGTTGCATTAAATCAAGTGGTTTTAAAAGCCCATAAAGCCCAGACAGCATACGTAAATGGGATTGTGCAAAGGCAACATCATCTTCCGAAAGGGAATCAGCATCTAAACCAGTATAAACATCGCCTTTAAATGCAAATAATGCAGCGCGGGAATTATTTTCATCGTGAATTTTTGTCCATTCTGCAAAGCGTGCAACATTTAGACCAGCTAATTTATCGCTGATAGACATAAGAGATGAAAGAGCTTGTGGAGAAAGTTTACGACAAACCTCAATAAGTTGTTCGCTGTAATCAGTAAAGTGCGGTTGAGAAACAGGAAAATTTTTTACCGCACTTTCAAAGTCAAGGGTTTTCGCAGGGGAGATAATGGCTAACATAATCGTCCTTTTATGAAAAAAGAATGGGCGTATATTAGCATAAAAATTTACACTAAACGCGTTTATATAGCCCATTTTCACTCATGATGAGATCTTGCAATTCAAGATCGAGCAACTGAACAAGTAAAACATCGACACTCAAGTTAAATTCTTCAGCTAAATCATCAATACTCACAGGCGTGTAACCGATACGCGAGTAAAGTTTAGGGTGACTTGGTGCTTCCACCAATCGGCGAGGATCGGGTGGTGGCGTGTAATTAGGCACAGAGATCTGGTCAAAATCGATTTCAGTTTGGCTATGGATAGAATGTTGGTAGAGAGTTTCCAAAATATCCTTTGCATTTTCCACCAACATTGCGCCTTGTTTAATGAGACGATTACAACCTTGGCTAAATTCACTTTGAATATTGCCTGGCACAGCAAAAACCTCTCGGTTTTGTTCCAATGCATATCGAGCGGTAATCAGAGAGCCACTTTTTTCTGTGGCTTCAACCACTAATGTCCCGACTGAAAGCCCGCTAATAATCCTATTACGACGAGGGAAATTTGTTGCAATTGGTGCTTGGTTTGGTAAAAACTCAGAAACTAATGTACCGTTGTTTTGCAAAATGAGTTCTGAAAGTTTTCGGTGCTTTACGGGATAAATTTGTTCTAATCCGCTTCCTAAAACTGCAATGGTTTGTCCTTGAATATCAACAACTGCTTGATGACAATGCCCATCTATTCCCAATGCTAGTCCACTGGTAATCGTAAAGCCTGCCAATGATAGTTCCGTAGCAAAATATTTAGCCCAATATTCACCATAAGCCGTGCAGTAGCGACTTCCCACCATGGCAATTTGACGTTGTGAAAGTGCGGTCAAATTTCCTTTTACAAATAGCAGAGGGGGAAAGCTCGCTATCTGTTTCAATAGAAAGGGGTAAAAAGGGGAAAAATAATTTACCAAATGATTTCTCTCTTTTTGTGACCACTCTAGCGCTGGCTCAATAAATTTTGTTTCAGGCTTGAACCAACGACGAATTTGAATGGCTCCCCATCCCATTTGTCGAAAAGCAACATCATCATAATTGAGCAACTCATCTAGCGTAATATTGGATAAAATTTTATCAATGCCCACTCCGCTAAGTTTAGGGACTTGCATTAGGCGGAGTAGCGTGTAAGTAATATCGTGCATGCTTTTTCCTTTTTGATTTGAAAATTTAGTATGGAAAAAACGATTGAAAGAAACGATTAACTTGAAAGCATTTTGCGATATAGATCGCAAAAATTCTTTTTGATGAGTAAAAAATTGCAAAATTTTTCTTATTTTGAAAATGTAAAAAATTTAATAATAAAAATTTGCTGATTGCAATCAATTTGGTTGAATATTCTTTTTATTTTAAATTTATTAGTTAAATGTATATTTTATCTTGTGTTTGAATGATTGCTTTTAATATAAAACGCTAAAAAATAGTTTGACAACCAGTTTTTTATTCGTAATATGAAAAGCGTTTTACACAGAAGGATTTTTATTTATGTCTCGTATTGTTTCTTTATCTCTCAACCTGCTGCTCTCACACTTTGTGTGCGGCTAAGTTGTGGATGAAAAACAGTCAGATGTAAATACCCAATTTTAAACCCGCACTTTATAAGTTGCGGGTTTTTTGTCTAAAAAATACAGGAAAATGCACCGCACTTTTGGAGTGATTTCAGAAGGACTTTTAGTAAGGACATTGTTATGACAGATCGCGTTATTATTTTTGATACTACCTTGCGTGATGGGGAACAGGCATTAAAAGCAAGTTTGACGGTAAAAGAAAAATTACAGATCGCTTTAGCACTTGAACGCTTAGGCGTGGATGTAATGGAAGTGGGGTTCCCTGTTTCTTCTCAAGGGGATTTTGAGTCTGTTCAAACCATTGCGCGTCATATCAAAAACTCTCGTGTTGCGGCGTTATCTCGAGCCGTAGGTAAAGACATTGATGCCGCATACGAAGCATTGAAAGTTGCTAAAGCATTCCGTATTCATACTTTTATTGCAAGCTCTGCATTGCATGTTGAAGCGAAGTTAAAACGTTCTTTTGATGATGTGGTAGGAATGGCCGTTGCAGCAGTGAAACGCGCACGTAATTATACGGATGATGTTGAGTTCTCTTGCGAAGATGCAGGCCGTACAGGCATCGATAATATCTGTCGTATTGTTGAAGCCGCAATTAATGCGGGTGCGACCACAGTAAACATTCCAGATACCGTTGGTTTCTGCTTACCAAATGAATACGGCAACATTATTGCTCAAATGCGCAATCGCGTGCCGAATATCGACAAAGCCGTGATTTCTGTGCATTGCCACAATGACTTAGGTATGGCAACCGCTAATTCTTTAACGGCAGTGCAAAATGGTGCTCGCCAAATTGAATGTACCATTAATGGAATTGGTGAACGTGCGGGCAATACTTCCCTTGAAGAAGTGGTGATGGCCATGAAAGTGCGTCAGGATTTTATGGGCGTGGATACTCGTATCAATACTCAAGAAATTCATCGCGTGAGTCAAATGGTCAGCCAACTTTGCAATATGCCGATTCAACCGAATAAAGCCATTGTGGGTTCAAATGCTTTTGCGCACTCTTCTGGCATTCATCAAGATGGTATGTTGAAAAACAAAAATACCTACGAAATTATGTCTCCAGAAACGATCGGTTTGAAAAAAGAAAAATTGAATTTAACCGCGCGTTCCGGCCGTGCAGCAGTGAAGGGCCACATGACCGACATGGGCTACACTGAGCAAGATTATGATTTGGATAAATTGTATGATGCGTTCTTAAAATTGGCGGATAAAAAAGGTCAGGTATTCGATTATGACTTAGAAGCATTGGCGTTCATCGATATGCAACAAGGGGATGAAGATCGTTTGGTATTAGATAAGCTTTCAGCGCATTCAACAAAAGAATATCCAGCAACAGCTTTTGTTCAATTGAAATTGGATGGCGAAAAATTAAGTACGTCTTCAATTGGCGGCAATGGCCCAGTGGATGCGGTTTACAACGCCATCTTAAATTTAACTGGCTTAGAAATCAAAATGTCTCACTATAACTTAACCGCTAAAGGCGAGGGGGCAGAAGCATTAGGGCAAGTGGATATTGTCGTTGAAAACGAAGGGCGTAAATTCCATGGTGTTGGTTTAGCAACAGATATCGTTGAATCTTCCGCGTTAGCGTTAGTGCATGCAATTAATGCCATTTATCGTGCACATAAAGTGGCAGATATTAAAAGCCACAAACATCATTAATTGATTGAGTCCCCCTCTTGACAAAAGAGGGGGAGAAAATTAACCGCACTTTAGTGTGAAAGAAATAGGAAAAATAATATGCAATCATACAACATCGCTGTTCTACCAGGAGACGGTATTGGCCCGGAAGTCATGGCGGAAGCCATTAAAGTATTAAATAAAGTCCAAGAAAAATTTGGTTTGAAACTCAACTTCAACGAGTTTTATGTGGGCGGTGCTGCAATTGATCATTGTGGTTGCCCATTACCGGCAGAAACCTTAAAAGGTTGTGATGATGCTGACGCGATTTTATTTGGTTCAGTGGGTGGCCCTAAATGGACAAATTTACCTCCGGATCAACAACCAGAACGCGGTGCATTATTACCATTGCGTAAACATTTCAAATTATTCTGCAATCTTCGTCCTGCAACCCTTTATAAAGGACTCGAAAAATTCTGCCCATTACGTGCAGATATTGCAGCAAAAGGCTTTGATATGGTGGTTGTGCGTGAATTAACGGGCGGGATTTATTTCGGTCAGCCTAAAGGCCGTGAAGGTGAAGGCGCACAAACCAAAGCATTCGACACTGAAGTTTATTACAAATATGAAATCGAACGCATTGCACATGCGGCTTTTGATGCAGCAATGAAACGTCGTAAACACGTGACTTCTGTGGATAAAGCTAACGTACTACAAGCCTCAATCTTATGGCGTGAAACCGTGACTGAAGTGGCGAAAGATTACCCTGAAGTCACCTTAGATCACATTTATATCGACAACGCGACCATGCAATTAATCAAAGCGCCAGAGTCTTTCGATGTGCTCCTCTGCTCTAACATTTTCGGCGATATTATTTCTGATGAAGCGGCGATGATCACAGGTTCTATGGGGATGTTGCCATCTGCTAGCTTAAACGAAGAAGGTTTCGGCTTATATGAACCGGCTGGCGGTTCTGCGCCGGATATCGCTGGCAAAGGCATTGCCAACCCAATCGCACAAATTCTTTCTGCCGCGATGATGTTGCGTTACAGCTTCAACTTAAATGATGCCGCAGATGCGATTGAAAATGCGGTACAAAAAGTCTTAGCAAATGGTCACCGTACGGGTGATTTAGCTGATGATTCTGCCCCTGTTTCAACTGCGGAAATGGGTACGTTAATCGCTAACGCAATCTAATAAAAACAATTAAAGTGCGGTTCAAAAATACTCCGAAATTTGACCGCACTTACTACTCTAACGAATTGAGAAAAATTATGGCAAAAACTCTTTACGAAAAATTATTCGATGCCCACGTGGTGTACGAAGCTGAAGGCGAAACGCCGATTTTGTATATTAACCGTCATTTAATCCATGAAGTGACCAGCCCACAAGCCTTTGATGGTTTACGTGTTGCAGGCCGTCAAGTGCGTCAAGTGAGCAAAACCTTCGGTACTATGGATCATAGCATTTCTACTCAAGTGCGTGATGTGAACAAACTTGAAGGACAAGCGAAAATCCAAGTGTTAGAACTTGATAAAAATACCAAAGCGACGGGTATCAAATTATTTGATATAACAACGAAAGAGCAGGGAATCGTACATGTGATGGGGCCTGAGCAAGGCTTAACTTTACCTGGTATGACAATCGTCTGTGGTGACTCCCACACAGCCACTCACGGTGCATTCGGTGCTTTAGCATTTGGTATTGGTACTTCTGAAGTGGAACACGTATTAGCCACGCAAACCTTAAAGCAAGCCCGTGCAAAAAGCATGAAAATTGAAGTGCGTGGCAAAGTAGCGCCAGGCATTACCGCAAAAGATATTATTCTTGCCATTATCGGTAAAACCACCATGGCAGGTGGCACAGGTCATGTGGTGGAATTCTGCGGTGAAGTGATTCGTGATCTTTCTATGGAAGGCCGTATGACTGTTTGTAATATGGCGATTGAAATGGGCGCGAAAGCGGGATTAATCGCACCCGATGAAACCACTTTCAAATACTTAAAAGATCGTCCACACGCGCCTAAAGGCAAAGATTGGGATGATGCCGTTGCTTATTGGAAAACCTTAAAATCCGATGATGATGCAAAATTTGATACGGTCATCACATTAGAAGCCAAAGACATCGCACCACAAGTCACTTGGGGGACAAACCCAGGGCAGGTGATTTCTGTGAATGAAACCATACCAAATCCGCAAGAAATGACAGATCCTGTACAACGAGCTTCGGCGGAAAAAGCCTTACACTATATTGGCTTGGAGGCTGGCACTAATTTAAAAGAAGTTAAAGTTGATCAAGTATTTATCGGATCTTGTACCAACTCACGTATTGAAGATTTACGTGCAGCAGCGGCGGTGATGAAAGGACGTAAAAAAGCCGATAACGTAAAACGGATTTTAGTGGTGCCAGGTTCCGGTTTAGTAAAAGAACAAGCGGAAAAAGAAGGTTTGGATAAAATCTTTATCGAAGCAGGCGCTGAATGGCGTAACCCTGGTTGCTCAATGTGTTTAGGGATGAACGATGACCGTTTAGGCGAATGGGAACGTTGTGCATCTACTTCAAACCGTAACTTTGAAGGTCGCCAAGGCCGTAATGGTCGCACTCACTTGGTGAGCCCTGCTATGGCAGCGGCTGCGGGAATGTTCGGTAAATTCGTTGATATTCGTGACGTAACATTAAACTAAGGAGCAGAAAATGGCAGGATTTAAACAACTTTCAGGCTTAGTCGTACCATTGGATGCGGCAAACGTGGATACAGACGCGATTATCCCAAAACAATTTTTACAAGCCATTACTCGCGTAGGCTTCGGCAAACATTTATTCCATGAATGGCGTTATTTGGATGTGGAAGGGACCAAGCCAAATCCAGATTTCGTATTGAATTATCCACAATATCAAGGCGCGACCATTTTATTAGCACGTAAAAACCTAGGTTGTGGTTCGTCTCGTGAACATGCGCCTTGGGCATTAGCTGATTATGGTTTCAAAGTGATGATCGCACCAAGCTTTGCAGATATTTTCTACAACAACAGCTTAAATAACCACATGTTACCGATTCGTTTAAGCGAAGAAGAAGTAGAAGAAATCTTCCAATGGGTGTGGGTAAATGAAGGCAAACAAATCCATGTGGATTTAGAAGCCATGACGGTTATTGTAGGGGATAAAGTTTATGCTTTTGAACTTGATGAATTCCGTCGTCATTGTTTGTTAAACGGCTTTGATAATATAGGTTTAACCCTTCAGCATGAAGAAAAAATCTCAGAATACGAGAAAAACATTCCAGCGTTCTTGCGCTAAAAAAGATAAAAGTGCGGTGATTTTCACCGTACTTTTTGATCTAATCTAACGTTTTAATGATTCCATTATCGACTGAAAACATTTTTCTGTTTTCGACTTGCATCTCTTTTAATTGTTGTTGAGTAATGGCTGTAACAAACACTTGTGAACCGCTTTGTTGTAATCGTTCTGCCAACAGTGCTCGTTTATATTGATCTAATTCTGATGCAAAATCATCGATTAAAAAAATACAATGGCGTTGCTTTTCTTTCATTAAATGCTCGCCTTGAGCCAGTCTCAATGCGCACATTAAAAGTTTAAGTTGTCCACGAGAAAGTACATCTTCCACTGGCAATCCTTGCGCTTTGAAACGAAAATCAGCTTTTTGAGGTCCAGAAAATGTGTAATTTAAGGCACGATCTCGTTCAAAATTTTGCTCAAGAACTTCTGCGTAATCTGTATTTTTTTCCCATCCTTGATGAAAGCTGACATTAATTTCTAATTCAGGGAGAAAAAGTTGGCAAGTTTGCTCGATTTCAGGGCGTAGTGCTTCTGCATATTCGGCGCGCCATTGACTCACTTGATGAGCGAGTTTGGCAAGCTCGACATCCCAAACTTTAATAGCGGAGTAGGGCTGATTTTGTGCAAGTGCTGCATTTCTTTGTTTGAGTAATCGATTAAGGTTGCTCCAGGCAGCATAAAAACTTGTTTGATGGTGAAACAGTCCCCAATCCAAAAATGCTCGTCGATAACTTGGCCCACCATTCAGTAAGGTTAAGCCTTCTGGGGTGATTAATTGCATTGGCAAAAGATGAGCAAGATCGGAAATTTTATTGCCATCTTCGCCGTTAATTTTTACTAACGTGTTGCCTTGACGAAGTTTTTGTAATCCCACTGACCATTGATGTTGGCTTTCTTGGATTTGTCCAAATAAGGTGAAGTGAGGTTCGTCGTAAGAAATGATGCGATTTGTTACCGCACTTTTGAATGAGCGTCCGTGACCAAGATAAAAAATAGCTTCTAATAGGCTCGTTTTCCCGCTGCCATTGTTGCCAACCAAAAAGTTAAAGCCGGGATCAAAATCAAGATCCACGGCTGTTAAGTTACGAAATTTTTCGACCAGTAAGCGCGAAATCGCCATATTATAAACGCATTGGCATAATTACATATTCGCTACTGCTGTCTTCGCAGTTTTCGATTAAGCAACTAGAAGAAGCATCAGTTAGGCGCATGCGAACTTGATTGCACTTAAGCGCATTTAGCACATCAAGAATATAGGTGACATTAAAGCCCACTTCTAATTCTTCGCCATTGTAATTGACATCAACGATTTCTTCCGCTTCTTCATGCTCGGTATTAGAGGCTGTAATTTTTAGTTGGTTTTCGCTTAAGTTTAAACGCACGCTACGCACGCGCTCGTTCGATAAAATTGATGCGCGAACAAAGGCTTGTTTAAGAATTTCCCAGCTGCCTTCGACAATTTTCGTCGCGTTACGAGGCAGCACTCGGCGATAGTCAGGGAAACGACCATCGATTAATTTCGATGTAAATACAATGTTTTTGAGATGGATACGTAAATTGTTAGTACCGATTTGTAAACGTGCTGGCTCATCACTTGTTTCTAATAAACGAACCAGTTCTAACACGCCTTTACGCGGTAAAATCACAGAATGATTTTGTAATTCTTGTTCAAGCGAGATGGTACAGACCGCAAGTCTATGGCCATCTGTCGCCACAGTACGCAATAAATTGCCTTCTGTTTCAAATTTCATACCATTTAAGAAATAGCGCGCATCTTGGTTTGCCATGGAAAATTGAGTGGCTTCAATTAAACGGCGCAAGGTATTTTGCGGTAGTTCAAAATCTACTTCAGACTGCCAATCCGTGAGGTTCGGATATTCTTCTGCAGGTTGAGTTGTGAGTGTAAAGCGGCTACGCCCAGATTGTACTAACGCACGGTCTTCTTCAAAAGTAACCGTGATTTCTGAATCATCAGATAAAGTGCGGCAAATATCTAAGAATTTTTTTGCTGGAATCGTGAAGGTGCCATTTTCAGAAGACGATGAAAGCTGAGTTTGACTAGAGAGTTCAACTTCTAAATCTGTGCCTGTGATAGTCAATCTATTGTCTTTAATTTGCAACAACACGTTGTGTAATACAGGAATGTTTGGACGACTACTCAATACGCCGCATACTTGTTGCAACGGTTTTAATAAATTTTCTCTTGAAATACTAAATTGCATTGCGTTCTCCTTTTATGCGGACAAAGTGCGGATTAAATTCGCCCAATCTTCTTGAATGCTATTGTCTTGCTCGCGGAATTTTGGTACTTCGCGACAAGCGTTTAATACAGTCGTGTGATCACGGTCAAAGGCGCGACCGATTTCAGGCAAACTGCGGTTTGTTAATTCTTTTGCTAATGCCATTGCAATTTGGCGAGGACGAGTCACTGAACGTGCACGGCTTTTTGATTTTAAATCTGAAACCTTAATTCGATAATATTCAGCCACCACTTTTTGAATATTTTCAATGGTAACCAAGCGTTCTTGCAGAGCCAAAATATCTTTTAAGGTATCACGTACGAAATCAATATCAATGTCACCGCCTTTGAAGTCTTGCATTGCTTTCACTCGATTTAACGCCCCTTCGAGTTCACGCACATTGGTACGCAAGCGTTGAGCAATGAAGAACGCGACTTCTTCTGGCAAGTTCATATTATGTTCTTCCGCCTTTTTCAATAAAATCGCTACACGCGTTTCAAGATCGGGCGGCTCAATGGCTGTTGTTAAGCCCCAGCCAAAACGTGATTTTAAACGTTCCTCAATTTTTTCAATTTCTTTAGGATAACGATCTGATGTTAAGATAATTTGACGACCAGTTTCAAATAAGTTATTGAATATATGGAAGAATTCTTCTTGAGTTTTTTCTTTTTCAGCGAAAAATTGAATATCATCCACTAAAAGCGCATCGAGAGAACGATAGAATTTTTTAAACTGATCCATTTTATTGTCACGCACGGCTTTTACCATATGTTGCATAAAGTTATTTGCGTGAATATAAAGCACACGCGCATTTGGTTTATTAGCTAAAATGCCGTTGCCAATCGCGTGTAACAAGTGGGTTTTCCCTAAACCTGTACCACCATATAAAAAGAAAGGGTTGGCCGAAGGTTCGCCTGGAGCTTGAGCAAGTTTTTGACCGACTGCGCGTGCGAGTTGGTTCGATTTACCTTCAACAAAGTTATCAAATAAGTGTTTAGTATTTAGATGAGATTCAAATTTTACTGAAGCACTAGATTCAGTTTGAAAATCTACCGCACTTTCTGTTTTAGGATTGCCACTTGGTTCACTGTCCACTACTTTGGGTGCAGGCTTGACCCCTTCTTTTAAAGAAATACGCAGTTCAGGATTTTGTGCAAGTGTTTGACAAATTTGCTGGATTTGTGCGAGATAATGAGTTTCCACCCAACCTTTCACAAACATATTAGAAGCATATAAAACAATGTGATTATCCGCCACCACATCAGCCTGTAAAGGACGAAGCCAAGTGCTAAGATCGCTGGCTGAAACTTGATCTTGAAGTTGTAACAGGCAACTTTGCCAAAGATTTGAGAGATTCAC